>CAXSAZ010000004.1:198337-205003 GCA_964235485.1 uncultured Acetobacteraceae bacterium | reverse complement strand
ACCCGCCATGGCCGCACACGCACACGCCGACGAACAAGGGTGGGAGGAGTTCTGAGCCATGGACGCGAACTTGGACGCTTCCCAGCCCGACCCGGCGCTGCTGCTGCCGGACGTGCTGGACCTCCGGGCCGCGGCCCCGCTCGCCGCCGAGCTGGCGGCGCGCCGGGGGCTGGACACGGAGCTGGACGCTTCCCGCGTCCGCAAGCTCGGAGGGCAGTGCCTGCAGGTGCTCCTTTCGGCCCAAGCCTGCTGGCAAGCCGAAGGCAGGTGCTTCCGCATCGTCGCTCCGTCGAGCGACTTCACCGACGGCGTGGCCCTGCTCGGCGCCTCAACCCTTTTCCCGAACTTCGGAGCCTAGAACATGACCGTGGCCAAGACTGTGCTGACCGTGGACGATTCGCGCACCATGCGGGACATGCTCCGGCTCGCCTTGTCGGAAGCGGGATACCGCGTCGTGCAGGCGGTGGATGGCGTCCACGGCCTTGAGGTGCTGCAAGGCGAAGCGCCCGACGTCATCGTGACCGACATCAACATGCCCCGCATGGACGGGTTCGGCTTCATCGAGGGCGTGCGCCGCAGCGGGCGTCACCGGGCGACGCCGATCCTGGTGCTGACCACCGAAAGCGACGCCGAGAAGAAGAGCCGCGCCCGGCAGGCCGGCGCGACCGGCTGGATCGTCAAGCCGTTCAACGCCGTCAAGCTGGTGGACGCCCTCCGCCGCGTCGCGGCCTGACCGCTGCCGTCGAGGACACACCCAATGGACCCCATGGCCGCCATCCGCGACACCTTCTTCCAGGAATGCGAGGAACAGCTCGGCGCCCTTGAAACCGGCCTGCTGACCATGGAAGGCGGCGACTGCGATCCGGAAACGGTGAACGCCGTGTTCCGGGCCGTGCATTCCGTCAAAGGCGGCGCGGGCGCCTTTGGGCTGGACGCCCTGGTGCGCTTCGCCCACGTGTTCGAAACCGCGCTGGACGACGTGCGCGCCGGGCGCTTGGCGCCGGACGGGCGCGTGCTGAGCGTGATGCTGCGCGCCGCCGACGCGCTGGCCGATCTGGTCCGCGTGTCCCGCGACGGCGGCGCCGTGAACGCCGAGCGCGACCGCGTGCTCGTGGACGACCTCAAGGCGCTGAGCGGCAGCCCTCCGCCGCAAGCCCCGCAGCCCGACGCCGGAGGCGGCGCGGAGGACGGCATGGACGGCCTCGCCTTCCAGCCGCTGCGCTTCGAGCTCGACGCGCCGGCCGCCCCGGCCGGGCAAAGCTGGACCGTGCGGTTCCGCCCCGCGGCCGAGCTTTACGCCAAGGCGAACGAGGCCGCGGTCCTGCTGCGCGAGCTGGGCCGCCTGGGTTCGGCCACCGTCACGCTGGACGTGGGCGCGCTGCCCGCCTTTCCCGACCTCGATCCCGAGGGCGCCTACCTGTCCTGGACGATTGAACTCGTCACCGCGCAGCCCGATGCGATCCGCGAGGTGTTCGAGTTCGTGGAAGGGGACTGCGAACTCGACATCGCGCCAACCGCGGCGCAGCCGCCGGGCGACGCGGACGGGATCGGCGGCATCGACCTGGCGGCGCTGATCCAGCAATCCCAGGCGGCCGTGGCGCCTCTTCCCGACGCGCCGCCCGTGGCGCCAGTTCCCGCCGCGCCGGCCCCGGACGCCGCCCCGGACCTCGGCCGCGCGTCGCGCCCGGCGGACGCCGCCGCCGCGCCTGCGGCGGCCAAAGCCACGATCCGCGTGGACCTCGACCGGGTGGACCGGCTGATCGACCTGGTGGGCGAGCTGGTCATCAACCAGGCCATGCTGGCCCAGCGCGTGTCGGAAGCCGGCCTGCCGCGCTCCTCCAACGTGGCGCTCGGCCTCGGCGACCTGGAGCAGTTGACGCGCGAAATCCAGGACAGCGTGATGGCGATCCGCGCGCAGCCCGTGAAATCGGTGTTCCAGCGTATGCCCCGCCTGGTGCGGGAGGTCTCGGCCATGACCGGCAAGCCCGTCCGCCTCGTCACGGAAGGCGAAGGCACGGAGGTGGACAAGACGGTGATCGAGCACCTGGCCGATCCCCTGACGCACATGATCCGCAACGCCATCGACCACGGGCTGGAACGCCCGGAGGACCGCGTTGCGGCCGGCAAGCCAGCAGACGGCACGGTGCGCCTCGCCGCCCGGCACCGCTCGGGGCGCATCGTGATCGAGGTGTCCGACGACGGCGGCGGCATCAACCGTCCCCGCGTGCGGGCCAGCGCGGTGGCGAAGGGCCTGATCGCGCCCGACGCCGTGCTGAGCGACGAGGAAACCGACAACCTCATCTTCCTGCCGGGCTTCTCCACGGCCGAGACGATCTCCGACATCTCCGGCCGGGGCGTCGGCATGGACGTGGTGAAGCGCTCGATCCAGGCGTTGGGGGGCCGCATCGCCATCGCGTCGCGTCCGGGCCAAGGGTCCACCTTCACCATGAGCCTGCCGCTCACGCTGGCGGTGCTGGACGGCATGGTGGTGTCGGTAGAGGGCCAAACGCTGGTGACGCCGCTGACCGCCATCATCGAAACGCTGCAGCCCCGGACGGGCGACGTGCACGGCCTGGGAGACGGCGCCGCGGTGATCTCGATCCGCGGCACCTACATCCCGCTCGTCGATATCGGCCTGGCGCTCGGCTACCGGACCGAGCCGCTGGACCCGGCCCGCGGCGTCACGCTGCTGATCGAGAGCGAGGGCGGCGCCCGCGCCGCGCTGCTCGTGGACGCGATCCAAGGCCAGCGCCAGGTCGTCATCAAGAGCCTGGAAGCCAACTACCGGCACGTGCCCGGCGTCGCCGCCGCGACCATCCTGGGCGACGGCCGCGTGGCGCTCATCCTCGACGTGGACGCCATCATCGCCGCGTCCCGCTCCGCCGCGCCAGCCCCCGACTTCACCCCAGCAGCAGGTTTCGCCCATGTATGACACGACCCACCCCGCGCACGCGACGGCGCGGCGCGAGCTGATCGCCTTCCGCATCGGTCCCCAGGAGTTCTGCGTGGACATCATGGCGGTGCGCGAGATCCGGGGCTGGACGCCCACCACCCCCCTGCCCCACGCCCCCAGCTTCATACGGGGCGTGGTCAACCTGCGCGGCGCGGTGCTGCCCGTGGTGGACCTGGGCGCGCGCCTCGGCCTGCCGCCTTCCGAGCCGACGGAGCGCCATGCCATCATCGTCGCCCAGGTCGGCCGCCAGGTCATCGGCCTGCTGGTGGACGCGGTGTCCGACATCCTGACGGTGGGCGACGAGGCGATCCAGCCGCCGCCCGACGTCGCGTCCGAGCGCGTTCGCGCGTTCGTCCGCGGCCTCCTGGCCATCGAGGGCCGCCTGGTCAGCCTGGTCCTGCTGGACCACGTGCTGCCCGCGCAAGAACTGGACGCGGCATGAGCGCCCTCCCGTCGAAGCCGGACGCCGGCCGGCCGCTCGTGGATGGCGAGTTCCCGCTGTTCATCGAGGACTTCCGCGCCATCGCGGCGATGCTGCACGCCGACGCCGGCATCGCCGTGTCGGAAGCCAAGGCGACCTTGGTGTATTCCCGCCTCGCCAAGCGCCTGCGCGCGCTCGGCCTCGGCAGCTTCCGCGAGTATCGCGCCCTCCTCGCTTCCCATGACGGGGGCGAGGAGCGCCGCCAGATGCTCACGGCGCTGACCACCAACGTCACGCGCTTCTTCCGCGAGCCGCACCATTTCGAGCACATGAAGACGGCGGTGCTGCCGCCGCTGCTCAAGGCGGCGCGGGGCGGCGCGCGGGTCCGGCTGTGGTCCGCCGCGTGCTCCACCGGCCAGGAGCCTTACACCATTGCGCTGACGATCCTGTCCCTGATGCCGGACGCGGCCGGGCTGGATGTCCGGGTGCTCGCCACGGACATCGACCCGGTGGTGCTCGCCACGGGCCGCGCCGGCATCTACGACGAGGCCTGCATCGACGCCGTGCCGCCCGACCTGCGGCAGCGCTGGTTCGGGCGCGCTTCCGACGGCGCCGGCAAGGAAGGATGGCGCGTCGCCGACGAGGTGCGCCGGCTGGTGGCGTTCCGGGAGCTGAACCTGATCGGCACCTGGCCGATGAAGGGCCGCTTCCAGGCCATCATGTGCCGCAACGTGGTCATCTACTTCGAGGAGGACACCCAGGCCAAGGTGTGGAGCCGCTTCATGCCGATGATCGAACCCGGCGGCCACCTTTACATCGGCCATTCCGAGCGCCTGTCCGGCGACGCCGCCCGGCACTTCGACAGCGCCGGCATCACGACCTACCGCCGCCGGGTGGAGAACCGGCCATGATCCGCGCCCTGATCGTGGACGACAGCGCCACCATGCGGGGCCTGATCGCCGCGGCGCTGCGGCGCGACCCCGGCATCGAGGTCGTGGGCCAGGCCACCTGCGCCGCGGAAGCGCGGCAGGCGATCAAGACCCTCAACCCGGACGTGATCACGCTCGACATCGAGATGCCGGCCATGAACGGCCTGGAGTTCCTGGAAAAGATCATGCGCCTGCGGCCCATGCCGGTGGTCATGGTCTCGACCCTGACCAGCCGCGGGGCGGAAGCGACGCTGGAGGCGCTCGAACTCGGCGCGTTCGACTGCGTGGCCAAACCGTCGGTCGCGGGCCTCCGTGCCTTCGACGAGCTGGCGGCGACGGTGCGGGCGGCGGCGCGCGCCCGGGTCCGCCCGCGCACGGCGCCCCCGGTCCCGGCAACCCGGCCGATGCCGGACGCGACGCCCTCCGCATACCGGCCCGACGGCCGCGTGCTGGCCATCGGCTCCTCCACCGGGGGCGTCGAGGCGCTGCTCACCATCCTCACGCGGCTGCCCGCCAACTGCCCTCCCACCGTGATCACCCAGCACATGCCCGAAACGTTCACCCGGAGCTTCGCCGCCCGCCTCGACCGCGCCTGCGCGCCCGAGGTCAGCGAGGCCGTGGACGGGGCGCCGCTGCTGCCCGGGCACATCTACCTCGCCCCCGGCGGGCCGGCGCACCTGCAGGTCGCCGGGAGCAGCGGGACCTTGTGGTGCCGCCTGCGGCCGGACGGCCTGGTGAACGGGCACAGGCCGTCCGTGGACGTGCTGTTCGCTTCCGTCGCCAAGGCGGCCGGGCCGCGCGCCTTGGGCGTGATCCTGACCGGCATGGGGCGCGACGGCGCGCAGGGCTTGCTCGCCATGCGTCAGGCCGGGGCGCGCACGCTCGGCCAGGACGAGGCGAGCTGCGTTGTTTACGGAATGCCCAAGGCCGCTTTCGAGGCGCAGGCCGTGGAAAAGCAAGTTCGGCTTGAAAGCATCGCAGCCGAAATCATCGACATCACCAATTTCCAGCGCGGGAAGGATTCCTGATGCCTATCGCTTCGTCTTTGAAGGTTCTGATCGTGGACGATCAGCACTCCATGCGCCTGCTCATCCGGGGCGGGCTGCAGCAGCTCGGCTTCAAGGATTTCGAGGAAGCGGCGGACGGGGAGGACGGCCTGCGCAAGCTGGTCGCGGCGCCGGCGCACCTCGTCATCTCCGACTTCAACATGCCCAAGCTCGACGGCCTGGGCCTGCTGCGGGCGATCCGCACGCACCCGCCCACGTCCAAGACGGCCTACATCATGCTGACCGGGCAGGCCGACAAGGACCTGGTGCAGCGCGCCGTCCAGTTCGGGGTCAACAACTACCTCGTCAAGCCGTTCACGGTGGCGACCCTGAAGCAGAAGATCGAGGCCGTGTTCGGGCCGCTGACATGACGCCGGGCTTCGGGACGGCGCAGGCGGTGCGCACGCCTGCGCCGCCGGGCGCGGAGGCGGAGCGCCGCGTCCACGTGGTGCAGGGCGAGTTCCACGTCACGAGCGATCCCGCCGTGGTGCTGACCACCATCCTCGGCTCCTGCGTCGCGGCGTGCCTGCGCGACCCGCTGGCCCGGGTGGGCGGCATGAACCACTTCCTGCTGCCGGGACGCGGCGAGGAGGCTGACGGGGACTCGGTACGCTACGGGGTCCATGCCATGGAGCTGCTGGTCAACGGCCTGCTGCGGGAAGGCGCGCGGCGCGAGCGGCTGGAAGCCAAGCTGTTCGGCGGCGCCCGGATGCTGGAGGGCCTCACGGACATCGGCACCCAGAACGCGGAGTTCGCGAAGCAGTTCCTGCAGCGGGAGCGGATCACCCTCACGGGCGGGAGCCTGCGGGGCGACCGGGGCCGGCGCGTCCAGTTCTGGCCGGCTTCCGGCCGCGCGCGGCAGATAACGATCGAGCAGGGCGAGGCGACGGTGTTCGCCGCCGAGCGCCGCGCCAAGGCCGTGAAGGCCGTGCCGGCCGATGTTGGCTCCGTTGAGCTGTTCTGAGCCGCCGCGGGGATACGGCGGGATGCCGCCGGGCGCGGGCATCGCCGTCATCCTGCGCGCGGTCAGCCGCGAGCTCGCCGACGCCGGGCAGTCTGCGTGCGGCCTGCAGGACGCCGTGGGCTGTTTCGTCCCGGCGCCGGGGCAGCGGGACCAGGCAGTGGAGGCGTTGCAGGCGCTTGACCTGCTCACGCAGCAGTTGCAGGCCGTCGCGGCCTTTCTGGACGCCTTGGCGCCGACCTTGCCGGCCGAGTGGGTGGGCGACGCCGCGGCGGCGGCCCAGCTTGTCACCCTGTCCGACCTGGCGCATCGGCTTGGCCGTCCGCATGACGGGCCGCTCCAGGCGGAAGGCGGGG
>CAXSAZ010000004.1:108303-198237 GCA_964235485.1 uncultured Acetobacteraceae bacterium | reverse complement strand
CTGGCGCATCGGCTTGGCCGTCCGCATGACGGGCCGCTCCAGGCGGAAGGCGGGGGTGCCGGGGCGCTCGAACTGTTCGGCGCGGACGATGCGTGACGCTTCGCCGCGGTTGGCGTGCGCGGGCCGGCGCCGCGACCGGAGGCTGGCGGGCGAATGGCTTCCATCCATGATTACGAAACGGCGCCGCGTAGGACGGACAACACGGCCGGCTTGGTTGAACAACCGTCAACCGTTGATGGGTTTCACCCATCCTACAGCACGGACCGCGCAGGATGGGTGACCATCAACCGCACAGGGGTCGATTGGTGATGCCGCCCGTGTAAGCGCAGCGCCATCCACCGCCAGCCGCCCCGGACCATTCGGCCGCTGGCATGACGGGACGGCTCGACACGGCCAAGCCGCGCCGACAGAATGAGGGCACGGGCCGTTCGGCCCCGCGCTTTCACCCTCATGCCCCACCCTGACACAAGGCCAACCAGATGACGCTGACACGACGCGGCGCGATGCGGCTGGCATCCGGGATCGCCGGGCTTTCCCTCGCCCGGCGCGCAGCCGCCCAAGGGAGCGCGGCGTCGGCCGGGATCAAGCGGGGCGGCGTGCTGACCTCCCACCTCAGCAGCGAGCAGCGCATCCTGAACCCGGCGCTCCGCGCGTCCACCGGCGTCTATATCATCACCAGCAAGATGATGGAGGGCCTGGTCGATCTCGACGCGGCGGGCAAGCCCGCGCCGGTGCTGGCGACGGGGTGGGACGCCGCGCCGGACGGCAAGACCGTGACCTTCCGCCTGCGGGAAGGCGTGCAATGGCACGACGGCAAGCCGTTCACCGCGGCGGACGTGCAGTACAGCGCCATGGAGCTGTGGAAGAAATACCTCAACTACGGCACCCAGTTGCAGCAATACCTCGAAGCCGTGGACATTCCGGACCCCCATACCGCCGTGTTCCGCTACAGCCGGCCGATGCCGGAGGACTTGCTGCTGCGCGCCTTGTGCGACCTCGGCTACATAGCACCCCGCCACGTGTTCGAGGGCACGGACGTGCTGGAGAACCCGGCCAACACCGCCCCGGTCGGCACCGGGCCGTTCCGCTTCGTGCAGTACGAGCGCGGCCAATACGTCATCGCCGACCGCAACCCGGCCTATTGGCGCGAGGGCTTCCCTTACGTGGACCGCATCGTGTGGCGCTTCATCACCGACCGGGCCGCGGCGGCGGCGGCGCTGGAAACCGGGCAGGTGCAGGTGACGTGCTACAACGGCATCTCGCTGGCCGACCTCGACCGGCTGAAGTCCGACCCGAACTACGTCGTCACCACGCGGGGAACGGAGGCCAACGCCTTCAACAACACGCTGGAATTCAACCACCGCCGCAAGGAGCTGGCGGACGTGCGGGTGCGCCGGGCCATCGCCCACGCCGTTGACGTGCCGTTCTTCATCGAGAACTTCCTGTACGGCCAGGGCAAGCCGGCGGCCGGCCCCATCCCGTCCTCCGCGGCGGCGTTCTTCCCCGGCAACGCGCCGCCCTACACGTTCGACCGCAAGCGCGCCGTGGCGTTGCTGGACGAGGCCGGGTTCAAGCCCGGCGCCGGCGGTGTCCGCTTCACGCTGCGCCTCGTGCCGATCAACAACGGGGAGGACGTGCCGCTGCTCGCCACGTTCATCCAGCAATCGCTCGGGGCGGTAGGCATCAAGGTGGAGATCGTGAACCTGGACACGGCGGGCGCCTTGTCCGCGGTGTACCGGGACTGGAACTTCGACCTCGCCACCGGCTG
The DNA here is from genome assembly GCA_964235485.1 of uncultured Acetobacteraceae bacterium. GTDB lineage: Bacteria > Pseudomonadota > Alphaproteobacteria > Acetobacterales > Acetobacteraceae > CAHJXG01. Next base: position 196,469 of record CAXSAZ010000004.1, on the reverse strand, counting down.
GCACCAATACCGCGGCGACCCAGCGGTTTCCACCAGCGTGTGGTACCGCTCCGGCAGCCCCAAGGGCGCGCCCTGGACCAACCAATGGGGCTGGCGGTCCGAAGCCGTCGATGCCCTCACCGACCAGGCCGCCGCCGAGCTCGACCCGGCCAAGCGGCGCGCCCTTTACGCCGATTGGACCAAGCTGATCAACGAGGAGCTGCCGATCTGGATGGTGACGGAGCGCGAGTTCCAGACGGCCGCCACCAAGCGGCTGCAGAACGGCCTGAACACGCCGCGCTGGGGGTCGGGCGATTGGCACGACGCCTGGCTCGCCCCCGCTTGACCGCCGGGATCGCTGATGGGCACCTATCCTACAGCGTGGATCGTTGATGGGTTGCACCCATCCTACGGCATGGACCGCGTAGGATGGGTGAAACCCATCAGCCGCACGCAGGCTGATCGATGATGCCGCCCGTGTTCGCCCTCGCCGGCCGGCGCCTGCTGGCCAGCTTGCCGACGCTGTTGATCATCCTGGCCGGGCTGTTCCTGCTGCTGCAGCTCGCGCCCGGCGACACGGTGGACGCCTTGATGGCGCAGATGGGCGGCGGCGACCCGGCCACCGCGGCGCAGCTCCGCTCCTTCTACGGGCTGGACGCCACCGTGCCGGTGCAGCTCGGGCGCTACCTGCTGCGGCTCCTGAGCCTCGACCTCGGCTATTCCGCCATCTACGGCAAACCCGTGGCAACCGTGATCGCGGAGCGGCTGCCGGCCACCTTGCTGCTGATGGCGTCCTCGCTCGGCTTCGCGTTTGCCGGGGGCGTGGCGCTGGGCATCGTGGCGGCGCGGCGGATCAACCGCTGGCCGGACACGCTGATCTCGACGCTTGGGCTGATCTTCTACGCGACGCCTTCCTTTTGGCTGGGCTTGATGGGCATCGTGGTGTTCGCGGTGCGCCTGCGCTGGCTGCCGCCGGGCGGGCTGGAGGAGGTGGGCGCCGGGTATGCGGGCGCGCGCCGGGTGCTGGACGTGGCGCTGCATTTGCTGCTGCCGACCGCGACGCTCAGCCTGATCTTCCTGGCCACTTATCTCCGGATCATGCGGGCGGCCATGCTGGAGGTGATGGGCCAGGACTTCATCCGCACCGCCCGGGCCAAGGGCCTGAGCGAAACCGCGGTGGTGGTCCGCCATGCGCTGCGCAACGCCATGCTCCCCATGGTGACGCTGCTGGGCTTGCAGGTCGGCAACCTGCTGGGCGGCTCGGTGGTGGTGGAAAGCGTGTTCGCCCTGCCGGGCCTGGGACGGCTGGCCTATGAGGCGGTGGTGCAGCGGGACCTGAACACGCTGCTGGGCATCGTGTTCGTCTCCGCGCTGCTGGTGATCGCCGCGAACTTCGCCGTCGATGTGCTGTATGCCCGCCTCGACCCGCGCATCCCCGGTGGACGGTAGGGGTCGGTGCGGGCGGTCCGGCGCTTTCTCCGCAGCCCCACGGCGGTTATCGGCCTCGTGTTGCTGGCATTGGTCGTGGGGGTGGCGTTGGCGGCGCCCTTGGCTTTCCCGGGCGACCCGCTGGGCCTGGCCGGGCGTCCGCTGCAATGGCCCGGCGTCAACCCCCGCTTCCCGCTCGGCACCGACCCGAGCGGGCGGGACATTGCCGCGCAGGTGTTCCACGGCGCGCGCACCAGCCTGCTGATCGGCGGCGTGGCCACGGCGGTGTCGCTGGGCATCGGCATCGGGGTGGGCGCGCTGGCGGGGTTCTACGGCGGCTGGGTGGACGATGCCCTGATGCGCGTCACCGAGGCGTTCCAAACGCTGCCGGGCTTCCTGCTGCTGCTGGTGCTGGTGGCCGTGTTCGGCTCGGCGCTCGCCACGGTGACGCTGGCCATCGGCGCCGTGTCCTGGCCCGCCACCGCGCGGCTGACCCGGGCCGAGTTCCTGACGCTGCGCAGCCGCGAGTTCGTGCAGTCCTGCCGCACGCTCGGCATGGGCAACGCCCGGATCATCTTGGGCGAAATCCTGCCCAACGCGCTGCCGCCGGTGATCGTGTATGCCGGGGTGGTGATGGCGTCCGCCATCCTGCTGGAAAGCGCGCTGGCGTTCCTCAATTTGTCGGACCCGAACGTCGCATCCTGGGGCAACCTGATCGGGGCGGGCAAGGGCGTGTTGCGGGTGCAGTGGTACGTGTCGGCCATCCCCGGCGTCGCGATCCTGCTCACCGTGCTGGCGGTGTCGTTGGTGGGCCAAGGGCTGAACGACGCGCTGAACCCGCGGCTCCGGGACCGCGGTTGAGCGCCGTCCTGGAAGTCGCCGGCTTGACCGTGGCGCTGCCGCCCGGCGCGGACCGGCCGTTCGCGCTGCAGGACGTGTCGTTCAGCCTCCATGCGGGCGAAATCCTGTGCATGGTGGGGGAAAGCGGGTCCGGCAAGTCGATGGCGGCCAGCGCCGTCATGCGCCTGCTGCCGCCCGGCGTGCGCGTGGCCGCGGGGCGGGTCGCGCTGGCGGGCACCGATTTGCTGGCCCTTTCGGAGCCGGCGATGCGCCGGGTGCGCGGCGCCGGGATCGCGACCGTGTTCCAGGACCCGATGACCGCGCTCAACCCGCTGCGCCGCATCGGCGACCAGGTTGGGGAGATGTTCGCCGCGCACACGGACCTGGCGCGCGGGGACATCCGGCGCCGGGTGCTGGCCTTGCTGGAGGAGGTGCGGCTGCCCGACCCGGCCTCCGTCGCCCGCGCTTATCCGCACGAGCTGTCGGGCGGGCAGCGGCAGCGGGCGGTGATCGCCACCGCGCTCGCGCTGGAGCCGGCGGTGCTGATCGCCGACGAGCCGACCACGGCGCTGGACGTGACGACGCAGGCGCAGATCCTGGCCTTGATCCGGGATTTGCAGCGCCGCCGCGGCGCCGCGGTGCTGTTCATCACCCATGACTTCGGCGTGGTGGCCGACATCGCCGACCGCGTGGCCGTGATGCAGGCCGGGCGGGTGGTCGAGCAGGGTCCGGCGGCGGACATCCTGCAACGGCCACGGCACCCCTACACCCAGGCCCTGATCGCCGCCGTGCCGCCGCTGGCCCGCGCCGCCGCCGCCGTCCCGCCGCCCGCCGAAGCGCCCCCGGTGCTGGTGGTGCAGGGCGTGTCCAAGACGTTTGGCCGGCCCGGCCTGTTCCGGCGCGGCCGGGTCACGCGGGCGGTGGACGACGTGAGCCTCGTTTTGCCCCGCGGCGGCACGCTCGGCATCGTGGGGGAAAGCGGGTCCGGCAAATCGACGCTGGCGCGCTGCATCGTGCGCCTGCTGGAGCCGGACGCCGGCAGCATCCGCCTGGACGGCACGGACCTGCTGCGTCTGCCCCGGCGGGAGATGCGGCGCCAGGCGGCGCGGGTGCAGATGGTGTTCCAGGACCCCTTCGCTTCCTTGAACCCGCGCCGCCGGGCGGGCGAGCTGGTGGCGCAGGGGCCGATGCTGCACGGCGTGGGCCGGGCGGAGGCGACGGCCCGGGCGCGGGAACTGTTCGCGCTGGTGGGCTTGGCGCCGGACGCGATGGGCCGCTTCCCGCACGAGTTCTCCGGCGGCCAGCGCCAGCGCATCGGCCTGGCCCGCGCCCTGGCCCTGCGTCCGGAGGTGCTGGTGGCGGACGAGGCGGTGTCCGCGCTCGACGTGTCCGTGCAGGCGCAGGTGCTCCGGCTGCTGGCCGACCTGCGCGCCCGGCTCGGATTGTCGATGATCTTCATCACTCACGACCTGCGGGTGGCGGCGCAGGTTTGCGACCGGGTGGCGGTGATGCGCGCGGGCGTCGTGGTGGAGCAGGGCGAGGCCGCCGCCGTGCTGGGCGCGCCGCGGCACCCCTACACGCAGGCCCTGGTCGCCGCCGTGCCGGGGCGGGGGTGGGTGCCGCCGGGCTGACTATGCCGGCGGCCGAATGCCTTCCATCCATGACGGATGACGCTTCGCTTATCCGTCCTACGCGGCTGATGGTCACCCATCCTACGGCATGGGCCGCGTAGGATGGGTGACCATCAGCCGCACTCAGGGACGCGCAAAGCGTTCGGGCACGAAGAACGGCGTGTTTTGCAGTTCCGGCTCGGCAAAGGCTTCCAGCTCGCGGCGGACATGGGCGATGTCCTCCGCGAAGACGTGCGCCGCCATCGCGTGGGCCAGGCGCTCCGCCCCGGCGGACACGCCCGGAATGTCCGACGCGATGGCGCCGAGGCTGGCAAAGGCGGCATGGTTGAAGGCGTGGATGCGGGACAGGCCGGGGCAAGCGCCGGGCGTGCGCTCCGTCAGCTCGAACCCGTCGCCGAGCCAGGGGAAGCGGCCGAGGCCGGGGCGCTGCAACCCGGCGGGCGGGACGTAGCAATCGGCCCAGGTGGCAATGGCGCCCGCGACGCCCTCCAGCTCCGGCGACCGCCGCAGGTCGGTGTCGAACCCCGTGCCGAGGATCAGGAAATCCGCCCCCGCGGCCCCCCCGTCCGGCAAGGCCAGCCGGATGCCGCCCTCCGACCGCACGGCGCCCCGCAGCTCGGTGCCGAAGTGGATGTGGAACCCGGCCTGGCGCACCGTGCGCAGCACCGTCTCGTGCGGCGGCGGGGCCTGCAGGTCGTGCAGAAAGGCGAGGATGCGCCACTTCTCCGCCGCCGGCAGCCCGGCCCAGCCCTCGAAGAAGCCCGGCGTCGCCGCGCCGCGGCCCTTGTTGATTTGCGGCAGCTCCCGCCGGCGCACATACATATCGACCCGGCGCGCGCCCTGCTCCAAGGCCGTGGCGGCGTTGTCCCAGGCGGACGGCCCCGCGCCGACCACCGCCACCGCGCGCCCGCGCAGGGCGTCGAAGTCGATGCGCTCGGCCGTGTGCGCCGCCCGGTCCGGCCACAAAGCGCAGTCCACCCAGTCCGGCACGGCGAAGCCCATGCCGGCCCGCCCGCTGGCCAGCACCACCCGGCGGGCATGGAGGGTCCGCCGGACGCCCGCCTCCGTCACGTCCAAGGCGACCAGCCCGGCGCCGGGGGCGATGCGCTCCACGGCAACCCCGCTCCGCAGCGGCAAACGGAGCACGGTCCGCACCCAGGTCAAGTAGTCCTGCCACAGCCCGTTCGGGACCTTCACGAGCGCATCCCAGGCCGCGGCGCCGAACCGGGCCTCGTGCCAGGCGCGATAGGTCAGCGACGGGATGCCGAGGGCGATCCCGGGCAGGTGCTTGGGGCTGCGCAGGGTTTCCATGCGGGCATAGGTGATCCACGGGCCTTCCTGACCCTCGGGCGCGCGGTCCAGCATGAGGACGCGGAGGCCCTTCATAAGCAGGGCGGCGGTCGCGGCGACGCCGTACATGCCGGCGCCGACCACGATCACGTCGGCCGCCGCCGCCCCGTCCGGGCCGGTGGCCGCGGCGGTCCAGGGCGGAGGCGGCAGGCGCAGCAGGTCCAAATCCCGCGCCACCTGCCGGCCATGCGCCGCCGCGCCGGTCCCGCCGCCCTTCAGCGCGGGCAGAAGCGGGTGCGCTCCCCCTTGCCGTATCCGGCTTGCCGGTCCTCGAAGCACGGTTCCGTGCCTTTCGGCTGCGGCGCCGGCGCGGCCTGCGCCGTCACCGTTGCGGCCTCCACCCAGCCGACCGCGCCCTCGAACCGGACCTTGCACCAGGCGTCGGCGCAGCGCAGCACGTCGAGGTTCGCTTCGCGGTCCACCTCGTCCGTCACGGCGTAGTGCAAGCCCGGTCCGGCGCGCAGGAACGTCGCCCGCGCGGCGCGGTCCGCCCAGGCGGAGGCCGGCGCCGCGGCGGCCAAAGCTGCCAGGGCGGCCACCATCACGTATCTGTGAGAACTCATCGGGCACTCCCCTTAAGTGTCACTCTTGATTGACGCAAAAACTGTCAGGTTTTACTGACAGGGACAAGGGGTAACCGGAGCGCGCAATGGCCCTTCTGTCCTACGAAGCGAAATACCGGGTCCGCGGCGGCACCCTGGTCGGCGGCGAGTTGTTCGATTTCTGGGTCGGCCCGTTCTACGTGGGCTTCTTCGGCGTCACCGCCGCCGCTTCCGCCTTGCTCGGCACGCTGCTGATCTTCTACGGCGCCGCCACCGGGCCGACCTGGCAGCCCTTCGCCATCACCATCAACCCGCCGCCGATCAGCCGGGGCCTGGCCTTCGCTCCCTTGGGGGATGGCGGGCTTTGGCAGTGGATCACCTTCTTCGCCATCGTGGCCTTCGTGTCCTGGGCGCTGCGCCAGGTGGAGATCGCGCGCAAGCTGGGCATGGGCTACCACGTGCCCATCGGCTTTTCCGCGGCCATCTTCGCTTATGTCAGCCTGGTGGTGATCCGGCCGGTGCTGATGGGCGCTTGGGGCTACGGCTTCCCGTACGGGATCATGAGCCACCTCGATTGGGTCAGCAACACCGGCTACCAATACCTGCACTTCCATTACAACCCCGCGCACATGCTGGCGGTGACGTTCTTCTTCACCACGACCTTCGCGCTGGCGCTGCACAGCGGGGAAATCCTCGCCTCCGCCCACCCGCCGCCGGGCGGGCGCGTGAAAACGGCCGAGCATGAAAGCGTGTACTTCCGCGACACCATCGCCTACTCCATCGGCGAGCTGGGCATCCACCGGCTGGGCTTCTTCCTGGCGATCAACGCCGGGGTGTGGAGCGCGGTCTGCATCCTGATCTCCGGCACCGTTTGGACCCGCGGCTGGCCGTACTGGTGGGACTGGTACCTGCACCTCCCGATCTGGAGCGCCGCCGGCTTCAACTGACCCTTGCAGGAGCCGCCGCCATGGCCCGCTACCACACCCTGTTCACGTCCTTCGAGCTGCAAGGCCCCGACGAGATGGGCCTCCCGCTGCCCCGCGGCAGCGCGCCCCGGCGCCTCCGCCCGTTCCGCTCCCGCTGGCTCGGCCGCATCGGCGAGAACCAGGTGGGGCCGACCTACCTGGGCGGGCTGGGCCTCGCCTCCATCATCTGCGGCTTCATCGCGATCGAGATCATCGGCCTCAACATGTGGGCCTCCGTGGACTGGAACGTCCTCCGCTTCATCAAGATGCTGCCCTTCCTGGCGCTGGAGCCGCCCTCGGCCAAGCAGGGCCTGTCCTTGTTCCCGCCGCTGGAGGACGGCGGCTGGTGGCTGATGGCCGGGTTCTTCCTCACGGCGTCCATCCTGTTGTGGTGGGTGCGCATGTACCGCCGGGCGCGGGCGCTGGGGATGGGCACGCATGTGTGCTGGGCCTTCGCCTCGGCGATCTGGCTTTACCTGGTGCTGGGCTTCATCCGGCCGATCCTGATGGGGTCCTGGTCGGAGGCGGTGCCGTTCGGGATCATCGAGCACCTGAACTGGACGGCCACGTTCTCGCTCCGTTACGGCAACATCTTCTACAACCCGTTCCACATGCTTTCCATCGTGTTCCTGTACGGCTCGACCATGCTGTTCGCCATGCACGGCGGCACCATCCTGGCGGTCGCCAAGTTCGGCGGCGAGCGCGAAACCCACGAGATCACCGACCCCGGCACCGCCATGGAGCGCGGCTCCTTGTTCTGGCGCTGGACCATGGGGTTCAATGCCAACTTCGATTCCGTCCACCGCTGGCTGTTCACCTTCGCGACGCTGACCACGCTGACCGGCGGCATCGGCATCCTGATGACCGGAACCGTGGTGGACAACTGGTTCCTGTGGGGCGTGAAGCACGGCATCGCGCCGCAATACGCCCGCGTGCAGCCGATCCCGGACAGCCTGCCGCCCGGCATGGCGCCGCGCCTGCCGCAACTGGACGTGCGCCAGCCGGAGCCGGCGCGGTGAAGTCCATCACCCTCGCCGCGGGCGCCGCCTTGCTGGCCGGCGCCGCGTTCGTCCTGTTCGTGCCGACCTGGGAGCACACGCCCCGGGGCACGGAGATGAGCTTCCCCCAGGGCGTCCAGTTCGAGCCGGCGCGGACCTGGCTCGCCTCCAACAAGGCCCCCGCCCCGCTGCCGCCCGCCGAGGCCGGCGGCCCCATGGCGACGGAGGTTTACAAGAACGTCCAGGTGCTGACCGACGTGAGCGCCGCCGAGTTCATGCGGACGCAGCAGGCCATCACCCAATGGGTGTCGCCGCGGGAAGGTTGCGGCTTCTGCCACGCCGGGGACGACTGGGCGTCGGACGCCAAGCCCGCCAAAGCCGCCGCGCGCGTCATGCTCCGGATGACCCGGCACCTGAACGCCGACTGGAAGGAGCACGTCGAGCCCAGCGGCGTCACCTGCTATTCCTGCCACCGCGGCCAGCCCGTGCCGTCGGAAACCTGGTTCCCGCAGGCGCCCATGCCACAGCGCCGCTTCGTCGCCAAGCGGGACAACTGGCAGGAATCCGCCGACACCGTGCGCAAGTTCTTCCCCGACAACGGGTGGGACGAGTGGTACGTGGGCGACGAGCCGATCCACGTGCAGTCCGACACCGCCCTGCCGACCCACCGCGTCGCGGCCCAGGTCGTCGCCAAGCGCGTTTACGAGATGATGATGCAGTACTCGGACGGCATCGGCGTCAATTGCGGCTATTGCCACAACTCGCGCGCCTTGTGGGATTGGAACGAAAGCACGCCCCAGCGCTGGACCGGCTACAACGCGCTGCGCCTGGTGCGGGACCTGAACAGGAACTTCCTGCTGGAGGTCGCCGCCGCCATTCCGCAAACCCGGGAGCGGGTGCAGGAAACCGACCTGCCGGTGATCCCGGCGCGGCAGCGCGGGGTGCAGCAGGGCAACGGCCTGGTGGTGTGCGCCACCTGCCACCAGGGCGTTCCCCAGCCACTGAACGGCGCCAACATGGTGCGCGACTACCCCGCGCTCACGCCCGCCACCACCACCGCCGCCGCACGCTGACGAGGTTCCCCCCATGCAAGCAGGCGCGATCACCGAGTACATCGACGTGGCCCAGGCCGCGTGGTGGCTGTTCTTCCTGGCGTTCATCGGCATCGTGCTGCTGCTGCGACGCGAGGACCAGCGGGAAGGCTATCCCAAGGACAACCTGGGCCTGCCCCCGCTGGCCGGGCCGATGCTCTTGCCGCCGTCCCGCCCTTTGCTGCGCTTGGACGGCAGCGCCACCGCCCAGCCGCACCACGACCCGGCGCCGCCGGTGCGCGCCCATCCGCAGTTCCGCTTCGCCGGCGGCCCGCTGGTGCCGGACGGCAACCCGCTGACCGCCGCGGTGGGGCCGGGCACCTATGTCATGCGCCACGACAAGCCGTTCCTGATGGCGGACAACGAGCCGCAGGTGCAGCCGCTGCGCGCCGCCGAGGGCTGGGACGTGATGCCCGGCGAAACCGACCTGCGCGGGATGCGGGTGCTGGACATCCGCTTTCTGCCCGTGGGCCGGGTCGAGGAGCTGTGGGTGGACCGCGGCGTGAAGATCCTGCGCTACCTGGAGATCAGCCTGGACGAGGGCCAGGGCTTGGGTGAAGGCGGGGGCACCGGCCGGGTGCTGCTGCCGATCCATCATTGCGACGTGAACGAGCGCGAGCGCGACATCCGCGTGACCGCCCTGCACCGGGGCCAGTTCAACGACGTGCCACGCCCCCGGGCGCCGGACAGCATCACTGCGCGGGAGGAAGACATGGTGAACGCCTACTACGCCGGCGGGCGTTTCTATTCGGACGGGGTGGCGCTGTGAATGGTGTGCTCGCCCGGCCGCCATCCCCGGCGTTGCGCCCGGGGGAGGTCCTGATCTGGCAGGGGCGTCCGTGCTGGCGCGCGCTGGCAACCGGCGCGTTCCACATCCGCGCGGTGGTGCTGTGGCTGTGCGCCCTGGTGTTCGCCAACGCCGTCGCGGCCCGGGCGGGGGGCCTGCCGCCATGGCAGGCGGTGCGCGACATCGCGCCGCTGGTGCTGCTGGGCGGGCTGGTGGTGGCCGGCGTGGCGGCGGTGGCCTGGGCGACCGGGCGGACCACGCTTTACACCGTCACCAACCAGCGGGTGCTGATGCAATACGGCGTCGCCCTGACCGCGACGCTGGCGCTGCCGATGCGGCTGATCGGCGCGGTGGCGGTGTCGGAGGGGCGCACGGGCGACATGCCGATCCGGCTGAAGCCGGGCCGGGCCGTCGCTTATGCCAAGCTGTGGCCGCACGCGCGCCCGTGGCGCCTGCGCTGCCCGGAGCCGATGCTGCGCTCCCTGCCCGACGCGGCCCGGGTCGCCGCCATCCTGTCCCGGACGGTGGCCGAAGCGCAGGCGGCGGCCGTGGGCATGCCGGCGCAGGCCGGGGCGCAGGCGCCAAGCCGGCTGCTGGACGCCGTGGCGTCCTGACCGGCACGCGCTTCCGCGCCGGGCCGCCCCAGGGAAGGTTGAGCGGACAGTGGAAGCTTGGTATGGGACGGTCCGACACGTAGGCTCGGCGGCTTGCAGTCGGGTCTGCAATGTAGTGTGGACAGGAATGGTAGAGTGCCGCTGAGTGACGAGCAGGAACTGCTCGAACATGAGTTGAGAGTGAGGCAGATGGAAACCAACATCAAGCAGATGGAAGCCAACATCGCCAAGATCCAGCGCGACGCCAGGATCGAGTTCATCAAGATTGCGGTCTCGATCTTCGCCGCCCTGGTTGCGGCGTTCGCGGCTGGCCACTTCATTAAGTGATTCACCGCTACGGCAACACCCCGATTGAGGTCGGCTAAGCAACCTCCTGCAAGTTGGGACACACATGCTCAGGATCGTAGGGCGGATAAGCGGAGCGCCATCCGCCTCTCGTTCGCACCCCCAGGCGGCGCATGACGCTGCGCTTACGCGCGGGACGCGGCTACATCGGCATGAACAGCCTTCTCTTGGAGCGTCCGCTTGATCAGCAACCGCAGGGTCTCCGTCGTATTGCCGGCCTACAACGCGGAACGCACCCTCCGGCAAACCGTCGCCGAGATCCCCCGGGACATCGTGGACGACATCATCCTCACCGACGACGCGAGCCGCGACAACACGGTGGCGGTGGCCCGCGGTCTCGGCCTGCACACCCTGCAGCACCATCGGAACCGCGGCTACGGCGGCAACCAGAAGACCTGCTACCAGGCGGCGCTCGACCGCGGGGCCGACATCGTGGTCATGCTGCACCCGGACTACCAGTACACCCCCCGGCTGGTCACGGCCATGGCGTCCATGATCGCGTCCGACCAGTTCGACGTGGTGCTCGGCAGCCGCATCCTGGGCCGGGGCGCGCTGGCCGGCGGGATGCCGGTTTGGAAATACGTCGCCAACCGCGCCCTCACCCTCACGCAGAACCTCCTGCTCGGCGCCAAGCTGTCGGAGTATCACACGGGCTACCGCGCCTGGAGCCGGGCGGTGCTGGAGCGGCTGCCGCTCCATGCCTGTTCCGACGACTTCGTGTTCGACAACCAGATGCTGTCGCAGGCGCTGTATTTCGGCTTCCGCGTCGGCGAGATTTCCTGCCCCACCAAGTATTTCCCCGAGGCGTCCTCGATCAACCTGCAGCGCAGCACCGTTTACGGGCTGGGCGTGCTGCAAACCTCCTTCAGCTTCCGGCTGCAGCGCATGGGTTTCGCGCATTCGCCCTTGTTCGCGGGCGGCGGCGAGCAGCGCTTGCACCTGCCGGAAGCCCGGGAGGCATGAGCGGGACGGGGTGGGGCCGGCTCGTTTTCGTTCTTCTCGCGGCCGGGCTGATCGCAACGGGCGTCCTCGCCGGGCATTCGCCCGCCTTGCTCATGGCCCGGATGGAGAACGGCTTGCAGGCCGTGCGCGACCTCGGCGCCGCGGGCCGCGTGCTGTTCGCCCTCGTGCAGCTCCTCGTGGCCGTGAGCGGCGTCCTGCCGGCTTCCATGCTCGGCGTCGCCGCCGGGGTGCTGTATGGGCTGCCCGTCGGCTTCGCCGTGTCGGGGGTGAGCACGCTGGCGGGCGCGGTGCTCGCCTTTGCGCTGAGCCGCTCCGTGCTGCGCCCCGCGGTGGCACGGGTCCTGGCGAAGCGGTCCCGCCTGCGCGCGCTTGACGGCATGATCGCGCGGGACGGCTGGCGCATGGCCTGCCTGCTGCGGGTCTCGCCCGTGATGCCGTTCGCCGCGACGAGCTACGCGCTGGGCTTGTCCTCCATCGGGCTGCGCGACTACGCGCTCGGCACGTTGGCGGCGATGCCGGCGCTGTTCGGCTACGTCCTGCTGGGCACGTTGGCCGGGTCGGGGATGGCGTGGTCGTCCCCCAGCCCGCTGGGAGGATGGATGCTGGCGGTCGGGGCCGCCGCCACCTTGGCGCTGACGCTGCGTGTGGGACAGCTCATCGCCCGCGTGGTCCGCCCCGGCACGGCGCCGCTCGGCGAGGACCTCGCGTCGTGAGCGGCGCCGGCACGGACGCCGGGCGCCGCCAAGCTCCCACGCCGCACGGACCGGGAAGCGGGCTTCGCGCGGTTCTCATCGAACACGCCGGCAGGTGGTCCGTCCGCCGCGCGCTGGCGGCGCTGTTCGTGGCGGTCGCGCTGCCGACCTGCATCACCCTCGCGCTGCTGACGCCCTTGGGGCAGGTGGCCGACGAGCCGGCGCACGTGCTGCGCGCCGCCAGCCTGCTGCACGGGCAATGGATCGGCCGGCGCGGGCCGTTCGTCGAGAACGGCACGACCCGGATCAGGGCCGGGCTGGACGTGGACCAGGCGCTGTTCGGCGTGCAGAACGGTCCGGAGCGGCCGAAGATCACCCTGGAGGACCTGACCCGGGCCAGGGAACAGGGCTGGGCCGGGTTCCGATACTTCTACCCCATCCCGAGCGTCGCGATCTACATGCCGGTCTTTTACGGCCCGGCGGCGGCCGGCATGGGGATGGCGAAGCGGGCCGGGGCCGGGCCGTTCGTCGCGACCTACGCGGCCCGGCTTGCCAACGCCGCCAGCTTCGTCGCCCTGGGCCTCGCGGCCTTGCTGCTCGCGCGCCGGGGCCATGCGCTGCTGTTCTGCACGCTGATGCTGCCCATGACCGTGAGCCTCGCGGCGTCGGTCAACCAGGACGGCCAGATCATCGCGGCGAGCGCGCTCGCGGCGGCGCTGCTGACGCGCTCGGACGTGCCCGCGGCGGACGGGCCGGCGCTGCCGCGCGGCGCCGCGTTCTGGGCGGCGGGGCTGCTGCTCGCCTGTGTCGCGGCCGTGAAGCCGCCCTATGCGCCGCTGCTGGCGCTGCTGCTGCTGCCTTTGCCGCCGGCGCGGGACTGGCTGGCCCTCCGCCGCCCGCTGCTGGGGCGCGCCGCGGCCGTCGTCCTCCTGCTGCTGCCCGCCCTGCTTTGGAGCTGGCTCGCCGTTGCCCACGTCGCGACGGCGTTTCCCAAGCCCCCCTACGAACCCGGCCCGCTTTGGCTGGGTCCGCGCCCCGCCGTGTTCGACGAGACCAACCCGGCGGCGCAGCTCGGCATCCTGCTGGCGCACCCGCTGCGCATCCTGAGCCTCCCCTGGACCAGCCTCATCCATGACCCCACCCTGCTCCGCAGCGCCGTGGGCGTGCTGGGCTGGCTGAACGTTGTGCTGCCCCGGACGCTCTACACCCTTTGGTGGACGGCGGTGCCGGCGGCGCTGCTGTGCGACCTCCTGGCCCGGCGGACCGGAGAAAGACGGGGCAGCCCGGCGGGCTTCGCGCTGGGCATCGCGGCGGCCGTGGCCTGCGTGCTGGGCATCTACCTGTCGCAGTACTTGTCCTGGACCCTGGTGGGCAACGCGGCCGTGCAAGGGCCGTCGGGCCGCTACTTCCTCCCGATCCTGCCGTTCCTCGCGCTGAGCCTGCCGGTGTTCCGGGTGCCGGGCGGCGGGTGGCTGCGCGCCGGGCTGGCCGCGGCGCCGGCGGCGGCGGCGCTGGCGGGCGCCGTCGTGCTGCCGCCGTGGATCGTCCACGCGATGATCCTGCGCTGAGCCTGGACGCGGCGCCGGCCGCGCCCGCGCGGAGGTGGGATGCAACCTTGGCGATGGTCGTGCGTCTCCATTGAACCTATCTCGTTTTAAAGACGACGCTAGGTTTTCGAGACGACGCTCAACATCGCAGAAGGATCGCCCGATGACCCCCCGCCTTTTCGCCGCCGCCGCGGCCGTGGCCGCCTTGATGGCTTTGGACGCCCGGGCGGCGCCGGCCGAATCCGGCCGCGTGCCGTTCGACGTCAACAGCCCGGACGTCCAGGAACAAGCGCGCAGCCTCGCCCGCAAGCCGCCGCTCGGCCCGGTGGCGGGCCGCCGCATCGTGGAGGACCGCAGCGGCCGCAAGCAGACCGGCAAGGCCTCGTTCTACGCGCCTTCCTTCCAGGGCAAGACCATGGCCAACGGCCGCCCCTTCAACCACGCCGGCCAGGCCGCCGCGAGCAAGACCCTGCCGCTCGGCACCGTCGCCAAGGTGACCAACACCGCGACCGGCAAGACCGCCGAGGTCACGGTCCAGGACCGCGGCCCCTACGTAGACGGCCGCACCATCGACCTGTCCCGGTCCACCGCGCAGCAGATCGGGTTGGACGGCCGCGCCGGCGTCGCCCCGGTGGTCGTGGCGCCCGTGGCCGTGCCGCAGCCGGACGGCTCGGTGAAGCCCGGCGCCGGCGCGCTGCCCGGCCCCGCCACCGCCTCGCCCCCCTGATTGCTTGGCCGGCGGCTGATACGGCCGGCTTGGTTGAATGACCGTCATCCGGCGATGGGTTTCACCCATCCTACGCGATCCATGCCGTAGGATGGGTGACCATCGGCAACCGCGCACGGGTCAACCAACGGTGCCGCCCGACGGCCTGCACAACCCGTCCACGAACACATCGACCAAACGCAGCACGTTCTCCTGCCAGCCGGGCTGGTCATGGGTGTGGCATATGCCGATCAGGACGCGCAGCAGGTCCTCCGGGCTGATGTCCGCGCGCACCTCGCCTGCCTGCGCCGCCCGGCGCAGCAGCAGCCCCACGGCCCCGGCCAGGCTGTCGAACGTGTAGGCGGACAAGCCCGGCGAAGCAGCGGTCGCAGCCAGCGCCAGCGCCGCCGACATGCCTTTCTTGGTGGCGACGAACTCCACGTTGGAACGCATCCAGCGGCGCAGCGCGTCAACCGGCGCGGCCTCCGTCCCGAGCCGCTCGGCAAGGTCCGCGAGATGCTCGACCTCGCGGCGGTATACCGCCTCGAACAAGGCTTCGCGGGTCGGGAAATGCCGATACAGCGTGCCGATGCCGACGCCGGCCTGCCGCGCCACGGCTTCCAGGCTGGCATTCGCGCCGCCGGCGCTGAACACCGTTTTTGCAGCCTCCAGCAGGCGCTCGCGGTTGCGAAGCGCGTCGGCGCGCGGCCTTTTCGCGACTTCTTTTGAACACCCACCCATCTCGCCTATCCAGCCTCGCGCCCCGCTTGAAAAGCGGAGGCACCCTCCGTATAACACATCGGCGGCGCCGGAACGGGGTGGCCGCGTCAGAAGTTTTCCGCCGGCCTGGGCGGCCTTCGCGACGCGCCCACGCCAGGGCTTGCCCCCCGACAACAGCTTTGATCGGAGCAGTGCATGAGCTTGTCAATCAACCTTACCGTAAACGGCACGCAACGAACCGTGATGCTGGACGACCCACGGGTCACGCTGCTGGACCTGCTGCGCGAGCGCCTGGACCTGACCGGCGCCAAGAAGGGGTGCGACCGCGGGCAGTGCGGGGCCTGCACGGTTTTGATCGACGGGCGCCGGATCAACGCCTGCCTGGCCCTCGCCGTCAGCCACGACGGCGCGGACATCCTGACCATCGAGGGGCTGGCGCAGGGCGGCGAGCTGCATCCCGTCCAGGCCGCGTTCATCGCGCATGACGCGCTGCAATGCGGGTTCTGCACGCCGGGCCAGATCATGAGCGCGGTCGGCCTCCTCGCGGAAGGCCAGGCCGGCGACGACCCGGAGCGGGTGCGCGAAGGCATGAGCGGCAACCTGTGCCGCTGCGGCGCTTACGCCGGGATCACGGAAGCGGTGCTGGACGCGCAGAAAGCCCTGGACGGGGCCGGGCGGGAGCAGGCGGCATGAACCGGTTCGATTACGTCCGGCCCGCGACGATTCCCGAAGCCGTCGCCGCCGCTTCCGCGCCGGGCGCCGCCTTTCTGGCCGCCGGCACCAACCTCATCGACCTGATGAAGGGCGGCGTCGCCCGTCCCAGCCGCTTGGTCGATCTCGGCCGCGTGCCGGGCCTGGATGGGATCGAGCGCCTGCCGGACGGCGGCGTGCGGATCGGGGCGCTGGTGCGCAACGCCGACCTCGCCCACCACCCGGAGTTCGCCCGACGCTTCCCGGCGGTCGCGGAGGCGCTGCTGTCCGGCGCGTCGGCCCAGCTCCGCAACGCCGCGACGGTCGGCGGCAACCTCTTGCAGCGGACCCGGTGCGCGTATTTCTACGACACGGCCAGCGCCTGCAACAAGCGCGTCCCCGGCGCCGGCTGCGACGCCCGGGGCGGCGAGAACCGCCTGCACGCCGTGCTGGGATGGAGCGAGCATTGCATCGCCACCCACCCGTCCGACTTCTGCGTGCCGCTCGCGGCGCTCGATGCCGTCGTCGAGATCGAGGGCACGGCGGGCCGGCGCGAGGTCCCGCTCGAAGCGTTCCACCGCCTGCCCGGCGATGCCCCGGAACGCGAAAGCGTGCTGGAGCCGGGCGAGCTGATCACCGCCCTGCGCCTGCCGGCCGAAGCGGCGGAGTTCGCCGCCCATGCCCGCTACGTCAAGCTGCGCGAGCGCACCTCCTACGCCTTCGCCGTGGTCTCCGCCGCCGCCGCCTTGCGCTTGGATGGCGGCCGGATCGCCGAGGCGCGGCTCGCCTTGGGCGGCGTCGCGCTGAAGCCCTGGCGCGCCCGCGCGGCGGAGGCGGCGCTGGCCGGCGCGCGCCCGGAGGCCGACGCCTTCCGCCGGGCAGCCGAGGCCGCACTGGCGGAAGCCAAGCCCTCCGGCGACAACGGCTTCAAGATCGAGCTGGCGCGGCGCATCGCCGTGCGCGCCCTGACGCTCGCCGCGGCCGGAACGCCCGGGCGCGTGCCCGCGCTTCCCGCCTCTCCCTTCGCACCCCTGTCCGGAGCGACCCCCCATGCCTGAGATCACCCTCACCCAAGACCCGGCGCACGTCCGCCACGGTTCCAGCATCGGCCAGCCCCTCACCCGGCGCGACGGCGTTCTCAAGGTCACGGGCAGTGCCCGCTACGCCGCCGACAACCACCCGGACAGGATGCTCTACGCCGTGCTGGCGGTGAGCAGCATCGCCCGCGGCCGGGTTGCCGGCCTCGATGTCGGGGCCGCCAAGGCGCATCCCGGCGTGGTCGAGGTGATGACCCCCGCAAACAAGCCGCCGCTCGCGCAGGACCCGGACGAGAAGGGGAACCCGTTCACCTTCCGGCTCGACCTGCTGCAAAGCGACCGCGTGCGTTACGCGAACCAGCCGATTGCCGTGGTGATCGCCGAAACGCTTGAGGCCGCGACGGAGGGCGCCGCGCTGCTATCACCCCGCTACGAGGCCGAGCCGGTCCGGGCCGGACTGGACTCTAACGAGAGCTTCGTCCCGCCCGCCGTGGGCGTCGGCAACCCGGCCGAGGAACGCCACGGCGACGTGGACGCGGGCCTCGCCGCGGCCACGGTCCGGGTGGAGGCGACCTTTGAAACGCCGGCCCAGTATCACAACGCCATGGAGCCGCACGCCATCGTGGCCGCCTGGGACGGCGACGCCCTGTCCATCGACACGCCCAGCCAGGGCATGGCCATGGCCCAGGCGCGGATCGCCGGGCTGTTCGGGATCGCCCCGGAAAGCATCCACATCCGCAGCCCGTTCCTCGGCGGCGGCTTCGGCTCCAAGGGGCTGATCTCCGGGCCGCAGGTGCTGGGCATCATGGCGGCCCGCCTGGTCGGCCGTCCGGTCAAGCTGGTGCTGCGCCGGGAGCAGATGTTCGGTCCCGTGGGCCACCGGGCGCCGACGCGGCAAACGCTGCGCCTGGGCGCGGGCCAAGACGGCGCGCTGACCGCCATCGGCCACCACACCAAGACCGCATCGAGCACCTTCGACGACTTCTTCGAGCCGGCGGCCAACGTCGCGCACACGCTGTATGCCAGCCCGGCCATCGCCACCTCGCACGAGGCCGTGCGGCTCGACACGGGCACGCCGATGTTCATGCGCGCACCCGGCGAGGCGCCCGGCAGCATCGCGCTGGAAGGCGCCATCGACGAGATGGCGCAGGCTTGCGGCATGGACCCGCTGGCGTTCCGCCTCAAGAACTACGCCGAGGTGGAGCCGATGTCCGGCAAGCCGTTCTCCTCCAAGGCCCTGCGCGACTGCTACACGCAGGGCGCCGAGCGGTTCGGCTGGGCGTCGCGCCCCATGGCGCCGCGCCAGATGCGCGACGAGGCCGGGCTGCTGGTCGGCTGGGGCATGGGCACCGCGACCTTCCCGGCCTTGATGTTCCAGGGACATGCCAGGGCGGTGCTGCTGCGCGACGGCACCGGCGTGATGGAAACCGGGGCGCACGACATGGGCCAGGGCGCCTGGACCGCGCTGGCGCAGATCGCGGCGGACGGGCTGGGGCTTCCTCTCGACCGGATCGAGTTCAAGTCCGGCACGTCCGACCTGCCGGACGCGGGGATCGCGGGCGGCTCCGCCCACACCGCGACGGTCGGCATGGCGATCCACGGCGCCGGCGCCGACGCCATCGCCAAGCTCGCGGACCTCGCCACCGGCGACGAGCGTTCGCCCTTGTTCGGGGCCGGGAACGCCGGGGTGATCGCACGCGAGGGCCGGCTGCACCGCCGCGACGACGAAAGCCGGAGCGAAAGCTATGCCGACATCCTGGCCCGCGCCGGCCTGCAGGAGATCGAGGGCCAGGGCACCGGCGCGACCGACCCGGCGGCGCAAGCGACCTACGCCATGCACGCGCATGGGGCGGTGTTCGCGGAGGTCAAGGTCGATCCGGACCTGGGCCAGGTCCGCGTGTCCCGCCTGGTCGGCGCCTTCGCGGCCGGCACGATCATCAACCCGCGCTTGGTGCGCAGCCAGTACTACGGCGGCATGATCTGGGGCGTGTCGTTCGCGCTGCACGAACACGCCGTGATGGACGGGCGGTCCGGCCGCCCGATGAACCCGAACCTCGGCGAGTACCATGTGCCGGTGAACGCCGACGTGCCCTCGCTTGAGGCCATCCTGGTCGAGGAGCGCGACCCGCACGTCAACGCGCTGGGCATCAAGGGGGTGGGCGAGATCGGGGTCACGGGCACGGCGGGCGCGATTGCCAACGCCGTGTGGCACGCGACCGGCATCCGCGTCCGCCGGTTCCCCATCGCGCTGGAAAGCCTGCTCGCCGCCGCCTGACGACCCGGCTGCGCCCGGCGCGCATCGGGCCGGTCAGGTCCACCCGGCGCTGCCGGCATGGGGCAGCTCCGCCAATCGGCCGCGGGGCCGGCCCGCGTCGCCCTGGCCGGCATTGCGGCGCCGGGTCCGCCCCGGTAACGTCGGCGCCGCTGCCGCACGGACGGGAAGGAAGCGAGATGAGCCGCACCGTGTTCGTGCTGAACGGCCCGAACCTGAACCTGCTGGGCCTCCGCCAGCCGCACATCTACGGGCACGAGACGCTTGCCGACGTGGAGCGCGACTGCCGGGCGCTGGCGGGCGAATTGCGGCTCGACCTGCGTTTCCACCAAAGCAACCGCGAGTACGAGATCATCGACTGGGTGCACGAGGCGCGGACCGTGGCCGGCGGCATCGTCATCAACCCCGCCGCCTTCACCCACACCTCCGTCGCGGTGCTGGACGCACTGAACGCCTTTGAGCCGCCGGTGATCGAGGTGCACATCAGCAACGTGCACAAGCGGGAAGCCTTCCGGCACCATTCCTTCGTGTCGCTCCGGGCGGACGGCGTGATTGCCGGGTTCGGCACGCAGGGCTACCTGCTGGCGCTGCGCCGGGTCGCGCGGCTGATCGACGAGGCGGCGTAGGGCGGCAGACGGTCGGAAGGAGTTGGGCATGGCGGCTTACGAGTTCATCCAGCGCGACCGGGACCAGCACCCGCCGGCGCTCACCCCGGACTACAAGACCAGCGTGCTGCGCTCCCCCCGCCTTGCGCTGTGGTCGCTGCAGAACTCGCTGTCGGAGGTCACGGGTCCCGTGTTCGGGCGGGAGGAATTGGGGCCGCTCGACCATGACCTGATCCTGAACGCCGCCAAGGCCGGCGAGCCGATCGGGGAGCGCACGATCGTGCACGGGCGCGTGCTGGACGAGAACGGGCGGGCGGTGCCGGGCACGCTGCTGGAGGTGTGGCAGGCCAACGCCGGCGGGCGTTACCGGCACCGTAACGACACCTACATCGCGCCCATCGACCCGAACTTCGGCGGCTGCGGGCGCACCGTCACGGACAGCGAGGGCCGCTACGCCTTCCGCACCGTGAAGCCCGGCGCCTACCCGTTCCGCAACCACATCAACTCCTGGCGCCCGGCGCACATCCACTTCTCGGTGTTCGGCCACGGCTTCGCGCAGCGCCTGATCACGCAGATGTACTTCGAGGGCGACCCGCTGATCCCCCGGGACACCATCTTGGGCACCATCCCAGACCCGGCGGCGCGGCAGCGATTGGTGGCGCCGCTCGACCTGCGCGCCGCCGTGCCGCTCGACAGCCTGGCCTACCGGTTCGACATCGTGCTGCGTGGCACGCGGGCCACGGTGTTCGAGAACAAGTTGGGAGGGTGATGCCATGACGCTCGACTACCTGCCCGAAACCCCGTCGCAGACCGCCGGGCCGTACGTCCACATCGGCTTGATCCCGCATCAGGCCGGGTTCGCCATGTTCGACAAGCCGTTCGGCAACGTGCTGGCCGGGCCGGACACCCCGGGCGAGCGCATCCGCATCGAAGGGCGGGTGCTGGACGGGCTGGGCGCGCCCTGCCGGGACGTTTTGGTGGAGATTTGGCAGGCCAACGCCGCCGGGCGCTACAACCACCCGGCGGACCGGCAGGAGGGCGCGCTGGACCTCGGCTTCCGCGGCTGGGGGCGCACGGGGACGGATTTCGACACGGGGTTGTACGGCTTCGAGACGGTCAAGCCCGGCCCGGTCGCCGGCCGCCACGGGCACCCGATGGCGCCGCACGTCAACGTGTGGCTCGTGGCGCGCGGCATCAACGTCGGGCTTTCGACCCGCATGTACTTCGCGGACGAGGCGGCGCTGAACGAGCAGGACCCCGTGCTGCGCTTGATCGACCCGGCGGTCCGGCGCGAAACCCTGCTGGCCCGGCGCGAGCAGCGGGACGGCGGCGCTACCTACGTGTTCGACATCCGCCTGCAAGGGGAGGGCGAGACCGTTTTCTTCGACGTCTAGCGCCGTGCGCCCTGACGATTCGGCTGCAACCGCCGCCCGCGGTCCCGGTTAACACCGCGTCCGGCGCAGGCCGGCGGGTTTCTCATTAGGAGCAGCAGGCATGGCCGATACCAGCGTCACCAAGGTCGAGGCGTCCCACGCGCCCAAGGGCGCCGAGGGCCAACGCTACCTCGCCAGCGGCCGTGCGCTCTCGATGCGCTTGTGGGACGGCATCATGCCGAGCGACCCGCTGCCGCCGGTTCGCCGGGAATACGAGACGGTGGGCTACGTGGTGTCCGGCCGGGCGGAACTGATCCTGGAAGGGCAGACCGTGGCCCTCCAGCCAGGAAGCTCCTGGATCATCCCGAAAGGCGCCGAGCACAGCTACCGCATCCTGGAAGCCTTCACCGCCGTCGAGGCCACGCACCCGCCGGCCGAAGTCCACGACCGGGACGCCCCGCCCAAGCAGTAGCGCGTCCAGCGTATAAGCGAAGCGTCATACGCCGACACGCCGCATGGTGGCGGAAGGGGCTGACGCTTTCCGCGGGGCAAAGGGCACAACCGCCGAGACGGTCAAAGCAAGCGGTTGGCATGAGCCGGCGAACGGCGCCGCTCAGGCCATCGCCGCCACCGCCCGCGTCGCGACCGACAGCCCGGCGAACTCCGGCGCTGCCGCGGTCTCGCGGGCAAGCTGGAGCACCGCGGGCGTTTCCGGGCGCAGCAAAGGATCCGTGCCGCGCATGGCGGCCCGGGCCAAGCCGGTCTGCGCCGCCATGAGGTCCGCAAGCAGCGCCGCCTTGGCGCGCCCGGCGAAGCTGCCCACGGTTGGCATGGCGCCGATGGCGGCGCGCAGGTCCTCGATGCCCAGGGATTGGCCGACCCGCTGCCAGGCCACGGCGGCCTCCGCGGGCGGCACGCCTAGGCTTTCGGCCAGGCGCACCACGGCGGGCGCTGTGGTGAGCAGCGGCGCCGCCGCGACCTGCGCCGCCAGCGTATCCGGCAGCCCGGCCTCCCGCAGCCGCTGTGCTGCTGGTCCCGTGGCCGCTTCCAACGCTGCCGAAGTGGCCAGCGCGGCGATGCCCGGGCGCAAGGTCCCGAGTGCGGCGTCCAACGGCTCGTCCAGTTCCGCCGCGCCGAGCAGGTCCCGCGCCGCCAACTCATGCAGCCGCCGCACCGCCAGGGCCGCATCCAGCCGGACCGCCGCCGCGGCCGGCGCCCGGTCGATGGCGTCGTACAAGGGTTCCAGGTCGAACAGCCCCCCCGCAAGCCAAGCCGCCCGCGCGACGCGGACCGGATCGTTCTCCGCCGCCAAGCGTCCCAGCGCCGCCGGGCCGAGCCGGTTGGCGACGGCATTGACGATGACCGTCGCGATCAGCTCCCGCCGCAGCCGGTGCCGCTCGGCGAACCCGGCGAAGCGGTCCCGCAGCGCCGCGGGGAAGTAGGCGAGCAGCGCCGCGCCGAACGCCGGGTCCGCCGTGAGGTCGCCGTCGCCGATAGCCTCGGTCAGCCAGAGCTTGGCGACGGGCAGCAGCGCCGCGACCTCCGGCCGCAGCAGCGCCTCCCCGGCGGCGGCGCGGGCGGTCAGCGCCGCAGCGGTCGGCAGGCCCGACACCGCGCGGTCCAGCGTGCCCTCCGCTTCCAGCCGCGCCATCAGCGCCGCGTGGGACCCGAGGTCGCGCACGCCGTCCCGCACCTCAAGCGACACGGCGAGCGATTGCAGGTGGTTGTCCCGCAGGACCAGGGCGGCCACTTCGTCCGTCATGCTGGCCAGCAAGTCGTCGCGCTGCCGCCGGGTCAGCGCGCCGTCCCGCTCGGCGTCGGCCAGTAGGATCTTGATGTTGACCTCATGGTCGCTGGTGGACACGCCCGCCGCGTTGTCCAGCGCGTCCGTGTTGACCTGGCCGCCCCCTCCTTCTGCGCCGAGCCGCGCGTACTCGATGCGGCCCGCCTGGGTAATGGCGAGGTTGGCGCCCTCCCCCACCACCCGCGCGCGCAGCTCGGCGCCGTTCACCCGGATCGCGTCGTTGGCGCGGTCCCCGGCGTCGGCCTGGGTTTCCGCCGTGGCCTTCACGTAGGTGCCGATGCCGCCGAAGTACAGCAGGTCAGCCGGCGCGCGCAGGACCGCCTGCATCACCCCCGCGGGTTCGACCGGGCCGGGCGGCAGTTCGAGCAGCGCCGCGGCCTGCGCCGGAAGGACGATGCGCTTTTCCGCGCGGGAGAACACCCCGCCGCCGGCGCTGATCTTCGCCGGGTCGTAGTCCGCCCAGGAGGAGCCGGGCCGCGCGAACAGCCGGGCGCGCTCCTCGTACGATGTTTCCGCGTCCGGATCGGGGTCGATGAAGATGTGGCGGTGGTCGAACGCCGCCAGCAGCCGGGTTTGGCGGCTGACCAGCAGGCCGTTGCCGAACACGTCGCCGCTCATGTCGCCCACGCCGACGCAGGTGAAGGGGTCGGTTTGGATATCGAGGCCCAACTCGGCGAAGTGCCGGGCGATCATCACCCAGGCGCCGCGGGCGGTGATGCCCATGGCCTTATGGTCGTAGCCCTGGCTGCCGCCGGAGGCGAAGGCGTCGCCGAGCCAGAAGCCGCGCCCGGTCGCGATCCCGTTGGCGATGTCGCTGAACGTCGCGGTGCCCTTGTCGGCGGCGGCGACCATGTAGGGGTCGTCGCCGTCCCGCCGCACGATGCCGCCCGGCGTCACCACCCGGCCGCCGTCCAGCGTGTCCGCCATGTCCAGCATGGCATGGATCAGCACGCGGTAGCAGGCCACGCCCTCCGCCATCAGCGCCGCGCGGTCACCCGGCGCCGGCGCCTGTTTCAGCACGAAGCCGCCCTTGGCCCCCGTGGGCACGATGACGACGTTCTTCAGGCGCTGCGCCTTCATCAATCCCAGGATCTCGGTGCGGAAGTCCTCGCGCCGGTCGGACCAGCGGATGCCGCCGCGCGCCACCGGGCCGGCGCGCAGGTGGCAGCCCTCCATGCGGGCGGAGTGCACGAAGATTTCCCGCCAGGGCCGCGGCAGCGGCATGTCGCCCGCCGCGGCGCTGTCGATCTTGAAAGCAAGGTAGTCCTCTTCCTGGTGGAAGTTGGTGCGCAGCACCGCGCTCAGCAGGGTCATCAGCCGGGCCAGGATGCGGTCCTCGTCCGGATTGGCCACGCCGTCCAGCAGCGCGGCCCAGGCGTCGTCCAAGGCGGCCTCGTTTCGGTCCGTCCGGTCCGGCGCAAAGCGGGCATGAAAGAGGTCGATCAGGATGCGCGCCGCCGCCGGGTGGACCGCCAGCGCCGCCTCCACGCTGGCCTGGCTGAACGCGAAGCCGACCTGCTTCAGCCAACGGTACAGCGCCCGCAGCAGCCAGCATTCCCGCCAAGTCAGCCCGGCGCGCAGCACCAGGCGGTTGAACCCATCGGCCTCCGCCCGCCCGTCCATCAGGGCATCCAGGGCTTCCAGCAACGCCGGGAACCGCCCCGCCGCCGCCTCCGCCCCGGCGCGGAGCGAGAACACCCGCAGCACGACCCGCGGCGCGCCGGCGGGGTGGAGGGCGTGCGGCACCTCGTCCATCGCCCGCAGGTCAAGGCTTTCGAGCAGCGGCAGCGTGTCGGCCAGCGGCGTCGGCGCGCCGGTTTGCGCCACCCACAACATCAGGTGGTCCGCGGGCGCGCCGGGCTGGTGCTCAAGCCGGGCCGCGGCGTGACCGCCGGCGACCGCCCGCTCGGCCAAGGCAAGGTCGGCGGCGCCCTGCGCGGCCGTCGCCTGCTCCCGGTAGGCCGCCGGAAAGGCGTCGCCCCAGCGGGCGACCAGCCCGGCCGCCGCGGCCTCCCCCTCCGCGTCGGTCAACGCCTCGCTCAGCCGGTCGCGGAAGTCGCGGGCGGCCTGCCGGATGGCGGTTTCCAGCACGGCCGCATCGACGGACGGCACCGCGCCCGGCACCGTGCCGATGATATAGTTGACCCGCGCCAACGGCTCGTCGCCCAGCGCGATATAAAAGGCGGACACGTGCCCGGCGAAGGCCCGGGCCAACATGCCGCCGACACGCTCCCGCAGCCTTGTGTCGAACACGTCGCGCGGCAGCCACACGATGGCCGAGACGAACCGCTCGAACGGGTCCAGCCGCAGCACCAGGGCGGCGCGCGGGCGCAGCCGCAGGTCCAGCGCCCGCCGCGCGCCCGCCAGGATGGCATCCTTGGGCGCCTGGAACAGCTCGTCCCGCGGCCAGGTGTCGAGCGTGTTGCGCAGCGCGCGGCCGTCATGGCTGTTCGGATCGACGCCGGACGCCGCGAGGATGGCATCGACCTTTTGCGCCAGCAGCGGGATGGAGCGCGGGTTGCGGTTATACGCCGCCGCCGCGAACAGCCCGTAGAACAGCCGCGCGCCGGCCACGTCCCCGTCCGGTCCGAAGCGGCGCGTCACCACCACGTCGCCGTGCTGCGCCCGGTGCACGGTGGAGCGCAGGTTGGCCTTGGCGACCACCAGCGCCTCGGGTTCCAGCAGCGCCGCGCGGACCGCGGGCGGCACGGCGGCCAGGTCCGCAAAAGCGTCGAACGCCACCACGCCGGGGCGGCGGAGCAGGCCGAGGTTCTCCTCCACTGCCACCGACAGCGCCCCGTCCGCGCCCACGGCGATGCGGCGGTGCCCAAGCAGCACGAAGTTGTCGCCCGCCATCCAGCGCAGGAAGTCCCGGGCCGGGCCGGGGTCCGGGCTGGCATCGGCCGCGACCTCCCCTTCCGCCTGTTCGAGCAGCGCCAGGGTGGCGCCGTAGTCGCCCGTCGCCGCCCGCACGTCGTCCATCACGCGGCGCAGCGCCGCTTCCAGCGCCGGGCCGTCGTCATCGCCCCCGCGGCGGCCGCCGCCGGCGAACTCGATCCGCATCCAGCTTTCGAGCGCGCCGTCGCCCAGGCCCAGCAGCCGGCCCTCGGCATCGCGCCGGACCGGCGCGACCGGATGCAGCAACTGCCGCACCACCCGGCCGCGCTGGGTCAGCGCGGCCATGGCGCTGTCCACGAGGAACGGCATGTCGTCGGTGACGATCTCGGCGACCGCCCGCGGCCCGGCCGGCGATCCCGGGCGGGTGACGCGCACCAGCGCCTCGCCGGGCCGACGCCGGAGCGCCAGCGTCCAAAGGCTGGCGGCGGCGCTGGCGAGCGCCTCAGGCGTCGCTTCCGCCAACTCGGCGTCGGGCACTCCGGCGTAGAGCCGGGCGATGAACAGGGCGGTTTCCTCCGGCAGCGCCGGGGCGGCCCGGGCCATCGCCTCGGCGGCGGCGCGCAGCAGTTCCGTCCGGACTGTATCCTGAAGGTGGGGCGCATGGTCCGGCATGGGAGAGCTCCGAAGGCAAGCCGTCGTGGACGGGGTGATGCTCCATTCCGCAAGCGGGCGCCAGGCCCGGCCAGCCTGCAAACAATGTTAGCAGTCTGGGCAAGAGAGTGCTAACGTCGGGCTGCAAAGCGCCGAGACCGGCAAGGCCGCCGGCCCAAGCGCCGTCTCAATCTGGAGCGAACGCCATGAAATTCCGACCGCTGCACGACCGCGTCGTGGTCCGCCGCATCACGCCGCTGGAGAAGTCCGCCGGCGGGATCATCATCCCCGACACGGTGAAGGAAAAGCCCATGGAGGGCGAGGTGATCGCAGCCGGCCCCGGCGCCCGCGACGAGGGGGGCAGCACCGTCGCGCTGGATGTAAAGGCCGGCGACCGCGTGCTGTTCGGCAAGTGGTCCGGCACGGAGGTCAAGCTCGACGGGGAAGAGCTGCTGATCATGAAGGAAAGCGACATCATGGGCGTCATCGAAGGCGCCCCGGCCGCGTAAGCGAGCCTCATTCAAGCAACAACAAAGGAAACACTCACATGGCAGCCAAAGACGTACGCTTCGGCGACGACGCACGCCAGCGCATGTTGCGCGGCGTGGACATCCTCGCCGACGCCGTGAAGGTGACGCTGGGGCCGAAGGGCCGCAACGTCGTGATCGACAAGAGCTTCGGCGCGCCGCGCATCACCAAGGACGGCGTGACGGTCGCGAAAGAAATCGAGCTGGCCGAGAAGTTCGAGAACATGGGCGCGCAGATGGTGCGCGAGGTCGCCAGCAAGACCAACGACATCGCGGGCGACGGCACGACGTCGGCCATCGTGCTGGCCCAGGCCATCGTGCGCGAAGGCGGCAAGGCTGTCGCCGCCGGCATGGCGCCGATGGACTTGAAGCGCGGCGTGGACAAGGCGGTGACGGCGCTGGTGGAGGAACTGGCCAAGCGCACCAAGAAGATCACCACCGAGGCCGAAACGGCGCAGGTCGGCACCATCAGCGCCAACGGCGAGGCAGAGATCGGCCGCATGATCGCGGAAGCCATGCAGAAGGTCGGCAACGAGGGTGTCATCACCGTCGAGGAAGCCAAGGGCATGGAAACCGAGCTTGAGGTCGTGGAGGGGATGCAGTTCGACCGCGGCTACCTCAGCCCGTACTTCATCACCAACGCGGAGAAGATGACGGTCGATCTCGACAACCCCTACATCCTGATCCACGAGAAGAAGCTGTCGGGCCTGCAGGCGCTGCTGCCGCTGCTTGAGGCCGTGGTGCAGTCCAGCCGCCCGCTGCTGATCATCGCCGAGGACATCGAGGGCGAGGCGCTGGCCACGCTCGTGGTCAACAAGCTGCGCGGCGGCTTGAAGGTCGCGGCGGTCAAGGCGCCGGGCTTCGGCGACCGGCGCAAGGCGATGCTGGAAGACATCGCCGTGCTGACCGGCGGCCAGGTGATCTCGGAAGACCTCGGCATCAAGCTGGAAAGCGTCACGCTCGACATGCTGGGCCAGACCAAGCGGGTGCTGATTGAGAAGGAGAACACCACGGTGATCGAGGGCGCGGGCGCGTCCGACCAGATCAAGGGCCGGGTCGAGCAGATCCGCGCGCAGATCGAGGAGACCACCAGCGACTACGACCGCGAGAAGCTGCAGGAGCGCCTGGCCAAGCTCGCCGGCGGCGTGGCGGTGATCCGCGTCGGCGGCGGCACGGAGGTCGAGGTGAAGGAGCGCAAGGACCGCGTGGACGACGCGCTGCACGCGACCCGCGCGGCCGTGGAAGAGGGCATCGTGCCCGGCGGCGGCGTGGCGCTGGCCCGCGCCAGCCTGATCCTCGCGCAGCTCAAGGCCGAGAACGAGGACCAGAAGTTCGGCATCGAGATCGTGCGCAAGGCGGTGCAGGCGCCGCTGCGGCAGATCGCGGAGAACGCCGGCGAGGATGGCGCCGTGATCGGCGGCAAGGTGCTGGACAGCAGCGACTACGCCTACGGCTACGACGCGCAGACCGGCGTCTACAAGGACCTGGTGGCGGCCGGCATCATCGACCCCACCAAGGTCGTGCGCGTCGCGTTGCAGAACGCGGCCTCGGTGGCGGGCCTGCTGATCACCACGGAGGCCATGGTGACGGAGCGCCCGGAGAAGCGCGCGCAGTCGCTGCCGCAGGGCGGCGGCGGCGGCATGGGCGACATGGACTACTAAGCGACGCTGGACGCCGCCGTCCGGGCAGCCGGGCGGCGGCGTGTCCGTTTCGCTCTACCCAAGCGCCGCAAGCTCTGGCCAAGCGCCGCAAGCTCTGGCAATGGTGGCGCTTGGGAGGGCGGAATGGGTGAATTCCTTGGCCAAATCCTGGGGCCGCTGGCCCAGTTGCTGGGCGTGGCCCAGGGCGCCGCGGGTGGCGGCTTGCCGGCGCTCCTGGCGCAGTTGGAGAACGCCGGGCTGGCGGAAAAGGTCGGCTCCTGGGCAGCCCAGGGCGAGCAGTTGCCGATCACCGCGGAGGAGTTGGCAACCGTGCTGACGCCGGAGCAACTCAACCACTTGGCGGAGCAAGCGGGCACGACGCCCGATGTGCTGCTGGAACGCCTGGCGCAGGAGTTGCCGCAGGCCGCGGCGGCCCATTCCCAGCGTGTGCAGGACGGGCCGTAGCGCGCCGGGTTATCCGGGGCTGGTCACAGCAGGCGGTCGGACAACTTTTCGGCTTCCCATGACCGCAGGAACGCCACTTCGCGGTCGAGCCAGGCCGCGGACATGCCCTCGCTTCCCCATTCCGCGAGGCGTCCCGCCATTTCGCCCATCAGCCAGATGTGGCGGATGGGCACGAACAGGTCCACGGCGTCGAGGTCCGCTGGGGCGATGGGCCGGACGGAGCGGTAGCCGTCAATGAAAGCGTGCCACATCGCGATGCGCTGACGCCCGAACGACACCTGCGCCCAAAGATGCACGGCGAGGTCATAGGCCAGGGTGCCGTAGCCGCCGTCGTCGAAGTCAAAGAAAGTGGCCTCGCCCACCCTTGGCCCAGCGGTGGCGATGCGGGCGTTCAGGCCGTGGCAATCGCCGTGGCAGCGCGTCCAGTTCAACCCGTCGCGCGCCGTGACCCTCGCCGCCAGCCGCGACGCCAAGCCGGCCAGGGCGTCGCGCGCCTGGTCCGCGAGCGCGTCGAGTTCCGACACGGCCGCGACCTGCCGGTGCAGCAGGTGGTCCAGGTCCAGGCGGTAGCGCCCGGCGTCCCGGCCAGGATAGTCCTCCGCAGCGTGGTGGATGCGGGCCAGCGTCACGCCCTGCGCGCGGGCGTCCTCCGGCGCGTCGAGCCGCGGGGCGCGGCCCTCGGCGTGGCGGAACAGCACCGCGGGGCGCGGCCCTTCCGGCAAGGGCGCCGCGGTGAACAGCGCCCCGCCGCGCGTCGGCAGCGCCGCCGCGACCGGCACGCCCGCGGCGTCCAGGTGGGCCAGGAAATCCGTCTCCCCCGCGACATCCGCCGGGCCGCGGCGGCGTCCGCCGGACAGCCGCAGCAGAAAGCGGCCGTGGCCAGGCGCACGCACGGCGAAGGTGTCGTTGAAGCCGCGCATCACCAGGCTGCACTCAAGGGGGCCGGGCATGTCGTATTGGACGGCCACGAACGCTGCGACCGCCTGCGCAGTCGCCGTGGAGTATGCCACGCGGAGGCCGACTGCCGGCCCCGCCATGGAACGGCCTGCCGCGTCAGGCCGTCCCGGTGTCCCGGCCCGGCAGGATGCGCCCCACCACCCCGTCCCGCTTGACGAACGCATGATACAGCGCGCCCGCGATGTGCAGCGCAATCACTGCAAGCAGCGTGACCGCGATGATGGGATGCACGGTCTGCATGGCCGTGCCGAACGGGTTGTCCTTGGTCCCCAGCATCGGCAACGGGATCAACCCGGCCAGCCTCACCTGCGCGCCGTGCGCCGACGCGGCGGCCCAGCCCAGCACCGGCAGCACGATGAACCCGGCGTAGAACGTCCAATGCGTCAGGCGGGACAGCATTTGCAGGCCCGGCGAAAGGTCCGCGGGCGGCGGCGGCACCGGATGCGTGAGCCGCCATGCCAGCCGCGCCAGCATGACCACGCACACGGACGACCCCATGGAGAAGTGCCAGGCGATCAACGAGTCCTCCGCCGACTTCGGCAGGATGGACGCGAGCAGCAGCGCCACGGAATACTGCACGACGAGCATGGCGACGACCACCCAATGGAACGCCCGGGCAACGCCGTCATAGCGCCAGCCGCCCGCCGCTTGTGTGGTCAATCCCGCAGATGCCGACATGTGAACCCTCCCGGTTGGCGAGAACCTACCGGGGCTTGCCGATGCCGTCGAGCATTCCCACTGCCGAGCGGCACGCAAAATCGTATCAGCCGGACCAACAAAAATAGCGTTGCGGGCGTCGCACGGGGTTCGTATCTATCGCCCAAACAATGGCCGGCCCGGCAGGATGGCGCGGCAGAAAGGGATGAGAATGCGCCGACCAAGCCGCCGCTCCAAGCTTGCGCCTCGCGCCGGCCGTTAGCTATGGGCATGGCGGCATCCTGCGCTCGGCCCGAACGGGCGCCCGGCCCTGACCTGGAATTGGTCGAGGTGCCGCGCAACGGGTCGTTCAAGGTGTGGTCGCACGGCTACCCGTTCCGCACCGTGCGCTGGCATTTCCACCCGGAATGTGAAATCCACCTGATCACGGCGACCACCGGACGCGCCTTCGTGGGCGACCACATCGGCACGTTCGAGCCGGGCAACCTCGTGCTGACCGGGCCGAACCTGCCGCACAACTGGATCAGCGACGTGCCCGCGGGAACCACGGTCGGCGAGCGCTGCCTGGTGCTGCAGTTCACGGCGGAGTTCGCGTCCGGCATGGCGGCGCTGTTCCCCGAGATGGCGTTCCTGGGCGCCCTGGTGGCCGAAGCCGCCCGCGGCGTCGAGTTCGCCCCAGACACCGGATTTGCCGCCCGGCCGATCATGGAGGAGCTGCTCACCGCCGCCGGCAGCCGGCGCTTGGAGCTGCTGTTCGCCCTGCTCGGCCTGTTGCAGGCGGACGCCCGGCGCCGCCCGCTGGCCAGCGCCGGCTACCGCCCGGCGCCGGTGGACGCCAGCCAGCCGCTCAACCACGTGCTGGCGCACATCGGCCGCAACCTCGGCCACGACCTGCGCGAAACGGACCTTGCGGCGCTCAGCGGCTACAGCCCCAGCGCGTTCTGCCGGGCGTTCCAGCGCCACACCGGCATGACCTTCGTGTCCTACGTCAACAGCCTGCGCATCAGCCGGGCGTGCGAGCTGCTGATCGGCAGCGAGCGCCGCATCATCGACATCTGCTTCGAGGTCGGCTTCAGCAACCTGTCCAACTTCAACCGCCAGTTCCTGGCGCAGAAGGCGATGCCGCCCTCGGCGTTCCGGAACCACCACCGCGGCCAGGCGGCGCTCCGGACCGCGGCGCCATGGGACGTGAGGCCGGAATGAGCCAGAACCGCTTGCCCGTCGCCAACCCGCTGGAGGCCGCGTGATGCCGTATGTCCTGGGCGTCGATATCGGAACGCAAAGCACCAAGGCGCTGCTGATCGACGCCGGCTCCGGCCGCATCGCGGCGCAGCATTCGGAGGGCTACCAGCCCGACACGCCCCGGCCGCTCTGGGCGGAGCAGCACGCCCAGGTTTGGCTCGACGCCGTGGCCGCCTGCATCGCCGGGTGCATGGCGCGCGCCGCGGTGCCGCCGGGCGAGGTCGCGGCGCTGTGCGTCAGCAGCCTGTATGGCGGCTCCGGCATCCCGGTGGATGCGGCGATGCAGCCGCTGCACCCTTGCCTGATCTGGATGGACCGCCGGGCGGAGGAGGAGGTGGCGTGGGTGCGCGCCACCATCGACCAGGACCGGCTGTTCGACATCACCGGCAACGGCGTGGACAGCTACTACGGCTATACCAAGATGCTGTGGCTGAAACGGCACCGCCCCGAGGTTTGGGCGCGCACGCGCTTCCTGCTGCCGCCCAACGCTTACGTGGCGCACGCGCTGACCGGGGAGGTGGCGGTGGACCATTCCTCCGCCGGCAACATCGGCGGCGTGTACGACATGCGCGCCCGCGCGTGGTCGGAGGAGATGCTGGACCTGCTCGGCATCCCGCGGTCCATGATGCCGGACCGGCTGGTGGAGAGCAGCGCCCCCGTCGGCGCGCTGCGGGCCGAGTGGGCCGGGCGCCTCGGCCTGCGGGCCGGCACGCCGGTGGTGGCGGGGGGCGTGGACGCCGCGGTGGCGACGCTCGCCGCCGGCGCCACCCGGCAGGGCCAGCACGTCGCGATGATCGGCACCAGCATGTGCTGGGGCAGCATCGCCAAGACCGCCGACGCCCGGCACGGCCTGATCGCCATGCCGCATGTGTTCAACGGGCTGCAGGACCTTTACGTGTTCGGCGGCGCGATCACCGCGGGCGCGTCGGTGTCGTGGTTCCAGGAGCAACTCGGCGCGGCGGCGCCGCTGTCCACGCTGGATGCAGAGGCGGCCGGCGTCGGCGCCGGGTCGGACGGGGTGGTGTTCCTGCCCTACCTCATGGGGGAGCGCAGCCCGGTGTGGGACGGGCGGGCCAGCGGCGCCTTTGTGGGCCTGAGTTTGTTTCACACCCGCGCCCACCTGTATCGCGCGGTGCTGGAAGGCGTGACCTACGCGCTGCGCCACAACATCGAGGCCGGGCGGCGCAACTTGCAGGCGCTGGACGACACGCTGATTGCCGTGGGCGGGGCGGCGCATTCCGACCTGTGGATGCAGATTGCCGCCGACATCACCGGCTACCCCGTCCAAACCATCGCGGAGAACGTGGAAGCGCCGTTGGGCGCGGCCCTGCTCGCCGGGCTTGGCGTCGGCCTGGTCACGCCCGAGCAGGCCGCGGGGGGCTGGGTCACGCTGGTGCCGCGTGCGGAGCCGAACCTGGCGGCGAAGGAGACCTATGACCGCCTGTTCGGCGTTTACACCGACCTTTACCCGGCGTTGCGCGATACCATGCACCGCCTGCGGGCGTGAAGGGTCAATTCGTCCCGCGTATGATACGGGACGGCTTGGTTGAATGACCGTCAGTTGCTGATGGTCACTCATCCTACGGCATAGATCGCGTAGGATGGGCGACCATCAGCCGTACACGGATCAATGATATCCGTGCTCCGCCGCGTGGTCCAGCAACTGCCGCATCGAAACGAGCGCCACGTTTGGTCTCCCTTGATTGTTATACGAACGGCTTGGTTCAATCGTTGATGGTCACCCATCCTACGGCATGGGTCGCGTAGGCCGCGCACGGGTCGATCAATGATGCCGCCTGCATCACAGCCGCTTCTTGCGGTCCATGAGCTGCAGGATCATCGGCGTGAAGATCAACTGCATCGCCAGCGGCATCTTGCCGCCGGGGCAGACGATGGTGTTGGCGCGCGACATGAAGCTGTCGTGCAGCATCGACAGCAGATACGGCATGTCGATGCCCTTGGGATTGCGGAAGCGGATCACCAACATGCTCTCGTCGGCGTTCGGCACGTCGCGGGCGATGAACGGGTTGGAGGTATCGACCGTGGGCACGCGCTGGAAGTTCACGTGGGCTTCCGAGAACTGCGGGCAGATGTAGTTCACGTAGTCCGGCATCCGGCGCAGGATGGTATCGACCACCGCCTCGTGCGTGTAGCCGCGGGCCTTCTTGTCGCGGTGCAGCTTCTGGATCCACTCGACGTTGATGATCGGCACTACGCCGATCAAGAGGTCTGCGTGCCGGGCGACGTTGACCTCGGGGGTCACGACGCCGCCATGCAGCCCCTCGTAGAACAAGAGGTCGGTGCCGGGCGCGATGTCCTCCCAGGCGGTGAAGGTGCCCGGCGTTTGCCCGTAAGGGGCGGCCTCCTCGTCGTCGTGCAGGTACTTGCGCGCCCGGCCGGAGCCGGTCTCACCGTAGCTGCGGAACAGCGCCTCCAGGTCGGCGAACAGGTTGGCTTCCGGGCCGAAATGGCTGAGGTTGCGGCCCTCCGCCGACGCCTGCGCCAGCAGCTCGCGCATCGCCACGCGGTCGTAGCGGTGGAACGAATCGCCCTCGACGATGGCCGCCTTCACCCCTTCGCGCCGGAAGATTTGCTCAAAGGTGGTGGTGACGGTCGTGGTGCCGGCGCCGGAGGAGCCGGTGATGGCAACGACCGGATGCTTCTGCGACATGGGCGCGCTCTCCGGTCAGGCAGGGCGGAACAGGGTGCGGGTGTTGAACAGCGGCGTCTTGAACGGCACGTCCTCGCCCGCGTCGTAGGCGGCGTGGTAGCGCGCCAGCCGCTCCACCTCCGCGCGCGAGCCGAGGATCACCGGCACGCGCTGGTGGATCGTCTCGGGCATCACGTCCAGGATGCGCCCGCGCCCGGTGGATGCCGCGCCGCCGGCCTGCTCCACCACCATCGCCATCGGGTTCGCCTCGTACATCAGGCGGAGCCGGCCCGGCTTGCCCGGGTCCTTGGAGTCGCGGGGATACATGAACAGCCCGCCGCGGATCAGGATGCGATGGACCTCCGCCACCATCGACGCGATCCAGCGCATGTTGAAATCAACGCCACGCACGCCGGCGGCGCCCTCCACGCACTCATCGACGTAGCGGCGCACCGGCGGCTCCCAGAACCGTTCGTTGGACACGTTGACCGCGAACTCGTGGCTGTCGGGCGGGATGGCCATGCCAGGGTGGGTCAGGGTGAAGGCGCCGATCTCCGGGTCCAGCGTGAAGCCGTGCACGCCCTCGCCCAGCGTCAGCACCAGCATCGCCGTCGGCCCGTAGATCGCGTAGCCCGCCGCGACCTGCGCCGTGCCGGGCTGCAGGAAGTGCTGCAGCGCCGGCTCGGTGACGCCCTCCGGGCAGCGCAGCACGGAGAAGATGGTGCCGACCGGCATGTTCACGTCGATGTTGGAGGAGCCGTCCAGGGGGTCGAACACCAGCAGGTAGCGCCCGCGCGGGTAGGGCGCCGGGATTTCGTAGGGCTGCTCCATTTCCTCCGACACCATGCCGGCGAGCTGCCCGCCCCATTCGCAGGTGCCGATCATGATGTTGTTGGCGGTCACGTCGAGCGGCTTCTGCTGCTCGCCCTGCACGTTGACCGCCGCCACAGCCGGCTCCCGCGCGCCGCCCGCCACCGCGATGCTGCCGCGGGAGGTCGCGAGCGCGATCAGCTTGCACGCCGTTTGGATGTCGTTCAGCAGCGAGGTCAGGTCCGGCTCCGGCGCTCCGGTCCGGCGCTGGTCCTCGATGATGAATTTTGAAAGCGTCGTGCGGCGATACGGCATCGCTCCCTCCCCTGAAGCACGCCAGGCAGCCTCCTGGCTGTCCCCTTATTGTTGGGCGAAGACCCGGCTGACCCGGATGTCCTCCGCCGTGATGGTTTCAAGCGCCGCCCGGTCGAGCAGCCCGCCCCGCCCGGCGAACAGCCGGTTCGCCTGGCGCAGCCGCGCCCGGTCAATGCCGTTGCGGATCGACCGCGCGTTGGAGAAGCGCGGCTGCTGCATACGCAGCGTGATGTATTCCCGCATCACCGCCCGCCCGGCCTCGTCGAACCGGTAGTGCATGGTGGCCGCCATCATCTCCGCGATGCGGAACAGCTCGTCCGCGGAGTAGTCGGGGAAGTCGATGTGGTGCGCGATGCGCGACGCCATGCCGGGGTTGCTGCGGAAGAACGTGTCCATGCGGTCCTTGTAGCCCGCGAGGACCACAACCAGGTCGTCGCGGTGGTCCTCCATGACTTGTAGCAGGATTTCGATGGCTTCCTGCCCGTAGTCGCGCTCGTTCTCCGGACGATACAGGTAGTATGCCTCGTCGATGAACAGCACGCCGCCCATCGCTTTCTTGAGAATGTCCTTGGTCTTGGGCGCGGTGTGGCCGATATACTGGCCCACCAGGTCGTCGCGCGACACCGTGACCACGTGGTTGCGCCGGATGTACTTCAGGCGGTGCAGCACGTCCGCCATGCGCCGGGCCACGGTGGTCTTGCCGGTGCCGGGGTTGCCGGTGAAGCTCATGTGCAGGGACGGCGGCTCGGCCTGGATGCCGAGGCCGCGCCGGGCGCTCTCGACCAAGAGCAGCGCCGCGATCTCCCGGATGCGCGTCTTGACCGGCAGCAGGCCAACGAGGTCGCTCTCAAGCTGGCCGATGGTCTCGCCGATGTTGCTGTCGGCATAAAGCTGGCCCAGATCGACCCGGCGCTCCTCCTCCGTTGCCGCGCTCATGCTGCCTGCTCCCGCCGGTCCCCGCCCGACAGTTCGCGCCGCAGCGCGCCCATCACGATGCTGGGCGCGATCCGGTAGGCGGTCACGGCGCCGCCGCCGGGCTGTAGCGCTCGCCGGACGGGCGGGCGGTCGCGTAGGAGCGCAGGGCGTAGCGGACGGTGCGGCCCGGCCCTTCCGAGCGCACCAGCTCGAAGCCCGGCTCGACCGCCGGCCGCTGCACCATGAAGGACATGCGGATCGTCTCGAAGCCCTTGCTGCTGTCGAAGGCCAGCACCTTCACGTAGTCGTGGGGGAACTCCTTGCGGCAGGCGTTCAGCTCCATCATCACGCCCGCCGGGTCGTGCAGGTCGAACATCGGCGTGCCCCACATCGACCAGTAATAGTTGCGCGGGTGCGGGTCGTCGGTGTGCTCCACCGCGATGGACCAGCCCTGGTTCAGCGCATACTCGATCTGCTTCTTGATCTCCTCGTCCGTCAGGTCCGGCAGGAAGGAGAACTGCCCTTGGGTGATCTTCATGGTGCGGCTCCCGTTCAGGACGCGGTGGGGGTGGGGAGGACATCGACCGAATCGGTCGAGGCGTAGTTGAAGCTCACGTCCTTCCAGGTATCGAGCGCGGCGCGCAGCGGCTGGCACCAGCGCGCGGCGGCGGTCAGGATGTCCGGCCCCTCGTTCCAGATGTCGCGGCCCTCGTTGCGCGCCTTGACCATGCACTCCAACGCGACCCGGTTGGCCACCGCGCCGGCCTGGATGCCCATGGGGTGCCCGATGGTGCCGCCGCCGAACTGCAGCACCACGTCGTCATTCAGGTAATGCAGCAGTTGGTGCATCTGCCCGGCGTGGATGCCGCCGCTCGCCACCGGCATCAGCTTCTTGAGGCTGGCCCAGGGCTGGTCGAAGAAGATGCCGTGCTGCAGGTTCTGCGGCACGTGGATTTCGCGGCAGGTGTCGTAGATGCCGCGCACCACGTTGGGGTCGCCCTCCAGCTTGCCGACCACGGTGCCGGCGTGGATGTGATCGACGCCCGCCATCCGCATCCACTTGGCGATCACCCGGAACGACACGCCGTGGTTCTTCTGCCGCGTGTAGGTCGAGTGCCCCGCCCGGTGCAGGTGCAGGATCATGTCGTTCCGGCGCGCCCACTTCGCCATCGACTGGATCGCGGTGTAGCCGATCACCAGGTCGATCATGACGATCACGCTGCCGAGGTCGCGGGCGAACTCGGCGCGCTCGTACATGTCCTCCATGGTGCCGGCGGTGACGTTGAGGTAGGTGCCCTTGATCTCGCCGGTCTCGGCCTGCGCCTTGCTCACGCCCTCCATGCAGTACAGGTAGCGGTCGCGCCAGTGCATGAACGGCTGCGAGTTGATGTTCTCGTCGTCCTTGGTGAAGTCGAGGCCGCCCTTCAGCGCCTCATACACGACGCGCCCGTAGTTGCGCCCGGACAGGCCGAGCTTCGGCTTCATCGTGGCGCCCAGCAGCGGGCGGCCGTAGATGTTCATCCGCTCCCGCTCCACCACGATGCCGGTCGCCGGCCCTTGGAACGTCTTGAGGTAGTGCGGCGGGATCCGCATGTCCTCCAGCCGCAGCGCCTTGAGCGGCTTGAAGCCGAACACGTTGCCGATGATGGACGCGGTGAGGTTGGAGATCGACCCTTCCTCGAACAGATCGAGGTCATAGGCGATGTAGGCGAAATACTGGCCGGGCGTGCCGGGCACCGGGTCCACGCGGTAGGCCTTGGCCCGGTAGTACTCGCTGTCGGTCAGCCGGTCCGTCCACACCACCGTCCAGGTGGCGGTGGAGCTTTCCCCGGCCACGGCGGCAGCGGCCTCCACGGGATCGACGCCGTCCTGC
Source organism: uncultured Acetobacteraceae bacterium (assembly GCA_964235485.1). Taxonomy (GTDB): domain Bacteria; phylum Pseudomonadota; class Alphaproteobacteria; order Acetobacterales; family Acetobacteraceae; genus CAHJXG01. Next base: position 157,950 of record CAXSAZ010000004.1, on the reverse strand, counting down.
GGCGTGATGCGGAACACGGCCAGGATGTCGGTGTCCTTGGGTTCGTACTCCGGCTCCCAGTAGCCCATCTGGCGATACTTCAGCACGCCGGAAGTGTAACGCTCCTTGAGGTCGGTGATCTTCACATCGAGTGCTTTGTTCACGAACTGCCTCCATCCCGTGTCTTGGCCCATGCGGCCCAGGGTGTTCCTGTTAAGGGCAGCTTTGCTGATGGACTCCGCAAGGAAAAGCAAAATACACTGACGAAATACGTGAGGGATCGCTTGCGGAATGCGCCACGTCACGGTCCGCCAGTTGCAGGTGTTCGTGGAAGCGGCGGAGCGGCTGTCCCTGGCGCGGGTGGCGGAGCGGCTGCACCTCACGCCGTCGGCGGTGTCGTTCCAGATCAAGCAGATCGAGGCGCAGGCCGGCTTCGCGCTGTTCGAGCGGGTGGGGCGCAAGGTCGCGCTGACCGACGCGGGGACGGTGCTGCTGGGCTACGCGCGGCTGGTGCTGCGTTCCCTGCAGGACGCGGAGGGGGCGATGACGGACCTCAAGGGGCTGACCGGGGGCCGGGTCCGGCTGGGGCTGGTGTCCACGTCCAAGTACATCGTGCCGCACATGATCGCCCGCTTCCGCACGGCGGTGCCGGGGGTCACGGTGCAGTTGACGGAGGGCAACCGCAGCCGGGTGCTGGCGCTGCTGACCGGCGGCGACATCGACCTCGCGGTGATGGGGCGCCCGCCGGACGGGGCCGACGTGCTCGCCGAGCGGTTCGCGCCGCACCCGTCGGTGATCGTGGCGCCCGCCGGCCACCGGCTCGGCCGTGCGCCGCGCCTGCCGCCCGCGGCGCTGGCGCAGGAGCCGTTCGTGGTGCGGGAGGACGGGTCGGGCACCAAGGCGATGACCGACCAGTTCTTCCGGGAGGCCGGGCTTGCGCCGCCCGTGGCCATGGTGTCGTCCAGCAACGAGATGATCAAGCAGGCGGTGATCGCCGGGATGGGCTTGGCACTCATTTCGCAGCACACCGTCAGCCTGGAGCTGGCGCTCGGCCTGTTGGCGGCATTGCCGGTCGAGGGCTTCCCGCTGATGCGGTCCTGGTACATCGTGCAGCGCCGGACGCTTCCGCTGCTGCCGGTGCAGGCGCGGCTGCGCGGCTTCCTGATCGAGGTGGGCCAGAACGTGATCGAGGACATCAGCCGGGACCACGCCCGGATCGCATCGGCCGGACGGCGCCCCGGCGATGCCGCTTGAGGCGCTGATCTTCGACGTGGACGGCACGCTCGCGGAAACCGAGGAATGGCACCGCCACGCCTTCAACGCCGCTTTCGACGCGGCCGGGCTGGGCTGGCATTGGGACCAGGCGCTGTATGCCAAGCTGCTGGACGTGACCGGCGGCAAGGAGCGCATCCGCCACGGTGCCGTTCGGCGGGGCGAAATCATTGACGCCACTACTGTCGCGCGTCTGCACGCCGACAAGACCGCGCGCTACGTGGCCTCCGTCGAGGCCGGCGCCGTCGCCTTACGCCCCGGCGTCGCGCGCCTGCTGCACGAGGCGCGGACGGCCGGGCTGCGGCTCGCCATCGCCACCACCACCACGCCCGCCAACGTGTCGGCGCTGCTGCGGACGACGCTCGGTGCCGATGCCGTGAGCCTGTTTGAGTGCATCGGCGCCGGGGACATGGTGGCGGCGAAGAAGCCCGCGCCGGACATCTACCGCTTCGTGCTGGACCGGATGGGCCTGGCGCCCGGCCGCTGCATCGCGTTCGAGGACACGCCGAACGGCTTGCAGGCCGCCTCCGGCGCCGGGATCGCGACCGTGGTGACCACGAGCCTGTATGGCGGGACCGCCGGGTTCGAGGGCGCGCTGCTGGTGGTGGACGGCTTGGGCGAGGCGGACGCCCCCTGCCGCGTCCTGCGCGGCGCGGCGCTGGACGGCCCGGCGCTGCAGGTGTCGGACCTGCGCCGCGCATTGCAGGCCGCGCCCTGACCGTCCGGCCGTCCATGCGGATGGCCGCTCCGGCGGCGCCCGCCGTTGCGCCCTGTGCTTGGACAGGCTTCGGAAGCGTCCCGGACCCAGCCCGGCGCACGTCCGGAGGTTGTCCCTCCGCCCGACCGCCCGCTGTGCGGACCATATCTTGCCGGGTCAGCTCGCGTGAAAGTGGAACTGCTTGCGGCAATGCAGACTAAATGGATGTGCGTCTGCACCTGAACAAATCGTTTGATTTTGCTTTCAGCATAAGGTGATCTAAGCACACCTGTTTGTGTGGGCCAGCCGGACAGCACCACCGTCTTGTTGCTTTTCATACCAAGATACTGGACAGAACCCGGTCACGTCGGATGGATACTCCCATGTCGGGAGTGCTTTCGCTGTTTTTCACGTTCAAGTTGTTGACTCTTGGAAGGAACCTCTTGATGCGCTTCGCCTTGTTCCTCGTGGTTGCAATCTCTCTTGGAGGCGCATCATCCGCCGCGCTCGCGCAGCCATTGCCCGCCGCAGCCCGCGACAACGTGGCGCTGACGGATGGGCCAGGCGCACCGGCCGTGCCTCATGTCCAGCGGCGGCGCGCGCCCGTTCCTGCCGCGCCGAGGCCGCCGGAAGCGCCCTTGGCGATCGACGGGCCGGCGACCCTGGGCATGTTGACCGGAGGGGTCAACGGCACCTTCGTGCACATCGGCGGCGACATCGCCGCGGTGGCCAGCTCCGACACCTTGCGGGTTTTGCCGCTGATCGGACGCGGCTCGCTGCAGAACCTGGCCGACCTGTTCAACCTCCGGGGCGTTGACCTCGCGCTTGTTTCGGCCGATTCCGCGCGTGCCGCGGAGGCGCGTGGGCTTTACCCGGGCCTGCGCAACCGGGTCCACTACATCGCCAAGCTCTATGACCAGGAGGTCCACATCCTGGCCCCGCACGACGTGTACACCGTGGCCGACCTGGCCGACAAAGTGGTCAACGTCGATGTCGCGGGATCAGGATCGTCCGTCACGGGGCCTGCGGTGTTCGAGGCGATGCACATCCCCATCAAGCAGGCCCACGACGCCCCGGCCGTCGCCTTGGAGAAGCTGAAGCGCGGCGAGATCGCCGCAATGGTTTTCACGCCGGCCAAGCCCAACCGGCTGTTCGCGTCCATCCCGCCCGACGCCGGGCTGCACCTGCTGCAGTTGCCGGTGTCCGACGCCCTCGTTGACACCTACGTGCCGGCCAAGTTCACCCATGCCGACTACCCTTCGCTGGTCCCGGAAGACGAGGACGTGCAGACCTGGGCGGTTCCCGTGCTGCTCATCGCCTACAACTGGCCGGTGGGCACCGCGCGCTACAACAGCCTCGCGGCGTTCACCGACCTGTTCTTTTCCAACATCCCCGACCTCCTGCAGCCGCCGTATCAGAAGAAGTGGCGCGACGTGAACATCTGGGCGACCGTGCCGGGCTGGACCCGCGCGCCCTATGCGCAGCGCTGGCTTGACCGGTCGGGGGTTCAGAACGCCGCTTCCGCCCCGGTGGCGGCCGGGTTCGAGCGGGAAGCGTTCAACGAATGGGCCGCGGGGATCGGCTTCACGAAGATGACCCCCGCCCAAAGCGCGCAGCTTTTCAGCCTGTGGCGGCTCCGGCGGAGCCAGGGGCAATAGCGGCGGCTCCGGCCATTGGACACGGTGCGGGCGGACGGGCTGCCGGTTGACCCGGGGCGCCGAATGGTCGAAGGGAACGCCATCGCGCATCCGGAGACGCTATAGGCATGGTGGACAGGGAACGGCTGAAGGCGGTCCTGCTGCACGGCGCGCGGCAGTTCCCGCCGGTTGAGCACCTCCTGCAGCGCGTGTCGAAGAAGCGCCCGCACGACCGCGTGGATGCGTCGGTCTGGGAGGACCAGTACACCTCCGGCCATTGGGACTTCCTGACCGGCATGACGGAGGCCGCTCGCCACGCCATCATCGCGGAATGGCGCGAACGGCTCAAGCCCAGCGGCGCCGTGCTGGAGATCGGCTGCGGCACCGGCCTGCTGTGCCGCGCGATGCGCCGGGGCGGCTACGAGCGTTACCTGGGCGTCGATATCTCGCAAACCGCCATCGCCCAGGCGGAGGCGGAGCTTGCGGACGCGCAAACCCGGTTCATCGCCGGCGACGCGGCCACGGCGACGTTCGACGAGCAGTTCGACATCATCGTCATCAACGAGGCGCTGAACTACTTCGTGGGGCCGGGCGCGTTCCTGCGCCGGCTGCACGGGAGCCTGCGGCCCGGCGGCGTCCTGCTGATCTCCATGGCGGAGTGCAACCTGCGCGACGGCTTGTCCAAGCTCGCGATCTGGCGCGAAATCCTGCCGGACCACGCGGTGATCGAGGAGGTCAGCCTACAGCGCGAGATTTGGCCGATCTGGACCATCCGGGCGCTGCGCCCGGCGGGGTAGGCGTCAAGCGGCCAGCCGCCGGTGCGTCGGGTCCGTCCGGATGCGATCCGAGTTCAACCGCCGCGGCGGCCCGTCCCGCTCCTGAGCGGGCGTGCCGGGCGGAGGACCGCGACCCCGCGGCACGGCAGGGCGCGAAATGCAGAGCTGGCACGCGGTGGCGCCTTGAACCAGCACTGGATCGGTTCACGTTTCGGGGCAACTCCTGGTCCAAGCCCCTCTGGCGGGCCCGGGCCTGTCGGCCGCAGCGGTGGCTTGGGTGGCGGCAGTCACCTGGGGGTTCGTCCGCACGGCCGAATGGGGCTTCGGGATGCTTCCATGAGCGGAGCCGGAAGGCCGGCAAGCGGTGCGGCCTGGTGATTTGCCCATCGCCTCGCGGGCAAAGTTGGCGTATCGCATCGGCGTCCCGCTGCACCGCCGGGTTTGGGAGGGCCGATGATCACGCTGTTCCCTGGCGACACGCCGCTTGCCGCCTGGCGCGCGATCTACCGGGGCGCGGCGGCGGCGCTGGACGGCGCGGCGCAGGCCGGCATCGCCGAGAGCGCCGCCACGGTGGGGGCGATCCTGGCACGCGGCGCGCCGGCCTACGGCATCAACACCGGCTTCGGCAAGCTGGCGCATGTGCGCATCGGCGCGGACGACCTGGCGGCCTTGCAGCGCAACATCGTGCTGTCGCACGCAGCCGGCGTCGGCGCGCCGATGCCGGTCCCGGTGGCCCGGCTGATGCTGGCGCTCAAGCTCGCCAGCCTGGCGCAAGGGGCGTCGGGCGTGCAGCCCCGAACAGTGGCGCTGCTGGAAGCGATGCTGGCCCGCGGGCTGGTGCCGGTGGTGCCGGACCAGGGTTCGGTGGGCGCGTCGGGCGACCTCGCGCCGCTGGCCCACGTCGCAGCGGCGATGATCGGGGTGGGCGAGGTGTTCGTGGACGGGGCGCGGGCGCCGGCTGCCGCCGCCCTGGACGCCGCCGGGCTGCAACCGGCCGTGCTGGGGCCGAAAGAAGGGTTGGCGCTGCTGAACGGCACCCAGTTCTCCGCCGCCTATGCGCTCGCCGGGCTGTTCGAGGCGGAGACACTGTGGCGCACGGGCCTCGTCACCGGGGCGCTGGCGACGGACGCGGCCCGCGGCTCCGACACGCCGTTCGACCCGCGCATCCACGCGCTGCGCCGGCACCGCGGGCAGATCGACGCGGCGGCGGGCTTACGCGCGCTGATCGCCGAGAGCGGGATCCGGCAATCGCACCTCCATGGCGACGACCGGGTGCAGGACCCCTACTGCATCCGCTGCCAGCCGCAGGTGATGGGGGCGGCGCTCGACCTGCTGCGCTTTGCCGCCGCGACGCTCGGCACGGAGGCCAACGGCGTCACCGACAACCCGCTGATCTTCCCCGACACGCAGGAGGCGCTGTCCGGCGGCAACTTCCATGCGGAGCCGGTCGCCTTTGCCGCCGACATCATCGCGCTGGCCCTATGCGAGATCGGCTCCATCGCCGAGCGCCGCCTCGCCATGCTGATCGACCCGGCGCTGTCCGGCCTGCCCGCCTTTCTCACGCCGCGCCCGGGCCTCAACTCCGGCTTCATGATCGCCCACGTCACCGCCGCCGCCCTGGTGTCGGAGAACAAGCAGCGCGCGGCGCCGGCCAGCGTCGATAGCATCCCGACCTCGGCCAACCAGGAGGACCACGTGTCCATGGCGGCGCACGCGGCCCGGCGGCTGCTGCCGATGGCGGCGAACGCGGCGTCGGTGCTGGGGATCGAACTGCTCGCCGCGGCGCAGGGCTGCGACTTCCACGCGCCGCTCCGTTCCAGCCCGGCCTTGGAAGCGGTGCGGGCGGCGTTGCGGCGGGAGGTGCCGGGCTTGGTGGATGACCGCTACTTCGCCCCGGACATTGCTGCCGCGACCAAACTGGTATCGTCCGGCGCCATCGCCGCCGCGGCGGCGGGCGACATGCTGCCCGGATTGGACTTGCCATGACCCGTCTCGACAACGCCCGTACTGTCCGCGCCGCCCGCGGCAGCACGCTTTCCGCCCGGTCCTGGCTGACGGAAGCGCCGCTGCGCATGTTGATGAACAACCTCGACCCCGACGTGGCGGAGCGGCCCGGCGAGCTTGTGGTCTATGGCGGGATCGGCCGGGCGGCGCGCAACTGGGAGTGCTTCGACCGGATCGCGGCGACGCTGCGCCGGTTGGGGGACGACGAAACGCTGCTGGTGCAGTCCGGCAAGCCCGTGGGCGTGTTCCGCACCCACGCGGACGCGCCGCGCGTGCTGATCGCCAACTCGAACCTGGTGCCGCGCTGGGCGACGTGGGAGCATTTCAACGAGCTGGACCGCCTGGGCCTGGCCATGTACGGGCAGATGACCGCCGGCTCCTGGATCTATATCGGCAGCCAGGGGATCATCCAGGGCACCTACGAGACGTTCGTGGAGGTGGGCCGGCAGCATTACGGCGGAAGCCTCGCCGGGCGCTGGATACTCACGGCCGGGCTGGGCGGCATGGGCGGGGCGCAGCCGCTGGCGGCGACCATGGCCGGCGCGTCCTGCCTCGCCGTGGAATGCCAGCCGAGCCGGATCGAGATGCGGTTGCGGACCGGCTACCTCGATGCGGAAGCGCGCGACCTGGATGAAGCGTTGGCGCGGATGGACGCGGCGCGGCAAGCGGGCAAGCCGGTTTCGGTGGGCCTGCTGGGCAACGCGGCGGAGGTGTTCCCGGAACTCGTGCGCCGCGGCGTGCGACCGGACGTGGTGACGGACCAGACCTCCGCGCACGATCCCTTGAACGGCTACCTGCCGCGCGGCTGGACCCTGCCCGAGTGGGAAACCCGGCGCGAGCGCGACCCGGCGGGCACCGCCGACGCCGCCCGCGCGTCCATGGCCGAGCACGTGCGGGCGATGCTGGCCTTCCACCGCATGGGCGTGCCGACGCTGGATTACGGCAACAACATCCGGCAGATGGCGAAGGAGGCCGGGGTCGCCGACGCCTTCGACGTTCCAGGCTTCGTGCCGGCGTATATCCGCCCGCTGTTCTGCCGCGGGATCGGGCCGTTCCGCTGGGCGGCGCTGTCCGGCGACCCGGAGGACATCTACCGCACCGACGCCAAGGTGAAGGAACTGCTGCCCGGCAACGCGGCGCTGCACAACTGGCTCGACATGGCGCGCAGCCGCATCCAGTTCCAAGGCCTGCCGGCCCGCATCTGCTGGGTGGGCCTAGGCGACCGGCACCGGTTGGGCCTCGCGTTCAACGACATGGTGGCGCGCGGCGAGCTGCAAGCGCCGGTGGTGATCGGGCGCGACCACCTGGACAGCGGCTCCGTCGCGTCGCCCAACCGGGAAACGGAGGCGATGCGGGACGGCTCGGACGCGGTGTCCGATTGGCCGCTGTTGAACGCGCTGCTGAACACGGCGTCCGGCGCCACCTGGGTGTCGCTGCACCATGGCGGCGGGGTCGGCATGGGCTTCTCGCAGCACGCCGGCATGGTGATCGTGGCCGACGGCACGGAAGCTGCCGCCCGCCGCATCGCCCGGGTGCTGTGGAATGACCCGGCCAGCGGCGTGATGCGCCACGCGGACGCGGGCTACGAGACGGCGCTGGACTGCGCGCGGGAGCAAGGGCTGGACCTGCCGGGCATCCTGTGAGGGTCAGTGCTCGCAGTTCGTCCCGCGCATAAGCGAAGCGTCATGCGCCGACGTGCGGCGCTGCATGGCGGCGGAAGGCGCTGGCGCTTTTCCGCCCTACGAAAAGCGGCCCATCAGGGATTATCGGCAACCGCCGGGACGGGCTTGGAAGGCGCCCGCAGCCCATACGCCACCGGCACCGCCGCCGCGCACAACGCCGCCATGACCCAAAAGGCGGACGCGCCGAGCCAGCCAAACAACGGGCCGCTGGCAAAGGTCAGCGCCGTGGACGCCGCGCCCACCGCGACGGTGCCGTAAAAGGTTTGCGCCGTGGCGGAAAGCCGCACCGGCACCACGTGGGCGATCATCCGCACGCAGGTGAGGTGCATCAGGGCAAAGGTGAAGCCGTGCAGCGGCTGCACCAGCGCCATCGCCGGCAAAGCCGCCGTCTGCGCCACCGTCGCCCAGCGCACGGCGCCGGCCCCCGCGCACAGCATCGCAGCGCCGCCCGGACCCAGCCGGTCGAGCAAGGGACCGCCCAGCACGAAGAACACCAGCACCTCCGCCGCGACCGATTCCCCCCACAGGACGCCCGCGGCGCCCGGCCCGATGCCCGCCGACCGCCAGCGGATCACCGCGAACCCGTCATGCAGCGCGTGGCTGCCGACCACCAGAGCGGCGACCAGCATCAGGCGGGCGAACCCCGGCAGCCGCAGCAGGTCGCGCATGGGGCCGCCCCGCTCGGCCGGCACGCCGGCCCGGTCCGGCGCCCCGGCCGGCTGGTTCGGCACCCGCAGGGCAACCGCGGCGGACACGGCGAGCAGCGCCGCGTTGAGCCAGATGATCACCCCGAGGCCGGTCCAGCCCACCGCCTGCCCCGCCGCCACGCTGCCCCCGATGAACGCGGCCGACCCCGCCCCCCGCACCCAGCCGTATGGGAAGCCGCCGGGCCGCTCCGCGGCGCCGAGCGACAGCGAGTCCGCCACCGGCGCCAACGGCGCCAGCACCGCGGCGTGGGCGATGCTGACCAGCGCCAGCGGCAGCAGGCTGTAGGCCGGGGCGTAGCACAGCGCGATGACGGCGGCGGCGGCGAGGCCAGCGGCCAGCACCGTGCGCGCCGCGCCCGACCGGTCCGCCAGCCATCCCCCGAGCGGGCCGGTCAGCAGGCGCACGGCAGACCCCAGCCCCAGCACCAGGCTGATGGCGGAAGCACTCAGCCCGCGCTGCTCCAGCAGAGCCGGGAGGAAGGGCGAGGCCACGCCGTATGCGGCGAACAGGGCAGAGTACAAAATCACGAAGCGCGGCAGAGAGGAAACGGGCACTGGTAATCCTCCGAGCCGTTGCAACGTTGCCGGGGGGACGGCGTTGCCGCGCCTGCCGCGGAACGTACAAACCATTGGAGACATAGTGTTAAAGGAGTTGCTCGCCGAACGGTCGCACGGCGTGTCGATTGGGTTTGTGCTCGTCACCTTGGGGCTGGACGCAATGGGCGTCGGGATCATCGCCCCCATCGTGCCGGGTCTGGTGCAGGAACTGGCCGGCCTGCCGCCGGAACGGGCGGCGCCCTGGGTGGGCGCGCTGATCGCCGCCTATGCCGGGGTGCAGTTCTTCGCGGCGCCGCTGCTGGGCGCGTTGAGCGACCGGTTCGGCCGCCGCCCGGTGATCCTCACCTCCGTGGTCGGCATCGGCATCGACTACCTCTTGCTGGCCTGGGCGCCGAGCCTGTGGTGGCTGTTCGTGGGGCGGCTGATCGCCGGCGCCACCTCCGCCAACGTCGCCGCCGCGACCGCCTTTATCGCCGATGTCAGCGGCAAGCGCGACCGCTCCAGCCGGTTCGGGCTGGTGGGCGCGACGTTTGGCGCCGGGTTCGTGATCGGCCCGGCCATCGGCGGCTTTCTCGGCGAGTACGGGCTGCGGCTGCCGTTCTACGCGGCGGCGGCGCTTGCCTTCGCCAACGCGCTTTACGGGATCTTCGTGCTGCCGGAAAGCCTGCGCCCGGAGGACCGGCGGCCGATCACCTGGGCGCGCGCCAACCCGTTCGGCCTGCTGCGCAAGACGTGGGGCGACCCGAAGCTGCGCAGCATGGCCCTTGCGTGGTCGTGCAGTTGGATCGGGCTGGGCGCAGTGCAAAGCAGCCTCGTGCTGTTCACCCGCTACAGCTACGGCTGGGGCGCCGGGGCGAACGGCTGGGTGCTGGCCGGCATCGGCTTGTCGCAGGCGGTGGTCGAGGGCGTCCTGCTGTCCTCCGTGATCGCCCGGCTCGGCGAGCGGCGCACGGCGCTGCTCGGCTACGCCGCGGGCGCCCTCGGCTACGTGGTGCTTGCCCTGGCGCTGGGGGGCTGGACGATCATTCCGGCGGTGGTGCTGCTGGCCTTGGGCGGGCTGGCGGTGCCTTCCGTGCGGGCGATGGTCTCCGCCCGCGGCGAGGTGGACACCCAGGGGGAGATGCAGGGCGTGCTCACCGCGGTCGAGGGGCTGACCGCCGTGGTGGCGCCGCTGCTGACGGCGTGGCTGTTCTACGCCTTCACCTCGCCGGCCCTGCCGGTGCATTTCGCCGGGGCGCCGTTCATGCTGGCGGCCGGGGCGGCGGCGGCGGCGGCGGTGCTGCTCCGGCGGCTGTAGGCGACCCGGCGCTTCACGGTTTTTTTCGTCCGCCCCGGCGCGGCACCCGGCCTGTCCGGCGTTGACAACCTACAGGGACGAAAGGGGAAAAACGTGGCCCAGCAGATTCCAATGAGCCAGTCCGACGTGACCGGCGAAGCGCAGGACGGCGGCACCATCGAGGTCGCGCCCGACCTCGCCTATCTCCGCCTCGCCATCGTCAACGCGGTGTTCTTCGGCGCGCCGCGCACGCCGGGTTGGGTGCTGATCGACGCCGGCATCGTCGGCATGGCCAACCGCATCCGCCATGCCGCGGTTGAACGCTTCGGCGCGGGCGTGCCGCCGGCCGCCATCGTGCTCACGCATGGGCATTTCGACCATGTGGGCGCGCTGGACGAACTGGCCCGCGAATGGGACGTGCCGGTTTATGCCCATCCGCTGGAAGCGCCGTACCTGGACGGCAGCGCGTCCTACCCGCCGCCCGATCCCATGGTGGGGGGCGGCCTCACGGCGCTGCTGTCGCCCTTGTTCCCCCGCGGCCCCGTGGATGTGCGGGACCGGCTGCGCCCTTTGCCGGAAGACGGCAACGTGCCGCCCATGCCCGGCTGGCGGTGGCTGCACACGCCGGGCCACTCGGTGGGGCACGTGTCCTTGTGGCGGGACGCGGACCGGGCGCTGATCGCCGGCGACGCCTTTGTCACGACGGCGCAGGAATCCGCCTACGCCGCGGTCACGCAGGAGCCGGAGCTGCACGGACCGCCCAAGTACTTCACCCATGACTGGCAGGCCGCCCGGGAATCGGTGCGGCGGCTCGCGGCGCTGGCGCCGGAGCTGGCGGTCACGGGCCATGGCCGGGCGATGCGGGGTGCCGCGATGCGGGACGCGCTGGGGACGCTCGCGCGGGACTTCGACCGGGTGGCCGTGCCGGACAGTGGCCGCTTCGTCGATGCGCCGCAGCGCGCGGAGGACGGCAGCGCCTATCGGTAAGCGCCCTGGTGGCCTGAGACGTGACCGGGGTCACTGCCCCACCCGGCCCGTCCCGCCATCCTCGCCGCGACATCAAGCTGCGGCAGACGGGGGCGCTTCATGGACGTGTTCGAGCAAGCCTTTGCCTTCGTGGTCGGCCATGAGGGCGGCTACACCGCCCTGGCCGCCGACCCCGGCAACTGGACGGGGGGCCGCTGCGGCGTCGGCGAGTGCCGGGGCACCCATTGGGGCATCAGCGCCGCCGCCTACCCGCAACTCGACATCCGGGCGCTCACGCAGGCGCAGGCGGGGGAGATCTACCGCCGCGACTATTGGGACCGCGCCGGCTGCGGCCGGCTGCCGCCGCCTTTGGCGCTGCTGGTGTTCGACGCCGCCGTGAACAACGGCGTGGGCCGGGCGGTGCGCTGGCTGCAGGGGGCGCTCGGCGTGTCGCCCGACGGCGCCATGGGGCCGGTCACGCTGGCCGCCATGGACGCGCAGGCCGGCCGTGGCGCCCTTCTTTGCGCCGAGTTCCAAGCACAGCGCCTGTCCTTCATGGCGGGCCTGCCGACCTGGCGCACGTTCGGAACCGGCTGGAGCCGCAGGCTGTGCGCCTTGCCGTTCCAGGCCATGCAGATGGGAGCGCAAGCATGAACCTCGCAGACGCATTGACGGGCGCCGCCAAGGGCGCCGCGGTGGGCGCCGCCGCCGGGCCGGTCGGGGCGGCCGTGGGCGGCTTGGGCGGCCTGGTGGTGGAGATCGCGCCGGAGGTCGGGCGGTGGCTGTTCGGCGCCGCCGCCGGCCGGACGGCCGGCCTGATCGCCCAGGCCGTGGAGGCCGCGACGGGCACCGCCGACGCGGACGCGGCGCAGGCGGTGCTGGCGCAGAACCCCGGCGCCGTGTCCCAGCTCCGGGTGCAGCTTGCCGCCATCGCCGCGCAGCAGCAGGCGGACGCGGACCGGGCTGCGGAAGCGCGGCGGGCGGCGGACCTGGCCGCGTTGCAGGCGGCGCTCGCCGACCGCGCCGGGGCGCGGAGCCAAACGCAGGCGCTGGCGCAGATGCGCAGCGGCATCGCCTGGGCGCCGGCGGTGCTGAGCGGGATCGTGCTGGTGGCGTTCGGGGTGCTGATCTACGTGGTGATGACGGACAACAGCCTCACCGACAAAACCATGCCGCTGGCCAACGTGCTGCTCGGCTCCTTGGCGGCGATGGCGACGCAGGTGGCGAACTATTGGCTGGGTTCCTCGTCCTCCTCGGCGACCAAGACGGATCAGATCGCCGTGCTGAGCGCGAACGCGCAGGCTTCCGTGCCGGGCGAGGTCGTGAACCGGCTGCTGCCGGCCGGCCAGGGCTTGGCCGCGATGCGGTGAGGGCGCGGGTCAAGGCAACCGGCTGCGCTCCGCCTGCTTCTGGGCTTCCTGCGCCGCTTTCAACTGCGCCTTGGTGTACATCAGCGCATGGGCCGCGAGGTCGTGGCCGTCCTCCCACAGGTTGCGCCAGATCCCGAGAGTGCCCTCAAGCGGCTGCCCGATGACGCGGGACGAGAAGGACTCGAAGGTGATCGGCCCGGCGTAGCCCGACTTGACCACGGCCCGGAACACGCCCGCCAAGTCGATGGAGCCGGACCCCATGTAGCCCCGGTGCGAATCGCCGGTGTGGAAGTAGCCAAGGTGGTCGCCGGTCTCCAGGATCGCCTGCCCGATGTCGGACTCCTCGATGTTCATGTGATACACGTCCAGGTGCACCTTGACGTTGGGCGCGCCGATCCGCTTGCACATCTCCACGGCCTGCGACGCCGTGTTGAGCACGTTGGACTCGTAGCGGTTGACCACCTCCAGCCCGAGCGTGATGCCGCTGCGGGCCGCAGCCTCGGCCACGCGCTGCAGCACGGCGACGGACCGCTTCACGCCCTCGGCCGTGGTCGGCACGGCGTATTTCTGGAACGCGGACTCCAGGATGCCGCAGACATGCGTGGCGCCGACATCGCGCGCCATCGCGACGGCCGCCTCAAGACGGGCCTGGCCGCGCTTCTCCTTTTCGCGGTCGTTGCTGGAAATGTCCGTGTCGGCGTCGAGGCCGAGCGAGGACGTGGCGCCGATGCCCGCCTGTTCGAGCTGCTTGCGCGTGAAAGCCGTGTCGATGGAGGCGGGGTCGAGCGCCGGGATTTCGATCAGGTCAAAGCCGACCGCCGCCGTGTTGGCGATGGCCCGGGCGCATTCGTCATGGCTCCAGCCCTTTTCCCAAACCAGCGCGTGGACACCGAGCTTGTTCATCCTGTTCTCCTTTGACCCTGCGTTTGCCGGGGACTCTACCGCTTGCCGAGCCGGCAGCGCGAGGCGTCAACGGATGACCCGGCTCGAGGCCGTCGCGTGGATTGCCTTCTCAGGGCCGGCAATGCGATGAGCAGCCATGGGCGATCCAAAGACGATTGATTTCCAGGGCCTCGCGGCCGCCATTGCACGGGGAACAGGCGCCGGGCGCTGCGTCGTCGCGGTTGTCGGCGCCCCCGGCTCCGGCAAATCGACGCTCGCCGAGCGGCTTGCATCCCGCATCAATGAGGCGTCTCCCGGCAGCGCCGCCGTGCTGCCGATGGACGGCTACCATTTCGATGACCGCGTTCTCACGTCGCGCGGGCTGAGGGCGCGCAAAGGGGCGCCCGAAACGTTCGATGTCGGGGGATTGCTCCACATGCTCGACCGCCTCAAGCGCAACGAGGAGGACGAGATCGCCGTTCCCGTGTTCGACCGGGCGTTGGAGATTGCCCGGGCGGGCGCCGCCCTGATCCCGCGAACCGTGAGCCGCGTGATCGTTGAAGGGAACTACCTCCTGCTTGACCGCCCGCCCTGGTGCGGCCTTCGCACCTTGTTCGACATCACGGTCGCCATCACCGTTCCGGAAAACGTGCTGCGCCAAAGGCTGACCCGGCGGTGGCAGGGTTACGCCCTGCCGCCCGAGGAGATCGAGGCGAAAGTCGAGCTGAACGATTTGCCGAACGGGCGCTTCGTCGCGTCCAACAGTGTTGCAGCCGATTTCGTCCTGAGCTGATACGGACGGCTTGGTTGAACGACCGTCGTCCGCCGATGGGTTGCACCCATCCTACGCGACCCATGCCGTAGGATGGGTGCAACCCATCGGCAACTGCGCTGCACACCCGGCCGCGTCAGTTGATGAGGAACCCGCCATCCACCGGCATGCACACGCCGTTCACCATGGCGCTCGCGTCCGACAGCAAATAGGCGATCACGCTCGACACCTCCTCCGGCTGGACGAAGCGGCCGAGCGGGATGCGGGACAGCATCGGCCCGGATTTAGCCGGGTCGCTCCATGCCTTTTCGGCCATGGGCGTCAGGGTGACGACGGGGTTGACCGCGTTGACCCGAATGCCCTGGCGGCCTAGCTCGTTCGCCATCGCCCGGGTCAGCCCGTCGAGCGCCCCCTTGGACGCGCAGTAGGCGGCGTGGTCGGCGAAGCCGATGAAGGAGGAGATGCTCGACACGTTGACCACTGCGCCGGGAAGGCCGCGCGCCAGCCGGTCGCGGGCATAAACCTGGCCCAGGATCATGGGCGCCCGGCAGTTCACCGCCATCAGGGCGTCGAAGGTCTCGACCGGCAGATCGACAAAGGCGTCAAGCTCCGTCGTGCCGGCGCAGTTGACCAGGAAATCGACGGGCATCGCCTCCTCCGCGGCGGCGCAGGTGTCGCGGGCGTCGGCCAGATCGACGGCCCGGGTGCGGCAACCGATCCTTTCTTTCAGGCGTTCGAGGTCCGCGGTGGAGCGGCTGAGCGCCACGACCTCCGCGCCCCGGTCCGCCAGGAACACCGCGGTCGCATACCCGATGCCCTTGCCGGCGCCCGTCACCAGCACGGTCTTGCCGCTGAAATCCATGTCATCCCCCTTAGAAAGCGCGGCCGTCCTTGTCGAAGACGTAGGCCTGGGCGGCGTCGAACCCGGCCGTGAACGCTTCGCCCTTGCCAAGCGTTTGCCGGCCCGGGGCCTGCAGCACGACCGGCTCCGCGGCGCGCGTTTGCGCATACACCAGCGTGCTTCCGCCCAGGCTTTCCGACAGGTCGGCCGCGAGCTCGATCCGGTTGGGTCCGTCGCCGAGCGCCAGGTGCTCCGGACGCAGGCCGAGCAGCACCGCGTCGCCGACCCCCGGGCCGGGCTGGACACCGCCGTGCCGGGCGGCGACCCGCAGCGGCGCGGCCAAGGAGGGGTTGGCCAGGGTGAGCGCCGTCCCCTCCCGCGCCGTGACCGTCGCGGCGACCAGGTTCATCTTCGGCGAGCCGATGAAGCCGGCGACGAATGTGTTGCTGGGCGCGTCGTAGAGTTCGTCGGGCGATCCGACCTGCTCGACCCGGCCGCCGCGCAGCACCACGATGCGGTCCGCCAGCGTCATGGCCTCCACCTGGTCGTGCGTCACATAGACCATGGTCACGCCGAGTTCCCGGTGCAGCCGCGCGATCTCCACCCGCATCTGGGCGCGCAGTTCGGCATCGAGGTTGGACAGCGGCTCGTCGAACAGGAACAGCTTCGGGTGGCGCACGATGGCCCGGCCAATGGCCACGCGCTGCCGCTGCCCGCCCGAAAGCTGGCGCGGCTTGCGGTCGAGCAGCGGCTCCATCTGCAGGATGCGGGCGGCCTCGGCGACCTGGCGCTCGATCTCCGCCCGGGGCACCTTCGACATCTTGAGGCCGAACGCGATGTTGTCGCGCACGGTCATGTGCGGGAACAGCGCGTAGCTTTGGAACACCATGGACACCTTGCGCTTGGCCGGCTCCAACTCGGTCACGCGGGCGCCGTCGATGAACACCTCGCCCTCCGTCACCTCCTCCAGCCCGGCGATCATGCGCAGCAAGGTGGACTTGCCGCAGCCGGACGGGCCGACGAACACGACGAACTCCCCTTCGCGCGCCGAGATGCTCACGCCATTGATGACGCTTGCCGCCCCGTATCGCTTCTCGATCCCTTCAAGCCGCAGGAAACTCATGCGCGCGTGCTCTCCCCAGTTGTTGCCAAGCGTGGCGTCACTTGGTCGCCCCCATGGTCAGGCCCCGCACCATGTGGCGGGACACCAGCAGCGCGAAGATCGTCACCGGCAGCACGATCACGGTGCCGGTCGCCATGATCTTCCCCCAGGGCAATTCGTAGCCCGACATGAAGCTGGTCGCCACGACCGGCGCGGTCTGCACGGCGCGGCGGGTCAGCACGAGCGCGTAGAGCAGTTCGTTCCAGGAGAAGATGAAGCCGAAGATCGCCGACACCGCGATGCCGGGCACGCCGAGCGGCAGGTAGATGCGCCAGAAAATGTCGAACTGGCTGGCGCCCTCAAGCCGCGCCGCTTCCTCCAGATCCCGGGGGATCGAGCGGAACTGGTCGGTGCAGATCCAGACGACGATGGGCAGGATGAAGGTGATATAGACCAGGATCAGGATGAGGTGCGTGTCGAGCAGGCCGATGTTCTGCGCGACGAGGTAGATCGGCAGCGCCAGCACGATGGGACTGATGAAGCGGTTGGAGATGAACCAGAACCACAGGTCCGACTTGCCGCGGAACTCGTAGCGCGCCAGCGCAAAGGCGGCCGGCGTGCCCAGCACCACCGCCAGCCCCGTGCTGAACACGGCGACGATCAGCGAGTTGACGATGGCGCCCACCACCTTCTGGTCGGCGAACACGTCGGCGTAGTTGGCGAGCGTCGGCGTGAACAGCCACACCGGCGGCGAGGCGAGCAAATCGGTCTGCGTCTTGAAGGAGGACGACACCATCCAGTAGAACGGGAAGATCGTCACCGCGAACACGAGCAACAGCCCGGCGCCGTGCAGCAATCGGCCGATGCGCGGCATCACTCGATCTCCCGATAGAAGAAGCGGATATACACACGCGCCAGAATGATCGTGATGACCAGCAGCAGCAGCGCCTGCGCCGACGCCGTGCCGAGGTCGAACACGCGGAAGCCCACGCGCTGGATGTAAACGGAGATCAGCTCGGTGGCGGCGCCCGGGCCGCCGCGGGTCATGGTGAACACCACGTCGAACAATTTCAGCACGTCCGCCGAGCGCAGGATCAGCATGGCGGTGAAGCCGGGCAGCAAATAGGGAAGCTGCACGTTGCGCAGCAGCGCGAGCTTGCTGCTGGTTTCCAGCCGCGCCGCTTCCTCGATCTCGACGGGGACCATGGACAGGCCGGACAGGAAGATCAGCGCGCAGAACGGCGTCCATTGCCACACGTCCATGATGCAGATGGCCGCGAACGCCCCGGCGCTGCTGCCGAGCCAGTCGAACGCCGGCACGCCGAACAGCCCGACGAAGCTGTTGGCGATCCCGAAGTCCCGGTTGAAGATCAGCCGGCCCAGCAGGCCCACCACCGCGTAGGTGGTGGCGAGCGGGATCACGAGCGACACCCGCGCCAGGGCGCGCAACGCGCTGAGGCCCGGCTGGTGCAGCAACAGGGCAATGCCGAGGCCCAACCCGATCTCGGCCGGCATCACGCACAGGAAGAACTTGGCGGTCCGGCCCAGCGTTTCCCAGAACGTCGGGTCGCCGAGCACCTGCTGGTAGTTGGCGAGGCCCACGAACGGGAAGCCGTCGCGCGACCGGGTGAGGTTGTATTGCCGGAGCGACGTGACCAAGGCGAACAGCGTGGGGTAGATGCCAATGACAAGCAGGGCCAGCACCGCCGGGGCCAGGAACCACAGCGGCGTCAGGCGTCCGTAGCCGGCAGGGGAGCGTCGTGGTCGTGCGGCGGACATCAGGCGTCATTCAGCCTTGGGAAAGCGGCGCGCGCGCCGGGATGCGGGGACCAGCCCAAGGCCGGTCCCCGCGCGCAGTCGGACAGGGACGAAGCGGCTACTGCAGCAGCTTCTTCTTGCCGTCGTAGTAGCCTTCCTTCTGCAGGATGGCCTCCATCCGGGTGCCGATCTCCTTTGACCCCTGCTCGGTCGTGACCTCGCCCAGCATCATCTTGGAGCCGAACTCGGCGATGATCTCCGACACCGCGGGCCAGGCCGGGAAGCGCGGACGGAACTCCGGCACGCCCTTTTGCCAGGACGCCACCATGGGGTCCACGAACTGGTAGGACGCCTTGATCGCCGGGTCGTCATACACCGCCATGCGGCCCGACACGCCGCCGGCTTGGACGTAGGGCTTGGCGATGGCTTCGGAGGTCGCCCATTGGATGAAGATCCAGGCCGCTTTCTGCTCCTTCTCGGACGCCTGCGAGGCCACCGCCAGCGAGAAGCCGCCCAGCGCCGGCAAGCGGCCCGCCGTCCCGGCCGGCTCCGGCGCGACGCCCAGGCAGTCGCCGAGCTTGGAGGTCTTGGGGTCCGCGAGCGTCGAGTAGAACGCCGACCATTCGGTGATCATCGCGACCTGGTTCTGCGCCAGCGCGTTGACCGCCTCCGCATGGTCCCAACTGACGACGCCCGGGGGCATGTACTTCATCAGGTTCTGCCGGAACTGCAGCCCGGCCTGGCTGTCCTTGGACCCGAGGTTGGAGCGGAACGACTTGTCCAGCAGCGAGCCGCCGGCGGGCCAGAGCATCCGCATGAAGCTGTCAGCCGACTGCGTTTCGCCGCGGAGCGACTGCAGGGCGTAGCCATATTGTTTCTTGGCCGGGTCGGTCAGCTTGGGAGCGTAGGTGTTGGCCAGCTCTTCCCAGGTGGCGGGCGGCTTGTCGAAGCCCGCGTCCTTCAACATGCACTTGTTGTAGAACAGCAGGCCCGAATAGTTGTCGAACGGCAGGCCATAGGTCGTCCCGCCCCAGGAGCCGAAGGCGTCGAGCAGCAGCGGGAAGAAGCCCTTGAGGTTCAGGTTGGGATCGGTGATCGCGGGATCGCTCGAAAGCTTGTTGATCGGCACGATCCAGCCGTTCTCCGCGAACTCGCCGATCCACACCAGGTCCACGAGCGCGATGGACAGGTCGCCCTTCGAGTTGAAGTTGAGCACTTCCTTCTCGCGGGTATTCTCGTAGGGGACGATCTCGTAATTGACCTTGATGCCCGTCTGCTTCTCGAACTCCGGCAGGAGCTTGATGATCGCGCGGTAGCCCGGCCGGTCCAGGAAGATCACGTTGAGTTCCGTGCCCTTGAACGGCGCGGCGGCCTTGGCGATGTCCCAGGCCTGGGCAGCGGCGGGCGGCGTCGCCAGCAGCGCGCTGCCGAGCAGGACGATGGCAGCACCCATGGTTCGTAGCAGCGGTCGCATGAACTCTCCCTTTGTGCCGGTCACGACGGCTTCGGCTTGTTCCTTGATGACGCCTTCCGACGCGAAGCGACCGCAAGCAGGGGCATCACCCGCTCCCTGCCCGGCATCGCGCGCCGTCACGCCCCACCAACTTACCTGATAATGGGCGATTGTCTAGATCTTGATACAACTGGCCGGCGTGGCCTCAGCCTTCCGCCTCGGCCACGCGGATTTGCAGCTTCACGTCGGTCGGCAAGCCGGAGGCGGCACGCTCGAACGCTTCCACGCTGTCCCGAAAGGCGAAGGTGCCGGTGATGAGCGGCTTCAAGTCCACCTTGCCCGACGCGATCAGCGCCAAGGCGCGGTCGAAGATGTTGGCGTAGCGGAACACCGTCTCGATGCGGACCTCCTTGGCGATGGCGTCCGGCACCGACAACTGCACTTCCTCGACCGGCAAGCCGACCAGCACCAGCGCGCCGCCCGGGCGCACCAGCCGGAAGATGCCGTCAAAGGCTTTGGGACTGCCGCTGGCCTCGAACACGACGTCGGCCCCCCAGCCTTCCGTGTCGCGGGCGACCGCCGCGGCGAACGCCTCCTGGCCGATGTTGACCGGGGTGATGCCGGGGTAACGGCCGGCGATGGCCAGCTTTTCCGCGCTGAAATCCGAGATGAGCACGCGGGAGCACCCGCCCGCCAGCGCCGCCAGCGCCACCATGATGCCGATGGGTCCCGCCCCGATCACGGCCGCCACGTCGCCCGGCACGATGCGCGCCCGCGCCGCCGCGTGCATCCCGATGGCGAACGGCTCTACCATCGCGCCTTCGGCGAAGCTCACCCCCTCCGGCAGCTTAAAGGTGAAGGCAGCCGGGTGGACCGCAAACGGCGCCAGCACGCCGTGCACCGGCGGCGTCGCCCAGAAGCGGACGGACGGGTCCACGTTGTACAAGCCGAGCTTGGACGCGCGGGACGACAGGTCCGGCACCCCCGGCTCCATGCACACGCGGTCGCCGGGCTTGAGGCCGGTGACGGCGCTGCCGACCTCCACCACGGTGCCCGCGCCCTCGTGGCCCAGCACCATCGGCGCGTCCACCACGTAGGAGCCGATGCGTCCGTGGGTGTAGTAATGCACGTCGCTGCCGCAAACGCCGACCGTGTGCAGAGCGATCTTCACGTCGGTTGGCCCGACATCGAGCGGCAGGTCGATGTCGCGCAGGGACAGCTCGCCTTTGCGTTCAAGGACGAGGGCTTGCATGGTGGCCTCCTCAAGTCATGACGAGGGCCGAAGCGTTCGGAACGCCCACGGCACGTCCGTCAGGCCCGCCAGGAAAGCACAAAGGCGTGCAAAAGGCTAGGCCCGGCTGCGGCGCTCCGCCAAGCAGACCAGCGCCGTGGCCAGCCCGGCGGCCACCGCGTCCTCCGTCAGCCCGCGCGCCCAGCCGGCGCCGGGGGGCGTGTTCGTCCCCCGCGCGGCGCGGCCCAGCAAGGTGCCCGCAACGGCCCCCGCCATGCCGGCCAAGGCGCCGCCGAGTGGCGTCGCCCCCCGCCCGGCCAGCGCCGTGCCGCCCACGGCGCCAATCAGGAGGCGTGCCGCAAAGGAGGGCGGGATGCGGCGGTCGGGCGCGAAGGGCATCTTGTCGCCCGCCATCTCGGCCAGGGCGGCGGCCGTGGCGAAGCGGCGCGGCCCAGGCCCGGCCGGTATCCAGCGGAACCGCGTCCGCCCCAGGGAAGCGGCCCAGCTCAGCGCGGCGGCGGCCGTCATGCTGCGCAGCCCGGTCACGAAGCCGATGCCGAACGGTGCCCAGTGACCCTGCATGGTGTCTTCTCCTTCGCGGCGGGGCGGACCAACGCCGCCAGCCCCGCTGCGGCCACAATGGGCGCTTCCCGCCGATGCCGGGGAAAAGGGGCGGACAGGGGGGAGGGTTGCGGCGCGCACGAAAACGGGAAGGCCGCGGCGGCGCCTGCCCGCATCGCCATCCCGTTCTTCGCGTGCGAAAACACCGGCGAGGAGGAGGGCCAGGCTTTGGAAGACGACGACGAGGAAGGCCCGCCGCGGCTGCCCGGCGGCAAATTCTACATGACGCCCGAAGGACATGCGCGCCTGCAGGCAGAGCTTGCCGAGCGCCGGGCGGAGCGGCACCGGATCGTCGAGATCGTGTCATGGGCCGCCGGCAACGGCGACCGGAGCGAGAACGCGGATTACAAGGAAGGCAAGCGCCGCCTGCGCGAGATCGACCGACGCCTGCGCTTCCTCGGCCGGCGGCTGGCCCATGCCGAGGTGGTGGACCCCGGTGCCCAAACCCGGCGCGACCGCGTGTTCTTCGGCGCAACCGTCACCTATTTGACCGAGCGCGACGAGGAGGTCACCGTCACGGTTGTCGGCGTGGACGAGGCCAGCATGGCGGACGGCACGATCAGCGTCGGCTCGCCGGTGGCACTGGCGCTGCTGGGCGCCCGCGTGGGCGACGAGGCGCGGGTGCGGACGCCGCGCGGGCCGGAGGTGGTGGAAGTCGTGGGCATCCGCTACCCGGAGCCGTCCCGGGGCTGAGCATCCGGGGTTGATCCGCGTGCGCCCGGCTTGGCGCGGGCGCCGCCAGTCCCGGGCATGGGTGTTTCAACTTGTGTGAGGCTGCTTAGGTTTGTGGGGGACCGTACAATCATCCGCCTTGGGTCGCACAGCAGGGCCAAAACAATCCCTAACAATTCACGCTGCACAGCCCATGTAAGTCCCAGACCTGACTGCACGGGGCGCCAATCATTGCTTGACAGCAACAAAATGCAAGGGTTCAATCGCATGGCAAGGACCTGGCGGTTCGGCGCAGCGGGCAAACGGTCCGCGCCGGGCCGCGGGCCGGGCCAACGGTGACACGGCGCATAAAAGCGGGCCGGCGCCATTTTGGGAGGATTGTCATGATCTCCAAACGCGGCTTGCTGCTTCTTTCAACCGCGGCGTGGACGGCCAGGACGGCCGGACTCGTCGCGCCGGGGGGCGCCGCAAGCGCCGCCGACGGCGCGGGGGAGCCGCTTTACGCCGAGCGCTACCGCCCCCAATACCATTTCAGCCCGCCTCAGAACTTCATGAACGACCCGAACGGCCTGGTTTACTTTCGGGACAAGTATCACCTTTACTACCAATACAACCCGTCCGCCATGGAAGCAGGGAACCAGGCCTGGGGACACGCCGTCAGCAACGACCTCGTGCATTGGGAGAACCTGCCGGTCGCGATTCCCAGCACGCCGGCCGGATACATCTTCTCCGGCTCGGCCGTGGTGGACCGGCTGAACGCCAGCGGCTTCTTCCCGGGCTCGGCCGACGGCGGGATCGTCGCCATCTACACGCTGGCGACCTACGACGGGGGGCAAAACTCCCAAAAGCAGAACGTCGCCTACAGCCTCGATGCCGGGCAGACCTTCACCGACTACGGCGGCAACCCCGTCGTGGACCGCGGCGAAGCCGAGTTCCGCGACCCCCAGGTGTTCTGGCACCCGCCCACCGAAAGCTGGATCATGGCCGTCGCGCTGAGCCGGCAGTGGAAGGTGCTGTTCTACGCGACGCAGGACCTCAAGAGCTGGACGCAGGTGGGCAGCTTCGGTCCCGCCGGGCTTCTCGGCGACCAATACGAGGTGCCGAACCTGATGCGGGTGCGGATCGAGGGCACCGACCAGCACAAATGGGTCCTGCTGGTCTCCATCAACCCCGGCGCGCCGCAGGGCGGCAGCGCCACGCAATACTTCGTGGGCGAGTTCGACGGCCACAACTTCGTGCCCGACGACGACGCCACCCGGTTCATGGAGTTCGCCAAGGACGCCTACGCCATGCAAACCTACAACAACATGGCTTGGAGGGATGCGGTCGCCATCACCTGGCTGAGCAACTGGCAGTATACCAACGCAGCACCCACCCATCCCTGGCGCGGCCAGATGTCGGTGCCCCGCGTGCTCACGCTCCGCACCACCGCGGCCGACAGCGGCTATGTGCTGGCGCAGAACCCGGCGCCGGAGCTTGAGAGGCTGCGCGACCGGGTGCTGCACAGCGGCCCCGTTTCCGTGGACGAGGCGACCCCGTTCAGCCTCCCGCTCGACGGCCGGCAGTCGTTGGAGGTCCAAGTCACGGCCGCCTCCCCCGGCGGCGGCGGCATGGCGACGGTCAGCCTCACCAACGGCGCCGAAAGCCTGGTCATCGCCTATGACTGGGGGGCGCAGAAGGTTTACGTGGACCGCGGGGGGACGCAGGGCTTCAGCCATCCCGACTTCACCGCCACCTTTGCGACCGGCTATGCCGCCGGCGGCGCGGTCAAGCTGCGCGCTTTGTTCGACGTCAGCACGCTTGAGCTGTTCGTGGATGACGGGGTGCGGGTGGCCACCAGCTTGTTCTTCTTCAAGGACCCGCCCGACAGCCTGGTGTTCTCTGCGCAGGGCGGCGCCACCGAGATGGACCTGCAGGTTTACGCCTATCGCAGCATTTGGCAGCCCTCGGCGCAGCCGGCATAGGCCGCACGTGCGGCGGGCGCCGCGGCCATGCGGCGGAGCGAAGCCGGCTGCCTTTGCCTCGCGCTCGCGCTTGCCGCGCTGATCGGCTGGGAGCTGACCCCGCCGCCGGCGCCGGCCCTGCCGGCTGCACCGACCGGCCCCGCCCCGCCCCGCGCCCCGTTGCCCGGCGCCACGCGGGACGGGGCGGCCACCGAGGCCAGCATCCTGCGGCGCCCGTTGTTCCGCGCCGACCGCCGGCCCGCGCCCGCGGTGCCCGACGCACCGCCGCCGCCGCTGCCGCGCTTGTCCGGGATCGTGGTCACCGCGTCCACGCGCCGGGCCATCTTCGCCGGCGGCCGGGACGGCAAGCCGGTGGCCGCGGCCGAGGGCGAGCGCATCGGGACGGTCAGGGTGGCCCGGATCGGCGCGCAGGAGGTGGTGATGGTCGGTCCAAACGGCACGCATGTCCTGCGCCCCGCCCCCCAGCCCGCCGAGCAGGCGGCGCTTTTCCCCGTGCGGCAGCCCGGCAACGCCGTGGACGCCGCCGGCGCGACCTTTGGCGCGATCCCGGCCGACCGCCTTGTCCTGCTGCGCGGCCACCAGGCGGTGTCGGTGCGCCGCTTCAGGGCGGTTCCGTGACGGCCATCCCCACGGCGCCGGTCATCCGCGGAGGATCATAGCCAGCCGGACCGCTTGAATCGGTAATACAGATAAATGCACAGGCCAACGATAACGGTCAGCACGATGGGGTATGACGCGGCGTACTCCAGCTCCGGCATATATTTGAAGTTCATGCCGTAGATGCCGGCAATGGCGGTCGGCACCGCGAGGATCGCCGCCCAGGCCGCCAACTGCTTCGTCACGTCGTTCTGCTGCACCGAGGCCAGCAGCAGGTTCGCTTCCAGCGCCCCTTTCAGCAGCTCGCGCAGGTTGTCGATGCTTTCCACGACGCGGATCACGTGGTCCTGCACGTCGCGGAAATACGCACGCATCTCGGGCGCGATCAAGGTCACGTCGAACCGGATCAGGCCGTTGCAGACTTCCTGCAGCGGCAGCACGGCCCGGCGCATCAGCAGCAGGTCATGGCGAAGCTCGAACACCCGCTCCACGTCGAGCCGGGCCGAGTCCTTGGAGAACACCGAGTCTTCCAGCGCGTCCACCTCGCCTTCAAGCTCGTGCAACAGGGGGAAGTAGCTGTCCACGATAAAGTCCATCACCGAGTAGATGACGAAGCTTTCGCCCATCGACAGCATCTGGGGGGCGCTTTCGCACCGCGCGCGGACGGCCTTGTAGGCGGTTGTGGACCCGTGCCGGACCGTCACGACATAGCCCGGGCCGGCGAAGATGTGGGTTTCGCCCCACCGGATCTTGCCCTCCGTGAGTTGCGCCGTGCGCAGCACCACGAACAGCGAGTTGCCGTACGCTTCCAGCTTCGGCCGCTGATGCGCCAGGTGGGCGTCCTCCACTGCCAGGTCGTGCAGGCCGAAGCGCTGCTGGACCGTGCGCAGCAGGGCGGCGTCGGGTTCGTGCAAGCCGACCCAAACGAAGTCGCCCGGCGCGGACTCGATGCAGTTGGACTGCTTGAGGTCGATGTCTGCGACGCGGCTTCCGGCTTTGTAGGCGGCACAGTTGATCAGCATGTCCAGCATCCGCAACGGGAGGGCGCGGCGGCCAGCATCGTATCCGGCGCCCGTCTTGTCGAGTGCGGCGGCGTGGCCGGCGCCCAAGGGAGCAGCACGCTGGGCTGCCGCATCCCCGCCTTATTGAAACGTTCTCGTAAAGAACAGGTACCACTATATAGGGTATTGCTGTGTCTCCACGGATTTCCGAGTCAGGAACATGAAAATCTAGAGTGGCGAGACATCTTTCGGAAACAAACAAAGATGTTTGGCAAATATACTTTATACCAAACTTGACGGTTGGAGGCTTCGACCTCGCCGGGGCCGTGCTCCTTTCCGGCTATGGCGTGCCGACCCTGTTCTGTATGCTTTACCTCAACCGGGTCCTGATATGCCGCGCGCTCGGCGAGATCGAGCACCAGGACGGGCAGGAAACGATCGGCCTGCTGCTCCGGGACTTCGAGGAGGCCGCCTGCGACTGGCTTTGGGAAACCGATGAGGACGGCCTGCTCACCCATGTCTCGGACCGCTTTGCCAAGGTCACCCAAAGGGAGCCGCACAGCCTGTTCGGAATGACCTTCGCCGAAATCCTCGGACCGGCGGCGCCCTCCCCGGCGGCGGATGCGGGCCAGCCTGCAACGGGCCTGCCCGCGCTTTCAGCCCTGATGGAGCGCCGCCTCCCGTTCCGCGACTTCGAGGTGTGCTTCCAGGTCGGCGCGGAAACCATGTGGTGGTCGCTGACCGGAAAGCCGAAGTTCGGCGCGCAGCGGGTGTTCGAGGGCTACCGCGGCGTCGGCTCGGACGTCACCCGGGTCAAGCGGGCGCACGACCGCGCCTGCTTTCTCGCGCATTACGACGAGCTGACCGGCCTGGCCAACCGCCGGCTTTTCCGTGAAACGCTCCATGCCGGGTTCCAAGCGCCGGGGGCGCCGTCCATCGCGCTGCTTTGCCTCGATCTCGACCGGTTCAAGGCGGTCAACGACACCCGGGGCCACCCCACCGGGGACAGGCTCCTCGCCGCCGTCGCGCGGCGCTTGGAGCGCCATCTGCCCGCCGGCGACCTGTGCGCCCGCCTGGGCGGGGACGAGTTCGCCGTGGTGCTGTGGGACGCCGACGCCGCCTTGGCCCGCGCCGTCGCCGAGCGGATCGTGGGCGAGGTCTCGCAGCCCTACGCCATCGACGGACACCAGCTCGAGGTGGGCGTCAGCGTCGGCATCGCCGTGGCGTCGCCGGCCGCCGCGTCCTACGAGGCGGTGCTGAAGAACGCGGACGCCGCGCTGTATCAGGCAAAGGCCAAGGACCGCGGCGTCGCCTGCTTCCACGGCCATGAGAAGGGACCCGGCGCCGGGTGCGCCGCGCGGTGAGGTGGCGGGGGCGCAACTTTCAGCGGCGGGTTTGGAGAAACCGGCATGACGGGACCGTCCCGATCAGGCATGTGTTGGGAACGGCGCTCCCATTGCGTTCGGAACAGCGCCCACGGCGCATTGGCAGGAAGAAAGCAGATGTTCACCCACATCATGGTCGGCGCAAACGATATCGAGGTCTCGAAAGGGTTCTACGACGCGACCTTGGGCGCCCTGGGCGTTGCGCCAGGAGCACGCGACGACAAGGGGCGGGTGTTCTACAGGACCACGGCCGGCGCGTTTGCCATCACCAAGCCGGTTGATGGCGCGCCGGCCTCGGGCGCGAACGGCGGCACGGTCGGCTTTGCGGCCGGCTCGCCCGAACAGGTCGATGCCTGGCACGCCGCAGGCCTGGCGAGCGGCGGCGCGACGTGCGAGGACCCGCCGGGCGTCCGTGGCGGAGGAAGGCTTTACTTGGCCTACCTCCGCGACCCCGCGGGCAACAAGCTTTGCGCTCTCCACCGCATCCCGGCTTAAGGAACGCCCACGGCATTGCCGCCCGGTTCAGCCCACGGGGCAAGCCGGGCGGCCCCGGTCCGTCAGCGTGCCCGGCTGTTCGGCGTCGTGACGCCCACGCCCACCGTGTTGTCCAAGGCCCGCTGGCCGCCGCCGTTGTTCGCGGTGATGCCGGTTTCCAGCCCCGGCGTCGTCGTGCTTTGCGGGCGCTCGGCCCTCCGTTCCGCGGGCGTGCACGCGGCCAACGCCAAGCCGGCGAGGGCGAAGGCCGTAAAGCTCCGAAAATCCATGTTCATCGGGTTTCCTCCCAGGAACGCAGGCACCGAACGCGCGCGCCACCCGCTTGTTCCCCCTTTCTGCGCCACGTCCTGGTCATGCTGCGCCGCCGGGTCGTGCTGCTTGATCCCGCAGGCGGGCTGGCCCGGGAAATGGCGGCGCCGGTGTCCGACCGAGACGTGCTCATAGCCGTCGCGTTCCGCCATTACGCCCATGAGGTGGTCGCGATCCGGGACGCCGCCGCGGCGAACGGGGCGCCCGTGGTGGCGATCACCGACAGCCCGCTTTCGCCGCTGGCCAAGCACGCGCGGGTCCTGTTCACGGTCCCGGAGGATGAATACAGCTTCTCGCGCTCCTTGGCCGGCCCGATGTGCCTCGCGCAATGCCTCGCGGTGGCCACGGCCGCCCTGATGCAGCCCGACCGCGGCGGCGCCCCGCGCATCCCGACCGTGACCGGGAGCGGGCGGGACCGCGGCTGGACCTCCCGCCAGAAGCGGGCCTGAGCCGCCGATGCCGTCGCCACAACCAAAGTTGCAATGCGAAATCGCCTGCAATAAGCATTCTCAACGCCAAGCGCGCGGCGACATAGACCGCGCGATGGGAGGGACCGCATGAACACCGTCCGCTGCACCACCGCGCAGGCCGTGGTCCGTTACCTTTGCAACCAGTTCACCACCATCGACGGCGCCCGGGTGCCGCTGTTCCCCGGGGTGTTCGCGATCTTCGGCCACGGCAACGTCACCTGCCTGTCCGAAGCCCTGGAAGCCGTGCAGGACGTGCTGCCGACCTGGCGCGGGCAGAACGAGCAATCCATGGCGCTGGCCGCCATCGGCTTCGCCAAGGCCACCCGGCGCCGGCAGATCATGGTCGCCGCCGCCTCCATCGGACCCGGCGCGCTCAACATGGTCACGGCGGCCGGCGTCGCCCATGCGAACCGCCTGCCCGTGCTGCTGCTCGCCGGCGACACCTTCGCCAACCGCCGGCCCGACCCGGTGCTGCAGCAGCTCGAGCATTTCAACAATCCCACGGTCACGGCCAACGACGCCTTCAAGGCCGTCACCCGCTACTGGGACCGCATCACCCACCCGGAGCAGGTGATCTCCTCCCTGCCCCAAGCCACCGCCGCGATGCTCGACCCGGCGGATTGCGGCCCGGCCTTTCTCGCCTTGCCCCAGGACGTGCAGGAACTCGCGGCCGATTACCCCCTCGCCTTCTTCGAGCCAACCCTCCACGCCGTGCCCCGCCCCCGCCCGGACAAGGCCCGGCTGGAGGAAGCCATCGGGTTGCTCAGGAACGCCAAGCGCCCCCTGCTGATCGCGGGCGGCGGGGTGCGCTACTCCCTGGCCGAAACCGAGGTGGCGCGCTTCGCCGAGCGCCGGGGCGTCCCGCTCGCCGAGACCGTCGCCGGCAAGGGGTCGGTCGCGCACGGCCACCCCGCCCATGTCGGCCCGGTCGGCGTCCTCGGCTCCACCTCCGCCAACGAGCTTGCCGCGGAGGCCGACGTGATCCTCGCCGTGGGCACGCGCTTGCAGGACTTCACCACGGGGTCCTGGACCGCCTTCGCCGCGGACGCCCGGTTCGTGTCCGTCAACGCGGCGCGCTGGGACGCGACCAAGCACCGGGCGCTCGCCGTGGTCGGCGACGCGCGGGAAACGATGGGGGAGTTGGATGCTGGCCTGGGCGGTTGGACGGCAGACCCGGGCTGGACGGACCGGGGGCGGCGCGCGTTCGCCGGGTGGAACGCCCTGCTCGACGGCTTGCAGAAGCCGACCAACGCGCCGATGCCGACCTACGCCCAGGTCGTGGGCGTCGTGAACGCCCGTGCGGGCGAGCGCGATTTGCTCATCACCGCGGCCGGCGGGCTGCCCGGCGAGGTGATGAAGAACTGGCGCGTCAAGGCGCCGGGCACCTTCGACTGCGAGTTCGGCTTTTCCTGCATGGGCTACGAGATCGCCGCCGGCTGGGGCGCCGCCATGGCCGACCCGACCCGCACGCCAATCGTGATGGTGGGCGACGGCACCTATCTGATGATGAACTCGGACATCTATTCGTCGGTGCTGTCCGGTCACAAGATGGTCCTGATTGTCTGCGACAACGGCGGCTACGCGGTGATCAACCGGCTGCAGAACGCCAAGGGCGTGCCCTCCTTCAACAACCTGATCCGCGATTGCCGGGTCAAGGAGCCGTTCGCGGTGGACTTCGCCAAGCACGCCGCGTCCATGGGCGCGCTCGTCCGCCGTGCCGAAAGCCTGGCCGAACTCGGCGAGGCGCTGGACTGGGCCAAGACCACGGACCGCACGACGGTGATCACGATCGTCTCCGACGCCTTTGCGTGGTCGCCGGGCGATGCCTGGTGGGACGTGGGCGTGCCGGAAGTCAGCACCCGCGAGGACGTGGCCGCGGCGCACGAGGCCCAGCGGCAGGGCCGCACGAAGCAGCGCGTCGGCATCTGAACGGCTCGCGGGAGGACAGGATGAAGGCGAAGCTGGGCATCGCGCCGATTGCATGGTCCAACGACGACCTGCCCGAACTGGGCGGCGAGACGACGCTTGAAACCTGCCTGGGGGAAAGCCGGGATGCCGGGTTCTCCGGCGTCGAGACCGGCGGCAAGTTCCCGCGCACCGCAGCCGGGCTGCGCCCCAAGCTGGAGGCGTACGGCTTGCAACTCGCCTCTGGCTGGTTTTCCGGCACCGTGCTCGACGCGCCCGACGACTTGGCGGAGGAAAAGGAGCGGGTCGCGGCGCAGCTCGCGCTGTTCCGTGAACTCGGCGCCGCCTGCCTCGCCTACGGCGAAACGGCCGGCACGGTGCAGAACAAGCGCGGCGCCCCGCTCGCCACGCGCCGCCGCCTGTCCGAAGACGAGATCCGCGCCTACGGCCGCCGCCTCACCCGCTTCGCCGAGCATTGCGCCGAGGCCGGCGTGCCGCTCGCCTTCCACCACCACATGGCGACCGCCATCGAGACCGAGCGCGACCTGGACCTGCTGATGCGCCACACCGGGGCGGCGGTCGGGCTGCTGTATGACGCCGGGCACATGCGCTTCGCCGGCGGCGACGTGCTGCGCGTGATCGACAACCATGGCAAGCGCATCGTCCACGTCCACGCGAAGGACGTGCGCGGCCCGGTGGTCGCGGGGCTGGACCGGGACCGGCAATCCTTTCTCGATGCCGTGCTGGAAGGCGCGTTCACCGTGCCGGGCGACGGGGCCATCGACTTCGCCGCGGTGTGCCGCCGCCTCGCCGACGTCGGCTACGGGGGCTGGTTCGTGGTGGAGGCCGAGCAGGACCCGGCGAAAGCGCCCCCGGCCGAATACGCGCGGATCGGCCACCGCGCCCTGTCCGCGGCGCTGGCCGCCGCCGGCTACCAGGTCGAGGGGTGAACCGTTTATGGCGCAGCTTGAAGGCAAGGTCGCCGTCGTCACCGGCGGCACGCAGGGCCTGGGCGCGGCCATCGCCCGGCTGTTCGCCGAGCGCGGCGCGTCCGGCCTCGTGATCTGCGGCCGTTCGCGCGACAAGGGCGAGGCCAAGGCGCGCGAGATCGGGGACGCGACCGGCGCGGCGGTGGAGTTCGTTCCCGCTGACCTCGGCCAGGTCGAGGACTGCCGCGCCGTGATCGCCCGGGCCGACGCCCGGTTCGGCCGGATCGACGCCCTGGTCAACGCGGCGGCGATCACGGACCGGGGCACCATCCTCGACACCTCGCCCGAGCTGTTCGACCGGATGTTCGCGGTCAACGTCCGCGGCCCGTTCTTCCTGATGCAGGGCGCTGTCGAGATCATGCGCCGGGAGAAAACGGAGGGCACGGTCGTCAACATCTGCTCCATGTCCGGCATGGCGGGCCAGCCCTTCATTTCGGCCTACTGCGCATCCAAGGGCGCGCTGGCCACGCTCACCCTGAACACGGCCTACGCGCTGCTGCGCAACCGCATCCGCGTCAACGGCCTCAACATCGGCTGGATGGCGAGCGAGGGCGAGGACCGCATCCAGCGGGACCACGGGGCCGACCCGGATTGGCTGGCGCAGGCCGCCGCCAAGCAGCCCTTCGGCCGCCTGCTGGACCCGCAGGAAGTCGCGCGCGCGGTGGCGTTCCTGTCGAGCAGCGAGTCCGGCCTGATGACGGGTGCGATGGTGAACTACGACCAATCCGTATGGGGCGGCTTCGACGCGCCGCCGCACCCGGCAGCCCCGCTCTGACACTGGCGCCGGCAGCGGAGGGGGGCGCCGCGGCCCGGGGCCTGCTCAAGCCCCTCGGGCCGCTGCTCGCCGCCATGTTCCTCGGCTTCCTCACGGTCAGCGTGCCCTTGCCCGTGCTGCCTCTCCACGTCCACGGCACGCTGGGCTTCGGGACGGCGGTGGCCGGGCTGGCGGTCGGCATCCAGTCCTTCGCCACCCTGCTCACGCGCGCCTATGCCGGGCGCATGGTGGACCGCGGCGGCGCCAAGGCCACGCTGGCGCGCGGCCTCCTGGTCTGCGCCGGCGCCGGGCTGGCTTCCCTGGCTTCGGTCCCGCTCGCGCCCGCCGCGTCCTTGGCCGTGCTGCTCGCCGGGCGGCTCGTGCTCGGGGTGGGCGAGAGCCTGCTCATCACCGGCGTGCTGAGCTGGGCCATCCTGCGCGCCGGGGCCGGGCGGTCCGGGCTTGCCATGTCGTGGAACGGGATGGCCCAATACGGCGCCTTGGCGGCGGGGGCGCCGCTGGGCTTCGCCCTTTACGAAACGTTCGGCTTCCCGGCCGTGGCCGGGGCGACGCTGTTCCTGCCGCTCGCCGCCTTGGCCGTGGTGCTGCCGCTGGACCCCGCCCCCGCGCTTGGTGGCCTGCGCCTGCCGTTGCTGGGCGTCGTGGGGCGCGTTTGGCGGCCCGGCGTGGCGCTGATGCTGGCCGGGATCGGCTACGCCGCCGTGTCCGCCTTCGCGTCCCTGCTTTTCGCGGCGCGGGGCTGGGCCGGGGCGGGCTATGTGTTGCTCGCGTTCGGTGCGTGCTTCGTCGCCGTGCGGACCGTGGCGGGCGGCTTGCCGGACCGGCTCGGCGGCCGGGCCGTGGCGTCCTGGTCCATGGCCGCGGGCGCGGCCGGGCAGGCATTGTTGTGGCTCGCGCCGGACCCGTGGGTGGCGCTGGGCGGCGCGGGGCTGACGGGGGCGGGCTGCTCCCTCGTGTTCCCCGCGCTGGGCGTGGAGGCCGTGCGGCGCGTGCCCGCGGAGAACCGGGGCACGGCGCTCGGGGCTTTCGCAGCGTTCCAGGACCTTGCCCTCGGCTTGACTGGCCCGGCGCTGGGGCTGCTGGCCGCGGCGGCCGGCCCGGCCGCCCCGTTCGGGGTCGGCGCGGCCACCGCGGCGGCGGGCGCCGCGCTTGCCCTCACGCTTGGGCGCAGGACGGCCCGGGCGTGAGGGCGTTCCAGGCTATGCAGGGGGCTGCCATGCCTTGAGCGCAGTTCTGCCATCCAATGCGCTTGCTCGCTCACTTGTCGGACCAACCCCACCCCGTGCCGCTGCCGCCGTCCCCGACAGGAAAAAGCCTTCCATGCCGTGCGGGACCGCTGCAAGGAGCTTGATGGTCTCCTGTCCAGACTGAAGCTTAACTATTTCATAACTGAGAGCCTCTAGCATCACGTCATGACGCAGAGCACTTGCCACTCCAGCTTTGTTCTTCCCTCCGCACTCGGTGCTGCGTCCTTGGCGGCGGCCTTGTTGCTGTCCATGACGCCGCCGTCGGCGGGGCCAGTGGCGGTGGTGTTCCCACCGTGGTGGGACGGCGCCCGGGTGTTGCAAGCTGCCGGTGTGGCCGGATCTGTTGTTCGCTTTGGCGCCTTGCCTTTCATCGTCATTGTCGCGCCGGAACGCCGTGACCTGCTCCGCAAGGCTGGAGCCTGGCTGGTGCTTGATCCGCGCGCCCTTGGCGGTTGCACGCAGAAGTAGTCAAATATACTGGAGGCTGTCTTGACCAACGATCTGCCTGCCCTGCGCGCTCGGACCAGCCGTTTTCTGATCGCGCTGCTGTGGCTGAATGTGCTGCTGGTGCCCGGCATCGCACTGGGAACCGGCAACGCCCCGCTCTGGCCCAGCCTTGCGGCCGCCGTGGCTGCCAGCACCGCTACCCTGGCCTGGATGCGCGCTCCGGCGTCCCGGGCCACCCGGCTCACCGTCGCCGTCGCTCTGGTAGCAATGGTGTCCCTGGCCGTTGCGGCCTGTAGCGGCACGCCTTGGCAGGAGGACGCGCACCTTTACTATTTCGCCGCTCTTGCCGTATTGGCGGCTTACTGCGACCGCGACGTCATCTTGGTCGCTGCCGCTGCAACGGCGCTGCACCACCTGGGCCTGAACGCGCTGATGCCCGCGCTGGTCTTTCCCGGCGGCGCGCAGCTTGGCCGCGTCACCGTCCATGCCGTTATCCTGGTGCTCGAAGCGTCTGCCCTGATCTGGATGAGCCAGCAGATCGTCGCCTTGATCGGGGAGGCTGACCGTCACCTGGCAGCCGCCCAAGCTGCATCTGACGCCGCCCGCGAACTGGAACAAACGGCGGAGCGGCAACGCCATGCTGCCGAAGCCGAGCGCTCCGCACGCGAAGCGGAGCGGGCCGCCGCTGCCGTCGCTCAAGCGACCGTTGTAGCTGCCGTGGCATCCGGGCTGGAACGGGTGGCCGGGGGCGACCTGACGGTGCAATTGGATCAGCCGTTCGCGGCGGGGTACGAAGGGTTGCGGGCCAACTTCAACACCGCGTTGGCGCAGTTGCAAATGGCGTTGCGTGCTATCGGCGCCAGCGCGCACGGCATCCGCTCGGGCACGGAGGAGATCAGCCAGGCGGCCGACGACCTGAGCCGGCGCACGGAACAGCAGGCGGCGTCGCTGGAGGAGACGGCGGCGGCTCTCGACCAGATCACGGCCACCGTGCGCAAAACGGCCGAGGGCGCCAAGCAGGCGCGCGACGTGGCGGCACGCACGCGCGGGGATGCCGAGCATTCGGGTGCGGTGGTGCGCCAAGCCGTGGCCGCCATGGGCGGCATCGAGCAGTCCTCGCGCCAGATCGGCCAGATCATCGGCGTGATCGACGAGATCGCCTTCCAGACCAACCTGCTGGCGCTGAACGCCGGCGTGGAAGCGGCGCGCGCCGGGGACGCGGGCCGCGGCTTCGCGGTGGTGGCCTCCGAGGTGCGGGCGCTGGCGCAGCGCTCGGCGGAGGCGGCCCGGGAGATCAAGGCGCTGATCTCGGCGTCGGCCCAGCAGGTCGGCTCCGGGGTGAAGCTTGTGGGGGAGACCGGGGACGCGCTTTCGCGCATCGTGGCGCAAGTGGCCGAGGTCAGCGGCGTGGTGGGCGAGATCGCCAGCTCGGCCCAGGAGCAGGCGACGGGCTTGGCCGAGGTCAACACGGCGGTGAACCAGATGGACCAGGTGACGCAGCAGAACGCGGCCATGGTCGAGCAGAGCACGGCGGCGTCGCACGCGCTGGCGCAGGAGGCCGAGGAACTGGCCCGCCTCACCAGCCGCTTCCAGCTTGGCCGGGAGGGCCACGCATCGGCCTCGAACGTCGAGCCGCTGCGCCACCCAGCCAAAGCTGCGCCGCGGCCGGCCAAGTCCGCCACGGCCTTCAAGGTCGTCGCCCAAGGCGGCCGAGGCCGCGACGGCGGCGCCCGCAAGTCCGCGTCCGCCACGGTGGCCGTATCTGCCGCGGACGAGCAGGGCTGGGAGGAGTTCTAGCCGTCGGCGGCCCCGCCCGCGAGCCGCGATTGGATCACACGTCCAGCCACCGCCCTTCCCGCGCGGACCGGTAGGCCAACTCCACAAGCCTTTGCACCTCGTAGCCTTCGCGGAAGTCCGGCCCCCGGCGCGAACCGCCGGCGACGGCTTGCAGGAAGTCGCGCGCCTCGATGGCCTTGAGGTCGTTGAAGCCAATCTGATGGCCGGGCGCCACGCAGAACGCGCCGTACGGCTCGTGCTCCGGCCCGGCGAACACGGTGCGGAACCCGCGCCGGCCCGCCTTGTCCCCGGCGTCATAAACCTGCAGCTCGTTGAACCGCTCCTGCGTGAACAGGATCGCGCCTTTCGAGCCGTAAAGCTCGAAGTCGTGCTGCATCTTGCGGCCCGTGGCGATCCAGTTCGCTTCCAGGCTGCCGGAGGCGCCTCCCTCGAAGCGCAGGAACAGCCGGGCCACGTCGTCCACCTGCACCGCGCGGGTCTCGGCGGCGGTCGGCCAGGACGGCGAGGTCCACCTCGACGGGCAGGTCGAACACCCGGGCCGCCGTGGCGTAGCCCAGGGCATGGGCCTTGCCCATGAAGCCGGACCCGATCAGGCCCACGCCGATCTTGCTCGCAATCGCCATGCTGCGCTCCGGGCGGCCGTGCCGGGCCGCGCTGCTTGGAACCGTTGGACCGGGCTTTTCCACCCTGCAAGGAAGATTGCAACCGCCTTTTTTCCACAAGTTTTGGTTCGTGATAGGCCTTGCGCAAGGTGCCGCCGGGGTGGATGGTGCCGGACCGGGTGATGCCCGGGAAAACAGCGTCCGGAAAACGGGCAAGGCGGTGCGAAGCCGCCAAGGGAGGAGCGGTGCCGGTTCTGGAACTGCGCAACATCGTCAAGCATTTCGGCGCGATCCACGCGCTGAACGACGTGGACCTGCACATCGAGCCGGGCGAGGTGCTGGGCTTGATGGGCGACAACGGCGCGGGCAAATCGACGCTGGTCCGGGTCATGGCCGGCAACTTCCCGCCCACCTCCGGCGACGTGCTGATCGACGGCGAAGCGCAGCACTTCGGCAAGCCGGTCGAGGCGCGGAAAAAGGGGATCGAGGTCGTGTACCAGGACCTCGCCTTGTGCAACAACCTGTCGGCCGCGGCCAACGTGTTCCTGGGGCGTGAGATCAAGAAGGGCGTCGGGCCGATCCGCTGGCTCGACCACGCGGCCATGGCCCGGCGCGCCGGCGAGCTGTTCGCCGAGCTGAAATCGGAAACCCGGCCCCGCGACCTGGTGCGCCAGATGTCGGGCGGGCAGCGTCAGGCTGTGGCCATCGCCCGCACCCGCTTGTCGCGGGCCAAGGTGGTGCTGATGGACGAGCCGACCGCGGCCATCTCCGTGCGCCAGGTCGCGGAGGTGCTCGACCTGATCCGCCGGCTGCGCGACAGCGGCATGGCCGTGATCCTGATCAGCCACCGGATGCCCGACGTGTTCGACGTGTGCGACCGGGTGGTGGTCATGCGTCGCGGGCGCAAGGTCGCCGACAAGCCCATCGCCGGCACCAGCCCGGAGGAAGTCACCGGCCTGATCACGGGAGCGATCCATGTCGCCTGACACCTCCCAAGCCGCGCCGGCCCCCGCCCATGCCGCCATCGACCGCGCGGTCCTGGACGCGCGGGAGCACTCGGCGCTGCAGGGCCTCGTCGCGTCCCAGGCGTTCTGGGTCACGGTGGCGTTGGCGGCGATCTGCGTCGTCATGGGGATGTGGCAACCGGCCTCCTTCGCCACCTTCGACAACTTTTTCAACATCACCCGGAACTTCTCGTTCATCGGCGTCATGGCGCTGGGCATGGTGGCGGTGATCGCCACCGGCGGCATCGACCTGTCGGTCGGCTCGGTGATGGGCCTCGTGGCCGTGGTCTGCGGCCTGATGCTGCAAGGCGGCAATCCCTGGTGGATGACGGTGCTCGCCGGGCTGGCGGCGGGCGGGGCGGTCGGCGCGATCAACGGCGCGCTGGTCGCCTATGTCGGCCTGTCGTCCTTCGTGGTCACGCTGGGGATGCTGTCGGTGGCCCGCTCGGTCGCGGTGGTGCTGTCGGGCAACCGCATGATCTACGACTTCGGACCCGGCGGTTCCGCCTTCAAGCTGCTCGGCAACGGCCGCCTCGACCTGTTCCGGATCGGCGAAAGCACGCTGTCCCTGTCCTACCCGCTGCTGGTGTTGATCGTCCTCACCGCGGCCTTTGCCGCCGTGCTCAAGATGACGGCCTGGGGCCGCTACATCCTCGCCATCGGCGGCAACGAGAACGCGGCGCTGCTCACCGGCGTGCCGGTCAAACGGGTGAAGGTGCAGTGCTACGTGGCGTCCGGCCTCGCCGCGGCGCTGGCGGCGGTGCTGAACGTGGGCTGGTCAGGCTCGGCCATCAACGCGCTGGGCACGGGGTATGAGCTGCTCGCCATCTCGGCCGCGGTGATCGGCGGCGCCAACCTGCTGGGCGGGCACGGCAGCGCCTACGGCGCGTTTATCGGCGCAGCACTCATCTTCGTCATACGCAACGCGCTGCTGATGGCCGGGGTCGATTCCAACTGGCAGGGCACCTTCGTGGGCGTGTTCCTGGTGGCCGCGGTCTATCTCGGGAAGATCCGCGCAAAAGGCGGCTGAGCCGGGCGAACCACCGGCGCACCGCTCAATCAACAAAGGTTCAGGCAACATGGTTCAGGGAGGGTCAGAATGGTGAGATCGGCTTTGTTGTGCGCGGCGGCGGCCGGCGTGCTTGTGCTCGCCGCGGGCGCCGCCACCGCCGCGGACAAGAAATACACCTTCGCGCTCGTGCCGAAGAACACCAACAACCCGTTCTTCGACCAGGCGCTCGACGGCTGCCGCAAAGCCGAGAAGGAGTTGGGCGGCGCGATCCAGTGCCTTTACATCGGACCCGGCGAGCACGGCGGCGGCGACGAGCAGGCGCAGATCGTCGCGGACCTGATCACCAAGCGGGTGGACGGCATTGCGGTGTCCCCTGCCAACGCGGCGGCCATCGCGAACGCGCTGTCGGGCGCCAAGGCGGCCAACATCCCGGTCCTGACCTGGGACTCCGACCTGCTGGAAAAGGACAAGGGCCTGCGCGCCGCCTATGTGGGCACGCACAACTACGACATCGGCGTGAACCTCGCCAAGCTGGTGGCGCAGACCAAGCCGCAGGGCGGCACCATCTGCATCCAGTCCGGGGGCGCCGCCGCGGCCAACCACAACGAGCGTATGCAGGGCATCCGCGACACGCTTGGGGGCAAGCAAAGCGCCGCGTCGCCCGGCGAGCGCCTGACCGGGCAGAACGGCTGGACGGAAGCGTCCGGCTGCCCGCTCTACACGGATGACGACTTCCCGCGCGCGGTGCAGCAGTTGGAGGACACGCTCGCCAAGCTGCCCAACCTGGACGCCTTTGTGCCGACGGGCGGCTTCCCCGAGTTCCTGCCGGACGCCTACCGCAACATCGCGTCGCGGCAAAAGGAGAAGATCGCCTCCGGCAAGCTCGCGCTGGTGGTCGCGGACACGCTGCCGGTGCAGATCGCGCTGCTGAAAGAGGGCCTTGCGACCGGGAACGTCGGCCAGCGGCCGTTCGAGATGGGCTACAAGGCCATGTACTTCCTGAAGGACATGAAGGACGGCAAGGCGGCCCCGCAGGACCCGACCTACACCGGACTGGATGTGTGCACCCCCAAGAACGCCGCGGCCTGCATCGGCGGCGGGGGCTGACAGCGGTGGCGCCCGGGTAGCAGCTTACACCAGCCGCCTGCCCCGGCCGTTTCCCGGGTAACACGGACGGCTTGGTTGAATGACCGTCAACCGCTGATGGGTTTCACCCATCCTACGCCGTCCATGCCGTAGGATGGGTGAAACCCCTCAGCAGCCGCACGCGGGTCGATCGATGATGCCGCCCGGGTAATACTTGTACGGCGCGTAAGCGGAGCGTCATGCGCCAATGCGCTGCGTGGTGGCGGAAGGCGCTGGCGCTTTTCCGCGCGACGAGGGCGCGGCACTTCACGCCGGGCTGGCGGCCGCGATGGCCGTTTCCCTGCTCTCCAGAAGGTCGGCCAGCGCAAGGCGCTGCGCCGGCTGCCCGAACCAGCGGGCGATCTCGGATGCGGGCTTCGGCTGGTCGAAGTAGTAGCCCTGCGCTTGGGTACACCCCGCTTGCCGCACCTGGTCGAGCTGTT
This sequence comes from uncultured Acetobacteraceae bacterium, assembly GCA_964235485.1. Taxonomy (GTDB): domain Bacteria; phylum Pseudomonadota; class Alphaproteobacteria; order Acetobacterales; family Acetobacteraceae; genus CAHJXG01. The sequence goes on along the minus strand of CAXSAZ010000004.1, from coordinate 118,127 downwards.
CCGGAGTTTCGATGCCCTCCGCCGTGGTGGTCATCCCCAGGGTCTGCGCGAGCTGCGCGACGGAGCGGACAATCGCCAGGCAATCGGGGCGGCGGTCCATTTCGCGAACGAAGGATTGGTCGATCTTGATCCTGTCGAACGGGAAGCTCCGGAGGTAGCTCAGCGACGAGTACCCGGTGCCGAAGTCGTCCAGCGCGATCTCGACCCCGCAACCGCGCAGCTCGTGCAGCGTCGCCAAAACCTTGTCGTTGTCCTTGAGCAGCGCCGACTCGGTGATCTCGAGCGCGAGCCGCTGCGCGGGCAGCCCCGCGGCGTCCAGCGCGGCGCGGACCGTCCCCACCAGGTCGCCGCCCCGGAACTGCAGCGGCGACAGGTTCACCGCGACCGTGACATCTTCGGGCCACGCCGCGGCGTCGCGGCAGGCCTGCGCCAGCACCCATTCCCCGATCCGGCCGATCAAGCCCATCTCCTCCGCAACCGGGATGAACCGGGCCGGGGACACGGTGCCGAGCGTGGGGTGGCGCCACCGCAGGAGCGCCTCGAACCCGGCCACCCTGTCCGCGGCGAGGTCGAACAAGGGCTGGTAGAACAGCACCAGCTCGTGCCGGTTCAATGCCTCGTGCAGCTCCGTTTCCATCGCCCGGCGCGCTTGCAGTTGCGCGTCCATCTCGTCCTCGAACAGACGATACGTCCCGCGCCCCTCGCCCTTGGCCTTGTACAGGGCGATGTCCGCGTTCTTCAGCAGGTGGTCCACGTCGCGCCCGTCGCCCCTTGCCACCGCGATCCCGACGCTCGCGCCGATGACGACGCGCGTGCCGTCGAGGTCGTAGGGCGCGCCAAGCGTCTTGACCAGGCGCCGGGCCAGCGCCACGGCGTGCTCGGGCTGGCACGCGGAGGATTGCAGGATCGCGAACTCGTCGCCGCCCAGGCGCGCCACGATATCCCCGCCGCGCACGCAGTCCAGCGCCCGCTGCGCCACCTGCTTCAGCAGCAGGTCGCCCGCGGGGTGCCCGAGGCTGTCGTTCACGTCCTTGAAGTGGTCCAGGTCGAAGCAGAGCACCGCCAGGGTGCCGTCCGCCTGCCGCACTCCCTTGAGGAGCTGCCCAAGCCTTTCCTCGAACAGCAGGCGGTTGGGCAGGGAGGTCAGCGCGTCGTGGTGCGCCATGAAGTGGATGCGCGCTTCCGCCTGGCGGCGCTCAGAGATGTCCTCGTAGGTCGCGACCCAGCCGTTCCCGGGCATGGGCTGGTGCGACACCGCGACCGCTCGCCCGTCCGCCTCCTGGAAGAAGTTGCCCGCCTGTGCGGCCGCGATCAGATCCCGCTGCTTGCCGCAGATCGCCTCGATCACCGCCCGCTTGTAGCGGCTCGCCGCCGCCCGGAACACCTTCTCGACCGGCGCGCCGGGCTGGGCGGTGGCGGCCGATAGGTCGAACAGCTTGAGGAACTGGCTGTTGCACACGATCACCCTTTGCTCCCCGTCCACCATGCAAAGGGCCTGCGACATGTTGTTGAGCGCGGCGTCGAAGCGCGCGTTCTGCGTTTCAAGCGTTTGGTCGCGCTCCCGGAGGTGGCGCACCAGCGTGTTGACCTCCTCGTGCGCCCGTCCGAGCAGCCTGTTGTGCGCTGTGACCACCCCGATCAGCCCGAAGCCGCAAACGGCCAACCCGGCGATGATGCCGGAGAAGATCACATGCAGGCGGCCCAGCTCCGCCTGGTCGCGCTCCGCCAGCTCGGCATAATGGGAGTTGACCGCTGCGACAAACTTCATGAGCTGAGGAACCAGCGGAGACGTGAGCCTGAGCAGGCGGCTTACGGTTGCATCGTGCCCGAGGTTGTCGATCAAAGGCTGTACCGTTTCCACCACGGAACGCAACTGGGCGATCGTCGCCTGGAGGTCGGCACGGTATTGGACGAAGTCCCCGACCTCGCTGTTCTCCAGAAGGCTGATCCGGTTCCGGACGATATCGAGCCTGAGCTGGACCTGGTCCCGGCCGACGCCGCTTCCGGGCAGCGCCGTTTCGGCGATGGCCGCTTCAAGGCGTATGACCTCGACCGGGGCCAGGCTGGCAACGAAGGTCAGGTTGTAGCGCGACACCTGCCGCAGCGCGTCCTGACGCTGCGTGATGAGGTAGGACGTGGCGACGCCGGCAAGAACAAGGAGGCAGGTCACGCCCGCAAGCACGGCCTTGGCCCGGCGGACGGTGACGTAGGGGAGCGAATGCCGCAAACGCAGGACGGCCCTCGCCAAAGCCCCCGTGAGGACGCCGGCCCCGGCGATCCATGCCGCCATCGAGCCGCCCCGGGCCGCCCCGCGCGCGAAGCCCGGAGCGGTTTCGGCCTTGGGCGTCAAGGGTCCAGCCTGCGCCGCTTGGGGTCGCTCTTGTCCACGCCCATTGCTAACTGACGGTGAGCTGCGCGAGCTGCCAGGCCGACCTGCTGTAGAACTTCTTGGTTTGCAGCTCGGGGAATTGGTCGAACGGGTAGACGATGAACAGCGGCCCCTTGTCGCGGACCGGCATGTATTCGCCGTCGCGCTTGAGCGCGAGCAGCACGTCGTACCGCTCGAAGTCCGCCACCGGGATTTCGGTCGAGTAGTCGTTCAGCGCGGTCGCGGTGATGCGCTCGCCCGAAGCGCCCACGGCGCGCATCAGCGTGCGCATCAGAACCCCGTCGAAGCGCACCGCCCCCTTGAACCAAGGCGTGCTGGTGACGAAGCCCCGGGCGTCGAGGGCTTCCAGCATCGGCCGGTCGAACCGGGCCACGTCCCCGTCGTTGCGCACGGCGATGCGCCCTGAAACCGTCAGGATCGGCGCTTCCTGGGGCACGGCCAAGCCGCCCGCAACGGCCGGGCGCGCCGCCAGCCCGGCCGCAAGAAGGCCGCCGAACCGGCGGCGGGACAGCAGCCTATCCATAGCCATGGTTCCCATGCCGTTACGCCGCGCGCTCAAGGGTCGCGCATTCGCGCAGGAACTCGTCCCGCAGCCCCGGCTCGGCGGCAAGGGCGCCGAACCAGGCGTTGGTCACCATGCGGCTGCGATGGCTGGCGTGGACGCCCCGATGGGTCTTGCACATGTGCACCGCGCTGATCCGCACGGCCAGGCCGCGCGGCGCTGTGGCATCCATGATGTGCCGCCCGATCTGCTGCACCAGCTCCTCCTGGATCTGCAGGCGGGCGGCGAAGTGGCCGACGATGCGGTCATACTTGGAAAGCCCGATGATCTGGCCGTCCGCCGCGGGCAGGATGCCGATGCACGCATGGCCGTAGATCGGCATCAGGTGGTGCGCGCAGGTTGACCGCACGGTGATCGGCCCGGTGACGATCAGTTGCTCGAAGTTCCCGACGTTCTCGAAGGCGGTGATGGAGGGCGGCACGCCGAAGCGGCCGGCCATGGTCTCGTCCACGAGCATACGGGCCACCCGGGCCGGCGTGTCGCGGGTGTTGTGGTCGCAGCGGTGGTCCACTTGCAGGATGTCGAACAGCTCCTCGAACTTGCGGGTCGCGGCGGCGATCATGCCGGCGCGCTCCTCGCTGGTCAGCGGCTCGTCCAGGGCTTCGTTGGAACGCCGCGGCGGGCGCAGGCGGTGCAGGCTGAGGCTCATGGTGGTTCATCCTGTGCAGGGGCGGGACGCGCTCAGTGCTTGCCGGAATAAGCGCAGGCCTGGACGCTGCCGGGCTGGCCCCGGCGGACCACCACGCGGTCCAATCCCTGGAGCCGGAGGTTCAGCCGTTGCCAGATCCAGCGGGCCACGTTCTCCAGCGTCGGCACCGAAAGGCCCTCGATCTCGTTGAGGTAGCGGTGGTCCAGTTCGCGCCGCACCGCCTCGATCACCGGCTCCACCTCGTCAAGGTCGTGGGACCAGCCGAACACCGGGTCCGGTTCCCCGCTCAGGGCCACCTCGACCCGGAACGAGTGCCCGTGCAGCCCGTAATGCCCAGGCGTTTGGTGAGCGGCCTCGAACCCGAATTCTGTCAACGTCTGCTGCATCGTCATGCGGCCGCGGCCGGCTCCCTGTCTGCTGCGGATCGTATAAACAATACGTTTCGGTTTTTCAATTATTCGTGAACGGTCGGGCGCTAGGAAAGGTCATGATGATTGTCGGTTCGGGCCACCGTGGCGGCGGCGCGGCAACGCCCCACATGGGTTGCCATGGACCGCAGCTTTCCCATGACCCGCGCCGCCGGGCTGGCCCGCCTCGCCGCCTTCACCCCTGCCATGGGCCGCGCCTACGCCGCCGGGCGCAACACCGACCACGGGCCGGACACGGAGGCCGCGACCGCCGCCCTGTCGCCCTACCTGCGCCGTCGCCTGATCTTGGAGCAGGAGGCGGCGGATGTGGCGCTTGCGGCGCACGGGCCGGGCGCCGAGCAGTTCGTGCAGGAGGTGTTCTGGCGCAGCTACTTCAAGGGCCACTTGGAAACCCGGCCGGAGCTGTGGTCCGACACCCAGCGCCTGGCCGCCGAGGGCCGCGCGGAGCTGGACGCCAACGCCGGGCTGCGCTTCGCCTTTCAACGGGCGGTGGAGGGCCGCACCGGCATCGACGGCTTCGACGATTGGGCGCGGGAGCTGACGGAAACCCATTGGCTGCACAACCACGCCCGGATGTGGTTCGCGTCCATCTGGATCTTCACGTTGCGGCTGCCCTGGGCGCTGGGCGCGGACCATTTCATGCGCCACCTGCTGGACGGCGACCCGGCGAGCAACACGCTGTCCTGGCGCTGGGTCGCCGGGCTGCACACGCGCGGCAAGCCCTACGCCGCGCGGGCGGAGAACATCCGGCGCTACACCAATGGCCGCCACGACCCGGCCGGCTTGAACGAGGAGCCGACTGCCCTGGAGGAGCCGGCCTCGCCCCCGGCCCGCCCGCTGCCGCCGGGCGACGCCGCGCCCGAGGGCGACGCGGCGCTGCTGCTGCACCTGGACGACCTGCACCCCGAAAGCCTGCCGCTCGGCCGGGCGCGGGTGGCGAAGGTGGGCGGGCTGCTGGCCCATGCCGAGGGCGCGGTGTCCCGGGTTCGGCAGGCCGACGAGGAGGCGATGGCCGACGCGCTGGCCCGGGCGTCGGCGCATTTCGGCTGTCCGGCGGGATTGGCGGAGCCGGGCTGGGACGCGGGCCTTCCGGTCGTCACCGCCTGGGCGCCGGTCGGCCCCTCGGCCACGGCACTGCCGCCCGGGGCGCTGCGGGTGCGCCGGCGCTGGGACGACGCGGCCTGGCCCCGGGCGACGCGCGGCTACTTCCAGATGAAGTCGGCGATCCCCGCCATCCTGCAGGCGGCAGCCTCCGGCGTTTGATGGCAGCGGAACCAAGATTGCAATTCAGGCCAGTGGACGAGACGGCTGCGATCAGCCGGCCGGTGTCGCCCATCCTGGAAACAACTGCTTGACTTAGAGCGCGCTCTAACCCGTAGAACCTGCAGCGTCATGACGGGACACGGTGGAGCATGAAGATCGGCGACCTCGCCAAGCGCACCGGCCTGAGCGCCCACACGATCCGGTACTATGAACGGATTGGGCTGCTCCCACATGCGCCGCGAGGGCAGTCGAGCCAGCGGGAGTACGACGCCTCCATCCTGCCATGGATCGAGTTTCTCGGCCGCCTGAAGACGACCGGAATGCCGATCCGCGACATGGTGCGTTACGCGGCCCTGCGCGCAGAGGGTTCGGCCACCGAGGGTGCACGGCGTGAGCTTCTTGCCCAGCACCGGGCCGAGATGCGCGCCCATGTTGCCGAGCTACATGCCTGCCTGTCCGTTCTTGACGCCAAGATCGCCGGCTATGCCGGCCCTAGCAGGATGGAAGAAAGCCATGACGCAGACGGACACGACACCGGCACAGCAAAGCGCCGACGGCCGGTACGAGAGAGGGCTGCGGGCGCTCGCTGAGATCGACGGCCACGCCGGCCAGAGCGTGATCGACTCCCTGGCCGACATCGCCCCTGACTTTGCCCGCTACATCATCGAATTCCCGTTCGGTGACATCTACTCGCGTGGAGAACTCGACCTTCGCAGCCGGGAGATCGCGACGATTGCTGCCCTGACGGCCATGGGCAATGCCGCACCACAGTTGAAGGTCCACATCGAGGCCGGATTGAACGTTGGCCTAAGCCGCCAGGAGATCGTGGAAACCATCATGCAGATGGCCGTCTATGCCGGGTTCCCGGCAGCACTGAATGGCTTGTTTGCCGCCAAGGAGGTGTTCGCCCGCCGAATGGTGTGACGGCGACCTCAGTTTCGCGCTCGGCAAAACCCTCCTTTGATGCGAGCCGCCAGGGTGCCTCCTCCGACTTGGCTTCCGCCCGCCTTTGCCGTGCATCAAGCCATGTACTTTTCTCTGACCAGCAAACCCCAGCCGCGAGGTTATTGGCGAAATGTAATTTCGGTTCGCCTGCCACTGGAACCCCGCCTCCGGCGAGGCCGTGGGACGTTAACCCGGCGGTCATCAATATACGGCATTGATAACCTATCTGCGCCGTCGCGTCGGAAGCGGCGCGACGGTTCGGGGAGGCGTGGATGCGCTGGCTTGTTTTGCTGCTGCTGCTGCCCGGCGCCGCGTGGGCGCAGGACGTGCGCACCTATGACCGGACCGGCGCGCTGACGGGCAGCCAGCGTATCGCGCCCAACGGGGACACCCGGTTCTTTGACCGCACGGGACGTCCCACCGGCAGCGCGCGTCAGCGGGGCAACGAGACCCGGTTCTTCGACGAGACAGGCGCCCCAGCCGGCTCCGCCCGGCAGGACGGGGACGTGACGCGCTTCTATGACCGGACCGGCACGCCGGCCGGCACCGAGCGGCGCGACGGCCTCGGCAGCCGGACGTATGACCGCACCGGGCGGCAGGTCGGCAGCGAACGGCGGGACCCCGGCGGGATCACCCGCTACGACGGGTCCGGCCGGCTGGAAGGGTCCACCCGGTAAGCCCTACAGCATCCCGGCCGCAATGTTCACGGTGAGCGCCACGATCACGGTGTTGAACATAAAGCTGAGCAGCCCGTGCAGCAAGGCGAGGCGGCGCAGGCGGCGGGCCGTGATCTGCACGTCGGACACCTGGAACGTCATGCCGATCACGACGGAGAAGTAAAGGAAGTCGGTGTAGTCGGGCTGATCGTCCGAGGGGAAATCCAGCCCGGCCTTGGCTTGGCCGCGCTCGTCGAGGTCGTACCACTGGTGCGCGTAGCGGAGCGCGAACACGAAATGCGTCAGCAGCCAGGACAGGATCAAGGTCGCGGCCACCAGCGCGACGCGCAGGCTGCGCTCGGCGTCCGGCGCGCTTTTCAGGTTGGCGAACTCGCCCGAAAGCGCCGCGAAGCTGAACACGGTGCCCAGCAGCGTGACCCAAAAGATGGTCCACTCGCCCTCCTCCTGCGCCTCCGCCTCGGCGGCCATCTGCGCGGGCGGACGGGTGGCGAACAGGTGCAGGGCGAGCGCGATGAAGGCGAGGGCGCCGGCATCCCAGCCGATGATGGCCCGCGTCAGGCCGGGCCAGCCCGGGGCGGCGACGCCGGCCGCCGCCGAAACGGCCAGGCCGACCGCCAAGGCGATGAACGTGCGCCGATGCCCGGCCAGCACCCGGGCCGCCAAAAACGAGGCCATCAGCCGCCGGCCCGCGCGCCGGCGTTCAAGCAAGGCCCGGGATCGGCACCCCGAAGGTTTGCAGCAGCAGCAGGATGTTGAGCGCAAGCACGAGCGCCGTTGCGATGACCGCCACGATCCAGGTGGCGCGGCCCGTGCGATAAACGCTCATCACGTCCGCCCGGCGCACCAGCACCACCAGGGCGATCATGGGCACCGGCAGCACGAGGCTCAGCACGACCTGGCTGGCGATCAGCGCCTGCGTCGTGTTCACCCCCCAGGCGACCACCGCAAAAGCCGGCGCCATGGTGACCAGGCGCCGCACCCACAGCGGGATGCGGAAGCCGACGAAGCCCTGCATGATGATCTGGCCCGCCATCGTGCCCACCACCGAGCTCGACAAGCCCGAGGCGATCAGCGACGCCATGAACACGCCCGCCGCGGCGCCGCCGAACAAGGGCGCCAGCATGTGATAGGCGGTCTCGATCTCGGCCACCTCCTCGTGCCCGCCGTGGAACGCGGCCGCGGCCATCATCACCATCGCCATGTTGACCAGCCCGGCAAGGGCCAGCGCCACGACCACCTCGATGTTCGAGTAGCGCAGCAAGGCCCGGCGTTCGTCCTCGTTGCGCGCCGGCGCCCGGTCCTGGGTCAGGCTGGAATGCAGGAAGATGGCGTGCGGCATCACCGTCGCGCCCACGATGCCGACCGCAAGCGTCAGCGCGCCGGAGTCGGCGAGCTGCGGCACCACGAGACCCAGGCCCGCGGCGCGCCAGTCCGGCGGCACCATGAACAGCTCGATCAGGTAGCTCAGCCCGATGGCGCCCACGAGGCCGCCGATGATCAGCTCGATGGGCCGGTAGCCCCGGCTCTGGAACATCAGGATGCCGTAGGTGATGATCGCGGTCACGACCATGCCCCACAGCAGCGGGATGCCGAACAGCAGCGACAGCCCGATGGCGCCGCCCAGGAACTCGGCCAGGTCCGTCGCCATCGCCACCACCTCGCTCGCCACCCACATCGCCCACACCAGGGGACGCGGGAAGTGGTCGCGGCACAGCTCGGCGAGGTTGCGGTTGGTGACGATGCCCAGCCTGGCCGACAAGCCCTGGAACAGCATCGCCACGATGTTGGCGAGCAGCACGACCCAGAGCAGGGCGTAGTTGTACTTGGCGCCGGCCTCGATGTTGGTCGCGAAGTTGCCGGGGTCCATGTAGGCGACCGAGCAGATGAAGGCCGGCCCGGCGAAGGGCAGCACCGCGCGCAGTCCGCGGCGGCGCCCCGCCAGGGTTTCGCGGATCGCAGCCGTGGTCTGGTCGGTCAGGTTGGCGTAGCCCTGCACCTTGCTCATCGCATCCCGCTTGCTTGTTGGCTGGGCGGGAATATAGCCTATGCTACACATTCTGCAATATGGCTGGTTTTTGTGGTTTGACTGGATCGTTGCGTCGGGGCATGGAGGGCGCACGCGGCGCGGGCCGGGCCGCCGGCCTGAACAGGACATGACGTGATGCCAGAGAAACGGACGCCGGCCCCGTCAACCCCACCCGACATGCCGGGGGAGCCGGCGCAGGCGGACCGCTTCGGCCGGGCGCGCCAGGCCCGCTCGGCGACCTTGCTGGAGGACTATGCCGAGCTAATCGCCGACCTGCTGGCGACTGGAGGCGAGGCCCGCACCGTGGATGTCGCCCGCCGCATGGGCGTCGCGCACGCCACGGCGGTCAAGACGATTGCCCGGCTCAAGCGCGAAGGGCTGGTCACCGCCCTGCCCTACCGCGGCGTGTTCCTGACCGCGGCGGGCCATGCGCTGGCCGACCGGGTGCGGGCGCGGCACCGCCTGGTGGTGGAGCTGCTCGTGGCCGTCGGCGTGCCGTTGGAGGACGCGGAGGCCGACGCGGAGGGCATCGAGCACCATGTTTCCGACAGCACGCTGGCCGCTTTTGCCGGGTTCTTGCAAGGCCGCAAGTGATGGGGACGATGGCCACATATCGGGCGATGAGTTCGCTTCCGGCGGGACGCTCACTGAAGCAACGCCGTTCGCTTTGGTACGGACGACTTGGTTGGATGACCGTCAACCGCCGATGGTCACCCATCCTACGCGATTCATATCGTAGGATGGGTGAAACCCATCAGCAGCCGCACACGGGTCGATCAACGATGCCGCCCGTATGAGAGGCCAGGGAATGGACGAGGCAAAGCAGCTTTTGGAAGATTTCGCCGCCGGCCGCCTCGACGCCGCGACATTTCAGGCGCGCTATCT
>CAXSAZ010000004.1:0-108203 GCA_964235485.1 uncultured Acetobacteraceae bacterium | reverse complement strand
TGGAAGATTTCGCCGCCGGCCGCCTCGACGCCGCGACATTTCAGGCGCGCTATCTTGCGGTCTGGCGGGACATGCGGGACAGGGGCGAACCATGGGTCGGCGAGGTTGGCCAGGTCCTGGCGGCGATCTTCGACCCTGCTGAGTGTTTTGATCCGGATTTAGCACCCGGCGAAACAACCAACGTGTTCACGCTTGATGAAGAGCAGTTCCGCGCCGAGGTTCTGGCGCTTCACAGGAAGCTGCAGCAGGCCGCATAGCAGAAGCGACACCGGACCAGCCAGCAGTGATGCCGGGCGGTTGACCGCGGCCGGGCCATCCCGCACGAACGGAACCATGGCGCATGGCCGCATCCTGGTGATCAAGCACGGCGCGTTCGGCGACCTGATCCAGGCTTTGGACGCCTTCGAGGCGCTGCGCCGCCACCACGCGGCAGCCGAGCTGGTGCTGATGACCACCCCGCCCTACGCCGTGTTCGCGCAGGCGATCCCGTGGTTCGACCGGGTTTGGCTCGACCGGCGGCCCCCGGCCTACGACCTTGCGGCCTGGTGGGCGATCCGCCGCGGCTTTCTCGAAGCGGGGTTCGACCGGGTTTATGATCTGCAATGCTCGTCGCGCACCGCGCGCTACTTTCAGATGCTCCCGCGGCGGCGGCGGCCGGAATGGGTGGGCGCGGCGCCGGGCTGCTCGCACCCCAACCCGGATTTTTCCGATAGCCCCTCCAACCGGCAGAAGATGGCGGCGCAGCTCCGGGTCGCCGGCGTCCCGGCGCCCGGACCGGCAGACCTGTCCTGGCTCACGGCGCCCATCGACCATCTAGGCCTGCCCGAGCGGTTCGCCTTGCTGATCCCCGGCTGCTCGCCGCACCTGCCGCACAAGCGTTGGCCGGCGGACCGTTACGGCCTCCTGGCGCGGCGCTTGGCCGGGCGCGGCCTCGCGGCGGTCGCGGTCGGCACGGGCGTGGACCGGGACGCCATCGACGGGGTGCGCGCCGCGACGCCCGGCGTGGCCGATCTCGGCGGCCGGACCACGCTGTTCGAGCTGGCGGCGGTGGCCCGGCGGGCGGCGGTGGCGGTCGGCAACGACACCGGCGCCACGTTCCTCGCCTCCGCCGTGGGAACGCCGACGCTGATGCTCATGTCGTCCCACACCGACCCGCTGGTGTCCGCGCCGTGGGGGCCGGGCGCGCGCTGGTTGAAGCGCGACGTCATTGCTGACATCTCGGTCGAGGATGCGGAGGAGGCATTGCCGCCCACGGCATGACACGGCGTCAGGCGCGCAGGATTTCGCGGCGCAGCCGGTCGAGCGCCGCAGCCCCCGCGCCGATGTCGAACGCCCGCGCCCGCGCCAGCCCCGCGGCGCCCAGCGCCGCCCGCCGCGGCTCGTCGCGCGCCAGGGCCGCCATCGCCTCCGCCAGTGCGCCCGCGTCGTCGGGATCGACCAGCACGGCGGCATCGCGCACCAGGTCGGGCAGGTTGCCGCGCGGCGAGCAGATCAGCGCCGCGCCGCTCGCCATGGCCTCCAGGGCCGTGAGGCCGAACGGCTCGGGCCAGCGGCTGGGCACCACGACCAGCGCGGCCCGCGCCATGGCGGCCAGCACCGCCCCGTGCGTCCGGTGCCCGGCCATCACTACCCCGGCCGCCGCGGCGGCACGCGCCAAGCCGCTGGAATAAGCGTCGCCGGCGCCGTCCGGACGCAAGCGGCGCGCGCCGATGACCTCCGCCCGCCAGCCCGGCAAGCCCGGCAGCGCGCGGGCGCAGGCCGCGACGAAGCGGTCTGCGCCCTTCTCGGGCACCAGCCGCCCGGCAAACAGGACCACGCGGTCGCGTTGGCTGGGCGGCACGGGCGGCGGCAGCGCCGCAAGGTCGATGCAGTTCGGCTGGACCACCGGCGGCGGGCGCCAATCCGCCACGCCGTCCGTCAAGCGCCCGCTGACATACGGGGACACCGCAACCACTCGCGCAAGGCGGCGCAGCCGGCGGCGCCCGGCGGCGCTGGCCATGCCGCGCATCGCTTGCGGGTCATTGTGCAGGACCAAAACGGTGGGAATGCCGTGAAAGCGCCGGGCAAGGGCCAAGGCGACGGCCGGCCGGTTGTGGACTTCGATCAGGCTCGGGCGCAGTTGCCGGAGGCGACGCGACACGCCCCAAACGTAGCGCGTGGTACGGCTGGCGGGCAGCCATGCCGGGGGGTGGGCGGCCTCGAAGCAGGGGGCGGCAAAGGGCGCGTGCCGGAGCGCCGCGCCGATCACCACGGTGCGGAACGCCGCCCTCTCGGCGCCGAGCCGCTGCGCCAGGAGGCCGATGGCCCCCACCGATTCAGGGCTGAACCCCTCGTTCGGCGGCAGCACCACGGCGACGAGCGGCGCGTCCGCGGCGGCCTCGGCGGGACAGCGGAGGATCATCGCGGCTAGGCGCGCGGGGCCAGCTTGGGCCGGGGCAGCGGCCCCTCGTCCCGCAGGCCGTGCCAGGACAGCACCGTTTCGGCCAGGAACGCCGCCAGCGCGCCGATGGTGCACGCGACCGCCGCGCCGAACATCAGGAACAGCGCCGACGCCACCGCCGCGTTGCGCAGCGCGCCCACGAACAGGGTGAGCGTAGCCACCGCGGTCGCGCCGCCGCCGATGGCGCCCAGCGCCACCGCGACATCAAGCGCAAAGGTCCGCCGCCGCAGCCGCTGCAGGTGGCCCCGCAGCGTCGCGGCGTCCGGGCTGCCGGGCTGGGTGCGCAGCAGTTCCTCCGCGTGCTCCATGTGGTCGGTGACGCGGGCCAGCCGGGTGGTGAACACGTTCAGCAGGGTGCCGACCCCGGACAACAGGAACACCGGCGTCAGCGCAACCTGGATGACGTGGGCGACGCTTTCGAGCGGCACGCCCATGGCGGAGTCGGGCATGGCGTCAGGACGGCTCACGGAACGACATGGACCGCACCATGCCTCACGCGGGCCGCCGGGGCTAGTCAGCCATCGGGCGGTCGCCGCCTGCTTTGACAACCCGGCCATAGCCTTTATTCAAGGCCAAGAGGAGCCTGCCATGCAGCCTGTCAGCGCCGACGCCAAACGCTATGACTCCACCACCATGTTCTTTCATTGGGCCACCGCCGTGCTGGTCGTGTCCCAATGGTTGGGCGCGCAAACCATTGACTGGTTCCCGCGCGGCCCGTTGCGGGTGGATGCGCGCTCGGTGCACATCACGGTGGGCCTGGCGCTGACGGTTCTGCTGGCGGCTCGGCTGCTGTGGCGCGCGACCCGTGGGCGCCGCCTGCCGCTGGCGGACGAGGGCGCTCTCAACCTTGTTTCCAAAGGGACGCATTGGGGGCTTTACGCCCTGCTCGGGGCCATGGTGCTGGTTGGCGTCTTCCTGGCCTGGACGCGGGGCGACAGCATCTTCAACTTGTTCAGCATCCCGGCCTTTGACCCCGGCAATCGCGCGCTGGCGCATCAGGTGCAGGACGTGCATGCGGCCATCGGCTGGATGATCCTGGCGCTCGCCGGGCTGCACGCCGGCGCGGCGCTGGTGCACCGCTACCTATGGCACGACGGCGTGCTTGCCCGCATGTTGCCCCGCGGGTAGCGACCGGTCGCCCAGCACCTTCCACGAACAGCGCCCTGATGTCGCAAGGCGCCGCTTCGGCGTCCGCGCGCTAACCCGGCTTTCCCATGTCGATCCCCTCCCCGGCCGCGTGCCCGGCGTCGAAGGCGTCGGCGTTCACCGGGCGCGCCGCCGGGTTGCGGGACCGGAACCGCAGGCCGAGCGTCCTCATCGCCGCATCGACGACCCCGGCCTTCGCCAGCGCCAGATCGCGGCCGGTTGACGCGCGCAGCGCCGCTTCCCGCTCCGCCCGCATCGCCGCGAGCTTCGCCTGGATGCCCTCCGACAAGCCGAGCACGAACGACGTGTGCAGCGCCCGCCGCCGCCCGCCGCGGCCCCGCAGGTAGTCCGGCCCGGCGCGGAACCGGTTGGCCTCGGTCTCGAAGGCCTGGGCGATCAGCGGCATGAGCATTCCCGCCGCCTGCACGTCCGTTGGCAGGCCGAAGAACACCTGGGACAGCCGGCCCTCCGCGTCGGTCTCGAACCAGAACCGGCAATCGAAGAACGCCGCCACCGCCGGGGCGCACTCGTCGAGCGGTCCGATGCGGCTCCGCCCGGTCGGCAGGGCCAGGCGGTCGCACGGCTGCGCCCGGCGCTCGATGTCGGTTATCGACAGGCCGTGCCGGTCCAGCAGCGCCGCCACCTTGGCCGCCGCCGCCATTGCCTCCGCCTCCGTGCAGCCGCGGTCGGTGGTCCTGCTGCGCAGGGCCTCGATGCGGGCCAGCAACGCGGCGTCGTTGGCTGCCATCGCCGTTCGGTCAAGGCCCTCTAGACGGGTCCGAGCAGCCGCGCGATCGGTCCTGATCCCTGTCCAGGCCGGCGCACGGGCGTAGCGCTGGTCGCCAACCCCAGCAGGAGCTGTCCCAGCCCATAGGCCGCAAGGATGGCGCGCGACGCCCCAGGCTGCCGCCGCATCAGCAGCCCGGCCCCGCACAGCAACGCCCCCTCAGCCACGTCGAACCGGAGGTGCCGGCGCATGGGCAGCCACCCGACCAGCCCTCCCTCGAAATCCGTCGCCAGGAAGCAGCCCACCGGCACGGCGGTCGCCAAGGCGGCAACCCGGCGTGCCCGCCGCCCGGGCATCAACCCGGTCAACGCCAGCCCGCCCAGCGAGAAGGCCGCCGCGTAGTCGATCAATCCGTGCGCCCGGGTTGAGATGGCCATGGTGGACTCCGCTTTGTCGTGGTGTCCTGGCCAACGGTCCTGGCCCGGCGAGGGATGCCGGACCTAATGCAGATGTGAGCGAGGATGCCGGAGCAGGAAGCGGCCAACAGCGAGGTCCTGCGCGAGATCGGCGCGGAGCGAACGGCAGGCCGCCATCCACGCGGGGCGAAGGCTACCTGCAGTCCACGAGGTCGCTGTCGGACAAGGAAAACGAGTACTTGCTCCCGCCCTTCACTTCCACGCCCCGCACGGTGCAGACCCGGCCGGGCTTGGTGGTCAGGCGCACGTCGTAGCGTCCGGGCGCGATGCCGGCCAAGCGCAGCCGCTCGTCGTGGTCCACCGTTCCGTCGCGGTCGTTGGCGCACTGGTTGGGACCGAACGGCCCCGCGGGCGCGCCGTCCGGGCCGGCCGGCGCCATGACCAGGTTGGTGATGGTGAAGGAGGTCAGGTTCCAGAACGCCATGCGCTCCTGCGCCCAAGCTTCCTGCACCAAAGCCGGGCGCGCAACGCCGCACAGGGTCAGCAGGATCAAGGCCGCGCGCATCGCGTCACCCGAGCAGTTGCCGCGCGTGGTGCGCCATGTGATCACCCATGAAGGTCTGGATGAACCAGTAGCCGTGGTCGCCGGGCTGCCGCCGCAGCGTCAACTGCTGGCCGGAGGCCTGCGCCGCGGCGTCCAGCGCCTCCGGGCGCAGTTGGCTGGCCAGGAACTGGTCGTCCACCCCTTGATCGACCAGGATCGGCCCGGGATACGGCCGGGCGCGCATCAAGAGGCTCGCGTCCCACGCCGCCCAGGCGTCCCGGTCGGGGCCGAGGTAGCCGGTGAACGCCTTTTCCCCCCACGGCACCGCCACGGGGTTGGCGATGGGCGCGAAGGCGGACACGGAATGCCAGCGTTCCGGCTCCCGCAGCGCCGTGACCAGCGCGCCGTGCCCGCCCATCGAGTGCCCGAACACGCCGCGCCGGTCGGGGCGCACGGGGAACTCCGCCTCGATCAGCGCCGGCAGTTCCCGGGTCACGTACCGCGCCATGCGGTAATGCCCGGCCCAGGGCGCGGCGGTCGCATCCAGGTAGAACCCGGCGCCAACGCCGAAATCCCAGCTTTCCGCCTCGCCCGGCAAATCGAGGCCGCGTGGGCTGGTGTCCGGCATCACCAGCACCAGCCCGTGCTCCGCCGCATACCGCTGGGCGCCGGCCTTGATGGCGAAGGTTTCCTCCGTGCAGGTCAGCCCGGCGAGGCAGTAAAGCGCCGGGCACGGCCCCCGCTGCGCCTGCAGCGGCAGGTAAACGCCGAAGCGCATCTCCGTCCCGGTGGCAGCGGAAGCGTGGCTGTAGAACCCCATGGTGCCGCCGAAGCAGGCGTGCGTGCTCCTGGTGTCCATCGGTCAGGCCACGGCGTCGAAGAAGCCGAACGATGGGGAGCCGTCATAGAACTTCGGGATGTCGGCGAAGATCTCCGCGCCGTGCTGGGCGGCGGCGGCCTTGAACTCGTCCATGGAGCCGAACGTCAGCATCGTCATCGTCACATAGGACGGCGGCGCGCCGTCCGGCGCCGGCTGGCCGCGCATCACCTGGTCGCGCTGCAAGCCCATCGGCCCCCACAGGCGGCGCACCAGCGGCATATGGGTTTCGTCGTAGTAGGCACGGTCGAACCGGGTGCCGTCGCTGCCTGGATACATCACGGCGATCACCAGCATCGCTTCCTCCTGATCTTTTCCGCCCCACCCTACGGTGCCGGCGGCGGCGTGGGAACGGGCCGCGGCCGGAAAATCCCAAATTGCCGCCCGGCCTCGACAATCCCCCGCGGGGTCCCATAATCGCCGGAGGCCAAGGCCGGCACGGCGTGGCGATGGGGAGAGACGATGCGTTATCCAATGGGGCACCTGATGGGATTGGCTACGATGGCGGCCGTGGCGCTCACGGCCGGCACGGCCCGGGCGGAGGGCGACCCGGCGCTCGGCAAGACGCAGTTCAACAAATGCGCGGCGTGCCACTCGATCAAGGCGGGCGAGAACAAGATCGGCCCCAGCCTGCACGGCATCGTCGGCCGGCCGGCGCACAGCGTCGAAGGCTTCAGCTATTCCGAGCCGATGAAGAACTACAACGTCACCTGGGACCCGGCGACGCTCGACCACTACTTGGCCGATCCCCGCGGCACGGTGCCCGGCACCAAGATGATCTTCGTGGGCTTGAAGAAAGAGGACGAGCGGACGAACCTGATCGCCTACCTCGAAACCCTCAAGTGATCGCGGCGGCGACGCGGGCGCCCTCGGCGATCCCGCGCCGCCGGCTGCTTTCGGGGACCCACAGCTCGCGCACCACCCGGGCCGGCCCCTCGGACAGCAAGAGGATGCGGTCGGCGAGCGAGGCCGCTTCCGCGAGGTCGTGCGTGACCAGGAGGGCGGCGCAGCGCCGGGTGCGCCAGGCGGTGGCAAGCACCGACCGGCCTTGCTCCGCCATGGCGGGATCGAGCGACACGAACGGCTCGTCCAGAAGCAGCAGCGCCGGCTGGATCGCGAACGCCCGCGCGATGGCCGCCCGGCGCGCCATGCCGAGCGACAGCGCCGGCGGGTGCAGGTCGGCGTAGGGCGCGAGGCCGAGCAACGCCAGCAGCGCCGCCGCTTCCGCCGGGTCGGGCGGGCGGACCAGGGCGATGTTCTGCCGCACCGTGCGCCAGGGCAGCAGCCGCGGCTCCTGGAACACGGTGCCGATGCGCGGCGCCGCGCCGCCGGCCCAGGCGATCCGGCCCTCGAAGCGTGTGTCCAGCCCGCCGACCATGCGCAGCAGCGTCGTTTTGCCGCAGCCGGACGGGCCGACCAGGGCGACGATCTCCTCCCGCCCCAACGCGAAGCGCAGCCCGGCGATCACCGTGCGCGGCCCGCCGCGCGCCGGGACCGTCTTGCGCGCGACCTCGACCTCCAGCATCACCGCCAACGGTTGGCCCGCCGCTCCAACGGCTGCAGCAGGAGCCACTCGATCAACTGCACCACGACGATGAAGGCCAGGGTGTAGGCCAGGATGCCGGTCACGTCGAACAGTTGGAAATACACCTGGATCTGGAAGCCCACCCCGTCGCTGCGCCCCAGCAACTCGGCCACCAGCACGATCTTCCAGATCAGCGCCAGGCCGGAGCGCGCCGCGCCGAACAAGTAAGGGTAAAGCTGCGGCAGCACGACGTGGCGCAGGACCGCGCCCCGGCCCATGCGGAAGCTGTGCGCCATGTCGATCAAGCCCTGGTCCAGCGCCCGCGCGCCTTCCCGCACCGTGACGGCGGTGTTCGGCAGCTTGTTGAGCGCGACGGCGGCAACCGCGGTCACTTCGCTCAGCCCGAACCAAACGTAGATCAGCACGATGCCGACCAGCGCCGGCAGGTTCAGCAGGCCGGTGAGCAAGCTGTCGAGCGCCCGGTCCACCCGGCGCCAACGCCCCATCGCCACCCCGAGCACCGTGCCCAACGTCATCGCCACCACGAAGGCGGCGGCCACCCGCGCCAGGGTCACGAGGAGGTTGTGCGCCAAGCGGCCGGACGCGGCCTCCTGTCCCAAGGCGGCGACCACCGTACTCGCCGGCGGGAACAGCCGGCTGCCAATCAGCCGCGCCGCCCCCTCCCAACCCGCGAGCAGGACCAGCACGGGCACCAGGCGCGCGGCCCAGCCCATGCGGAGGGGTTTTAACTCGACGCCCAGAGCGTGCCGGGCGCGAGGTGCGTCGCCGGGCCGACCAAAGCGGGGCCGCCGACCTCCGCCAGCACGTCGTAGAGCCGCGCCGTCGCCTCCAAGTTCCAACGCTCCGGCACGCCGCGCCGGTACCAGTCGCGCAGCCGCGCGACGCCCGGCCCCGAAGCCCCGGTGAGCGGCGCGATCCGCTCCCATTCCTTGTCGGAGGCCACCAGGATCGCCCGCGCCCGGTCGGAGGCCTTGACGAAGCCCTCCACCGCCGCCGGGTTGCGCGCCGCAAAGGCGTCGGAGAACACCCAGCCTACGAACGGCACGCCCGGCGGGATGCCGAGCGCCTCCACCACGTCCTCCATCGCCATCACCCGGCGCTGCCCCGCCGCTTCCGCCCGGGCGGCGAAGGGCCAATAGGTCAGCACGGCGTCGAGCCGCCCGGCCGTCGCCTGCTCCGCGAGCAAGGGGGGCGGGCCGAAGCTCTTGTCGGCGGCCTGGTCCAGATCGAGGCCCAGCGTCCGCTGCGCATAGGCGCGGAGCAGCAGCCAGCTTTTGTCGAGCGGGCTGCCGGCGATGCCGAGCCGCCGCCCGCGCAGGTCGGCCACCGTCTGCACCGGCGACCCCGGCGGCGCCATCACCGCGCCCAGCGCCCCCGAGGTGGGGGACAGCGTCCAATCGGCGCCCGTCGCCCGCTGCCGCGACACCCACAGCCAGTCCTGCACGACGGTATCGACGCGCCCGGCCTGCAGCGCGACCTGGCCGGCCTGGGTCGCGGCGAACTCGACCGCTTCCACGGCCACGCCGGCGGCGGCGTCCAGCCCGTGCGTGCGCATCACGTCCAGCTCCCACGCGACCGAGCCGAAGCGCAGCGTGCCGACGCGGATGGCGCCAAGTGCTGCGGCAGCCAGCGCCGAGGTCAGCGGCAGCGCGGCTGTCCATGACGTAGCGAGCAGCGTACGGCGTCCAATCGGCATATGTCCCCTCCCTGGGCAGTGTCGTTGGCTGCAATGCGCGCACGCCGCCGCCGCTTGTCAATCTGCACGACGCGCAGATGGTGCCTCGTTTTGAGATTCGGGGCTGACTGCATCATCATAGGCCATGGATCCTGATGACGGCCTGAACATGGATGCGGAAGCGCGGGCACAGCTCCAATCCATCATCAACGCGCTCTCGCCAGCGTCACGATTTGAGGTGGCCAAGCTCCCCCGCGAACACATCAGCCTGATGCACCATGGTCTTGGCACTCATATCCGCAACCGCTTCCGAGCCGGCGAACTCAGGGCATTGCTCCTCTGGTCTCGCAATCAAACGAATGACGAGGCGAGAAGCCTTGACAACTTTTCATGTCCTATTCTTGTTGCAGTATGGACAGTTCTTCATCTTTCTTCGGAAGAAGAAACCGAGATGCTGGGCCGGCCGTAAATCCTGAATTGAGACACTATCCATGCTTGGGAGGGGCTGACAAGCCGGCGCGCACGGCCCACACTCCATCCAGCCGTTTGCATAATGCGGCCTTTGGAGGAAATGAATGCCGGCAGCTTCCGGCCCGACCGCATTCCTGCTGGCGCTGCTGCTGGCATCGCTGCCTGTCGCGGCGGCGGAGCCGGTCACGGTGGGCATCGGCTACCTCGCGCTCGCGCCGAAGCGCGTGGCCCCGCAGGTGACGCTGGACCCGCCCCCGGCCGACGAGGGCGTGCAGGGCGCCCGCCTGGCCCTGGCCGACAACCAAACCACCGGGCGGTTCCTCAACCAAAGTTTCGCCTTGCATGAATCGGTGCAGCCGGACGCCGATGCCGTGCTGGCCGCCGCCCGCGCCATGCTGGCTGGCGGCGAGCGCGTGGTCGTCACCGACCTGCCGGCCCCCTTGCTGCTGCAGGTGGCCGACCTGCCGGAAGCGCGCGACGCCATCATTCTCGACGCGACCTCCGAGGACGACAGGCTGCGCGGCGCCGATTGCCGGGCGCGCGTGCTGCATCTGCTGCCCAGCCGGGCGATGCTGGCGGACGCGCTGATGCAGTACTTGGCGGTGAAGCGTTGGCGCAACGTGCTGCTGGTGCAGGGTCCGCACGAGGCCGACCGCGACTACGCCGACGCGCTCCGCCGGGCCGCGCGCAAGTTCCAGTTGCGCATCGCCACCGACAAGCCCTGGACCTTCCAGCCCGGCGCGCAGCGCACCGACACCGGCCACATGTCGGTCGGCGCGGAGGCCGCGCGCTTCACCCAAGGGCTGTCCTACGACGTGCTCGTGGTGGCGGACACGGCCAATGAGTTCGGCGACGACCTGGCCTACCGCACGACCGACCCGCGGCCCATTGCCGGCACGCAGGGCCTGGTTCCCACCGCCTGGGCGCGCCCGTTCGAGCAATGGGGCGCGACGCAGCTCCAAGCGCGGTTCCAGAAGCAGGCCGGGCGCCCGATGACGGCGCGCGATTTCGGCGCCTGGATGGCCGTCCGCGCCGTGGGAGAGGCCGCGACCCGCGGCGCGGCCTCCGACCCCGCGGCCATCGGCACTTACCTGCGCAGCCCGAAGTTCGAGCTGGCGGCGTTCAAAGGGTCCCGCCTCACCTTCCGCCCCTGGGACGGGCAACTGCGTCAGCCGGTGCTGCTGGCCGACGCGCGCAGCCTGGTGTCCGTCAGCCCGCAGCCGGGCTACCTGCACCAGTTCTCCGAGCTGGACACGCTCGGCATCGACCAGCCGGAGACGACATGCAAACTGTGAGGCCCGCCCCAGCCGTGTTGGCGCTGCTGCTCGCCGCCGCCCCGGCGGCGCGGGCGGAGCGGGTGTTCGTGTCCAACGAAAAGGACAACACGATCACCGTGCTCGACGGCGGGACCCTCGCCGTCACCGCGACGGTCAAGGTCGGCGACCGCCCGCGCGGCATCGTCGCCAGCCCCGACGGCCGCAGCCTGTATGTCTGCACGAGCGACAGCGACCACGTCGAGATGCTGGACACCAAGACCCTCGCCGTGACCCGCATCCTGGCGAGCGGCCCGGACCCGGAGCTGATGACCCTCAGCCCCGACGGCGCAACGCTCTACGTCGCCAACGAGAACGACAACATGGTGTCCGTCGTCGATGTGAAGTCCGGGCGCGTCACGACCGAAATCCCGGTGGGCGTGGAGCCGGAAGGCATGGGCATCAGCCCCGATGGCAAAATCCTGGTCAACACGTCGGAAACGACGAGCATGGCCCATTTCATCGATACGGCGACGCAGCGGTCGGTCGCCAACGTCCTGGTCGGCAGCCGCCCGCGGGTCGCGCGCTTCACCGCGGACGGCAAGCAGGTCTGGGTCAGCGCGGAGGTCGGCGGCACCGTGTCGGTGATCGACGCCGCGTCCCATGCCGTGGTCCACACGATCAACTTCGCCATCCCCGGCGTGCCCGCCGAGAGCATCCAGCCGGTCGGCATCGCCATCACGCCGGACGCCACGACGGCCTTTGTGGCGCTCGGCCCGGCCAACCGCGTCGCCGTGGTGGACGCCAAGACCTACGAGGTGCGCAAGTACCTGCTGGTGGGGCAGCGCGTGTGGAACCTGGCCTTCTCGCTCGACGGCAAGCGGCTTTACACGACCAACGGCGTGAGCAACGACCTGTCGGCCATCGACGTGGACGGTTTGCGGGTGGTGAAGTCGGTGCCGGTCGGGCAACTGCCCTGGGGCGTGGCGGTGGTGCCGTAATGCCGGACATCGCCATGCATGAACCCGCCGCCTTGGAGATCGACGGGCTGACCCACCGCTTCGGGGCGCGCCGCGCGCTGGACGGCGTGGGGTTCCGCATCCGGCCCGGCGAGTTCACGGTGCTGCTCGGCCAGAACGGCGCGGGCAAGACCACGCTGTTCGCGCTGATCACCCGGCTGTATCACGCGCACAAGGGCGGCATCAGCGTATTCGGGCAGCCGTTCCGCGCCGATGCCCCTGCGGCGCTGGCCCGCATGGGGGTGGTGTTCCAGCAGCCGACGCTGGACCTGGACCTGACGGTGCGGCAGAATCTCCAATACCACGCCGCTTTGCATGGCATGGCCGACCGCGCGTCCATCCCGCGCATCCGGGACGAACTGGCCCGGGTGAACCTCCTTGAGCGCGCGGGCGACCGGGTGCGCCTGCTGTCCGGCGGGCAGCGGCGCCGGGTGGAGCTGGCGCGCGCCCTGGTGCACGAACCTTCGCTGCTGCTGCTGGACGAGCCGACCGCCGGGCTGGATATGGAAAGCCGCGGCTTCCTGCTGGGCCACGTCCGCCGCCTGTGCCGGGAGCGGGGCCTGGCCGTGCTGTGGGCGACCCACCTGATCGACGAGGCCGGCGAGGACGCCCATGTGGTCGTGCTGCACAAGGGCCGCGTGCTGGCGACCGGCCCGGTGCCGGCCGTGGTCGCCCAGGCGGATGGCGCCCAAACCCTCAAGGACGCATTCGAGCGCCTGATCCATGCTGCAAACTAGGCTCCGCCTGCTGCCGCCTGCCGCCTATGCCCGCTGCATGGCCGGCATCATCCGGCGGGAGGGCCTGCGCTGGGTGCATCAGCGCGGGCGGTTCATCTCGGCCTTGGTGCGGCCTTTGGTGTGGCTTGCGATCTTCGCCGCCGGGTTCCGCTTCGTGCTGGGCGTGTCGATCATCCCGCCGTATGAAACCTACATCCCGTATGAGGTCTATATCGCGCCCGGCCTGATCGCCATGATCGAGTTGTTCAACGGGATGCAGAGCAGCCTGTCCATGGTCTATGACCGCGAAATGGGCAGCATGAAGACCTTGATGGTCAGCCCCTTCCCGCGCTGGTTCCTGTTGCTGTCCAAGCTGCTGGCGGGCGTCGCGGTCGCGGTGGTGCAGTCCTACCTTTTCCTGGGCATCGCTTGGTTCTGGGAGATCGAGCCGCCCGCCATCGGCTACGTCGCCGTGCTGCCGGCCTTGATCGTGTCGGGCCTGATGCTGGGGGCGCTGGGCCTCGTAATGTCGTCGTTCATCCGGCAGTTGGAGAACTTCGCCGGGGTCATGAACTTCGTGATCTTCCCGATGTTCTTCGCGTCCTCCGCCCTGTATCCGCTGTGGCGCGTGAAGGAAAGCAGCCTGTTCCTGTGGTGGATGTGCCAGTTGAACCCCTTCACCTCGGCCACCGAGCTGATCCGCTTCGCGCTGTACGGCCGGGTGGATTGGGGGTCGGCGGCGGTTGTCATCGGCTGCACGGCCGTGTTCATGGCGGCGGCGGTCGTGGGCTACGACCCGGGCCGCGGGCTGATGGCGCGGAAGGCCGGGGCGGAATGAGGGCTTGGAGGGCCGCAGGGCTGGGGCTGGCCGCGCTGGCGCTCGGCGCCGCAGGGCCGCCGGGCGATCCGGATTGGCCCTGCGCGCAGCGGCTGGTGCCGAGGCTCACCGCCGCCACGATCTGGGGCGGGCACGACGCAACCGGCGATTGGCGCGTCGATCCGGAGGTGGCCGCGGTTGTCGCCGCCGTGGCGCCGCGAAGCGTGTCGGCGCAGGACGGCGCCCGGCAGGTGGAGCGGTTGGTGGCGGCGCTGCCCCCCGGCGAGCGGCCGACGCGCGCCGCGCTGCTGTTCGCCGGGCTGGTGGACGAGACCAACGGGCAGCGCGCCCAAGTCATCGACCGTCTGCGCGCCACGGCCCGGCGTCAGCGCGCGCTGACGGAGCTGACGTCCAAGATCACCGCCGAACTCCGCGCCCTGCCGGCCGACGCGCCCTCGGCGCAGCGCGAGGAGGTCACGAGCCGCCGGGCGTTCCTGATCCGCGAGTACGAGGACATCGAGCGCACGGTCCGCTACGCCTGCGAGGTTCCCGTGCGGATGGAGGCGAAGCTGGGCGTTTTGGCGCAGGCGCTGCAGCGCGGGCTGGCGGATTAGAGGTTCTCGGCGCGTCCTGCTTCGGTCCAGATAAGAACCTGGACCTTTGTAATCATCCACAAAGCGGCACGATGGCCTAAACGGTGAGCGTTACATACTGCTGCCGCTTTGAGGAGGCGAAGATCACCAACTTCACGACGCGAGATTCCGTGATGGATGCGCCATCTCCCATGGAGTCACGCTCCCCTGCCAGCGGCGGCGCCGAGCTGTCCATCATCGTGCCGACGTTCAACGAGGCCAACAACGTCAGGGAAATGGTCCGCCGGCTGGAAGTCAGCCTCGCCGGCGTCGCATGGGAAGTCATCTTCGTCGATGACAACTCGCCGGACAAGACTGCGGAGGTGGTGCGCGGCATCGCCGCGCACCACCTCCGGGTCCGCTGCCTGCAGCGCCTGGGCCGGCGGGGCTTGTCCTCGGCTTGCATCGAGGGTTTCCTGTCCTCCTCCGCCGCCTACGTCGCGGTGATCGACGGCGACGGGCAGCACGACGAAGCCTTGCTGCCGGACATGCTCCGGGCCTTGCGCGGCGGGGAGCTCGATATCGTCGTCGGCAGCCGCTACGCCCCCGGGGGCGGGGTCGGGGATTGGCAGAACAAGCGCGCATCCATGAGCCGCTTCGCCACCAAGCTGAGCAGGGCGGTCATCGGCGGCGACCTGGCCGATCCCATGAGCGGCTTCTTCATGTTCAACCGCGCCGCCCTGTCGGACATCTTCCCGCGCCTTTCGGGCATCGGGTTCAAGATCCTGGTCGATCTGTTCGCGTCCGCCCCGCGCCCGCTCCGTTTCCTTGAGCTTCCATACGAGTTCCGGCAGCGCCACGCGGGGGAAAGCAAGCTCGACAACCAGGCGGTCTGGGACTACCTGATGCTGATCGCCGACAAGAAGGTCGGCCATGTCCTCCCGGTCCGCTTCCTGACCTTCACGTTCGTGGGCGGGCTTGGCGTCCCCGTCCACCTGCTGGTCATGAGCTTCGCGTTCGCGGCGTTCAATGCGTCGTTCCTCGTGGCCCAGGCCCTCGCGGCGTTGGCCGCGATGACCACCAATTTCTTCCTGAACAACATGCTGACGTATCGCGACCGCCAGTTGCGTGGCTGGGGGCTGCTGCGCGGGTGGGTCTCGTTCGTTCTTGCCTGCAGCATCGGCGCGGTCGCCAATGTCGGCATTTCCTCGTTCATGTATGACATGAAGGTGCAATGGGTCGTGTCGGCCATCGCCGGCATCCTGATCGGGGCCGTCTGGAACTACGCCGTGACCGCCCTCTACACCTGGCGCCGGTAATCGGAATGTCCGGATCGAACGTCGCCACGGCCCGGGCGCGGGCGTGGACGGACATGCCGGCGCCGTCGTTGCGCCATGCGGCGCTCGCCTTTGCGGCGGCCTATACCGTTTACCTGTTTCCGCTGCTTCTGGTGCAGAACCCTCCGCTGCACGACTACATGTTCCACATCGCGCGCATCCACATCCTGGCGCATTGGCAGGCGTCGCCCGACCTGCAGGCGCACTACGTTGTCGGCTCATTCCTGTTGCCGAACATCGCCTTTGATGTGGTCGCGGTGCTGCTGGCCCGCGTCATGCCGCTTGAGCTGGCCGGCCGGGTGTTCATCGCCCTGACGCTCGCGCTGCAGTTGTCGGGCTGCATGGCGCTGTATCGCGTGCTGCACGGCCGGTATGGGCTGTGGCCGCTGGTTGCGGGGCTGTTCCTTTACAACTGGATCTTCCTGTTCGGCTTCCTGAACTACCTGTTCGGCGTCGGCCTCCTGTTATGGGCAGCGGCGGCTTGGATCGGCCTTGCTGCCGGGTCGGGCGCAGGCGCCAAGCTGCTTTGGGGCACGGCGCTTTCGCTCGCGCTGTTCTTCTCCCACCTGATCGCCTTCGGCTTGTTCGCTTTGATCGTCGCCGGCTACGAAATCCAGCGCGCCGTTCCCATGCTGCGCCGGCAGCGCGCGGAGGCTTTGCGGAACCTCCTGGTGGGCGCGTCGATCTTCGTCGCGCCGATCATCCTGTTCCTCGCGTCCCCCACGGCGGGGGAGGCCGGCAACAAGACCAGCCATAGTCTCATCAACCTGCTGCGCACGCCGCCGATCTTCGTGCGGGCGCTGCTGTCCGGGGACTATCCCATCGACTTCGTGTCCGTGGCGGCTGCCTCCGCGGCTTTGGGCATCCTCATTGCGCGCGGCCGGTTGGCCGTGGCGCGGCCGATGGCGCTGCCGGTCGTCCTGCTAGGCGTTTGCTTCCTGGCCATACCGCACGAGCTGTTCGGCGGCTGGGGCGCGGACACCCGCATCCCGCTGGTCATCGTGCTGGTTCTCATCGCCTGCGTCCGGCCCGTGCTGCGCGACCGGCGCTGGGAAACCGCGTTCGTCGCAGTTTTGGGCGGGGCGCTGCTGCTTCAATCCGCCCTCCGATCCTATGACTGGCTCCGCTACGACGCGGTGATTGGGGAGTTCAGGGCCGCGTTCAGCACCTTGCCCACCGGCAGCGTGCTCCTGGTCGCCAGCGAGACGGACGTGCCCTCGTTCCAGGACCTCAATCTTCGGTTGTGGCAGCCGCCGCTGCCGCATGTGGCGGCGCTTGCCGTGCTGGAAGGGCGCGGCATCTTCGTGCCCGACACCTTCGCCCACCAGGGCCAGCAGCCGATTACGGTCACCGCGCCTTACAAGGCCATCTACCGCTACCAGAACAACAAGCCGTTCAAGGCGACCACGACCGAGGCGCTGCAAGGCTTCATCACGGAGGCTCAGCGGCTTCTTGCCGAGGCCGGGTCCACTGACCCCGTGTTCGTCCTGCTGCTTTACCCTCAGGAGTTCAACCTGGCTCTGCCTGCCCACACGAGGGTGGCCGCTTCCACCTCACGGGCGCTGCTCCTGGCGGTCGAGCCGGCGACGTCCCCGTAACCGTTTCAGGACGCCATTGGACGGTGCCTGGCGGTCAGGCCCCCGCGGTCGAGGAGCGGCCCGGGTCATCCGCCCCGCCCTCGCGCCGGCCCAGTTCGGTGAAGCCCTCCTTGATCCGATCTGAATCGTCCGTCTTTCAGGGAGGTTCACCAGGCCATCGACCTCCGCCGGCCCTCGACCGGATGCCTTCTGAACGCAGAACGTCCATGTCCAACGCTGTCGGAGTCGCGTTCCAGGTTAGGTGCGGTGTTCTGGGCCGAGTCTCAAAGTTAACTGCAGCGTGACAAGAAGGGGCGCAACTGCCCCGCCGTGGCAAGGTGGCCGGCCCGGCATCTGCGGGCTGGTTGCAAGCAGCTTCCCAAGAAGGCATTGTTCTGCCCTCGAAAGCCGGCGCCTGGCCCGGACGCACTCAGGAGACGATGCACTTTGTCAGTCCATCCCTTGCTCCAAACCGGGTATCGGCTCCTGTCCCTTGCAGTTGCCGCGGCCTCCCTCGCCGCCTGCTCCACGATCTTGCGCGGCACCTCGCAGGTCATCGCCGTGGAAACGCCCGGCGCAGCAAATGCGACGTGCGAACTGACGGGCGGCGACGGGGCCAAGGCCACGATTGTCACGCCGGGCAGCGTCAAGCTGTCGAAAAGCAAAAGGGACGTTCGCGTCGCCTGCGTCACGCCGGACGGTCAGAAAGCGGCCAAGACGTTCGCTTCCGCCTACTCCAACGCATCCTATGTCCAGTTGCCGCAAGCATACCTCGTGGACGGCGTCTCAGGCGCGATGTGGGAATACCCGGCGACATTGTCCGTTCCGTTCGGTCAGCCTGCTGGCGCAAGTGCCGTGGCGCCGGTGCCGCAAACGTCGGTGGACTAGCTCCCCGGCGACGCCGACCCGGGCTGACCAGCTACGGCTTGGGCGAGTTTGTCGAAGTTCATGGGTTTGATCCCTGGAGGCCCACCTCGAACCCCTCCGGCAAGACATCCTGCGTCGGCAGGCCCGCCGCCTGCCAGCCGTCCACGCCCTCGGGGAACCAGGCGGCGCGGAAGCCCATCTCGCCGGCCCGGCGCGCGGCGTTCCAGCTCATCCAGCAATCCGCGAGGCAGAAGAACACCACCAAGCGGCCGGGATCGTCCCGCGTCACGTCGCGCAGGCGCTGCTGCAGGCGCTCCCGCACCGGCTCGGCCAGCGCGCCTCGTCCGATCTCCGGCCACCACAGGCTGCCGGGGAGGCTGGGATGGCGGGCAGGCAGCCATGGCGCGCCGGGGCGCATGGCGGGCGGGCGGCGCGGCGCGGGCAGCACGTCGATCAGCACCGCGTCGCGCTGGGCCACCCGCTCCTGCATCGCCGGGATGTGCAGCACGGCGGCGCCCGGCACCGTGTCGGGCACCGGCGCCCGGTAGTCGTCGGTGCGGTAGCCGTCCGGCACCGGCACGCCGGGGTCCGCTTGGGCCGGCACGGTCCCGGTCAGGCCGAGAGCCAACGCCACCACGGCCGTACGCCTCAAGGATTGGCCTGGCCCGGCTCGTCCAGCATGGGCACGCCGTAATCCGCCAGGACCTGGGCGATCTCGGCCTTGTGCTTGCCGATGGCCTGGTTGATCCGCCGCCGCCATTCCGGCTCGTTCGCGCGCACCCCCATGGCGATGCGGTAGTCGAGCCGGGGCGCGTCCGGCTCCGGCTCGATGAAGGCCGCGGTGAGCGGCAGGTGCTCCCGGGCGATGGCGTATCCCGCCGGCGGCCCCCAGATCAGGGCCACGTCGATCACCCCGTCCACCAGGTCCTGCAGCATGGCGCGCGGCGGGTTGCTGACCCTTGTATCGACGCGAAGGGAGTAGGCGCGCACCTGGTTCATCAGATTGTGCCGCAACAGCAGGTCGGTCGGCGGCGTCGCGGCGACCACGCCGAACCTCTTGGACGCCAAGGCCGGGTCGCCCACCGACCGCGCCGTGATCCCGTCCGCCGTGCGGGTCACGAGCATGTAGCCCGTGTGGTAATAGGGGTTGGTGCTGTCCACGATCCCGTCGCCGCTGACGGTGCCCATGATGAGGTCGCACTCACGGGCGCGCAGCGTGTTGCGCACGAAGCCCGTCACCTGCGGGAACCACACGTAGCCGACCGGCAGGCCGAGGTCGGCGCCGATGATCTCGGCGATCTTGTTCTCGAACCCCTGCCCCTCTTGGTTGGAGAACGGCAGGTTGCGCGGGTCGGCGCAGACCCGAAGCTCCGTGCGGGAAATCAGCTCGGCGCGCTGGGCCTGCGCGGGAACAGACGCGAGCAACACCGCGCCGAGGACGGCGAGGCGCGGCAGAACCCGGTCGCCGCCCGTCCAGCCGGCAGGTCGCTCCTGGCGGCTGGTCCGCTCAGCTATCATCGCTGATGCGCTTCGGGCGTCCGCGCGGCAGCTTGTCGTCCGACCGGGCCTTGAGGTAGCCGTAGATGTCGTCGAGGTAGAGCACCACGTCCTCCGTCGTGCCGAAGGCCGGCATGACGTTGTTCTGCGACTTGGTGACGTTCTGCCGCCCGTTGACGATGACGTTGGTGAAGTCCTCGAACGACATCTTCTTGAGCGACTCGGTGAGGCTCGGCGCGTAGGAGCTGCCGGCGCCGTCCGGCCCGTGGCACCGCAGGCAGGACTCCCCGTAGCGGCGGTAGCCGTTGAACGTGTGCTGATCCACGCGCCCGTCCTGGACCAGGTAAACCGGGTCGTTCTCCGCGCGTGCCCCGGACGACCCGCCGGCGACGGACACCAGCCCGGCGCCGACCAGCGCCAACACGGCCAGCAGTGATTTGCATTGCATTGGTGAAACTCCAAGCATCGCCCCGGCCGCGCATCGCACGCGGCCGGGGCTTGCTGATGTCGGCTCAGTCGAGGCCGAACACGGTCATCACGCCGCCCAATTGCGTGTAGTTGGACAACTGCTTGTAGGCGCCGACTGCGCCCAGGCCGTCGGTGTCGTTGCCCAGCCCGGCCGCCATGCCGATCCCGGCCCAGCCGCCCACGCCCGACAGCACGGCGATGTATTGCTTGCCCTTGTGCGTGTAGGTCGTGACGTTGCCGATGATGCCGGACGGGGTCTTGTACTTGTAAAGCTCCTTGCCGGTCTTGATATCGACGCCCTTCAGGTAGCCATCGAGCGTGCCGTAGAACACGACGTCGCCCGCGGTCGCCAGCGCACCCGACCACACGGAGAAGGTTTCCGGGTTCGACCACACGATCTTGCCCTGGCCGGCGTCCCAGGCGATGAAGTTGCCCAGATTGGTCTCGCCCTTCGGCGGATACATCGAGAGCGTCGCGCCCACGTAGGGCTGGCCCGCGGTGTAGGACACCTTGAACGGCTCGTAGTCCATGCAGACGTGGTTGGTCGGCACGTAGAACAAGCCGGTCTTGGGCGAGAAGGCAGCCGGTTGCTGGTCCTTGGAGCCGAGGGCGGCGGGGCAGATGTTGCGGGTGTTCTTGTCCTCGCCGTTGTGGCCCGGGGCGAACTGCGCCACGACCTGCGGGCGGCCGGTCTGCATATCGACGTGGCTGGCCCAGTTCACCGCCGGGTCGAACTTCTCGGCGACCAGAAGCTCGCCGGTTTCGCGGTTCAGCGTGTAGCCGAAGCCGTTGCGGTCGAAGTGCACGAGCGCCTTGGTCATCGTCCCCTTTACGGGGATGTCGGCCAGGATCATCTCGTTCACGCCGTCGTAGTCCCACTCGTCATGCGGGGTCATCTGATAGACCCACTTCGCCATGCCGGTGTCGGCGTCGCGGGCGAAGATGGTCATCGACCACTTGTTGTCGCCGGGGCGCTGCACCGGGTTCCAGGTGCTGGGGTTGCCCGTCCCGTAATAGATCAGGTTGGTGGCGGGGTCGTAGGAGTACCAGCCCCATGTGCTGCCGCCGCCGGTCTTCCACTGGTCGCCCTGCCAGGTGGACACCGACGAGTCCTTGCCGATCGGCTTGCCCATGCTGGTGGTCTTGTTGGGATCGACCAGCAGTTGCTCGTCCGTGCCGACCGAGTAAGCGTTCCAGGCGAGCGAGCCGTCCTTGAGGTTGTAGGCCGTGAGCCGCCCCTGCGTGCCGAACTCGCCGCCGCTGATGCCGACGTACACCTTGTCCTTCACGATCATCGGCGCCATCGTCATGGTCTCGCCCTTGGCGGGGTCGCCGTTCTTGACGTGCCAAAGCTCCTTGCCGTTCTTGGCGTCGAGCGCCACGGTGGTCGCGTCGGACTGGTTCAGGATGATCTTGCCGTCGCCATAGGCCACGCCGCGGTTCACCGTGTCGCAGCACATCACGGCGATGACGCTGGGGTCCTGGCGCGGCTCGTACTTCCAGATGATCTTGCCGTCGTCGTTCAGGTCGAGCGCGAAAACGTTGTTCGGGAACGGCGTGTGCACATACATCGTGTCGCCGATGACCAAGGGGCCGCCCTCATGCCCGCGCAGCACGCCGGTCGAGAAGGACCACACCGGGCGCAGCTTCGAAGCGTTGGCCGCGGTGATCTGGTCAAGCGTGCTGTAGCGGTGGTTGGCATAGTTGCCGGTCGGCATGACCCATTGGTTGGCGTCGCCCTGCAGCTTCTGCAGTTCGTCATTGGCCCACGCCGGCGACCCGGCAGCGAGCAGGGCGACGCCCAGCATGGCCGTGCAGCCGAGCAGCGTTTTCTTGAGCATCACGTTTGTTCCCCCTGAATAAAGCCAATTATTGCGGCCTGTATTCTGCTCGTTGGCAGGCTGTTCCGCTTCCCTCCGAGGCTTGCGCCCCGGACTTGGGGCGTCCAGCCCTTAGCATATGCAAACCCCGCGCCTCCCGGCAAGACGCGGCGGGGGCCGAAAACCCGGCCCGCCGCACGAATCTTTCGATGCTGCGTTGCAGCAGGACATTTCAGTTCCAGGCAAGCCGCGGACGGGACTGGATTCGTGCGCGCATTCCGGTAGCTTGTGCCGGCCACAAGACCATTTGCCATAAGAACCGGGAGAGCTGCCTTGGATGTCCGTGCCGCCGTTGCCTTTGCAGCGAGACAACCGCTCCGCATCGAGACCGTGCAGCTCGAAGGGCCGCGCGAGGGCGAGGTGCTGGTCGAGATCAAGGCCACCGGCATCTGCCACACCGACAAGTTCACCCTGTCCGGCGACGACCCGGAGGGGATGTTCCCCGCCATCCTGGGCCATGAGGGCGCGGGCGTGGTCGTCGATGTCGGCCCCGGCGTGCGCACCCTGAAAAAGGGCGATCACGTCATTCCGCTCTACACCCCGGAGTGCCGGGAATGCGACTACTGCCTCAGCCAGAAAACCAACCTGTGCCAGAAGATCCGGGTGACGCAGGGACGCGGCGTGATGCCGGACGGCACCAGCCGGTTCAGCTTTCAAGGCAAGCCGGTGCTGCACTACATGGGCTGCTCGACGTTTGCCAACTTCACGGTCCTGCCGGAGATTGCGCTGGCCAAGGTGCGGGAAGACGCGCCGTTCGAGAAAATCTGCTACATCGGCTGCGGCGTCACCACCGGGGTCGGCGCGGTGATCTTCACCGCCAAGGTCAAGCCCGGCGACAACGTGGTCGTGTTCGGCCTGGGCGGCATCGGGCTGAACGTGGTGCAGGGCGCCAAGCTCGCCGGCGCCGACATGATCGTGGGCGTCGATATCAACTCGGGCCGCCAGGCGCTCGCCGCCAAGTTCGGCATGACGCACTTCGTCAACCCCAAGGAAGTCGGCGGCGACATCGTGCCCCACCTCGTGGAGCTTACCAAGGGCGGCGCCGACCACAGCTTCGAGTGCGTGGGCAACCCCACCCTGATGCGCCAGGCGCTGGAATGCGCGCACAAGGGATGGGGCAAGAGCACGATCATCGGCGTGGCCGGGGCCGGGCAGGAAATCAGCACCCGGCCGTTCCAGTTGGTCACCGGCCGGGTCTGGCAAGGCAGCGCCTTCGGCGGTGCGCGGGGACGCACGGACGTGCCGCGCATCGTCGATTGGTACATGGAAGGCAAGATCAACATCGACGACCTGATCACCCACATCCTGCCGCTCGATCAGATCAACGAGGGCTTCGACTTGATGACGCGGGGGGAAAGCATCCGCAGCGTCGTGGTTTACTGAAGCCTGCCTGGCGTGCCCGGTGCGCCGCCGCTACGCCGGGCTTTCCCGGGGCTTGTCCACCTCGCAGCGCCAGCCCGACAAGCGG
This sequence comes from uncultured Acetobacteraceae bacterium, assembly GCA_964235485.1. Taxonomy (GTDB): domain Bacteria; phylum Pseudomonadota; class Alphaproteobacteria; order Acetobacterales; family Acetobacteraceae; genus CAHJXG01. Next base: position 84,890 of record CAXSAZ010000004.1, on the reverse strand, counting down.
AAGCGCGGGTGCTCGGCGACGTATTCCTGGGCGATGGTCTGCGCCCTGATGGCGCATTGGATCGGGCTGCCCACGGGTTCCCGCACCTCCCGCGGCTCCATGCAGCGGTCCAGCGTGCTCGATAAGCAATAAACAAGGACCAGCTCAATCATGGCGCGGCGTTCCCAGAGTTCGACCACGCAGACTATGAGGCGCCTTTGTGCGGGCGCAACCGTTCTGGCGTGCTTGTGCGGCGCGGCCTTATGTGACCAGGCCTGGGCGCAGGCGCCGGCCGACGACCCCCGGCCGCTCAGCCCGGCGCAGGTCGCGCTGTTCGAGACACCGCACCTGCGCAACGTGGACCGCCCCGAGACGCTTGAGTACGGCTTCACCCGCGAAGGCCCGGGCGGGTTCACCGATACGGTCGCGGTGCACGTCCGCCGGGTGAACCCGGACGGCACCAAGTTGCTCGCGTTCGACTACCTGACCGGCGAGCGTCGGGTGCGGTTCCCCGAACTCGATTTCCGCGGCAACCCGCTGCTGATGCTCACGCTGGAGCGCGACGTGAACGAGATGAAGGAAGCCGTGGGCCTGTCCACCTCGTATTTCCGCAACAGGATCCGCGAGGCGTTCGTCACGGGGGCGACGGTCGCGGACGGCGCCTTCGATCTGAACGGCGCCGCCGTGCCCGCGCGGGTGATCACCGTCCAGCCCTTTGCGGGCGAAACGCGGCTGGAGCGCATCCCGTCCTTGCAGGCGAAACGCTACACCTTTGTGCTGGCGGACGCGGTGCCGGGCACGTTGGCGGAAATCCGCATCGACACCCCGGCGGACGCCAAGATGGACACGCCCGCCTTCCGCCAACGCACGGTGTTCACGGGGGTCGAGCCATGATCCGTCTCGCCCTGCTTGCCGCCGCCGGCGCTTTGGCGGCAACCGCCGCGTATGCCGAGACCCGGCACCCCGCGCACGACTACCCGACCGCCACCCGCGCTGATTACGTCATCGGCTGCCTGGCCAGCAACGGTTTCAAGCGGGAGTTCCTGGAACGCTGCGCCTGCGGCATCGACACCATCGCCGACCTGATGCCGTTCGAGGAGTATCAAGAGGCCGAAACGATCCTTGGTATGCAGCGCGGCGGCCTCGGCGACCGCGGCGCCATGTTCCGCGACACCCCGGTGGCCAAGGAGCGCACCGAGGAACTCAACCGCGCCCAGGCGGAGGTGGCACTGCAATGCAGGTAGTGGCTGATGGGTTTCACCCATCCTACGATATAGATCGCGTAGGATGGGTGAAACCCATCAACGGTTGACGGTCAGCTCCGCCCAGCATCCAACGCGAAGTCCCGGTGGAAGCGCGCCTGGCTGCTGTCCTGCACATCGACCCGCATCGGCCCCGCCCCCTGCGGCACGAAGCCGAAGGTGATCACCGGGTCCTCGCTCAAGGAGATGTCGGCATCGACGCTGAACACCAGCGCGTCGCCGTAGCGCACCGTGATGTCCTGGATGTAGCGCGGCGGCACGAACAGGTGGGTCACTTGGTCCACCTGCATCCCGTTGTTGTTGGGATGGCTGATCAAAAGGTGCGCCGTCGCCGCTTCCCCTTCGCGCAGCGGCGCTTCCCCATCCAGGCGCAGGCGCATCTGGCCCAGCCGCGACATGGCGAGCTGCGGGTCCTTGGTGGAGGGCGCGGAGCAGCCGCCCGCCGCCTTCACAAAGCGTTCGGCCGCGTAAAGCCGGCCGTCCTCGGTTTCGGCGACCGCGTGCAGCAGGGTGTACTGGTCCACGCGCACGCGGATCTTGAGGCTGTGCGGGTCGGCCGCCGGGCCGAACCGGAAGGTGCCGGCGAGCGGCGACGGGTTGCCGTCCACCAACACCCACACCGCCTTCACGCGGCCCGGCCCGGCGCCCCCGCCCGCCGACAAGCTCACGGTGATGGGCACCAGGGCCGCATCCTGGGCGCGGGCGGGCGCTTCGAGCGCGATCACCCCGGCGCCGTCCGCGATCTCCCGCTCCCCGAACACCGCATGTTTCAGGTCGGCCCAACGGGCGGCGCGGGCGTCCGGGTCCTCCTCCGCCCAGGCCGGCGGCGCCGCCCAAAGCGCCACGCCCAGCGTCAAGCCCAGTGCCGCCGCAATCGCCCTCATCGCCCCGCGCTCCCCTGCCGTGGCCCGCTTCGCGCCGGCCTTATTCCCATTCAAGCTCTTTGAACGCACCCGTCACGTTGCGGCCGTTGTAGTCGTCGAACAAGGCCCAGTTCGCCCGCTCCGCCCCGCCCGCCGTCGCCACGGCCTTCTCGATGTCGCCGCCGTGGGAGATGATGGCACGGATGTCGCGGACAAGCCCGCCCAAATACCGCTCCTGCGCCGCCACGGCGCCGGGCCAGTCAACAATCGCAGGCCCGTGGCCCGGCACCGCCCGCGTCGCCGGCGCGTCCCGCAACCCCTTCGTTTCCGCCAGCCAGCCCCGGATGCTGCCGTCCAGCGCCGGCACGCGGTCCACGAACAGCAGGTCGCCCAGCCACAGCGTGCCCGTTGCCTCGTCCAGGATCGACAGGTCGTTGTCGGTGTGCGCCGTCGGGTGTGCCCGGAGCCGCAGGCGGCGTCCGCCCAGATCAATCATTCCCACGTCGCTGACGAGCAGATCCGGCTTGGCGTAGTCGCCCGCCTCCTCCATGCCGAGCGCGTCGGCCAGAGCGTTGCGGTAGAACTCGCCGCGCTGCACCAGCATCGCTTCCATCCGGACGTGCGCCACGAACACCGGGCGGTCATCCGCGAAAGCGACCGCGCCGAACACGTGGTCGGGGTGCAGGTGCGTCATCACGACGTAGCGGATCGGAAGGTCCGTCCGCTCGCGGATGCTGGCGCGCAGCCGCTCGCCGTCCGCCCGGCTGCCCCCGGGGTCGAGCACGGCGACGGCCTCCTTGCCCATGACGAAGCCGATGTTGGCGATGCCGTCCTGGTTCTCGGGCGTTGCCTCCTCATGCACGCCCTGGCGGACGTGGAGGCCGGGCGCGACCTCGGCCATCGAAAAGGGCTTGGCAGGGGCGGCCAGGCCGCGGTCGGGACGCAGGGCGGCGATGGCGGCCAGCAGCAGCGCGTCCCGCCGCCTCACCGCACAAGCGCCGGGCTGCGGATTCGCCGGTAAACCAGGGCCGGCGCCGGCCCCTCCGCCACGGCTTCGGCGTCGGCCACGGCGTCCGCCATCATGAAATGGTGGGGCGACAAGGCGCAGGCGGGATCGACGGCCCCGGCGTCCCCGGTCATGGCCAGCGCCTGACAGCGGCAGCCGCCCCAATCCACCTCGCGATGGTCGCAGGACCGGCACGGCTCCGGCATCCAGGACGTGCCGCGGAAACGGTTGAAGCCGGGGTCCTCCTGCCAGATCGCGCCGAGCGACGCCGTGCGCACCGACGGCCATTGGAAGCCCGGCAGCGTTTCCGCCGCGTGGCACGGCAAGGCCAACCCGGCCGGCGTGATGTTGATGATCCGCCGCGCCCAGCCGCCCATGCACGCCTTGGGCCGCGCCGCGTAGTAGTCCGGCACCACGTAATCGACGGTGACGCGCCCGCGCAGCCGCTCGCGGGCCTTTGCCACGGCTTCGTTCGCCCGCTCCAACTGCGCGCGGCTCGGCATCAGGGCGGCGCGGTTGACCAAGGCCCAGCCGTAGTACTGCACATGCGCGATCTCGATGCGGCTCGCCCCGATCTCCTCGCCGAGCGCCAGCATGGCCGGCAGGCGGTCCAGGTTTTGCCGGTGCACCACGAAGTTGGCGGTGAGCGGCAGCCCGGCCTCATGGATGTGCCGGGCCACCTCCAGCTTGCGGGCGTGGCCGCGGCGGTAGCCGCCGATGCGGTCCGCTTCCGTCGCGTCGGCGTCCTGGAAGCTGAGCTGCACATGGTCCAGCCCGGCCTCCGCCAGCGCCGCGAGCGCGGCCGGGTCCAGCATCACGCCGGAGGTGATGAGGTTGCTGTACAGCCCGCCCGCCGCGGCGCGCCGCACCAGCTCAAGCAGGTCCTTGCGCGCCGTCGGCTCGCCGCCGGAGAAGTGTACTTGCAAGACGCCGAGCGCCGCCGCCTCGTCCAGCACGCGCAGCCAGGCCGCGGTGTCGAGTTCGTTTGCCGCCCGCTCCATCTCCAGCGGGTTCGCGCAGTATGGGCATTGCAGGGGGCAGCGGTGCGTCAACTCGGCCAGCAGCGCCAGCGGCGGCTCAATGACCGGAACGGGCGGCGTCGGTGACAATGCGTTCATAGCCGGATCGCTCCTTTGACCACCAAGTCTTGTAGCATGGCCGACACGTCTGCCGCGATGGTCTCCCGCGGCGCGTCGAACTTCGCGGCCAGGGCATCCACGATGTCCGGCACAGTTCGGGCGCCGTCCACGAGCTTCAACACCTCGACCGCCGGCTCGTCCAACAAAAACAGCCGCTCCGGCGCCAGGACCACCCAGGCTTGGCGCACCGGGTCGTGCCGCAGCCGGAAGCCGCGGTTGAAGGCGGGCGCCCCCTCCCCCGTCATGCCGCGGGCACGAAAGCGCCCGGCGGCACGCGCCCCGGCTCGACGTAGGCGTAATGCAGCGCGTCGAGCTGCGACCACAGCACGTCGCATTTGAAGCGCAGCGCGGCCAGCACCTGTTCCTGCTGCGCCCGGGTGCGGGCGTGCTCGTCCACGTAGGCCAGGGCGAAATCCACGTCCTTCGGCGCCTGCGTCATGCGCGGGGTGAAGTAGGCCAGGGTATCGGGGGTGACGAAGTCGTAGTTGGCGAGCATTCCCGACACGCGCTCGGCGATGATGGTGGGGGAGAACATCTCCGTCAGCGAGGACGCTACGGCTTCCAGCAGGCTTTGGTCGCGCACGAAGGCCACGTAGGCATCGACGGCGAAGCGCGTGCCGGGCAGGATGCCCTCTGTCGTCTCGACGTAGGCCGGGTCGAGGCCGACGCCCTCCGCCAGCTTGAGCCAGCGCGCCACCCCGCCCAGGCCCGGCCCGGCGCCGTCGTGGTCCTCCAGCCGGCTGCGCCACGCGCGGCGCAGGTCGGCGGTGGGCAGCCGGGCCAGCAGGGTCGCGTCCTTCGCCGGGATGCGGCTTTGGTAGTAGTAGCGGTTGAGCGCCCAAGCCTGCACCTGGGCGCGCGTCAGCCGACCGTCGTGCAGCATCCGGTGGAACGGGTGATGGATGTGATACCGCTCGTCGCCGATGGCATGGAGCGCCGCGCGCAGGTCGGACGGGGACAGCAGGCGGTCGCTCACAGCGTCAGCTCCATTCCATCATAGGCCACGTCCCAGCCGGCCGCGGCCACCTGCGCCCGTTCCGGCGAGTCCGCCAAGAGGACCGGGTTCGAGTTGTTGATGTGCAGCAGGATGCGCCGCCTCACCCCCAACCCGGCGAAGGCCGCAAGCGTCCCGTCCGGCCCCGACACGCTCATGTGCCCCATGCGCTGCCCGGTTTTCGGCCCCAGCCCGGCGCGGATCATCTCGTCATCCGTCCACAGCGTGCCGTCGAAGAACACCGCCGCAGCACCCCGGAGGCGCTCGGCCAGGCCCGGCACCATGGCGGCGCAGCTCGGCACGTAGAACAGGGTGGTCCGGCCATCGGACACCGCGGCGCCCACCGTTTGGTCGGTTTCTTCCAGGGCCGGGGCCGCGCCGGGCTGCTCAAGGTAGAGCGGCACCTTGCCGGGCACGGCGAACAGCGTGACGGTCAACCCGCTCGCGCCGCCGTCCGGCAGCGTCACGGGGGTGGGCGCGTCGAGAGCGACGGGCTGCCGCGCGACGATGCCGCGGGCCAGCACCTCGAAGATGGGGTTGTCGTCCAGGACCTGATGCACCCGGGGCGTGGCCAGGATGCTGAACCCCTGGCGTTCGCGCAGGGTAAGCAGGCCGGCGATGGCGTCCACGTCGCCGCCGGTCAGCACAACCGCGGCGATGGGCGAGGACCGCAAGCCTTCCTGCGGCTGCAGGGCCGGGGTTTGCTCGATCTGCTGCCGTATGTCAGGGGAAGCGTTCAGCAGGACCCAATGGCGTCCGTCCGCGCTGACGGCGATGGAAACTTGGGTGCTGGGAACTGCCGCCGGATCACCGGCCCGGGCACGGCGGCAAGGCTGGGCGTTGGAGTTCCATTGAGGAAACGCGCCGCCTGCTGCAGCGCCGAGCACGACTACGCGCATGAAGACTTAAAGCGGCTCGCCCCGGCGAACGCCCCAAGATAACGGCGCACACTGCACCGGCCCAGGGCGCTGCCGGATGGCGCGCTTACTTCTTCAGGTCAGCGCAAGCGTAGGAGTTGATTTCCGCACCGAGAGCGATCTCGACGATCTTCGGGGTCTTCCAAGCCATGATGTCCTCCGTTTCTTCGTTGGTAGCGCCACTAGCTATTGGTTGCAGTGTTGCCCGAGTCAAGAGCCGACCTTTTGAATGGATCGCGTCCTACTCCCTCACAACCTTGCCCAGCCAACACCGTAATTCGAGGCGCATATCAGGGACGCTTGCCGCTGCCAGGCCCGGGTGACGGCCCACCCTCCGATCCCGACTTCGCTACAACACCGGGGGCGCCGACGCCGACAGAACCCGGCTGCACGCCAGTGACGTTGGACTGCCCTCCGGAGGCAGTGGCCGCAGGGTTCTGCTTTTGCGCGGTTGTGCTCGGCACCACGGGCGTTCCGACCGCCGGACCGGATGTCACTCCGTTCTGTTGCTGTGCCAGAGCTGATGCGCCGAACGTAAGGGAAGCAAGCACCATGCCTCCCGTGACATACAAAGACCTTGGCTGCGTCGTCATGACTCTTCCCCTCTATTATCGTTCTGGTCTTCTTTGCGCATCTCAGCACTCCAAGGGCGCCCATGAGCAACGTCCGTCGCCGGGATGTGTTGCATGGCCCCGGCCCACGGAAGAAGCCGTCCAGCGCCGGAGGTGTGCCAGCGGGACGGCTCGCGGCAGGCGGAGGTCATGGGCTGAGACGCTGGCTTCCCAAGGCCAGGCGCCTTGCAACCGCGCGCACCCCGGGAAGCGCGCTGGTTTCCGTCACGAACTTGCGGCGGATGGCCCGGTCGAAGTCGTCGAAGCTCTCGGCCGGCACCAGGAAAGCGTTCGGGCCGCCGATCAGGTGGTCCTGGTACCAGGCTTCCAGCGTCGCCGCCTCGCTGCCTTCCAGGATGGGCAAGCCGTTGACCGTGACGCCCGCCCCGGCCAGCTCGTCCCGCACCCGGTCCACGGTTTCCGGCGGGTTGCAGTTCTCCTGCCCGTCGCCGGACACGTCCACCACGCTGCGCTCGGCCGGCACCGGCAACTGGGTCAGCAGCTTGTCGGCGATGCTGCGCAGGGCCGCCGACATGCAGGTGAAGCCGTTGCTCGCCCGGCGCAAACGGCGCACGCGCCCCGCGAAGCGCCGGACATCCTCGGCGCTGGTCAGCAGCGTCCAGGGCAGCGACAAGGCCGGGCGGGTGGACCATTGCACCAGCGCAACCAGCATGGACCCGTGCGGCCCCGACAGGATGCTCGCCTGCACTTCCCGCGCTTCCAGCGCGGCGGCGATGCCGTCCATCTGCAGCGTGAAGCGCGCGGCGTCCACCGATTCCGACACATCGACGGCCAGCACCAATGCCAGGTCCACCCGCTCCGTCTGCGCCGCCGCCGGGGCGGCCAGCGCGGCGAGCAGCAGCCACAACAGGGCCGTGCGCGGCACCGCTACCGCTCGGCCAGGTCGAGGTTCCGTATGCTGCCCAGCCCGGTCGCCTGGTCCAGCCCGGTGACGCCGCGCAACGACGCCCGGCGCACGTCGGCCCGCGCCAAGGCGGCGCCCGTCAGGTCGGCCCCGTCCAGCCGCGCCCCGGACAGGTCGGCCCCGGCTAGGTTGGCCCGCGCCAGCCTGGCGCCGCGCAGGTCGGCAAAGGCCAGGCGGACGCCGGACAGGTCCGCCCCTTCCAGGTTGGCCCCGGCCATCCGGCAGCCGCCGAGGTCCGAGCGCAGCGCGGCCAGGAACTGCGTGCGCCCCAATTCCAGGTGCGCCCCGCTCAGGTTGGCGCCGGTCCAATCGCCGTTGCCCAGGTGGGCCAGCAGGCGCGCGCCCGAAAGGTTGGCCCCGCGGAACCGGGGCGCTTCCGCCGCGGGGTTCTCGCCCAGCAGGGTCGATGCCGCCGGCAGGAACATGCGCGCCCCGGACAGGTCGGCGCCCGAGAAGTCGGCGCGGATGATGATGGCCCGGTCGAGGTCGGCCCCGGCCAGGTTGGCGCCCGCCAGGTTGGCGCCGGTGAGGTCCGCGCCGAACAGCTTGGCCCCGGCCAGGTTCGCGCCGCTGAGATCAAGCTCCGCAAGGTCCAGCCGCGACAGGTCCTGGCCCGCCAGGTCGGCCGGGTGCCCGGCGCGCAGCAGCGCAATCACCTGCGGCACGGTCAGGGACGCCGCCCCCGCCGGCGCCCATGCCGCCGCCGCGCCCAGCAGCACGGCCGCCAGCGCAAGCGGGACGCGGGTTCGCCGACGCTCCGGATGCTTCATCGTGCCAGCCTACACCGGGCGTCCGGCGTGGCGCTATGGTGTTCTCTGGCGTGGACGGGAAGCCGAAAGCCCTTCACAAGCGTTGCAGCCGGCACGCCGGCTTCGCCCGCCCCCGGCAAGCCTGCGCCCTCCAAGAACGGAGCACCCATGTTCTACGCCACCGCCCACGGCCACGGCCTGCCGCACGACCCGGTGAAGGCGCTGATCGCCCCCCGCCCCATCGGCTGGATCTGCGCGATGAGCGCCGCGGGCGAGACCAACCTTTCGCCCTATTCCTTCTTCAACCAGGTATCCGACCGGCCGCACATGGTCATGTTCTCCTCGGGCGGGCGCAAGGACGCCATCAGCTTCATCGAGGAAACCGGCGAGTTCACCTGTTCGGTCGTGTCCTGGGAGCAGCGGGACGCGATGAACCGCACCTCCGCGCCGCTGCCGCGCGGGCACAGCGAGTTCGAGCACGCCGGGCTGGAGCCGGAACCCTCCGTGCTGGTCCGCCCGCCTCGGGTCCGCGGCGCCCCGGCGGCGCTGGAATGCCGGCTGGTCAAGACGATGGAGCTTGCGCCGCTCGATGGGAGCGAGGCCTTCTACGTCATGGCCATCGGCCAGGTGGTCGGCGTCTACATCGACGACCGCATGATCGAGGACGGCACCGTGGACACGTTGCGTATGCAGGTCGTCAGCCGCGCCGGCTACCACGATTACTTCCTGGCCGACCACAAGTTCTCCCTGACCCGGCCCACGAAGTGAGGCCGCGCCGCGGCGCCTTCCCACCCGGGCCTGCGCCGGAGAACGTCCCAAAGAACGTCACGGCCGGGTCCGCCACGGGAGCGCCCCGCTCGAGGCTCGCCACCGTGCTCCGGGTGACGGGCGGCAATTTCCTGGAGATGTTCGACTTCTTCCTGTTCGGGTTCTACGCGACCTATATCGCCCGCACGTTCTTCCCGGCCGGCAGCGAGTATGCCTCCTTGATGTTCACCTTCATGACGTTCGGCGCCGGGTTCCTGATGCGGCCGTTGGGCGCCGTGCTGCTCGGCGCCTACGTGGATCGCGTCGGGCGGCGCCGGGGCTTGATCGTGACGCTTTCGATCATGGCGTGCGGCACGGTGCTGATCGCCTTCGTGCCGGGCTACGCCACGATTGGCCTGCTGGCGCCGGTGCTCGTGCTGACCGGGCGGCTGCTGCAGGGCTTCTCCGCCGGAGTCGAGCTGGGCGGCGTGTCCGTTTATCTGGCCGAGATGGCGCCGCCGGGCCGCCGCGGCTTCTTCGTGGCTTGGCAGTCCGGCAGCCAGCAGGCCGCCATCATGGTCGCCGCCGCCATCGGCTTCGCGGCGAACCGGCTGCTGGCGCCCGAAAGCGTCGCGGCCTGGGGCTGGCGCGTCCCGTTCTTCATCGGCTGCCTCATCATCCCGCTCCTGTTCTTCATCCGCCGCTCGCTGGAAGAAACGCCGGAGTTCCTGGCCCGCAAGCACCGGCCCTCGCTCCGCGAGACCATCGCCTCGCTCGGCCGCGACTGGCGGATTGTGGGCCTCGGCATGTTGATGATGGCGACGACCACGATCTCCTTCTACGCGATCACGGTTTATACTCCGACCTTCGGCAAGAGCGTGCTCAAGCTGTCCGACGCCGACAGCCTCGTCGTCACCTTCTGCGTCGGCCTGTCCAACTTCGTCTGGCTGCCGGCGATGGGCGCGCTGTCGGACCGGATCGGGCGGCGGCCCATCCTGCTGCTGTTCTCCGCCCTCACGGCGCTGACCGCCTACCCGGCGCTGGCCTGGCTGGTCGGCCATGCCTCCTTCGCCAACATGCTGGCCGTGCTGCTGTGGCTGTCGTTCCTGTATGGCAGCTACAACGGCGCCATGGTGGTCGCGCTGACGGAGATCGTGCCGGCCGGCGTGCGCACCGCCGGGTTCTCGCTGGCCTACTCGCTGGCAACCGCGGTGTTCGGCGGGTTCACGCCGACCGTGTCCACCTGGCTGATCGAGGCAACCGGCAACCGGGCCGCGCCGGCCTTTTGGATGACGTTCGGCGGCGTTTGCGGCCTTCTGGCGACGCTGCTGGCCTACCGCACGGGCAGGTCCCGGGCCTGGGCCGAAGGCGTGTCGGCCTAGATGCCCGCCATGCAGCGCCGCTCCTTGCTGCGCCGAGCCGCCGCCCTTGTTCTCGCCGCCTCCGCGCTGGCCGGCGCCGCGCAGGCGGCCGAGATCCGGGTGGTCAGCTCGGGCGGTTTCGCCGCCGCCCTTCGTGCGCTCGCCCCGGCGTTCGAGCGGACGACCGGCCACAGGCTTGTGACCGGCTGGGGACCGTCCATGGGGCAAACGGCGGACGCCGTGCCCGCCCGGCTGGCACGGGGCGAGCCGATCGACGTGCTCATCATGGTCGGCGACGCGCTCGGCCCGTTGGTCGAGCAGGGCACGGTGGCCGCGGACAGCCGGGCGGACCTCGCGCGCTCGGGCATCGGGATCGTGGTGCGGGCGGGCGCGCCCCGGCCGGACATCGGCTCCGCGGACGCGCTGCGCCGCGCGCTGCTCGCCGCCAAGTCCATCGCCTACTCGGACAGCGCCAGCGGGGTTTACATCGAGCGCGAGATGCTGCCCGGCCTGGGCATCGCCGAGCAGGTGGCAAGCCGGGCGCGGATGATCCCGGCCGAGCCTGTGGGCGCCGTCGTGGCGCGCGGCGAGGCCGAGATCGGCTTCCAGCAGATCAGCGAATTGCGGCCCATACCCGGCATCGATCTGGTGGGGCCGCTGCCGCCCAGGCTGCAGCGGGTCACGGTGTTCTCCGCGGGCGTGCTCACCCACAGCCGGGAGCCGGACGCGGCCCGGGCGCTGATCCAATTCCTGGCCTCGCCCGCCGCGGCCGGGGCCATCGTGGACAGCGGGATGGAGCCGATGGGTGCAGCAGGCCGGTGAAGCGGCCAAGCCTTGCCGGCCCGGCGCGGGCGGTCGAAGCGGCAGGTGTTCTGTTCCGGCCACACCGGCGAAAATCATTGTTGATCTATAACAAACTCTCTTGCACACGGTTTCGTGATGTGCTGTTCTCACGTGATCGTGATTATGGAGAGTTCCGGTGCAGTCTGCCTTTGACAGCCTCGTGTTTGACAAGGTGGTCCTTGCCATCGCGAAAACCTTGCGGATCGAGCCATACGGCCTTTCGCGGTCAACCCGGCTGGTGGACGACCTGTCGCTCGGCGGGTTCGCCCGCTTGAAGCTGGCGCTCTGCCTGGAAGACCTGTTCGACATGGAACTGCAGAACGACACCGTTGAGCGGTTCCAAACCCTGGGCGACATCGTGAACTACTTCAGCTTCCGTTATTTCAGGGATGTCGAGACCATGCCGCTGGGCGCCATGGCTTGAGACGCTTGTACCGGCCCCGCGTCCGCCAGCTCCTCAAGGATCGGGCAATGCGGCCGGCCGTCGCCCTCGCAGCGGTCGGCAAGGTGGCGCAGGGCGCTGCTCATCTCCGCGATGGCCCGCGCCTTTTGCTCAAGCGCGGCGGCGTGGGCCAGGGCTAGGCGCTTCACGTCGGCGCTCGCCCGGGCTTGATCCCGCCACAGCGCCAGCAGCTCGCGCATCTGCGCCACGGAAAAGCCCAGGCTGCGTGCCCGCCGCAAGAAGCGCAGCGCCTGCACGTCCCCTTCCGCGTAGCGCCGGTAGCCGGCGGCGCTGCGGCCCGCCGGCGCGATGAGGCCGACGCGCTCGTAATAGCGCAGCATCTTGGCGGACACGCCGGACGCCGCCGCGGCCTCCCCGATGTTCATGCCCCGCGCCCGCGCCGGCCCGGCGCGTCGGGCCGCCAACGCCGCAGCAGCAGCGCATTGCCCACCACGCCGACGCTGGAGAACGCCATCGCCGCCCCCGCCGCCACCGGGCTGAGCAGGCCCGCCGCCGCCAGCGGGATGCCGACCAGGTTGTAGGCAAAGGCCCAGAACAGGCCATGCCAGATGCGCCGAAAGGTCCGGCCCGCGATGTCCAGCGCCGCCGGGACCAAGGCCGGGTCGCCGCGCATCAGCGTGATGCCCGCCGCCGCCGCCGCCACGTCCGTGCCGGTCGCCATGGCGAGGCCCAGATCGGCCGCCGCCAGCGCCGCCGCGTCGTTCACGCCGTCGCCCACCATCGCCACCGGGCCACGCCCGCGCAGCGCCGCGACCAGGCGCGCTTTGTCCTCCGGCAGCGCCTGGGCGTGGACCTCCTCGATGCCGAGGGCGCGCGCCGCCGTGTCCGCAGCGCCCCGGTTGTCGCCGGTCAGCAGCACGGTGCGGAGGCCGCGGTGGCGCAGGGTGGCGACGGCCTCCGCAGCGCCGGGCTTCACCGCGTCGCCGAAGCCGAGCAACCCCAGCAAGCGCCCGTCGGCGGCGAGGAAGGACACGGTGCGCCCCGCCGCTTCCAGCTCCGCCGCGTCCGGCGCCAGCGGCGCGGCGTCGATGCCCGCCTCCTCCATCAATCGTTGGCTGCCGAGCAGCAGCGCCCGGCCCTCCACCGTCCCTTCCAGCCCGCGGCCCGGCAAAGCGCGCACCCCGCTGGCCCGTGGCCCGTCCAGCCCGGCGGCATACGTCGCCTCGGCGGCATACGCCGCTTGCACGGCGCGGCCCAGCGGATGCTCGCTGCCCGCCTGCAGCGCCGCGGCCAGCCGGAGCAGCCCGGCCTCCGCGACGCCCGGCGCCGGGCGCAACGCCACCACGGTGGGCCGGCCCTCGGTCAAGGTGCCGGTCTTGTCGAACACCACGGTTTGGATCGCCCCTGCCCGCTCCAACGCGGCGGCGTCGCGGATCAGGATGCCATGGCGCGCCGCCGCCCCCGTGCCGGCCATGATCGCCGCAGGCGTCGCAAGGCCCAGCGCGCAGGGGCAGGCGATCACCAGCACGCTCACGGCGTTCACCGTCGCGACCTCCAACCCGGCCCCGGCCAGCCACCATCCCAGCAGCGTCAGCGCCGCGAGGCCGACCACGACGGGCACGAACACGGCGCTGACCCGGTCCACCAGGCGCTGCACCGGCGGCTTCGCCGCCTGCGCGTCCTCGACCAAGCGGACCATGCGGGCCAGCCGGCTTTCCGCGCCGAGCGCGGTGGCCTGCACCAGCAGCAGCGCCTCGCCGTTGAGGCTGCCGCCGGTGACGCGGCTGCCGGGCTGCTTGGAAACGGGGATGGCCTCGCCGGTCAGCAGGCTCTCGTCCACGCCGCCCAAGCCCTCCTGCACCACGCCGTCCGCCGGGATGCGCTCGCCGGGCCGGACCGAGAGGAGGTCGCCGGCGCGCAAGGCGGCGACCGGCACTTCCTGCTCCGTCCCGTCCCGCCGCACCCGGGCGCGCTCCGGGCGGAGCTGTTCCAGCGCGCGGATCGCGGCCCCGGCGCCGCGCCGCGCCCGGCCTTCCAGCCACTTGCCCAGCCGCACCAGCGCGATCACCGCGGCGGACGCCTCGAAATACAGGTGCTCGCCACGCCCGCCGGCCAGCTCCCACAGGCTCAACCCGAAGGCGGCGGTGGTGCCGAGCGCCACCAGCAGGTCCATGTTGCCGGCGCCGGCCCGCAGCGCGTGCCACGCGCCGCGGTAGAACCGGGCGCCGAACACTGCCTGCACCACCCCGGCCAGCACGAGCTGCGCCCAGCCCGGCAAGGCGGCGTGCGCCCCGAACGGCATCGCCAGCATCGGCAGGAGCAGCGGCAGCGCCAGCGCGCAAGCCAAGGCCGCGGCCAGGCCATCCCGCCCGGGCCGCTCCTTCGCCGCCGCGCCGGCGGGCGCAGGCACGGAGGCCTCGTATCCCGCCGCGCGCACGGCGGCGGCCAGCTCGCCCGCGCCCGAGGTCCCGGCCGCGACGCGCACCCGCGCCCGCTCGCTCGCCAGGTTGACTTCGGCCGACAGCACGCCCGGCACGCCCCGCAACGCCCGCTCCACCCGGCCGGAGCAGGACGCGCAGCTCATGTCCGACACGGCAAGGTCTACGGTCGCCTCGGCCACGGGATACCCGGCGCTTTGCAGCGCCTGCGCCAAGTCGGGGAGGCGGAAGCCGGCGCCGGGGGTCACGGCGGCCCGCTCGGTCGCGAGGTTCACCGCCACGTTCTGGACGCCGGGCACCGCCGCCGCGGCCCGCTCGACCCGGCGGACGCAGGCGGCGCAGCTCATGCCGGAAATCCGTAGGTTCAGGCGCGGCGCGGCGCCCTGCGCCCCTGCCTGCTCCCGCTCGATGGTGCCCCCGTCCATGCCGACCGCTCCGCCGTTGTGCTCCGGGACTGCACATGGTGCTTCCCATTGTGGGAAGGTCAAGGGAATGCAGGAATCCGCCATGCCGGGCGGCACGATCACCGCTTGACTTTCCCCGGTTGAAAGGCTGCAGAACCGCGGCGGCAAAGGAGTTTCACCATGCAAGAATTCAAAGTCACCGGCATGACCTGCGGACATTGCGCCCGCGCGGTGGCCGACGCCGTGCGCGGCGTCGATCCGGAGGCCACCGTTTCGGTTGATCTGGACGCCGGGCGCATGACGGTGCAGGGCACGGCGCCCGCCAGCCGCATCACCGAGGCCGTCGCCGCGGAGGGCTACACGGCCGAGCCGCTCGCGGCGTGAGCACCGCCGGGGCGCTCTCCGACACTGCCCAACCGGGCGCCGCCCCGATTCCGCCTTGACGCCCGCCCCCCTCGGCGCTACCTCACCGCCCACCGCACGGTTGCCCAGGTGGCGGAATTGGTAGACGCGCAGGTTTCAGGTACCTGTGACCGCAAGGTTGTGAAAGTTCGAGTCTTTTCCTGGGCACCACCATGACGGTCCAATCCATGCCGAGCGGCCCCATCCATCTGCATCGGCATGACCTGCCGCCCGGCCTCGGCCTCGGCCCCGTGGTCGCCGTCGATACCGAGACCATGGGCCTCAACCCGCACCGCGACCGCCTGTGCCTCGTGCAGTTGTCCGCGGGCGACGGCGCGGCCCACTTGGTGCAGCTCATTCCCCCTGCGCTCGGCGGACGCGGCTACCATGCCCCCAACCTGGCCCGCCTCTTGTCCGACCCCGGCGTCACCAAGCTCATGCACTTCGCCCGCTTCGACGTGGCGGTGCTGCAGCACGCCCTTGGCATCACCGTCGCGCCCACCCGCTGCACCAAGATCGCTGCAAAGCTGGTCCGCACCTTCACCGACCGCCATGGCCTCAAGGACCTGTGCCGCGAGCTGCTGGGCGTCGAGATTTCCAAGCAGCAGCAAACTTCCGACTGGGGCGCCCCCGAACTCACGGCGGAGCAGAGGGCCTACGCCGCGTCCGACGTGCTGCACCTCCATGCCCTTTGGGACCGGCTGGAGGCGCTGCTGGTGCGGGAGAACCGCCTTCCTCTCGCCCAGGCCTGCTTCGATTTCTTGCCGACCCGCTGCCGCTTGGACCTGCTGGGCTACGAGGAACCCGACATCTTCGCCCACTAAGCCGCTGTTTATGTAAGATACCGGCCCTTTGTCGGTCGCTTTCCATTGACCCTCGCCATCGGCCCGCCCATACAGGCGGGATGCCTGCCACCATGCACGCCTTTTCCTCTCTTCCCGCTTCGCACGTCGATGTCGGCACAGACGCGGCCCCCGCCGTGGCTCCGAGCACGGCGCTTGCCGTGGCTCGCGACGTGCTCGCCGCGGAAGCCGCCGGGCTGCGCGCCTTGTCCGCCTCGCTCGGCCCCTCCTTCGGCGACGCGGTGGAGCGCCTTGCCGCCTGCGGGGGCCGGGTCGTGGTGTCCGGCATGGGCAAGTCCGGCCTGGTCGGGCGCAAGATCGCCGCCACCTTCGCGTCCACCGGCACCCCCGCCTTGTTCGTGCATCCGGCGGAAGCGTCGCACGGCGATCTCGGCATGATCCTCCCCGGCGACGCCGTGCTGATGCTGTCCAACAGCGGGGAAACCGCCGAACTCGCCGACCTCGTGGCCCATGCCCGCCGCTTCGGCCTGCCGCTGCTCGCGATTACCGCCCGGCCCGCCTCCGCCCTGGCCCGCGCCGCCGACATCGTGCTGCTGCTGCCGCCTGCGCCGGAAGCTTGCCCTATGGGCCTGGCCCCTACCACCAGCACCACCATGCAGCTCGCCTTGGGCGACGCGCTGGCGGTGGCGCTGCTGACCCGGCGCGGCTTCACCGCGGGGGATTTCTCCGCCAACCACCCGGGCGGGCGGCTCGGCGCGCAACTTCGGCGGGTCGCGGACCTCATGCACCGGGGCGACGCCGTGCCGCTGGCCGACGCGGGCCTCCCCATGGACCGGGCGCTGATCCTGATGACCGGCAAGGGCTTCGGCTGCCTGGGCGCGCTGGACGCGGACGGGCGGCTGTCCGGCGTCCTGACCGACGGCGACCTGCGCCGCGCCATGGGGCCGGACCTGCTGGCCCGTAAGGTGGAGGACGTGATGAGTACCAACCCCCGCACCATCGGCCCCGACGCCCTCGCCGCCGACGCCTTGCGCGCGATGAACGCCGGGCCGCGCCCGGTGACCAGCTTGTTCGTGCTGGACACCGACCAGCGCCCGCTCGGCATTCTGCACGTCCATGACCTCCTGCGCGCGGGCGTTGCCTGATGGCCACCGCCCCCCTCGTGCAAGGCGGCCCGGCCGGCCGGGAGCAGCGCCTCACCGCCGCCGGCCCCGTCCGCGTGCGCCAAGCGCCCACCGCGTCGCGCATCGCCCGGCGGCGCGTGGTGGTCAACCTCACCAAATGGCTGCTCCCGGTCGCGGCCCTCGCCTTGCTGTCCTCCGTCGCCCTGTGGCCGGAGATCGCGCGGGTGCGCGACCAGGGGCGTATTGCGTTCCGCCGGGCGTTCAGCGTGGAGCCGGACAGCGGCCGGATGAAGCAGGCGCGCTACCGCGGCGTGGACGAGCGCGGCCGGCCCTTCACCGTCACCGCCGAGTCCGCCTTGCAGAACGGCCCCGTCCGCATCGACCTGTCGGACCCCAAGGGCGACCTCGTGACCGAAAGCGGAAGCTGGGTCATGGTGGAAGCGCGCGGCGGCGTGTACATCCAGCGCGCCGGCCAACTCGACCTGTCGCACGACGTGATCCTGTATCGCGACGACGGCACCACCCTGCGCACTCAGTCCGCATCCGTCGATGTGCGCCAGGGCGCCGCCGCCAGCAGCGAGATGACCCACGCCGAAGGTCCCTTCGGCACGCTGGACGCCCAGGGCTTCACCCTGGTGGACAAGGGCGCCGCCATCCAGTTCCACGGCCCGGCCAAGCTCGTCCTGAACGGGCACGAGTGATGCGCCGCCTCCTGCCGGCGGCGCTGCTCCTGCTGCTGCCGGGGACAGCCTTGGCCCAGGCCATCGACTTTTCCAAGGGCGGCCCCATCGAGGTCACGTCCCGCGACGGCATGGAATGGCGGCAGAACGAGCAGGAAGTGATCGCCCAGGGCGCCGCCCGCGCCGTGCGCGGCGACGTGACCGTGACCGCCGACCGCCTCACCGCCCGCTACCGCCGCAAAGCGGCGCCCACGGCGTCAGCCGCCGGGGCGACGCCCGCCGCCGCCACGCCCGGCGCTCCTGGACCCAGCGCCGCCGACACCGGCAACAACGAGATTTACCGCCTGGAAGCGGACGGCCACGTCCGCATCTTCACGCCGACCGACCTCGCGGTGGGCGACCACGCGGTATACGACATCGACCAAGCCGTCCTGCTGATGACCGGCGGCGACCTGAAGCTGACCACGCCGCAGCAGGTGCTGACGGCGCGCGACACCATGGAATACTGGTCGCAGAAGCACATGGCGGTGGGCCGCGGCCTCGCCACCGTGACCACCGCCGACGGGCGCCGCCTCGCCGCCGACACGCTGGTGGGCTACACCACGCCCCCCGACGCGCCCAATGCCTCTCCCGGCGCCCCCGCCGCCAAGCCGCCCCGCCCCGGCACCGACCCGCTGCTCGCGTCCGGCAAGCTGCAGCGCATCGAGGGTTTCGGCCACGTCGAGGTCCGCACCGCCACCGAGACCATACGCGGCGACCGCGGCGTGTATGTTGCCGACACCGGCATCGCCCGCCTCGCCGGCGACGTGCGCATCACCCGTGGCCAAAGCCAGCTCAATGGCGACGAAGCCCTTGTCAACATGCGGACCGGCATTTCCACCCTGTCCCGCAACCCCGGCAAGCGCGTGGAGGGCTTGGTGGTGCCGAACGACGCCGCCGGGGGCGCGCCCGACGCGAAGAAGCCGCCCGCCGGCAAGGCCGCGCCTCCATGAATGCTACGTCCCTGCCGGCCCCCCGCATGGTCGGGGGCGACGGCGGCTTGGTCGCTACCGGTGTTGGCAAGACCTACAAGAAGCGTCCCGTGGTCCGCAACGTCACCCTGCGCGTCCAGCGGGGGGAGGCGGTCGGCCTGCTCGGCCCCAACGGCGCGGGCAAGACCACCACCTTCTACATGATCACCGGCCTGGTCCGGCCCGACACTGGCCTCATCAGCCTGGACGGCCAGGACATCACGGGCTTGCCGATGTATCGCCGGGCACGCCTGGGCATCGGCTACCTGCCGCAAGAGGCCAGCGTGTTCCGTGGCCTCAACGTGGAGCGCAACGTGCTCGCGGCCTTGGAGGTGGTAGAGCGCGACCCCGACCGCCGCCGCCTGATGCTGGACGAGCTTTTGTCCGAGTTCGGCATCGCCCATCTGCGCCGCACCCCGGCGCTCGCGCTGTCGGGCGGAGAGCGGCGCCGGGTGGAAATCGCCCGCGCGCTGGCGACCCAGCCGAGCTATATCCTGTTGGACGAGCCGCTCGCCGGCATCGACCCCATCGCGGTGGGCGAAATCCGCGACCTCGTGTCCCACCTCAAGCACCGCGGCATCGGCGTGCTCATCACCGATCACAACGTCCGCGAAACGCTGCAGATCACCGACCGCGCCTACATCATGCACGATGGCCAAGTTTTGATGGAAGGCCGGCCCAACGAGGTGGTCGCGCACGAAGATGTGCGCCGGGTCTATCTTGGCGAAAGGTTTAGCCTGTAGATTGCCGCCCATGGCGATGGGTCCACGCTTAGAGTTCCGGCAAACGCAATCCCTGGTCATGACGCCGCAGTTGCGTCAGGCCATCAAGCTGCTGCAATTCACCAACCTGGAAGCCGCCGCCTTTGTCGAGGAGGAGCTGCAGCGCAACCCGCTGCTGGAACGCGACGAGCGCCCGGACACGCCCGGCGAACGCCCGGCGCCCGACCAGCGGCCGGAAACCCTGGGCGAGCTGGACGCCGTGGCCCTGCTGCGCCGGGAAAAGCTGCCGGACGCGGTGGAGGCCGACCATTCCAACAGCTACGACGCGGGCGGCGCGTCGGACGGGATCAACGGCTACGGCGCCGAGGGCAGCGGCTACGCCGGCCTGTCCCGCGGCAGCGGCCCGCGCGACGACGCGGACATGGCGGGCATCGACGACCTGGCCGAAGCGCCGCGCTCCCTCCGCGCACGCCTGGGCGAGCAGTTGCGCCTGGGCTTCGCCGACCCCGTGGACCGCATGGTCGGCACCCACCTGATCGCGCTGCTGGACCCCGCCGGCCGCATCCCGCATTCCACGGCGGAGCTGGCCCGCGCCATGGGCCTCGACGCCGCCCGGGTGGAGCGGGTGCGCGCCGCCATGATGCGCTTCGACCCCGCCGGGCTGTTCGCGGAAGACCTGCGCGGCTGCCTCGCCGCCCAGCTCCTCGACCGCAACCGGCTCGACCCGGCCATGGCGACGCTGCTTGACAACCTCCCTATGCTGGCCCGCCGCGACCTGCGCGGCCTTATGGCGGTCTGCGGCGTGGATTCCGAGGACCTGGCCGACATGATCGCCGAGGTCCGCGCGCTCGACCCCAAGCCCGGCGCCGGCGATGGCGGGCCGCTGCACCAGGTCATCCCCGACGTGCTGATGCGCCGCGGCCCCGACAATGCCTGGCTGCTGGAACTCAACCCCGACACCATGCCCCGCGTCCTGGTGAACGAGGCCTACCACGCCCGCGTCAGCGTGCGCGCCGGGCGGGAAGAGAAAACCTTCCTGGGCGAAAGCCTGTCCAGTGCCAACTGGCTGGTGAAATCCCTGCAGCAGCGCGCCAACACCATCCTGCGCGTCGCCGCCGAGGTGGTGCGTCAGCAGGACGCTTTTTTCCGCGGCGGCGTCGGCCACCTGCGCCCCTTGATCCTGCGCGACATCGCGGAGGCTGTGGAGATGCACGAAAGCACGGTGAGCCGCGTCACCGCCAACAAGTACATCGCGACGCCCCGCGGCGTGTTCGAGCTGAAGTACTTCTTCACCACGGCGATCAGCGCGGTGGCCGGCGGCGAAAGCCACAGCGCGGAGTCCGTGCGCCACCGCATTCGCAGCCTGGTGCAGGCCGAACATCCCGATGATGTGCTATCCGACGATGCAATTGTTGCGGCTTTAAGACGAGAAGGCGTGGACATTGCCCGGCGGACCGTGGCCAAATACCGGGAAGCGCTGCGAATCCCAAGCTCGGTGCAGCGCAAACGGGAGAAGGCGATGCCGGCTTAGGGCCGCGCCGCGCAAGGCGCGCGTCCCTTGGGCCGGCAGCGGCAGGCTCAAGCCCAAGCGGAGGACAAGGATGCAGATCACGGTTGCAGGCAAGCAGATGGAGCTTTCGGACGCCCTCAGGGTGCGGGTATCCGAGCAGTTGGACCTGATCTCCCACAAGTACTTCGACGGCGCGCTCGAAGCCAGCGTCACCTTCAGCCGCGCCCGCAGCTTCTTCACCTGCGACATCAACCTCCATGCCGGCCGCGGCCTGACGCTGCGCGGCGAAGGGGAGGCCGCCGATGCGCACAGCGCCTTTGACGACGCCGCCGAGCACATCGCCAAGCGCCTGCGCCGCTACCGCCGCCGGGTCAACGACCATGCACGCGACCTCGCCACCCGGGCGCGTCCGGAAACGGCCCGGCAATACGTGCTGAGCCAGGACGAGGACGCCCAGCCCGCCACGGCGGAGAACCGCGGCGACGTGCCCGCCTATGCCACCGTGATCGCGGAAAGCCAGGCGGAGATCAACACGCTGTCGGTCGGGGAGGCGGTGATGCGGATGGACCTCGCGGACCAGCAGGTGCTGATGTTCCGCAACAGCGCCACGGCCGAGTTCAACGTGATCTATCGCCGCCCCGACGGCAACATCGGCTGGATCGACCCGGCCGCACAGCGTTAGCGCGGCCCCCCAAGCCCAGCGAGAACCGCCGCCCCGGCCCGCCCGGGGCGGCGCGGTCCTGCCCAGCCGAGGCGCCCGGGCCATATCCCGGCACGAAGGCCTCGCGCGGCGAAAATACCAGAGGTTGAAAAACTTTTATCCTAATTGACTAAATGATGGTATCCTTGGCCAGCATCATCCATTGTCAGGCCCATGAGCACATCGCAGCAGAGCTTGGATTGGCCGCCGCACGCCGCCATGCCGGGGGGACGCACCGCGGAAGCGCGCGATGTTAGCCTGCTGACCCTGTTCCGCGAACTGAAGCTGCGCGACCTGGCGCTGGACCGCATCCGGCAGGGCTTGTGCGTGTTCGACGCCCAGCACCGCTTGGTGTTGTTCAACGGCCGCTATGCGGAAATGTATGGCATGAAGCCCGGCCAGATCCGTCTCGGCATGACCTGGCGCGACTTGATGGACCTGCGCTACGCCAACGGCGCCGGGCCGGACATGCCGCCGGAGGAGTTCTACAACTGGCGCGACCGCCTTTCGGCGTCCAGCCGGGCCTCAGATACGGAGATGACGCTGTGCAACGGCCGCGTGTATGCCATTCACCGCGAGGCGACCATGGGTGGCGGCTGGGTCACCACCTTTGACGACATCACTGAGCGCCGCGAGGCAGAGGCGCAAATCCGGCGCATGGCGCTGCATGACGATCTGACCGGCCTGCCCAACCGCGCGAGCTTCACCAAGCGGCTGGCGCACGCCCTGGCCCGCCTGCGCGGCGAAATCCACCCGGACGACCACCGCCCGGCGCTGCCGGATGGCAGGCTGGCCGCCGTGCTGATTTTCGACCTCGACCATTTCAAGGACGTGAACGACACGCTCGGGCACAAGGTCGGCGACGTGCTGCTGAAGCGGGTGGCCGAGCGGATCGGCGGCTGCCTGCGCCCCGGCGACATGCTCGCCCGCTTATGCGGGGACGAGTTCGCCGTGCTGCTCGACGAGGGCGTGGAAACGCCGCAGCAGGTGGCGGAGGTGGCGCGCCGCATGATCGACGCGGCCGCGCTGCCTTATGAGCTGAACGGGCACGAAACGGTGATCGGCCTCAGCGGCGGCATCACCCTTTGCTCCCGGGAAGATGGAGCCGCGGACCCGGCATTGCTGATCAGCCAAGCCGACATCGCGCTGTATCAGGCTAAGACAAAGAACCGCGGCACCTGCTGCTTCTTCCAGGCCGAGATGTATACCGCCCTGCACCGGCGCAAGGACATGGAGCGCGACCTGCGCCGCGCGCTGGCGGAAGGCGGGCTTGAGGTGCATTTCCAGCCGATCACCGCGGTCAACTCCCGCCGCATCGTAGGGGCGGAAGCCTTGGCGCGCTGGTCCCATCCGGTGCATGGCACGGTGCCGCCTTCGGAGTTCATCCCACTTGCGGAAAGCGCCGGGCTGATCGGCGAGCTGGGCGCGTGGGTGCTGCGCACCGCTTGCGCGGAGGCTGCAAAGTGGGACGGCCTGCACCTCGCGGTCAACCTGTCGCCGGAACAGGTGCGCCGCCCCGGCATCGTCGAGCAGGTCGCCGGCATCCTGCGCGACACCGGCCTGCCGCCGTCCCGCCTGGAGCTGGAGATCACCGAGGGCTGCCTGCTGCACGAAACGCCACAAACGCTGCTGACGCTGACCCGGCTGCGCGCCCTGGGCGTCAGCATCGCGCTTGACGATTTCGGCACCGGCTTTTCCAGCCTGAGCTACCTGCGCCGCTATCCCTTCACCAAGCTGAAGGTGGACCGCAGCTTCGTGGGGGCGATGGCTGCCGACGCGGCGACGCACGCCATTGTGCAGGCGGTGGTGGCGCTGGGCCGCAGCCTGTCCATGCGCGTCATCGCCGAGGGCGTGGAAACCGAGGCGCAATACAAGATGCTGAGCACCATGGACTGCGACGAAGCCCAAGGCTACCTGCTTGGACGCCCCTGCCCCAGCCGCGAGTTCAACCGCCTGCTTGCCCGGCAATGCGAGGAGGAGGCGGTGGCCCCCCGTCCGGCCTAATGCACCAGGGCCGGCACCATCTCGTGCTGCACGATCGCCGCCACGGCCAGGTCGCAATCGGCCGCCACCGCCATGGGTGAGCCATCCGCCGCGAAGATCGCGAACGCCGTTTCCCCGTCCATCCAAACCGGCTTGACGTAGGCAAGCTGCGACATGCCAAGCTGCATCAACTGCGCCTGGGTCAGCTTGCGGATGTCGATCTCCTGCGCCGGATCCTGGTCCAGGTCGCCATCGGCTTCAAAATCTTTCAAGGTCGTCACGGCCATATCTCCTAAGCGGTCTGACCGCCGAAAGAATGAACAATGCAAGCCACGCCAAACCGGCAGCCTGCGACTGGCCCAAACCCGATCTCATAACGCCGGATGCGAAGACCCGTCGCTATCGGCCTGATTTAGATGCCGTTCCAGCTTAGCAATCAAGTTGTTTCTGAAGTCGAATCCATCACCTGATCGCGAGGCATGGGATTCGGCTTGGTTATTTCGATGGTCCGCACCCGAATCTCAGGCTGCGGGCGCGCAAGGTCGATGTGCAGCAGCCCGTTGTCGAGCCAAGCGCCCTTCACCTCGATTCCCTCCGCCAGCACGAAGGCGCGCTGGAACTGCCGGGCGGCGATGCCGCGGTGCAGGTAAACGCGGCCCTGCGTGTCGTCCGACTGCCGCCCGCGCACGACGAGTTGGTTGTCCTCCTGGGTGATCTGCAAGTCGCCCATGGTGAAGCCGGCGACCGCCAGCGTGATGCGCAGCCCCGTCGGGTGCGTTTGCTCGATGTTGTACGGCGGATACCCGTCCGCCGGCGACTTCGATGCGCGCTCCAGCATCTGCTCCAGATGGTCGAACCCCAGGAACAGCGGCGACGTGAACATACGTGTGGACGACATGGCGGTGGCCCCCTCCTGCGAGCGAAGCTGTTGGGTGCGGGACCCGGCGCGGCATCCCGACCGACCCGATGTTGGCAGCGCCGCCGGCCGTTGCAAGGGCATGTGGTGCCCCGGGAACGAAGCCGGAGAATGAAGCCGGGGAACGAACCCAAGGAACGAACCCAAGGAACGAACATTGAACCGGCCCGCCCGCCCCGCTACATCGCGCCCATGACCTCCGCGACGCCCTCCCCGCCCGGCGCCAAGCTGCCGATCCTCCAGCCGCCCCACCCCATCCTGCGCGCCAAAACCCGCAAGGTCAGCCCGGCGGACATGGAGCAGGTCCGCGCCCTGCTGCCGGACATGTTCGCCACCATGTATGCCGCCCCCGGCATCGGCCTCGCAGCCCCCCAGGTCGGCGTCGGCCTGCGCTTCGCGGTGATCGACTTGATGCCGAACGAGACCCCCGCGCCGGTGGTGCTGGTCAACCCCGAGGTGATCCGCGTCAGCGAGGACTGGGCGGTGCGGGAAGAAGGCTGCCTGTCCTTGCCCGGCCAGTATGCCGACGTGTCCCGCCCGGCCCGCGTCGCCGTGCGCTACGGGGACACGGACGGCGCCACCCACGAGATCGAGGCGGAGGGCCTGCTCGCCGCCTGCCTGCAGCACGAGATCGACCACCTGGACGGCGTGCTGTTCGTGGACCACCTGTCGGCCTTGAAGCGCAACATGCTGCTGCGCAAGCTCGCCAAGGAGCGGCGGCAGATGGCAACCGGGTGACGCCGCTGCGCCTCGCCTTCATGGGCAGCCCGGCTTTTGCGGTGCCCACCTTGCGGGCGCTGCACGCGGCCGGGCACGAGGTTTGCGCGGTATACAGCCAGCCGCCCCGTCCCGCCGGGCGGGGCCGCGCCCTGACCCCCTGCCCCGTGCATGAGGCCGCGGTGTCGCTCGGCCTGCCGGTCCGCACGCCCGCGCGCCTCCGCACGGATGCCGCCGAGCACGCGGCCTTTGCGGCGCTGGAGTTGGACGCTGCCGTGGTCGCCGCCTATGGCCTGATCCTGCCGCCCGCCATGCTGGCCGCCCCCCGCCGTGGCTGCCTCAACGTCCATGCCAGCCTCCTGCCCCGTTGGCGCGGCGCCGCCCCCATCCAGGCGGCGGTGCTGGCGGGCGACGCGGAAACCGGCGTCACCCTTATGCAGATGGACGCGGGCCTCGACACCGGGGCCATGCTGCTGCGTGGCCGCGTGCCCATCGGGCCCCGCACCACGTCTGCTGACCTGCATGATGCCCTCGCCGCTTTGGGCGCGGACCTCATCCTGCAAGCGTTGCAGGACCCGCCCGCCCCCGTGCCGCAACCCGCGGAGGGCGCGACCTACGCTCCCAAGCTGACCCGAAACAGCGGCCGGCTCGATTGGACGCAGCCCGCGGCCCTGCTCGACCGCCAGGTGCGCGCCTTCACCCCTTGGCCCGGCGCTTGGGCGGCCCTGGACATGGAAACCCTCAAGGTGCTGCGCGCCGAGCCTGCCGAGGGCGCCGGCCCGCCCGGCACGGTGCTGGACGGCGCTCTGCGTGTCGCCTGCGGGGAGGGCGCGCTCCGCCTGCTCCGCGTGCAGCGCCCCGGCCGCGCGCCGATGGAGGCCGACGCCCTGCTGCGCGGCTTCCCGGTTCCGCCGGGCACGCTTCTGGCGTGACCGTTTGTTTGTGACGTCTTGGGCGCTGCTGCTGGAGTACGACGGCACCCCCTTTGCCGGCTGGCAGCGCCAGGCGTCCGGCTTAACCGTGCAATCGGTGCTGGAGGACGCCTGCGCCCGGCTCAACGGCGGCGCTTCGGTGTCCTCGTTCGTGGCCGGGCGCACGGATGCCGGGGTGCACGCCGCCGGGCAGGTCGCGCTGGTAGCGCTGCCCGACCGCCACCGGGCGGAACAAGTTCGGGACGCCCTCAACTTCCATTTGCTGCCCCATCCCGTCGTCGTGCTGCGCGCCGCCCCGGCCGCGCCGGGCTGGAACCCGCGCTTCGACGCCCTGGGCCGCGCCTACGCTTACCGCATCCTGAACCGCCGCGCCCGCCCGGCGCTCGACCGGCACCGCGCCTGGCACGTCGAGCGCCCACTGGACGCGGACGCCATGGCGGAGGCGGCGGCGCTGCTGCTTGGCCGGCATGACTTCACGTCGTTCCGCGCCAGCGCCTGCCAGGCCAAGAGTCCGCTGCGCACCCTGGACCGCTTGGATGTGACCCGCGATGGCGATACGCTGACAGTTGCCGCGGAGGCGCGCAGTTTCCTGCACCATCAGGTCCGCAACATGGTCGGCACGCTGAAGCTCGTGGGCGAGGGCCGCTGGCGCCCGGCGCAGGTGCGGGCGGCGCTGGACGCGCGCGACCGCCGGGCCGCGGGGCCGACCGCGCCGCCGGACGGGTTGACGTTGGTGGGGGTGCGGTATGCGCGGGACCCGTTCACCGCCGATTCCCGGCAGGATGAGCAGCGGTGAACCTGCCCTTTGATCCCCGGCAATTCCCGCGCTCAAACCGTTACCTGGCTGGCGGGCGGCTTCGCCCCTTGCCGACCGTGCTTTTGGCGAAGCAATTGCGGCAACTGCGCGGGCGGGCGGTCACGCGCCGTCCCCGCAACTGGAAAGGGCACTGGCCCCATTACGCCCAGACGGTGATCCACAACGGGCATCAGGCGCGGCGCAGCCAGGCGGCCCTAGATGCTCTCCGGGAACTGCGCCGGTCGCGCCTGCAGTCCGCCTGACGCTGCGGGCGGCGTGGCTGGGTGCGGGCCTCCCTGCCATTCAAGCGCCGGCACGCGCACGGCGCTTCCGGTTGATCAGGGCTTGCGCCTCGTCCACGGCCTGCGCGTGCGGCGCCAAAGGCCGGGTGTCATCAAGCGCCTCCTGCACCTTGGCCCGGAACCATGCGTCGTAGGCGTCGGGATCGGCCGTCAGGGCGGCGGGCAACGCGCCTTCCCCAACAACGCGGGTCAGGAGAATACGCACCCTACCCAGAACGGTCAGGCCGAAGCCGGCCAGCGTTTCCGTCGCCTGCGCCTTGAGTTGGTCGTCCATGCGGACGTAACGCAGGCTGGTCGCGGCTGCGGTGCCGGCCCGGACGAGGCCTTGCGGCGGCCCCGTCAAGCCGCCCGGCGATGCGCCCGGCACAGGCCCATTCCCAACAGGCCCGTGACGCACAGCAGCAAGGACGCCGGCTCCGGCACCGGCTTGGGGTCCGCGACGGCGGACAGGCTCGCCCTGGATTGGCCGATCACGATGTTGCCGTTCAGCAGGTTGGCGCGGCCCAGCACGTCGCCCACGATGGGCTGGGCGGCGTTGGTCAGGCCAACATTGATGGCATTGACCAGCAAGATCTGGTTGTCCGTGCCGGCGCCGGTGAGGACCTGCTCGTTGAGCGTCACCCTCACCCCGGCGGCGTTCAGGATCACCGTGTTGGGGGCGATGCTGACCGTCGGGATGGAGGCGCCGGCCAGGCGCAGGTTGGTGATGGTCGTGGCGGCGACCGGCAACAGCGCGCCGGGGCTGCCGCTGATGTCGGCGGAGGAGAACACGGTGTCGGCGGTCAGCCCCAGGACGCCCAGGATGGCAATGGCCAAGCTGTTGACCGTGCTCGATGCGTTGACGGTGCGCGCGCCGGGCAGGCCGTCCACGCTTGACGCCGCCGCGCTCGTCAGCACCCCCGTGGTGAGGATGCCGGTCACAAAGGCGCTCGCCGCCGTTTGCGTGGTGTTGTAGGGGGCCGGCGCGGTGCCGGCCGCGGTCGGCAGCGGGCCGCTGCCAATGTTGAGGGTGAGGCCCAGCGGCGGCGCGCTGCTGATCGAAACGGACTCGCCGAACGCGGCGCTGCTGGCGTTGATCACCGCCGCCGCGGCCGGCCCGCCCTGCACGGCGCCGACCCAAACGGCGAGGCCCAGCCCAAGGCAGCGGACCGCTCTCGGGAACGGCCATGGGGAGCTTACTGCGGCGTCGCGCGCTACGAAGAGGGGCACCGGCGTTCTCCAAGTTGTTATTGGTTGTATTGGCTCGCGTTTGGACGTGGCGGCACCATGGTGCAGGGATTGCGCGGCGAGCAGAGTCAGGAATCCGGGTATTTTGACATGGAATGTCTGGCCGCGCTCCGCGCCCGGCGCGCCTGCCCCTGGTCCCCCATGCCGACCTGTCCGCTGACATGCCGCTCCGCACCTGCTATTCAGGCATCCACGTTGGAGCAGAAGCAGAACCGTGCCCGTCAACTTGTCGATCAAGAATGCGCCGGACCGTGTGGTGCAACGCCTCCGGGAACGGGCCGAACGGCACCATCGCTCCCTGCAAGGCGAGCTTCTGGCCATCATTGAGGCCGCCGTTCAGGACGGCCCCCTGACGCCTACCGAGATCCTGGCCGAGGTGCGCCGGCTGGGCAAGCAACGTTGTGCGAGTTGGAACACGCACACTCAGAACCGTAGGGCGGACAAGCGAGCGCCATCCGCCGCCTGATGGCGCACAACGCTCCGCTTATGCGCGGGACAAGTCCGGCTTGGCCCTGCCACTCGTGGCCCAAGCTGCCAAAGGCTGCTTAGCCCCCGGCCGCGTCGTCAAGCCAGCAGCACGCGCGTCACGTCCAATCCGGTCTCGGCGTCGATGACGGAGAAAGTGACACCATCAACGGCCCATCGGCGAAGCTGCTCAACGGACACGTAGCATCCGTTGGCCGTGTCGTATAACCGGCTCCGGGCGTAACGCCTCACCAGGATGGACCGAACCCGTCCCGCCGCCATGAGCGCCTCCTTGACCAAGGGCGATCCAACCATGGTTCCGCCCGTGGAGACAACAGCGCCTTTCAAAGCGCAGGGCGGCCCCGGCGCCCGAAGCAGAATGCCCCGCACCGCCTCATCGCTTGCCGCCCGCCCGGTCCGCCCCAAACTCATGCCCCACACCCCACCGCACAGGACCGCACCCCATGTACATCGCCATGAACCGCTTCAAGGTCGCCCCCGGCTCGGAGGGGGCGTTCGAGCACCTGTGGACCAGCCGCGATTCCTTCCTCAACGGCGTGCCCGGCTTCGTCGAGTTCCACCTGCTGCGCGGACCGCAGCGCGACGGCCACACCCTGTATTCCAGCCACACGATCTGGCAGGACTACCCGTCCTTCGAGGGCTGGACCAAGTCGGAAGCCTTCCGCGCCGCCCATCGCGACGCCGGCAGCGTCAACCGGGGCGACACCCCACTTTACATCGGCCACCCGGAGTTCGAGGGCTTCGAGGTCATCCAAACCGTCAAGTAGCTCCCAGCGCCCGCGCGACCATCCCCGGCGCGGCCACCAGCGCCGCCGTGCCGAGGTTGGTCGCCGCCACCAGCAGCGCCGCCCGCCCGCCCGGCAAGCCGAGGCCGTGCCGGGCCAGCAGCCAGTTCAGCCACAACCCGTAAGCGCCCAAGCCCGCCAGCAGCACCGCGTCGGCCGTGCCCTCCGCCACGCCGAGCTGCATCCCGATCTGCAGCACGACCAGCAGCGCCATCGCGGCGAGCGGCAGCGCCCATTGGCACCAGTTGAACGCGGTGGCGTAGCGCATCCATGCGTCTTCCCGCCCCCAGCGGCGGGCCAGCACGTGCGACAGCACCGCCGGGGCAAGCTGCACCACCAGCGTCACCAGCAGGGTCGCCAGCGCCTTCACCGGCCCGTCCGACGCCAGCAGCAGCAGCGCCCCCACGATGGGAAACGCCAGCAGCGGCGCAAGGCTCGACAGGAACGCCTGCGGCGTGTCGCCGAACTCCGCCAGCCCGTCCACCCGGCCCCGCGCCAGCCGCAACATGCCCCGCAACGGGCGCAGCGCCGGCGCGCCCGGCCCCGGCTTCGGCATCAACATGAAAAAGCCGCCAGCACGGCGCCGTAAATCCGGGACAGGGTTCGCAGCTCCGCCACCGGCACCCGCTCGTTCGCCCCGTGCATGGTGGCGCCCACCAGGCCGAACTCCGCCACCGGGCAGTGGCGCGCGATGAACCGCGCGTCCGACGTGCCGCCTCCGGTGTCGAGCCGGGGCGTGATCCCCGCCGCCCCCGCCACCGCCGCCGCCAGCCGGTCCGTCAAAGGACCCGGCACGGTCAGGAACGCTTCCCCGCTCACCGAAATCTCCAAATCGAACCGCTCCGCGTGCTGCGCCAGTGCCGCGTGCAGCCAGGCTTCCAGCCCGGCGCCGGTGTGCCGGTCGTTGAACCGGATGTTGAGCCGGGCAGTGGCGCGCCCGGGGATCACGTTGGTGGCGGGGTTGCCGACATCGACGCTCGTGACCTGAAGCGAGGACGGCTCGAACCACTCGGTTCCCGCGTCGAGCGGCGCCGCGGTCAGCGCCGCCAGCGCGCGCACCAGCCGATGCACCGGGTTGTCCGCCCGCTGCGGGTAGGCGGCGTGGCCCTGGACGCCATGCACGGTGATGTGGGCGTTCAGGCTGCCGCGCCGCCCGATCTTGATGACCTCGCCGAGCCGTGCCGGGTTGGTCGGCTCCCCCACCAGGCAGAAATCCGGGGTGTGCCCCTGCGCCGCCATCCAGTCCAAGACGCGCACCGTGCCGTCCGTCGCCGGCCCTTCCTCGTCCCCGGTGATGAGCAGGCTCACGGACCCCGGCCCCGCATGGTCCGCCGCCGCCGCGGCAAAGGCGGCCACCGCGCCCTTCATGTCGCACGCGCCGCGCCCGTATAGCACCCCGTCCCGGACCTCGCCCCCGAACGGGTCGCCGTCCCAGCCGTCCCCCGGCGGCACCACGTCCGTGTGCCCGGCGAAGCAGAAATGCGGCCCCGCCGTGCCCCGCCGGGCGAACAGGTTGGGCGTCGCGCCGAACGGCAGCCGCCACACCCAGAAGCCCTGCGCCTCCAAGGCCCGCGCCAGCACGTCCTGCGCGCCCGCGTCCGCCGGGGTCACGGACGCGCAGCGGATCAGGGCCTGCGCCAGCGGGAGCGGGTCGGTGGCCACTAATCCCGCAAAAGGTCGTTGATCGCCGTCTTGGCCCGCGTGCGCTCGTCCACCCGCTTCACGATCACGGCGCAGGTGAGCGACGGCCCCGGCGCCCCGTTCGCCATCGGCCGGCCCGGCAAGGTGCCCGGCACCACCACCGAATACGCCGGCACCCGGCCCACGAACACTTCCCCGGTGTCGCGGTCCACGATCTTGGTCGATGCGCTGATGAACACGCCCATGGACAGCACGCTGCCGCGCTCCACGACCACGCCCTCCACCACCTCCGACCGCGCGCCGATGAAGCAGTCGTCCTCGATGATGGTGGGGTTGGCCTGCAGCGGCTCCAAAACGCCGCCGAGGCCCACGCCGCCGCTCAGGTGGCAGTTCTTCCCGACCTGCGCGCAGCTTCCCACCGTGACCCAGGTGTCGATCATGGTGCCGCGGTCCACATACGCGCCGACGTTGACGAAGCTCGGCATCAGCACGACGCCGGGCGCGACAAAGGCGCTGTGCCGCACCACCGCGCCCGGCACCGCACGGAAGCCCGCCGCGCCGAACTGGTTCTCCCCCCAGCCCTCCGTCTTGAGCCGCACCTTGTCGAAGCCCGGCGCGCCGGTGCTCGGCATCGGCACGGAATCATTCAGCCGGAACGACAGCAGCACCGCCTTCTTCAGCCATTCGTGCACTACCCAGCCGTCCGGCCCCGGCTCCGCCACCCGCAGCGTGCCCGCGTCCAGCGCCGCCAAAGCCTCCTCCACCGCGCGCCGCGCCGGGCCGGCGGTCCCGGGGGACAGCGTGTCCCGCCGCTCCCAAAGCTGCTCGATTTCCGGGCGAAGAATGGTGGCGGACATGCGGAGGCGGCTCCCGGTTGGCACGCCCGGACCATGCGCAGGCGGCCCGCCGGTGTCAATTCGCCGCCCTCTTCGCCCGAACAACGGAAGTATGATACGATGTGTTAACGAACGCTTGGATGGGCGAGGCGCGGGCATGGGAACCACGGCAAGAATGGCCACGGACACGGCGGCGGCGGGCGCATGGGCGGGGTCGCCGGGCGCCGCCATCCTGCCCGGCAACCGGGAACGCTGGCGGGAGTTCGGCTTGCTCGCCGCCGACTTCATGTTTGAAACGGACGCGGACGGCCGGATCACCTTTGTGGCGCCGGACCGCGTGCTCGGCTGGCCCGCCGCGGCCTTGCACGGCGCCGCCGCCGACGCCCTGCTGACCGAGCCGGACGCGCCCGACCGCTTCCGCTTCGCGACCCCCGTGCGAGGCCGCCGGGTGTGGCTGCGCGGCGCGTCCGGGGAAGCGGCGTGTTTCCTGATCACCTCCTTGCCCATGCTCGACCCGGCGGGCGGGCGGATCGGCACGCGCGGCGTGGGCCTGGACGTGACCGCCGAGGCACGGCGCGACCAGGCCGCCGCTGCCGCCCTGCGCCGCGCGGACGTGCTGGACCACACCTTGGACCAAATGCGCCAGGAGCTGACCGCGCCGCGCATGATCGAGGCCAGCCTCCATGCGCTCATGCGCGCCGCCGGCGGCCGGGGCGCGGCCCTGCTGGACCTTGCGGATGCCCCGCTCGACGGGCCGCCGGCGCTGCCCTGGCCCGTGCTGCACCAGGTGGGGGACGACCCCTTGCCGGTGCTGGCCGACGCGCTGGCCCTGCTGGACGACCAGGACGACCCCGTGTCGGCGGAGCGCACGTCGGGGGGCTGCGCGGTGCTGGCCTGCCCCGTCGCCACCCGGTTCGACGACCGCGCCGGGCTGGTGGTGTGGCGGAACGCCGACGGCCCGGCCTGGGACGCGGGCGACCGGGCGCTTGCGGCCTCCGTCGCCGGGCTGGTCCGCATGATGCTGGAGCATGAGGGCATCCAGCGCGAGATGGCGATGCAGGCGCGGAGCGACCCGTTGACCGGCCTGCTGAACCGCCGGGCGTTCCTGGAGGAAGCGGGCCGCCGGATCGACCGGCTGGACCGGGAAGAGCTGCCGGGCACCCTTCTGGTCCTGGACCTGGACCGGCTGCGCGCGCTGAACGACCGGGCGGGGCACGAGGCCGGGGACGCGGCGCTGTCCTTGGTGGCGGAGCTGCTGCGCCGCACCTTCCGGCCCGCGGACCCCATCGCCCGGCTGGGCGGCGACGAGTTCGCGGTGTGGCTGGACGGCTCGGACGAGATGACCGCGGCGGAGCGCGCCGAGTTGCTGCGCCTGGGCTTCCCGCGGGTGTCGTCGCACCTGGCGGACCCCGCGCACTCGGCGCTGACCCTTTCGATCGGCATCGCCTGCCGCCGCGCGGGCTTCGGCGAGGCGCTGGACAGCCTGATGCACCGCGCCGACCAGGCGGTGCACGACGCCAAGCGCGCCGGCCCCGGCCATTGGCGCGTGTCCCATGCGAGTCCGGTCCTGTGAGCGGCGCCATGGTCGAGGCGTCGCTCTCCGAAGCCCCCGGCACGGAAGCGGACCGGGTGCGGCTCGGCAGCAACGCCCTCACGCCGGCGCCCATCCTGGCCGGGCTGGCCTGCGACCCGTCCGTGACCGTGCGCGCCGCGGTGGCGATGAACCCCGCCTGCCCGCCCGGCCTCGACGAGGCCATCAGCCAGGACGCCGACGAGCGGGTCCGCGCCCTGCTGGCCCGCAAGCTCGCCCTGCTCGCGCCGTCGCTGTCGGACGCGGAAAACGCGCAGGCCGGCGAGCAGATACGCGCCACCCTCGCCGCCCTGGCCGCGGACGCCGCCGAGCGGGTGCGGGCGGTGATCGCCGACTGCGTGAAGGCGATGCCGGACGCGCCCCGCGCGCTGATCCTGCAGCTCGCCCACGACGCGGCGCTGTCCGTTTGCGGCCCGGTGGTGCGCGTGTCGCCGCTGCTGACGGACGAGGACCTGCTGGTTCTGCTGGCCAACCCGCCGCACCCCGCGGTCGCCTCCGTGGTCGCGAGCCGGCCGGACCTTGGCTACGACGTGACGGACGCGGTGGCCGCCGGGGCTGACGGCGCCGCCATCCGCGCCCTGCTGTGCAACCACGCCGCCGCCATCCGGGAAACAACGCTCGACGCGCTGATCGAGCAGGCGGCTGTGCATCCCGATTGGCACGACCCGCTGGTGCGCCGCCCGCTGCTGACGCCCCGCGCGATGGAGGCGCTGTCAGGCTTCGTGGCGGCGCAGTTGCTCGACGTGCTGATGGCGCGCGACGACCTTGACCCGGCGGCAATCGCCGACCTCCGCCGCCAGGTCGCGGCGAGGCTGTCCCCCAGCGCCGCGCCGCTGCCTCCGCCGGATGACGAGGAGAGCGATGAGGAGCTGATGGCGGCCTTTCATCGCATGGACGAGGCCGGCACGCTGAACGAGGCCCTGCTGATCGGGGCCGCCCGCGCCGGGGACCTGCGCCGGGTCGCGGCGGTGCTGGCGGTGGCGAGCGGCCTGACGCTGGCGGCGGTGTACCGGGCGGCGGCGCTGCGCAACGCCCGGGCGCTGATCGCCCTCGCGTGGCAGGCGGGGTTCAGTATGCGCGTCGCCTTGGTGGTGCAGGCGTCGTTGGGGCGGCTCGGCCCCAGCCGCCTCATCCCCGCCGGCCCGGGCGGCACGTTCCCGCTGACAACCGACGAGATGCGGTTGCAGTTGGAGGCGCTGGCCCAGTCCGCGGGTTGAGGCGCACTGCCCGGATGGCATACGTCCGACCCGGCGTCGCTTGTGCCGTCCCCGCTTCTCGACAATGGTGCCGCCCGCTCACGGGAGGCGGCGAACAATGGTGACGAGACGGCAGTATGGTTTGGGCCTCGGCGCCGCCCTTGCGGCGGGCGCGATGGCCGGGCGTGCCCGCGCGGCGCAGGCGGATCCCTGGCCGGAGGCGCTAGGCCGCCAATTCGCGGCCATCGAGGGGCGATGCGGCGGCCGGCTCGGCGTTGGCGTCCTCGACACGGGCACGGGCCGCACGGCGGGCCACCGTGGACACGAGCGGTTTCCCATGTGCAGCACCCACAAGGCGCTCAGCGCCGCGGCCGTGCTGGCGCGGGTTGACCGGGGCGTGGACCGCCTGGACCGGCGCGTGCGCTTCGGCGCCGAGGAGGTCCTGCCCTATTCGCCGGGCACCAAGGCGCAGGCGGGGGGCGACGGGATGACGCTCGCCGCGGTCTGCGAGGCCGCGGTCGTGTTGAGCGACAACACCGCGGCCAACCTGATGCTCGGCGCGATTGGCGGCCCGGCCGGGCTGACCGCCTTTCTTCGCGGCCTTGGCGACGGGGACACCCGCCTCGACCGCACCGAGCCGGCCTTGAACGAGGCGCTGCCCGGCGACCCGCGCGACACCACAAGCCCCCTGGCCATGGCGGCGGACCTGGACCGGCTCGTCCTGGGCCAAGCCCTTTCGCCCGCTTCGCGCGGCCAGCTCGCGGCGTGGCTCGTGGCCTGCAGGACCGGCGACGCGCGCCTGCGCGCCGGCGTGCCGCCGGGCTGGCGCGTCGGCGACAAGACCGGCACGGGCGAGCGCGGCACCGCGAACGACGTGGGCGTGCTCTGGCCGCCGGGGCGCGGTCCCGTCGTCGTCGCGGCTTTCATCACGGGATCGGACGCGCCGCCGGACGCGCAGAGCGCCGCCATCGCCGATGTCGCGCGGGCGGTCGTGCGGGCGCTGGAAGCTTGAACTCAACACACGCTCCGGCGGGGACCCGGCCTTCGTCGGTGCCCAGCCGGCCCGCCCGCCACGCCGCCTCACGAAACGGGAGATGCCCATGACCACGCTGGACGCGGATGCCGAAACGCGGCTGGCCGTTTATGGAACCCTGGCGCCGGGCCGGTCCAACCATCATCAGCTCGCAGGGCTGGAAGGGCGCTGGCGGACGGGAACGGTGCGCGGCCGGCGTTATGAAAGCGCCTGGGGCGCAGCATCCGGCTTTCCCGGCCTCGTCCTCGATGAGCACGGGGATGCGGTCGAGGTCCAGCTTTTCGAGTCCCCGGACCTTCCCGCCCATTGGCAGCGTCTCGATGCGTTCGAGGGACCCGGCTACCAGCGCGTCACGGTGGCGGTGGCCTTGGCGGGGGAAACGCTCCCTGCCTTCATCTACGCGCTTGCGGCGTCAGCCGTGCCGCCAACGCCGTGACGCTTCCATGGCCCGGCTGCCGATGATGTCGGGGGATACCTGCCTGGGCCACGGCAGCCATCGGCGCGGCACGACCGTTGCCCAGGCGGCGCGTTGACCCGGTGATGGCAGCGGCAGAACCCAAGTTTCCCGTTGCCTTTGCCCTATACTTGGATCTGGTCAGAGTGGCGGCGGCGCTTGCCGTCCTGCTGAGCCACGTCTTGCCGGTCTTTGGGGTTGGCAAGCTCTTCCCCGCCTACGGGCACGACGCCGTGGTGGTGTTCTTTGTTCTGTCCGGCTTCGTGATCGCCTATGCGTGCGACCGCAAGGACTTGGGCTTCTTTGACTACGCCCTGAGCCGGTTGGTCAGGCTTTGGTCTGTTGCTGTGCCGGCGCTCGTCCTCGGCATGGCCCTTTGGGCGTTGCTCCCGTCGCCGGACGCAGCGTCCGCGGCACCCCGGAGCCTGCGTGATGCTGCCGGCGCAAGCCTGGCGAACCTGTTCTTCCTTGGCGAAAGCTGGGTCGGGGAGCGGCTGCCCCCGTTCAACGGGCCGTTCTGGTCGTTGAACTACGAGGCTTGGTACTACGCCATCTACGCGGCCTTCATCTTCACTCCGGGCCGAAGGCGCTGGCCCGTCACCGTGCTCGTTTGCGTTCTGGCCGGACCAGCGGTCATGGCGCTCGCCCCGTGCTGGTTCGCAGGCGTCGCACTCTACCATTGGCGCGTACGCCTCCAGATGAACAGCGCGGTCGCCGCCGGCGTGTTCGTGCTCAGCCTGATCGGATACGCCGCCATCGGCCATTACGAACTGGCGGATTGGAGCCGGGCCTGGTTGAAGCAGGCGACGGCGGGACAGTCCTACCACTTGGGGGCGTCGCAAGGGCTGATCGCCGACTTCCTGCTGACCGTCGTGGTGGCCGCCCACTTCGCAGCCGCCGCCAGCCTGTCCCCGATCGGGAGCGCCCTGTTGCCGGTTCGACGGGTGGTCGTGGGCGCGGCTTCGTTCACCTTGTCGATCTACCTTTACCATTCGCCCTTGCTGGCGCTGCTCCACGGAGGGCTTGGCGTTGACCCGTCCGCCGGGACGACTGGGCTGATCTTCGCGCTCCTGCTGCTGGCGCCGAGCATCCTGGCGCTCGGCTTGGTCACCGAACAAAGGCGCCATTGGCTGCGGTCCCGCGCCCATGCGCTGCTGATGCGGCGAACGCCGTCGTGGGCTGACAAAGGCGCATGAGCGGAGCGCCATGCGCCACCGGGCGGCGCCAACGGGAGGCGGATGGCGCTCCGCTTATCCGCGGGACGGTGCTGGGTAGTCCCAACTCCTTGCGGGTCCGCTGACTCCGCCGCTCGGGGGCTGGCGCGCGCCCGGCCCGGCCCTTATGGATGCGCGCATGGCGGGTTGGACAGACATCGCGTGGGACGGCTGGGTGGCGCGGCTGCCATCCGAATGGAGGGCCTACGCCGTTTTGGCCCGGCTCGACCGGCCCATCGGCGCGTGGCTGCTGTTCCTGCCGGGCTTGTGGAGCATCCTGCTGGCCGGTCCGCTGGACACCCGTGCGGCGTGGCTGATCCTGTTGTTCGGGGTGGGCAGCGTGGTGATGCGCGGCGCGGGCTGCGTGGTCAACGACATGTGGGACCGCGACATGGACCGCCGGGTGACGCGCACCGCCGGGCGACCGCTGGCCAGCGGCGCGCTGCGTATGCGCCAGGCCGCCGGGTTCTTGCTGGCGTTGCTCGGCATCGGCCTGCTGATCCTGCTGCAGTTGAACGGCCTGGCCCGGGCGCTGGGCGTCGCCTCGCTCCTGCTGGTGGCGCTGTATCCCGGGGCCAAGCGGGTGACGTGGTGGCCGCAGGCGATGCTGGGCATCACCTTCAGTTGGGGCGCGCCCATGGGCTACGCCGCCGCAATCGGCCATCTTGACCCGGCGGCGCTCGCCCTATACGCCGCAGCCTTCGCCTGGATCCTCGGCTACGACACCATCTACGCCCACCAGGACCGGGAGGACGACGCGCTGGTGGGCGTGCGCAGCACGGCGCGGTTGTTCGCCGGGCACACCCGGCCGTTCCTTCTGGCGTGCTACGCGGCGACGGTGGCGCTGCTGGCGCTGACGGGCTGGCTCGCCGGGTTGGGGCCTTGGTTCTTCGCGGCCCTCGCGCTGCCGGCGGCGCTGCTGGCCTGGCAGGTGGCGACGCTCGACATCCATGACCCCGCCGGCTGCTCGCGGCGCTTCCACCTGAACCGGGAAACCGGGCTGCTGGTCGCCGCCGCGATCCTTCTGGGCCGGCTATGACGCTGATCCGGCAGTTCCTCGCGTTCTACCGCCCGCACCGGCGCCTGCTGCTGCTCGACTTCGGCTGCGCCGCGATCTCCGGCGTGCTGGAACTCGGCTTCCCGATGGCGGTGCGCGCTTTCATCGACCGCCTGCTGCCGGCGGGCGACCTGCCGTGGATCCTGGCCGCCATCGCCGCCCTGCTCGTGATCTATGTGCTGAACGGCGGCCTCACTGCGGTTATCAACTATTGGGGCCACGTCCTCGGCATCAGCATCGAGACGGAGCTGCGCCGCCGCGCCTTCGACCACCTGCAGAAGCTGTCCTTCCGCTTCTTCGACAACCAGAAGACCGGCCACTTGGTCAGCCGCCTGACCACGGACCTGGTGGACGTGGGGGAGGTCGCGCACCACGGCCCCGAGGACCTCATCATCGCCCTGCTGACCTTCCTCGGCGCCTTTGCGCTCATGGTGCAGATCAGCCTGCCGCTCGCGCTTGTTGCGGCGCTGGTGGTGCCGCTGGCTATGGGGATCGTCGCCCACTACGGCGGGCGCATGGACCGGAGCTGGCAGGCGCAGTTCCGCCGCATCGCTGGGTTCAACGCCCGCATCGAGGAGAACGTGGGCGGCGTCCGCGTCGTCCAGGCCTTCGCCAACGAGGAGCACGAGCGCGCCCTGTTCGCCACCGAGAACGCCAGCTACCAGGCGGAGAAGCTGCGCGCCTACGCCGCCATGGCGGTGAGCCTGGCGCTCAACTATCTCGGGATGCGGCTGGTGCAGATCGTGGTCATGCTGGCGGGCACGGCCTTCATCGTGCGCGGCGGGCTGTCGGTCGGCGACTTCGTGGCCTTCCTGCTGCTGGTCGGCGTGTTCTACCGCCCGCTCGACAAGATCAGCGCGGTGATCGAGACCTACCCCCGCGGCATCGCCGGCTTCCGCCGCTTCCTGGAGTTCCTGGCCGTCGCCCCCGACATCGCCGACCGCCCGGATGCCATCACGGCGCCTCCCTTGCGCGGCGACGTGCGCTTCGACCGCGTGACCTTTGGCTACGAGCCGGGCCGCCCGGTGCTGCGGGACATCTCCCTCGCCATCCGCGCGGGCGAGACGGTGGCGCTGGTGGGACCTTCCGGCGCCGGCAAGACCACGTTCTGCTCCCTGCTGCCCCGGTTCTACGAGGTGGACGCGGGCGCCATCAGCATCGACGGCATCGACATCCGCGCCATGACCCGCGCCTCCTTGCGCCGGCAGATCGGCATCGTGCAGCAGGACGTGTTCCTGTTCGCCGGCACGCTGCGCGACAACATCGCCTATGGCCGTCTCGGCGCGGACGACGCCGCGATCCGCGACGCCGCCCGCCGCGCCCGGCTGGACGGGCTGATCGACAGCTTGCCGGAGGGCCTCGACACCGCCATCGGGGAGCGCGGCGTGAAACTGTCCGGCGGGCAGAAGCAGCGCCTCGCCATCGCCCGCATCTTCCTCAAGAACCCGCCGCTGCTGATCCTGGACGAGGCGACCTCCGCACTCGACAGCGAAACCGAGCGCGCCATCCAGCAATCGCTCGCCGAGCTGTCCGCCGGGCGCACCACGCTGGTGATCGCCCACCGCCTGGCGACCATCCGCAACGCCGACCGCATCGTGGTCGTGACCGAAGCCGGCATCGCCGAGCAGGGATCGCACGACCAACTCATGGCGGCGCGCGGCGCGTATTGGCGGCTGCACGACGCGCAGTTCGGCACCCTGGCCGCCGAGTGACCCCGGACGCCGCCCGCGCCTTCATCCAGGCCCATACTGCGCTGTCCCGCGCGCCTCTGGTACCCGAAATCGCGCTGCATCTCGCCACCGAGATCACCCCGATCTGGCAGGCCAGCGAAGCCTGGCTGGCGCGGTCCAACATCGAGCCGCCCTTCTGGGCCTTCGCCTGGCCCGGCGGGCAAGCATTGGCCCGGCACGCGCTGGACCACCCGGCCCCCCTCCGCGGGCGCCGGGTGCTCGACTTCGCCGCCGGGTGCGGCATCGCGGCCATCGCCTGCGCCATGGCCGGCGCGGCATCGGTCGAAGCCGCAGAGATCGACCCCCTCGCCACCGCGGCCACGCTCGCCAACGCCCATGCCAACGGCGTCACGGTAACGGCGCGGACCGGGGACGTGGTGGGCCAGCCCTGCCGCTGGGACCTGATCCTGTGCGGCGACGTGTGTTACGAAGCGCCGATGACCCGGCATATCCTGCCCTGGCTGCGCCGGATGGCGGCGTCCTGCGAGGTCTGGATCGCCGACCCCGGACGCGCCTACCTGCCCGGCTCCGGCCTCACGCCTTTGGGCGAGTATCCCGTGCCGACCTCCCTCGAACTGGAGGACCGCGCCCTGCGGCCCACCCGGCTTTACCGGTTGTCGGGCGGCTGATACCGCCCGGGCGGCGGGCGGCGGGGCCGCTCCCCGTCGTCATAGGCTGGGTCCGGATCGCCGCGCCGGCGGTCCGCGTCGCGGTCGTAGCGCGGATGGTCCTCCGCCGCCCGGCGCCGGTCGTCGCGCTGCTGGCTGCCGTAGCGGTCCTCGTTCCGCCGCCCCTGCTCCGCCGCATCGCGCCGGCCCTGCTCGTAGATCGCACGGTCCCGGTCCGCCTGGCTCTGCGTCGGCTGCTGCTGACCCGGCAGGATTCGTTGCAGCAGTTGCCCGGCGTCGTTCAAGCTTTGCGCCGCCGCCGGCCCCGCCAGCAGCACGCCGGCCGCCGCGGCCATCCACCAATTGCGCATCCAACCCTCCTTGTTCCGTGGGGGCAACGCCGCCAAGCGCCCCAAGGTTCGCAAGGAGGTCGCAGAGTGTCTTCAGCGCGCCATCAGCACC
Source organism: uncultured Acetobacteraceae bacterium (assembly GCA_964235485.1). GTDB lineage: Bacteria > Pseudomonadota > Alphaproteobacteria > Acetobacterales > Acetobacteraceae > CAHJXG01. Next base: position 43,332 of record CAXSAZ010000004.1, on the reverse strand, counting down.
GGCAGCGCCGCGTTCTCCAGCACGTGCCGGGTGACGCCGCCCAGGATCAGTTGCCGCAGCCGCGAATGGCTGTAGGCGCCCATGGCCAGCAAGTCCGCGCCGAACTCCCGCGCCGCCAACAACAGGCCGCGGCCCACGTCGCGCTCCACCGGGCGGAACTGCGCGACCTCCGGCCGGATGCCGTGCATCGCGAGGTAGCCGAGCAGGTCCATGGCTCCCGGCCCGCGCCGCTGGTACTCGTCGGCCGACAGCACCCGCACCGCCTCCGCCCGCTGCATCCAGGGGATCGCGGCGTGCACGGCGGCGGCACTCTCCGCCGTGCCGTTCCAGGCGATGCAGACCCGGGTGCCCACCGTTTGCCCGGCCGTTTGCGGCGCGATCAGCACCGGGCGCCCGCTGTCGAACAACACGGCGTGCAGCGCGTCGGAGGAGGACACGTCATCTCCGGCCTCCGGGTGCGGCACCACGGTGAGGTCGGCGAGGCGCGCGAGTTGCGCCACCAGGTCCTCTTCGCGCCCGGTGACGCTGGCGAAGTTAGCGGTGGCGCCGGGGCTGAGCGGCTCGGCGACGGTGACGCCGTGGGCGGCCACGAACTGGTCGAACATCGCGCGCACGGCGCTGGAGCGGGCGGTGCTTTCCTTTTCGGTGGCGGACATCATCTCCTCGATCATCGCGCCCGACAAGCCTTCGCCGGCCAGCGGCGCCACGTCGCGGCTATCGACGCGGACATGCAGCGCCGTGAGGTGCGCGTCCCACATCCGCGCGACCGTCAGCGCCGTGGTCAACGCGGCTTCCCCGGCGGCGGTGCCGGTGAGCGGCAGCAGCAGCTTGCGGATCGGCATGGCGTTCCTCTCCTCCGTGAGCGGGTCGTCGCGGGGACGTTACCACATTTTTTCGGGGCGCAACGGGGTTGGGTAGCAAGCGGGCGGGTGGAACCTGTTGCTGCGGTCGGGATGTCCAATATGCTCGCGCAGGATATCCCGATACGGGCTTGAGATGCCGCTTTACATCAAGGATGACGATACGGCCGCGCTCATGGCGCAGCTTGCAAAACTGCGCGGCCTGTCGAAACAGGCTGCGGTCAGGCTTGCCGTCCAGGCGGAACTGGAGCAGGCGGCGCAGGCGATTCCGTTGGAAGACCGCTTTGCCGCCCTCCGCGAAGCTTACCCGCTGCCGCCTCCCACCGGCGAACTGGCCAACAAGGCTTTCTTCGACGAGATGTCCGGGGAACCGCCGTGATCTTTGTTGACGCTTCGGCGCTGCTTGCCGTTGTCGTGGGAGAAGCCGACGCCGCCGTGTTGGCGCGTCGTATGCAGGCAGCTTCGCAGCGGTTTTGCTCTGCCATGTCTGTTTGGGAGACGGTGAGCGGATTTTGCCGGTCCTATGCCATCCCGGTACCAACCGCTCGCGCCCAAGTCCGGCGATTCCTGAACGCTGGCCAGTTCGAGTTCGTTGCCATTACGGAGCGAAAAGCCGAGATCGCTCTTGACGCTTACGCGCAATACGGCAAAGGGCGGCATCCGGCCGCGTTGAACATGGGCGACTGCTTCGCGTATGCCTGCGCTAAATCGAACGGAGCGAAGCTGCTCTACAAAGGTGATGACTTCACCAAAACTGATCTTGCATAGTGCCGCGCAGCTCCTTTCGGGATTTCCCCCCCACCATACCGCCTCAAGAGGCACGCACATGCAAAGCAACGCCGCTGGGCCAGCGAAATCCTGCGGCATGACGACGCTGCGCACCCCGCGCCTGCTGCTGCGCCCGTGGCGCGACACGGACCTCGCCCCTTTCGCCGCCCTGAACGCCGACCCCGAGGTGCGCCGCTGGTTCCCGGGCACGCTGACCCGCAAGGACAGCGACGCCCAGGCCGCCCGCATCCAGGATGACATCGCGACGCACGGCTTCGGCTTCTGGGCCGTGGAAGCGCCCGGGACCGCGCCGTTCATCGGCTTCGTGGGCTTGAAGCACGTTCTCTTCGCCCCCCTCGCCCCGGCCGTGGAGATCGGCTGGCGGCTGGCGCGCGCCCATTGGGGCCAGGGCTACGCCACCGAAGCGGCCCGCGCCGCGCTGGCCCACGCCTTCGGGCCGCTGGGCTTGGCGGAGGTCGTGAGCTTCGCCGTGCCGGGCAACCGGGCGTCGCGCCGGGTCATGGAGCGGATCGGCATGACGCATGATCCGGAAGACGACTTCGACCATCCCGCCCTGCCCGAAGGGCACCCGTTCCGCCGGCACGTGCTCTACCGCGCGGCGCAGGGTCCCCGCGCCTGACCCGCCACGCTCACGGATACAGCGCCCCCACGCTCCACCCTTCCCCCGCCCGCGTGTAAACCCGGCGGTCGTGCAGGCGGAACGGCATGTCCTGCCAGAACTCGATGGACGCCGGGCGCACCCGGAAGCCGGACCAGTGCGGCGGGCGCGGGATGGTGTCACCGGGGTAGCGCGCGTCCAACTCCTGGACCCGCCGCTCCAGCTCGGCGCGCGACGGCAGCGGGCGCGATTGGTCGGACGCCAGCGCGCCGAGGCGCGAGATGCGGGCGCGGGTGTTGAAGTAGTTGTCGGCTTCCGCCGCCGTCACCGTTTCCACCTCCCCTTCCACGCGCACCTGGCGCTGCAGGCTCTTCCAATGGAACAGCAGCGCCGCCCGCGGGTTGGCGAGCAGTTCCCGGCCCTTGCGCCCTTCATGGTTGGTGTAGAACACGAAGCCCCGCGCGTCGAAGTCCTTGAGCAGCACGATCCGCGCGGAAGGCCGACCGTCCGGCGTGCAGGTCGCGACCGTCATGGCATTGGGGTCGTTCGGCTCCGTGCGGCCCGCCTCGTCGAGCCAGGCTTGGAACAACCGGAACGGGTCGGCGGCCTCCGGGATGCCGCGGGACTCGACGGAGGGAAGCGGGGAGGAAGGAAGCGGGGTGTCGGGCATGGCGGTGAACTCCGGGTTGCGCGCACCGTGCCCATGTGGGGCCGCGCCGCCAAGTGGCACCCCCATGAGCCGGCCTCGGGGCTTCCCCCCCGCGCCCGCATGTGCCACCACCCCCCATCCCCACCCACGAGGTTTTCCCATGCCGGATGCCAGCCCGATTCCCCCTGGGACCCTGATGCGGGGCAAGCGCGGCGTCGTCATGGGGGTGGCGAACGACCGTTCCATCGCTTGGGGCATCGCCGCCGCCTGCGCGGCGCAAGGGGCGGAACTCGCCTTCACCTACCAGGGCGACGCGCTGGGCAAGCGGGTGCGCCCCTTGGCCGAAAGCGTCGGCAGCGCGCTCACCGTGCCCTGCGACGTGTCGGATGACGCTTCCATTGACGCCGCCTTTGCCGTGATCGCGGACGCCTGGTGCCATGACGGCCCGGGCATCGACTTCCTGGTGCACGCCATCGGCTGGGCGGACAAGGCCTATCTGCGGGGCAAGTACCTGGACACCCCGCGCGGGGCGTTCCTGCAGGCGATGGATATTTCCTGCTTCTCCTTCACCGCGGTGGCGCAGCGCGCGGTGCCGCTGATGCGGCGCGGCGGATCGCTGCTGACGCTCACCTACCTGGGCGCCGAGCGCGTCATGCCGCACTACAACGTGATGGGGGTCGCCAAGGCGGCGCTGGAGTCCTCCGTGCGCTACCTGGCGGCGGACCTGGGCGGCCAGGGCATCCGGGTGAATGCGCTGTCCGCCGGGCCGATGAAGACCTTGGCCGCCAGCGGCATCGGCGACTTCCGCTACATCCTGCGCTGGAACCAGTACAACGCCCCGATGGAGCGCAACGTGGCCTTGGAGGAGGTGGGCGGCGCCGGGATGTATTTGCTCAGCCCGTTGTCCTCTGGCGTGACCGGGGAGGTGCACCATGTCGATTGCGGCTACCACGTCGTCGGCATGAAGAACCCGACGGCGCCCGACATCCACGTTGAAAGCAATTCCTGAGCTTTCTGAAGGACCGAAGCCCGCCCGATGAGCCACAACACGTTCGGCCGCCTGTTCCGCGTCACCACCTGGGGCGAAAGCCACGGCCCCGCCATCGGCTGCGTCGTCGATGGCTGCCCGCCCCGCCTGCCGCTCACGGAGGCCGACATCCAGCCCTGGCTCGACCGCCGCCGCCCGGGCCAGTCGCGCTACACCACGCAGCGCCAGGAGCCGGACGAGGTGCGCATCCTGTCGGGCACGCTGGACGGCCTGACCACCGGCACGCCGATTGCGCTCGAAATCCAGAACGTCGATCAGCGCAGCCGCGACTACGGCGACATCGCCCAGCAGTTCCGCCCCGGCCATGCCGACCTCGCGTATGAGCTGAAATACGGCATCCGCGACCACCGCGGCGGCGGGCGCAGCAGCGCGCGGGAAACCGCCATGCGCGTCGCGGCCGGCGCCATTGCGCGGATCGTGCTCGGGGACCGCGTGCGGGTGCGCGGTGCCATGGTGCAGATGGGCGCCCACCTCATCGACCGCGGCCGCTGGGATTGGGACGCCGTGCACGGGAACCCGCTGTTCTGCCCGGACCCGGTGACGGCCGCGGCCTGGGAAGAGGAGCTCGCGGCGATCCGCAAGGCCGGGTCCAGCGTGGGCGCAGTGATCGAGGTGGTGGCGGAGGGCGTGCCGCCCGGCCTCGGCGCGCCGATCTACGGCAAGCTCGACGCGGACATCGCAGCCGCGCTGATGGGCATCAACGCGGTGAAGGGCGTGGAGATCGGCGATGGCTTCGCGGCCGCTGCCCTGGAAGGCGAGGGCAACGCGGACGAGATGCGGATGGAGGATGGGACCGTGCAGTTCGGCTCCAACCACGCGGGTGGCGTCCTGGGCGGCATCTCCACGGGGCAGCCGGTGGTGGCGCGCTTCGCGGTGAAGCCCACCAGCTCCATCCTGGTGCCGCGCCAAACGGTGGACCGGGCCGGGCAGGAGGTGGAGGTGGTGACGCGCGGGCGGCACGACCCTTGCGTCGGCATCCGCGCCGTGCCGGTCGGCGAGGCGATGCTGGCCTGCGTGCTGGCGGACCACCTGCTGCGCCACCGGGCGCAGGTGCCGGACGCGCCAGAGGTAGCCCGCCTTCCACGCAATTAGTCGTGGGGTTGCGCGATGGGGCCGGTACGATCTATTGCGCGCAATCGGTGGCGGTGGCAGGGATGGCCGAAAGATGCAGCCGTATCCCGACCCCATCAATCCCGCGGCACTCAACGCATTCATCGAGTGCGTTGGCACGAGCGCATGGCGGGATCGGCTGGAAATGCTGCGGTCCGGCGCCTCGGCGCAGACGCGGGCGGGGCGGCAGCGGTCGCAGCGCCACTGCATAGAGTTCACGATTGAGCGATTGCGGCGCGGCGCGCTGAACCGCGGCCCCAGCATCGCCGAGCAATGGATCGCCAGCCTCGCCGCCGCCGCCGTCGCCTTGTTCATGTCCTTGCCGAACGAGGGCCGGCTACGCCTCGTCGCCCTGTTGCGCGCGTCCCTGGCGGACGATGCCTGTTTGGTGCCGCCCTTCCACCTGCTGCGCACTGCGGAGCTGCAGCGGTCCCGCGGCTTCGACGTGACGTTCGCCGGGCTGGAGGACGCGGCGCCGTTCGACCTGCTGCTGCGCCGCGACGGCACGGAGGCGGAAGTCGTGTGCGACGTGATCTCCGCCGAGGAGGGCCGGGACGTGCACCGCGGCGCGTGGTTCAGCCTGGTGGACCGCATCGACCCCGAATTGCAGACCTGGCTGTGCACGCATCCAGGTCGTTACATTCTTAAAATGACTTTGCCGCACGGCCTGCGGGACGCGGAAGGCGACGGGCTGCTCGCCGCCCTGCACGCGCGGATCGCCGCGATGCTCGGCCAATCGCGCCGCGCCGACCATGACGAGGCCGCGGTGCTGCGGCTCGACCCGTTGATGCTGGCGGCGGCGCAGGCGGACGAGGTAGGCCTGATGCCCCGGCTGCGCCGGGAGTTCGGGCCGGAAGCGCACCTGTCGGTCACGGCGGCCGGGGGCGGGGTGTTCGTCATGGCCGCCCGCGCCGGGCGGGAGGACGAGGTCGCCGCCGCCATCCGCCGCCGCTTGTCCGCCATCGCTCCCGCCCGCTTATCCGGCAAGCGGCCCGGCATCCTCGCCATGTTCGTCGAGGACACGGACCGCCCGGAATGGCGCAGCCTGCGCGACAAGCTCGAATTGGAAGGGGAAGCACGCAAGTTCATGACCTTCCCGGAAGCGCGCAACGTGGTGGCCATCACCGTCGCGTCCCGGCTGGAGCTGTTCGGCTTGCCCGAGCCGGACAGCGCGCCGGGCGGCGAGCTGCGTTTCCGCAACCCGGCCCACCCCGCCGCCAAGGCCCCCGCCTTGGCGCCTGCGGTGCTGTCGTCCATGTGATATCGTATTTTTGAGACAAATGGCGAACTGCCATAGGCCCGCCACGTTTGTGCGCCAACTTGGCTCCATCAAAGAAGGAACCGCTGCGTGACGGAGTGCGAAGAAGCGTTGAAGCTGGCCGAGCTGGAACGCATCCTGAACGACCCCGACGTGCCTATGGAGCCGGCGCGGGTTTGGGCGCTGCTGGCGGAGATCGCCCGGCAGGACGCCGCATTGGTGGATTAACCCCGCCGCGCCGCGAGGAGGAACTCGCGGTTGCCTTCCGGCCCGGTGATCGGGCTGTCCTCGATCCCCAGCACCTGCCAGCCCGGCAGCCCCGCCCACCAATCCCGCACCCGGGCGCAGACCGCCCGGTGCACCCCGGCATCCCGCACCACCCCCCGGGCGCCGACCTGGCCCGGCCCGGCCTCGAACTGCGGTTTTATGAGCGCCACCGCCCAGGCGCCCGGCGCGCACAACGCCAACGGCGCCGGCAACAGGGTCGAAAGCCCGATGAAGGAGGCGTCGCAGGCCAGCGCCTCTACCAGTTCCGGCACCTGCGCCGCCGTCAGGTAGCGCGCGTTGCACCGCTCATGCACCACCACCCGCGCGTCGTTGCGCAGACGCCAGGCAAGCTGGCCGTGCCCCACATCCACAGCATGGACCCGCGCCGCCCCATGGTGCAGCAGCACGTCAGTGAACCCTCCGGTGCTTGCCCCCACGTCCAGCGCCACCCGCCCCGCCGCGTCCAGCCCGAAGTGCCGGATCGCATGGTCGAGCTTCAGCCCGCCGCGCGACGCCCAGGGGTGATCCTGCCCCCGCACTTCCAGCGCCGCATCCTCCGAAAGGCCGTCGCCCGCCTTGCCCACCCGGCGCTCGCCGCTCCACACCTTGCCGGCCAGGATCAAGGCTTGCGCCCGGGTACGGCTTTCGGCGAGGCCGCGGTCCACCAGCATCTGATCCGCGCGTCGTTTCGGCAATGAAAAGCGTCCTTCCGGTCGGGTCTGCTTAAGATTTGCTAGTGAAACAGCAGAGCCGCGCTGCGGCTAAGGTTTCCCTGATGTTCGTGCTACGCGCCTGAGCAGGGCCGTGCTGTTTGCTGGGCTAACGCTAACCTGTTCTTCGAGTGTTCTTTTGGCAGCAAAATGCCACAGCGCCAGCAACAGTGAAAAGTTCGAAAAACCCCAAACTGGAGCGGCAGCAAACGTTGTGAAGGCACACACCAGTTTGTGAATTTTGCGACTATCACTGTCGCATTTCGTGCCCGGGCATCGTTTGGCTTGGCAAGCGTGACGCTGCTGGCAACGTTCCGATGTTCATCTCTTGTACTTGTACGGTCTCGTGATTTGCACGATGCGCCCTTTTTTGGATGGTAGCCCTCTGACAGCCGGAGTGGCCGAGTCGGACGGAAAAGGGATTGGACCTACGATGCACTGGCGGACGATGTTTCTTGCGCTCACCCTTCCGGCCGTCCCGTTTGCAGCCGCCCATGCGCAGCCGAATGCGCCCGTCCAAGGCCCCTACGTCTCGCTCGGCGGCGGATGGAGCCTGCTGCAGCCTGTGTTCAACCATCCCCGGCTTGCGCCGCAATCCCTTCCGAGCACGCGCTACCGCTTCGACAGCGGCTTCACCGGCGCGGGCAGCGTGGGCTGGGGCCTCGGCAATGGCATCCGCCTCGATCTCGAAGGCACCTACGCCTACAACGCAGTCAACAACCGGGTGCGCACGGCCTTGCCGGAACGCACGACCGGCAACCAGAACACCTACGGCGTGTTCGCCAACGTGTACTACGACGTGGACCTCACGAAGTTCGGCCTCGACGTGACGGCGTTCCAGCCCTTCGCCGCGGTGGGCGCCGGCGTGCTGTGGACCCACTTCGCGCCCTTGTCGAGCGTGTCCGGCAACGGCGACGTGTTCCGCACGGGCGGCACCGGCGCCAACTTTGCTTACCAAGGGATCGTCGGCGCCGCCTTCCCGGTGGAGGCCGTGCCGGGTCTCAAATTCAGCGTCGATTACCGCTTCGTCGGCATCCAATCCAACTCCGGCGCGGCCGGCACACTGTTCACCCGAACGGGGGTGAGCAAGGGCACGGTCGATCTTTCCCCTGCCCTCAACCATCAGGTCACGGTGGGGTTGGCCTACGCCTTCAACCACCCGGCGCCGCCTCCGCCGCCCGAAGCGCCCGCGCCCGCCCCGGTGGCCGAGGCGACCCGCTCCTACCTGGTGTTCTTTGATTGGGACCGCGCCGACCTGACCGCTCGCGCCCGGCAGATCGTGGCGGAAGCGGCGCAGGCCAGCACCCGCGTGCAAACAACCCGCATCGAGGTCAGCGGCTACACCGACGCTTCCGGCACCCCGCGCTACAACCAGGGCCTGTCGGTGCGCCGCGCAGAGGCCGTGCGGGCGGAGCTGGTGCGCAACGGAGTGGCCGCCGACGCAATCACCGTCCAGGGCTTCGGCGAGAACCGGCCGTTGGTGCCCACGGCGCAAGGCGTGCGCGAGCCGCAGAACCGGCGGGTGGAGATCGTGCTGCGCTGACAAGCCCCGCGTGCCCGCCGAAACCCTTGGGGTTTTCGGCTGGAACCGCGGCCCTCAATGGCCGCGCGACACTACGTACTCCGCCAGCGCCCGCAGCCGCCCGGCCCGCGCGTCGAACGCTTGGAGGTGCTGCGCCGCCTGCCCCGCCAGCATGGCCGCCTGCGCCCGGGCACGCTCGACGCCGAGCAGCGCCACCACCGTCGCCTTGCCCGCCGCCTGGTCCTTGCCGGCGGTCTTGCCGAGGTCCGCCGTGGCGCCCACCGCGTCCAGCACGTCATCGGCGATCTGGAACGCCGCGCCGAGGTCCCGCCCATACGCCGCGACCTGCGCCCGCAGCGGCGGCGGCGCCCGGCCCAGGATCGCCCCGGCCTCCGCGCTGTACTGGATCAGCCGCCCGGTTTTCAGCGCTTGCAGCCGGGTCACCTCGTCGGCGTCGAGCGCCTCGCCCTCCGTCGCCATGTCGATCATCTGGCCGCCCACCATGCCGCGCGATCCGGCGGCCAGGCCGAGCGCCGCCACCAGCTCGCAGCGCGCCAGCGGGTCCCCATGGGTGTCGGGATGGGCCAGCAGCTCGAAGGCGCGGGTTTGCAGCGCATCCCCGGCCAGGATCGCCGTCGCCTCGTCGAACCGGCGGTGCGTGCTCGGCTGGCCGCGGCGCAGGTCGTCGTCGTCCATCGCCGGCAAGTCGTCGTGCACCAGGGAATAAGCGTGCAGCATCTCGACCGACGCCGCGACGCGCGCAGCCGACGCCCGCGCCACGCCGAACAGAGCGGACACTTCCATCACCAGGAAGCCGCGCAGCCGCTTGCCGCCACCCAGCGTCGCGTAGCGCATCGCCTCCACCAGCCGCCGTTCCCGCCCGTCCGGTAGCGGCAGCAGCACGTCGAGCGCCGCCTCGACCACGGCGCCGACCTCGGCCAGCGCCGCCGGGATGCCGGCCGCGGACGGCGCGCCCGCCGTCATTCCATGGCCTTCAGCGCCACGCTCCCGTCGGCGCGCTCGACGATGGCCTGCACCCGCGCTTCCGCCTGCGACAGCTTCGCTTCGCAGTGGCGGCGGAGCAGCGCGCCGCGTTCGTAGGCGGTGATCGCGTCTTCCAGCTTCTGCTGCCCGCCTTCCAGCCCGCGCACGATCCGCTCCAGTTCCGACAGCGCGTCCTCGAACGACAGGGTGGTTACGTCATCCGCCATCAGGCCTCCATGTTCGTCGTCGGGTTCACTTCGCCGGGGCCGGTGCGGCAACGATGCTGCCCGGTTCGAGTCGGATAATAACTTGCGGCTGCTCGCGCTGGGCGATTGCCTGGCCAAACATGAAGCCCCCCACAGCGGCGATCACGGCGGCCACGATGAGCAGTATCGCGATGTTCCGCGGCGTTTCCCAGAACGCCTGCTTTTGCTGCAAGCCGAGGTCCGCCTGCATCGTGGCCACCCTCAATATCCTTGAAAACAGGCACTGAGCCAGTCCATGAAAACTTTATACCCGCATCAGCCGCCGCACATGCAACGCGGCGCTGGCCGCCAGCGCCTGGAGGTCGTAGCCCCCTTCCAGCACCGACACCAGCCGCCCCCCGCAATGCGCGTCCGCCAGCGCCACCAGTTGGTCGGTCATCCAGCCGAAATCCTCGGTGTCCAACCGCAGCTCCGCCAGCGGGTCCGCCCGGTGCGCGTCGAAGCCCGCGGACACGATCAGCAGCTCCGGCGCCCACTCCGCCACCGCCGGCAACCCGCTGCGCTCCCACGCCCGGCGGAACTCCACCCCCGTCGTGCCCGGCGGCAGCGGCAGGTTCAGCACGTTGTTCGCTACCCCCCGCTCCCTCGGCCCGCCGGTGCCGGGGTAGCAGGGCGACTGGTGGCTGCTGACGTACAGCACGTTCGGGTTCGATTCGAGGATGTCCTGCGAACCGTTGCCATGGTGCACGTCGAAATCCACCACCGCGACCCGGCCCACTCCCCAGCGGGCGCGGGCGTGCAGCGCCGCAACCGCGGCCGAGCCGAAAAAGCAGAACCCCATGGCCCGCCGCCGCTCCGCATGGTGCCCCGGCGGGCGCGTCGCGACAAAGGCGGCGCGCGCCCAGCCCTCCATCACCGCGTCCACCGCCGCCGCGGCGCCCCCGGCGGCGCGCGACGCCGCTTCCAGGCTGCCGTGGCCCACGCTGGTGTCGGCGTCGATCCGGATATGTTCGCCGGGCTGCGGGTCCATCGCAAGCAGGGCGCGCACGTAATCGGCCGGGTGCGCCAGCTCCAGCAGCGCCGGCGTCGCTTCCGGCGCCGATTCGCGCAGCAAGGGCACGAAGTCCGGATGCTCCAGCGCCTGCAGCACCACGCGCAGGCGGTCCGGGCATTCCGGGTGGAACGGGCCGTTGTCGTGGCCGAGGCAGGCCGGGTGGGTGAACAGTGCGACGGTCATGCAGCGTCGCCCGGCACAACGGCGGACGCGGGATCAGGCGCAGGATCGGCCCGGCGACGGATGGTGAAGCTGAGCACGCCCGCATCCTCCGCCTGCGCCACCAGCGCGTGCCCGGTTTCCCGGCAGAACGCCTGGAAGTCGGCCACGGCGGCGCGGTCGGTGGCCAGCACGCGCAGCCGCTCCCCCGCCGCCATGCCGCGCAGCGCCCGGTTGGCCCGCAGCACCGGCAACGGGCATTTCATGTCCTTCACGTCGAGAATGGTATCCGCCATGCTGCCGCCTCCGGCTTCAGTATTCCCGCAAGAGCGCCGCTTGGGCAAGCGGCGGCGGATTTCCAAGAGCGCGGCTTGAGCAGGCGAGGCAGGGCCGGCTACCATGCGGCTATGGGACATCGCATCGGCATCGACCTGGGCGGCACCAAGATCGAGATCGCCATGCTCGACCCGGTAGGGGAAGTCGCGCTGCGCCGCCGCACCGACACGCCGCCCGCGTACGACGGAGTGATCGACGCCATCGCCGGGCTGGTGCGGGCGGCGGAGGCGGAGATTGGCGTCGAGGCCAGCGTCGGCGTCGGCATCCCCGGCGTCATCAGCCCGGCCACGGGACTCGTGAAGAACGCCAACAGCCAAATCCTGATCGGCCACGCGCTGGACCAGGACCTGTCCGCCGCCCTGTCCCGTCCGGTGCGGGTGGAGAACGACGCCAACTGCTTCGCCTTGAGCGAGGCGACGGACGGCGCGGGCGCCGGGTGCCGCTGCGTGTTCGGGGTGATCCTGGGCACCGGCTGCGGCGGCGGCATCGTGGTGGACGGGCGGGTGGTGGCCGGACCCAACCGCGTCGCCGGCGAGTGGGGCCACACCCCCCTGCCCTGGCCGCGCGGGGACGAATACCCGCCGCCGCCCCATTGGTGCGGCCAGGCCGGCTGCTTGGAGATGTACCTGGCCGGCCCCGGCCTGGCCCAATCCTGCGGCGCGGCGAACGGGGCGGAGGTGGTGCGCCGGGCGGAAGCGGGCGACCCGGCCGCCATTGACGCGCTCGACCGCCATGCCGACCGGCTGGCGCGGGGCTTGGCGGTGGTGGTCAACATCCTGGACCCCGACGTGATCGTGCTCGGCGGCGGCGTGTCCAACATGGCGCACCTGTATGAGCAGGTGTCGCCCTTGCTCGCGCGCTACGTGTTCAGCGACGCGCTGACGACCCGCGTGGTGCGCCACCGCCACGGCGACAGCAGCGGCGTGCGCGGTGCGGCCTGGCTGTGGCCGCCCGGCCCCAGCGGCACGTAGCCCTTCGGGAAGGGGGGCGCCGCGCCCTGCGCGCCTCGGTGTGGTGTTCACCACAGACACGGAAGGCCGGCCCCGGCATCCACGGGTGCACCAACGCCAGGAGGCATCCATGACGCTCCCCACGCCCAGCAGCACGGTCCGCTTCGCCGCCGTGGCACGTCTTTGCGAGGACGCGCGGCGCACGGCGGACCGCCTCGTTGCCCGCGCCCGCGCCGCCCGGCGGCACGGCGCCACGGCGGACGCCTACCGCCTCTGCGCCGAAGGGCTTGACTGCCAGGCCGACCGCGCGGAGGCGCTGCTGTTCGGCCGGGCCGTCCAAACGCTCCGTGCCGCCGCCACGGAGAACCGGCTGGTCGCGGACGCGCTGGAGGTGCTGGAAGGCCGGACGGGGCTGTGACCCGCGCCGCCCCGGCGAGGGCGTGATCGGGCGGCGCCTGGACGCTGGAGCGCGCGGCGCCATCTGATGGCGGTCGCCGTTGCGGGGAGTGCCATGGGTGGCCGACGTGTTCATGGGGGGAAACGCCGCGCCGGCCGGGGGCCGAGGTGGGCGATGTTGGCCGGGCCGCTGCTGCTTGTTGCCGCCTCGTGCGCCCAGCGAGCGGCGCCGTCCGCGATCCTGGACCCCGGCAAGGTGGCAACCGTCGTGGTCGGCCGTTCCACCCGCGCCGACGTGTTCGCCGCCCTGGGGCAACCCGGCCGCACGGAGCGGAGCGCAAGCGGCGAGGCCTGGGTTTACGAGGCGCGGACCGGCGACCCGGGGCGTGGCTGGATGAGCGGGGTGTCGGCCGCGTCCGGGGTGGCGGGCGCGTTCGTGCCTTACGTGGGCCTGCTCGGGTCCGGCCTCGGCCTGGCGAGCGTGGGCGCGGACGCGCTGCGCGCGGACCCGCAAGCCGTCGGCCTGGCCGTGACGTTCCGGGAAGACGGGGTGGTGCGGGACTGCGCGTATTCCAGCACCGCCGCGCCGGCCGGCGTGTCCAGGGCGCTTCCTGGGGCGCTTCCTGGGGCGCTTCCTGGGGCGCTTCCTGGGGCGCTTCCTGGGGCGCCTCCTGGAGCCGCGGCGCTCATCGACTGCCAAAGGCCCTTGCCGGGTCATTGAGGCGGCGCGCGGACGGTGCGGCGGTCACGCGATGTTCACCGCAAGCCCGGCATCTCGCGCGGGCCTGCCGGGTTGTCCCCGAAACGTCATCTTGAGGACCTCGCCCATGCGCGCACTGATCTGGAACGGCAAGGAAGACATACGCTGCGAAACCGTGCCGGACCCCACCATCCAGGACGGCCGCGACGCCATCATCAAGGTGTCCGCCTGCGCCATCTGCGGCTCCGACCTGCATCTGATGGGCGGCTTCGTGCCGACCATGGAACAGGGCGACGTGCTCGGCCACGAGTGCATGGGCGAGGTCGTGGAGGTCGGCAAGGATAACGCCAAGCTCAAGATCGGCGACCGCGTGGTGGTGCCGTTCACCATCTGCTGCGGCGAGTGCCGGCAGTGCAAGTGGGGCAACTGGTCGGCCTGCGAGCGCACCAACCCGAACGGCGATGCTCAGGCCAAGGTGTACGGCTACCCGTTGGCCGGGCTGTTCGGCTATTCCCACATCACCGGCGGCTTCCCCGGCGGCCAGGCGCAATACGTCCGCGTGCCTTACGCCGACGTGGGGCCGATCAAGGTGCCGGACAGCCTGACGGACGAGCAGGTGCTGTTCCTGTCCGACATCTTCCCAACCGCCTACATGGCGGCCGAGCATTGCGAGATCACGCCGGAGGACACCATTGCGGTCTGGGGCTGCGGCCCTATCGGCGTGCTGACGGTGAAGTGCTGCTTCCTGCTGGGCGCCAAGCGGGTCATCGCCATTGACACGGTGCCGGAGCGCCTGGCTCTCGCCCGGGAAGCCGGCGCCGAGACCATCGACTACGCGGAGGGCGACCTGCAGGCCCGGATCATGGAAATGACGCACGGCCAGGGGCCAGACGCGGTGATCGAGGCGGTGGGCATGGAAAGCCACGGCGCGTCCGGAGTGGCAGGCGCCATCTCCAGCGTGATGAGCCACACCGTCAGCCTGGAGCGTCCCTTCGCGCTGAACCAGGCGATCATGGCCTGCCGGCCCGGCGGCATCGTGTCGCTGCCGGGCGTGTTCGCGGGTCCCACGGGTCCGATCAACATGGGCGCCTTCATGCAGAAGGGCCTGACCATGAAGACCGGGCAGACCCACATGCAGCGTTACATGAAGCCGCTGCTGGAGCGGATCGAGAAGGGCGAGATCGACCCGTCCTTCATCATCTCGCACCGGGCCAACAGCCTGGAGGACGGGCCGGAGCTTTACAAGACGTTCCGCGACAAGAAGGACAAGTGCACCAAGGTGGTGCTGCGCCCGAACGGGTGAGGCCCTACGGATCGGGGAATGAAAGGTCCAGCCCGTCGTAAAGCTCCGACACCGGGACCTCCACCCCGATCTCTGGCATCAGGAGCGCGTCGCCGGCGCCCAGCCTTTCCAGGCCCCAGCCAGCCTCGACGCGGGTGAACACCGTGGCGACCATTTGGTCCTGTTCGAGCATCACGTAGCGCAGCACCGAGGGCAGCGAGCGGTATTCCAGGAGCTTGGTCGTCCGGTCGGTCCTGCTGGTGCTTTCAGACGTCACCTCGAAGATCACGACGGGTTCGGCGGTCACCGTGGCGCCGCGTGGAACCGGCGTGCAGGACACAAAGGCGTCGGGATACCGGTATCCCGGGCCAGTCCGTACCTTGATCTCGGAGCCACGGACGTAGCACGGCTTGCCGCGCAGGCGGCTTTCCAACGCGGTGATGATGTTGGCCTGTATCGCCGCGTGGGCGTCCGTGCCCCCCGTCATCGCGACCGGCTCGAAGCCGTCGAACTCCCATTTCAGTTCCTGCCCGGCCTCCCAGGCGAGGAACTCCTCTGGCGTCATCGCCCTGCGTTGCAACTGGCTCATCGGTCGCTTCCCTCCGGCCCCGGAGCACCATAGCGCATTGCCCCACCGTCCGCGCTGAGCTTATCCAGGCACGCCCGAACGGATGACCCCGCCTATAAATTCAAAGGCGCGAGGTCCAGCCCGTCGTAGAGCTCCGCCATGGGGACCTCCATCCCAATTTCCGGCATCGCGAGCGTTCCATTGGCGTCCAGCATCCCAAAGCTCCAACCGGCCTCGGCGCGGGCGACAACTGTGGCAAAGGCTCGGTCCTGTTCCAGCAGAACGCAGCGTTGCACCGAAGGCAGCGAACAATACTCCACCAGCTTCGTCGTACGGTCAGTCTTGGCAGTGCTTTCGGACAACACCTCGAAGATCACCACGGGGTCGGCGGCCACCGTGGCACCCGGGGTGATCGGCACGCAGGACACCAAGGCGTCAGGGTAGCGATACTTCGGACCGATCTGAACCTTCACGTCCGAGCCATAAGGCCGACACGGCTTGCCGCGCAGGCGATTGTTCAAGGCAGTGATGATGTTGCCCTGAATCGCCGCATGGACGAGCGTGGCGCCCACCATCGCGACCGGCTCGAAGCCGTCGAACTCCCATTTCAGCTCTTGGGTCGCTTCCCAAGCAAGGAACTCCTGGGGCGTCATCACCTTGCGCAGCACTTGCTCATCGGCAGCACTCCTCCCGACCCACGGTAGCGCACTCCCGTGCCGTCCGCGCCCTATTTCCGCACCCGGCGCAGCAGCAGCCGCACCGACCCCTGATTGGCCGCATGGGGATGCGCCGCTGCCAGCACGAGGGGCCGTAGCTCCGGCCGGTTCAGCCACATCGGGAACTCGCGCCGGATCACCCCGCCCGTTTCGCCGCTGCCGCGCCCGGTGATCACCTCCACGCAGCGCAGCTTCTCCGCATGGGCGCTGCCCAGGAAGTCCTGCAAGGCGGAGAACGCCCGCTGCGCCGTGCGCCCGTGCAGGTCCAGGGTGCGGGACGCCGAGAGCTTGCCGGTGCGGAAGCGGTTCCAGGTGGCGTTGTCCACGCCGGGCGGATGGTGGCCGATCATCACCGGGGACAGCCGTTGCACGGTCGGCAGGACCACCGGCATGGCGGGACGCGGCGCGGCTGGGGACGGCAGAGGCGGCTCCGCCGGGGCGTCCGGCACGGCGACGCCCGCCATGGGCAGGACATGGCGGACATATAGCGCCCAGGTGGCGCGGTCCTGCTCGGACAGGCCCCGGCGGCGCGAGGTCGGCGTGACCCGGGGCATCAGGCGGCGCGGGCGGCCGGATCGTCCTCGATCAGCACCACATGCAGCCGGCGCGGGCCGTGCGCGCCAAGCTCCAAGGTTTGCTCGATGTCGGCGGAGCGGGACGGCCCGGTGACGAGCATGACGTTGCGCGGCATGAAGCTGCCCGCCGGGTCACGCCGCTCTTGGCGCAGCAGGTCCCAGGCGTCCTCGTACGCCCCCACCACGCGGCTCGCGCGCAGCACCACCACGGCGGTGTCAGCCAGCAGGTTGAGCGTGGTCGGACGCTCCGGCGCGGAGGGCAGCATCAGGGTGCCGGTTTCGGCGATGCCGGCGAAGCCGTGCTGTAGGCTGACCAGATCGGTGCCCTCCGCCCGGCCCTCGCGAATCACCAGCAGCGGGCGGACGGACCATGGGAAAGCGCGCAGTTCCGGGTGCGGCGCCATCACCAGGCTTGACGGCAGATTCTGCCCGGCGAGGTACTCCGCCACCGCCTCCGGCACTTGGTCGCCGCCGGGCACGCGGGTGACGGTGCCGAACTCCTTTTCGATGTTGCGCACCAAGAGGGCGATCTGATCGGGCCGGGGCACCTGGCTGCGCGCGGGCGTCAGGTGCCGCGGCGGATGCGCCATGCGGGCGTGCAGCATGGCCGCCTGGTCGCCCGGCAGCGGCCCGCGCTTCAGCCCGCGGCGGATCGCGCCGAGGATCGCCTCCTTGGTCATCGGGCGGCGGCCCGCTGCTCGCGGGCGTAGCGGGCGAAGAAGGTATCCCCTTCCGGCGCCGGCAGGTCGCGCCCCTCCGTCCAGCCGCCCGCGAGCGGCAGCCGGGCGAACCGCCCCCGGCGCCGTCCCAAAAGGCCGAGCGCCACCGCGCCCGCCCGGGCGGCCCAGCGATACAGCGCCGGACGCCGGGCGAAGTAGGCCCAAAGTGCCAGGTTGCTGCGAATGCCGCCGGGCTGCAGGTGGCGCTCGAACTCGCGTTCCCGCCAATGGCGCATCATCTTGGGCAGGGGGATCTTCACGGGGCAGACGCTTTCGCACTTGCCGCAAAAGGTGCTGGCGTTGGGCAGGTGGCCCGCCTTGTCCACGCCGATCAAGGAGGGCGTCAAGACGCTGCCCATGGGTCCCGGATACACCCAGCCATAGGCGTGCCCGCCCACCGCGCCGTACACCGGGCAATGGTTCATGCAGGCGGCGCAGCGGATGCAGCGCAGCATCTCCTGGAACTCGGTCCCCATCATCGCCGACCGCCCGGCGTCCACCAGCACGACGTGGTATTCCTGCGGCCCATCGAGGTCGCCGGGCCGCCGCCCGCCGGTGCTGAACGTGGTGTACACGGAAAAATCCTGCCCGGTGGCCGACCGCGCCAGGATGCGCAGCAGGCTCGTCGCGTCCTCCAGCGTCGGCACCACCTTCTCGATGGAGGCGAGCGCGATGTGCACGCGCGGCAGCGTCTGCGTCAGGTCGCCGTTGCCCTCGTTGGTCACGATCACGCTGCTGCCGGTTTCGGCGATCAGGAAGTTGGCGCCGGTGATGCCCACGTCGGCGGCCAGGAACCGTTCCCTGAGCTTGGTGCGCGCTTCCGTCAGGATGTCGCGCCGCTCCGCGAACACCCGGTCCGCCGGCAGGTCGGTGTGGGACAGGCGGAACTGCGCTTCCCAGTCCTCCCGGTTCAGGTGGAAGGCGGGCGCGATGATGTGGCTCGGCGTTTCCTGGCGGAGCTGGATGATGTATTCGCCCAAATCCGTCTCGATGGGCGCGATGCCGTGGGCTTCGAGGTGGGCATTGATGCCCAGCTCCTCGGAGATCATTGACTTGCCCTTCGTCACCGTCCGCGCGCCCGCGTCGCGGCAAATCTCCAGAACGGCGTTGCGGGCGTCCTCGGCCGTGCTGCACCAATGCACGTGGCCGCCGGCGCGCTTTACGTTGGCTTCAAAGGTTTCCAGATAGAAATCGAGGTGGGCCAGCGCGTGGTTCTTGATGTCCCGCCCGGTGTCGCGCAGTTGCTCGAACTCCGGCAGGTTGGCGACAGCAGCGGTGCGCCGGGCCATGAACTGCGGCTTGCTGAACGCCAGCGCCTTTTGCAGCCCGGCATCGGCCAAGGCATGATGCGCGTTGGCCTTGAACTCGGGCGAGGTGGTCAGCATGGGGCATCTCCCGGGCCACGAGGCGGTTGTGGCGGTGTATGACCCTGTAATCTAGCGCGCCCACCGCCATGCGCCAGCCCCGCGCGGTGGACGGCCATGGACGGAGGTTCGCCGCCCTGGCAGACAGCGCGCCATGCCCCTGCCCCGCCGAACCGTCCTCGCTGCCGCCCTTTCCGGCCTGTGCCGGCCCACGGGCGCGCAGCCCCGGCCGCTGCGCCTCGGCGTGCTCACCACCCTGTCCGGCCCGGCGGCGGACGGCGCCGGCAACGGCTCGGTCGTCGCCGCCTGCATGGCCGTGGAGGCGCGGCCGGACCTTTCGGTGGAGGTCCTGGCGGCGGACATGGGGGACCGCCCGGACATCGGCGCCGGGCTGGCACGCGCATGGTTCGACCGGGACGGCGTGCACGCGATTTTGGACGTGCCGAACTCGGCCACCGCTTTGGCCGTCGCCGGGGTGGCGCGCGACCGCAACCGGGTTGCCCTGTTCAGCGGCGCCGGCGCCGCCACGCTGACCGGCGCGGCCTGCAGTCCGAACCACCTGCAATGGACCTACGACACGGCGGCGCTGGCTTCCGGCACGGCTGCGGCGCTGCTGGCGGAGGGCGGCGACACCTGGTTCTTCATCACCGCCGACTACGCCTTCGGCCATGCCTTGCAGCGCGACGTGACGACCGTGGTGGAGGCCGGGGGCGGGCGCGTGCTGGGGTCCGTCAAGTTCGCGGGCGAGATGCAGGACTTCTCCGCCCTCTTGCTGCAAGCGCGGGCCAGCGGGGCGAAGGTGATCGGCCTCGCCTGCACCGGCGCGCCGTTCGAGACCTTGGTGAAGCAGGCCGCCGAGTTCGGCATCGCCCGCGGCGGGCAGCGTTTGGCAAGCCTGCTCTGCCTCGTGACCAACGTGCACGCGGTCGGCCTCCCCGATGCGCAGGGCCTTTTGGTGACAGAGCCGTTCTACTGGGACCTCGACCCCGGCACCCGCGCCTTTGCCGCCGCGATCAGCCCGCGCAACCGCGGCATCGCGCCCACCATGGTCCATGCCGGCGTGTTCTCCGCCGTGTCGCATTTGCTGCGCGCCGTGGCGGCGGGCGCGGACCCCGACGACGGCCGGGCGGTGGTCGCCGCGATGAAGCACCTGCCGGCGGAGGACGCCCTGTTCGGCCGCAGCACCCTGCTCGCCAACGGCAGCGTGTCCCACCCGATGCACCTGTTCCAAGTCAAGACGCCGGACGAGTCCGCCGGGCCGTGGGACCTGTATCGCCCGCTACGGACCATCCCGGCCGGGCAGGCCCGCCCCGCCGCCGCATCCGGCTGCACGATGGGCGGCTGACTAGCTTTTCGCGGCAGCGCGCGCCTGGCCGATAGGCGGCACGTCGCCCGTCATGCCGGCCAGCACCTCGGCCACATGCCGGACCCGGACCGCGCTGCCCTCGCGCGACAGCCGCCCCGCCATGTTCAGCAGGCAGCCCAGGTCCCCGGCCAGCAGCGTATCCGCCCCGGTCGCCGCCACGTCCTTCGCCTTTTCCGACACCATCCGGGTCGAAATCTCCGGATACTTGACGCAGAACGTGCCGCCGAAGCCGCAGCACACCTCTGGCTCCACCATTTCCCGCAGTTCCAGCCCGGCCACCCCCGCCAGCAAGGCCCGCGGCTGCGCCTTCAGCCCCATCTCGCGCAGGCCGGAGCAACTGTCGTGGTAGGTGACCGTGCCGGGGTAGCTGGCCGCGACGGATCCCACGCCCATCACGTCCGTGAGGAAGCCGGTCAGTTCGTGGGTGCGCCCGCTCAGCGCCTCCGCCCGGGCGCGCAGGTTGGGGTCGTCGTCGAACAGATGCGGCAAATGGTGCTTGATCATGCCGCCGCACGAGCCGGACGGCACCACCACGTAATCGTAGCCGCTGAACGCATCCAGCACGCCGCGCCCGATGTCGCGCGCCGTGGCGCGGTCGCCGCTGTTGTAGGCGGGCTGGCCGCAGCAGGTCTGGGCGCGCGGCACCTCGACCTGGCACCCCGCCCCTTCCAGCAGCTTGATCGCGGCAAACCCCACCGTGGGCCGGTGCAGGTCCACGAGGCAGGTGACGAACAAGGCGACGCGAGGACGGGCTTGCAGCATGGCGCTTACCCTAAGCCGCCGCCGCGGTTTCCGCCAGGCGCGGAACCAACCGAGAGCGTCTCAATCTGGATTTCGGTAGGATCTGCGACGGCGCGGCGGAGGCGGAAGATTAACGACACTGTAAGTTCCCGGCCCTGCCGTGAGACACGCCGCAAGAACGGCGTCCGCCGCGGAGCGCACGGTCAGCCAGTGGTTCGTCGTCAGGACGACAAGCGCAATCCGGTGCCCCGTTAGGTTCTGCTGATGCTCTATGTTCTGGTCGGACGTGACCATGATGTCGAAGCCGGCCCGTTCTGCCGCGGCAAGCAGAACGCCATTTGCGAGAGCATCCCATCCCATCTCGTAGGCGGTCCGGACATGGTGGCCGATCAGGATCTTGCGTAGGCCGAGCGGAGCATTCTGATCAAGCAGGATGCGGCGCATGTACCCGTTTGGCAAACTTGATTACCCGGCGCGTCGGCTCGACAGGCAGCCCATGATAAATCTCGGCCGCGATCTGCTCCGCGGTGAAGCCGTCACCCGCATTGTCGATCACTGCCTGGGCTGGCACCCGAGTCCCGCGGATGACCCACGCACCCGATACCCTGCCGGGAACACGCTCAACATCGGGACACCGACTCCAGTCGATCATGCCTGCCTCCTGGAACCGACTACCCGGACCGCGCCGCGGCGAGCCGCCAGGCCGGGTCGGGCTGGTTCAGCGTGCGCTCGAACGTCCAGATGTCGGTGATCTCCGCCACCGCGTCCGCGCCCGCCACCGGCTTGCCATCGCGGTCCAGCGTTTCCGACACCTGGTCCGACACGATGCGCAGCGTGATGGCGGCTTGGTTGCCGGACAGCGCCGCTTCCTCCACCGTCAGGCTCTCGATGCCGCGGATTTCGCTCCGTTGCGTTTCCCCCGCCGCTTCCCGCGCCGCGATGGCCGACTCGAAGCTGCGGTAAGTGTCGTCGGTCAGCAAGGGGCGCAGCGCCACCCGGTCCCCGGCGGCAAAGGCGCTCACGACCATGCGGAACGCGGCCTCCGCCCCGTTGAGGAAGTGCTGCGGGTCGAAGCCCCGGTCGGTTGCCCGCATCCGGGCCAGCGCCGCGCCGGCTGGGCTGCCCGGGTCCGGCAGCGGGCGCTCGGACGGGCTGGCCGTCCCGTCGATCACCGGGCCGGGCGCGGCGCGGCCCATGCCCGGCACGGCGGAAGGCGCGGCGTCCGGCTGGGCCGGCCGCTCAAATCCCGTCTTTCGGCCCAAGATGCCGCGCAGGCGCAGCACCAAGAAGGCCGCAATCATGCCGAACAACAAAAGGTCGATCGGAAAGCTGCCGCTGCCCATGCCCTGATCCCTTGATACGAGCCTCACATGGGGGCGCCGGGGGGCCGGGACAATGAAGCCCGCCGGTTGCGGGCCGCGGAAGCGCGCCATAGGTAGGGGGCATGATCCTGCTCCGCCACGGCCAAAGCGAGTTCAACCTCCATTTCACCGAAACGCGGCGCGACCCCGGCATCCGCGACCCCCAGCTCACCCCGCTCGGCCACCAGCAGGCCGCGGCGGCGGCGGAGGCGCTGCGCGGCGAAGGCATCACCCGTATTCTGGCCTCCCCCTACACCCGCGCGCTGCAAACCGCGGCGCCCATCGCCCGGGCGCTCGGCGTGCCCGTCGTGGTCAACCCGGTGGTGCGGGAACGCTACGCCTTTGCCTGCGACATCGGCAGCCCGCGCTCCGCCCTGGTTGCCGCTTGGCCGGAGCATGACTTTTCCGGAATCGACGACATCTGGTGGCCCTCCGCGGAGGAGCCGGCCGAGCAGGTGATCGGGCGCGCCGAGCTGTTCCGCGCGGAGATGGCGGCGCTGCCCGACTGGTCGCAAACCCTGGTGGTCAGCCATTGGGGCTTCATCCTGTCGCTCACCGGGCGCAGCATGATGAACGGCGACTGGCTCCGCTGCGACCCCACCGTGCCGCCGCCGGCCGAGATCGTCTGGAAGCATTAGCGGCCCGGCACTCGCGCCCGGGTAGCGCCGCCTTCCCCGCCATGCTACCCGGCCCGCCAGCACTCTCACCGCGAGGAATCCGATGTCCGAGACCGCCGCCCCGCCCGCCGCCGAAGGCCCGCAGCTTCCGCCGCTCACGGTGAACATCCAATACGTCAAGGACCTGTCCTTCGAGGTGCCGGGCGCCCCGGAAATCTACACCACCCTGCGCAGCCAGCCCAACGTGAGCATCAACCTCGATGTCCAGGCCCGCCGCATCCAGGAGGGCCACGAGGTGTTCGAGGTCGTGCTGCAGATCAAGGCGGAAGCGACGGAGCCGCAGGCCCCCGCCCCGAACGGGGCCGCGAACGGCCCATCCGCCGAGAACCAGGCCGCAGGGGGCCAGCCCGCGGGGGGCCGCCCGGTGTTCATCGCCGAGCTGGCCTATGCCGGCGTGTTCACCCTGAGCAACGTGCCGGAGAACACGGTGGAGCCGGTGCTGCTGGTGGAATGCCCGCGCCTGCTGTTCCCCTACGCCCGCAACATCCTGGCCGACGTGACGCGTGACGGCGGCTTCCCGCCCGTGCTGCTGCAGCCCATTGACTTCGTGTCGCTGTGGCAAAGCCGACGCGCGCAAGGAACGACAACGGCGGCCGTCTGATAACACGGGCGGCACCATGGGTTGACCTGTGTGCGGCTGCTGATGGTCACCCATCCTACGGCATGGGTCGCGTAGGATGGGTGACCATCAGCGGTTGACGGTCATTCAACCAAGCCGGCCGCAAAGGCGGAGCCACGGCGGCTCGGGCTACGCGGCGCGGGCGCAGGCCGCCCGGGCCTGGTCCAGCGCCGCGCGCAGCGCCGCCTCGTCATAGGGCTTGCCGAGCCAAACGATGCCCTCTCCCCCGGCCCGGGCGGCGCCGGAGGCCACGACCACCGGGATGCCGGGCAGGCGCTCGCGCACCTGGTCCACCAGCGCCAGGCCGTCCATGTCCGGCAGGCCGAGGTCGCAGACCATCAAGTCGATGCCCTGGGCCAGCCGCGCCAGCGCCTCGGCGCCGGTTGCCGCTTCCAGCACGTCGTGGCCGAGATCGGCGAGCATACCAGCCGTGGTCATGCGGACCAGCATCTCATCCTCCACCAGCAGCACGCGCAGCGCGTCGGGGGTGGGCGGTCTGCGCGCGCCGTCCAGCGCCGTGCGCAGGTGCCGGGCCAGGTCCTCGGTGCGCCAAGGCTTGCTCAGCAGGCTGATGCCCGGGTCAAGCTCGCCGTTGTGCACGACCGAGTTCTGCGTGTAGCCGGAGGTGAACAGCACCGCGAGGCCCGGCAACATGCGCTGCGCCTGCTCCGCCAGCCCGCGCGAGGACAGCGGCCCCGGCATCACCACGTCGGTGAACAGCACGTCCGGCCGCGCGCCGCCTTCCAACATCCGCTGCGCCGCCTCCGCGTCCGCGGCGGCCAGCACCGCGTAGCCGAGGCTTGCCAGCGCGTCGCCCGCCGCCTGCCGCACCCCGGGGTCGTCCTCCACCAAGAGCACCAATTCGCCTTGCCCGGGTGCTGTGGCCGCCGGCTCCGGCGACGGCGCGCGCACGGCGGCGGTGGTGCGCGGGATGTAAAGCCGCGCCGTGGTGCCGCGGCCCGGCTCGCTGTAGAGCTGGAAATGCCCTTCCGACTGCTTGGCGAAGCCGAACACCATGGACAAGCCCAGCCCGGTGCCCTGGCCCTCCCCCTTGGTCGTGTAGAACGGCTCGGTGGCGCGGCGAAGCTGCTCCGGCGTCATGCCGCAGCCGGTGTCGGTCACGGCGAACATCACGTACTGGCCCGGCGTCACCTCCGCCGCCCGCGCCGCGTATTCCTCATCCAAGGAGGCGTTCGCCACTTCAACCGTAAGCCGCCCCGCCCGCTCCCCGTCCGGCCCGGTCATCGCGTCCCGCGCGTTCACGACAAGGTTCAGCAGCGCGTTCTCCAACTGGCCCGGGTCGGCGCGCACCGCCCACAGGCCGCCGCCGACCACCAGTTCCATCGCGATGGCCTCGCCCAGCGTGCGGCGCAGCATGTCCTCGACGCCCATCAGCACGCGGGCTGGGTCGAGCGGCTCGGGCGCCAGCGGCTGGCGGCGGGCAAAGGCGAGCAGGTGCCGGGTCAGCCGGGCGCCGCGGGCCACGCCGGCGCGCGCCGCGTCCAGGCGCGCGTGCAGCCACCCGTCCTCCCCGTCGCGTCCTGCCACATGCTTCGACACCAGTTCCAGGTTCGTCGAGACGACCTGCAGCAGGTTGTTGAAGTCGTGGGCGACCCCGCCGGTCATCTGGCCCAGCACTTCCATCTTCTGCGCGTGCCGGGCCAGGCTTTCGGCCTGCACCCGGCGGGTGATGTCGGCCACCGCGACCATCTGGCCGCCATCGGGCATGGCGGAGCGCCAGATCTCCAGCCGGCGGCCGTCCTGCTGCGCTTCCGCAACCGCCGGCGTGCCGCTGGGGCGGGGGGCGGACAGCAGCGGCGGATCCAGGCGCTGCGCCGCCGCGAGGGCAGCCAGCGTCACGCCGGGGCGCACGAGGTCGGGCGGCAGGCCGATCGTCCCGGCGAAGCGGCTGTTGCGGAGCACCAGGCGCTCATCGGGGTCGAACACCGCGACGCCGTCGCGGATGTGCTCCACCGCGGCGTGGAGCTGCGCGGCCAGCAACTGCTCCCGCCGCCTGGTGTCCAGCAGGCGCGCCCGGCCCAGCAGCAGTGCCAGCACCGCCAAGCCCAGCAGCAGCACCCCCAGCGCCGCCGCCACCTGCATGCCGATGCTGGCCAGGCGCTGACGGGTCAGCACCGACGCGACCTCGGCCCCGCGCTCGGCCTCCGCCCGGTCCGCGATGCGCTGCACGGTGGCGCGGATGTCGTCCATCAGCGCCTTGCCGTCGTCGGTCAGCACCTGGTCGATGGCGTCCTGGTTCTTGCCGGCGCGGGCCAGCGCCACGGTCTCTTCCAGCTCGGCCATCTTGCGCGGCACCAGCTCGCGCAACGGCGCGGCCTCCTCCCGCAGCCAGGGGGTGTCGCGGCCGAGTTCCTCCAAGCGGTCCAGCACCGCTCCCATCCGGGCGGCGGCGTGGTGGTAAGGGTCGAGGTAATATGTCCGGCCGGTCAGCAGGAAGCCGCGCTGCCCGGTCTCGGCGTCCTGCGCGGCCATCAACACCTGCAGCGCGGCGCCGGCCTGCTGACGCGCCAGCCGGCCGCGCTCGGCCGCCGCCTGGATCGACTGGGCCACCTCGCGCTCGCACAGCACGGCCGCGGCCACCAGCAGCAGCGTCGCCAGGAGCAGCCCGGCCGCCTTCCAGCGCACCGACATCGACCGCCACGGGTTGAACGGCTTCAGGCCAGCCACAGCGGCTCCTTCAACCGGGCCAGGAACGCCGCATGGCGGGCCAGCGCGTCCGGGCCGGGTTCGACCCGCACCGGCGTGCGCGGCCCGGCGGGCTGGTAGGACACGGAAAGCCGCGCGCCGTCATCCTCCGCCAGCAGCAGCCCGCGCTGCCGCCCGCCGGTCAGCTCCACATACACCTCCGCCAAGAGGCGGCAGTCGAGCAGGGCGTTGTGGCTGGTGCGCTCCGACAGGTCGATGCCGAAGCGGCGGCACAGCGCGTCCAGGCTGTTGGGCAGGCCGGGGAAGCGCGCCTTGGCCAGCGCCAGCGTATCGACCATGCGCCCCCGGTCGAGCGCGGGGCGGCGCAGCCGGGCCAGCTCCGCATCCAGGAAGCCGAAGTCGAACGGCGCGTTGTGCGCGACCAGCGGATCGTCGCCGATGAACGCCAGCAGCTCGTCCGCGACCTCCGCGAAGCGCGGCTTGCCCCGCAGGTCCGCGCGGAACAGGCCGTGCACCCGGCTCGCGTCCGGGTCGATGTCGCGCTCCGGGTCGATGAAGCGGTGGAACGTGCGCCCGGTCGGCAGGTCGCGCATCAGCTCCAGGCAGGCGACCTCGATCACCCGGTCGCCCGTCAGCGGGTCGAGGCCCGTGGTTTCCGTGTCGAACAGGACGGATCGGCTCAAGGCTGCAGCTCCTGGATCAAGCGTTTCAGTTGGCGAAGCGCATGGTGGCGGGACAATCCCGTCGAAATGATGACATGGGCGCGGCGGCGCTTCTCGGCATCGGGCATCTGGCGCGCTATGATGGCGTCGATCTGCGCGTCCGTCATCTGCCGCCGTGCCCGCACCCGCGCCCGCTGCACGGCGCGGGGGGCGGAGGCCACCAGCACCAGATCGACCCGGCGCTCGCCCCCGGTTTCCAGTAGCAAGGGCACGTCCAGCACCGCCGCCCGCCGCCCGGCCCGGCGGGCGCGGTGGAGGAACGCCCGCTCCGCCGCGCGCACCATCGGGTGCAGGATGCGCTCCAGCGTCCGCATGGCGGCGGGGTCGGGCACGGCGACGGCCCGGAGCGCCGCGCGGTCCACGGCGCCGTCCCGGATCGTGCCCGGAAACGCTTCCCCGATGGCCCGCACCGCCCGCCCGCCGCGGCCTTGCAGCGCGTGCACCGCCGCGTCGGCGTCGAACACCGGGATGCCGGCCCGCCGGAACGCCGCGGCGACCGTGGACTTCCCCATGCCGATGCCGCCGGTCAGGCCGATGATCCTCATGCGCCCGTAGATTACAGATCCGCAGCGATCAGTTCAAAGGTCTCCCTGTCCACAGCCGGCGTCACGCCGAACCACGATGCGAAGCCCGCGACGGCCTGGTGCAGCAACATGCCGAGGCCGCCCACCGTGCGGAAGCCCCGCGCCGCCGCCTCGGCCAGCAGCGGCGTGACCATGGGCGCATACACGATGTCCGACACCGCCAAGCCGGGCGCCGCGCCGTCCAGCGGCATGGGCAGGGCGTCCTGCCCCATCATCCCCAGCACCGTGGTGTTGACCAGCAGCGCCGCCTCGTTGAGCGCCGCCCCCCGCTCCGCCCAGGGCCGCACCTGCAAGCCCGGCAGCGCCGCCGCCAGCGCCGTTGCGCGATCCGCCGACCGGTTGGCGACCGCCACCGGCACGCCCAAGTCGAGCAGCGCCGCCGCGATGGCCCGCGCAGCGCCCCCGGCGCCCAGCAGCAGCGCCGGCCCGGCCGCGGGATCGACGCCATGCGCCCGCAGGTTCTCGATGAACCCCACCCCGTCCGTGTTGGTCCCGGTGATGCCGTCCGGCCCGAACACCAAGGTGTTCACCGCCCCGGCCCGCTGCCCGGCCGGCAGCACCCGGTCGCACAGCGCCAGCACCGCCTCCTTGTGCGGCACGGTCACGTTGGCGCCGAGAAACCCCGCCGCGCGCAGCCCGCGCACCGCCGCCGGGAGGTCCGCCGGCGCCACGGGAAGCGGCACGTAGGCCCCGTCGATCCCGTGCCGCGCCAGCCAATGGTTGTGCAGGCGCGGCGACCGGGAATGCCCCACCGGCCACCCGATCACCCCCGCCAGCCGCGTGTGTCCCGTGATCTGCTGCATGGCCCCACACAAAACACGGGCTTGGCGCCCCGGGCAAGGGAGCCGGCCCCCCGATTGCGCTCCTCGATTGCGCCGGGGCCGCCGCGGGTGGACACTGCCGCGTGAACCCCGCGCGAACCAAGGGCCGCGACGGAGCCGGCCCATGATCCACGTCCTGTCGCCGGCGTAGCGGGGCTTTGGTGGTTAACCCGGTCCAGGCATCACTTCGGGTTGACCGTTGCACGGAAACAGCAGCCGACGGTTCGGCATGGGGTATGACGCAGTTGGCCCGCCCACGGCCATGCCACCATCTGGAGGACTCTCGAATGCCTGACGAAACCGCTGCCGAGCAGACCCACGTCGAGCGACGCTCGCTGATCGGCCAGTTCGGCGCTGCCGCCGTCGCCGTGCTGGCAGCCGGCGCCGCGGCGACGGGCGCCGCCGTGGTGAGCAGCGCCCCGGCCGCGGCGCAAAGCTACACCGACGCCGACATCCTGAACTTCGCGCTCAACCTCGAATACCTCGAAGGCGAGTACTACATCCGCGGCTTCCTGGGCCGCGGCCTGGACGCTTCGGACGTGAGCGACCCCAACGGCGTCGGCAACGCGGGTTTCGTGCTCGGCGGGGCGCAGGTGCCGTTCCAAACCCCGGTGGTCGCCGGCGTCATCCAGCGCATCACGGTGGACGAGGTTGACCACATCCGCTTCATCCGCCGCGTGCTCGGCAACCAGGCGGTCGCGCGGCCGAACATCGACCTGCTCAACAGCTTCAACGCGGTGGCGGTCGCGGCCGGCCTGATCCCGGCGGGCACGCAGTTCAACCCCTTCCTGAACGAGACCAACTTCCTGCTCGGCGCGCTGTCGCTCACCGACGTGGGCGTCACCGCCTATGCCGGCGCGGCCCGGCTGCTGCAAAGCAAGGACAACCTGGACGCCGCCGCCTCCATCCTCGCGGCGGAAGCCTATCACGCCGGGTCGCTCCGCACCCTGCTCTGCTCGTTTGGACAGCAGAACGTGTTCAACGCCATTTCCGCCGTCCGCGCCCGGCTCGGCAACGGCAAGGACCAGGGCTTGTCGATCCCCAATTTCCCCGACAACATCGCCCCGGTGGACAATGACGGGCTGGTGTACCGCCGCACCGCGGGCGAGGTGCTCGGCATCGTTTACAACGGCGTGCCCTCCGGCGGCGGCTTCTTCCCGGACCGGGCGAACGGCACGATCCGCTGAGGGTCCGGAGCCGCGCCTCGGCCGGGGCACGGCCCTTTTCTTGAAGGAGGCTTGCTTGTCCGCATCGCCACGTCGGCTCGTTGCCTTGATCTTTGCCGGAAGCCTCGCGGGCCTCGGCCTGCCCGCCCGGGCCGCCGAGCCGCCCCGGCCCGTGTGCGGGCGCAACGAGGTGCTGGACGTGGTGGCCGACGACATCGCCGGGCGCGGCTTGGACGCCGTGATCCTGTCGGGCAGCGTCGGCCAGGTCCCGACCGCCCTGCCCGATACGGTCCGCTGCGCGGTCCGGCTCCAAACCACGTTCTTCGATACGAACCGCTTCGGCGAGGTGCCGCAGTTGCGGCTGTTGGTCCTGGACTACACCGTGCGCGCCGGGCGCAACGGCCTGTTCGTGGACGTGGCGGGGGACCCGCGTTAGCCTTTCAACGCTTGGCGAACATGGCCGCCGCCGCGTCGCGCACCTTGGCCTGGTATTTCTGGTTCAGCAGCGGCGTGTGGGAATGGTAGTTGCCCACGGCCCGCATCAGGTCGCCCCGAGTCTCGTCCAGATAGGTCCGGAGGATCAGCCCGGCCGCTGCGATGTTAAAGCAGGGCCGGTGCAGCAGCCGGTGCCGCACCTCCGCCGGGTCGAGCTGGGTGTAGCGCGACAGGGCCGGCAGCCAGAGCGTGTTGATCTGCATCACCCCGAGGTCCTCCGAGCCGTCCGTGTTGCGGTGCACGGTGCCGGGGCCGCCGCCCTCGACTTTCTGGATCGACGGCAGCACGCGGGGCGGCAGGCTGTAGATCTGCGCGACCAGCGCCATGCAGGCGAGGTAGGGAACCGCCATCAGTCGCTTCCCGTGTGCGCCGGCATGGCCCAACCCCCTGATTCGTTGCTATGGACTGCCGGCGTAGCAGAAAGCAGGACCTGATGCAGCAGCCTTCCCCCCCGCGCCGCCGCCCTTCTCCCGGCAGCCCCGCTTCCAGTCACGACGACGCCGGTTTCACCTTGCTGGAAATCCTGGTGGTGATCGCGATCCTGGGCCTGCTGATCGGCCTGGTCGCCCCGGCGGCGCTGCGCCAACTGGGCGGCGCCCGCACTTCCGTCGCCCGGCAGTCCATCGAGCGGATTTCCTCCATCCTCGACCTGTACAAGCTCGATGTCGGCGGCTATCCCTCGACGGAGCAGGGCCTGGCCGCGCTCAACGCCCGGCCGTCCGGCACGGCGGGCTGGGGCGGCCCCTACTTGAAGGGCGACGCCCAGCCGCTTGACCCCTGGAACCGGCCCTATTTCTACCGCAGCCCGTCCAGCCGCCCCGGCCACGACTTCGACCTGTGCTCCCGCGGGCCCAATAACCAGGCGGGGGAAAGCGAGGCGGAGATGATCTGCAATCCTTGAGCGCGGCCCGTGGCGCGGTGCAAACAGTTGCCACGGAAGGAATACGGCCTGCTACGCTGCCGTGATGAGATTTTCCGCCGGCACCGTCGCGAGCGCCTTGGCCTGGGGCGTCATCGTCCTGCTCATCGGCGCGGCGGTGTTGATGACAAACAGGCTCGGTTTCATGGGCTTGCTGCTCCTGGGCAGCGCGACCTGGCTGGTCTGTATCATGGCCGAACTGGATCAGGACGCCCCGACCTGGGGAACCGAGGTGTTCAAGGCGCGCTTGGACGCGCGGCGTTCGCCGGAACAGCACGCGGCCATGCTTGAGGAACGCCAGGCTTTTGTGTCGCCGCTGCGCTTCTATCGCCGCTGCGGCATGATCCTGGCGGCGGTCGGCAGCGTGGGCTTTGTCTGGCAACAGTGGGGATCTTGAGGCCAGTTGGCTTGAGCGGCTCCAACAGCCATGCTGCCGTCCCCTGCATCCAGCCACCAGGCGATCCAACCCGCTCTCAACTGGTGCCGGGACCAGGGTTGCATTACAATGTAAACATTGCAAACAACCCCGCTCAGGAGAAGGCATGTCCAAATCCGTCACAATCGCCGCCCGGGTCGATGCCGACCTCGACGACGAGCTTGAACGTCTGGCCGAAGCGGCGGGGCGCAACAAGTCCTGGCTCATCAATGAGGCGTTGCGGTCCTATGTCGCGACTGAACAGCAGTTCCTGGCCGCGGTGGAAGAGGGCAAGGAAGCCCTGCAGTCTGGCCGGGTTCTCGATCATGCAACGGTCGTGGCCGCGTTTGAGCGGATCGTCAGCCCGAAGCCGTGACGGCGATCCGGTGGACCGAACCCGCAAGCGATGACTTGCTCGGCATTGTCGAATGGATCGTGGATCGTCAGCCCGTGGCCGTCAGGGGCGCGATGCCCAGCCGCATCCCGACACGCTTCTTGGAAGCCATCGGGCAGGTATTTCGGTTCCTCAACCCAGGAGCCTGCGGATGCTGCGCTCGTGGATGATGGCGGTGATGAGCACGCCATCAGGCTGTTCGTCGTAGAAGATGACGTGCCGCGCGTGTTCGTGCCGCCGCGTGCCGGGCGCGAACTCGTCGGCCTTGCGGCCCAGCTTCGGATTGGCAGCAAGAATTTCGAAGCACTGGGTCAGACTGTCCCGGTAATCTTCCGCCCGCGTCAGCCCAAACTCAAGCCCATATAGAAATACGTCCAGCAGGTCGGCATCGGCGTCTCTGGTAAGCCGATACTCACTCAC
Organism: uncultured Acetobacteraceae bacterium; assembly: GCA_964235485.1. GTDB lineage: Bacteria > Pseudomonadota > Alphaproteobacteria > Acetobacterales > Acetobacteraceae > CAHJXG01. Next base: position 11,145 of record CAXSAZ010000004.1, on the reverse strand, counting down.
GCAACAGCCCGCGCAACCGGGCGATGTCCCGTGCCTCGGCGAAAATGTCATCGACTGTACGGCCGCTGAGGCCGCTGTCTTGAGACGCCGCAAGCTTGTGGCGCAGTTCGTTCATGGTAAATTCCTGCTCCCGCCGGGCGCGGTCGCGGCGGACAAGATCGCGCACGTAGTCGCTGGCGCTGGCGTACTCGCCCTGCCTGATCTGGGCCTCGATCCAGTCCTTCATCGGATCAGGCAGGGAAACCGTCATTGTCGCCATGGGCAGGCCCTCCATCCTCCTCACCATACCTCGGCATAAGAAATAATCACAAACATTCTTAAGCAGTATGGCAAGGCCGCCTTGCCCGCTCAGGAAACGGCCTCCCACGTCAGGATCTGAAACAGCGGCTCCTTCGGCGCGATGCCCAGCCGCACCACCGCGCGGCGGCCGAACCGCCCGCCCGCGTCGCCCACCACCCGCGCCGTGATGGCGACCGTGCGCAGCGGGCGGGGCCGGGACGTGGTGGGGCGCGAACCGCGGAGGTCCTGGATCGCCTGGCGCACCAAGGGCGGCGACGCCGAAAGGTCAGGGTCCGTGTCCGTGAGAACCGACACGTTCGGCTCCAGCCGGGCCAGCACCTCGGGCGTCATGCCCAGCACCGCGCCAAGCTCCGCCACGTTGCGGAACGGCGCGCCGGACGGGCCGTACTCGCGGCCGGCCGCACGGTATTGCGGGTCCTTGGCGCCGCCGGGCTGCCCTTGGGCGCCGGGAAAGCGCCAGTCCACGACCGCGGCGGCGATGCCGTCAGCAGTGCGCCCATCCGCGCCCGCCCGGCGCAGCAACGCCCGCAGCAGCTCCGGCGACGCGGTGTTGGGGTTGATCTTGCCCGCCTCGTTCTCGATCCGCAGCGTCGCCCGCCCGCCCGGCACGCGCACCACCCGCTCCGCGCCGTCCGCCGGCCAGGGATCGGACGGGTCGAGCAGGTGGAACACCGCCTCCTGCACCGCGCCGTCCGCCGCCGCCTCCGCCTGCGCGGCGCCGCGCAGGTTGGCGGCAAGCTGCAGCTCGGTGCGCCCGGCCGCAGTCAACTGCGTCGCCAAGAGGGCCAGCAGCACCACGGCCCACAGCACGATCAGCAGCGCGAAGCCCCGGTCGTCCCGCCGGTCGTTCTCCTGGCCGGCGCCCTTCACCGTTCCAGGCGGAGGTTGCGGCGCAGGGTGCGCTGCGGGTCGGCGGAGCCGGAGGCCCGGGCACCCTGCAGATCGACCGGCACGCGGGCGGCGTTGATCAACTGGTCGCGCAAGTCCTCCGTCAGCGCCCGCGCGTCGCGCTGGTCATGCACCACGTGCGGCGTGATCAGCACCAGAAGCTCGGTCCGCTGCCGGAGGTTGTTCTGGCTGCCGGCCAGCAGCCCCAGCAGCGGCACGTCCTTGAGGAAGGGGATGCCCGAGTTGGACGAACTCGTGGTGTCCCGGATCAGCCCGGCCAGCCCCACCGTTTGCCCGTCCTCCACCACCACGCGGCTGCTCACGTTGCGCTCGGAAAAGGTCGGCGAGTTGATGCCCGGCGTCGTGGTGCCCTGCACCACGTCGCTCACCTCCTGCGAGATGTCCAGCGTCACCAGCCCGCCGCTGTTCACCCGCGGCGTGACCTCCAGGATCACCCCGGTTTCCCGGTAATCCACCGAGTTCACGATGGGCGCGTTGCTGGTGATCTGGCTTTGCGAGCTGGCCGTCAGGAACGGCACGAGGTTGCCGACCTGCAAGCGCGCGGCCTCGTTGTCCAGCACCAGGACCTGCGGCGAGGACAGCACCTTCACGTCCGTGACCGCCTGCAGCGCGTTCAGCGCCGCCTGCCCGTTGCGGGGTCCGCTCAGCACGAAGCCCGGAAAGCCCGACGCGAACGCCCCCGCCGCCGCGCCCGGCCCGCTGAAGTTGAGCGCGCCGTTGATGCCGGCGTTGAAGAAGAACTGCGTGCCGTATTGCAGGCTGTCGTTCAGCGACACCTCCGCCACCGTGGCGTCGATGCGGACCTGCAGCGGCAGGATGTCGATCTTGCGCAGCATGGCCTCGATGGTGTCGCGCTCGGACGCGGTGGCATACAGCAGGATCGCGTTGTTCTGGCCGTTCGGGATGATGCGCACCGAGTTGTCGTCTGCGCCGCCCGCGCCGCCGCCGGGGCTGCCGGTCGGGTCCAGGCCGCCGAGCAGCGGGTTGGCCGGGTTCTGCGCCGGCTCCGGCTGCGCGCCGCCTTGCGCGCCCCCGCTCCCCAGCCCCGAGGCTCCCAGCCCGCCGCCGCCCCGGCCGCCGCCCCCGGAGCCGAGGCCCCCGCCGCCGCCGATCCCGCCGCCGCCCAAACCGCCGCCGCCAAGCCCGCCACCCCCTCCCCCCAGGCCGCCGCCGCCAAAACCGTTCCCGGCATCGCCGCCGAACCCCGATTGCCGGCTGCCGCGGCCCGGCGCCGTGGAGCCCAGCGCCCGCGCGCTGGGCTGCGCCGTCACCTTGTTCGGCGTGAACGCTTGCTGCAGCACATAGGCGATGTCGTTGGAACGGCTGTTCTGCAGGTAGTACACGTTCCAGGTCCGCAGCGTTTGCCGCCGCCCGCGCTCGATCAGCCCATACACCCGGCGGGCTTGGTCGATGTAGCGCGCTTGGGCGGACACCAGCAGCACGGAGTTGATGCGCTCCATCGGCACCACGCGCACCACGTTCGCCAGCGCCGCCCCGTTGCTGGCGCGCAGCGAGTCCGAAAGTGCGGTGGCGAAGTCCTTGGCCCCCCCGGAGGTCACGGGGAACAGCGCGTAGGATTGCCCGGCCAGGATGTCGATGTCGAAGGCGCGGATCAAGGCCACCAGCGCGTCCCGCGTCGCCGCGTCGCCGTTGATCAGCAAGACGTTGCGCCCGGGGTCGGCCACCACCTTGCCGCCCGCGCCGACATAGGGCTGCAGCACCTTGGCCAGGTCCTCCGCCGAAGCGTAGCGCAGCGGCACGATGCCCCCGCCGGCGGTCGCGTCGCCGCCGGCCAGCACCGGGGAGCCGGCGGCGGCGGGCACCACGCGGTAGATGTCGCCGGACTGCACCAGCGCCGCGCCGTTCTGCGCCAACAGCGCCTGCAAAGCCGGCAGCAGTTGGGTGCGCGGGATGGGGGTGGCGGTGCGCAGGGTCGCCGTGCCGCGCACCGCCGGGTCGATGGTGTAGGTCACGCGCAGGATGGTGCCGAGCATCTGCGCCACCACCTCGCGCAGGTCCGTGTCCACGAAGTCGAGCGACACGTCGCCACCCCCCGCCCCGGCGCTCCCAGGCGGCAGGGTGACGGCGCGGACCTGGCCCACCGACACCTGCGCGCCCGGCAGCGAGTCGGGCGACCCCACGGAACCGTTCACCCGCGCCGCCGCGGTGCCCGTGGGGCCAGCGCCCAGGCTCGGCAGCGACCGCAGCGCCGGCACGCGCTGCGCTTCGCAGGCGGCGAGGCCCCCAAGCAGCAGCAGCGCGACATGCCTTCTCAGGCGCTTCATCGGGCGGTGGTGCCGGACAAGCCGGGCAAGCCCCGAAGCGACTGCAGGACATCGACGGGCGAAAAGGCAGCGGGAGGCTTGGCCGCGCCCGGCAGGGCGGCGGGGACGCCCGGCGGGCCGGCGGCGCCCAGCGGAATGGCCCCTGGCGCCCGCGCGTCAAACGCCGGGCGCAGCACCTGGGGGCCGCTGGGCCCCGCCAGCGTCACCTGCCCGGCCTCAATGGCTTGCACGGTGTAGCCGCCGACGCGCCCGCCTTCCCCGACCACCGCGGGCCGCCCGTTTCCGGTTGCGGCGAAGATCGCGCTGCGGCTGCCGCCGTGCACCAGGATGCCGGCCAAGCGCGGCAGGCTGGCGGGCGGCGCCGCCGGGCCGGCCGCCGGCGCGTCGGCCGGGCGGCGGGTGGTGGCGAACAGCGGCCGGGCCAGGATGCCATCGACCAGCTCCTGCCGGTCCTCCTCCGAGGGGGGCGCCGCGGCCCGGCTGGGCAGGGTGGGCGCGGGACGCGGGGCGGGGGCGATCATGCCGCCGTCATCTGTGGTTCCACGGGTCAGTTCAAGGGCAATCGTCGCGGCCAGCACCGCGCCCAGCGCCAGCAGCCCGGCAAAACCCCGCTCCGTCACGGCGCGCGGAACCCCAGCACGGTGAAGGACGCTTCCAGCGGCGCTTCCCCGGCCACGCCGATTCGCCGCACGCTGTGGATCTGCAGGTCATCGACCAGCATCTGCGGCGACGCTTCCTCCACCGCGCGCAGCAGTTGCACCAGCACGGCCCAGGGCGCGGACAGCGCCACCCGCACCCCGATTCGCCGAAAGGACCCCACGGTTTCCGCCGGCAGGGTTTCCGTGCTGGACAACGCGGCGCCGGCGCGCCCGGCCATGTCCTGGACCCGCTGCTGCAGGGTCGCGCCCGCCACGGCGTCCGTGGAGCCGTCGAGCAGGGTCGCCGCGACCGGCCCGGCGGTGGCCGCCGCGGCTGCCTGGCCCTGCAACGCCGGCAGGCCGGCCGCGACCTGCGCCATGCGCCGGGCCAGGGTGGCGCGCTGTCCCAAGGCGTCTTCCCGCTCGGCGTGCCAGTCCAGCAGCGGCGCCGCCACCGCGGCCCAGGCCGCCGCCAGCACCGCGAGCAGCAACGCCCAGGCCAGGACCTGGCCGCGCCGCCCGGTCGGCAGCGACTCGGTCATGGCGCCCCCCCGGGGGCAACGACTGGCGCGCCCCCGGGCGCAACGCTTGGCGCGCCCTCCGGCGCGACGCTTGGCGCCCCCCCGGGCACCATTTCCGCGCGGATGGAGAAGCCCTCGGCGCGGGTGCCCTCGTTGCGCGTGACCGGGGCGGCAAAGGCCGGGTTGCGGATGCCGCGCTCGGCGGCGAGTGCGGCGATCAGCCGGGCGGCCCCGGCGGACTGCCCGCTGATGGTCACGATCCGGGTGCGCATGGTCAATTCGGTCAGGAAAGTGTCGTCCGGCAGCACGTCCGTCAGCGTCGCCAGCGCCGCCAGCGCGTCGCCGACCCGGGCGCGCTGCTCCGCGAACACGTCCGTGCCGGCGGCGCTGCTGAGGATGCGGCGGCGCAGCGCTTCCGCTTCGTCCGCCCGGGGCCGCAGGGCGGCGATGCGGCGCTCGACCTCCGCGCGGCGGACGGACTGGGTGGCAAACGGCACGGCGACCGCGGCGACGGCCAAGGCGGCGCAGGCCGCGCCCGCGACCGCCAGGCCGCGCCGCCGCCAGCGGGCCGGCGGCGGCCGGTCCAGCGCGATGCGGCGCACGGGACCGCCGGGCGCCGCCGCTTCCAGCGCCGCGGGCCGCAGCCCCGCTCCTCGCAGCGCGTCCAGCACCGGCGCCACGCGCGCCTTGGGCACCAGCGACAAGCGGAGGTGGAGGCGGCCCTGCGCGCGGTCCCGCCGTTCGGCGGTCCAGGTCCAGAACAGCTCCTCCGCGGTGAACGGGGTGATGCGGTCCATCTCGTAATGCAGCACGCGCTCCGGGTCGCGCTCGGCGGCGATGGGCAGCGCCACTTGCTGTTCCAGCAGCAGCTCGGGCGGCAGGCGCAGCACCGCGGCGGCGCCCTGCCCCGCGACCGCGGTTCGCAGCGCCGCGATCCCGGCCCCGTCCAGGGCGAAACGGCCGAGCGCCGTGTCGCGCCCCTTGCGCCGCGCCAGGACATCGACGCCGTGCTGCCCGGCCGGCAGCAGGTGCAGCGCCACGGCCAGCCCGCGCGCCGCCGAGCCGGCGCCGTCCTGCACCAGCCGGGCCGGCAGCGAGGCGCGAAGCTGCTGCGCCCACCAAAGGAGGAACTCGTTGACCATGCTGCGCTAGTGCCGCCAACCCGCGGGATGCTGCAAGTGAATACTGTCGGACGCCGCAATGGATGCGCCGCCGCCAGCCCGCGACGCCGCATCATACCCCCGCCGAGCGTTCCCGGCGAGGGCCTGCGACGATGTCCGGCCAATGCCGCCGGTCGCCCGGCGGGAACACGACCCGCAGGCGGATCAGGTGGGGAAGCTCCTTGCCGGTCCAGGCGCTCGACCAGTTGGCCCCGGCATCGCGGGCAAGAAAGGAGAACTCGATGCGGTCCACGTCGCGCAGCAGCTCCTCCTCGATGGGCAAGGGCGGCGGGCCGAAGGGCTTGCCGGGCAAGCGCGGCGTGGCGCGCAGCACCAGCCGGCGCGCGCCGTCGAGGCCCAGGGCGACCACCGCCTGCCGACTCGGCAGGCCGCTCGCCGCCGGCAGCTCCGACACGAACACCAGCCGGCCGGCGCTGCCCTGGAAGCCGCTGCCTTCGCGGGGGGTGCCGGGGTCCATGCCCTCGATCAAGCGGCGGAGCGCCCGGTCCACCGCGTCCAGCTCGCTCCGTTCCGCCAGCGTCCGGGCCTGGGTGTCGGCGGCGCGCAGGCCGTAGCGCACCCCCCCGCTCAGCCCGGCCAGCACGAAGCCCAGCACGGTCAGCGCCACCAGCAGTTCCAGCAAGGTGAAGCCTGCTTCGTGCTGCCGCGTCATGGCGCCTCCGGCGGCGCGGCCATGACGCGCTCCGTCGCCAGCGCCACTTCCCGCTCGCCGCCGTCCAGGCGCCAGGAGATGCGGACGACGACGCCCAGCAGCACGGCGCGGCCGGGCCGCATGGGGTCGATGCCTTCCCGGGCGCGCCCGGCAGTGGCGATGGGCGTCACGCGGACCTGCCAGGAATACCCGCCGCCGTCGTCGCCACTTTGCTCGCCCGGCACCGGCGTTCCCAGCGTGGCCAAGCGGGACCGGGCGCGGGACAGCGCCTCCTGGTAATGCCCGGACACCCGCGCCGATTGCAGGCCGCCTGCCGCGCCCTGGCTCAGCGCCCCCAGCGCCAGGGCCGCGATCACGAAGGCGACCAGCACCTCCAGCAGCGTGAAGCCGTGCTCCCCCTTACGGGTCATCGGCCACCGTGACCCGCCCGGTCAGCCAGTCCACGCCGACCCGCGCCCGCCGCCCGCCGCGCGCCAGCTCGACCCGGCCGCCGGAGGAGCTGCCGTCCGGCAGGAACGCGATTCCCGCCGGGGCGCCCGCCCCCGCCTGCGCACCGGCCCCTGCCTGCATCACCAGATCGGCGGTGCTCACCACGTTCATCGCGGTGCCCGCCGGCAGGCTCCGCGGCGCGGCGGCGCCGACGCGCAGCGTGCCGGCGCGCGGGTTGAACAGGACGATCACGGGCCGGTCCGACATGATGGCCTGGGTGCGCGCGACCCGCATCGCCTGCGCCACCGCGCCGGTCGCCGCCCGCATTTCCAGCCCGGCGCTGCGCGGCGGCCCCCGCGCCAGCACCAGCCCGGCCACCAGCCCCAGCACCGCCAGCACGACGATCATCTCGATGAGCGTAAAGCCGGCCTCGCGGCCCCGCGGCGGCCTAGCTCGCGGCAAGGTCGTTCAGGCCCAGCATGGCCAGCAGCAGGGACGCCACGATCCCCGCGATCACCAGCCCCATCACCACCGTGATCGCCGGCACCAGCAGCGCCACCAGCCGCTGCACGCCGAGCCGGGTCTTTTCCTCATGGATCTCCGCCGCGCGCAGCGCCATGGGGCCGAGCTGCGCCGTTTCCTCGCCCAAACGCAGCAGGTAGATGGTGCGCGCCGGGAACACGCCGGACTCGTCCAATGGGCGGGACAGCCCGGCGCCGCCCTTGGCGCTGATTGTCGCGCGCTCGACGGCCGCGACGCCGGCCCCGTTGCCGATGGCGTCCCGCACGATGCCGAGCGCCCCGATCAGCGGCACCCCGTTGTTCAACAGCGTGCCGAGCGTGCGGGTGAAGCGCGCGGCGATGACCTCCCGCGTCAACCCGCCCACCACCGGCAAGCGCAGCAGCAGCCGGTCCCGCATCATGCGCGGCCGGGGCTGCTTCAACGCTTGCCGCGCCGCCAGCGCCAGGGCGATGAAGGCCAGCAAGGCATACAGCCCGTAGGCGGACAGCGCGTCCCCGGTGGCGATCAGCAGTTGCGTGGGCCGGGGCAGCACCGCGCCGCTTTGCTCGAACAGCGGCACGAACTGCGGCAGCACCTGCGTCAGCAGCAGGGCGATGGACCCGGCCGCCGCCAGCAGCAGCAGGCCGGGGTAGATCATCGCCGACGTGATGGTGGAGGCGAGCGCCCGCTCCCGCTCCAGCAGGTCGGCCAGGCGGTCCAGCGTCGGCGCCAGCGTGCCCCCGGCCTCGCCGGCGCGGACCAGGCCGACATACAGCTTGGGGAAGCTGCCGGGATGCGCCCCAAGCGCCGTCGCCAGCGAGCCGCCGTCCCGCACCGTCTTGCGCAGGCCCTCCACCGTGGCGCGCACCCGGGCGTTCGGCGCGGTATCGACCAGGAAGCGCAGGCTGCGGTCCAGATCCTGCCCGGCGCCGAGCATGATCGACAGCTCCCGCGTGAAGTTCGTGACATCCTGCCGGCTCATGCCCCGGCGGCCGATGTCGCGGTGCAGCAGGTCGCCGATGCCCCGCGTGCCCGCCGGCTCCGCCCGCATCGGGATGCTGCCTTGGCGTTGCAGCAGGCGGATGACCTCGGCCTCCGTCGCCGCGTCCACCGTGCCGCGGACCGTCTGGCCCGCCGGGTCGATGGCGGTGTAGCGGAAGGCGGGCATCGAAACCGCGCCCCGCTACGCTTCGGCGCGGATGCTGCGCACGACTTCCTCGACGGTGGTGGTGCCGGCCAAGGCGGCATCGAGGCCCGCGTCGAACATGGTCACCATGCCGGCCGCCACCGCCGCGCGCTCGATCTCCGTGTGCTCGGCGCGGGCGAAGATCAGGCGCTCGATGTCGGCGTTGGGCTGCAGGAACTCGGCGATGGCCTGGCGCCCGCGGTAGCCGGTGCCGCGGCACTTGTCGCAGCCGACCGGGTGCCACAGCCGCACCGGGCGTCCGTTCGTCCGGCGCTCCAGGTCGAAGCGCCGCACCAGCTCCGGCGCCGCCTCCCCCTCCGTCGCGCAGTGGGTGCAGAGCCGGCGCACCAGCCGCTGCGCCAAGACGCCGCGCAGCACGGCGGTCAAGAGGTAGTCCTCCAACCCCATGTCGCGCAGGCGGGAGATGGTGGCCGCGGCCGAGTTGGTGTGCACCGTGGACAGCACCAGGTGCCCGGTCAGCGCCGCCTGCACCGCGATCTGCGCCGTTTCCAGGTCGCGGATTTCGCCCACCATGATCACGTCGGGGTCCTGGCGCAGGATGGAGCGCAACAGGCTTGCGAAGTTCAGCCCGATCTGCGGCTTCACCTGGATCTGGTTCACGCCCGAAAGCTGGTACTCGATGGGGTCCTCCACCGTCACCACCTTGCGCGCCACCGAGTTGAGCGACAGCAGCCCGGTGTAGAGCGTGGTCGTCTTGCCGCTGCCGGTCGGCCCCGTGACCAGCACGATGCCGTTCGGCAGGTCGAGCGCCGCGTTGACCTTGGCGATCACCGGGCCGGGCAAACCCAGCCGCCCATAGTCAAAGGCGACGGTGCTGCGGTCCAGCACGCGCAGCACCACCGTTTCCCCATACAAGGACGGGATGGTGGACACGCGGAAGTCGATCTCCTGCCCGCGCACCGCGAGCTTGATGCGCCCGTCCTGCGGTAGGCGGCGCTCGGCGATGTCGAGCCGGGACATGATCTTGATGCGGGACGTGATGGCGGCGGTGAGGCGGGACGCGGGGCTGTCGGCCTCGTGCAGCACGCCGTCGTAGCGGTAGCGGACGCGCAGCCGGTCCTCGAACGGCTCGATGTGGATGTCGGAGGCTTGCGTTTCCACGGCGCGGGCGATGATCTGATTGACCAGGCGGATCACCGGGGCCTCGCTGGCGAGGTCCTTGAGGCGCTCCGCGTCCTCCTCCGACGGCTCGGCTGTCCCCTCCGGCGCATCCGCCGCCGCGGGCGCGTCCGAGTACAGCCGGTCCAGCGCCGCATCCAGCTCGATGGGCACGCCCACCAAGAGCGACACCGGCAGCCCGGCAGCGGATGCAATGGCGGCGGGCACAAAAGCGTCCAACGGATCGGCCACCGCGACCAGCAGCCGCCCGTCCGCCTCCGCCACCGGGAGCGCCCGGGCGCTGCGCAGGAACCGGGTGGACAGCCGGTCGGCGAACAGCGGCTCGGCCGCCGGGTAGCGGTCCGGGGTGGCGACGGGCAGGTTGAGCAGCCGGGCGTAGGCTTCCGCGAGGCCACGCTCCGTCACCAGGCCGAGCTGCAGCAGCACCTTGTCCAGCCGCTGCCCGCTGTCCGCCGCGACCCGGCGCCCGCGCTCCACCGTGCGGGCGTCGCATTGGCCGAGTTCGATCAAGAGCGCCGCCAGGTCCTCGACCAAGGAGCCGGCGTCGGCGGGCCGGCTGCCGGCCGCGCCGGGATCAACGGCGACCGGCTGCTGGAAGCTATGCGCATTCATCCCGTGGCGACCCCGGTTGTGGCATGGATGGGCGTCCTATACATGGTTTTCTCAGCCGCCGGGAGAAGGCCGCGGGATTCGGGAGCACGCTTGGACGGGTTGTTGCCGCTGCTGCTGTCCCCGTTCGTCGGCAGCTTCTTGGGCGTGGTGATCCGCCGCCTGCCGCTTGGGCGCCCTATTGCTGCGGCTCGGTCGGAATGCGAGGGGTGCGGCCGGGCGCTGTGGGCGCGGGACATGGTGCCGCTGCTGAGCTATTTTTTGTTGCGCGGGCGTTGCCGGTTCTGCCGGGCGGGGATCGCGCGGTTCCACCTGTGGGTCGAGCTGGCCGCCGTTGCGGTTGCCGCCGGGGCGGTGTGGGCGCGGCCGGGCGCGGAAGCCGGGGCGGTGTGGGCGGATTGCGTGCTGGGGTGGTGGCTGCTGGTTCTGGCATGGATCGACTGGGACCACCTGCGCCTGCCGGACGTGCTGACCTTGCCGCTGGTGGTGGCGGGGTTGCTCGTGACTTTGGCGTTGGAGCCGGAGGAGGTGGGGGACCATGCCGTGGCCGCGGTGGTGGCCTACCTGGCGTTTCGCGGGATCGCTTGGGGATATCGGGCGTTGCGCGGACGGGACGGGTTGGGACAAGGGGACGCGAAGCTGCTGGCGGCGTCCGGGGCTTGGGTGGGGGTGGCGGGGCTGCCGAACGTGGTGCTGGGGGCGGCGGTGGTGGCGCTGGCGGTGACGTTGGGGGGGCGGGCGTTTGGGCGGCATGTGGCGGGGGATGTGCCGGTGCCGTTTGGGCCGTATCTGGC
>CAXSAZ010000003.1:0-233266 GCA_964235485.1 uncultured Acetobacteraceae bacterium | reverse complement strand
CGAACATCAGGCAGGGCGTGAAGCCGAAGCCGCCCCCGCTGCGCAGGGACCACAGATACAGCACAAAGGCCGGCGCGACCCCGAAGCAGCAGAAATCCGCCAGGCTGTCGAACTCCGCGCCGAAGCGCGAGGTCGCCTTGAGCAGCCGGGCCAGCCGCCCGTCGATCCCGTCGATGCAGGCCGCCACCACGATGGCCACCGCCGCTGGGCCGAACCGCCCGTCCAGGGCGTAGCGCATACTGGTCAGCCCGGCGCACAAGCCGAGCAGCGTCAGAATGTTCGGGATCATCCGGTTGAACGACGGACCGGCGTAGCGCGGCCGCCGCCGCGGCCGGAACCGGGTGCGCAGCCGCTGGACGGGGGAGCCGGCCCGGTCGGGCGTCACGGCGCGGACAGCTCCGCCAGCACCGTTTCGCCGCCGATGGTGAGCTGCCCTTCCTCGACCAGCGGGCGCACCCCCTCCGGCAGATACAGGTCGGTGCGGCTGCCGAAGCGGATGATGCCGAAGCGGCTGCCGCCCAGCACGGCCTGGCCTTCCCGCACCTGGCACACGATGCGGCGCGCGATCAGCCCGGCGATTTGCACCACCGCCATCTGCCGCCCGTCCGGCAGACGCAGGGCTAGGGCGTTGCGCTCGTTGTGCTCGCTCGCCTTGTCCATGCTGGCGTTGACGAACTTGCCCGCGCGGTAGGCGATGCGGGTCACGGTGCCGCTGGCCGGCATCCGGTTGACGTGGACATCGAGCACAGAGAGGAAGATCGCCACCCGCCAGCGCGGCTGATCGCCGAGGCCCAGCTCAGCGGGCGGCACCGCCTGGGTGACGGACACGACGCGGCCGTCCGCCGGGGCCACGACGGCGCCGGGCCGGGCGGGGGGCACGCGCTCCGGATCGCGGAAGAAATACAGGCAGAACAGCGTGAACAGCACGCCGAGCCAGACCAGCCACGCGCCGACGAAGAACCCGAGCAGGGCCGCGGCGACGCCGCCCCCGATGAAGGGGCGGCCCACCGGATGCGGCGGGGCCAGGACGGAACGGAAGGATTCGATGATAGTCATGGATCACGAAATGGCTACTAAGCCCGGCACGGGCAAGGCCGTGACGCCCGGCGCGGGCAAGCCCGTGACGCGGCCGATGCAAGCAAGGCCGCAACGCGGCCGGGGCGGGCCAGCCCCCTACCGCGCGACCGCGGGCACGGCGAAGACCTGGCCGGGGTAGATCCGCCGGGGATCGCGGATCTGGCTGCGGTTCGCGAGGTAGATGACGGTGTAGCGCGTGCCCGCGCCGTAAGCCCGGCGGGCCAGCCGCCACAGGCTTTGGCCCGGCTGCACCACCACGCGGCCGGCGGCCAGCATGGCGGGCGGCACCGCGGCGCGCCGGAACGGCACCTCGACCCGGGCCAGCACCTGGCCGCCCCTGCCGAGCTGGTCGATGCGCAGCCGGTGCGCGCCACGGGACAGCGCGTGCCGGGGCGCCATGGCCCAGCGGCCCTGCGCGTCCGCCTCCGCGTCCCCGACCGGCGCGTCGTCCACGTAGGCCCGCACGGTCGCGCCCGGCGGCGCTTGGCCGGCAAAGCGGCTCGTGCCCGCCTCGTCCGACTCCACGATGCTTAAGCCGAGGCGCGCCCCAAGCTGCTGTTCGGGGGCCTGCTCGGCGGGGGATGGGGCCGTGTCGTCCGGCGGACTGCCCAGCACCCGCGGCGCGCCCGCCTGCGGCACCAGAAGCGCCGTCGCCGGGGCGGAGGAGGCCGAGGGCGGCGGCACGTCGAGCAGCACGGTGCCCTCGCCTTTCACGTCGCGCCCGTCCGCGTTGCGCGCGGAAAGGCTCAGCTCCCGCCCGCCCGGCGCAAACGCGGTCGCGGACACCAGCACCCATTCGCCGCGCCCGTTGGCCTGGACCCGGCCGAGCGTCGCGTTGTTGTTGGCCACGACCACGGTGGCGCCCGGCTCCGCCCGCCCGGCCAGCACGGCACCCAGCGGGCCGACCCGCACGATGTCAAAGCTGGGGGCGGTGCCGGGGCTAGCGGCGGGCTTCGGCGCGGGGGCCTCGGGGAGCTTCGGCGCGAGCGCGGGGATCTCGGCAACAGCCGGCGTGGGCACGGCGGGCGGCGGGCTGGCGCTGGGCCACAGCCCGTAGATGGTGCCAGCCACGGCCACGCACAGCACGGCAACCATCGCCAAGCGGGCCAGCGTTCGCGGATTCGGACCGTCCATCAACGGACGTTAAGATGGTGTGAACGAGATTTGCAATCGCGTTGTGCAGAACGCCGAGACCTGCCGCTCGGGCACGTCGCCAGCCGTCACCGGGTCAGCAGCCGCCCGCCCAGCCAGGCGGCGCCCACTGCCAGCGCCGCCGCGGCTGGCACGGCCAGGACGCGCCCGCGCCGGCCCAGCCGCGCCGCCGTCCAGGGCACGAGCCACGCCGCGCCGGGCGCCAGGAGGCAGGCGAGGTCCACCGCGTTCACCCGGCCCTGCACCAGCCGCCCGGCCCCGAGGTCCGCCGCCGCGGCCAGGGCTGCGAGCAGCACCGGCGGCAGCGCGCCGCCCGCGAGCCAAGCCGCGCCCGCCGCCGCCGCCGCGGCCCAAACCGGCGGCACCCCGGCCAGCAACAGCGCGCCCCACAGCGCCAGCGCCGCCGCCAGCGCCCGCCCGTTCGCGCCGGATGTTCCGGCCGCGCGTGTCAGCAGCCACGCCGCGAGGACCACGGCGAACCACACACGCCAGAACTCCGGCCGCGCCGGGGCGGAGCGGGCGAGCCACCACCCCGCCAGCACGGCCAACGCCCACGGCGCCCACCGCTCGGCCCGGCCGCGCAACCGGGACGCGGCGATCCCGGCCAGCGCCGCCGCCGCCGCGGGCAGCAGCAGGAACTCCGGCACCGCCCGCGGCGCCAGCACGGCCCGCGGCGCCGATGCCCACGGCAGCAGCGCCATCCAGCCCGCGAGCGCCCCCGCCGCACCGGACGCCGCGACCGCCCAGCGCGCGCCCGCGGCCCGCCCGGCCAGCCCCACGCCGAAAGCCAGGAGCGGCGGCGCGGCGGAAAAGCCGGGCATCGTGAACGGATGCGCGAAAGAAAACGACGGCATGGCGGCCCGCATGGCGACGCCGGGCTTTTCCGTCAAGCCGGGCGGCGGCAGAATGCGGCATGGCCCAACCTTCCCGCCCTACCCTCCGCCGCCCCACCGGACCGCCGAAGCCGCGAGTCCCCAACCTGCTGATGCGGGTGTGGGATGCGCCCACCCGGCTGTTCCATTGGGCGGTCGTCGTGTTGATGACGTTCAGCTACGTGTGCGCCATACGGGGATGGACCGAGTTCCATTTCCTGTCGGGCTACACCGTGCTGGCCTTGCTGCTGTTCCGCGTGGCCTGGGGGTTCGTCGGCAGCGAAACCTCGCGTTTCCGCAACTTCCTGCGCAGCCCGACGGCGGGCCTCGCCCACCTGGCGACGTTCGGCAAGCGCGAGCCGGACACGGAGATCGGGCACAACGCCGCCGGGGGCTGGATGGTGCTGGCGATGCTCGCGGCGCTGTTCGTGCAGGTGGGCACCGGGCTGTTCAGCAACGACGACATCGACGCCAAGGGGCCGCTGGCGCATTGGGTCAGCAAGGGCACCAGCGATTGGCTGTCCGGCGTACACGCCACCTCGTTCTACGTGCTGCTGGGCTTGGTGGTGCTGCACATCCTGGCGATCATCGCCTATGCGGTGTTCAAGCGGCACGACCTGGTGCGCGCCATGGTGACGGGCAAGAAGCGCCTGCCCGCCAACCTGCGCCAGCCGCGCTTCGCCAGCCCGCTGCTCGCCGCCGGCATCCTCCTCGTGGCGGCGGGCGCGGTATGGGTGCTGGTGCGCTTCGCCTGAAGCTTTAGTTGGTCCGCACGCGGTAGGACCGGTGGCAAGCGCCGCAGGCCTGCGTGGTCACCGTGTACTGCGCGGCGAAGCCGGCCTTGTCGTTGGCGTCCGCCAGCGTCGCGAGCTTGTCGGCCTGCGTCCAGAAGTTCTGCGCCGCCTTCTCGAAGCCTGCGCGGTCGGACCAGATTTCCGGGCGGGCCTTGGTGTTGTGCCCGGACTGCGTGCCGTCCGGGAACATGGCGGGGATGACATGGCCCCAGGACGACAAGCCTTTGGCGCCGTCCACCAGGCCCTTCACGTCGCCGCCCGCGTCGATCACCGTTTTCATGCCGGACGCGACGCCCGCCTGCAGGTCAAAGCCCGCTTGCCGCGCGGCGATGAGGGTGTCCGCGGGGAACGGCACGGTGGGTCCGGCCGGCAGGTTCTGCGCCAGCGCCGCCCCGCCCAGGCCGGCCGCCGCCAGCCCGATCAGCAAAGTTGTCCGCATCCAAGTCTCCTGGTTTCCGTTATGGTGAAAGCCTCGCACCCCATCGCCGGCCGCGCCACCCCCATTCGGCGTTTCGCCGCCCGAACTCCATAGGAGCCGCCATGCCGCCACCACAGCCCATCCGCTCCGTCGCCGTGTTTTGCGGCTCCCGCGCCGGGTCCGACCCCGTTTACGCGGCGGCGGCGGCGGCGCTGGGCGCCGGGCTGGCGGCGGCGGGCATCCGGCTGGTGTATGGCGGCGGCGGCGTCGGGCTGATGGGCATCGTGGCCGATGCGGCGCTGGGCGCGGGCGGGCAGGTGCTGGGCATCATCCCCGAGTTCCTGCAGCGGCGGGAAGTGGCGCACGCCGGGGTGGGGGAGATGATCGTGACGCCCACCATGCACGACCGCAAGCGCCGCATGTTCGACGCCGCCGATGCTTTTGTCACCATGCCCGGCGGCCTCGGCACGTTTGACGAGACGTTCGAGATCACCACCTGGAAGCAACTCGCGCTGCATGACAAGCCCATCCTGGTCTGCGACGTGGCCGGCTGGGCGCAGCCATTCCTGCTCAGCATGGAGGCGGCGGTGGACCAGGGTTTCGCCGGGCCGGAGTGCCTGCGGCTGTACGAGGTGCTGCCGGACGTGGAGGCCGTGCTGGCCCGGTTGGCCGCCCTCCCCTCGCCCGGCGCCGGGCGGCCGGAGCGCGTTTAGCGGGTTGCCTCGGGCAGGCGCGTTTCGCGCCTTGCCCCGGGCGGGCGCTGGGTCTATATGCGCGGCATAGTCGGGGCGTAGTACAGCCTGGTAGTACGCTTGCTTCGGGAGCAAGAGGCCGGAGGTTCGAATCCTCTCGCCCCGACCAACTTTCCTATACAAGGTGATGTTCCAGTTCGAGCTTCGGGCAGTCGAGTGTCACCCGCGCTCCCATCCTGCACCCTCGCGCTCGCGTATGCGTGGCGCCAAGCAGGAAAAAAGGAGGCATGGTTGATTGCGGTGCGCCAGATGGGTTCCGAGGACATCGCTGGCACGGCGGCTTTGTTCCGAGAAATGCAGGCGCACTACCGCGTGGCCTGCCCGCCGCTCGATGAGATCGCGGCGCGGCTTGCGAAGCTGCCCGAAGGCGTCAGCGTGCTCGTCGCCGCCGATCCAAGCGTCATCGGCTTCGCAGCCGTCGGCGCCATCTTTCCAGGACCGGGCCTCAAGCCGGGCCTGTTCCTCAAGGAACTGTTCGTCTCGGCAAGGGCACGTGGAAGCGGCACTGGCACCGCGCTGATGCAGGCCGTGGCACGGCTTGCCGTCGAGGGCGGTTTCGCACGCCTCGACTGGACCGCCGACCGCAGCAATGCTCGCCTGCTCGGCTTTTACGACGCGATGGGCGCGGTTGAGCAGAACGAGAAGGTCTTCCTTCGACTGACGGGGCAGGCGCTCACTTGTCTCGCCACCGCACGGGAGGATGGAAGCAACGAGGAAGGTTCAAGCTGAGATGTCGCCTATGGCCCACGGCCGCTTGCATCGGCCACTTTTCGTGTCATTGCGAGGGGCATAGCGGCGCGGCCATCGTTACAGCCGCCGTCCGCTCGCGGCGTCGAACAGGTGCAGCGCGTCGGGCGTCAGGACGACCGCGACGCGCTCCCCAACCGGGGCCGCGCCCGGCAGCTTCGCCAGCAGCGCCGTGCCGTCCGCCATGCGGCCATGCACCAGGGTTTCCGATCCCAGCGGCTCCACCAGCTCGACCGTCAGCGGGATGCCGCCGTCCGCCAACGACACGTGTTCCGGCCGGATGCCGAGCGTCACCGCGCCGCCCGCCGGGGTGGAGGGGCAAGAAACCGGGATCACTTCCCCGCCCGAAAGCCGGGCCGCGCCGCCGGGCAGCAAGGTCGCCGGCAGGAAGTTCATCGCCGGGGCGCCGATGAAGCCCGCGACGTAGGTGTCGGCGGGCCGCGCGAACACCTCCATGGGCGTCGCGAGCTGCACCGCGCGCCCGCCTTCCAGCACCAAGAGCCGGTCGCCGAGGGTCATCGCCTCCACCTGGTCATGCGTGACATACAGGCTGGTGACGCCCAGCCGCCGCTGCAGCCGGCGGATTTCCGCCCGCATCTGCACCCGGAGCTTGGCATCGAGGTTGGACAGCGGCTCGTCGAACAGGAACAGCTTGGGGTTGCGCACGATGGCCCGGCCCATCGCCACCCGCTGCCGCTGCCCGCCCGACAACTGCCGCGGCTTGCGGGCCAGCAACGCGCCGATGCCGAGCAGGTCCGCCGCCGCCTGCACCTGGGTCGCGATGGCGGCGCGCGACAGGCCGCGGATGCGCAGCGCGTAGGCCATGTTGTCGAACACCGACATGTGCGGGTAAAGCGCGTAGTTCTGGAACACCATGGCGATGTCGCGCGCTGCCGGGTCCAGATGGGTGATGTCGCGCCCGTCCAGCACGATCTGCCCGGCGCTCGGCGTCTCAAGCCCGGCGACCAGGCGCAGCAGGGTGCTCTTGCCGCAGCCGCTGGCGCCGACGATCACCAGCATCTCGCCGTCCGCAAGCGAAAGGTCGATGCCGGCCAGGACCGGTGCCGCCCCGAACCGCTTGGCGACCCCATGGAGTTCAAGCGTCGCCACCCGCTACTTGTCCCCTTCCGCCAGGCCCTTGACGAACCACCGCTGCATCAGCAGCACCACCGCGACCGGGGGCAGCAAAGCGAGCACGGCCGCGGCCATCACGCGGTTCCACTCGGTCTGCACCTCCGAGCCGATCATCTTGACGATGCCGATCACCACCGTGTCGAGCCGCGGGTCGGTCGCGACCAGCAGCGGCCACAGGTACTGGTTCCAGCCATACACGAACAGGATCACGAACAGCGCCGCGAGGTTCGGGGCGGACACCGGCAACAGGATGTCGCGCAAAAAGCGCCACGGCCCGGCGCCGTCCATGCGCGCGGCCTCCATCAGCTCGTCCGGCACCGCCAGGAATACCTGGCGGAACAGCAGGGTCGCAGTGGCCGAGGCGACCAGCGGCAAGGTCAGCCCGGTGAAGCTGTTGATCAGGCCCAGGCCCGCCATCACCGAGTAGGTCGGGATGATCCGCACCTCGACCGGCAGCATGAGGGTCAGGAAGATGACGGAGAACGCCAGCCGCCGCCCGGGCCAGCGGAAAAACGCGACGGCGTAGGCGGACAGCACGGAGATCGCGATCTTGCCGAGCGCAATCGCCAGCGCCATGCCGAAGCTGACCAGCAGCATCCGCCACAAGGGCGTGACGCCGGGGCCGCCGTTGCGCAGCACGTCCGCGTAGATGCCGAGGCCGTGCAGGTTCGGCACAAGCGACAGCTCGCCGCGGGCGATGGCGTCGGCGGCTTGCGTGGACCCGGCCAGCACCAGCCACACCGGCAGCGCGAACAGCAGCACGCCCGCGCCCAACACGGAATGCGCCAGCCAGTCAGTCCGCACGACGCCGCCCGAGCACGCGGAACTGCAGCGCCGTGAGCAGGATCACCGCCCCCATCAGCAGCACGGACTGCGCCGAGCTTGACCCGAGGTCAAGGTTCACCACCCCGTCCCGGTACACCTTGACCACCAGGGTTTCCGTGGCCTTGCCGGGTCCGCCGCCGGTCAGCGCCTGGACCGTGCCGAAGGTGTCGAAGGCGGCATAAACCAGGTTCACCACGAGCAGGAACAGCACCGTGGGCGTCAGCAGCGGCAAGGTGATGGTGCGGAAGCGGCGCCAGCCGCGGGCGCCGTCCATGCGCGCGGCCTCCACGACCGTGCGCGGGATGGCCTGCAGGCCCGCCAGGAAGAAGATGAAGTCGTAGCTCACCTGCTTCCACGCGCTGGCCAGCACCACGACGCCTATCGCCTGCGCGTCGCGCAGCCGGTAGTCCCAGTCGATGCCGTGCCGGTTCAGCCAGCGGCCCAGGAGACCGACTTGCGGGTGCAGCACCAGGATCCACAGCACCGCCGCGACCGCCGGGGCGATGGCGTAGGGCCAGATCAGCAGGGTGCGGTAGGCGGCGCGGCCCCGGATGTCCCGGTCGGCGAACACCGCGAGCAGCAGCGCCACCCCCATGCTGAGCGCCGCGACCGCCACGCAGAACAAGGCGGTGCGCCCGGCGCTTTCCCGATACAGCGGGTCGGACAGCAAATCGGAGAAGTTCTCGAAGCCGACGAACTCGGAGCGCAGGCCGAAGGCGTCCTGCCGCACGGCGCTGAACCACATCGCCTGCCCGGCCGGCCACAGGAAGAACACGGCGGTCAACGCGAGTTGCGGCGCGGCCAGCAGGGCCGGCAGCAGCCGCCCGGGGAAGACCGTGCGTCGTTCCATCGGGCAGGCCGCCAGTCAGGTGCCGCGGTTCGCGCGCTCGAACTCCCGCAGTACGCGGTTGCCGCGGCCCACCACGTTGTCGAGCGCCGCCTGCGCGCCTTGGCTCCCTTGCAGCGCGCGCTCCACCTCCTCATAGACGATGTTGCGCAGTTCCGGCATCCGGCCCAGGCGGAAGCCCCGGCTGTTCGGCGTGACCGTGCCGCGGGTCAGTTGCTTGATCGGCACGTCGGCGCCGGGGTTCTTGTCGTAGTAGCCCTGCCGCTTGCTTTCCTCGTAGCCCGCGAGCGTCACCGGCACGTAGCCCGTGTTCTGGTGCCACTCCGCGTCCCGCGCGGGCTGCGCGATGAAGGCCAGGAACTGTGCGGCGCCCTTGTACTCCGCGGGCGTGCGGCCCGGCGCCGTCATGGTCCACAGGCTGGCGCCGCCGATGATCGAGTTGATCGGGGCGGCCGTCAGCTCCGGGTCGTAGGGCAGCGGCGCTTCCAGCCAGCGGAACTTGGCGTTCTTTGCGATGTCGGCGCGCGAGCCGGACGAGTTGAAGGAGATCGCCGCCTCTCCCGAGTAGAACAGCGGGTCCGGCGCGTTGTCCCGCCCGGCGTAGCGGAAGGTGCCATCCTTCGCCATGGCCAGGATGCGGTCCAACTGCTTGACGAAGGGCGGCGCGTTGACCAGCAGCGCGGTGTCCAGCCCCTCGAACCCGTTCGCCTTGGTCGCAAACGGCAGGTCGTGCATGGCGGCGAACTGCTCCAACTGGATCCAGGGGAACCAGGCGGTGGTGGACGCCGTGGGGGCGGCGGACTTCGTGCGGATCGCCTGCGCCGCCGCGATCACCTCCGGCCAGGTCGCGGGCGGTTTCGCCGGGTCAAGCCCGGCGCGCTCCAAGGCGTCCGCGTTGAGCCACATCACCGACGTGCTGGAATTGAACGGCATGGACGCGAGCCGCCCGTCCGGCAGGCTGTAATAGCCGCGCACCGCGCCGATATAGGCAGCCGGGTCGATGGCAACGCCGCTTTCCCCGATCAACTGCCAGGTCTGCTTGACCGCGGGGCCGGCCGCCAGCATGGAGCCGGTGCCGACCTCGTACATCTGCACCAGATGCGGCGCTTGCCCGGCGCGCCAGGCGGCGATGGCGGCGGTCAGGGTTTCCGGGTAGGTGCCCTTGAACACCGGCACGACCTCGGCGTCCGTTTGAGCTGCGTTGAAGGCGGCGCAGATGCGGTTCACCTCGTCGTTCAGCGCCCCGTTCATCGCGTGCCAGAACACGACGCGGGCGCGCCCGGCCTGCGCCTGCGCCCGGACGCCGGAATGGAGGCCGAGCGCCGCCGCGCCGGCGATCAAAGTGCGTCGCTTCATGGACGGAACCTCCGCTGTGGAGCGGCCGATGTAGCCGCGCCGTGTTGCAGCCATGTTGCCGAATGATGACCGGGCCGTGAAGGCGCACCCCAAGAAACGCACCCCAGAAAGCGCCCTATCGCTTGTGCACCGACCACAGCATCAGCCAGCGGATTGGAAACACCCAGACGATGCCGGCCACGCACCAGTAAAGCGCTTCCAGCGACCAATGCAGGCGCGGCGCCAGGTCCGGCAGGGTGATAGCCGCCACGACATAGGCGATGATGAACAGCACCCCGGCGGCCGTGGCGATGGCGGGTCTCGACATGCACGCTGCCTAGCCCGGCGCCTCGGTTGCCGCAATGGCCGGGAGGCGGTACAGCCGCCTGATCCTCACGCGCCAATCCCACACAAGGCAGCACCATGGACCTCAAGGACCACATCCGCGGCGTTCCCGACTTCCCGAAGCCGGGCATCCTGTTCTACGACATCTCCACCCTGCTGCGGGACCCCGATGCGTGGCAGGTGGCGATGGGGCGGCTGGCCAACATCGTGCGCGGGCACCAGCCGCACCTGCTGGCCGGGGTGGAGTCCCGCGGCTTCCTGCTGGCTGCGCCCTTGGCGCTGAAGCTCGGCTGCGGCTTCGTGATGCTGCGCAAGCGCGGCAAGCTGCCGGGCGCCGTGGTCGGCCTGGATTACGAGCTGGAATACGGCACGGACCGGATCGAGATCCAGGCGGACGCGGTGGCCCCCGGCGCGCGGGTGGTGGTGGTGGATGACCTGCTGGCGACCGGCGGCACCATGGCGGCCGGCATCGCGCTGCTGCGCCGGGTGGGCGCGGAGGTGCCGGCGGCGGCGGCGCTAATCGAGTTGACGTTCCTGGGCGGACGGGCGCGGGTGGACGTGCCGTTTGAGTCGTTGGTGGCGTATGACCGCTGACGCGCACGGCTGGAAAGCGTAAGGCGTATGATCGCGTTGATAGCTTGCGAGGGAGTCGCCGGCGACCGCCCCTTTTAAGCCTTCACCAGGCCCGAGCAGCGGAGCAAGAGCTGCGCGGCTTGTGCCGAACTGGACGCTTGAACGCGGTAACGCCGTTGGGAGAAGCCGTTGACCAAGAAGCTCGCCTTGAATGCCGCCGACGATGTTCAAATGGTTGGTCGCGGAGGCAGGCCGGGGCGGCGCGGACCATCCCCTATCTACCTGGACGATGACGAAGTGCATGAGCTTCCGATGGCGATGCCGCGCTCCCGGCGCCGCCGCATCGCGTTCGGCTGGTATGGAGGCAAGTTCAACCACCTGGACTGGCTTTTGCCGCTGTTGCCCAAGGCGCACCATTACTGCGAGCCATTCTCTGGATCGGCCGCCGTGTTGCTCAACCGCCATCCGGCACCTGTTGAAACCTACAACGACGTTGACGGCGAAGTGGTGAACTTCTTCCGCGCGCTGCGGGACCAAGGCGCTGAGCTCGAGCGCGCTATCGCTCTCACCCCCTTCTCCCGCGAGGAGTTCCACCGGGCCATTGTGAGCAGCACCCAAGGCGTATCCACCCTGGAGCGGGCGCGGCGCTTCTATATTCGGGCGCGGCAGACGCGGACGGGTCTGGCGCAAACCGCCACGCTCGGCCGATGGGCCAACTGCAAGGACACGAGCCGGGCCGGCATGTCGGGCGTGGTGTCGCGCTGGCTCGGCGGGGTCGAGGCGCTTGCCGATATCGGAACCCGCCTGATCCGCGTCCAGATCGAGAACCGCCCGGCCCTCGACGTGATCCGCCTCTACGACGGCGAGAACACCTTGTTCTACTGCGACCCGCCTTACCTGCACGACACGCGCGGCGACAGCAAGGCTTACGGCTTCGAGATGAACGAGGAAGAGCACATCGCCCTCGCGGCGACGCTCCATCGCTGCGCGGGGAAGGCGGCGATCTCCGGCTACCGCAATGCCTTGATGGACGGGCTTTACCGGGACTGGCGACGCTTCGACGCTCCGGTCAAGCAGTGCCACTCTATCAAGAAGGAGCGGCAAGAGTGCCTTTGGATGAATTACTGAAAACGGCATGGCGAAAGGACGCGCGCCCGCAACACCGGATCGGGACCAGGCCAGGAAAAAGCTGGAAAACCTTTGGGACATCGTGCTGTCCGACGAGGGCGTAGGCGCTCCGCACGAAATCAAAGCCTTGGCCAACAGCGGACAAACCGCCATCCGCTTCTGCCTGCCGACGCAACTGTTGGGCAAGCTGGTCGATCCCAGCCTTGATGCGCTGTGCCTGCAAAAAGGAGATGGAAGCAAGGGGCGCTGGGACCCCCGCGGCTTCGCCTCCGCGATTATCGTGCCATGGAATCGAGGCAACCAGAGCGTCTTGGGCAAGAGCGGCGACCCTTATGTCAGCAATCCTCTGCGCCGCCCCCGGGTGGATGACGGGCTGGACCAGATGGCCGACCGGGAACAGTGGGAAAGCCTGTGCAAGGTCCTGCGCGACGTCGAGGAGGCGGACGACCCGGCATATGCTGAACGGGTCTTGTCACAAGTCCTGGCAGCGATCCGTGACCGGTTGCGCGAGCTCGCGTTCGTTTACGTCATTCCTCCAAGGGTCAGCCTGCGGCAGGCCGAGGCACTGGTCGGGACATTTCTTTCGGAACGGAGTGGCGGCGACCGGGGACTGGCGGTGACAGCCGCCTTATTTGAAACGTTCCGAGATCGCCTCAAACTTTACCGGGAGGTGCGCCGAAACGTCGTCAACGCCACGGATGCGGCCACGAACTCGGCCGGCGACCTGGAATGCGTAGGACCCGACGGGGATGTTATCCTCGCGGTGGAGGTGAAGGAGCGCAAAATCGGGGATGCCGACGTACAGACCGCCGTCGCCAAAGCGCGCGAGTTCGCTGTGCGCGAACTGCTTTTGTGCACCGAGGGCATCCGGGTTGCCGAGCGGGAAGCGGTGGAAAGAACGTTCAGCCATGCTTGGGCCTCGGGCACGAACCTTTACCACGCAACCATTGGCGACCTGATGCGCGGCGCCCTGCCGCTGTTAGGGGAGACGGGGGTTCGGGCCTTCGTGGCGCAGATCGGTTCGCAGCTCGACGAGTTCAGCAGCCAGCCAAGGCATCGCAAGGCTTGGAAAGCGTTGCTGGACGCCCTGTAAGGGGCGCCAATTCCAAACCGCCCCTTATCCCGCCCGCGTCGCCACCTGCACGCACCGCCGCATAACGGTCGGCAGCGCCTCCCCGTCCAGCGCGCCCGCGTCGCGCAGCAGGCCCGGCGCGGTGATCCGCTCCACCCGCGCCGCGTACACGTCCATGAACAGCGCGAAGTGCGTGAAGCCGTGCTCCGCCTGCCCGGCCAGGCGCCATTCCGCCGGCTGCGGCGCGTGCAGCAGCGCGTCCTCCCGTGCCCACGGCTCGGCCCGCCACGGCGCGCCCGGCAGTTCCAGCATCCCGCCCAGCAGGCCCTCCGGCGGGCGGCGGCGCAGCAGCACCTGGCCGGCGGCGTCCACCAGCCAGAACTGCGCGCCGTGCCGGGTGGGCCGCGCGGCACGGGGCGCCTTGCGCGGCAGGGTGTCGGCCAGGCCCAGCGCCCGGCCGCGGCATTCCGCCACCCACGGGCACACCGCGCAGGCCGGCGCCCGCGGCGTGCAGACAGTGGCGCCCAGGTCGAACAGCGCCTGGGTGAAGTCGGCCGGACGCGCCTGCGCCGCCGGGTCCTCGCCCAGCCGCGCCGCGGCGGCGACGACCGCCCGGCGCGCGCCGGGCAGCGGGTCCTCGACGGCGAACACCCGGGCGGCCACGCGCTCCACGTTGCCGTCCACCGGCACCACGGGGATGTTGAACGCGATGGAGGCGACGGCGGCGGCGGTATACTCGCCGACGCCCGGCAGCGCCCGCAGCCCCGCCAAATCCCGCGGAAACCCGCCAGCCGCCGCGACCCGGCGCGCGCAAGCCAGCAGGTTGCGCGCCCGGGCGTAGTAGCCCAATCCCGCCCACAACTGCATCACCTGGCCGTCCTCCGCCGCCGCCAGCGCATCCACGGTTGAAAACCGCGACAGAAACCTTTCATAATATGGAATAACCGCGGAAACAGTCGTTTGCTGCAACATGATCTCGCTCAGCCAGACCCGGTAGGGGTCAGGGATCTCGCCGGGCAAGGCGCGCCAGGGCATGGAGCGGCGGTGCCGGTCGTACCAGCGCAGAAGCGCGGCGGCGGGCGGGGACGGGCCAAGCGGGAGGAGCACGCCCCACCTATGACGGGCGGCAGCACCCCCGGCAAGCGCCTCCCCGCCAAAACGGAGGACGCGCCGCGCCACGTGTACGGCCCGCGCCCGGTCGGCGCGCTGGTGCCCGCCCTGACCCGGCCCGCCTTCCGCAAGCGCGCGCCCGGCAGCGCGCAGGTCATGGCGGACTGGGCGGAGATCGTCGGCCCCGAGCTGTCCGGCACCACCGTGCCGCGCCGGCTGGCCAGCGGCACGCTTACGCTCGCCTGCACCGGGCCGGTCGCGCTGGAACTGCAGCATCTGAGCGAGGAAGTGCTGGCCCGGGTGAACGGCCACATGGGGCGCATCGTGGTGCGGCGGCTGCGCTTCATCCAGGACCCGACGCCCCCGCCCGCGTCGCCGCCCGCGGCACCCGCCCCGGCCATGAAGCGGATCGAGCTGCCGGGCATCCCGCCGGGGCCGCTGCACGACGCGCTGGTGGCGCTGGGCCGGCGCATCGGCGAGGGCGAACCGGGGTAGCACCCCAGAAGCCCGGCAGGGGGCCAGCCCGCTGCGCACGGCTTCATTGCTGAAAAGCCACTGCGGCGGCGAAAACAGTGCGCAAGCGGGTTTTTAACGATCCGTTCATGGACTGCCTGCCGCCGATCACGTACCGTATCAATAACTGGCAAAAGCCAGGGTTGGTCGAGGGGCGGGCAATGGCAATCA
Source organism: uncultured Acetobacteraceae bacterium (assembly GCA_964235485.1). GTDB lineage: Bacteria > Pseudomonadota > Alphaproteobacteria > Acetobacterales > Acetobacteraceae > CAHJXG01. Next base: position 218,401 of record CAXSAZ010000003.1, on the reverse strand, counting down.
AAAACTGGAACGCTGGGTTCGGGCTGTTCTCAGCAGGCGATAACTGGTCGCCGGACGAAGCGCCCGCGGCTGGAGACAAGCTGTATATCTCAGACGGCGCGGCGATCCTCTACGATGAGACGTTCGGATCGGCGGACGCCCCGTCGAGCATCGGGCTGACGGGCGACGACGCGAGCCAGCCGTCCCGGTTGATCGCCTGGAACGCCACGCTCGCGAACGTCACGCTCGACAACGCTCCCCCGGGCGCTGACCTCACCCCCCGCCACGGCGCGTTCGTGGTTGCCGGCACGGTGTTGAACGACGGCGGCACGATCGAGGCCGGGCGCGGCAACCTGCTGTTCCCCGGCAACAGCCTCGATATCGTCCTGGCCCCGCTCTCGACGCTGATCAACACGGGCACCCTCAGCGCGACGCCCGGCAACACGATGGACATCACGGGATCTTGGGGCAGCGCGCTGGAAAACGACGGGCGGATCGTGGCGGCCGGCGGAACGGTCACGGTGTCCAGCGACCTCACCGGGATCGGCAGCGTCGAGGTCAGCAGTGGCCCGCCGGGCTTTGGCGGCTTTCTTGAACTGGGGGCAGGCGCCGACGCCGGGCAGACGGTCAGCCTCAGCCGCGCCACCTTGCAGATCGACCAGCCCGCGCGCTTCCTGGGCCAGGTCGCGCTTGACCCGCAAGCAGGCGGCGGCCGGGTGACGCTGGAGGGCCTGGCGGCGCAGTCCTGGGACGTGAGCGGCAACGCCGTCGAGTTCTTCGACGCGGACGGCGCCGTGGTCGATACCCTGCGCCTCCTCACGCCGCCAGACCCGGCGGCGCTCACCGTTTACACGGTGCCCGATGCGACCTACGGCACCGCCGTTGCGCTGACGGCGGGACCCGGATTCGCCCCGCCGTCCTCCGCGACGCTGCTGCCCTACCATGACACGGTGGCGGCGGCGTAGCCGTCCGCGGCTGGCCGCGCGGACCATGCTTTCCGCGACGGCAGGCTTGACGCGCCCACCGGCAACGGGACCATACCGGTCGGACACCCCATCACCGAGGACGCCATGCCCGCCACCCGCCGCCTGCTGATCGCCGCCCTGCCCTCGCTTCTGGCTGCCCCCGTGCTTGTCGCCTCGCCGCTGCGCGCGCAGCCCGCCGCCGACCCGCGCATGGCCGAGCGCGGCATGGGCCAGGCCGACGCCCGCGTGACCGTCACCGAATGGTTCTCGCTGACCTGCACCCATTGCGCCGCGTTCCAGAAGGAAACCTTTCCCCAGGTGCGCGAGAAGCTGATCAACACCGGCCGGGTCCGCTACGTATGGCGCGATTTCCCGCTGGACCAGGTGGCGCTGACCGCCGCCATGGTGGCCCGCGCCCTGCCGCCGGAGCGGTATGAGCCGTTCATCACCGTGCTGCTCGGCAGCCAGGACCGCTGGGCCTTTGCCCGCGGGGTGAACTCGACGGAGGAGCTGGCGAAGTACGCGGCGTTGGCCGGGCTGTCCCGCGCCGGGTTCGACGCGGCGGTCGGCGACGCCGGGCTGAAGCGCGCGATCCTCACGGACCAGGAAGTGGGCGAGAAGAAGTTCGGGGTGAACAGCACGCCGAGCTTCGTGATGAACGGCAAGACCACCTCCGGCGCCGTGTCCTTTGACGACTTCGCCCGCGCCGTGGACGCCGCCGCCGCGTAAGGCGCGGAGGTGGCGGCCCGCTTCGTCCGGCTGCGCATCGCGGGGTTCAAGAGCTTCGCCGAGCCGGCCACCATCGAGATCCTGCCCGGCCTCACCGGCGTGGTCGGCCCCAACGGCTGCGGCAAGTCCAACGTCGCGGAGGCGCTGCGCTGGGCGATGGGCGAGGGCAACGCCCGCACCCTGCGCGGCGCCGAGATGGACGACGTGATCTTCGCCGGCACCACCAGCCGCCCAAGCCGCAACCTGGCCGAAGTCGCGCTGTTCCTGGAAGATGACGGCCCGGCGGAGAGCGGCGGCGGGGCGTCCGGCCCCGGCTTCCCCGCGCCCTTCGCCGGGGCGGCGGAGCTGCAGGTGGTGCGCCGGATCGAGCGCGGGGTCGGCAGCGAGTACCGGGTCAACGGGCGGGAAGCCCGGGCGCGCGACGTGCAGACCCTGTTCGCCGACCTGGCCAGCGGCGCGCGGTCGTCGGCGATGGTCAGCCAAGGCCGCGTCGCCGCCGTGATCGCCGCCCGCCCGGAGGAGCGCCGCCTGGTGCTGGAAGAAGCGGCGGGCATCACCGGCCTGCACGCGCGCCGGGCGGAAGCGGAAGGCAAGCTGCGCGCCGCCGAGGGTAACCTCGAACGCGCGGAGGAGCAGCGCGGCCAGTTGGAGCGGCAGCTTTCGGCGCTGCGCCGGCAGGCGGAAGCGGCCGGGCAGTATCGCGCCGCGGCGGCGGCGGCGCAGGAGGCGGAGGCGGCGCTGCTGTCCTTGTCCCGCGCCCGCGCGCAGTCGGCGCATGGGGCGGCGCTGGCGGGGCTGGACCGGGCGGACCGCGCCGCCGCGCAGGCCACCGCCGCCGCGGAAGCCGCGGCGCAGGAGGATGCCCGCGCCGCCGCCGCCCTGCCCGCGCTGCGGGAAGCGGAGGCCGCAGCCCGGCTGGCGCTGGAGCGGGCGCGCACGGCGCAGCACGCGCAGGCCGCCGATGCCGCCCGGGTGCGCGACGCGCTGCGTGCCGCGGCTGCACGGCGCGATCAGGTGGGGCGTGACCTGGCCCATGCAAGCCAGGTGCAGCGCGACGCCGACGGCGCCGATGCGCGCTTGGCTGCCGAGGCCGCGCGCCTGGCGCAGGAGGCCGAAGCCAGCCCCGCCCGAATGGACGCCGCCCGGGCGGAGGCGGCAAGCGCCGCAAAGGCCGCGGAGGACGCCGAGGCCCGCGTGACCGATGCCGCCGAGCGCGCCGCCGCCTCCACTTCCGGCGCGGAAGCCGCGGCGGCGCTGCTGCAGCAAGCCGTAGCCCGCGCCCGGCGCGCAGAGGACGCCCTGGCCCGCCTGCGCACCGCCCGGGCCGGGGCCGCGCAGGGGGTTCTGCCGTTTGATCGGATTGCAGCGGCGCAGGCGGAGGAGGACGCGGCAAGCGCCGGGCTGGCGGAGGCCAGCGCCCGGCTCGACGCCGCGGAAGCCGCCCGCGCCGCCGCCGTTCCCCGCGCCGCCGCCGCCCGCGCCGCGTCCGACAAGGCGGAGGCCGCGCGGTCCAAGCTCGCGGCGGAAGCGTCGGCGCTCGCGGAGGTCCTGGCGGTGCGGGACAACGGGCAATGGCCGCCGATGCTGGACCAGTTGCAGGTGCCGCCGGGCTTGGAAGCGGCGCTGGGCGCGGCGCTGGGCGAGGACCTCGCCGCCGCCGCGAACCCGGCCGCTGCCCGGCATTGGCGGGAACTGCCGCCGCTTGGGCTGCCCGCCCCGTCGTCGCTCGGCGCCCTGGTGCATGGCCCGGCGGCGCTGGCGCGGGCGCTGGGCGCGGTGGCGCTGGTGGAGAACGAGGCCGCGGGCGACGCGGCGCAGCCGGGCCTGCAGCCGGGGCAGAGCCTGGTGTCGCGCGCCGGCGGAGTGTGGCGCTGGGACGGCTACACGCTGCGCGCCGGCACGCCCACCGCCGCAACCGTGCGGCTGCGCCAGCGCAACCGGCTGGCGGAGCTTCAAGCGAGGCTTGAGGCGGCGGAAGCGGCGGCAAAGGACGCCCGCGCCGCCCGCCTGGCCGCAGACACGGACGAACGGGATGCCACACAGCGCGAGGCTCAAGCCCGCCCGTCCCGGCGCGACGCCGAGGCACGCGCCGCCCGCGCCCGCCAAGCCGCAGCCACGCTGCGCAGCCAGGCGGAGGCCGCGGCGGCGCGGCTGGCAGGGATCGACGAGCAGATGCCTCCCTTGGAGGCCGAGGCGGCGGAAGCCGCGGCGGCGCTGGCGGCGGCGGAAGCGCAGCGCGCCGCCCTGCCGGACCTGGCCGATCTGCGCGCTGGGCTGGACCGCGCCCGCGCCGACCTCCTCGCCGCACGCCGCCGGGACGCCGCCGCCGCCCGCGCCCTGGACACCCTCACGCGCGACGACGGGGCGCGGACCGCGCGCAGCCGGGTGCTCGTGCGGGAACGCGAGGACTGGCGGATGCGGGCGGAGGACGCGGCCGGGCGCGTGACCGACCTGGCAGCGCGGGCAGCGGAGGCGGAGGCCGAACACGCCCGCCTGCAAGCCGCGCCCGACCGCATGGCCCGCGCCGCCGCAGAGGCCGCCGACGCGCTCCGCGGGTGCGAAACCGCCCACCGCGCCGCGGCGGCATCGCTCGATGCCGGGGAGCAGGAGGCCGCCCGGGCAGCACAGGCCGCGCGCAGCGCCGAGGGGGCGGTGGCAGCAAGCCGGGACCGGCGCGTGCGGGCGGAAGCGGCGGTGGAGGTCGCAGCGGCCGGGCTGGCCCGGGCGGCGGCGCAGGTCGAGGAACGGCTCGGCCCGGAGGCCGCGCTGCCCGACCCGCCCGCCGACCTGTCGCAAGCCGCGGAGGACCGCGCCCGCGCCCGGTTCGAGCAGGGGGTGCGGACGCGCGACGCCTTTGGCCCGGTGAACCTGCGGGCGGACATTGAGGCGGCGGCGATAGCTGAGGAGGCGGCCACGATCCAGCGCGACCGCGACGAGCTGGCCACCGCCATCGCCAAGCTGCGCGGCGGCATCGGCCACCTGAACCGCGAAGGGCGCGACCGGCTGGGCCGGGTGTTCCAGGAGGTGGACCGGCGGTTCCAGGCGCTGTTCGCCCGCGTGTTCGGCGGCGGGCGGGCGCACCTCCAGCTCGTGGGCGACGATGACCCGCTCCAGGCGGGGCTGGAAATCTACGCGCAGCCGCCGGGCAAGAAGCTGGCGGCGCTGTCCCTCCTGTCGGGCGGCGAGCAGGCGCTCACGGCGCTCAGCCTGATCTTCGCGGTGTTCCAATGCAACCCGGCGCCGGTGTGCGTGCTGGACGAGGTGGACGCCCCGCTCGACGACGCCAACGTGGACCGCTTCTGCGCGCTCTTGGCCGACATGGTGGCGCAGACCGGGACGCGCTTCCTGGTGGTCACGCATCACCAGCTCACCATGGCGCGCATGGACCGGCTGTACGGGGTCACGATGCAGGAGCGCGGCGTGTCGCGCGTGCTGTCCGTCGATCTGCGCGCGGCGGTGGGCATGGTGGAGGCGGTGGCGGCCGAGTAGTCCTGCCCTTCCCTCCGTCCTACAACGCCTTGACACCCCGCACCCCCGCCGGTAGCAAGCCCCGGCCTGCAAGGCGCGGCCGGATGGGCGTGCGGGAGGCATGGAATGAGTGACGACAAAGGCGGCTCCTTCGAGGAGCGGCTGCAGGCGGCACAGACGAGGCAGGCCAGCGCGTCGGCGCCACCGTCCGGCGCGCAGGGGACGGCCAGCCCCATGGGCATCGGCGTCCGGGTGGGCGTCGAGCTGGTGTCGGCCTTGGCGGTCTCGGTCGCCATCGGCTGGGGGCTGGACCGATGGCTCGGCACCCGGCCTTGGCTGTTGGCGTTGTTCGTGCTGCTGGGGGGCGCCGCGGGGGTGGCCAACGTGTGGCGCCTGATGATGCCGCGCACGCCGCGATGAGGTCGGGGCGATAAGGTTGGGCGGCAGGGTTGGAGAGGGACGGAAACGTGGCGGCTGAAGGCAAGATGGACGCGCTGGGCCAGTTCGAGCTGCATACGGCGCTCGGCGGCCTCGGGCGGTCGGTGAACTTTACGAACTCCAACCTGATGATGCTGCTCGGCGGCGGGCTGATCATCGGGCTGCTGTATTACGGCATGAAGCCGCGCGCCGCCGTGCCGGGGCGGCTGCAATCCTTGGCCGAAATCTCCTACAGCGGCCTGATGGCCATGACGGTGGGCAGCATCGGGCCGGAAGGGCGGCGCTTCTTCCCGTTCATCTTTACGCTGTTCTTCTTCGTGCTGATGGGCAACATGCTGGGCCTGCTGCCCTATTCCTTCACCTACACCAGCCACATCGCCGTCACCTTCGGCCTGGCGCTGCTGGTGATCGTGGTCGTGACCGCGGTGGCGCTGCGCATCCACGGGATGCACTTCTTCTCCTACTTCTTTCCGGAGGGCGCGCCGAAGCTGCTGGCGCCGCTGATCATCCCCATCGAGGTGATCTCCTACCTGTCCCGCCCGGTGTCCTTGTCCATCCGTCTGTTCGCCAACATGGTCGCAGGCCACGTGATGTTCGAGGTGTTCGCGACGTTCATCGTGCTGCTGGGCGGCGCGGGCGTGCTGGGGGCCTCCATCGGCATCCTGCCGCTGGTGCTGAACGTCGTGCTGGTCGGCTTCGAGCTGCTGGTTGCGGCCTTGCAGGCTTACGTGTTCGCCATCCTGACCTGCATCTACCTGCACGACGCCGTGCACCTGCACTGACGCCGGCCCCCGTCGCGCCGGCGCGCACCCCTTCACCTTCACATCAAAAGGACTGAATTCATGGACGTCGCTGCTGCAAAGGCCCTCGGGGCCGGTTTGGCCGTCATCGCGCTCGCGGGCGTGGGCATCGGCATTGGCAACATCTTCTCCTCCATGGTGGCCACCGTGGGCCGCAACCCGGCCGCCCGCGACGCCGTGTTCCCCATCGGCATCCTGGGCTTCGCGCTGACGGAAGCGGTGGCGCTGTTCGCCTTGCTGATCGCCTTCCTGATCCTGTTCACCTAAAGCCCCGCCTGCCGGGGCCGGTGCTGCGCCGGCCCCGCCCCCAACAAGCTCGCGGGACCCCTCCATGCCACAGCTCGACTTTTCCAACCCGCTGACGGTCGCCCAGGTCGTCTGGATGGCGATCATCTTCGGCGCGCTTTACTACATCCTCGCCCGCTACGCGCTGCCGCAGGTGGCGGAGGTCGTGGACGGCCGGGCGAACCGCATCGCCGCCGACCTGGACAGCGCCCGCGCCGCCAAGGCGCAGTCGGACGCCGCCATCACCGAGGTCAACGAGGCCGGGCGCCGCGCCAATGCGGAAGCGCAAGCCGCCATCAACGGCGCCATCGCCCAGGTCAAGATGGAAGCCCAGGAACAATCCCGCGCCGCGGACGAGCGCCTGAACCAGCAGTTGGAAGACGCGGAAAAGCGCATCGGCGAGGCGCGCCGTGCCGCCATGGGCGCGTTGCGCGAGGTGGCGCGGGACACCGCCGGCGCGCTCGTCACCCGGCTGACCGGGCACGCGCCCGACCCGTCCGCCGTCCAGGGCGCCGTTGAGGGCGCCATGGCTGCCGCCCGGTCCTGACCCGGCCCTTCCCAGGAACCACGCCCCATGCACCATGACGCCAGCCTTTGGGCCGACCCGCGCTTTTGGGTGGGCTTCGCGTTCTTCCTGTTCTTCGCCATCTTCGGCCGCAAGATGTTCGCCCCGCTGCTGACCGTGCTGGACAACCGCAGCCTCGGCATCAAGCGCGAGCTGGAGGAGGCGGGCCGGCTTCGCCAGGAAGCGGAAGCCATGCTGGCCGATGCCCAGGCCCGGCGCCAGGCGGCGCTGCAGGAAGCGCAGGCCATGCTGGACAACGCCCGGGCGGAAGCGCAGCGCGCCAGTGAGGCCGCCCGCGCCGAGGCCGCCAGCGGGGCCGCCCGGCGCGAGCGGATGGCGATGGACCGCATCGCCGCCGCCGAGAAGGCGGCCGTTTCGGACGTGCGCCATGCCGCCGCCGACCTGGCCGGCCGCGCCGCGGAACGCATCCTGGCCAACAGCCTCTCCGCCGAGGCGGACGCGGCGCTGATCGACCGGGCGATCCAGGGGCTTCCGGCCGCGCTCGCGAGCCGCCGGGCGGCTTGAAGCAGCGCGGCGCGTCCGACGCATGGCTGTAGCGGTTTGCAATCATCCGCGGCCGGGCGCGCACTTGCCGGCCTGGACCGGGTCACGCTTGCTGCCGCTATCTCGGTGACAACACGTCGAAGGACGGCGGCGGGACTGTCCAAATCAATCCAGGCCCGCGGCCTCGGCCTGATGGCAAACCGCCTCGACGCGGTTGCCGTCGGGGTCGAGCAGAAACGCGGCGTAGTAGCATGGGTGGTAGTCGGGCCGTAGGCCGGGCACTCCATCGCACCGCCCGCCTGAGGCGAGCCCGGCTTTGTGGAAAGCGTCCACGGCGGCACGGCTCGGCGCGCGAAGGCACCAGTGCCGGTTGTCCGCCACGAGCAAACCCGTGGAGGCCCGTATGCTCAGGTAGGTGTGCCCGTCGTCTCCCGGCCGGTTCCGCAACCCGTAGCCGACCATGGTGTCACGGCGCACGACACAGGGAACGCCGAGGGCGCCCATTGCCGCGTCCCAGAACGGGGCGGCCCGGGTGAGGTCGGAGATGGTGATGGAAACGTGGTCGAGCATCTCGGGCCTTATCGGCTAGGGATCGGGCACGGCTTCCCAGCCGTATCGGGAATGGCCAGGAACCCGCCGAATATGAGGCGGCTCAGACTCATTGCGTGCAAGCCGCCCCACATGGCGCGCCGCCCTACCGGATGTTGCCGTAGGACGGCGCGCCCAGGCCGGGGCAGGCGCATTGCGTGCCGACCGGACCCGGCGGCACCTGGCAAATGTAGAACCCGGCCTTGCAGGTCGTGCCGACATAGCCGACCACCTGCCCTTGCTGCGGCGTGCCGGCGGCGCCCAGCACCGGGCTGGTCGGCGCATACGGCACCGGCCCGATGGCGTCCGGGTTGCTGTAGCAGCCGCCGAGCGCCAGCAGGGCGCCCAAGGCCAGCGCCGGGCGGATCGGCATCACATTGAACATCATGTCACCTCTTTTGAAGTCAGCATCTGCCCGCGGCCCGGCAGGCGCGGCCCTGTCAGCCGGCCACGGTCTGCTGATGCTGAACGAGCCGCCAGACAGATCCACTCATCCGATATGTTGTGTGTGCAGAAAACATGGTAGGGCAGCGCCAGTGCCGCGCCGTCCTACCGCACGGTCCGTCATCTCAACCGCCGTCCACCGCGGCGCATCGCGCAGGCTGTCGAGAACGGCGGATGCGCGCGTGACGTCCATGCCGGGGAACGCCGTCAGGCACTCGGGGTCGAGCAGGTCGTCGTAAACGCCCGGGCCTTCCAGCCAAAGCCGCTCCTCCAGCGACCATGCCTGCTCGTCGGTCATGGCTGTGTCCGTCCCCCGCCGGGGCAGGCGAGGGCCTAGTTCTTCGCCTTGTCCACCAGCGCGTTCTGCTTGATCCACGGCATCATCGCCCGCAGCCGCTCGCCGACCTGCTCGATGGGATGCTCGCCCATGCGGCGCCGGGTCGCCTTGAAGCTGGCCTGGTTGGTGCGGTTCTCCAGCATCCAGTCGCGGGCGAAGCGGCCGGATTGGATGTCCTCCAGCACGCGCTTCATCTCGGCCTTGGTCTCCGCCGTGACGATGCGCGGACCCGTCACGTACTCGCCGTACTCCGCGGTGTTGGAGATCGAATAGTTCATGTTGGCGATGCCGCCCTCGTAGATCAGGTCCACGATCAGCTTCACCTCGTGCAGGCACTCGAAATATGCCATCTCCGGCGCGTAGCCGGCTTCCACCAGCGTCTCAAAGCCGGCCTTGATGAGTTCCACCAAGCCGCCGCACAGCACTGCCTGCTCCCCGAACAGGTCGGTTTCGCACTCCTCCTTGAAGGTCGTCTCGATGATGCCGGCCCGGCCGCCGCCGATGGCGCTGGCGTAAGACAGCGCCACGTCCAGCGCGTTGCCGCTCGGGTCCTGCGCCACGGCCACGAGGCAGGGCACGCCGCCGCCGCGCTGATACTCGCTGCGCACCGTATGGCCCGGGCCTTTGGGCGCGATCATGAACACGTCGATGTCCGGGCGTGGGTCCAGCAGGTTGAAATGCACGTTCAGGCCGTGGGCAAAGGCGAGCGCCGCGCCGGGCTTCATGTTGGGGCCGAGCTTTTCGCGATACAGGTCCCCCTGCCCCTCGTCCGGCGTCAGCACCATGACCACATCGGCCCATTTTGCGCATTCGGCCGGGTCCATGACGCGGATGCCGGCGGCCTCCGCCTTCGCCACGCCCGCCGAGCCGGGGCGCAGGCCGACCGCCAACTCGCTCACGCCGCTGTCTTTCAGGTTGGCGGCGTGGGCATGGCCCTGGCTGCCGTAGCCGATCACCGCGACCTTCTTGCCCTTGATCAGGTTCACGTCGGCGTCGCGGTCGTAATAAACGCGCATAGGCAGGGTCCTCGGTTGTGTATGCGTGGGTTCTAGCGGCGGTTTTAGCGGTCTGGGCGCCGCTGGCTAGTGCGCGGCCGACAGCGTGCGCGTGCCGCGGGCGATGGCCGCCACCCCGGTGCGGCTGACCTCCGCGAGGCCAATGGGGCGCAGCAGCTCGATGAAGCTGTCCAGCTTCTGCGTGCCGCCCGTCAGCTCGAACACGAAGCTTTCCACGGTGGCGTCGATCACCCGGGCGCGGAACGCTTCGGCGAGGCGCAGCGCCTCCGCCCGGTTGGCGCCGCCGCTGATGACCTTCACCATGGCCAGCTCCCGCGCCAAGTGCGGGCCTTCCTGCGACAGCTCGGCGATGCGGTACACCGGCACCAGGCGGGCGAGCTGCGCCTTGATCTGCTCGATCACCATGTCGGTGCCGCTGGTCACGATGTTGATGCGGCTGCGGCTGCCGTCGGCATCGACGGAGGCCACCGTCAAACTGTCGATGTTGTAGCCGCGCCCGGTGAACAGGCCGATGACCCGGGCCAGCACGCCGCTTTCGTTGTCCACCAGCACGGAAATGGTGGCGGAGCGGTGCAGCGGCGCCGGCCTGCCAGAGAAGGGGGGCGCCGCCGCGGGGGGTGAATCGTCCGGCATCAGACCAGCATCAGCCCTTCATCGGTGATGGACGCCGTGCGGTCCTGATGCTCCGGCCCCAAGATCATCTCGTTGTGCGCCGCGCCGGACGGGATCATCGGGAAGCAGTTCTCCTTCTGGTCCACGCAGATGTCGGCGATCACCGGGCGGTCGATGGCGATCATCTCCCGGATCACCCGGTCCAGGTCATCGACGCCCGTGGCGCGCAGGCCCACGCCGTGGAACGCTTCCGCCAGCTTCACGAAGTCCGGCAGGGACTCCGAGTAGCTTTCCGAGTAGCGCCCACCGTGCAGCAGCTCCTGCCATTGCCGCACCATGCCCATGTACTGGTTGTTCAGGATGAACACCTTCACCGGCAGGCGATACTGCGCCAGCGTCGCCATTTCCTGGATGTTCATCTGCACGCTGGCCTCCCCGGAGATGTCGATCACCAGGGCGTCGGGATGGGCGATCTGCACCCCCATCGCCGCCGGCAGGCCGTAGCCCATGGTGCCGAGGCCGCCCGAGGTCATCCAGCGGTTCGGCTTGTCGAAGCCGAAGTACTGCGCCGCCCACATCTGATGCTGGCCGACTTCCGTGCTGATGAAGGTTTCGCGCCCGGTTTCCCGGGTGATCTCATACAGGCGGCGGATGGCGTGCTGCGGCTTGATGATCGCGCCGGGGCTTTGGTCCTGGGTGAACTTGAGGCTGTCCACCGCGCGCCAAGCGTCGATCTGCCGCCACCAGTTGGCCAGCGCCTCCCGGTCCTGCCGCGCGCCGTCCGCGTGCCAGGCGGCCAGCAGCATCTCCAGCACCCGGGCGGCGTCGCCCACGATGGGCACGTCCACTGGCACGTTCTTGTTGATGCTGCTGGGGTCGATGTCGGCGTGGATCTTGCGGCTGCCGGGGCTGAAGGCGTTGAGCCGCCCGGTCACCCGGTCATCGAACCGCGCGCCAATGTTCAGCATCACGTCGCAGCCGTGCATGGCGTTGTTGGCCTCGAACGTGCCGTGCATCCCGAGCATTCCCAGGAACTGCGGGTCGTTCGAGGGGTAGGCGCCCAGCCCCATCAAGGTGCTGGTGCACGGCGCCCCCATGGTCCGCACGAACTCCCCCAACGCCGCGGACGCGGCGTCGCCCGCGTTGATGACGCCGCCGCCGGTGTAGATGACCGGACGCTTGGCCCCTTTCAGCAGGCGCACCGCTTCCTTGATGCGGGCCGGATCGGGTTCGGTGACGGGGCGGTAGCTGCGGTGCGGCTCGGTTGAAGCGGGCTGGTAGGGTGCCGGCGCGATCAGGATGTCCTTGGGCAGGTCGATCAGCACCGGGCCGGGCCGGCCGCTGCGGGCGATGTAGAACGCTTCGTGCACCGTGCGGGCCAGATCCTCCGACCGGCGGACCAGGTAGTTCTGCTTGGTGGCGGCGCGGGTGATGCCCGTGGTGTCCGCCTCTTGGAAGGCGTCGTTGCCGATCAGGTGGGTCGGCACCTGGCCGGTCAGGCAGACCACGGGGATGCTGTCCATCAGGGCATCGACCAGGCCCGTCACCGCGTTGGTGGCGCCGGGGCCGCTGGTGACGAGCACGACGCCGACCTTGCCGGTGCTGCGCGCGTAGCCTTCCGCCGCGTGCACCGCCGCCTGCTCGTGCCGCACCAGGATGTGGCGGATGCTGTTCTGCTTGAAGATCGCGTCGTAGATCGGCAGCACCGAGCCGCCGGGGTAGCCGAAGATCACCTCCACGCCCTGGTCGCGGAGCGCGCGGAGCAGGATCTCGGCGCCGGGTGGTGGCTGCTGCATGGCCGTCATGTTGTTGCTCCCAATGGGACGGGCGGCGCGCTTTGCGGTGCAGCGCGCCCACCTGCCTTAACGAAATTCATTAAACCACGCCACAAGCTTTCCGAAAATTGCGTTTTGTCCGCGAACTGCGCATGGATCATATGCGTGGCGCGCGGAACAACAACTGCCTGATGACGGAACCAGGTGGCCTGGCGCTTTGCGTATTGCCGTGTCGCCGATATCGCCCGGCGTCGCGCTTCTTCCAAGGTCAGCTCCCCGCGCAGGTGTGCCGACAGCTCCGGCATCCCATGCGCCCGCAGGGCCGGCAGCGCCGGGTCGAGCCGCAAGGCGAGCAGCGCCGCGGCTTCGGGCAGAGCGCCGGCCGTCAGCATCGCCGTGAACCGTTTTTCAATCGCATCTCGCAACGTATCACGCGGTGGGTCCAGCAGCATCATCCGAAAGGACCATGCCGGCGGCGTCGGCGCCTGGGCGTGCCAAGCGGTGAGACCTTGGCCGGTGCCGCGCCACACTTCCCAGGCGCGGGCCAGGCGCTGCCCGTCGCTGGGGCGCAGCGTCGCCGCGGTTGCCGGATCGGCCGCCGTGAGCCGGGCGTGCAGGGCGGCGGGGCCACCCTCGGCGAGCAAGGCCCGCGCCTCTGCCCGTGCCGCCGGGCCGGGGTCGGGGATGTCGGTGAGGCCCTGGGTCAGCGCCTGCAAGTACAGCCCGGTGCCGCCGCACAGGATCGGCAGCCGCCCGGTGGTGCGCGCGGCCTCCATGGCGTCCAGCGCCGCGCCGCGCCACCAGGCGGCGCTGCTCGGCTCGGCGGCCGGGCGCACGCCGTAGAGCGCGTGGGGGACAGCCGCTTCCTCCGCCGGGGTGGGGCGGGCGGTGAGGATGCGCAGTTCTTGATACACCTGCATGGAATCCGCGTTGATGACGATGCCATGGAGGCGCTGCGCGAGTTCCGCGGCCAGCGCCGACTTGCCGCTCGCCGTGGGGCCGGCCACGATCAATGCGGGCGGCAGCGCCGCGTCAGCTTGCCCCACGGCGCAACCCCTGGCATCCCTCCGCCACCATGCACGTCCTCACCCTTGTTGCTCCTCCCGCCGCCGCGGCGCTCACCCCGGCGCTGGTCGCCCGCGTGGCGGAGGCGGTGCGCGGCGGCCCGCCCCGCATCCTGTCGCCCGGGGAAGCCGCCGAGATCCCCGTCCCTGCCCCGCCGGACCCGGCGCTGATCCACGCGGCGCTCGACGCCGCCCCCGTGGACGCCGTGGTGACACCGGCGGCGGGCCGCCGCAAGCGCCTGCTGATCGCCGACATGGACAGCACGGTCGTCACCACGGAAACATTGGACGAACTTGCGGCCTATGCCGGCTTGGGGGAGCGGGTCGCCGCGATCACCCGGCGCAGCATGAACGGGGAGATCGACTTCGCCGGGGCGCTGCGGGAGCGGGTCGGGCTGTTGCGCGGCTTGCCGCTCGATGCGCTGGCGCGGACCTGGGAGGCGACCGCGGTCATGTCCGGGGCGGCGGAACTGGTCGCCACCATGCGGGCGCACGGGGCGGCCACGGCGCTGGTGTCAGGGGGGTTCACCTATTTCACCTCCCGGGTCGCGGCGCAGCTCGGCTTCGACGTGCACCGGGCCAACACGTTGCTGGACGACGGCGCGGCGCTCACGGGGGAGGTGGGCGAGCCGATCCTGGACCGCGCGGCCAAGCTCGACACGCTGCGGGAACTGGCCGGGGCGCGGGGCCTCGGGATGGACGAGTGCTTGGCGGTGGGGGACGGGGCGAACGACCTGGCGATGATCCGCGCCGCCGGGCTGGGGGTGGCGTTCCATGCCAAGCCGGTCGTGAGCGCGGAGGCGCAGGCGCGGATCGAGCATTGCGGGCTGCGCGCGCTGCTGTTCATCCAGGGCTACACGGCGGCCGAGATCGTGGGCGCATGATCACGCCGCTGGCGTTGGACCGTTTGGACGGGGTGCTCGCGCTCAACAACGCCCATGCGGCGGAGCTGTCCCTTCTCAACCGCGACCGGCTGGCCGGGCTGGTGCGGCAGGCGCTGTGGGCGGCGCAGGCGGGGGATGCGGACGGCTTCCTCCTGCTGCTGGACGAGACGGCGGCGTATGACAGCCCGAACTTCCGCTGGTTCACCCAGCGTTACGGGCGGTTCGCCTACGTGGACCGCGTGGCGGTCGCGCCGGCCGCCCGGGGGCGCGGCCTGGCGCGGCAGTTCTACGCCGGGGCGTTCGCGGTGGCAGGTGCGGCCGGGCAAAGGGTGGTCGCGGCCGAGGTCAACCGCATCCCGCCCAACCCGGCCTCCGACGCTTTCCACGCCGCCCTTGGATTTCGGGAGGTCGGGCAGGCCGCGATCCACGGCGGGGCGCGGACCGTGCGCTACCTCCTGCGGGACTTGCCGTGATCCGCACGGCGGAGGGCCTGGTCGCCGCCGGCCTCGCCCCGCCAGAGGACCGCGCGGCGCTGGAGCGGGTCGGCGCGCGCTACGCCGTGGCGATCACCCCCGCCGTGCGCGCCCTGATCGAGCACCCGGATGACCCCATCGGGCGGCAGTTCATCCCGGACCCGGCGGAACTCGACCCCGCGCCGCACGAGCGCGCCGACCCCATCGGCGACGACGCGCTTTCCCCCCTGCCCGGCGTGGTCCACCGCTACCCCGACCGCGCGCTCTTGAAGCCGCTGCTGGTGTGCCCGGTGTATTGCCGCTTCTGCTTCCGGCGCGAGCACGTGGGGCCGGGCGGCGGCCTGCTGTCCGACGCGGAGTTGGAGGCCGCCTACGCCTGGTTCCGCGCCCACCCGGCGGTGCGCGAAGTGATCCTGACCGGCGGCGACCCGCTGATGCTCTCGCCCCGGCGGCTCGGCGCCATCTTGCGCACGCTGGCCGCCATTCCGCACATCGAGTTGCTGCGCATCCACACCCGCGTGCCCGTCGCCGACCCGGCGCGCGTGACGGCGGCGCTGGCCGCGGCGATGGAGGGGGATGTCCCAGTCTGGCTGGTGCTGCACGCCAACCACGCGCGGGAGTTCACGCCGGAGGCCATGGCGGCGCTGCGCCGGGTCGGGGCGGCGGGGGTGCCGCTGCTTGGGCAATCGGTCCTGCTGCGCGGGGTGAACGACAGCGTGCAAGCCCTTGAGGACCTGTTCCGCGCCATGCTGCGCGCCCGGGTGAAGCCGTATTACCTGCACCAGCTCGACCCAGCGCCGGGCACCGCGCGGTTTGCGGTGCCGATTGAGGAAGGGCAGCGCATCTTGCGGGCCTTGCGCGGCCGGATGACGGGGCTGGCCTGGCCGACCTACGTGCTGGACATCCCGGGGGGGCATGGGAAGGTGCCGGTGGGGCCGGGCTACTTGGAGGACGGGGCAGTGCGGGACGCGGCGGGGCGGCGGCATAGGTTGGATGGGAACGGGGCGGGCTGATCAAGGCTGTCCCCTGAACCGTTGTGCTTCCGAGAGCCGGTTCATCACGCCACCTTGGGGCGCCACGCGACGACGCCTTCCGTCCGCGCCCGGACCTCGGGCGAGGCCAAGCAGGTGGCGACGGCCTCATAGCCGGGGGTGCCCGGATACGGGGCGACGCGGGCCGGGGGACTGTGATTTGCGGGGCAGAGGATGATGGCTTCGTGCGCGCCCACGGCGGCCAAATCCAGGATCGCGCAGGAGCGCGTGAGCAGGAAGAGCGGCCGCGCGCCAGGCCCACGGCGGCGGAGATGGGCGATCAGGGCCGCTTGGGTGGCCCGGTCCAGCCCTTGCTCGGCCATGTCAACGACCAAGGCGGCCGGACCCTCGGCTTCCAGTGCGACGAGCAGGGCAACCAGGGCGTCTGACCCCGTGGCGCCATCTTCGACGAGGCAGGCCAGGACCTGACCGACCCGCGATTGGAGGGCCGGGTCGGCGTCCAGCCGCGTCCGCGCCGCCGTGCCGCCGTCCGCCAACCGTTCCAGGCCCACGAAGGCGGCTCCGGGCAGGGTCTCGGCCAAGCGCCGGGCCAGCCGCGTTTTGCCGCTGCCTAGCGGGCCGGTGATGTAGTTCAACGGTTGGATGTCACGCAGTTCAAACCGCTCGCCGCCCCAAGGCCAGGGAAGGTCGAAGGCGACACGACGCTCGGCGTTTGCCAGGGGGCGGGCCAGGTTTGCCGCGGCAGGCGACTGGCCTCGGGCAAGGTCGGCCCGGAGGCCGCGGACCTTTTCGACGGCGCCGGCGAGCTGGCGGATTTGGCCTTCGAGCGTTGTTTGATGCGCGGCCAAGGCCGGTTCCAAGCTTTGGGGGGCGCCGGTCAGCACGCGCGCCACCTGGGCGAGGCTGAGGCCGAGCGCACGCAATGCCACGATCTCGGCGGCTCGGGCCATCTCAACGGGACCATAGGCCCGCCATCCGGCTGCGGTGCGGACCGGGGCCACAAGGCCGCGCTGTTCGTAGAGGCGCAGGGCCTTGGCGGAAACGCCGAGCTGCTCGGCGGCTTCGGATGGATTGAGGAACCGGACGGAAGAACTCACGAATCACCTCGTTCGCTGGCCGCCGTTCTTATCGGGGCGGTCCCAGGGGCCGGGTCAACTGGTGTTTTCTGCAAGGTTATGGGTCGGGTCCAGCGTCCTCTTGCCCCTGACGCTCCGCATCTTCGGATGAGGTCGGCACTCCACGGTGGGATTTGATGCGTGGACACCCGCTGCCCTGTTACGCTGCCATGTGGTAACGTCGTCTCGCGCAAAATGGTCAGCGAGGATGCCTTCTGTGCCCGGCTTGAAGTCCGCGCCCATCACCACTCCTTGAAGGAGATGCAAGAAACCCCGCGCAGCGCCCTGGCCCGAGACGCAGACGTAGTGGAGGAACCCATCCTGCAGCTCGCCACCCGGCTGTTCGGACCGGAACGCGGCGTCGATCTCCACTTGCCGCCCCGGACGGATGACGGGCAGCGGCCGGTGCCGGACTTCTCCGGGCCGGAGCAGGGCCGCTGATCGCGCTCCGGATCGAAGCCGCGGCCAAGGCGCTGCCGGCGAGCCTCCCCACCCTGCGTGCGGAGGCGCGGCGCGAGGGTTTCCGCTTTCTGGACCGGCTCGCCTCCGAGTGGGAAACGGGCGCGGCACGCTTCGACCGCTCCGGTGAGGTGCTGCTCGCCGCGTTCATGGAGCACGTGCTGGCGGGTGTCGGGGGCCTGACGCTTGACCCGGTGGTGCCGGGCGCCCTGCGCATGCGGCGGTTCTATGTCCATCCGGCGTTCCGCCGTTACGGGATCGGGCGGAGGCTGGCCGTGGCCTTGCTGGAACGGCCCGGCACGGCGGGCCGGCGCGTGACGGTCAACGCCGGCACCGCCGGGGCGCCGGTGTTCTGGGAGGCGCTTGGCTTCGTTGCCGAGCAGCGTGACAGGCATACCCACGTTCGGGTGCCGCGCTGCCCCTCGTAACAACTGCTGGAGCTACCGTGCAAAAGCCTCTGTAATCTGGATGTGGTCACGGGATCATCCAGCCTACATGAAGGAACCACCCGATGAGCAGCCAAAGCCGGGCCGACCCGCTCGCCATTGACGAGATGATCGCGCGAATGGAACTCGCGATTGTGGAGGCGCAGAGATACCGGGCGGAAATGCCCAAGCTCGAAACCGAACGCCTGATGCTGAGCGTCGAGCGTGAAAGGCTGGCTGTGGAACGCGAGAGGATGCTCACCGAGCAGGCGAAACGGCATTGCGACCGCGCCATGATCCAATGGCAGGTTGTCGCAGCCCTACTGATCACGGGTGGGGGATTGGTCGGCATTACGTTGACGCTTGCCATGGCACTCCACGCGCCAAGCTGACCTTGCAACGTCGCCGCGAATGCCGGGCGCGGCCTGGCATACCGTTGCAGGGCATGGCCGACGTGCCCGGCAACAACATCTGGATGCCTCATCGTCGGGAAGCCGGCCAGCGCCCAGTGCCGCCGGAGGTCGCCGCCTGGCTTGAGGCAGCGGCAGCCGTTCCGGCCCCCGCCGGGTTCTGGTTCGAGCGCCCCCCCGCCCCATAACGGCCCCGGCACCGCCCCGCATCCTTGCCCGGGCACCGGCCACGGGCTAGAAGCGGCGTTTCCCCGAGCGGGCCGCACCCGCCCCTTATTCGTCTCCACCAGTCAGGTCCGTTCGATGAAGCAGCAGGCAAACCTCATACGCGCCGGCCAGGTGCTGGACCACGGCGGACGCCGCTGGACCGTGCTGAAGCAGCAGATCATCACCCCCGGCAAGGGCGGCGCCTTTATCCAAGTCGAGATGCGCGACCTCAAGACCGGCAACAAGACCAACGAGCGCTGGCGCACCGCCGACACCGTGGAGCGCCTCGCCACCTCGGAAAAGGAGTTCACCTACTCCTACACCGAGGGCACCAACGCCGTGCTGATGGACCCCGAAAGCTACGAGCAGTTCATGGTGCCGCTCGACCTCCTGGGCGACCAGGCGGCGTTCCTGCAGGACAACATGCCCGTCACCGTGGATATGGTGGAGGAGGAGCCGGTCGGCGTGCGCCTGCCCAACACGGTGGTGCTGGAAGTGGTGGAAGCCGACCCCGTGGTCCGCGGCCAGACCGCCACCAGCAGCTACAAGCCGGCCCGCCTGTCCAACGGGATCAAGTGCCAGGTGCCGCCCTTCGTGGAAGCGGGCGAGCGCATCGTGGTGCGCACCGAGGACTCGACCTACGTGGAGCGGGCGCGCGGCTGATGGCGCTCCGCCTGTCGCCCCACATGACGGTGATGCAGAACGCCGCGCAAAAGGCGTCCAAGCGGCTGTTGCGCGATTTCAACGAGGTCGAGCAGCTACAGGTCAGCGTCAAGGGGCCGGGCGACTTCGTGAGCCAGGCCGACCTGCGGGCGGAGGCCACCTTGCGGGAGGAATTGGGCCGGGCGCGTCCGGGCTACGCCTTTCTCATGGAGGAAAGCGGCATGTCCGGCAGCGCCAACTGGGCTTGGCGCTGGGTCGTCGATCCCCTCGATGGGACCAGCAACTTCCTGCACGGCATCCCGCAATGGTGCATCTCGGTGGCGCTGGAGCGGCGGCTGCCGACCGGCGGCAGCGAGATCGCGGCGGCGATGATCTACAACCCCGTGAACGACGAGATGTTCTGGGCGGAGAAGGGTGGCGGCGCGTTCCTGAACGAGCGCCGCCTGCGCGTGTCCGCCCGGCGCGAGTTCAAGGACGCGCTGTTCGCCACCGGCATTCCCTTCGCCGCCGTGGCCGGGGCCAACCGGCTGGCCTTCGCCCGCACGCTGGGCGTGCTGATGCCGCAGGTGGCGGGCATCCGACGCTTCGGGGCGGCGGCCTTGGACCTCGCCTGGGTCGCGGCCGGGCGCTACGATGGGTATTGGGAACTGGGCCTCAAGCCGTGGGACATGGCGGCGGGCCTGCTGATCGTGCGGGAAGCCGGGGGCTTCGTGACCGATCCCGCGGGCGCGGAAAGCGTGCTGCACGACGCCGGGCCGAACGACATCGTGGCGGCCAACCCGCACATGCACGCCCGGCTGCGCGAGGTGGTGGCGGAGGGCGTGGCCGCCGCCGAAAGCCGCGCCGGCTGATGCGCGGGCGCCCGCTCGCCGCCGGGCTGGCCGTGCTGCTGGGCCTGGGCGGCGCCGCGCGGGCGCAGGCCCCGGCGGTGAACAACGGCGCGCTGGACGCCTTGAAGCCCACCGCACCCGCTCCTCGGACGCAGCAGCCGCCGGCGCCGCGCGCGCCGAAACCCAACCCGCCGGCGCCGGGTCCGCAAGCCGCCCGCCCCATCCCGACGCCGCCCGTGCCGCCTCCGCCCAAGCCGCCGCCCGTCGTGCCGACCGCGCCGCCGGAGATCGCCGCCATCCCGCCCGCCGTCGCCGTGCCCGTCCAGCGCCCGCCGGAGCCGCCGCCCGTCCCGGTGGCCGCCGACGCGCCGGGGGACGCGACGCCGCTGCCGCCCGACGGCCTGCGCACCACGTTCGGGCCGGGCCGCTCCGAATTGAACGCGGCCACGGAGGCGGCGATCCGCGGCTTCGCCCGGCCGTTGCGCGACACTGCGCAGCCGGTGCAGGTGACGGCCTTTGCCGCCGGCACGCCGGAGGACCCGTCCACGCCCCGCCGCTTGTCCTTGGCCCGCGCGCTGGCCGCCCGGGCGGTGCTGATCAACGAGGGCATCGCTTCCACCCGGATCTATGTCCGCGCCCTCGGCGCCGCGACCGGAGACGGCCCGGCGGACCGCGTGGACCTCAGCGCGGCGCCCGCCGCCGCCACGCCCGTTGCCGCCGCGCCCACCGCCGGCCCCCCGGCCGCCAAGCCGTGACCCGGCCCCGGGTCTATCTTCTCCGGATGCTGGTTTTTCTGGTGGCGGTGCTGGTGGTCGCCGCCCTGCTGGCCGGGGCGCTCGCCACCGCGTTCGCCAGCAACCCGCTGCTCAACAGCCTGATCTTCGCGGTGCTGCTGATCGGCGTCGCCTGGAACCTGCTGCAGGTCAGCCGGCTGGCGCCCGAGGTCATGTGGCTGGAAACCTTCCAGCAATCCCGCGTCCGCCTCGCCACCCTGCCGCCGCCGCGGCTGCTCGCGCCCATGGCGAGCATGTTGGCGGCGCGGCAAGCCAAGGGCCGCGACGGGCACGACCGCATCAGCCTGTCCGCCCCCGCGATGCGCAGCCTGCTGGACAGCCTGGCGAGCCGGCTCGACGAGGGGCGAGAGCTGTCCCGCTACATGACGGGCCTGCTGATCTTCCTGGGCCTGCTCGGCACTTTCTGGGGCCTGCTGCTCACCGTCAGCGCCATCGCCGACGTGATCGGCGGCATGTCGGTGGGGTCGGGCGACCTCAACGCGCTGTTCGAGCAGCTCAAGACCGGGCTGGGCCGCCCGCTCAAGGGCATGGGCACGGCGTTCTCCTCCTCCATGTTCGGGCTGGCCGGGGCCTTGGTGCTGGGGTTCCTGGACCTCACGGCGGGGCAGGCGCAGAACCGCTTCTTCAACGAGTTGGAGGAATGGCTCGCCGGGCTGACCCGGCTGTCATCGGGCGCGCTGGAAGGAGACAGCTCCGTGCCGGTTTACGTGCAGGCGCTGTTGGAGCAGACGGCCGAGAACATGGAGAACCTGCAATCCATCCTGGTGCGCGGGGAGGACGGGCGCACGCAGTCCAACCTTGCGGTGCTGGCGCTGACGGAAAAGATCGGGACGCTCTCCGACACCATGCGCGCCAACCAGCAACTCATGCTGCGCATCGCGGAAGCGCAGGCGCAGCTTGCCCCGGCGCTGACCCGGCTCGGCGAGATGCGCGCGCCTCAAGGCGACGAGGGCGCGCGCTCCCATCTGCGCAACATCGAGATGTACATGCAGCGCCTCCTGTCGGAAAGCGAGCAGGGCCGGGTGCAGAGCACGGCCGAGCTGCGCAACGACATCCGCGTGCTGACCCGGACGCTGGCGGCGCTGGCGGAGGGGCAGCCGCAGTGATGGGGGCATGGGCGTGATCTATAACGCGCGGGTTAAGCTGGCAGCGTCGGCGCTCAGCAAAATGGGCGTGGCACTCATCATTGCAGGCGTGGGCACGGCCGTTGCGGCTGTTTATCGTGAAACCGCCTTGCCGAACGCGACATTGTTCCCGGCGGCGCTGACGTTGGTCCTTATCGGCTTCGCGTTGCCCGCCGTGGCCCAGTTGCTGCTGGGGAGGCTTAAAGATGTTTGATCCCTGGCTTTTCCTTGAACTGATCGCCATGCCGTTGGCTTTGCCGGGTGTTGGCTTGTTTGCGATTTACGCCACGCGGTGGATGTAAGGAATGGACATGCACGGCACCGCATCCCCATCCAACCCGCCCCTGACCCGGCGCAGCGCATGACCGCGCGCCGCTGATGGCCCGCCTCCGCCGCCGGGGCGCGACCGAGGAGCTGAACCCCTGGCCCGGCTACGTGGACGCGCTGTCCACGCTGCTCATGGTCATCATCTTCGTGCTGCTGGTGTTCGTGCTGGCGCAGGCGTTCCTGTCCGTGGCCTTGACCGGGCGGGACCGGGCGCTCGACCGGCTGAACCGGCAGGTGGCCGAGCTGACCGACATGCTGTCCCTGGAACGCGGGCGGAGCGGCGACCTGCAGCTTTCCGTGAACCAGCTCAACGCCGACCTTTCGGCGGCGACCGCGGTGCGGGAGGGCTTGGCGCGCGACCTCGCGGCATTGCGGGAGGAGGGCAGCCGGGTTCAGGCCGACCGCGACGCGATCCGCGCCGACCGCGACCGCTTGTCCGCCCGGCTCGCCGACGCGCAGGCGCAGGCGGAAGCAGCGGCGGCGCGCAACCAGCAACTGCAATCCCGCGTCGCCGACACCGCCGGGCGCACGGATGCGGCCGGGCAGCAGGCGGCGGAAACGGCGGCGCAACTGGCCGAAGCGCGGCGGCAGCTCGCCCAAATGCAAGCGCAGGCGGCCGAGCAGGACCGGGTGATCCAGGCCGACAAGGCAACCGTCGAGGCGCGTCTGTCTGACCTCGTGAAGATGGCCGATCAGGTGCGCGCCCTGACCGCGCTGCGGGATGATTTGGAGAAGCAGGCGCGCGACGCGGCGGTGCGGGCGACCACGGAGGAGCAGCGGCGCCAGGCGGTGGCGGCGCAACTGGCGGACGAGCAGAAGCTGGGCGAGAGCGCGCGGGCGCAGGTGGCGCTGCTGTCGCGCCAGGTGGACGAGTTGCGGGCGCAGATGGCCCGGCTCGCCGCGGCGCTGTCGGTGGCGGAAGCGTCCGGGCGCGACAAGGACACGCAGATCGCCAACCTCGGCAGCCGCTTGAACGCGGCGCTGGCGTCCAAGGTGGAGGAGTTGCAGCGGTATCGCAGCGAGTTCTTCGGGCGGCTCCGCGATGTGCTGCAAGGCCGGCCCGGCATCCAGGTCGTGGGCGACCGCTTCGTGTTCCAAAGCGAGGTGCTGTTTCCCGCCGGCAGCGCCGACATCACGCAGGCCGGGCAGGACCAGGTCCGGGCGCTGGCGGGGACGCTCAAGGACCTGGCGGCGAAGATCCCGCCCGACCTCAATTGGCTTCTGCGCGTCGATGGCCACGCCGACCGCCAGCCGGTGACGCGGGCCAACTTCGCCTCCAACTGGGAGCTTTCGGCGCAGCGGGCGATCAACGTGGTGAAGCTGTTGATCGAGGATGGCGTGCCGGCCCGGCGCCTCGCGGCCACCGGGTTCGGGGAGTTCCAGCCGCTGGACCGGTCGGAAGGGCCGGGATCGTATGCGCGGAACCGGCGGATCGAGTTGCGGCTGACGGATCGGTAGGGCGGCGGGATTGGGTCTACCGTTCAGAGGGCAGCCTGCTATTCCACGAACATGACCGCCCAGGCTTGTTAAGGCAGCCCGCAGCGTCGCACCATCTACCACGCCCAAGCGGCGGAGCAAGCGGCTTTTATCGACTGTGCGTATCTGGTCGAGCAACACCAAGCCTTTTGTGCCGTCGAAAAGGATGGCGATGCGGTAAGGGGCCGGACGGCTGCCGGTCGTCATCGGCGCCACGATGGCCGTCCGTAGATGGTTGTGCATTTCAGGCGGCGACAGGACGACGCACGGCCGGGTTTTCTGAATTTCGCTGCCGACCGTCGGATCGAGGGCTACCAGCCATACCTCGCCGCGTTTGATGGACGCTCCCGGCGCTACCAAGTCAGCGTCGTGTCGTCGGCGTTGCCGAACTCCGGCCAAACCAGGGCATCGTCGCCGGCCGCCGCGATCTGCTCCGAAGCGGCGGCCCAGCCGGCGCGCGGGTGCGTCGGCACGGGGATCAGCACCAAGCGGCCGTCCACGAGTTCCGCATCAAAGCTTCCGCCTGCGTCCACTCCCAACTCCGCCAGGAGCGCACCCGGCAGCACCACGCCCGATGACCGTCCCATGCGCCGTACCTTGAACCGCATCATGCCCTTCTTGTCACCAAAAGCGTTTAGCACGACCGAGGCAACATAGCCGCTCAATCGAGTTCAGGCATTTGAAGCGTGGTCGCCGACAGCGGCGTGATCCGAGTTGGCGGTGGATATTGCGTCTGGTAGGTTACAGCTTGAGCAAACACAAGCAGGACGACCATCTAGAAAGCCTGTTTAACTTTATCAGACCTCACACTCCGCCCAGCAATGAGGATGCGGCCTTGGACCACCCTGAACATGACAAGCCCTCCGCGGCGGCGCGCCGGGTCGAGATGGCGGACTTCCGGGACGACGTGGCCGGGTATCTCCGCCAAACCCGGCAAGGCGCGTCGTTCCTGATCACGTGGGACAACGAGGTGGTGGCGGAATTGCGCCCGTCGTCGGCGCCGTCAAACCTTGCCCCGCGCGAGCCGGGCCGGATGCGTGGGAAGATTTGGATGGCGGACGATTTCGACACCTGGCCCGAGGGCTTCATCGAGGCCATGGTGAATGGGCCGATCTTCCCGGACGAGGGCAAGGGCGGATGAGGCTGCTGCTTGATACCCATGTCCTGCTCTGGTGGATCAGTGATGACCCACGGATCGGGCCGCAAAGCCGGAGCCTGTTGCGGGACCGTGGCAACCAAGTCCTAGTCAGCGTCGTGTCGCTGTGGGAACTCGCCTTGAAGGCGCAGGTGGGCAAGCTGGTAACCAACACCCAGGAAGTCTCGGAGGGTCTTGAGCAGGACGGCTTTGTTCGTCTTGCTATCGCCGACAGCCACTTGGTCGCGCTTACGGGTGTGCCCCGGCACCACAAAGACCCCTTCGACCACCTGCTGATCGCCCAGGCCATCGCCGAGAACGCGACGCTGATGTCGGAGGACCGCTGGATGCCAAGCTACCCCGTCCCGGTCGTAAGCTGCTCGGCATAGGCCGCCGCGCCCACCAAAGGACCCCGCTCCATGCCCCAAGGCGCCCTCATCCCTGTCCCTCTCGACCTGTCCGCCCTTCGCGTCGCCATCACCGCCGGGGCGGGCGGGATCGGCCGGGTGATGGCGGACAGCTTTGCGGCTTGCGGCGCCCACGTGTTCGTGTCGGACGTGGACGAGGCGGCGCTCGCCGCCTGCGGGCACCAAGGCGTGCGGGCGGATGCGGGCCGGGCGGCCGACCTGGAAGCCTTCATGGACGCGGCGCTGTCCGCGCTGGGCGGCCTGGACGTGCTGGTGAACAACGCGGGGATCGCCGGTCCCACGGCGCCCGTGGAGGACGTGACGCCCGCGGACCTCGACGCCACCTTGCAAACGGACCTCGCCAGCATGTTCCATTGCGCCCGGCGCGCGGTGCCCGCGCTGCGGCAGTCGGGCGGTGGCAGCATCGTCAACCTCAGCTCCGCGGCGGGCAAGTTCGGCTTCCCGCTGCGCAGCCCCTACAGTGCCGCGAAGTGGGGCGTGGTCGGCTTCACCCGCACGCTGGCGATGGAACTCGGCCCCGACAACATCCGGGTGAACGCCATCCTGCCCGGCCTGGTGGACGGCCCGCGCATCCGCAGCGTCTTGCGCAACAAGGCGCAGGCGGCGGGCATCAGCGACAACGAGCAAACGGAGCGGTCGGTCAGCACCGTGTCCCTGCGCTGCTTCGTGACGCAGCAAGACATCGCCAACATGGCGCTGTATCTGTGCAGCCCCTTCGGCGCCACGATCAGCGGCCAGGCGATCAGCGTGGACGGGGGGATGGAGGGGTTGAGCTGATCATCCCGCACGGGATGAGCCGCCCCCTTCCTTTTCGGCAGCGCTCCTGCGCAGTTCCTCGACCTGCGACGTGAGAACCTGCTGCTGCCTTTGCACGCCCGAGATCATCGCCAGTAACTTCTCCATTTCCTCGCGTATCTGGTGATTGTTGCCGACACTATGGGTGATGGCGAAGTCGGCGGAGTTCCAAGCGTTGCGGGCGTCTTGTCTGACCAAATCCATGGTGTCTTGCAGGCTTTCTGTTTTTCTCAGGATCAGGGCACGCAACTGAGTTTGCTCCGCAGTCACCTGCTCCACGAGCGGCAAAAGCCTTTCACGAAGCACACTGGAATTCTCAGTTACTTGCCGAATGGCTGCATCAATCATCTGCCTTGTGGCTTCATCAGCCGCTTGCTTCTGCTCAAGCCACAGGATCCTTTCACGGACCGCAGAAGAATTTTCGGTCACCTGCCGAGTAGCCTCGCCAAGCATTTGCCTCATTCCTGCAACGGCTTGGGCTAGGTCTGACAAAGCTTCTAACTTGCCATCCAGCAATGCAAGCTTGGCGTCGAGTTCGGATAGCGGATCGTTCTGGGCCTCAGTCATGCCGACTACCCTGCCTTATTTCCATTATCCAAAACAGCGCAGAGTTGGGTCGCTGTGCTCGACCGTCAAATGTTCGCCTGCGCCTCCGCCGGCGGCTCGTCATCCGGCCCATAAAACAGCGCCGCGCATTCCTCCCGCAACACCCCGCCCACCACCGGCAGGTCCTCTCGGTAAGCGTCGCGGATGAAGTTCATGGTGTCGAGGTGACGGTCCTCGAAGTACATCCGGTGCACGTCGTCCCGCCCGGCGCCATACACGATGCGGTCGATATGGCTCCAGATGCTTGCCATGGTGCACATGCCGCAGGGCTGCAGGGTGGAGTAGAGCGTCGCCCCCCGCAGTTCCTCCCGCGCCAAGGCCGCCCCGGCCCGGCGGATCGCCACCATCTCCGCGTGCGCCGTGGGGTCGTGGCGCAGGCCGACCTCGTTGTGCCCCTCCGCCACGATGCGCCCGTCCAGCACGATCACGCAGCCGATGGGCGACGCCCCTTCCGTCCGGTCACCCTGCCGGGCGAGTTCGAGCGCGCGGGCCATGAACTGCCGGTCGGCGTCGGTCGCAGCGTCCGGCCCCGCCGCGCCGGGCGAGGCCGTTCCCTCGGGCGCGTTTGTCATCATCCCTGCCCCGACGATGCCGGGGCAGGGTGGCGATGCATCAGGCGCTCTTTGCCATGATCTCGTCCGCGATGTTGCGCGGCACGGGGTCGTAATGGTGGAACTGCATGGTGAAGCTGGCCCGGCCCTTGGTCATGCCGCGGAGCTGGCTGATGTAGCCGAACATCTCCTTGAGCGGCACGTGCGCCCGCACCATCACCGTGCTGCCGGCGCTGTCCTGGCTTTGGATCGTGCCCCGGCGGCGGTTCAGGTCGCCCACCACATCGCCCACATGGTCCTGCGGCGTCGTCACCTCCACGTCCATGATCGGCTCCAGGATGATCGGCGCCGCCTTCTTCATGCCGTCCCGGAAGCACGCCTTGGCCGCGATCTCGAACGCGAGCGCCGACGAGTCCACGTCGTGGTACTTGCCATCCACCAGGCTATACTTGAAGTCCACCGTGGGGAACCCGGCCAAGACGCCGGTTTCGCACTGGTTCTTGATGCCCTTCTCGACCGCCGGGATATACTCCTTGGGGATCGAGCCGCCGACCACCTTGTTCTCGAACACCACGCCGCCGTTGCGCTCCAACGGCTCGAAGATGATCTTCACCTCCGCGAACTGGCCGGAGCCGCCGGTCTGCTTCTTGTGGGTGTAGGTTTCCGTGTGGTTGCGGCTGATCGTCTCGCGATACGCCACCTGCGGCGCGCCGATGTTGGCGTCCACCCCGTATTCCCGCTGCAAGCGGTCGATGATGATCTCCAGGTGCAGCTCGCCCATGCCCGACAGGATGGTCTGCCCGCTTTCCTGGTCCGTGCGCAGCCGCAGGCTCGGGTCCTCGCCCGCCAGCTTCTGCAAGCCGAGCGTCATCTTCTCCACGCCGTCCTTGGTCTTCGGCTCCACCGAGATGTCGATCACCGGGATCGGGAAGGACATGCGCTCCAGCACCACCGGGTCCTCGGCGGCGGCCAGGGTGTCGCCGGTGCCGGTGTCCTTGAGGCCCACGAAGGCCGCGATGTCGCCCGCGTGCACTTCCTTGATCTCCGCCCGCTTGTCGGCGTGCATCTGGAACATGCGGCCGATGCGCTCGCGGTGGCTCTTGGTGGTGTTCATCACGGTGTCGCCGGACTTCAAGGTCCCTGCATACACCCGCACAAAGGTGAGCGTGCCATACTTGTCGTTGATGATCTTGAACGCGAGGCCCGCGAAGGGCGCAGTCGGGTTGGCGGGGATGATGCGGCGGTCGGCGCCTTCTTCCTCGTCCTCCTCCGCGGCCACCTTGATGCCGGGCACGTCGATGGGGCTGGGCAGGTAGTCGAGCACGCCGTCGAGCAACGGCTGCACGCCCTTGTTCTTGAACGCGGTGCCGCACAGCACCGGGCGGAACGCGCCGCTGATGGCGCCCGCCTTGATGCAGCGCTTCAAGGTGTCCACGGACACGTCGCCCTTGTCGAAATACTCCTCCATCGCGTCGTTATCGACGGACAGCGCGGTGTCCAGCAGTTGCGTGCGGTATTCCTGCGCCTTTTCCTGGAGGTCCGCCGGGATCGCTTCGTCGTGGAACTTGGCGCCCAGCTCCCCGCCTTCCCAGATGATCGCCTTCATCTCCACGAGATCGACCACGCCCACGAACGTGTCCTCGATCCCGATGGGGAGCTGCAGCGGCAGCGCCACGATGTCGAGCTTCTCCTTCAGCGTGTCGAACGCCCGGTAGAAGTCCGCGCCCGTGCGGTCCAGCTTGTTGATGAAGATGATGCGCGGCACGTTGTAGCGGTCGGCCAAGCGCCAGTTGGTCTCGCTCTGCGGCTGCACGCCGGCCACGCCCTCGATGATGAACACCGCGCCGTCCAAAACACGCAGCGACCGGTTCACCTCGATGTTGAAGTCGATGTGGCCCGGCGTGTCGATGATGTTGATGCGGTGGTTCTTCCACTCGCACGTCACCGCGGCCGAAGTGATGGTGATGCCGCGTTCCCGCTCCTGCGCCATGTAGTCGGTGGTGGTGTTGCCGTCATGCACCTCGCCGATGCGGTGGGACACGCCGGTGTAGTACAGGATGCGCTCGGTGGTGGTGGTCTTGCCGGCGTCGATGTGCGCAGTGATGCCGATGTTGCGGATCAGGGCAAGCGGGTTGGCTTCGGTGTCGGACACGGTGAAACTCCATTCGTAAGCCGGGCATAACACGAAGGGCGCCGCCCGGCCTCCGGCCCAGCGCGCCCTGTCATGCACCCCTCGCCACGAACAGCGCCCGGCGGGGGCCTTATATCACGGTCTTATGTGCGTCACGGTTCGCGGAAATGCAAGACGGTCCTGCGCTGGGCGAGCCGGGCGTTTCTACCTGTTGCCGACCGGCGGCGTTCGACGCAGCAGCGTGGGACGAGGCAACTCCACCTCGACGTATCGCCCTCGGCCCGCTCCCTCGACTGCCGCGAGGACCTGCGGTGCATTGTCGCGGATGGTCGGCCAGTGATTGGTGGACAGCACGACCAATCCGATGCGCCGCCCGCTCAGATTCTGCTGATAGCGCAAGTTCCTGTCTGCCGTCAGCAACACCTCGAAGCCGGCCGCCTCCGCCGCTGCGAGCAGGTCGCCATTCGTCAGTTCGCTCCATCCCCGCTCATCGGCAAAAGCGGTGTCGTGCCCGGGAAGCAAGCGACGCAGCGGCATCGGAATGTTGTGGTCAAACAGCAGGCGCAAGCTGCTCCTCGTGCTGGTCGTAGAAAGCCAGCACTTGGCGCACGGTGTCGAGCGGCAGCCGGTAGGCATCGGCAAGCCATCCCTCGCCTTCCTCTCGGTTGACCAGCAGGTCGTCCGGGCGGACGCGCGAATGGCGGATGACCGGAGCGCCCCCAAGCTTGCCGGGCACCCTCTCGATCAATGAGCAGTCTGTCCAGTCCATCTTAGTTTCTCCACCCCTTCATCGATTATCCCGATTTGCTCAACGTGGAGCATAAGGCAAGTTGCATGAGCCGATGCTGAACCGGCACGTCCATGCGGCGGCCCGCTCACCCCTGCTTGTCCTCAAGCTGGCTCACCCGCGCTTCCAGGCGGCGCACGAGGTTCTGCAAGGTCCTCAGTTGCTCGCTGTGAATGCGATAATCTTCCGAAACAGACCGAATCTGGCGCAGCGCGTCGTCTGTACGACTCAGTCCAATCGTCAGGTGCTGGTCCAGGCTGTCCATCCTGCTTTGCAATCGCTCCAGCACCGCCAGGATGCGGTTCGTCCCATCGTCGCTCATGCCTCCTTAACCCACCCCTCGCCCACGTCCCGCGCCCGCCCCTCGCCCCGCAGCTTCAGCAGATGCGCCAGCACGTTGCGCTCCGCCGCCCGGCGCAGCCGCTCGTCCACCCCTGCATATAGCACGTCCGTCAGCGCCAGCGTGTTCTGTGGCGCCGGGCCAAGCGCCCGGAGCAGCGCCGCTTCCCGCGCTTCCCGGTGCGCCAGGAGGTCCCGCACGAAGGCCCGCGGTTGGGGGATCGGCGGGCCGTGGCCGGGCAGGAACACCGCATCATCCCGCGCCAGCAGCCGGTGCAGGCTGGCGAAATACGCCGCCATGTCGCCGCCGGGCGGGCTGACCACGCTGCTCGACCAGCCCATCACGTGGTCGCCACTGAACAGCACGCCGTCCGGCCCGGCGAAGCACAGGTGGTCCGCCGCGTGCCCCGGCGTCCACACCGCCTGCCAGCCCCCCACGCTGTCCCCGTCCCGCAGCGCCACGTCCGGCACGATCTCCGCCGCTGCCGGGGCGTGCCAGGCATGGACCGGCGCCCCCGTTGCGGTTCGCAGCGCCGGCAACGCGCCGATGTGGTCGCTATGCGTGTGGGTCAGCAGGATGCGCGCCACCGCCCCCCCGGCCGCGGCCAGCACGGCGGCGACGTGCGCCGGGTCGTCCGGCGGCCCGGGGTCCAGCACAGCCACGCCGCCCGGCATGTCCACCAAGTAGGTATTGGTGCCGTGGTAGGTCATCGGCCCCGGGTTCGCCGCCACCACCCGGCGGATGCCGGGCGCGACCGGCAAGGGCACGCCGCGCGGCGGCTCCGGCTCCGTCAGGAACATGGGCGGGGGTCAGGCAAGCGTCGCCTCCGCCGCCATGCACGCGCGCCCGCCCTCGTCCAGCGTGCGCAGCCGCCACGCGCCGCCTTCTTCCCACGCCTCGGTCACGAGCTTTGCCCCATGGAACGCCGGGCGCAGGCCGCGGAAGCTGAACGACGCCACCGTCCGATCTGCCAGCAGCCCGGCCAGCCACGTCGCCTGCAGCGGCCCGTGCACCACCAGGCCCGGGTAGCCCTCCACCCCCCGCGCGTAGTCCGCATCGTAATGGATGCGGTGCCCGTTGCCGGTCAGCGCGGAATAGCGGAACAACAGCACCGGGTCCGGCAGCACCGTCCCGCGCAGCGCGCCCGGCGGCGCGGGCGGCGCCGGGTCGGCAGGCTTGGCGGCTGCGCCCTCCGCGCCGCGATACACGATGTCCTGCTCTTCCTCGATTGCCGGGCCGCGCGGCCCCTCGATGGCGTGGGCGACGGTGACGAACACCAGCCGCCCGCTGCCGCCCTGTTTCTCCTTGACTGACAAAATCTTGCTGCGCCGCCGCACCGCGTCCCCCGCGTGCAGCGGCCCGAGAACCCTGACCCGGCCCCCCGCCCACATCCGCCGCGGCAGGTCGTCCACCGGCGGCAGGAACCCGCCCCGCCGCGGGTGCCCGTCCGGCCCGAGCCGGTCCGGCGTCACCCAGTCGGGGAACAAGGTCCAATGCCATAACGGCGGCAGCCGCTCCGGCACGGGCACCCCAAGCGTCGCCGCCAGGCCGTGCAGCAAATGCGGACCCACGACGTCGATGCGCGTTTCGGTCCGGCCGACGTAATCCTCGTGCGTCATGCCGCCAGCACAGGCCCGGCGCGCCCCGGGGTCAAGTCCCTTGCGCCGTCCGACTTGACAGTCGGCCACCCGGGCGGGAGTGGTCGCAGCCATGACGGCCGCCGCTCCCTCCCCCGCAGCGAAGTTCGACCCGGCGCGCGCCGGCGAGTACCAAGCGCAAAGCCGCATCGCGCTGGCCGGCTACGACGCTTGCCACGAACTGACCGCCTGCATGTTGGCCGCCGTGCTCGGCCCGGGCAGCTCGGCCCACATCTTGGTCGTGGGCGCGGGCGGCGGGGCGCAGGAGGTGCTCGCGGCGGGCGCGCTGGAGCCGGGCTGGCGCTTCACCGCCGTTGACCCGTCCCAACCCATGCTGGACATCGCCGTCGCGCAGTTGCAGCGGAGCGGCCACATCGACCGGACCGAGGTTCACCTGGGCACCGTGGACGACCTGCCGGCCGCGCGGCGCTACGACGCCGCGACGATGGTCGGCGTGCTCCACCACCTGCCCGGCGACGAAGCGAAGCGGCACATCCTGCGCTCGACCGCGGTGCGCCTGAAGCCGGGCGCGCCGCTGGTCCTGGCCGGCAATCGCTACGCCTATGCCGACCATCCGCTGCTTCTGGCCGCCTGGGGCGGGCGCTGGCGTATGCAAGGCGCCACGCCTGAGCAGGTGCAGGCCAAGCTGGGCACGATCCTGCAAGGCGCCGATCCGCCGGCATCCGAGGCGGAGGTGGCGGCGTTGCTCGCCGACGCCGGGTTCGGGGCGCCGGCCTGGTTCTTCTCCAGCCTGTTCTGGGGCGCGTGCCTCGCGTGCCGGACCGGAACGGCCGGCGGCGACGCCCAGCCCTGATCGGCAGTTGGCGATAGCCCCCAACCTTGAAACGCTGGCGAAACTGGAACGAATAGGATACATTGGCTGGGTCCGAACCCCGCGTGGCCACGCGGCGCGTTTCGGGCCTCACGCTGAACTCCGCTTTTTCCCCTCGGGAAACGGCGCAGGTCTCGTTGCGCCCGGCTGCACACAATTCGCCGGGCAACGAGCCGCCGCCCTGGGTCGCACGGTGCGTCAATTTCCCCCTCCTTTCAGGGGGGAATTGACGCACCGGCTCCCAGCCGGGGGCGCGTTGGGGGGCCGGAATTGCCGCAAGCACGCCGGAATTGACGCGCGACTTGATGCGGCGGGTTGGACTAACTCACTGAAAACGCAGGATTGAGAGCATTCCACCCTCAACGACTTGATGCACGAATTGACACGGGAATTGCCGCATCAATTGACGCAGGGGGCGATGCGCACCGAATGCGTCAATTGGCGCATCAAATGACGCATCAATTGACGCGGCTGCCGCCGGTTGGCCAGGGCCGCCCGAAGCGCCCCGTCCGCTCAACCGGCGCCAGGGCGCCCCGGTGGATGAGCGCAACGACCAAGGCCGCACGCCGCTGCCCGCGTGGTGCTCAAGCGTACTGGCTTTCCGCCGGCTGCGCCGGGCGAGGCAGGATCGGGGGGAGCGCCGCGATCCCGGTGATCTCCACCCGCCAGGCCGGGTCGGCGAGGCGGGCCTCCACCGTGGCCCGCGCCGGCTTGTGCCGCGGGTCGAGCCAGGCGTCCCAGGCCCGGTTCACCGCGGGAAAGTCCGCCATGTCGGCGAGGAAGATCTGCACGGACAGCAGATAGGTCTTGTCCGTCCCCGCCTCGTTCAGCAGCGCGTCGATCTGCCGCAGGATGTCGGTTGCCTGCTGCTCCGCGTTGCCCGCCGGGTCGTCGGGAACCTGCCCGGCCAGGTAAACCGTCATGTTGTGCACCACGGCGCCGGACAGCCGGGCCTCCGGCGCGATGCGGCGGATGTTCATGGGGCGGGGTCTCCGAGGACGGGGTTGCGCGCGGATTATGCCGGGCTGGGCGCCCGGAGCAAGGGCGCGCTTGCGCGGCGGCACGGGTTTGGAGCAGGGTTTGCCAAACATCAATGCTTGTTCGCCGGGGAACCGCCTGTGAATGGTTTCAGCCGATAACGTCAACTGGCCAGCGGTCCTCACCCGGCGGCGCCTTCCCTCATCGACCGCTCCCACGGGATGACGGCGGGCGGCCTGTTCCCGATCCGGAAGCCCGGGGGCCGCATACCCAGCTCGGCATCCAGAAAGGGCGGCGTGGCGGCTACCCGCAAGCCCGTGAGTTCGACGGGACCGGCATTCCGACACGGGACATCGACTTCACCGATCATGGCCGGCCCGGGCAGCATCCAAACCCGCACCAGCACAGCTACCGTCCCAACCCGACTGGCGGTTCGCCGCAACGCGGACCGGCAGAGCCAATGAGGTAGTCATGCTTCAGTTCACGACATTTCCCATGCACGCCGAAAGCGGCCTGGTCACGCTGCGCCAAGTGTTGGAAAAGCTGCCAGCGAACGGCTTGCGGTGGCATGTCCTGGACTTTGAAGGAATCGGGACAGCGCCTGACAACATGACGATGGAAACGTTTGAACATGCGGTTCATGCCTCGCCAGAAGGCTACAGCCTAAGCTGGGACAAGTTGCTGGTGTTTGCGGGCAGCATCGAGCAGACCTGGAACTGCCTGATTGTAGGCTGTCAGCCCGACGCCCCGATCGTGGCTGCGCACATGCGCGTGCAGGGTTTCACTGGCTGCCGGTACGTCGTCCAGGCGTTCGACAGCACCGAATGGTCGATAGGCTCAAGCGAAACGGCGGACGTTCAGGCCGGGACAACTGCCACGTATTGAAGGCGCGGCACGGCTCAGGGAAACCATTGGGCATCGGAAGTGGCCCGCCGCGCATTCGCGAGAACTGAGGACGGCGCACGGGACGCCGGGCTGAGCATCAGCGGCGCTCAACGCCGGTCTCGCCTGCGCCCCCTCGCCACCCCGGCCATCTGTGCTATCCCCCGCCCCATGGACGCCGCCGCCGACCTCGCCCTCCCCCCCGCCATCCCGGAGCACGACCGCATCGCCCGGCGCGCGCTGCGCCGGCACCGCGCCTTTGCCACCGGGCTGCTGATCCTCATGGCGGCGCTGACGCTGGGGAGCTACGCCCTGCCGCCGGGCTGGGGCACGGACCTGTTGCAGGCCAGCGCCAAGGCCGGCTTCGTGGGCGGCATCGCCGACTGGTTCGCAGTCACCGCCTTGTTCCGCCACCCGCTGGGCTTGCCGATCCCGCACACCGCCATCATCCCGAACCAAAAGGCGCGGCTGGGCCGGGCGCTGGGCCGCTTCGTCGCCGGGCACGTGTTCACGCCGGCGGAGGTGTCGCGCGTGCTCCGCCGCATCGACATGGCGGCGATCCTGTCGCGCTTCCTGTCCGACCCCGCCGCCGCCCGGCCCGCCGCCCGCGCGCTGGCCGAGATGCTGCCCCGGGTGCTCGCGACCGTCGAGGACGGGCGGGCGCGGCGCACGGTGGCGCGCCTGGTGCCGCGCTTGATCGGCGGACCCGGCGCCGGGCGGATCGTGGCGCGCGCGCTGCGCTCCCTGGTGGACGGCGGGCGGCACCAGGAAGTGCTGGGCTTCCTGCTGGGCGAGCTGCGCACGACGCTCGACGGCCGGCACGCGGCGCTGCACGGCTTCATCCAGGACAAAGTGCGGGCGCAGGGCGGGCGGCTGGTCGGCTGGGCGCTCGGCGCGCAGGTGGCGGAGCGCGTGCTGGGCGTGGTGCGCGAAGAGCTGGACCGCATGGGACCCGACGGCAGCAACATCCGCGAAGCCTTCGACGTGTGGGTGAAGCGCGAGATCGAGCGCATGGAAACCGACCCGGAGCGCGCCGCCGAGATCGGCCGGGCGGTGCGCCGGGTGGTGGCGCACGAAACGGTGCAGGCGTGGCTATGGGACGTGTGGGCGCGGATGCGCGTGGCGCTGGAGAACGACACCCGCCGGCCCGGCGGCCACACGCTGGCTGCCATCGAGGCGGCGCTCGGCAACCTCGGCCAGTTCCTGGCGGAGGACGCGGCGGCGCGCGCCCGGCTGCAGGCGGCGGCGGAGAGTGTGGTCGCCTCCATGCTGCCGAGCGCCCAGGCGCAGATCGCCGACTTCGTGGGCGACGTGGTGGCCGGCTGGGACGCGAAGCAGATCACCGACCGGGTGGAGCTTCGGGTGGGCCGCGACCTGCAATACGTGCGGGTGAACGGGACGCTGGTGGGGTTCTTCGTGGGCGGCCTGCTGTTCTTGGTGCTGCAGGCGATGTTCGGGCACGTGGCGTTCTAGGCCGCGCTTGCATGGCCAAACGCTTGACGGCGGCAGGTGTCAGGGCGGCGCAGGCTTGAGCCAGCCCTGACGCACGGCGTCCGCGATGACCGCTTCCGCCGCCGCCCAGAGCGCGGGCGAGCCGTCTGCGATGCGGGAAGTGAGGGAGCGTTCGCGCGCCTCGTCCACGCCGTAATCGGTCCAGGTGCCGCCGCCCACCGCATGGTTGAGGAGAATGGGCTGCAAGCGGTCAACCGCCTTGGCGAACCGTGCATCGGGAGTTTCCGCCGCCTCGAACTCGTCCCAGAGCGCGCGATACCTGGCCGCGTCCGCCGGCGGCAACAGCCCGTACAGCCGGTCGGCGGCGACCGCCTCGCGCTTGGCCTGGGTCGCCGCGCCCACCGCGTCGAACAAGGGCGTGTCGCCGCAGTCGATCTCCACCAGGTCGTGGATGAGCAGCATGGAAACAGCGCGCAGGGGATCGACAACCCCGGCCGCGTGCGGCGCCAGCACGAGGGCGAACAGCGCGATGTGCCAACTGTGCTCGGCCACGTTCTCGCGCCGCGAGCCGTCGGCGATGCGGCTGCCGCGGATCACGGCCTTGAGCTTGTCGGCTTCCAGAAGAAAGCGGAGCCGGGACGCAAGCGGCTCGGACACTTGGCCGAGCCAAGCGTCAGCGGGACGGGGGATCTGATCGTATGCCATGCCGGCCTACATGGCGGACGCCGCCGGCACCCGCCACGCATAAGTTATGCGCGCCGGCTCGCCCGGCAGCCTCCGCCGCACGGGTGACGAGACGGGCGGGCGAGCCGTCAGACAGCACGATCCTTTCCCAAACCAGCACGCCCGGCGCGATCCGCAGCTCGCCCGAGCCGTTCGCGCCGGTCGCGAAGGTGAGCGCGTGCGCCCCGTCGCGGCTGCCCCAGCCGAGCGCCGGCAGTTCCGCCTCGGCCGCCTGGATCGCCTCGCTCGCGTGGCGCCAAAGCGACCGGCCGAGGACCTCGGCCGCGGGGCGCCCCCATTCGCACTCGCGCGGACGCGAGGCGGCGAGCAGCCGGTGGGTGAGGTCGCACACGAGATGGACGGGCAACGCCGCGCCCTCCACCAACCGGCGGAGCGCTGCGTCCCGGGCGAGATCGAGGCGTGCGCAAACAAGGTCGAGCACGCGCTCGCGCAAGGGTCCTGCAGGCTCGATCTCGCCGCGCTCGATCCGGCTGACGGTGGGTTGGGCGACGCCCAGCAGTTCCGCCGCGTGCGCCTGCTTCATGCCACGCACGCGCCGCGCCTGCATCAGCGTCGGCCCGAGCGGGCAAGGGTCTTGTCGCATCGCGGCAGCCATGACGGATTATAGGCGTGGGGTGTCCGGCTGTTCAATCAACGTGCCGGCCCACGCCGCCATCGGGCCGTGAAAACGCGGCATCATACGGGCGGCACCATTGATCGACCTGTGTGCGGTTGCTGATGGGGTTCACCCATCCTACGCGGCTGTTTCCGTGAGGCGCGGCGTTGTCACGTGGGCCGGCCCATCAGGGCGCGCACCGAAATGTCTTCGTCCACGTCCGGCCAGTGCAGACCATGCCCGCGGCCGATCGGTTCCCAGTTGCGCCGTTGTGCCGGGGTTGCGTCGCGCAGCCGGGGGAACCAGGCCAAGGGCGCGGACAGCTCCCGCCCGTCCGACAGCACGATCCGCAGTGCGGTGTCAGACACCTCGACCTCGACGGCTACGGGGTCTAGGTCAACCTGGACCGGCTTGGGTGTTAAGATGTTCATCCCACCTCCTTTGAAACTCGGCACGGTGCTCGCTCACCAGCGCCCGCACCCGGTTCAGTTCGTGCGCCCGGAACCCGTCGGAGCTGGCCAGTTCCACCGGGTCCAGCCAATACTTGGCCGCCTTGTCCCCGTGCGTGACGTGGACGTGCGGCGGCTCGCGGTTTTCGAGGCTGAAGAAAAAGAACCGAAAACCTGGGATACGGAGCACAGGCGGCATCGCAACGGAACCCTATGTCCCGTAAGATCGCAGGGCAAGAAACGAAACGGACGGCCCAGCCCCCCCTCACCGCGCCACCGGCACCGCGACCTCGTTGCGGCGCAGCGGCGGCAGGGTCCAGGGCGGGTCGTAGAACCACGCCACCGGCTCGCCCGCCGGGCGCCACGGGCTGGTGGACAGCGCCGCCGTCAGCGCCTTTGTGCGCTCCGCCACCGCGGCCTCCGTCGCGGTGCCGGAAAAGCGCAGCACGGCCATCGTTTCCTCCGGCACCGGCACGATCCGCACCCGGGCGTCGTTCGGCGCGGGCGGGTCGGTCAGCGCGGCGGGCAGGAAGAAACGGACCGCCCAGCCCCCCTCGCCCGGCGCTTGGGCCACGGGCGCAGTCATGGCGATGCGCTCGCCGGGCTGGGCGCTGGCCTGGGCCACCGGCGCGGTCATGTCGATGCGGCGGCGGCCCGCGTTGCCGCCGAAGATGTAGCCGGCCAGGCGGCGGAAACCCTCGCCCCGGGCAGAGTAGGCATCGCCGGGCACCACCGTCTCGGCGGCGAGGCGGGGGGCGTAGCGGCGGATCTCCACGTTGCCCAGGCGTTCCAGCGTGGCGTATCGCGGCTCCTCCGTGCCGCTCCGGATGCCGAAGGCGGAGCACGCGCCGAGCAGCAGGCTTCCGAGCAGCGTCGCCACGAGCAGCACCCTCCTCACGCTCAGTCCGCCGCCATCGCCCGGTCCGGCGGCGGCGCGCCGGCCAGCGCCGACCGCAACGCCCCCGCAAGGTCAGGGAGCTTGTAAGGCTTGCGCAGCATGGGCATCCCGCGCGGCACGTCCGCGGCGCCCGCGCCGGTGTAGCCGGTGGTCAACAGCACCGGCAGGCCCGGGCGGCGGCGCCGGGCTTCCCGCGCCAGCGCCAGCCCGTCCATGCCGCCCGGCATCAGCACGTCCGTGAACAGCACGTCCACCGCCCGCCCGTCCGCCAGCGCCCCCAGCGCCGCCGCCGCCGTGCCCACCCGCGTCGGGCGGTGGCCCAACTGTTCCAGCATATCGACGGCCAACGCCGCCACGTCGTCGTCGTCCTCGCACACCAAGACGGCCGCGCCCCCCGCCGGCTGCGCCACCGCCACGTCCTCCGCGGCCGCAAACGCCCGGGGCGCCGCGTCCGACACCGGCAACAAGAGGGACACGGCCGTGCCCTCTCCCGGGCGGCTCCGCAGGCGCACGCCGCCGCCGCTTTGCCGGGCAAAGCCATACACCTGGGCGAGGCCGAGGCCGGTGCCCTGCCCCAGGCCCTTGGTGGTGAAGAACGGCTCGAACACCCGGGCCTGGGTGTCCTCCGACATGCCGGTGCCGGTGTCGGCGACGGTGAAGCGCACAAACGCGCCGTGCAGCCCGTCCGGGTCGGTCAAGCCGTCCAGCACGGCCGGCTCCGCGGCGATGGTCAGCGTGCCGCCGCCCGGCATGGCGTCCCGCGCGTTCACCGCGAGGTTCAGCACCGCCAGCTCCAGCTCGTTCGGGTCGGCCTGCACCGGCGGCAGGCCCGGCGGCACGCGCAGCTCCGTTTGGATGTCGCCGCGCAGCGCCCGGGTCAGCAGCGCCGCCGCGCCGTCGCCGAGCCAGGCGCCGAGGTCGATGGCCTCCGGGCGCAGCGACTGGCGGCGGGCGACGGTCAGCAGCCGCTTGGTCAACTCGCCCCCGCGCAGCGCCGCCCGGCGCACGCTGTCCAGCAGGTGCGCCCGGCGCTCCGGGTCCTGCGTGCGTTCCATGAGGGTGAGGCCGCTCAGCACCACCTGCAGCAGGTTGTTGAAGTCGTGGGCGACGCCGCCGGTGAGCTGGCCCACCGCTTCCAGCTTCTGCGCTTGGCGCAGCCGGGCTTCCAGCGCGTTGCGGGCGGTCACGTCGCGGAACACCGCGAGCAGCCGGGCGATGCGCCCGTCCGCGTCGCGCAAGGGCGTCAGCGTCGCCTCAAAGGTGCCGGACAGCATCGGGAAGCGCAGCGCCGCGGTGAAGGACACGCCGGCGCCCGCCGCCACGCACTGCCGGAACTGCGCGTCCACGGCCGCCGCGTCCTCCGGCGGCAGGACCGCCCCGGCCGGGCGGCCCTTGATGGCGGCGGCGAGGAGGCCCGTGGCCCGCTCGGCGGCGGGGTTCGCGGCCTCGAAGGGGAACGCCCCGGCGTCGGCGACATGCAGGGTGAACATGCACTCGGGGAAGCTGTCAAACGTCGCGCGGGCCTGCGCCTCGCTGGCGGCCAGGGCCTGCGTGCGCTCCCCCACCCGCGTTTCCAGCGTGGCGTTGAGGTCGCGCACCGCGAGCTGCCGGCTGCGGGCGCGGAGCGCGGCCCGGGCGGCGCTGACCAGGGTTTCCGCGTTGAGCGGGCGCTCCAACAGGATGGCGTTGCCCAGGCCCTCCAGCACCGCGATGTGGCGCGGGGAGCGCGGCCCCGGCTGCTTGGTGGCCAGCACCAGGAACGGCAGGTCGGACCAGGCGGGCTGCGCCGCGGCGAGGGCGAGCAGGCGGCCGAGGTCCGGGCCGGCCAGCGCTTCCTCCGTCGCCAGCACGGCGGCGCAGGCGTCGAGGCTGTCGATCACCGCCAGGAGGTCCGGAACCGCCCGGGCGGACACGCCCGCGCGAGCCAGCACCTGGCCGACCACCTCCGCGTCGCGCCCGCGCGGGGCGAGGATCAAGACCGGGCGCCCGGGCACGGCCGCTTCAGCCCAGCCCGGCGGCGCTGGGCGGGGCCAGCGTGCCGGTCCAAACCGGCCAACCGCTGAGCACGCCCTGCGCGCCCGTGAACGGGGCGCCCACAAACAGGCCCTGCGGGCCAATGGCGATTTCCCGCACCGTCCGCTCATGGCCCGCCGTGCGGGTCTTGATGACGGACACCGCCTTGCGCACCTCGCCGTCCGCCTCGAAGAAGCGCAGCAGCAGGATGGCGTCCGCGAGGTAGCTGAGGTCCACCGCCGCCGTGACCTGGCCGATGATGCCGCTCTGGCCCAACACCAGAAAGGTGATCACCCCCTGCTGGTTCAAGTAGGTCAGCAGCTCGTGCATCTGCAGCAGCAGGTATTGCTCGCCGGGCATACTCTGCATGTAGGCGTTGAGGCTGTCGATGGCGACGAAGCGCGCCCCGTCGCGCTCGACCGCCTGGGACACATGGTGGGCGAACTCGCCTGGCGACATCTCGGCCGGGTCGATCTGGCGCAGGGTGAGCTGCCCGGTCTCGATGAAAGGGCGCAGGTCCATGCCGAGCGCGGCGGAGCGGGCCAGCAGCGTGGGCAGCCCCTCGTCGAACAGGAAATACGCGGCGCGCCCGCCCCGGCGCAGCACAGCCACCAGCGCGCTGGTGGCTGTGGTCGTCTTGCCGGCGCCTGACGGGCCGATCAGCAGCATGTTGGTGCCGGGGCTGAGGCCGCCGCCCAGCATCTGATCGAGTTCGGCGCTGCCGGTGCTGACGGGGGCGGGGTCGAACGCAACGTGGCGCTGGTGAGCGACCAGGCGCGGATACACGGCGATGCCGCCCCGGTGAATGGCGAAATCGTGGTAGCCGCCGCGGAACGGGCTGCCCCGCAGCTTGACGACGCGCAGCCGCCGCCGTTCCGCCCCATAGTCGCGCTCGACCTGCTCCAACGTCACCACGCCGTGCACGACGCTGTGCAGTTGCAGGTCTCCGCCGGACAACGACGGCTTGGACGAATGGTCGTCGAGCAGCAGCACCGTGCAGCCTTGCAGCGTGAAGAACCGCTTGAGCGCCAGGACCTGGCGGCGGTAACGCTGCGGGTTCTCCGCCAGCAGGCGAATTTCGCTCAGGCTGTCGAACGCGACGCGGGCCGGGCTGCGCGCCCGCACCCGGTCCATCACGGCGCGGGCGGTTTCGCCCAGCTCGAGTTCCGCCGGGTGCAGCACGCTCTGCTCGCCTTCCCCGTCCAGGCTGGTGGAGGCGGTAAGCTCGAAGATGTCAACGCCGTCCATGCTCCAGCCGTGGCTGGCGGCGACGGAACGCAGCTCGTTCTCGGATTCGGACAGCGTGACGTAAAGGGTGGCGTCGCCTTGGCGGACGCCTTCGAGCAGGAAACCGAGCGCCAAGGTGGTTTTGCCGGCGCCGGGCGCGCCCTCCACCAGGTAAACGCGCCCACGCTCGATGCCACCGCCCAGAATGGCATCGAGACCGGCAGTTCCTATGGACAGCTTAGGCTGCGACTGTGGGTTCATGCCGGCAGACATGGATCATAGCACAAACGAAATCAACCGAGCGCCGGCGGCCGCCGGCGCGCCGAACGGTTAGCGGAAGCGGTAGTAAACCGAGCGCGCCTCGCCGCCCGCGTCCCGGCGGCGCCAAGCGCGATACTTATAAGTGCCCCAGGCGACAACGGCGGCGATCACCACCACCGGCAGCAGCAGCGCCGCGATCCACAGCGCCAAAGCCGCCACCGCGGCGGCGCCGGCCAGCACGGCCACGATGGTTGCCCCCAGCAGCAGCTTGAACGACAACGGCGCGCGCATACCGGGCGGCTTGGTGCGGAACGTGCCGTCGGGAGCCATGTCGATGACGGGCGGGATGCGGTTCATGCGAAGGACGTGGCCCCGGGGTATTCAGGTTCAAGTGTTCGGGCGCGGGGGCGCCGCGCAAATTGGAGCCGGCGCGGGACCGCCAAGCGGGCGGCAGTCCCGGCCAAGGCCAGGCGGTGGGTTTCAGGCCGGCGTGCCGGACGGCTTCTCGGTGGTCGGGTGCTCCAGGTTCTCGGCGCCCGCGCGGGTGCCGCCGAACTTGTCCGCGCCGCCGGTGTCTGGCTTGCCGGGCTTCTTGTGGTTGCCGGTGTCCTGCTCGCCGTCCGTGTGGTCGATGGATTCTTCGGTGTGCGGCTGCTTCATGGCGCTGCTCCGTTCGGGGGTTCCGGAGGTTGAAACGCGCCCCGCGGCGGAGGTTGCATCGGCGTCCCGGTGCGATGCGCTGGCATCGGCACCCCGGCGCGACGCCAGCGCCATGATCCCCGCCCCCACCAGCGCTGCCATCAGCGTCACGGTGCCGACCATGATGCGGACCCGGTGGGCGACGCTGCGCGCTTCCCGCCCTTGCTCGTCCAGGACGACACGGCGCTCGGCGGCCACGCGGTCCCACAGGTCGCCGGGTCCGGACAGCACGGCGTCCGCGGCCGGGCCGAGTGCGGGGCGCAGCGCCGCCAGTTGCGCTTCCGCGTCCGGCCCGCGGGCGGCGGCGAGCACCTGGTCGAGCACGCCGGTGCGGATCAGCGCGCGCTCCAACGGGACGGTGGTGGCGTAGGTCGCGAACAGCCCGGCGAGGCCGACCAGCGCGAAGCACATCAGCAGGAACGCGGTCCAAGTGGCGCGGTCGTTCATGGCAGGGTCCTACGTGGAAGCTGCCCGGCATATGGGCCGGCGCCGCCCGGGCGCAGGGGGCGGAAGCGCGCGTATCCGCCGCCGCGTGGAGCGGGCCGCCCGCGAACGCCGTTGCAGCGTCCGCCGGCCCCGCTTACCCCGCGATGCCGGGGTGGCTGAGGTTCTGCTGGCATTGCTCAATCGTCGGCTGTCCGGCTGTCAGGGGCCGGCACGCCAAGCCGGACGGAGCCGTCGCCGCTTGCTGGGCGGCGGCGGCGTTGAAGGAATGCGCGACGCCGGCAAACGTCGTGCCGAGATTGGCGCCAAACGTCTCGACGGTTCCGATCAGGATGAAGGTCAGCAACGCGGCGATCAGGGCGTATCCGAGCGCGGAGGTGCCCTCCTCATCGCGTTTGAACTGCGTCAGCACGGCTTGGATGCGCAACATTCTCCTCAGCTCCCCTGTGAACGGCTTTCCTTCTCATTTCGTAAACGAATTCTTAAAAAGGAGCCAGGACGGTTTTCGTTCCGCCCCCACAAGAATCCGTGAAGGTTCGGCATGGCCTGCCGGGTTGGACGGCGGCGCCGCTTTCGGACATACGTGTTGCGTATCCAAGGAAGGCGCCTCGCCATGTTCCGGACAGTGCTTTTCCTTGCCAACAAGTCGCAGGCCGTGCGGATGCAGGAACGCGAGGCGTTCTAAGCAGCCTCCTGCAAGTCGGGACACGCATGCTCAAGATCGTAGGGCGGATAAGCGCAGCGCCATCCGCCGCCTGCCCTTGGCGCCGCCATCCGTGGCCCAAGCTGCAAAAGACTGCTTAGGTGCTGACCTACATGCTCGACGCCAGGTGGTGACCGGCAACCTGCGGGAGTTCACCCGCGTGGATGGGTTGCGGTGCGAGGACTGGTGAACTTCGAGGTTCAACGCCCCGCCTTGACACCGCCCGCCCCGGCCAGTAACCAGCGCGACCCGTCTGATCCGATCCTCACCCTGGGCCGCCGCGCCCCGAAAGTCGTGCCCCGAAAGTCGCATCATGAAGATCCGCAACAGCCTGAAATCGGCCAAGCTCCGCGACAAGAACTGCCGCGTGGTGCGCCGCCACGGCCGCGTTTACGTCATCAACAAGAAGAACCCCCGCATGAAGGCCCGCCAAGGCTGACGCGCGTCTTCTCGTTGCGCTGAGCGCGCCCCGGGGCCTTGCTCCGGGGTTTTTTGCGTCTTGCCGATGCCGTCGCCCGGTTCCATGTTCAGGGGAAGCAAGCCGGGGAAACACCATGATCGCGCAACCGCCGCCCAAGG
The DNA here is from genome assembly GCA_964235485.1 of uncultured Acetobacteraceae bacterium. GTDB lineage: Bacteria > Pseudomonadota > Alphaproteobacteria > Acetobacterales > Acetobacteraceae > CAHJXG01. The sequence continues at coordinate 173,487 of CAXSAZ010000003.1, read as the reverse complement.
CCGACGTCATCGCCCGCCGCGCCGAGATCGTGGCCGGGCTGCAGGCGCTGCTGCCCGCGTCGGGCGTGATCAGCGAGGCGCTGCGCCTCAAGCCCTACGAAACCGACGGACTGCCGGCCTACCGCCAGGTTCCGATGGCCGTGGCGCTGCCGGAAACCACGGAGCAGGTCGCGGCCGTGCTCGCTTTCTGCCACAAGAACGGCGTGCGCGTGGTGCCGCGCGGCGCCGGCACCGGCTTGGCGGGCGGGGCGTTGCCGATGTCGGACAGCGTGGTGGTCGGCCTGATGCGGATGAACCGCATCCTCGACATCGACTACGCCGACCGCTGCGCCACGGTGCAGGCGGGCGTGACCAACATCGGCATCACCAACGCGGTGGCGGCGGAGGGCTTTTTCTACGCCCCCGACCCCAGCAGCCAGCTCGCCTGCATGATCGGCGGCAACGTCGGCATGAACTCCGGCGGCGCGCATTGCCTGAAATACGGGGTGACGGCCAACAACCTGCTGGGCCTCAGGATCGTGACGATGGAGGGGGAAGTCCTCGACATCGGCGGGCGGCACCTGGACGCCGCCGGCTATGACTGGCTGGGCCTCCTGACCGGCAGCGAGGGGATGCTCGCAATGGTCACGGAAGTGACCGTCCGCATCCTCCGCGCTCCGGAAGGCCAGCGCGCCATGCTGGTGGCGTTCGACGCGAACGAGACCGCCGGGCGCGCGGTGGACGCGATCATCGGCTCCGGCATCATCCCCGTGGCGCTGGAGTTCATGGACCGCCCGGCCATCCACGCCTGCGAAGCCTTCGCCCACGCCGGCTACCCGCTGGATGCGGAGGCCATGCTGATCATCGAGGTGGAAGGCAGCACCGCGGAGCAGGACGACCTGTTGGGCCGTATCTCCGCCTTGTGCGAGCCGTTCAAGCCCATCAGCCTGCGGGTCAGCCAGTCCGTGGAGGAAAGCGTCGCCATCTGGAAGGGCCGCAAGGGGGCGTTCGGCGCGGTGGGGCGGATCAGCCCGGACTACCTGTGCATGGACGGCACCATCCCCACGGGGCAGCTTCCCTTCGTGCTGCGCCGCATCGGCGAGATGAGCGACGCCTACGGCCTCAAGGTCGCCAACATCTTCCACGCGGGCGACGGCAACCTGCATCCGCTCATCATGTTCGACGCCAACCAGCCCGGCAGCTTCGAGGAGGCGGAGAAGTTCGGCGCGGACATCCTGAAGCTCTGCGTGGAGGTCGGCGGCTGCCTCACCGGCGAGCACGGGGTGGGGGTCGAGAAGCGCGACCTGATGCCCGTGCAGTTCACCGAAACCGAGCTGAACCAGCAGCGGCGCATCAAGACGGCCTTCGACCCGGACTGGCTGCTGAACCCGAGCAAGGTGTTCCCCCTGGTCGATCCGCCGCAGGCGGCCCCCGGCCTGCCCGCAGCCGCCTGAGCGCCGGGGCATGGGCATCGGGGCATGAGCGTCGCTTTGGCGCCGGCGCATGAGGGGGGTGTGGTCGAGGCAATTCTCGCCGCCCGCGCCGCGAACGAGCCGTTGCTGGTCCAGGGCCGCGGCACCAAGGCGGGGATGCTGCGCCCCGTGCAGGCGGCGCGCGGCCTGTCCACGCGCAACCTGACCGAGATTCCCCTGTATGCGCCGCAGGAGCTGATCATCTCCGCCGGCGCCGGCGTCACCATCCCGGACCTGGAAGCCAAGCTCGCGGAGGGCGGCCAGGGCTTGATCGCCGAGCCGCCGGACCTGTCGGCCCTGCTGGGCACGGAGGCAGGGGTGCAGACCCTGGGCGGCGTGGTCGCCACCAACCTGTCGGGGCCGCGCCGGGTCGCCTGGGGGGCGATGCGCGACCACGTAATGGGCGTGCGCGCGGTGAACGGCGCGGGCGAGGTGATCCGCTCGGGCGGGCGCGTGTTGAAGAACGTCACCGGGCTGGACCTGTGCAAGCTGCTGACCGGCAGCTACGGCACGCTCGCCGTCATCACGCAGGTGACGCTCAAGGTGCTGCCGCGGGCGGAGCTGACGGGATCGCTGCTGCTGCCGGGCCTGGACGCGGCACGGGGCGTGGCGGCGCTGTCGGCGGCGCTGGGGTCGCCCTTCGGCGTGTCGGGCGCGGCCTGGCTGCCCGCGGACGCGGCGGAGCGGGTGCCGGCGCTCGCCGGGCGCGGCGCCGTGGCGCTGGTGCGGATCGAGGATTTTGCCAAGAGCGTCGAATACCGCCTCCGCCGGCTGGCCGAGGACCTCGCGCCCTTCGGCACGGCGGCGACCTTGGACGACGCGGCGAGCCGCGCCGCCTGGCGCGCGGTCCGCGACGCCGTGCCGCTGCGGGCCGAACCCGGCGACGCCGTGTGGCGCATCTCTGTCCGCCCATCAAGCGGCCCGGCGGCGCTTGCGGCCCTGGAGTCCGCCGGTGCCCGCGGCTTCCTGGATTGGGGCGGCGGCCTGGTCTGGGCCGCCGGCCCCCCTGCCCTGCACGAGCGCGTCACCGCGGCGGCGCTGGCCGGGCGCGGCACCTGGACCCTGCTGCGCGCGCCCGAGCCGATGCGCGCCGCCGTGGACGTAGTGCCGCCGGAAGCGCCGGCGCTTGCCCGCATCACCCGCCGGGTCAAGACCGCCATGGACCCCGCCGGCATCCTCAATCCCGGCCGGCTTTACGCCGGCGTGTAGGCCCGCCGGCGTTGCCGGCGTAAAGGACAGCCCGGCGTTGCCGGCGTAAAGGACAGCCCGGCGTCGCAGGCGTAAAGGACAACCGATGCAAACCAACTTCAACGCCGAGCAGCTCGCTGATCCCAACACCGCGTCCAGCAACCAGGTCCTGCGCACCTGCGTGCATTGCGGCTTCTGCACCGCCACCTGCCCCACCTTCGTGCTGCTGGGCGACGAGCTGGACAGCCCGCGCGGGCGCATCTACCTCATCAAGGACATGCTGGAATCCGGGCGCCCGGCGACCGAGGAGGTCGTGCGCCACGTGGACCGCTGCCTGTCCTGCCTCGCCTGCATGACGACGTGCCCGTCCGGCGTGCACTACATGCACCTGGTCGATCACGCGCGGCAGTACATCGAGGAAACCTACACCCGGCCCTGGCACGAGCGGATGCTGCGCAACGTCCTGCAAGCCGTGCTGCCGCGCCCGGCGCTGTTCCGCGCGGCGGTGCTGGGGGCGAAAGCGGCCCGGCCCGTGCGCCGGCTGATCCCGCGGGGCAGCACGCTCGGCGACCGGATGCACGCCATGCTGGACCTGGCGCCCGCCAAGCTGCCGCCGCCCAGCGCCATGCAGTCGCCGCAAGTCCACAAGGCGGAGGGCACGCGGCGCGGCCGGGTGGCGCTCTTGGCCGGTTGTGCGCAGACCGTGCTGGCGCCGTCCATCAACGAGGCGACGATCCGCCTGCTGACCCGGCTCGGCATCGAGGTGGTGATCGCCCGCGGCGTCGGCTGCTGCGGCGCGCTGACCCACCACATGGGCCGGCACGACCCGGCCATGAGGAGCGCGCGGGCCAACATCGCCGGCTGGACGCGGGAGGTCGAGGGGGACGGCCTCGATGCCATCCTGATCAACACCAGCGGCTGCGGCACCACGGTCAAGGACTACGGCTTCATGTTCCGGGCGGAGCCGGCGGAGTGGGCCACCAAGGCGGAGCGGGTGTCGAAGCTCGCCATGGACATCTCGGAATACCTGGCGACCCTGGACTACGCCCCCACCCGGCCCGCGCCGGGCCTGCGCGTCGCCTACCACGCCGCGTGCAGCCTGCAGCACGGGCAGCGCGTGCTCAACGAGCCGAAGGCGCTGCTGCGGAAAGCGGGCTTCACGGTGCTGGAGCCGGCGGAGGGCCATCTGTGCTGCGGCTCCGCCGGCACCTACAACCTGGTGCAGCCGGCCATCGCCGGGCAACTGCGGGAGCGCAAGCTCGCCAACATCGCCAAGACCAAGCCGGACCTGATCGCCGCCGGCAACATCGGCTGCATCACCCAGCTTGGGGGGGAAACGCCGGTGATCCACACGGTGGAGCTGCTGGACTGGATGGCGGGCGGCCCGGCGCCGGCGGGCCTGCCGCAAGCGGCAGTGGCCGTCCCCGCCTGATGCGGCGCCGCCTGGCACTGCATGGGGCGGCGCTGCTGGTCCTGCTGGCCGGCCTGGCCGTGGTACCCGGCAGGACCGCGTTCGGGCAGCGGCCCAACCCCACGCTCGACAACCTGCTCACCGCGCTGCGCAACGCGCCGAACGAGGACGCCGCCGCCGCCCTGGAAGCGCAAATCCGCGCGCAATGGGTCGAGGCCGCCAGCCCTGCGCTCCGCCTGCTGCTGGCGCGGGGCTTGCGGGAAATCGGGGACGGGCAACCGAACGACGCGGTGGACAGCTTCGACGCGGCGCTCGACCTGGATCCCGACCTGATCGAAGCCTGGCGCGGCCGGGCGCAGGCGCGGGCGCGGCTGGGCGACATGGCGGGGGCGGTGCGGGACATCCAGGAGGTGCTGCGCCGCGAACCTCGCAGCTTCGCGGCGTTCCAGGACCTGTCCCGCATGGCGGAAGCGCGAGGCGATTGGCGCGGCGCGTTGGCGGCGCATCAGAAGCTGCTGGACATCGACCCGCACAGCCCCGGCGGCCAGGCCCGACTGCGCGACCTGAAGCGCCGGGCGCTGGGCGACGACACCTGACGCCAAGGGCCGCGGCGGCGAGGGAAGTGCCGATCCGCTGGAGCTTGTTCGTTTCATCCGGGCGGCACTGTTGATCGACCGTGTGCGGCTGATGGGTTTCACCCATCCTACGGCATGAATTACGTAGGATGGGTGAAACCCATCAGCAATTGACGGCCATTCAACCAAGCCGTCCGTATCATTTCCGGTCCGCAAGCCGAAAACCGGTCCGGGTCGCTTTTTCTGGCGGGCGGGCGTCGCATAGGGTACGCTGCGGGACAGGTACTCCGCCCCCCGGGGACCACGCATCAGATAAAGAACCAACAAGGGATCGTCCTGTAGGGAGGGCTGCGCTCGCGCGACGGCCTGCAACTCGCACCAGGAGACACCAGTTGGCGTTTGCGAAGAATGACATCGTTGCCCCCGCGGACACCCGGCCGCGCTCCCGGCGCTTCCGCCGTATGGCCGCGCGCCTGCCCATCTACATGGCCAACATGCGCGACCGTCCCCAATGGCTGGCGATGTTCGCCCTTGGGCGTTTCCTCCCGGTGCGGCGGGCGTTGTGGCGCTTGGCGCGTGAGGGCGCGGCGCCTGACCTCAGCGGCTCCATGTTCGGCTGCGGCACGGCGCCGGCCGCGGTGGACACGCTGCGGACGGAAGGTCTGTTCACGGGCCTGCAACTGCCGGAGCCGGTCTGCGAAGCCATCCTGCGCTTCGCGCAGACCACCCCGTGCTTCGCCAACCTGAGCCGCCGGGTCGAGTTCCTGCCGGCGGCGCACGGGGACGCCGTGAGGCGCCTGGGCCGCCCGGTCCTCACGGGCCACTACTTCAACCGTGTCGAGGCGTGCCCGGCCGTGGCGTCGGTCCGCGGCGACCCGTTCCTCCAGGCGGTGGCGGCGGGCTACCTGGGCCGCGCGGCCCGCGTGATCAGCACGCGCTTGTGGTGGAGCTTCCCGGCCCCCAGCGCGAGCGACGCGGACCTGAACCTCGCGTCGCAGGAGAAGCTGCACTTCGACCTGGATGACTGGCGCGCGCTCAAGTTCTTCTTTTACCTGACCCCGGTGGGCCGCGGCGGGGGGCCGCATGTTTACGTCCGGCGGACGCACAACCGTCGGGTGGCGCGGCACCAATGGACCCTGGTGGTCGGCCATCCGAACGAGGACGTGCTGGACGCTTACGGCCCTGAGAACGAGACCACGGTGCTGGGCGGGGCCGGGCACGGCTTCGCGGTGGACCCGTTTGGCTTCCACATGGGAACCGTGGTCCGGACCGCGCCCCGGCTGATGCTGGAAGTCGGCTTCGGCGTGTCCTCCGCGCTGGGCCGCCGCTTCCACGGCGAGCCGGCAGGGTGAGGCGCTAAGCCTCCGCCGCGGACGGCGTGCCGGACAGGTCCACATCCTCGTAGAACTCGTGGACGGGCACGCTGATGCCGAGTTCGGAGATGTCCAGGGTGTCGTTCGAGGTCAGCGCGGTGGCGGTCCAATCGGCGGCGCCGTTGGCCCGCGAGAGCACGGTGAGGTCGGCGCTGCGGTACTCAAGGATCACGTAGCGCCGGATCGACGGGACGGCACGATACTCGATGAGTTTGTTGATCCGATCCAAGCGGCCGGAACTGGGACTGAGCACCTCGAACACGACGACGACATCGGGGACAAGCCGTGCCGCGCCGGGAATCTTGGCGCAAGTCACCAAAGCATCGGGATAGCGCACGGCATCACCCACCGTGGCGAGGCCAGCGTCCGGGCCGAGCACGTTGCAGCCGCTGCCGCGAAGGCGGGTACGCAGGGCGGACCAGATATTTTGGCAAATTATACTATGGTTGTTTGAGCCGCCCGTCATGGCGACCGGCTGGAAGCCGTCGAACTCATAGCGCCCTTCTTGGGCCTGCGCCCAATCGAAGAACTGGTCCCGGGTCATGGACGGCTGGCGGAGCGCGACGTTCATGGACGCAACCGTAGCAGGCTTCAGCCGGGATCGAGAAGCTTGGCCGTGCAGGACAGCACCTGAACGTAGCGGCAGGCGCTGGAAAATGAGGCCCAAGCTAAGTCCAGCCACGGGCGGCGTGCCGGGCAGGTCCACGCCCTTGTAGAACTCCTGCACCGGCACAGCGATGCCGAGTTCCGGCATGTCCAGGGTTTTATCGGCGGTCAGCGTGGTGGCGGTCCAGTCGGCGGCGCCGTCAGCCCGCGAAAAGACCGTGAGTCCAATATCAAGGTGTTCGAGGATCACATAGCGCCGGATCGACGGAACGGCACGATACTCAAGCACCTTGTCGATCCGGTCAGCACGGCCGGAGGTGGGGCTGATAACCTCGAATACGACAACGGCGCCGGGAATGAGCCGCGACGAACCAGCAAACGTGGTACACGTCACCAGGGCATCGGGGTAGCGCACCGCGTCGCCCACCGTGGCGACACCAGCATCCGGGCCGAACGCCTCGCATCCGGTGCCGCCAAGACGGGTGCGCAGGGCGAACCAGACATTCTGGCAAATTCTGTTGTGGTTGGCTGTGCCGCCCGTCATGGCGACTGGCTGGAAACCGTCGAACTCGTAACGTTCCTCTTGGGCCTGCGCCCAATCAAAGAACCGATCTCGGGTCATCAGCGGCTGGCGGAGCGCGACGTTCGTGGGCGCGACCCTAGCACCCCTCAGCCCGGATCGAGAAGCGCGGCGATGTAGGGCGGCAACTGGAACGCCGCGGCGTGGACCTCCGGCGACCAATATCGCGTCTGGCCCAGCATGCCCGCTGCCGCGGCGCGGGCACGGATCAACTCGACCGGCACCTGCTCCAGCCCGGCCGTCTTGGCCGCGATCCCCAGCGTCATGAAACCGCCGACGTAGGTGGGCACCGCGGCGACGTAGGCCGACACATGCGGAAACGCCCGGGCGCGCAGCCGGCTGGTGTCCCGCAGCTCCTCCGGCTGCATGAACGGCACCCCGCACTGGTTCACCACCAGACCCTCCGGCGTCAGCAAGCGGGCACAGTCCGCGTAGAACGCCTCGGTGAACAGCACTTCCCCCGGCCCGGCCGGGTCGGTGCTATCCACGATCACCGCGTCGAACGACCCAGGCGGGGCCTCCGCGGCGTAGGCGATGCCGTCGCCCACGATGACCTCGGCGCGCGGATCGGTCCAGGCGTCGCCGCCGATGCCGGGCAGGAACTCGCGGGACAGGCGGATCACCTCCCCGTCGATCTCCACCATGACCGCCCGCTCCACCGTGCGGTGCTGCAACACCCGGCGCAGCACGCCGCCGTCGCCCGCGCCGATGATCAGCACGCGCCGCGCCGCGCCGTGCGCCAACAGGGGCACGTGCGCCAGCATTTCCTGATACACGAACTCGTCGGCTTCGGTGATCTGGATCGCGCCGTCCAGCGCCAACACCCGGCCGTGCCGCGCGCTCTCGAACACCTCGACCGTTTGAAAAGGGCTGACAACCCGTGCCAGGGTGCAGATGACCTGGAACCGCTGGCCCCAACCGGGATGCAGCGTCTCGTCATACCAAGCGTCGGCCATGGCGCGTCCGCCCTCCTGCCTGCAAGCGACGCGGCTCGGCCCGGAGTTCCCTCCAGGCCGAAACCACGCCGGGTTGTGCCGAGGCTTAAGCGACGCGGCCGCGACGCTGCTCGCCGAGGTCCACCCGGTCCGGGTGGAACGCTGCGCGCAGCACGGGCACCGCATCATGCGGGTCGCAGGCCCCGCACATGAAGATATCGACCGCGGCGAACCCGCGTTCGGGCCAGGTGTGGATGGAAATATGGCTTTCGGCCAGCACCACCACGCCGGACACCCCGCCATTCGGGGTGAAGTGGTGGAAGTGGCTATGGAGGATCGTCGCCCCCGCTTTGACTGCGGCATCGCGCAGCGCGATGTCGATCAATGCGGGGTCCGCCAAGTTGGTGGCTCCCCAGAGATCCACGAGAAGGTGCGTCCCGGCATACTTCATGCCGTCCCTCTCAACGAAGTAATCCTTTACGTCCTCGCCCTGATAGGACGGAAAGCTTGCAATCGTCGTCTGGTTTTCGCTCGGAAGTTCCGAGACCATCCCCAGTTGAGCAAGTGCGTTCATCACGTACCCCCAAACCAGCAGACGGCCTGTTGGACGGGATCGTCCCCTTGGGCCAAGAGCGGTGGGAGATAGGCCCTATGGGGCGTTTCCGCAAGGTAATAACGGCTGTTCAGCCCGTCCATAAATGCAGGACTGATCGTCGTTCTGACATCATTTCGCGTTTTGAGCGGAAAGGCCGCGCAAGCGGTCCGGCAGCGTTCGGGCCAAGGCCAGCTCCGCCGCGGCGCGCGGCAGGTCGGAAGGCGACTGCAGCGGCGCCGCCGTCAGCACGCGGAACAGGTCGGCACGCGGCCCGGCCAGCCGCGACCCGTAGCGGCGGGACAGCTCCGCCAGCGCCGCCGCGTCACGCGCCCGCGCCGCCGCCGTCGCCTGACGCAGCACCGTGTCCTGCATCCCGTCCGTGAGCACCCCGTCCGCCGCCACGGTCTTGGCCGCAAGGTCGGACAAGGCGGCAAGGCTGCCAGGCCAATCGGACGCCTGGCTCAGCAGCGTGGCGCGCAGGTCATCCGCCGCCGGGGTGCCGAGCGCCTGCAAAGCGGCGGTGGACCCGCCCAGGTCGCCCTGCGCGGCGCGGGCGCGGGCCAATGCCAGCGTGCGCTGCTCCGCCAAGGGGGCCGGCAGATCCGGCGCGTCCGACGCCCGAAGCGCCGCCTCCGCCGCGGACGCTGCGCCGTTCTCAAGCTGCACCTGCGCGAGCCGCGCCCCGATGCCGGCCCGCGCCGGCCCGGCAGGCGCCGCCGCCATCAGCGACGCCAGCACCGGCGCCGCCCGCCCCGGCAAGTCGAGCGCCACCAGCTTGTCCGCGAGCAGAGCCGACAGGCCCTCGCCCGCCCCCGCCGGCAGCATCCCCGCATAGTCGCTGACCAGCGTGACGAGTTCCAACGGCTCCACCGCCTGCGGCTGCGCCAGCATGGCCCGCACCACGCCGGCCATGGCGGCGCGCACCGCGGGCTGCTGCGCCGGGAACAGTTGCTCGGTGTCACGCAGCAGTTCCAGCGCCGGGCGGAACGCCCCGGCGGCGGCGCGCAGCTCGGCCGCGCGCAGGCGCATCCGGCTTTCCCGGGCGTCGCCGCGCCAGATCGCCGCTTGGCGTTCCATCACGTCCGCGGCCTGCGCCGGGGTCAGCGCGCCTCCCTTCAGCCGAAGCTCCGCCGCGCGGACGCCGGCGCGCACCTGCACCAACTGGTCGCGCCCGGCAGCCAGCGCGTCATACGCCTTCAACGCTCCCGCCACGTCGCCGTCGCGCTCCTTTTGCAAGGCGCGGGCGAAGTCGAGGGTGCGGTCCTCGGCCTTTGCCAGCGCGCCGGAAACCGCGGCCCCCTGCCCCGTGGACACTGCGGCCTCCACCATCAAGGGGCGGATGCGGTCGCGCAGCGCCGCCGGGTAGCCGTCCGCCAGCGGCAAGAGCCGGGCCAGGCCGCGCCCGGCCTCCGCGTCGGCTTCCCGCATCGCGTCCCGCACGCCGCGCCACAGCGCCACGTCGTCCGCGCCGTCGAGCCTTGGGTCGTCGAGGCCCGTCGCTTCCGGGCTGCGCCCGGCCAGCAGGGCGGCGACCGCCATCAGCCCCGTGAGCTTGGGATCGGCGGCGGCGATCGGGTCCTCCGTCGCGACCAGCGCGAGCACGGCCTGCGCTTCCGTCGCCAAGCCGAGGCACAGCAGGCTTTGCGCCACGGCCATGCGGCTCCCGGTGCGGGCGCGGGGCGGGGCGGCCGCGGCGGCGGCCTGCTGCGCCGCCAGCCGCTGCGTCAGCGCGGCCACCGGCAGGTCCGGCAGGTCGAAGCGGCGGGTGAACGCCTCGGGCAGCCGGGCCGGGGTGGCGGTGCCGGGCAGGCCGGGCGAAAGGAGGGCGAAGCCGCGGGCGGCCGGGCGCAGCTCGATCAAGTCGGACAACGGCTCCACCACGACGCCGAGCCAGGTGGGGGCCAAAACGTAGCCCGGCGTACGGCGGGCGGGCGCCAGGGCCGGGCCGGCGCCCGCGGCGGGGCTGACCGTGCCGACCAGCAGCGCGAGGCCGGTCGCGGGGTCCGCCACCGTCACCACCTGGCCGGGGTTGTCGAGCACCAGCAACAGGCCGGCCGGACCGGGTTCGGCCCCGATCAGCACGGGCGGCGCGGCGTCGTCGGCCACGGTGACGCGCCAGCCCTTCGGCTCGCGGGACAGCGCCAAGCCCTGCGACGGCGAAAGCGGCACGGACAGCACGGTGCTGACCTGGCCGAGCCGGACAGACGCCCCGGCAAACGCTGCGCCGCCGCCAAGCGCCGAAAGGTCGAGCGGAACACGCCCGTCGAACACCACGGTGCCGACATCCGCCCGGCGAAACGCGGCGGCGCCGACGCCGGCCTCCAAAGGCACCAGGACCGAGACGGGCCGGGCTGGGGCGGGCGGCGGCACGGGGCGCGGCGGCTCCGGGGACGTGGCGGGGGCCGCGGGCGCGGGCGGCGGTTCCGCCTTGGCCGGCGCGGCGGGCGGCGTCGCGGCCTCGCGCAAACCGCTTTGCTTGCCGGAACCCGAAGTCGCCGAACCTGCGAAACCTCCGGTTTGCGCAGAGCCTCCGGCGTTTGCGGCTGGTTTCGCTGGCTCGGGAGCTTGGGCCGCCTGCGCAGCTTCGCGCGCCGGGCGGCCCGGCACGGGGTCCAGCACGTCGATCACCACGAGGTTGCCCTGCCGGGCAGACCGGATGCGGGCGCCCGGAGCCAGCACCAGCGTCACCGACCCGGCGGCGCGCTCGATGGCCCGGACGTTGCGCGGCGCGCCCTTCGCCGCTCCCAACGCCGGCGTGCCGGCGAACACGACCTGCGCCCGGTCCTCCGCCTCCGTCACCTTGAAGTTGGTGGGCCGGGCGAACTCGAACACGATGCGGCCGTAGCCCGGAAAGCTGCCGACCTTGACCGGCACCTGCGCCCGGGCCATGCCCGGCAGGAGCAGCAGCAGGCCGAGCAGCAGCCAGCGCAGCGCAGTCACCGTGCGATCACCCTTGCGGCCCCAGCGCCGGGGCGGCGACGGAGCGGCTGCGGGACTGCGCCAAGGCGGCGGTGGCGGAGCGGGCGCGGTCCGGCTGCATGGCGGCCAGCACGAGCGCGGCCTTGGCCTCCTTCATGCGGTCCAGCACCTGCAGCAGCACCGGCGGGTCCATGTCGTTCAGGATCGCCGCCGCGTCGCGCGGGCGCATGGCCTCGTAGGTCTTGACCAGGCCGCGCCAGTTGGCGTCGTCCCGCTCCCGCCGGGTTTGGTCGAGCTGCTCAAGGCGGGCCTGCAAGGCGGTCAGTTGGGCGACGCGCTCGTTCAGTTGCTGCTCGGCGGCGGCCTGGGTGGCTTCGCGGGTCGCCAGCGCCTGCTCGCGGGCGTCCAATGCCGTGCGGCGGGCGCGGAGGTCGAGCAGCAGGGCGCGCTCCGCCTCGTTCACGGGCGGCTCCGCCGGGGGTGCCGGGGGCGCGGCAACGGGCTGGGAAGGCGGCGCGTCCTTGCGCGCGGTCTCCTTGGCCGGCGCGTCCTTGGGGGCCGGGTTCGCGGCCTGGGCGCTGGACACCACCGCCTGCCCGGCGCTGGCGAGCGCCGCCGGGGCGCCGCCGGCGGCTTGGAGGAGGTGTACGCTTTTGGAAGCGAGCAGGCCGCCCATGACAAGGATCGCCAAGGGCAGCACGCGCGGGCGGGGGAGCCGGGGCAAGAAGCGCATCACCGCACCCCCATCAAGGCTTGCTGCAAATCGCGCTCGGCCTTGGAGCGTGGGCGCGGCGCGGCCTCGCGCCCATCGCTTCGCGCCGCCGGCTCGGCGCGGGCCACCGGCTCGGCGCGGACGGGCGCGGCGGCGGGCTGCTCCCGCGGCCGTGTGTCGAGCGCACGCCCGGCGCGGATAAGCTGCTCCAGCCGGTCCGCCAGCTCCTCCCCGCGCTTGGCCAGGAACGCCAGGTCCTCCTTCAACGCGGCGGCGCCCTCGATGCTGCGGGTCGCCTGCTGCGTCGCTTCCTGGGTCATGATGTGCAGCCGGCCGAGGCCGCTTTCCGCTTGGCGCGTGCTGCTGTCAAAGCCGGCCACGGCCTCTCCCAGCGCCGCGCGGTCCCGGCGCAGCAAGCCCAGGGCGCGCTCCAACCGGACCGCGTGCACCAAGGTCAGCGCCAAAAGCGCGATCAGCGCGATCTCCAAGAACCAGTCCATGCCACCCATTTTGGGCTTCCTTAAAATGTGCGGTCAGGGTTGAGGGTCGAAGGTCAGGGCGGCGGGCTGCGCCGCTGCCGCGGCGGTGGCGGCGGCGGGCGGCCCCAGGGAGGTTTCCAAGCGCACGGCGACGCGGTTCTTGCGGTGGCCGACCCGGCCCTCGAACAGCGGCACGTTGCCGCAGCGCACCTGCACCGCGGCGCCCGGCACGGCGGTGAGCATGATGCGGCTGCCGACCTCCAGCCTCATCACCTCCGAAAGCGGCATCACCTGTTCATCGAGCACGATGTCCAGCTCCACATCCGTGCTCATCAGCTCCTCCGCCAAATGGGTTTCCCAGATGCTGTCGCGGCCGAACCGCTCGCCCATGAACTGCTGCAACAGCAGCTCGCGCACCGGCTCCAGCGTGGCGTAAGGCAGCAGAAGGTCCATGCGCCCGCCGCGGTCCTCCATATCGACGCGCAGCCGCACCAGCACCGCGGCGTTGGACAAGCGCGAGATGGTGGCGAAGCGCGGGTTCACTTCCAGCCGCTCGAACCGGAACGTGGCGGGGCTGAGCGGCTCGAAGCTGGCGGACAGGTCTTGCAGCACGAGCCGGACCAGGCGCTCCACCAGGTTGCGCTCGATGGTGGTGTAGGGCCGGCCCTCGATCCGCATGGCGGCAGTGCCGCGCCGCCCGCCCAGCAGCACATCGACGATGGAATAGATCAGCGCGCTGTCCACCACCATCAGGCCGTAGTTGTCCCACTGCTCCGCCTTGAACACCGCCAGCATGGCCGGCAGCGGGATGCTGTTCAGGTAGTCGCCGAAACGGAGCGAGGCGATGCTGTCGATGCCGACCTCGACGTTGTCGCTGGTGAAGTTGCGCAAGCTCGTGCTCATGATCCGCACCAGCCGGTCGAACACCACCTCCAGCATCGGCAGGCGCTCGTAGGACACGAGGCCTGAGTTGATGATGCGCTGCATCCCCGACTGCTCGGGCGCGCCGCCCGCAGTGTCGGTAAGGCCGAGCAGGCTGTCGATCTCGGCCTGGTCCAGGATGCGGTCGGGAGTATCCCCCAGCTCGGCCCCACTCATTGCACCAGGAGCTCCGTGAACAGGACGTTCAGCACTTGGGCGGGCTGGGCGGCGATGCTGGACCGGGCGACCAGCTCTTCCCGCAGCCGGTAGGTGCCGGCGGTGCCGCGCAGCTCGTCCGGGCGCATCTCGCGCAGGTAGGTTTGGAACAGGTCCAGCACGCGGGGCATCGCGGCCTGCACAATCGCCTGGTCCTCGGGCCGGGCCAACTCAAGCTTCGCCTTCAGCTTGATGTAAGAGGTGCGCTTCGGCCCGGCGTTCAGGTTGGCCACGATGTCCGGCAGGTCCAGGAACACCGGCGCGGCCGGGGGCTTGGCCGCGGCGTGCGCTTCTTCCTTGCGCTCCTCCTTAGGGTGCCCGCCAAACGGCAGCAAGCCGGCGAACCAGGCGCCGCCCCCGCCGCCGGCCAGCAGCAGGACGCCCGCGCCGATCAGCATCAGCTTGCGCTTGCCACCGGGCTTTCCCGTCGTGTCGGTGGTCGCTGCCGCTGCTGTCATGAACCGTGCTCCTTGGCCCCCACCATAGGCCGCGCGGGTTAACGTTTCGTTTCGATTTCGAGCGTATATCACACCAGCCGGATGCCGGCGGCTGGATGCGGGCAGGACGCCTGGAAGGAATTGTCATGGAAGTGCCGAGCTACATCGCCTTGTCGCGGCTGGTGGCGCAAAGCCGGGCGCTGGAGGTGACGGCCACCAACATGGCCAACGCCAACACGCCGGGCTTCAAGGCGGAGCGGGTGCTGTTCAGCGATTGGCTGAGCAAGCAGGACGGCGCCGACGCGCCGCGCGGCGGGCGGGTCGTGTCCTATGTGCAGGACCGCGCGACCTATCGGGATCAGGGCGCCGGGTCGGTGCAGCACACCGGCAACCCGTTCGACCTGGCGCTCGGCGGCGACGGGTACTTCAGCGTGGACACGGAGCGCGGCCCCCGGCTCACGCGGGCCGGGCGGTTCGCCCCCATGGCGGACGGGCGGCTGGGCGACGCGGAGGGCAACGCGCTCTTGGACACCGCCGGGCAGCCGATCCGGATCGGCGCGGCGGACGGGCGCGTCACCATCACGGCGGACGGCACGGTCAGCAGCGAGAACGGGCGCATCGGCAAGGTCGGCGTGGTGCGCCCGTCCGACCCGATGCGCATGAAGGCGGAGGGCGGGCGGACCTACCGGGCCGACACCGACACCGTGCCGGTGGCGCAGCCCCAGGTCATCCAGGGCGCGGTGGAGGACAGCAACGTGCAGCCGGTGCTGGAGATGACCCGCATGATGGCCGACCTGCGCGAGTTCCAGTTCACCACGCAGTTCGTCCAAAGCGAGGCCGACCGGCAGCAGGCCGCCATCGACAAGCTGACGCAACGGAAAGCATAGGAACGCAGGCCATGAGATCGCTCGACATCGCCGGGACCGGGATGCTGGCCCAGCAGACCAACGTGGAAGTCATCTCCAACAACATCGCCAACATGACCACCACCGGCTTCAAGCGCCGGCGGGCGGAGTTCCAGGACCTGCTGTATCAGAACCTGCGCCGGGTCGGGTCCAACAGCAGCGACGCCGGCACGGTGGTGCCATCCGGCGCGCAGGTGGGCCTGGGCGTGAAGACCGGCGCGATCTACCGCATCAACGAGCAGGGCAACCTGCAGCAGACCAGCAACAGCCTCGATGTGGCGATCAAGGGCACCGGGCATTTCCAGGTGACGCTGCCGAACGGGGAAACGGCCTACACACGGGACGGCACCTTCGGCCTGTCGCCGGAAGGGCAGATCGTGACGGCCGACGGCTACCCCATCGCGCCCGGCATCACCGTGCCGCCCAACGCGCGTGATGTCACGATCAACGCCGGCGGCGAGGTGCAGGTCAAGATCGACGGCGAGACCGCGCCGCAAACGGTGGGCACCCTGCAGCTCGCGACGTTTGCCAACGATGCCGGGCTGGAAGCCCAGGGCGACAACCTGTTGGTGGCCAGCGCCGCTTCCGGCCAGCCCGTGACCGGCAACCCGGGGTCCCCGGGCTTCGGCAGCGTGATGCAGGGCTTCGTGGAAACGTCCAACGTCAACGTGGTGTCCGAGATCACCAACCTGATCACCGCCCAGCGCGCCTACGAGATGAACAGCCGGGTGATCACCACCAGCGACCAGATGCAATCCACCCTCACGAACCTGCGGTGACGGCGATGAAGCTCCTTTCGATGCTGCTGGCCTGCGCGGCCCTTCCTGCGTCGGCGGCGACCTTGCGGCCCTTCGTCACGCTGTCCGCCCCGGTCGTGACCCTGGCCGACCTGTTCGACGGCGCGGACAGCCGGGCGCTCGGCCCTGCGCCCGCGCCCGGCGCGCGCATCACGGTGGAAGCCCGGCAGTTGGAGGCCATCGCCCGGCAATACGGCGTCGATTGGCGTCCGATGGGCGTGAACGAGCGCGCGGTGCTGGACCGCCCCGGACGCACGCTGGGCCGGGACGAGGTGACGGGGCCGCTGCGCACGGCGCTGACGGCGGCGGGCGCGCCGCGGGACGGGGATTTGGAACTGCCGGGCTTCACGGCGCCGGTGGTGGGCATGGGGGCTGCAACGGAGGTGGATGTGACGCAATTGGAATATGACGGCGGCACCGGGCGCTTCACCGCGCTGATGGGCGTCGTGGCCGACAACGCGCCGGCGGCGCAACTGCGCTTGTCCGGCCGGGTGCTGGAGATGACCGAAGTGCCGGTGCCGCGCCGCCGCATGGCGCCCGGCGACGTGATCGAGAAGAACGACCTCGAATGGGTCCGGATGCGCGCCACGCAGGCCAAGGGCGAGGTGGTGCGCGCGATGCGGGAAGCGGAGGGCCAGGCGCTGCGCCGTTCGGTGTCGCCGGGCCAGCCGATCCAACTGGCGGACCTGGGCCGCCCGGCGGTGGTGCATAAGGGCATGGCCATGCTGCTGGCGCTCGACACCCCCGGCATCCAACTGACGGCGCAGGGCGTCGCGATGGGACCGGCGGGGATCGGCGAGCGGGTCCACGTCGTGAACCCGGCATCCCGCGTCGTGGTGGAAGCGGAGGTGACGGGGCCGGGCCGGGCGCGGGTGCTGCCGGGGGGCGGGCCGGTGAACAATAGCGGCCGTCTGCCGCAGGTGGCTTCGCGATGAAGCGGGCCGTCCTGGCGCTGGTGCTGCTGCTGCCGGGCTGCGGCTCGCTCACGCGGCTGTCGGAGATCGGGCGTCCGCCCGCGATGACGCCGAGCAGCGACCCGACCGCCGACCCGGGCTACCGCCCGATCAGCCTGCCGATGCCCCGGCCGCAGATGGCGCCCGTGGAGGAGAACAGCCTGTGGCGCACCGGCAGCCGCGCCTTTTTCAAGGACCAGCGCGCCGCGGCGGTGGGCGACATTGTGACCATCCTGGTCAACATCACGGACGCCGCCGACTTCAAGAACCAGTCCAACCAGGGCCGCACCGGCCAGGAAAGCCTGGGCCTGCCCAACCTGCTGGGCTTCGAGGCCTCCCTGCCCAAGATGCTGGCCAAGGCGCTGGACGTGAAAAACCTGGTGTCCGCCAACAGCGCAGGCAGCGCCAGCGGCACCGGGGCGATCAAGCGCAACGAGACGGTGACGCTGCGCTTGGCCGGCGTGATCACCCAGGCGCTGCCCAACGGCAACCTGGCTGTGGCCGCCCGGCAGGAGGTGCGGGTGAACAACGAGTTGCGGGAGCTGCAGGTCAGCGGCGTGCTCCGCCCCCAGGACATCGGCAGCGACAACACGGTGCGGCACGACCGTCTGGCGGAGGCGCGGATCGCTTATGGCGGGCGCGGGCAGATTTCGGACGTGCAGCGGCCCCGCTACGGGCAGCAACTGCTGGACGTGCTGCTGCCGTTCTGAGGGGTGGGGCTTGTCCGGGGCGTCAAAAGCCCCGGGCTTGGTCCGTGCAGGCGACGCGCGGCGCCATGGCCGCGACGAAGCGGGAGCTGCCACAGAACTGCCGCTTGCCAATGGCACGACCCGCCTGCCAGATCGGTTCATGAACGACAAGCACCTTCCCCTTTGCAACCTCCGTTACTGGGCTGCGCTCACCCTGGCCAGCATCGCCGGCGCGAATATCGGGGATGCTTGCTCCCACGTGCTCGGGTTGGGGCATGTCCGCGGGTTGCCGGTCCTGCTTGCTTTGTTCGCCGGGGTGCTGTGGGCGGAACGCCGGTCCCGCACCGAAACGGAGGCGTTCTACTGGACGGCCATCCTCCTTGTGCGAACGGCCGCCACCAACGTCGGCGACCTTGCAACCCATGACCTGCGCATCCCTCCGCCACCGTTCATCCTGGCCATGGCCGCGTTGCTGGCCCTTCTCGTGGCGGCGGCGGGGAACGGCACGCGGAGCGCAGGCCGCGAGGCCCTGCCGCAAGCCAACGCCGTCCACTGGATCGCCATGCTCTGCGCCGGCACGCTCGGCACCGTGCTGGGGGATTACTGCGCGGACATCGCCAGCCTTGGCTCGTCCACGGCGGCGTGGGCGGTCGTTTGGGCGGTCGCGGTCGTTGCCGCGGCGAACGGAGGCGCTGCAACCGTCGGCGCATACTGGGCAACCGTGGCGGTCGTGCGCACGGCGGGCACCAACGGGGGCGACTACCTGGTGGCTCCGGATGGCCTCAACCTCGGATTGTTGGCCGCAGCCGCCGCCAGCGTTGCCGCTTTGGCGCTGCTGGTCGCGCTATGGCCGCAGGCCGCGGCGAGACCCGCGCACCACCACCCGCCTGCCGGTGCCTGACAACAGCGGCGTTCTCGCGCCCGAACTCTCTTGGCAGCCTCCAACGCGGAACTCGCCAGGTCGATTTGGAAGGGCTGGGCGTCCTAATCGTCCCGGTGAACGCGCTCCATCCGCTCATGCCGTTCCTGCGCCTCGATGGACATGGTGGCGATGGGGCGGGCCTCCAGGCGCTTGAGGCCGATAGGTTCGTCCGTTTCCTCGCAAAACCCGTAAACGCCGTTGTCGATGCGGGTCAGCGCCTGGTCGATCTTGCTGATCAGCTTGCGGGCGCGGTCGCGGGTGCGCAGCTCCAACGCGCGGTCGGTCTCGACGCTGGCGCGGTCGGTGATGTCGGCTTCCAGGATGCCGCCTTGCGACAGGCTGGCCAGCGTGCCGTCCGCTTCGCGCAACAGCTCCGCACGCCAGCGGAGCAGCTTCTGGCGGAAGTACTCCACCTGGATGGGATTCATGAACTCTTCGGCGTCCGAGGGCCGATAATCGGGCGGCAATGTCAGCATCATGGCCGGGGACCCTTCACTGGCGATCACCCCGTTGCGAGGTTGCCGGCCTTATAGCTACGCCATGGCGGCAATGCCAAGGCCCCGTTGCGCAACCCGATGGTTTCGCGTGGTTTTTACACGAAGTTGCAACCGCCCTGTCACCCGGCCGCCTCACGTGGCGCCCGGCGCGCGGCTTCCACCGCGGCGCGCATCGCGATGGCCTGCACAACGGCGCCGAGGCGCGGGTCGGCAGCGGCGGGGCCGCGCCGGGCCGCATCGGCCAGCCGGGACAGCGCCGCCGTCCCCGCATCCGGGTCGCCGCCCAGCAGCGCGCGCTGCATGGATGACAGGTCGTCCAGCATCGCCCCGGCGTGGCGCCGCGCCGCGCGGTCCTGCACGGCGTCGGCCTCGGCTTCCTGCAAAGCCAGCAGGCCGTGCAGCCCCACGGGCGCCGGCCCGGCGGCGGCGGCAGGCGCGTGCGTGTCGGCCCCTTCCAGCAGGCGGAAGCCGCCGGGTCCCGCCTTGCCGCGGGGGCGGAGGGCGGCGGAGGCCGGCTGACCCAACGGGGAAACGATGCTCATGGCCTGTCCAATCCTCTCGACCCATCCGGCCGCTGCACCTTATGCCACGACGCCTTTACGATCCGTAAACGTTTTCCGCGTAGCCTCCCGTCCATGATGTTCCGCGGCCTCCCCCTCCTGCTCGCCCTTCTGCTCGTCCCGGCTTGGCTCGTCCCTGGCGCGTCCGCCCAGGTGCGGATCAAGGACATCGCCGACGTGGAGGGCGTGCGCGACAACCAGTTGGTCGGCTACGGCCTGGTGGTCGGCCTGAACGGCACCGGGGACCGGCTGGACAGCGCGGTGTTCACCCGGCAATCGCTGATCGGCATGTTGGAGCGGCTCGGCGTCAACACGCGCGACCAGGAAAGCCGGCTGAAGACCAAGAACGTCGCCGCCGTCATGGTCACGGCGAGCCTGCCGGCCTTTGCCCGCAGCGGCAGCCGCATCGACGTGGCGGTCTCCGCGCTGGGCGATGCCAATAACCTGACCGGCGGCACGCTGCTCGTCACGCCGCTGCTGGGCGCGGACGGGGAGGTGTATGCGGTGTCGCAGGGGGCGCTGGCGACCGGGGCCATCGCGGCGCGCGGGGCGGCGGGTTCTGTGACCCGCAACGTGCCGACCTCCGCCCGCATCGCCAACGGCGCCACCGTGGAGCGGGAAATCCCCTTCCAGCTCGGCGCCAAGTCGGTGCTTCGGCTCGGTTTGCGCAACCCGGACCTCACCACCGCCCGGCGCATGGCGGACGCGATCAACCGCGCGCTCGGCGGCAGCCTGGCGCGGGCGACCGACCCGCGCACCGTGGCGCTGCAGTTGGCCGGGCGCGACCCCATCGACGCACTCGCCCGCATCGAGGACCTGCGGATCGAGCCGGACAACGCGGCCGTGGTGGTGATCGACGAGGCCAGCGGGACGGTCGTCATGGGCGCCAACGTCCGCATCAGCACGGTCGCCATCGCCCAGGGCAACCTCACGATCCGCGTGACCGAAGCGCCGGAGGTGAGCCAGCCGGAGCCGCTGTCGGACGGGCAGACCACGGTGGCGCCGCGGACCCGCATCCAGGTCGATGACCAGGCGGACCGCCGGCTCGGCATCCTGCGCGGCGGCGTGACGCTGCGCGATCTGGTGGCGAGCCTCAACGCCCTGGGCGTCGGCCCGCGCGACCTGATCAGCATCCTGCAATCCATCAAGGCCGCCGGCGCGCTGCAAGCCGACCTTCTCGTCCGATAGGAGAACCCGATGACCCCAACCCAGCCCATCGACACCAAGCTGCCGCCCCAGCAGGTGGCGCGCATCCAGAAGTCGGCGCAGGATTTCGAGGCGATGGCGCTGGGCCAGATGCTGGCGCCGATGTTCGAAACGGTGGATGCGTCCAAAGGCCCGTTCGGCGGCGGGTCGGGCGAGGAAAGCTGGAAGCCGATGATGGTGAGCGAGCTGGGCAAGCAGGTGGCCAAGTCGGGCGGGCTGGGCCTGGCCCGCCCGGTGATGGAGCAGATGCTGCGTATGCAGGAAGCGCGGCCGGACGGGGTTGCCGGGGCATCAGCCGCGCGGGAGCAGACGCCGACGGAGCAGTTGCTGCTGGAACGCCCGGCCCTGAGCCGCACGGCGCTGCCGCAAGCACTGCCGCGGACGGGAGCGTAGGATGGCAACTCCGCTGCTGTCCGCCGCCGCCCGACTGGCCCAAGTGCTCACGGCGGAGAACGCGGCGTTGCGGGCGCTCGACGCCCCGGCGGCGGCGGCGCTGCTGGAAGAAAAGCTGGCGGCGGCGCGCGCCCTGGCAGAGGCCGCGGCCCAGCGCCCGGCCTCGACCCGGCAAACCCCGGAATCGGCCGGGCTGGCGCTGCAGTTGCGCGACCTCGCAGAGGAAAACCGGCGGCTGCTGGAGCGCGCGATCCTTGTGCAAAGCCAGGTGCTGGACATGGTGGCCCGCGCGGCGCGCCAGGGGGCGGCGCAAACGAGCGGGCGCTACGGCGCAAGCGGGGCGGCGGCGGCGGACCGCGGGGCGATGGCGCTGCACATGCGGGCGTGATGCTCGCGCGGGCATGACTGGCCGACCCGCGCTGCGGGCGTGACCCGGTGGCCCGCCTATGGTACGCCGGACGCCATGCACATCGCGTTCGCCCTTCCCGGCCGCGCCGACACGGGCGGCGGCGGCCTGGCCTATGCCGAGGCCATGGCCGCGGCCCTGCGCGAAAGGGGCCACGCGGCCCATGTGACGGAGGACGACGCCCCCGCCTGGCCGCCCGGCGCCGTGCCGGTGATCGACGGGCTGCTGCTGCCGCACCTGCTGCCGCGGCTGGACGAGCTGGCCGAGGCGGGCGCGGTGGCGCTGATCCACCACGCCCTCGCCCGCGCCGGGCGCGACGGCGGGCAGCGGGCGGAAGTCGTGGACGCTTTGCGGGCGATGCTGCCGCGGCTCCGGCGCGTGGTGGCGACCAGCCGGCCGGTGGCGGAGCGGCTGGCCGGGGAGTTCGGCCTCCAAGCGGTCGACGTGGTCGAGCCGGGCGCGCCCGACCTGCCGCGCAACGTGCCGGGAAGCGGGACGTGCCGCATCCTCTCGGTCGGGGTGCTGACGCCGCGCAAGGGGCATGACGTGCTGCTGCGGGCGCTGGCGCGGCTTCCTGACCTCGATTGGACGCTGGCGATTGCCGGGTCGGCCGGGCGGGACCCGGACCATGCCGCGCGCTTGGCGGCGCTGATCCCGGAACTCGGGCTCGCCGGGCGGGTGCGGCTGCTGACCGACGCGGACGGGGCGGCGCTGGACGCGCTGTGGCGGGATGCGCACCTGTTCGCGCTGGCGAGCCGGTGGGAGGGCTATCCCACGGGCATCGCGGAGGCGCTGCGCCGCGGCATCCCCGTCGTCGTGACGGAGGGCGGCAAGCCCGGCGGCGTCGGCGCGCTGGTGCCGCCGGGCGCGGGCGTGGTCTGCGCGTTGGAGGACGAGCCGACGCTTTCAAAATGCCTGCGCCGCATGGTGTTCGACGCCGGGCTGCGGGCGGAGATGGCGGAAGGCGCTTGGCGGGCCGGGCAGCGCCTGCCGGGCTGGGCGGCGCAGGCGGCGCTGATGGAACAAGCGTTGGGGGGCTGAACATGGCGTTGCTGGGCTGCATCGCGGACGATTTCACCGGGGCAACCGACCTCGCCTCGACCCTGGTGCGCGGCGGGATGCGCACCGTGCAGTTGATCGGCGTGCCCGCGGCCCACGAGCCGGCGCCGGAGGTGGACGCCATAGTGGTCGCGCTGAAATCCCGCACGGCGCCGGCCCGACAGGCGGTGGGGGAAAGCCTGGCGGCGCTCGCTTGGCTGCAAGCGGCCGGGTGCCGGCAGATGTTCTCCAAGTACTGCTCGACGTTCGACAGCACGGAGGAGGGCAACATCGGCCCGGTGGCGGACGCGCTGATCGCGGCCTTGGGCTGCGGCTTCGCCATTGCCTGCCCGGCGTTTCCGGCCAACGCGCGCACGGTTTACCAAGGGCACCTGTTCGTGGGCCACGCGCTGCTGTCCGAAAGCGGGATGCAGGACCACCCGTTGACGCCGATGCGGGACCCCAACCTCGTGCGCGTGCTGTCGCGGCAAACGGATGGGACGGTGGGGCTGGTGCCGTTCGTGACGGTGGCGCGGGGCGGGGCGGTGATCCGCTCGGCGCTCGCGACGCTCAAGGAGCAGGGGCGGCGCTACGCGGTTGTCGATGCTGTGACGGAGGCGGACCTGCTGGCCATCGGCGAGGCGGTGGACGGCCAGGCGCTGGTGACGGGCGGCTCGGGGGTGGCGATGGGATTGCCGGAGAACTTCCGCCGGGCCGGGCTGCTGGGGCAAGGGGACGCGGGCGCGTTGCCGGATGCGCCGGGGGCGGGGGCGGTGCTGGCCGGGTCGTGCTCGCGCGCCACGCTGTTCCAGTTGGGCGCAGTCCGGAACCGGGTGCCGACGTTGGAGCTTGACCCCATGAGAACGCCCGACCCGGCGGCGCTGACCGCGCAGGCGCTGGATTGGGCGGAGGGCAAGCTGGGCGACACGCCCGTGGTGATCGCGGCCAGCGCGCCGCCGGACCGGGTGCAGGCCCTGCAGGCGCGGCTGGGCCGGGACGCCGCGGGGGCGCTGGTGGAGGAGGCGATGGCCGGGATCGCCGCCGGGCTGGTGGCGCGGGGCGTGCGGCGCATGGTGGTGGCGGGCGGCGAAACCAGTGGCGCGGTGGTGGGGCGGCTCGGGGTAAAGCGGCTGCGCATCGGGGCAGAGATCGACCCCGGCGTGCCCTGGACTTACGCGGAGGGCGGGACGGCACCGCTGTTGCTGGCGCTGAAGTCCGGCAACTTCGGCAGGCGCGACTTCTTCCTCGAAGCGTTCGAGCGGCTGGCGTGATGGGGACGGGCATGGAGGAGGCGGAACTGCGCACCCTGCTGGTGACGTTGGCGGCAAGCCTGTTCGCCCGCGGCTACTCGGTCGGCAGCGCGGGGAACATCAGCGTGCGGCTGCCGGACGGATACCTGATGACGCCGACCAACTCCTGCCTGGGCCGGCTGGACCCGGCGCAACTGTCGCGGCTCGACGCGGAGTTCGCGCACGTGGGCGGCGACCCGCCCTCCAAGGAGGTGTTCATGCACCGGGCGTTCTACCGGGCGCGGGAGGATGCCGGGGCGGTGGTGCACCTCCATTCCACCATGGCGACCGCGGCGGCGTGCCTGGAGGGGGTGGATGCGGAGTGCCCGATCCCGCCGCTCACCCCTTACTTCGTGATGCGCGTGGGCCGACGCCTGCCGGTCGTGCCGTACTACCGGCCCGGCGACGCCGCGATGGAGCCGGCCATCGCCGCGGAAGCGCGCACGGCGCGGGCGGTGTTGCTGGCGAACCACGGCCCCGTGGTCAGCGGGCGCACGTTGACGGAGGCGGTGTATGCGGCGGAGGAGTTGGAAGAGGCGGCGAAGCTGTTCCTCACGCTGCGCGGGGCGCCGGTCCGCACGTTGTCGCCGGCGCAGATGGAGGACTTGCTGACGACGTTTGGCTGAATGGGCGCAACGTCCTGAGGCACAACATGAATTGTTGGACAAACCCGGAAGAGTTTGCCGCGCAGAACTGTTTCTTTCTCATATGAAAATGAAATCGCGCAAAATTGCTCAGATAAGGTTCTTCCGTGGTGCGGTCTGGGCGTTAAGCATCATGCTTCTGATGATTGTGGGCGGCTGCACCACTTTAGATGAGTTAGAGGCAGGCTCGCAGAACTGGGATGTGACGCTTTGCTTGAGAACTGGAGTGCAAGCGTTACCATCTGACGCTCTTGCTAACTGCCTTATCAGACTTGTTACAAAAACAGATAAGACGTTAGACTCAGAGGAAAAGCTAAGAGAATTAGGGTTTAATTGTGCAACGAACCTTGATGTAAAACGCTGTAAGTTGGTAAACAGAGAACGTATATACGGCATCGGCCCGTTTTATACTCGTGGTAAAGATTTTAGACGTCGTGAGAGCACCGTGGCGCTCATAGCTATAGACAACAAAGCTGTAAGTTTGATCGTGCAAGAGAGAGTATCGCGTAGCGACAGCTTAGAAACAGAAACAGTGGTATCTGAGAACCTTATCTACTAGCAACACGCTTAGGAGTGTTTAATAATAATTGTGGACTTACTTGATTGTCTGCGGTTGTAAACCGCCATCAATTGTACTTTTGCTTCGGCTATTGCGCCCTGCGATGTATTCAATGAGGCACACATTAAGAAAGCAATCGTGTTGCTGGGCCTAAACCCTGACCCTGACCTTGACCTTCAATGCTTGCATTGCGGCGCTGTTGCCGAAATATGGGACCATGTTCTTGCAACGGTTTCTGCCAGCGAGTTCGGCAGCTATGGACACCGCTGTTGGTTTCATATCTCGCCACCTTTTGCAATACAGACAGCTGCAGTATATACGGAATGAACTCCTGGCTGTGTTCATCCGGGCGGGTCAGCTCGCTACGGAAATCCGCGCGACGACGGAAACGCAGGAGGTTGATAGGTCCGACTGAACGGCGGGCCGCGATCCGTCGTTCGGAACGTCAGCAGGTTGCCGGCCCGGCGAGCCTGCTGTTGCTGCGCCCGGAAGGTCAAGCCGCCTCGTCCACGTCCGAGTCCGCCGTCGGGTCGTGATCGGCCTCCAAGCTGGCCTCTTCCTCCTCCAAAACTTTCGCCTCCGCCGGAAACACCCCGAACCGCGCCGCCACGTCGGGCGCATAGCGCAGCAGGTCCGGGCGCAGCTTGGCCAAGGACACGTCCTTCGCCTTGCCCTCCAGCATCACATCAAACTCCAGCCCGGCGGCGTCGCGCATGAAGCGCGCGAACTCGAATGGGTTGGTGAAGTCGGCGTGCCCGGTCCACACCGGGGGCAGCAGCGCCTTTTTCTTCTTGCGGGTCTTGCGGTCCATCCGCACCACCTCCCGCAGCTCCGTCCGCGGCGAGGAGAAGTGGATTTTCGGCCGCACGCCGTCCGGCCAGGTGCGCAGCATGGCGCGCATCGCCTCCACCGCGTCCAGCCCGGTCGGGTTCAGGCACCAATGGTGCTGGTAGTCGAAGATCAGCCGCACGCCGGTCTGCTCATGGACCCACAGCACGTCCGCCGCGGAGAAGCGGATGTCGTCATGTTCCAGCACCAGCCGCCGCCGGACATGCTCAGGCAAGGTGGGCCAGGTCTGCGCCCAGCGCGCCCGGCTCGCTTCCGTGTCGCCGTAGGCGCCTCCCACATGCGTCACCATGACCGCCTCCGGACCCAGTTCCATGCGGTCCAGCATCTCCGCCTGGCTCGCCAGGTCCCAGATGCTTTTCTTCGTCAGCGCCGGGTCGGGGCTGTTCAGCAGCACGTATTGCGACGGGTGGAACGACAAGCGGATGCCAAGCTCCTTGGCCCGCGCGCCCGTCGCACGCAGTTCGGCGTCGCTTTCGGCCACCATCGTGTGGAACTGCGGCATGTCCGGGTGGGTCGCGTAGGGCGCGAGGTCAGACGACATGCGATACATGTCGATCCGCCGCTTCTGCAGATAAGTGAAGATCGCGTCGAGGCCTTCGAGCGACGTTTTCAGGTGCGGGCCTTTCTGCCAGCGCCTTGTGTCGTTGCTTTTCAGCCCCGGCGCGCCCATCACCTTCACGGGAAAGCCGAGGCGCAGCTTGGCGGTCATGCGGGCACCTCCTCCGGCATCTCGTCTTCTGGCCCGAACCCCAGGCCGCGGATGAACACGTTCCAATCGGCCGGGCGCAGCGCGCCGCCAGTCGCCTGGCGGTGCCCCGACCCGTACGCCTCGTCCGCGCCCGGCGGGCGGTGCTCGGCGAGGAAGGCGACCAAATCCCGGTCGCGGGCGCTGCGCACGGCGAAATGCACCCAGCCCGGGCGGTAGCCGGCGTTCGCCGCCAGCACGATCTCCCCACGCAGCCGGCCGCGCCATTGCTGGGCGATCAACGGGTGGATCTGGGCGGGCGAGCTGAAGCGGATCAGCGCCACCTCGCCCCGCACCTTCGGGCCGATGCGCCGCGCGGCGTCCAGCTCCGCCTTGACCTCTGCCTTGGCCGCACGGAGCGCCGCCGCTTCGGGCCGCCCGTCCTCCCTGATCTCCCGCGGGCCGTCCGCCGTCATCAGCAGCGCGAGGGCCGGGGAGGCGTCGCCGGACGCGGTGCGCCGGGGCGCGTTGACCAGGGACGCCGCGTCCCGCAACGCCGTGATGCCGTAGCGGCGCGCGTCCGCCATCTCGGGGAAGCCCGCGTCCTCCGCCATGTCGCCGATCAGGCCGACCGCCGCGATCCACAGCCAGGGCGCCGGGTCCGCCAGCGCGCCCGCGCACCAATAGGCGAGCAGGCTTGAGGTCGGGATCGGGTCCATGCCGTAACCGGTGATCACCGTGGCGCCGGCGGGCGAAGTGCCGGGAATGTGGTGATCGACGACGACCGTGGGCACGCCGGGCTTCGGCAGGCCGGGTTGCACGCCGAGGTCCGTCACCACCACGCCGCCGGCCGCAACGTCGGCCAGCTCGGCGCGCATCTCGGGGGACCACGGGCTTTCGCCGCGCCCGACGACGCGGGTGCGGACCGTCCAGCCGTCCGCGGCGAAGGCCCGGGCGAACAAGGCGGCGGCCGACAGGCCGTCCGCGTCGTTGTGGCTCAGCACGAGTACCGGATGCGCGCGGTCAAAAGCCTCGACGGCAGCCCGGAAAACCCCGGCGACGTGCTGCGCGGGAGGAAGGGGGGTGATGGCGTTCATGCCACCCTAATGCGCCGCCCGTTCAATTGTTTCATCGCGCAAATGCGCGGGGTGTTTCATCGCGCAAGTGCGCGGGGTGCCTCATCGAGCAGTCCATGCCGTAGGATGGGTGAAGCACATCAGCGGTTGGCGGTCACTCAACCAAGCCGGCCGTATCACTCCGCCGCAGCGCCCAGCAGTTGCGCCTTCAAGTCCTCCGACGGCGGGTTGCTGCCGATGAAGCCGGCCAGGATGCGCGTCGCCAGGTCCGGGTTCGCGATGTCGCCGACCTGCTTGTTGTTGAACAGCACCCGCAGGCCGCGCTGCGTGCATATGTAGGTCAGCGTGTCGCCCACCACGGCCGCCGGCGTCAGCGCGATCAGGCGCTCGAAGTCGTCCTTGTCGGACGGGGCGCACTCGCCGTGGCCGCAGTTTTTGGCCTCGCCCTCGCGATACTGCTTCTCCACGTCCTCCTTTGACGCCTTGTGCAGGAACTGCATCACGATCACCTTGGGACCCGGCGACGCCAGGATCGCGCGGGCGTCCCGGTTCCTTTGCGCCACATACAGCCCGGCGAGATAAACCTTCACCTTGAAGATGGTCAGCGCCCGGATGCCAAGCCCGTTCAGCACCAGGGTTTGCCCGGCCAGCGGAAAGGTGTCGGGCAGGCTCAGGCCCGAAACGCTGGCCGCGCGCCCCGGTCCCGCCAGGACGAGGCCGCACAGCGCCAGCAACGCCAGTCTCCGCTTCATCGGTCACTCCGTCCCATGCAGGCCGCGCCCGCCGCTTCCGCCGGCCTTGCCCGGTGCTTATAGGAACGTTGAACCCGTCGCGCCAGGCATTCAGCCCCGGGCACAGCCGCGTCAGTTCGAGGCGCGGGCCGCCTCGCCGTCGCCGCGGCCCAGGATGTCCAGCCGCGACCGGCTCACGAAGCCCTTCAAGTCCTGTCCGGCCCGGCGGAACAGCACGCGGTCGAGGATCAGCGTCCGGGCGGCCGTCACCTTCTCGCAATGCTCGTTGACGAACATGCCGCCCACCGGCTCCTGGTCCGCCGCCGGCTCCCGGCTGGCGCAGGTCCAGCCCGCGCCGCCGAAGCGGGCCTTCACCTGCTCGCCGAACAGGAACGCCTTTTTGCGCAGGTAAAGCCGGGCCGCCGGGTCGGTCTCGATCACCAGGCCCTTGAGCCGGGCGTCGTCGCCCATCAGCGCCGTGAGCAGCACGGGGTGGCCGCCGACCTTGGTGCCCTCATACAAGCCGTTGACCTTGGCGAGCGGGTTTGCGGCCTCGTCGTATTGGAAGCGGACCGCGCGCCAGCCGGACGCTTCCGCCGGGCACTGGCGGTAGCCTTGCCAGCCATCCAGCTTGGCCCCGTCGGCGCAGGCGAAGCCCCGGTAGCCCGTACGCGGCATCTCGTCCGCCGCCATGCCGATGCGGAACTCGCGGAGATCGTTCTCGGGCGGCCCCGGCGACGGTTGGGCAACCGCCGGGCGCACGGCCGCGAGCGCGAGCAACAGGGCGGCCAGGGTCCGGCGCACCGTCAGCCTCCCTGGCCGGGCTGCGCGCCCCCGGCCGTCGGCGCCTTGTAAACGTTGCAAACGCGCGAGCCGTCGCCGAAAAAGGCGAGGCACTCGGCGTAGGTCGGCTCGCCGCGGCCCTTGACCTCCGCCACCACGTAGTCCGCGACGGCGCCGACCTCGTTCGGGCGCAGGAACGTCGTGGCCTCCACCGGGACATCCTTGCCCAGCTCCTGCCGCCCCATGCCGTAGCAGGGGTGGGCCTCGTTGTCGTAGGCGCCGCGCTGGAAGTAGGGCATCCCCGTGCCGGGACGGCCGCACGTCACCGTTTCGGCGATCTGGTCGCGGTCGAGCTGCGTCGCGCGGAGCGACAGCGCCGCCCCGCCATACCCGCCGCCGCCGTCGCCGTGCCATTTGTGGCAGCCGACGCAGTTGGCCCGCTGGAACACGCGCTTGCCCTCCGACGCCGGCCCGTGCGCGGCGTCCTGGGCGTAGGAATGGCGATGCGGCAAAGCGCCCAGGGCGAGGGCGCCCAGAAGGACAATAGCAAATATCGCACGCATGGCAGCCAGATCTCCAGAAGCAGCGACGGCGGGTCCCGCCCACGGACGGGACCCGCGGCGAAGTCAGAGCGCGAAAACGTAGAGCATCGAACTCGGCGCAATCGTCTTCAGTTCAGGCGTGGAATCGATGTTCCACTTGTCCCACACGCCGCCGATGCCGACCAGGATGGCCAGGTATTGCTTGCCGTCCACCATGAACGTCATCGGCGGCGCGTTGACGCCCGCCCCGGTGTTGAACGACCACAGCTTTTCCAGCGACTTGGCGTCCAACGCCATCACCGGTCCCGACGGGTCGCCGGCGAACACCAGGTCCGGCGTGGCCAGCAGCCCGCCCAGCATGGGGAACGGCGTTTCCGCCTTGCCGACGACCTTGCCGCTGGTCACGTCGATGGCGGTCACGCTGCCGGTGATGCGCTCGTGCTGGCTCGGGCCGCCGCCGGTGTAGAACTCGCGCGGTTTCCAGGAGTTGGGCTTGGTTTCCTCCACCGTGATCCTGTTGCAGCTTTCGATCACCGGGATGTACCAGCGCATCAGGGTGGGGTTGTAGGCCGTGGGCGGCCAGTTCTTGCCGCCCATGTTGCCGGGGCAGATGTCCGTCACCTTGTTCTCGCGCGACGGCGTGACGGCGGCGTTATACTTCTGCACCGGCAGGTTCGGGTCGTACTCGAGGGGCTTGCCGGTTTCCGGGTTCAGCCCGCGGGTCCAGGTCGCCTTTTTGACGAACTGCGTGCCCCAAACGAACTCGCCGCTGGCCCGGTTCACCGCGTAGCCGAAGCCGTTGCGGTCCGCGGTGATCGCGAGCTTCACCGGCCGTCCGTTCACCGGCGCGTCCACCAGCACGTTCTCCGACACGCTGTCATAGTCGAACGGGTCGTTCGGCGTGTGCTGGAAGTGCCACTTGATCTTGCCGGTGTCGGGATCGAGCGCCAGCGCGCTGTCGGTGTACAGGTTGTCGCCGGGCCGGTGCGCGTTGTCCCAGTCCGGGCCGGGATTGCCCACGCCCCAGACCAGCGTGTTGCTGTCCGGGTCGTAGCTGCCCGTCACCCAGGTGGAGCCGCCGCCGTTCGCGGCCGTTTCCGCGTTCTTCCAGGTGTCGGAGCCGGGTTCGCCCTTGGCGGGGATCGTGTAGGTGCGCCACGCTTCCTTTTGCGTCTTGAGGTCGGTCGCCGCGAGCCAGCCGCGGATGCCGTACTCCGCCCCGGCCACCCCGGTGATCGCCAAGCCCTTCACGATCAAGGGCGCGGCGGTGATGACTTCGCCCTTGTCGGGGTCGGCCACCTGGCGCTGCCAGGCGACCTCGCCCGTGTCCTTGTCCGTGGCGATCAAGCGCCCGTCCAGCGTGTGGGAGATGACCTGGTTGCCCCACAGCGCCACGCCCCGGTTGTCCACCCCGCAGCAGGCGATGGCGCCGGCCCAGTCGTGGTCGGTCTTCGGGTCCATCTTCCACAGCAGCTTGCCTTGGCCGCCATGGGTGTCGATCTTGTAAACGGACCCCCAGCCGTCCGTGACGTACATCATGCCGTCCTCGACGAGGGGCGTGCCTTCCAGCCCGCCATGCGTCCAGATGCCGCCGCCCTCCACGCCGCCCAGCGCCATGGTCCACGCGACCTTGAGGTTCTTGACGTTGCCGGCGTTGATCTCCTTCAACGGCGAGAAACGCTGCGCGTCGTAGGTGCGGTGGTGCTGGATCCAGTTGCCCTGCTCCGTGTCGGCGCGGAGCAGCCGGTCCTGCGTGACCTCCCCGGCCCGGGCCGGCGCGCCGAGCAGCCCGGCCAGCGCGGTGCCGCCCAAGGCGAGGATGCGCAGCGTCGTGCGATGCGATTTCATCGAGTTGCCCCCCGTTTGCCGCCGGATTCTTCCAGCTTGGCCGTGATCTCGGCCCGGCGTTTTTATTGGAACCAGAGTCAATTCAACACGGGACAGCCTGGCCGCACAATACAAAACATGCAGCAGCCGACTCCGAAGCGTCGGCGTTCTTTTATTGAACCAAACCCGCAGTTCGTGTCACAAATTTCTCTTCGGCTGTGTTTGAGCGACAGCCAAATGGGCGCAGCAACACCCCTGTTGCAGCCATGGCCCGGCACAATGGGGAGCGCCAGGATGGCCGAGCGGCTCAAGAACATGCTGCCTGGTCCAGCGCACCGGCGCTTCTGGCATGGATTGAACCTGGCACGGCATGGTGCAAGCCTTTGTTCCCCAATGCAACGCTGCAACGCCGCCGGCCCGGCTGTGTTATGGACGGGTAATGCCGCGCTTCCCGACCACCCTTCCCTGCGCGAGAACGGCCCCTTGAAGCGCATCTTCCGCTCGCTCAGAAACCACAACTACCGGGTCTGGGCCGGGGGCGCCCTGGTGTCCAACATCGGCACCTGGATGCAGCGCATCGCCCAGGACTGGCTCGTGCTGACCGTGCTGACGCATCGGAACGCCACGGCGGTGGGCGTGGTGATGGCGTTGCAGTTCGGGCCGCATTTGCTGCTGCTCCCCTGGACCGGCTTCGCGGCCGACCACCTTGACCGGCGGCTGCTGCTGATCGGCACCCAGGCGGCCATGGGGGCGCTCGCGCTGGCGCTGGGCCTCCTGACCATTGCCGGGGCCGTGCAGCTTTGGCATGTCGGCGTGTTCGCGTTCCTGCTCGGCTGCGCTTCGGCGTTCGACGCGCCCGCGCGCCACACCTTCGTCGCGGAGCTGGTGGGCGACGCCGGCTTGTCGAATGCGGTGGCGCTGAACTCCACCTCGTTCAACGCCGCGCGGATGATCGGGCCGGCCATCGCGGGCGTCGTCATCGCCGCCGTGGGAACCGGGTGGGCGTTCCTGCTCAACGCGGCCTCGTTCGGCGCCGTGCTTGCCTCGCTGGCCTTCCTGCGCGTCGGCGAGTTGCACCGGATCGACCGGGCCGCCCGGGCGCGCGGGGATTTTCTGCAAGGGTTCCGCTACGTTTGGGGGCGTCCCGACCTGCTGGCCGTGTTCGCGATGCTGGGCCTGATCGGCACGTTCGGGCTGAACTTCCCGATCTTCATTTCCACCATGTCCGTCAGCGTGTTCGGCGCCGGCGCCGGGCAGTATGGGCTGCTGACCTCGACCATGGCGGTGGGGACGATTGCCGGGGCGCTGCTCGCGGCCGGGCGGGACGCGCCGCGCTTCACGCTGGCCTGCGGCGGCGCGGCGGCGTTCGGGGTGGGCTGCGCCGTGGCGGCGGTCATGCCGAGCTACTGGCTGTTCGGCCTGGCCCTCGTGGGCGTGGGGGTGTCCGCGCTGACCTTCATGAACACGACCAACAGCCTGGTGCAGTTGTCAACCGAGCCGGCCATGCGGGGGCGGGTCATGGCGATCCGCCTCGCGATCACCCTGGGCGGCACGCCCATCGGCGCCCCGATTGCCGGCTGGGTCGCCGACCGGTTCGGCCCGCGTTGGGCGTTGGGTCTCGGCGCCGCATCCGGCTTCGGTGCAGCGGCCATTGGGCTGTGGTTCCTCCTGCGCCATCGCGGGCTGCGGTTGCGTTTGGAGGCGGGGCGGCTCCGCTTCGGCGGCGGGGCGGACTGACCCGGCGGGCGCGGCTACCCCTGCCCGGTCAGGCTGAAGCGGCCTTCCATGATCTCAACGCAGCGTCCGCCGACGCTCACGGCCTCGATCACGCCTCCCGCCTTGCGCGCCTGCGCGTGCAGCAGGCTGGGCCGGCCCATGTCCACGCCCTGCGCCACCGTAAGCTCGACGGCCGTGTCCGGCCGCGGGTCAAGTTGGGCGAGGAGGGCCACGAGCGCGCAGTTGGCGCTGCCCGTCGCCGGGTCCTCGACCACCACCGGCACCCGGCACACCATGCGCGCGCTGAGGTCGCACGTTCCTCCCGGCGCGTCGCCGGGCGCAGTGTCGGCGGTGTAAAGGTGCAGGCCGGTGACGCCTGCCAGCCTGAACGCCTCGGCCAGCGCCGCCGGGTCGGGACGGATGCGGCGGAGCGCGTCGCGGCTCCGCAACTCCGCGATCAGGAACGGCAGGCCGACGGATGCGACCGTGGGAACGTGCCGGCCCGTCGCGACCTCGCCCACCGGCAGCGAAACCGCGGCCGCCACGAGCGCCGGGTCGATAACTGCGCCGCGGCGGAACGGCTCCGGCGCGGTCAGCTCAGCGCCGACCGCCTCGCCGGCCTCGCGCAGCACCCGGACCGGGACCAAGCCCGCCTTTTCCTCGAAAACCACGTCGTCGCGGATCGCCCGGCTGAAAACCTCGCCCTGCTGGGCCAGCACGAAGGCGGTGCCGACGTTGGGATGGCCGGCAAAGGGCACCTCGCGGTCGGGCGTGAAGATCCGCACCTCGGCGGTATGGGCCGGGTTCTTGGGCGGCAGGACGAAGGTGGTCTCGACATAGTTGAACTCGCGCGCCACGGCCTGCATCTGCGCCGTGGACAGGCCCTCGGCGTCGAGCACGACCGCGAGCGGGTTGCCGCTGAACGGGGTGGTGGTGAACACGTCAACGGTGGCGTAGCGGCGGCGCATGGCCTTCTCCTTCAGCTTCTCAGGACCGGCAGCAGCGAAAGCACCAGCAGCAACGCCATTGCCCTGTTGAACACCTGGACCCGGCCGGGGTGGGACAGGAAGGGACGCAAGGCCGTGCCGCAGCCGGCCCACACGCAGATGCTGGGAAGGTTGACCAAGCCGAGCAGCACGGCCAGCACCACGACATCCTGCGCCAACGCATCACGCGGCGCGTAGGTGGTCACGGCGCCCACGACCATGATCCAGGCCTTCGGGTTGACCCATTGGAACGCGGCGGCCTGCCAGAACGTCATCGGTCGCCCGCCCGCTGGGCGGCCCGTCATCGGCCCGGCCCGGGCGATGGTCCAGGCCAGCCAAAGCAGGTAGGCCGCCCCTACGTAGCGCAGCACGCCGTAGATGAGCGGGACGGCCGCAAAAACCCGTCCAAGGCCGAGGCCGACCAGGACGAGCATGAGGACGCAGCCCAGGCTGATGCCGGCGACATGCGGCAAGGTGCGGCGAAATCCGTAGTTCACGCCGGACGCCAGGAGCATCGCGTTGTTCGGCCCGGGCGTGATGGAGCTGGCGAAGGCGAACCCAACGAAGGCCAGCATCAACCCGGCGCTCACGGCCTCCCTCCGGGTTGCGTTACCGTGACGACCGCAGTAGCGTTATCATACGTTCCCATGAAAACAGATAACAGCAGCGCCCGTGTCACGCAACACCTGCGCCGCCTGGCAGACGGGCAGCCCCCCGGGACGCGCCTGCCCTCCGTCCGCACGTTGATGGCCGCGCTGCGCGTCGGCCCCGTCACCGTGCAGCAGGCGCTGGACGGCCTGGCGCGGGAAGGCGTGCTGGACGCCCGGCCGGGACAAGGCACCTTCGTCGCGGACAAGCCCGGCGGCAACGAGGCCCCGTCCGACCTGGGCTGGCAAAGCCTGGCGCTCGGGCCGGCCCGGGCCACGGCCGGCGGCTTGGGCAGCCTGTGCCTGATGCCGTCCGACCAGGCCCGCGCATTGAACGTCGGCTACCTGCCGGAGGAACTGCAGCCGACGGCGCTGCTGGCCGCGGCCTCGGCCCGCGCGCTGCGGCGGCCCGGCGTGTGGGGCCGGATGCCGGCGGAGGGCTTGCCGGCGCTGCGCGCCTGGTTCGCCGCCGCGGTCCCGGGCGCCCACCCGCATGAAGTGACGATCTGCCCCGGCACCCAGGCCGCCAACGCCGCCGCCTTCCGCGCCTTGGCCGCGCCCGGCGATCCGGTGCTGGTCGAAAGCCCCACCTACCTCGGCGCCCTGGCGGCGGCGCAGGCGGCGGGGCTGCGGATCGTGCCCGTGCCCACCGACAACGACGGGGTCCGGCCGGACCTGCTCGCCGAAGCGTTCCGCCGCACCGGCGCCCGCGTGTTCTATTGCCAGCCGAGCCACGCGAACCCGACCGGCGCGGTGCTGTCCGCGGACCGCCGGCCCCGCGTGCTCGCAGCAGTGGCGGAGGCGGGCGCGTTCCTGATCGAGGACGACTGGGCGCGGGATTTCACCCTGGACGGCGCCCCGCCCCCGCCGCTTGCCCCGGAGGACCGGGATGGCCACGTCATCTACGTGCGGTCACTGACCAAGTGCGCGGCGCCGGGCCTGCGCGTCGGCGCGGTCTGCGCCCGCGGCGCGGCGCTGGAACGGCTACGCGCGGCCCGGCTGGCGGACGACTTCTTCGTGCCGGGCATCTTGCAGGAAACCGCCTTGCAGCTCGTGTCGGCGCGGAGCTGGCCGCGTCACCTGCGCACCCTTTGCGCGGCGCTGCGCACCCGGCGGGATGCCCTGGCCGCCGCCTTGCGCGCCCACCTCGGACCGGACTGCCTGCCGCTTCTTCCTGCTGGCGGGCTGCACCTTTGGTGCGCGCTGCCGGACGGCGTGTCCGACACGGAGGTGGAGCAGCGTGCGGCGGCGTACGGCATTCTCGTCAGCGCCGGACGCCATTGGCACCCTGCCGAACCCGCCGCCCCCTTTCTGCGCCTCAGTTTCGCCGCCGCCCAGCCCGGCTGGATCGAGGACTGCATCGCCGAACTGGCCGGCGTGGTCCGCTCGGCCGTTCCGAAGCAGGGTTGGAAGGGATGAGCCGCTCGCCGCCGGCCTAGACGCGGCCCTGCCGCGCGATCACCGCCACCGGCCCGCCGCCGTCGGGTCCCTGGTGCTCGGCGCCGCCCGAGACGAACAAGGCGGTGTCGCCGAACACGCCCGCCAGCACGCCGCCGACCAGTGCCCGGGCGTGCCGGGTCGCGTTGATGTCGCTGTCGTCCAGCATGGTGTGGCGGCGGCCCCGGATCAGGCCGCTCCGGGACGGCTCGGCCTTCGCCAGCACTGCGGCAACGCGGGCGCGGTCCGCGGCGCCGAGCTGCCCGGCGGCGGCGATGCCCACCGCTCCCAAAGCCGACGTCGCCGCGCCCACGTCGAGCGCGTCGGCCATGACCGCGTGCCCGATGAGGAGGTCGCCCCGCCACGCGGCGCTGTTCCCCAGCACCATGACCTGGTTCTCCATCAGCTCGATGCCGGCCGACGTGCTGGCGCGGGCGGACCAGAGCGAGAAGTCGCGGCAAACCGCCGCGTCGGACGACAGCGCGGCCGGGGACACCTCCCCCAGCGCCAGCGCGACGCCAAGCGCGGAAGCGCCCCGGGACAAGCCCATGGACTCGTAGGTGTCCCCGGTCGCCACGGGCCGGCCGCGCGCCTCCGCCTCGGCGGCGCGCGCACGGGTCAGCAGCGGGCACTTGACCTGCACGTAGTGCACATCCGCGGGGGCAATGATGGAAGCGTCGCGCATGGCCCGGCGCACGGCGTCGGCGGTCGCCTCGGCCTGCGCCAGCCGCCCGACCTCCTCCGGCAGGAACGGGCGCGTCATGGCGGTGCCGACGGCGAGCCTCGGCCCGGCCGTCGCCTCCCCCGGCGGCGCGGGCCGGGCCTCGAACACCAGCCAGTGCGGCGCGAGGCCCCCTTCCGTGCCGCCCGACATGACAAAGGCGACGGCGGCGGACACCTCCGCGGGGGACCGGCCCGAGGCATGGGCAATCGCGTCTTTCAAGGCCCGCGTCGCGAAGCCCCGGGTGAAGTCGTTGACGCAGCCGTTGCCCTCCGTCTTGCCGAGCACGGCGACGATGCGGGCCGGGTCGATGGCGCCGGCGTCGATGGCGGCGAGCAGGGCGGACACGTCGTCGGGTGCTGCGGCGGGCAGGCGGTGCACGGCGGCTTGCATGGGCATCTCCTTTTCGGGGTATCGGGGGCGGCGGCGCCTGCTGGACGGGCTGCCGGTTCCCGGGCCATAATCCAACCATGAGGCCCCGACCAGGCGCCGGCAGCGCCGGACGGGGCCAGCCTCCTCCTCGCAAAAAGGGCAACGCCATGGCCGACCCGCTGCTCGCCCCCGCCGAGGCGCTCGGCATCGCCGTCGCCCCGGAATGGGAGGAGGCGGTGCTGTTCCACCTGCGCCTGCTGCTCCGCCTCGGCACGGAGGTTGCGGAGGGCCTGCCCGATGCGCTCGACCCTTTGCCGCTCGACCGTCCGCCGGGGGCGCCATGAGCAGCGCCGCCATCGCGGGCGCGGTGCGGGACGGGCGGGCCGACGCCGCGGCGGTTGTGGAGCGCGCGCTGGCCCGCATCGCCGAACGGGACCCGGCCTTGGGCGCCTTCACCGCCGTTCTTGCCGACCGGGCGCGGGCGCGGGCGGCATGGGTGGACCGGGACGGGCGGCACCTGCCGCTCGCGGGCGTGCCGTTCGCGGTCAAGAACCTGTTCGACGTGGCCGGCCTCCCCACCCTGGCGGGGTCGCGCATCAACCGGGACCTGCCGCCCGCAAGCGCGGACGCGACGGCGGTGCGGCGGCTGGAAGCGGCTGGGGCCGTGCTGGTGGGCGCGCTCAACATGGGCGAGTATGCCTACGACTTCACCGGCGAGAACGCCCATTACGGCCCGAGCCGCAACCCGCACGACGCCGGGCGCATGACGGGCGGCAGCAGCGGCGGGTCGGGGGCGGCGGTGGGCGCCGGGCTGGTGCCCTTGGCGCTCGGTTCCGACACCAACGGCAGCGTGCGGGTGCCGGCGGCGTTCTGCGGCCTGTTCGGGCTGCGGCCGACCTATGGGCGGCTGTCGCGGGCGGGGACGTTTCCGTTCGTGGCCTCGCTCGACACCGTGGGACCGCTCGCGCGCACGGCGGCGGATGTGGCGCTGGCCTATGAAGCGATGCAGGGGTCTGATCCCGACGACCCCGTCTGCGCCGCCGGGCGAAGCGTCGAGCCGGCGCGGCTGGCGGATGGGATCGAAGGATTGCGGATCGGCGTGCTCGGCGGCTATTTCCGCGACAACGCCGGGCCAGAGGCCTGGGCGGCGCTGGAGCGGGCGGCGGCGGCGCTGCCGGGCGCGAGTGCAGCCGAGTGGCCCGGCGCGGCGCTGGCCCGGCAAGCGGCCTACGTCGTCAGCGCCGTGGAGGGCGCGGCGCTGCACCTCCCGCGGCTGCAAACGCGGGCGGCGGAGTTCGACCCGGAGGTGCGGGACCGGCTGATCGCGGGCGCGCTGGTGCCGGGCAGCCTTTACGCCGCGGCGCAGCGGCACCGCCGGGCGGCACGGAACGCCATGCTGTCCTTGTTCGACCGCTTCGACGCCCTGCTCGCCCCGTCCACGCCTTGCCCGGCGCCACCGCTCGGGGCGAAGACGCTGCAACTTGGCGGCCAGGACCTGCCGCTGCGCGCCACGGTCGGCCTGCTGGCCCAGCCGTTCTCCTGCCTCGGCCTGCCGGTCGCGGCCGTGCCGGTGGTGGGGCCGGGGCTGCCCTTGGGCGTGCAGGTCGTGGCGGCGCCCTGGCGGGAGGACGTGTGCCTGCGCGTCGCCGCCCACCTT
Source organism: uncultured Acetobacteraceae bacterium (assembly GCA_964235485.1). Lineage (GTDB taxonomy): Bacteria > Pseudomonadota > Alphaproteobacteria > Acetobacterales > Acetobacteraceae > CAHJXG01. The sequence goes on along the minus strand of CAXSAZ010000003.1, from coordinate 134,202 downwards.
GAGCAAGCAGGCGTGGCCCGCGCCGCTGGGGAGGACCCGGCATGGACGTGAACCTGCCGGACGTGCTGGCGGAGGTGGAGGCCGCCTTCGCCCGCTACGAGCGCGCTCTCGTGACCAACGACCTCCTCGTGCTCGACGAGTTGTTCTGGGCCGACGGGCGCACCGTGCGCTACGGCGTGGGAGAGGTGCTGTACGGCATCGAGGCGATCCGCGCCTTCCGCGGCGCGCGCCCGGCGCAGGGGCTGGCGCGCGTGCTGGAACGCACGGTCATCACCAGCTTCGGCCGGGACTTCGCCACCGCGAGCACCTCCTTCACCCGGGAAGGCGCGCCGGGCCAGCTCGGGCGGCAGCAGCAAAGCTGGGCGCGGATGCCGCCGGGCTGGCGCATCGTCGCCGCGCACGTCAGCGTGATCCCGGCGCCGTAGCGTCGGCGCCACCCTCCCGATGCGTCAAGCCAAGCCGAGCGGTCCGCTTGCGTTTCGGTGCGGCCTTGCTGCATGGCACGCCGGGCGCCGCGCAGCACGCCGGCGCTGCATGGCACGCCGGGCCATGCCGCAGGCGGCGTCGCAACACGGGCCATGAGGAGACAAAGCATCGCCACCAAGGGATTAAGGGACCGGGTCCACGGGGGCGAGCCTGCGCCGGGGATCGCGGCCCTTGGACGCCGCGCGCTGCACGGGCTGATCTGGATGCTGGCGCAGAACCTGGTCGCCCGCGCGTCCAGCGTGTTCAGCCAACTGGTCCTGGCGGCGCTGCTGCAGCCGGCGGACTTCGGCATCATCGGCCTGACCTACACCGTCACCAGCATCGCCGCGGCCTTGACCAACGTGGGCCTCGACGACGTAGTGCTGCAACGGGAGCGCGCCCTCCGCCTTTGGCTTGGGCCGGCCTTCTGGATCAGCCTGAGCCTCGGAGTCGCGGCGGGCCTCCTGGTCGTCGCCGCCTCGCCCGTGGCCGCGGCCATCTACAAGACGCCCGAGCTGATCGGCTTGTTGGCCATCCTCGCCTTGACGATGCCGATCGGCGCCTTGGCAAACGTGCCGGCGATGGTCCTGCGCGCGCGCATGCAGTTTGGCGTGCTCGCGATCTACGGCACGTTTGAAACGGTCGCGCAGGTGCTGATGACGGTCGCCCTCGCCTGGTACGGCTTCGGCGCCTACAGCTTCGTGCTGCCCGGGCTAGTCGTGGCCGCGCTGCGCGCCGTCGTGCTTTGGCGGCTGGCGGCAACCAAGCCAAACCTCCGCCCGCAGCGGGCGCGGTGGAAGTACGTGATCGGCAACACCACGGTCAACTTCGCCATCCGGGTGCTGACGTCCCTCATCAACCAGGGCGACTACATCGTGCTTGGCTTGGTGGGCACCCAAGCGTCCGTCGGCGTGTATTATTTCGGGTTCCGCCTGGCGGCGCAGCCTTTGTGGACCTTGGCCGGCAATTTCAGCAACGTGCTGTATCCCGCCCTGGTGCAGATGAAGTCCGACCCGGAGCGGCAAAGCCGCGCCGTGCTCAACGCCGCCACGCTGCTGTCCTTTTGCGTGATGCCGGTGGCCCTGCTCCAGTCGGCGGTGGCCGAGCCGTTGATCGCCCGGTTCTTCGACCATCGCTGGGCCGCGTCCATCCCCATCATCCAGCTTCTCAGCATCGGGCTTGCCTTTGACGCGATCTCCTGGGTCGCGGGCGCGCTGCTCAGCGCGCGGGGCGAGTTCAGGGCGGGGCTGCGCTACGCCGTTTGGCAGATGCCGGCTTTTTTCGTGCTGGTGACGCTGGGCGCCCTTTTGCACGAAGCCATCGGCGTGGCCTGGGCCGTTTGCGCCTTTTACGCCGTCACCCAGCCGATCTACGTATTCCGCGTGTTCAGGCGGATCGGGCTGACGGCCTGGCAAGTGGCGCTCATGTACCTGCAACCGGGAGCCTACGCCGCCGCCGCGGTTGGCGTGGGGCTGGCCGTGGCGGCGCTGCCGTCCCTCGCCGACGCTCCCCTGCTCCGCGCGGTCGTGACCGGCGCCGTCGGGCTGCCCGCATACGCCGCGCTGGTGAGGTGGCAAGCGCCGGCAGTGTGGGGCGCGTTGCGGGACCGCGTTGCCGCCGCCCTCCGCCGCCGGGTTGCCGCCTGAGCCTTGGGCGCCGTTTTTCAAGCACGCAAAACTGGAGACGCCGGATGGCGGACCGCATTGCCCAAGCCATCGCCTGGTGCTCGACGCGCACGGGGTCGGCCGTCTCGACGGTGCTGGCCGCCACCGTGGCGGCCTGGTTCGCCTTGCCTGCGCTGTTCATCCCCTACTCGGAGGGGTTCCAGCCGCAGGTGGTGCTCAACGCCCATGCCCTCGCGCAAGGCGACCTGCGCCTCGGCGACACGGTTTACCCGTTCAGCGGGCGGTTCTTCCTCCTGACCCGGCTCGGCACGACCCTTGCGGTGCTGGGCTTGCAGCGCCTCGGCGACCTGTCCGGCCTGCTCGCCTTCCGCTTGCTCGGCATCGGGTCGCTCCTGGTGCTGGTGGGGGTGCTGCTCGCGCTGCTGTGGCGGGTTTACCGGGTCGGCCCCGCCCCCGCCCTGCTGTGCTGCATCCTGTTCCCGCCGATCTTCGAGACCGCCTACCTGCCGAACGACAACTTGCCCTCGGCCGCGCTGGCCTGCCTCGCCCTGCTGCTGTTCTGGACCCGTCCGACCCTGCCGAGGACGGCGGCGGCGGGGCTGCTGCTCGGGACGGCGGCGCTGGTGCGGCTCGACGCGGCGTTGATCGCCCCGGCCTTTGCCATCCTGCTGCTGACGGAGGTGGAAGGGTGGCGCGCGCGGGCGGTCCGGGCCTGCATCGCAGGCGCGTTGGTCCTGGCCGTCCCGGTGGCGGCATACCGGCTGCTCGGCCTGTCGTTCTTTGATACCTTCACGGCGGTGAACCGGGCGACGCTGCTGTGGGACCGGCCGCACCAGCCCCTGCACAACGACGCGCTCACCCTGCTCCGCGCCGTCACCGCCCTGGGAGGGGTAGCCTGGCTGCTGGGGGTCGCCTCGTTCGCCCGGCGGCGGCGTTGGCGCGACCTGGGCCTCGCCGTGGCCGTCCCGCTGTTCTACATCGCGGCCTACCGGTCGCAACTGGTCGAGGGGCGCTACCTGCTGCCCTTGTCGCCCTTTATCCTCCTGGCGATGGCGGAAGGGCTGGGCTCGGTGGCGGCCCTGTCCCGCCGGGCGCGGGGGGTCGCGCTGGCCGGGCTGGCGGTGGGGCTGGCGGTTTGGCTCGTGCCGCCGCTGCCGGGCTTGAAGCCGTCGCTGGCCGCCGACGACGAAGGCCCCCGGCTGGTGCTGGGCCGGGGCTGGAACCCGCTGCCGACGCTGTGGTGGCAGACCCGGCTGCGGGACGGGCAGGCGGCGGTGGCCGAAGGCATCGAGCGCGCGGCGGCCTGGCCCGATCCGGTGATCGTCACCGGCTACTGGACGGGGGACCGGCTGACGGCCCTGACGCTGCTGGAACACGGCTTCGCCGCCGCGCCGGACGGGGTGCCGGAAGCCTGCCGGGGCATTGCGGAGAACTGGGTCCGCGGTTCAACCGCCATGCTGCTCATCCGGAGCCATATCCCCTTCCTGCATCAAAGCGAGGGCATGACCTGGCAGGGGGCGGGCCTGCCCTGCGCGCAGGCGGCGCGGCCCGGCGCCGGGCAGGTGCTGGTGGTCAACTCGGGGCCGCTGGACCGGCCGGCAGCCGCGCCCGACGCGCCGGGCGCCGTGTTCGCGGCAGCCAGGGGCGGGCCGCCGCCGCTGGTGCCCGGCACGGCGTCGATGCTGCCCAGCGTGTCCGTCGCGGTGCTGTCGCTGGACCGCGTGTCGGCGACGCTGGACGTGCCGCAAACGCCTGGGGAGCGGCAAGCCGCCGCCGCCGCCATCACAAATCGTTCAAGCCTGTTGCGGTGAGCGCAGGGTTGGCCCAATCGTTCATGGCGTGCGCCGTTCCCAACATCGGGCGGCGCCGGCTGAAACTTGCAAAATCACAAAAAATAGACAATCCTTTGTATCAGCTTGCAACCCGGGACTGCGAGCCGGCTCACCCCGCGTGAGCCGACGATCTGCGTTGAAGCGTGTCCTTATGTCCGGATTGTGTTAACCAAGGTTCTTTAAATGGTCAGGTTGCATCATTGACGCGCGGCATCGGACGGCTTGACGCCCCATGAAGTTCAGGCCCGAACAGTATCATCGCGTGTTCTCGCGAGTGGCGCCGGCGGCCAGGCCGCACGGAACCGTCCGGCCGGGCACGCGCGCGCTGCTGGTGGCATTTCCGCTGGCGGCCATCGTTCTTTTCACGCCGCTCCCTCAGATCGGGGGCGCGCTCGGCGCGCTGCGCGGCGCCTGGTGGGCGGTGCTCGCGGCGGTGGTGCTTTACGGCGCCGCGCATGTCCTCCGCGCCGCGCGGCTGGCCCTGCTGGCGGCGCCGGCGCTCAACATGCACGTCCGTACCGTCGTGCTCCTGCATTTCCACACGGCGCCCGTGTCCTTCATCGTCCCGTTCAAGCTCGGCGAGCTTTACCGCTGGCAGCAGTTGGCGTGGCTGTCCCGCAACCCCGGCGGCTCGCTGCTGATCGTGCTGCTGGATCGGATGCTGGACGCGCTGGTGCTCCTGCTGGCGCTGGCGGTGGTGGCGGGCTTCGCCGGGCGGATCGCGCCGGGCGCGATGCCCATCGCGGGCCTGCTCACCCTGGCGACGATGCTCGGCCTGTTCGTCGTGCTCGTGGCGCCTGGCTGCCTCCACGCGCTGCAAGCTTACATCCTGCAGAACCATTCCGCCCCGCGCGCGCGCTGGGCGCTCCGCCTCGTCGATGCGTCGCGGCTCGCAGTTAGCAGCGCGAGGGAGCGCCTGCGGGGCAACTTCCTGCTCCTGATGTTCCTGTCCGTCGTGATCTGGGTGATCGAAAGCGCCATGCTGGTGCTGCTCGCGCAGCAGGCGGGCGGCCTTGGCCCCCTGCCCAAGCTCTTCGCCCGCACGCTGTTTCCCCAGGCCGCGGAAGGAACGACGCCGGAGGTTGTCGGCCTGTATATGCTCGCCTGCCTGCTCACCCTTCTTCCGCTTTGGGCGGCTGCCACCGTTTTCTACCTTTCGCGCATCCGCTCCCCGCTGCGCAGCGTCCCCGCCTTCGTGCCGTCCTTCTCGGCCCGGCGGACCCGGCGGCTGCACCTGCGCGTGACCGCCAAAACGCTATGAACCGCTCAGTCACCGTCATCTACGACGACCGGCGCACGCCGCCCTCCGACATCAACGCCATCATCGGCGCCACGCGCTTCTCGGGCATCCTGCGCAAGCGCCTGTCCTTGGGAGAGGAGGTCCGGCGCTCCTGCGTGGAGGGCGGCGCCACGGATTTGTTCCACTTGGTCGATGAGCGCGACGCCCATCACCTGGCCGAGTTGATCGAGGACAGCCAGCCGAACCACACCTTTCTGCGCCTGCCGTCCTTCCTGATGCCGGCCCGGCCCGGCGGCCTGCCGGCTGCCATCGACAAGGGCCGCTACATCCTGCAATCCATGCTGCTCGCCCCGGTGTTCGACGACGACGCAGCCGCGCTGCTGACCGCGCCGGACGCCATCGCCCTGCTCCGCGCCCGCGGTTCGACCAACCTGCGCGAGCTGGCCATCGGCCTCGCCGCCGAGCATCCGACGATGCTCGACCATTTCGGCTTCGTCGATCTGCGCCGCCCGGAAGCGTTCCTGGCCTTCATGGGCGACGCGACGGAGGCCCGGCATTTCAACACCACGGCGCGGGTCGGCGCGGTGTTCCGCAAGACCTCCTCCAACCGGGTCAAGATGGCGCGGGAGTACGGCTTCTTCCACGTGGTGCCGGAGCGGCTGAAAACCTTCCTGCTGCCCACCTTCGACTTCAAGGAGGACGAGGAGCGCGCCGGCTACTCGATGGAGCGCCTCAACGTCCCCGACGCCGCGCTGCAGTTCATCCACTTCGCCTTCGACGAGCGGTCCTTCGCGACCCTGGTGGACCGGTTCCTCGAGTTCATCGCGGCGCGCCCCATGGAGGAGGTCGGCGCCCCCGCCGTGCGGGAGGTGGCCGCCCGCGACATCCTCGGCAAGATGGACGAGCGCCTCGCGGAGTGCCTGGCCAGCGACGTGGGCCGCCAGCTCGACCGGGTGTTGGAAGCGTCCGGCCCGCTCGGCGGGCTGCGGGCCATGCAGGAGCGGGCCGACGCGCTGGTCAGGGAGGCCATCCGGCGCGACACGTCCTCCGCCCTTGCCGTGGGGCATGGCGACCCCTGCTTTTCCAACATCCTGTTCGACCGGCGCATCGGCATGTTCCGCTTGATCGACCCTCGCGGCGCCCGCACGCTGGAGGAGGCCTGGATGCACCCGCTGTACGACCTGGCCAAGTTCAGCCATTCCGCCATGGGCGGCTACGATTTCGTCAACAACGACCTGTTCGACTGCGCGCTCGATGAAAGCCTCAAGCTGCACCTGACGCTCGACAACGGCGGCCCGCCCTCGTGGGGCCGGGACATCCTGAAGGAGCGGATCGAGGACGAGCACCCGCTGTTCGTCGTCCGCGCCTACGAGCTTTCCTTGTTCATGTCGATGCTGCCGCTGCACATGGACCACCCCCGCAAGCTGGCCGGGTTTGCGCTGATCGCCTGCCAACTGATCCAAGACCTGGAGACCGCCCGATGATCGCCGGAACCAAGGTGCTGGTCGTGGACGTGGATGGGACGCTGTGCCCCATCAAAGGGCCGGGCGAAAGCTACCGCGACCTCCTGCCGGAGCCGCTGCTGCTGGCCCGGCTGCAGAGCATGGCCGCCGAAGGGTGGCGCATCGTGATCCAGTCGGCGCGCGGGATGCGCAGCCATGACGGCAACCCCGGCGAGATCAACGCCCACGTGCTGCCGGTGCTGATCGACTGGCTGCAGCGCCACCAAGTGCCGTTCCACGAGGTGCACGTCGCCAAGCCCTGGCCCGGCGACAACGGCTTCTACATCGACGACCGCTCGGTCCGCCCGCGGGAGTTCATCGAGAACTCGCTGGACGCGCTCGACCGCATCTGCCAGCGCGACCGCTTGGTGGGGGACGGGCAGTGTCAGGAGTAGTCGCCGTCACCATGGCCGGCTTCGGCTCGCGCTTCGCCCGCGCGGGCTACACGCAGCCGAAGTACCGGATCGAGGCGCTCGGGCTGCCATTGTTCGACTGGTCCATGGCGGCGCTGGGGGGCTACAAGGAGGCCGGGTGGCGCTTCTCCTTCGCCGTGCGCCGGGCGGACGGGTCGGCTGATTTCATCCGGGAGCGGTGCGGGCGGCTCGGCATCGCCATCGACCGCTTCCTCGAACTCGACGCGCCGACCGATGGGCAGGCGACGACGGCCCTGATGCTGGCGGAGGCGGCCGAGCCGGGCCTGCCTTTCGCCGTGTTCAACATCGATACCTTCGTCCGTCCGGATGTGGTCCACCCGTCGCTGGTGCCGGACGGGTGCGCGGGCTGGGTGCCCTGCTTCCCCGGCGAGGGCGAAGGCTGGTCGTTCGCGCGCCTCGGCGAGGACGGGCGGGTGGTGGAACTGCGCGAAAAGACCCGCATCTCGCCGCACGCCACCGTGGGCCTGTACTGGTTCCGCTCCGCCGGGCTGTATGCCGAGGCGTACGCCGCCTACTTCGGGGCGGGCGGCCGCGAGGAGAAGGGCGAGCGCTACATCGCGCCGCTCTACAACCAGATCATCGGCGGCGGCGGCGAGGTCAGGATCGCCCAGCTCGGCCTCGACGACGTGGGCCTGCTGGGAACGCCGGCGCAGGTCGAGGAGTTCGTGCGCGCCCCGCCCGCCGCGGCCCTGCGCACGGCGCAGGCGCTCGCAGGGCGGGGTGGTTAACCAGGGCGGCTGACACCGCCTCCCCTGTCCCGCCGGGTCATGGGGCCTGCTTCTTGACCCACGCCGTCCAATACTGGCTTTCGTGCGGGGTGAAGTCCTTGTCCAGGGTGCCCTGCGCGACGGACAGCAGGTCGGTCACGTTGTAGTAGAAAGACCAGAGCTTGGGCACCATGACGACATCGGCCTCGCCGAGCGCCATGTGCGCGGTCAGGAGCTTGGGGTTCAGCGTCCGGCCCTCATCCCACCACAGCGCCACGCCCCGCGGCGGCGGCGCGTGCAACGCGGCCGGGAACGGGTTGCTGAACGACAGGTTGGCGATGCTGAGGCTCGTGAGCCCATCCCTTTGAAGCAGCGCGAGGCCGTCGGTCAGGACGGCGTTCAAGACGTTGTATGGAAGGAACGGGTTCCATTTCAGGATCTCCTCGTTCGTCACCCCCTTGGGGATCTGCTGGTTTTCGACTGGACTGGACAGCCAAACCATGTCGCGCAGGACGTCTGAACGCCCTTCCCCGACGACCACGCCCTGCGACCGGTTGAGCCGGGCTTGGTTGAGCGTGCCGATCACGTGGGTCAGCAGGAACGGCAGGGTCGCCATCAAGGTCGCGAACAGCCCGGCAATGGCGAGCGGCCTTGCCGCCGGAAACCTGCCCTCCGTCCCGTTTCCAGCCCGCAGCCGCTCGGCCAGGAGCATGATCAGGACGACGAGCGGAGCGGAGAAGGCGCCGTAGTTCTGGGTGGACACCAGCACGCAGGCCGCCGTGATGCCGGCCACGCCTGCCAAGGCGAGGCGTTGGCGGGGCGCGATCCACGCCGCGGCTGCGCCCATGGCCAGGATGAGCGCCATCGGGATGAGGTTCGCGAAGATGGCCTGCGACGTGTAGAAGCCGCGGAAGGCCGTCGTGTTCGCGGCGGCGGCCCGTTTCAGGTCGGCCAGGTATGCCGCCAAGATGCCAGGGTGCGCCAACTCGATGGCGACGGTGCCGGCGGCCAGGATGACCCCCGCTATGAGGGCTGTCCGCCAAAGCCGTGGGGTCACGACGCAGCCGACCGCGACCGTGGCGATTGCCAGGGCGAAGAACGTGACCTTCAGGAACGCCAGGATGAGCAGGATCACGCCCATGGCCGCGGCGTCGGCCAGGTCCCACGCCGCGCCGCGGGCGCGCGGGGCGGCCAGCGCCCACAGCGCCGTGACCGCGCAAAGCGCGCTCCCTGACCGGTTGTAGTTCGCGATGTAAGCGACAAGGCGTTCCGGCCCGTCGAGGAAGATGGGCGACACCATGAGAACCGTCAGGAAGACGAGCAGCAGCACCGTCGAGAACGCATTGAGGCGCCGCCATGAGAAAATGATTGCCGGTATGAGCACGAAGGGCAACGCGATGAAGTTGGCCCAGCTCGCCAAGCGGCTGTTCATGCCCCAAAGCCAGGCAGCCGCGCCGTGCTGCCAGAAGTAGGCCAACCCAATTGGGGAGAAGAAATCCGTGTGCGGCCATTGGCCTTGCAGGGTGCGCCAGGCCGCGTCCAAGGGGATGAAGATGTCGTGATAGGTGTGGTTGATCGTGAGGTCGCGCGCAAAGGCCAGGACCAGCAGGACCGGCGAGCACAGGATCAGCGCAAGCGCGAGATGCCGCGCCCGCGGACGGGCACTGGAAGCGAGCGCCAGGAGCAGGGTCTCAGCCCGCTCCCCGCGATTGTCAGGCTTGCGGGCGTCGTTCTCGGTAATGAGTTCCAAGGCAGGAAGTCTCCTGGATCGCCGGAGGCGGGGGCACGGCAGCCAAGCCGGCTGCCGCTGTTAGATGACAGATGCGCAAGCGGCGTGCCAGGGAGGGCAGGACAAGCCGGACAAGGAGACCGCCGCCCTCATGCCCCGCGTCGGCGCAGCGTCGCGGGTCCTTGGGCAAGGGCTTGGCGGAGTTGAAGCACCACCCTTCTTCTCGTCCATCCCTGAGTTTGGTCCATCCCTGAGAAGGCACACGGTTCATGGCGCGCATCCTCATCACCGGGTCCTCTGACGGCTTGGGCCGCATGGCCGCCCGCTTGCTGGTCGAGGACGGGCACGAGGTCGTCCTGCACGCCCGCGACGCGGCACGGGGGCGGGTGGCGCTCGACGCCGTGCCCGGCGCGGCCACCGTGCTTGCCGGCGACCTATCGAGCATCGCGCAAACCCGGCGGCTGGCCGAGGCGGCCAACGCCCTCGGCGCCTTCGACGCGGTGATCCACAACGCGGCCCTGGGCTTCCGCGAGCGGCGGCGCGTCCTGACGGAAGACGGCCTGCCCCATGTCTTCGCCGTGAACACGTTGGCGCCCTATCTCCTGACCGCGCTGATCCGGCGGCCGGGGCGGCTGGTTTACGTCAGCTCCGAGCTGCACCGGCGCGGCGATGCCGGGCTGCAGGACCTCATGTGGGAGCGCCGCCCGTGGCGGGGCAACCAGGCCTATTCCGACACCAAGCTGCACGATGTGCTGCTGGCCTTTGCCGTGGCCCGCCGCTGGCCGGGCACCTTGTCCAACGCGCTGGAGCCGGGCTGGGTGCCCACCAAGCTGGGCGGTCCGCGGGCGACGGGCGACCTGGACGCCGCGCACCGGACCCAGGCATGGCTCGCCGTGAGCCGCAACCCGGCGGCAACCGTCACGGGCGAGTATTTTTACCACAAGCGGCTGCGCAAGCCGCATGGCGCGACCCGGGCGCCGGAGCTGCAGGACCGCCTGCTCGCGGAATGCGAACGCTTGTCTGGCGTGGCCATGCCGCCGGGCTAAGCCAGGGGCGCCTTCACTGCTGCATTCGCATGATCTGATCCATGCCCGGCATGTTGTGGTTGAGGTTTGACATGATCCAGAGCGAGCCTCCGATCAGCAGGAGGACGATCAGCACGCCAAAGGCAAGCGCCATGACGTTGTTGACGTTGTCCGGACCCGTGGTGATGTGCAGAAAGAACACGAGGTGGACGCCCATCTGCGCGATGGCCAGCACGAACAAGGCGACGGGGATGCTGGGCTGCCAGACCAGCGAGGTGCCCGCGACGAAAAAGGACACGCCCGTGAGCAGCACCGCAAGCCCCAGGCCGACGAGGTAGGACTGGATGCCCTGCGTGAACTCGCTGCCGTCCTTCTTTTCGTCGCCGGGCGCCCGGTCCGCGTGGTGCTGGTTATGCGCGGCTTGGCTCATTGCCCGGCTCCCATCAGGTAAACCACGGTGAACAGCGCGACCCAAACGATGTCGAGCGCGTGCCAGAACAGGCTGAAGCACAGGACGCGGCGGAGGATGTCCTCGCGGGGACCCTTGGCCCACACCTGGGCCATCATGGTCAGCAGCCAAAGCAGCCCGGCGGTCACATGCAGGCCGTGGCAGCCCACCAGGGTGAAGAACGCCGACAGGAAGGCGCTGCGTTGCGGGCCGTTGCCGTCGGCCACCATGTCGGCGAACTCGCGCACCTCCAGGCCGATGAAGGCAGCGCCGAGCACGAAGGTCGCGGCCATCGCGCCGTAGAACCAGGAAGCCTTGCGCGCTTCCAGGCCCACCGTCGCGACCCCGCAGGTGAAGCTCGACAGGAGCAGGAAGGCGGTCTCGATTGCGGTGTTGCGCAGGTCGAACAGCTCCCGCCCGCTCGGGCCGCCCGCGGTTTCCCCGGATAGCACCGCGTAGGCCGCGAAGAACGCGGCGAACATGATGATGTCGCTGAGCAGGAAGATCCAGAAGCCGTAGCCGGCGATGATGCGCTTGGACGCCGGCCCGCGCTCCGCGTGCTCCGTGTTGCTTTGGCGGTGATGCGCGCCCCCGCCGTGCCCGATCTGGTTCCGGTCCGCGCGGGGCGGGTCGGGCGGCGTCCTGCCGCCGGCGTCCGGCAGCAAGCCACCAGGCGGCAAGCCGGGCGGCCCTCCCGGGCCAGGCCCGGCGGGCGCCATGCCGCCCCGCATCCTGAACGGCGCAAGAAAGGCCGTCGCCACGACCGCCACGCCGAGCAGCGGCTTCCACCAGCCGTGGCGGGCCGCAGCCGGCGCCGCGCGGCGGCCCGCCGGCCCGGACGGCTCCCCGTCGTGCCCGGCGCCCCGCGCTTCCTCGGGGGGCAGGCTCATTGGGCAGCCTGCATGGCGTAGGCCCGGTCCACCGCCGCCCGGTGGGCGCGGTCGATGCGCGCCACTTCCTCCGCCGGCACCACGTACTCGGTCCGGTCCCGCCAGGCAAACACCACGAAAGTGGCGAACGCCCCCGCCGCGCCCAGGGCCACCATCCACCAGATGTGCCAGATCAGCGCGAAACCCATCACGGTGGCGAAGAACGCGCAGATGAAGCCGGTCGGGCTGTTCCGCGGCATCTCGACGTCCACGTAGGCCGGTTCCCCCTCCGCCTGCTTGCGCCCACGCTCCTTTATTTCCCAGTAAGCGTCCTCGCCCATCACCTCCGGCAGGACCGCGAAGTTGAAGGCGGGCGGCGGCGAGGTGGTGGCCCATTCCAGCGAGCGGCCGTTCCAGGGATCGCCGGTCAGGTCGCGCAGGGACTCGCGGTTGCGGATGCTGACCACGAGCTGCGTCACCTGCAGCACGATGCCGGCCAGGATAACGGCGGCGCCCAGCGCCGCGACCAGCAGCCAGGGGCGCCAGGCCGCCACGTCGTAGTGCTGCATCCGGCGCGTCATGCCTTGCAGGCCGAGCACGTAGAGCGGCATGAAGGCGAGATAAAAGCCGACGAGCCAGCACCAGAACGACCAGCGGCCCAGGCGCTCGTCCAGGCGGAAGCCGAACGCCTTGGGGAACCAGTAGATGTAGCCGGCGAACGAGCCGAACAGCACGCCGCCGATGATGACGTTGTGGAAGTGCGCCACCAGGAACAGGCTGTTGTGCAGCACGAAGTCCGCCGGCGGCACCGCCAGCAGCACCCCCGTCATGCCGCCGATCACGAAAGTGACCATGAAGCCGACCGCCCACAGCATGGGCGTCGCGAAGGTGACGCGCCCGCCGTACATGGTGAACAACCAGTTGAACACCTTCACCCCCGTGGGCACGGCGATGATCATGGACAGGATGCCGAAGATCGCGTTCACGTCGCCGCCCGCGCCCATGGTGAAGAAGTGGTGCAGCCACACGCTGAACGCGAGGACGAAGATCACCATGGTCGCGGCCACCATGGAGCGGTAGCCGAACAAGGGCTTCTGCGAAAAGGTCGAGACCACCTCCGAGAACACGCCGAAGGCCGGCAGGATCAGGATGTAAACCTCCGGATGCCCCCAGGCCCAGATGAGGTTCATGAACATCATCGCGTTGCCGCCGGCCTCGTTGGTGAAGAAGTGGAAGCCGAGGTAGCGGTCGAGCAGCAGCATGGCGAGAGTGGCGGTCAGGATCGGGAAAGCGGCCACGATCAGCAGGTTGGACGCGAGCGAGGTCCAGCAGAACATCGGCATACGCAGGTACGTCATGCCGGGCGCGTGCATCTTGAGGATGGTGGTCACCAGGTTGACGCCCGACAGCAGCGTGCCGACGCCCGAGATCTGCAGCGCCCACAGATAGTAGTCCGGGCCGACGCCGGGCGAGTAGGTGAGTTCCGACAAGGGCGGGTAGGGCAGCCAGCCGGTGCGGGCGAACTCACCCACCACCAGCGAGATGTTGACCAGCAGCGCGCCGGTGGCGGTCAGCCAGAAGCTGACCGAGTTGAGCGTGGGAAAGGCCACGTCGCGGATGCCGAGCTGCAAGGGCACCGCGAAGTTCATCAGCCCGATCACGAACGGCATGGACACGAAGAAGATCATCAGGGTGCCGTGCGCCGAGAAGATCTGGTCGTAATGGTCGGGCGGCAGGAAGCCCGGCGCGTTGTAGGCCAGCGCCTGCTGCGTGCGCATCAGGATCGCGTCCGAGAAGCCGCGCATCAGCATCACCAGCGCCAGCAGGCAGTACATGATGCCGATCCGCTTGTGATCGACGCTGGTGATCCATTCCCGCCACAGGTAAGGCAGGTGGCCCTTCACCACGATCCAGCCGAGCACGCCCAGCAGGATGACGCCGACAAGGGCGGCGGCGACCAGCGGCAGCGGCTGGTCGAGCGGGATCGCCTCCCAGGACAGTTTGCCCAACATGCTACTGCTCTCCTGTGATGCAAAGGGCGGGGTCGATTTGGGCGGTTTGCGCGACGCCGCGCGCACCGTTGTTGGCCTGCTGCCCGGCCTGGCCGCCACCGGAGTCTTGCGGACCCGGCCCGGGCGCGATCTCCTGGCTGACGATGCGCCCGAACAGCCCGGGGGTGGCGTCGCGGAAGGTGGAAGGCGGGTCCTTGATGCTTTGCTTCGCCAGCACGGCATAGGTGGCAACGTCCAGCACCGGGCCATCCTTGCGGGTCGCCTCCACCCAATCGGCGAAGCCGGCGCCGTCCAGCGCGCGCACCTCGAAGTGCATGTCGGAGAAGCCGTCGCCGCTGAAGTGGCCCGAAATGCCGCGGTAGGTGCCGGGCTGGTCCGCTTGCAGGTGCAGGTCCGACGCCATGCCGTTCATGGCGTAGAGCATGCTGCCAAGCTGGGGCACGAAGAACGTGTTCATCACGCTGGCCGAAGTGAGCTGGAAGTGCACGGGCTGGCCGACCGGAATCACGAGCTGGTTCACGGCGGCGACGCGCTGGTCCGGGTAGATGAACAGCCACTTCCAATCCAGCGCCACGACCTGGACATTCAGCGCCGGCTTGTCCGACTCCAAGGGCCGCGCGGGGTCGAGCTGGTGCGAGCCGATCCACACCACGCCGCCCAGCAGCGTAATCGTCAGCAGCGGAATGGCCCAGGTCACCATCTCAATGCGCCCGGAATACGCGAAGTCCGGCAGGCGCCGGGCACGCGGGTTGGAGGCCCGATACCACCAGGCGAAGGCCAGGGTCGCCACGATCGTCGGGCCGACGATGGCCAGCATGATGATGACCGAGTCGATCAAGATGGTTCGCTGCGCGGACCCGACAGGCCCCACAGGGTCCAGAACAGCCGGCTGGCAGGCTGCCAGGGCCAAGGAGGCCGCCAGGACGCTGCAGCGCACGACCCGGCGTCGCACGGCCCGCGCCCGGGGCGACGGCCCGCCCGGCGCGGCCCGCGGCGCGCCCGTCTTTGAAGCTGTGCTCACCATTCCACCCGCCAATCAGATCTCGCCGCGCCGCCCCCGCATCGAAAGCAAGGCGCAACCCTTCATCCTCATACAGCCCGAAGCCGAAGGCGACCCTTCGAGTTATGGCATTCGGTCACCTGCTGCGTTACCCGATCACCTGGGCACAAAGAGCATTTTAACCAGGTGCGCCGCCAACTTGCAGCCGCCATCCGTGCCCCTGCAAGCCGGGCCGGGACGTTCCCCCAACATCGGCCTTGCCCGCCCGCGGCGTCAACCGATCCAGGGTTGTCCCCGCCGCGCGTGCCAGGAGCCGTCAGGCGGGCACCACCTCCGGCACCTTGTCCGCCGGCGGCGTGTTGCGGGACCGGTTGATCCGCGGCGTGCCGTCGATCACCACCATGCCGACGCCGGGCAGATCGCCCAACTGCACGCACTCCAACAGGTCGCGCCCGGCCGAATGCTGCGCCCGGTCAAGCAGCACGAAGTCCGCGGCCCGCCCGGCCTCGATCAGCCCGGTGTCCAGCGCGCGCACCCGCGCCGTGTTGCCGGTGGCGAAGCAGAATGCCACCTCCGGCGCCACGTCGCCGAGCGAGGACAGCATGGCAACCATGCGCAGGATGCCGAGCGGCTGCACCCCCGACCCGGCCGGCCCGTCCGTGCCGAGGATCACGCGCTCCAACTGCCCCATCTCCCGCGCCGTGCGCAGGGTGAACAGCGCCGCCCGCTCGTTGCCATTGTGCACCAGCTCCAACCCGCGCCGGCAGCCCTCGCAGATGCAGCGGATTTCGCGGTCGGGCAGCGCCGTGTGGCCGCCGTTGACGTGGCCGATCACGTCCGTGTCGGCTTCCAGCACCACGGCGGCGTCGATCAGGCCGGAGCCGGGGATGGACGGCCCGCCGGTGTGGATGGTGGACTGGATGCCATACTGCCGCGCCCAGGCGACCATGCGCCGCGCCGTGGGGCCGTCCTTGACGCCGCCGAGGCCGACCTCGCCCAGCAGGCGCACCCCGGCGTCGGCGAGGTCCTTGAAGTCGTGCTCCTCCATGCCCGGCTCGATCACCGGGGCGCCGGCGTGGACCTTCATGCCGCCGGGGCGGAACGCGGAAAAGGCGCGCTGGGCGAAGACGGCCATCGCCTTCAGCCCCACCACGTCCCGCGGCCGGCCCGGCGTGTGCACCTCGCCCGCGGAGATCATGGTGGTGACGCCGCCGTGCAGGGTGCTCTCGATCCAGTTCAACTGGCTTTGCCGCGGCGTCCAGTCGCCCGCGACGGGGTGGACGTGGCTGTCGATCAGGCCGGGGGCGAGCGCGCAGCCATGGGCGTCGATGACGGTCGTGGCGCCCTCGGTGTCGAGGTCGGACAGGCGCCCGACCGCGGTGATCCGGCCGCCCACGGCGAGCACCGCGTCGGCGTCCAGGATCGGCCGCCCGATGTCGCCGGACAGCAGCAGCCCGATGTTGCGGATCAGCAGCTTCGCATGGGGGTCGGCTGCCGCCGTCGTTTCCTGCGCCATGGGTGTTCCTCCCAAACCGTGTTCAAACCGCCAGGTAGCGCCCGTGCGTCTCGGGGTCGGCCTGCAGCGCCGCCATGCTGCCCGTCCAGGCCACCCGGCCGCTTTCCAGGATCACCGCCTGCGTCGCGACCTCCGCCGCGAAGTGCAGGTTCTGCTCCGCCAACAGGATGCTCAAGCCCTCCCGCCGCAGCGCGTGGATCGCCGCGGCCATCTGCTCGACGATCAAGGGCGACAGGCCCTCGCTCGGCTCGTCCAGCAGCAGGAGGCGCGGGTTGCCCATCAGGGTGCGGGCGATGGTGAGCATCTGCTGCTCGCCGCCGCTCATGCGCCCGCCGGGCCGCCCGCGCATGGCGCCGAGGTTGGGGAACAGGTCGAACAATCGCGCCGTGGTCCAGGGCCGCAGCCCGTCCCGCGCCGGCTGCCGGCCCACGTCCAGGTTCTCCATCACTGTCAGCTCCGCGAAGATCCGGCGCTCCTCCGGCACGTAGCCGAGGCCCATTTGCGCCCGGCGGAACGGCTCCATGCGCGCCAGTTCCTGGTTCCCGAACCGCACGCTGCCGCTCGCCGGGCGCACGAGGCCGATCAGCGACTTCATGGCCGTGCTCTTGCCCGCGCCGTTGCGGCCCAGCAGCACCGCCACCTCGCCGGGGCCAACAGCGAAGCCCACGTCGTGCAGCACGTGCGCCTGGCCGTAGAAGCTGTTGAGGCCCTCGACCGCCAGCATCAATGCCCCCCGCTGGTGCGCCCGGCGCCGAGATAGATCGCCCGCACCTGCGGGTCGGCGCGGATGGCCTCGGGGGCACCGGAGGCGATAAGCGCGCCGCGCGCCAGCACCGCGATGCGGTCGGACACGCCGAACACCACGTCCATGTCATGCTCGGTGAACAGCACGGCCAGGCCGCGCCCGGTGGCGACCTCGCGCACCAGCCGCATCAGCGCGACCCGCTCGCGCGGCGCCATGCCGGCGGTCGGCTCGTCCATCAGCAGCAGGCGCGGCTCGGCGGCGAGCGCCACCGCGAGTTCCAGCCGCTTGAGGTCGCCGTAAGCCAGCACGCCCGCCGCCCGCTCCGCCTGCGCCGCAAGCCCCACCTGATCGAGCAGCGCCTCCGCCGCCGGGCGTTCCAGTTCGGCGGCGGACCGCCACGGGCGCCAGGTGCCGCGGCGGTGCGCCACGGCCGCCACCTGCACGTTCTCCCGGGCCGTCATGGAAGCGAAGGTGGCCGTGACCTGGAACGTCCGCCCCACGCCCAAGCGGCAGATGCGGCGCGGCGGGATGCCGGCGATGTCCCGCCCCGCCAGCCGCACCGAGCCGGCGTCCGGGCGCAACTGCCCGCCCACCATGTTGAAGCACGTCGTCTTGCCGGCGCCGTTGGGGCCGATCAGCGCCAGCATCTCGCCCGGCCCCACCGCGAACGACACGCCGTCCACCGCGACGACGCCGCCGAAGGACTTGCGCAGGCCCTCCACGGCCAGCACCGTCACGCGCGCCGCAGCCGGCGCTGCACGGCGCCCGCGATCCCTTCCGGGAAGGCCAGCACCAACAGCACGATGGCCGCCCCCAGCACCAGCCGCCAATACGCCGTCGCCCGTAGCAGCCCGTCATACAGCCCGGTATAGGCCAGCGCGCCGACGATGGGTCCGGCCATCGTCTGCACGCCGCCGAGCAGCACCATCACCAGCGCGTCCATCGAGTGCGGGATGCTGGCGAAGCCGGGGAACACGCTGCCCTTCACAAAGGTGAACACCCCGCCCGCAAGGCCGGCCGCAGCGCCCGCCACGGCGAACGCTGCCAGGCGGATGCGTTGGGTGTCCAGCCCGATGGCCTCCGCCCGCAGCGGCGAATCGCGGGACGCGCGCAGGGCGTAGCCGAACGGGGAGTACAGGACGCGCTGCAAGACGAACGCGCCCCCCGCGCAAAGCGTCAGGGCCAGCAGGTAAGTGGCCGGGCCGGACATCCAGGCAGGCGGCCACACCCCCAGGATGCCGTTGTCGCCCCCGGTGACGGACACCCACTGGAACGCCGCCGCCCAGACGATCTGCGCAAAGGCCAGGGTGAGCATGGCCAGGTAAACCCCCGACAGCCGTACCACGAAGGCGCCGAACAGCGCCGCCGCCACGCCCGCCGCCAACGGCGCCAGCAGCAGCGCCGCCGGCATCGGCGCGCCCAACCCCTGCACCGACAGCGCAGCGGCGTAGGCGCCGATGCCGAACCAGGCCGCATGGCCGAAGCTCGCCATGCCGCCCGGCCCCATGACGAAATGCAGGCTGGCGGCGAACAGCACGGCGACCGCGGCCTCCGTCAGGATCGACAGCGCGTAGGGACCGGCCACGAGCGGCGCGGCCAGCGCCGCCAGCAGCAGCAGCCCCCAGCCGAGCAGCATCCCCCGCGTCGGCGGGCGCACCAAAGTCGCGGCGCCAGCCAGCGCGGTCGGCGCCGCGCCGCGGCCCAGCAGCCCGTTCGGCCGCAGCACCAGCACCGCCGCCATCACCACGAACACCAGCACCAGCGTCGCCTCCGGGATCAGCACCACGCCGAACGCCTGCAACAGCCCGATCAGCAGGCTCGCGACGTACGCCCCGGCGATGCTGCCGAGGCCGCCGATCACCACCACCACGAACGCCTCCGTGATGACCGACAGGTCGATGCCGAGGTTGGCCGACCCGGACGGCAAGCCGAGCGCCCCGGCCAGCCCCGCAAGCCCCGCGCCGAGCGCGAACACGGAGGTGAACAGCACCCGCTGGTCCACGCCGAGGGCCGCCACCATCTCGCGGTCCCACGTCGCGGCCCGCACCAGCCGGCCCCACCGCGTGCGGTTGAACAGGAGCCACAAGGCGGCCAGCACCGCCGGGCCGATGGCGATCAGGATAAGGTCATAAACCGGGAACCGCTCGTCCGCGATGCGGACATAAGCGCGCAGCCAGGGCGGGCGGGAGATCGTGAGGTCGTCCGGCCCCCATATCGCGAGCGCCGCGTCCTGCACGATCAGCACGACGCCAAAGGTGGCAAGCAGTTGGAACAGCTCGGGCGAGCGGTAAAGCCGGCGCAGCAGCCCCATCTCCAGCAGCGCGCCGAGCGCCGCCAGCCCGGCCGCCGTGCCGACCACGCCGAGCGCGAACCACGCCGGGTCTCGTGGCAAGCGGGTCAGCACCGTCCAGCCGATGTAAGCGCCCAGCATGGTCAGGCTGCCATGCGCGAAGTTCACGATGCGGGTCACGCCGAAGATCACGGTCAGCCCGCTCGCCACCAGGAACAAGGAGGACGCCCCGGCCAGCCCGGTCAGCGCGTGGACCAGCAGGAACTCCATGCCGCGCTAGGAGCGCCGCAGCCCGCGCACCTCGGCGTCCGTGGGCTGGGCGTCCTTGCCGTCCACGTATTGCCAATCGACCATGGTGCCCTCGCTGCCCTTGAGCGCCGTGCGGCCGACAAAGGCGCCGAACGTGCTTTGGTGGTCGGCGGCGCGGTACATCGCGGGGCCGAACGGCGAGTCGAACGGCAAGCCCTCGAAGGCTGCGATCAGCTTGCCGGTGTCCGTGCTCCCGGCGCGGGCAAGCCCGGCGGCAATCGAATGGAGCAGCGTGTAGCCCACCACCGAACCCATCCGCGCCGCCTGCTTGAAGCGGTCCTGGTAGGCGGCCTCGAAGGCGCGGGCGGACGGCACCTGGCCCACGGGGTAGCCGGTGACGAGCCAGCCCTCCGGCGTCTCATCGCCGAGCGGCAGCAGGTATTCCGGCTCCCCGGTCAGCACGGACACCACGTCCCGCCCCTCGAACAGCCCGCGCGTGTTGCCTTGGCGCACGAAGTTGGTGAGGTCGGGGCCGAACAGGACGTTGAAGATGCCGTCGGGCTTGGCGCCCGCCAGCGCCTGCACCGTGGCCCCGGCGTCGATCTTGCCCAGCGCCGGCAACTGGTCGGCGACGAACTCCACCTCCGGCCGCCGCGCTTTCAGCAGCGTCTTGAACCACTTCACCGCCGACTGGCCGTACTCGTAGTTGGGCGCGACGGTGGCCCAGCGCGTCGCCTTGAGCTTGGCCGCCGCCGGCATCATCATCGCCACCTGCATAAAGGTGGACGGGCGCAGCCGGAAGCAGGTCGGGTTGCCGCGTTCCCAGACCAGCGCGTCGGTCAGCGGCTCCCCCGCGACATACAGCTTGTTGCTGCGCGCGGCGAAGTCGCTCATCGCGAGGCCCACGTTGGACAGGAACCCGCCCGCCAGCAGGTCCACCTTGGCGTCGTTGAGCAGCTCGCCCGCAAGCTGCGTCGCGGTTTGCGGCTGCCCGGCGTCGTCCCGGCTCAGCACCTCGATCTTGCGCCCGGCCACGCCGCCCTGCGCGTTGATCTCGTCCACAGCCACCTGCCAGCCGTTGCGGTAGGGCACGGTGAAGGCCGGGGCGGCGGTGTAGCTGTTGATCTCGCCGATGCGGATCGGCGCGCTGCTTTGGGCGCGCACGATTGCCGGCGCCGCCAGGCCCGCGGCGGCCGTCCCGAGCAATCCCCGTCGTGTCAGCATATGCCGCCCGCCCCCTGGCGCAGAAGGTGAAGGTCATTCGTGTGCATCCAATCGGATCGGCTGCCGCCGCCCCTGTCAAGCAAATAGCTTGCCGTCTTGACCGGGGCCGCCGGTTCTGGTCCGACTGGGCGCCATGACCGACGCCAACCCGCTGCTCGCGCCCTGGACCACGCCCTTCGGGGTGCCGCCCTTCGACCGCATCCGGGCGGAGCACTTCGCCCCGGCCTTCGACCACGCCATGCGCGAGCACCTGCAGGAAATCGCCGCCATCGGCGCCGACCCGGCCGAGCCCAGCTTCGCCAACACGGTCGAGGCCGCCCAGCGCAGCGGCCGGCTGCTCAACCGGATCGGCATGGCGTTCTCCAACCTGGTGGTGAGCCTGGGCGGCGACGCCTTGCAGGCGGCCGATACGGAGATGTCGCCCAAGCTCGCGCAGCACGGCACGCAGGTCTCGCTCGACCCGGCACTGTTTGCCCGCGTGGACGCGCTGCACCGGCGGCGCGACGAGCTTGGGCTGGCGGAGGACCAACGGCGGCTGTTGGAGCGCGTGCACCTCGGCATGGTGCGCAGCGGCGCGGCGCTGGGGCCGGAGGAGCGGGCGCGGATGGCCGCCATCTCGGAACGCCTCGCGGTGCTGCATACCCAGTTCGGCCAGAACGTCCTGCATGACGAAAAGGCGTGGCACCTGCCGCTGGCGGAGGCGGACCTCGACGGCCTGCCGGACTTCGTGCGCGAGGTGGCGCGGCAGGCGGCGGCGGAGCGCGGGATGCCGGGCCACGTCGTCACGCTGTCCCGCTCGCTGATCGAGCCGTTCCTGACCTTCTCCGCCCGCCGCGACCTGCGCCGGGCGGCGTATGAGGCCTGGATCGCCCGCGGCGCTCGGCCGGGTCCGCACGACAACCGGGCGCTGATCCCCGAAATCCTGGCGCTCCGCGTGGAGCGGGCGCGGCTGCTCGGCTATCCCAGCTTCGCCGCGTTCCGCCTGGCGGACAGCATGGCCGGCACGCCGGAAGCGGTCGAGGGACTGCTCGCGGAGGTATGGGAACCCGCGAAGCACAAGGCCGCCGCCGAACGCGACCGGCTGCTGGCCGTAGCACGGGGCGAAGGGTTCAACGGCGCGCTGGCCCCGTGGGATTGGCGCTACTACGCGGAGAAGGTGCGCCGGGCCGACTACGCCATCGACGCCGGGGAGTTGAAGCCGTACTTCGTGCTGGAGAACATCGAGCAGGCGGCGTTCGACACCGCCGCGCGGCTGTTCGGCCTCGGTTTCACCCTGCGCCCGGAGGTGCCAGTCTACCACCCCGACGTGCGGGCCTACGAGGTGCGCGATGCCGCCGGGCACGTCGGCCTGTTCCTGGCGGACCCCTTTGCCCGGGCGGACAAGCGGTCCGGCGCGTGGATGAGCAGCTACCGCGACCAGGAAAGCATGGACGGGGCGGTGTCCCCGGTCATCGTCAACAACAACAACTTTGCCCGCGCCGAGCCGACGCTGCTCTCCTTCGACGACGCGGAAACGCTGTTCCACGAGTTCGGCCACGCGCTGCATGGGCTGCTCAGCCAGGTGCGCTACCCCGCGCAGTCCGGCACGTCCGTCCGGCGCGACTTCGTGGAGTTCCCGTCGCAGGTGTATGAGCATTGGCTGTCCGTGCCCGACACGCTGCGCCGCTATGCCCGGCACAGCGCGACGGGAGAGCCGATCCCGGACGCCCTGATCGCGCGGCTGCTGGCGGCGCGCGGGTTCAACCAGGGGTTCGCCACGGTGGAGTATGCCGCCGCCGCCTTGATCGACATGGCACTGCACAGCCACCCGGACCCGGGATCGTTGGACATCGACGGCTTTGAGCGGGAGTTCCTCGGACGCATCGGGATGCCGCCGGAGATCGGCATCCGGCACCGCCCGGCGCATTTCCAGCATTTGTTCGCAGGCGGCGGCTACGCGGCGGGCTACTACTCCTATCTCTGGTCGGAGGTGCTGGACGCGGACGGGTTCCAGGCGTTCGAGGACACGGGAAACCCGTTCGACCCCGCCTTGGCCGGGCGGCTCCGCACGGTGCTGGGCGCGGGCGACACGCAGGACCCGATGCAGCTTTACGTCGCCTTCCGCGGGCGGGCGCCCAGCACAGCGGCTTTGCTGCGCAGCCGGGACCTGGCGGCGTGAGGCCCTGCTTGGGCGCCGCCATGCCCTGGGCTTGAACCTCGGTCGGCAGTCGTAGCGCGAGCCGCGATTGCCGGCAGGCCGATCCAGTTCGTTTTGCCATGGCGACCCCGGCCCTCTGGTTCAGGACGGGGCCGGCGCGCCCCTTTACCTTTCCGAAACGCATCCGGAATGGAACCCTGGCGATGCCGCCCGCCCAAGACGCAGCAACCCGTCCCGAAGGGCGTCAGGCACGCAGCAGGCCGTTTCGGCTCTTGAAAGCGACATCGCGTTCTGAAGGTCATCCCATGCTTCCCCTGCCCAACGACCCGCCTTTCCGCTCCATACGTTTCGAGCTGGTGGCCGACGCCGAACCCGGCCTGGCCGACCGTGCGCTGGGGTGCTTCGCCCGGCGCAGCCTGATCCCCGATGTGGTGCGCATACAGCGCCGGGGCGCGGCCATGCTGGTCGAGATCAGGATGGATGCCATGCCATCGGCGATGCTGCATCTGATCGAGGGCAACCTGCGGCAGATCGTCGGCGTGCAGCGCCTTGTCGTGGTGCTGTGCGCCGAGCAGCGGAAGGCCGGGTAGAGGCCGACACGCCGCGCCGGGCAAGCAGTGCCCAACCGGGCAGCGCCGTGCAGCGTTCGGGAATTGGTGGGCCGAGGAGGATTCGAACCGCCGACCTCACGCTTATCAAGCGTGTGCTCTGAAGCCCGCTGAGCTATCAGCCCAGCGTTTTGTAGCCGATCTGCAACGAACGATCAACCCCGAAGTGCGGTCGAGCCGCCACGCACACGGGGCCGTCCTGCAATGGGGTCCCTGGTGGCGGAAGGGCCATCGCGGCCGGCATCGCGCGCACTCGCAGGGCGGCGCAGTCGGGCATGTGCCCGCGTTCAGGAGGCCACCATGCGCATCTCACCCGCCTTGCCCGCCAGCCTCTTCTGCCTGCGCTGACGCCGCGCGGCGGCCCGGTCCGGCGAGGGGCGGTAAACAGGGCTGGCCGTCGCCATCCTGCTCGCATCCGCAGCCGGCGCACAAGTGCCGCGCAACGGCCCCGAGTGGGGCGGCAAGGACCACCAGTTGACGGAAGCCGAAACGAAGCTTGAAAACCAGGCCGGAGTACGGACGCTCAAGGACCAGCGGACGGTGCAGCAACTCGACCGGCAGTTGATGCGCGAGGAGGGCCTGAACTCGAATCCCAACCTCACCCTTCTGGCCCAGCGTCAGCGAT
Organism: uncultured Acetobacteraceae bacterium; assembly: GCA_964235485.1. Taxonomy (GTDB): domain Bacteria; phylum Pseudomonadota; class Alphaproteobacteria; order Acetobacterales; family Acetobacteraceae; genus CAHJXG01. The sequence continues at coordinate 109,920 of CAXSAZ010000003.1, read as the reverse complement.
ACCCGCCGCGTCCGATCCGTTCGGGCCGGGAGCGGCTACACCTGGGCGGTTCCGCGCAGCACGGGCACGCAACGGCCGCTCACCCAGGCGCGTATGCCGCCATCCGTGTCCCGCCCTGCGCCGGCCTGCATCCGGCTGGGACGGCCCATCTCGACGCCTTGCCGGATGTCGAGCGCCAGGGTGTCGCCGCCGTCCCGGTGCAGCAGCAAGGCGGCCAGCGCCGCGCCGGCGCTGCCGGTCGCCGGGTCCTCGTTGATCCCGTAAAGCGGCGCGAAGGACCGGGCGCGCACGGTGTTGGCGTCGCGGGCGTAAAGATAAAGCAGGAGATGCCCGGCGTAGCCCGGCCAACGCGTGGCCGTGGCGCGGAAGGCGGCGGCGTCCGGCGCGGCGCGTCCCAATGCCTCCGGCGATACGGCCGCGAACACCGCCGCCGTGCCCACGGACGCGACGGCCACGGCGGAGATATCGCGGGGCGCCAAGCCGGCGCAGGCCGCGAGGCCGTCCGGCGCGGGCGCATCGGCCAGGCTCAAGGGTTGCGGCGCGGCAACGCGGCAGCCCGACACTTGCCCGTCCCTGCGCTCCACCGAAACCTCGACCAACCCGGCCTCCTCCTCGAATCGCAGTGCCCCGTCCCGGTCCCGGCCCAGGCCGGCCAGGACCCAGGCGGTGCCGACGTTCGGGTGCCCGGCGAACGGCACCTCCGCCTGCGGCGTGAAGATCCGCACCCGCGCCGTGTTGGCGGGCGCGCCGGGCGGCAGGACGAAGGCCGTTTCGCTGAGGTTGAACTCGCGCGCCAACGCCTGCATGGTCTCGGCATCCAGCCCGGCCGCGTCCGGGAAAACCGCCAATGGGTTGCCGCCGAACCGCTGATCGGTGAACACGTCGAGCGTCGCGAAGGGGTAAACGGCCATTCAAGCTCCACCACGCGGCCCGGTCGAAGCCTCCGCCCATGCAGGCGGTCTCGTCAAGGAGCGCAGGGTGCCGCAGCAGCTCGTGATCGGCTTGATGGGCGGCATGAGCTGGGAAAGCTCGGCCGAGTATTACCGCATCATCAACCAAACCGTGCGGGACCGGCTGGGCGGCTTGCGCTCGGCGCGCTGCCTCCTGTGGTCGTTCGACTTCGGCGAGGTCGAGGCGCTGCAGCACGCCGGCCGATGGGAGGACGCGGCGGCGCTGCTGGCCGACGCGGCGCGGCGGCTGGAGCGTGGGGGCGCCGACTTCTTCCTGATCTGTACCAACACCATGCACCGGGTGGCCGAGGAGGTGCAGGCCGCGGTGCGCATCCCGTTGCTGCACATCGCCGACGCCACGGCGGCGCGGGTCAAAGCGGGAGGGATCAGGCGCGTCGGCCTGCTCGGCACCGCGTTCACGATGGAGCAGGACTTCTACAAGGGGCGGCTGCAGCGCGACGGCCTCCATGTGCTCGTGCCCGACGCCGAGGACCGCGCGGCGGTACACCGGGTGATCTATGACGAGCTGGTGCAGGGCCGGGTCGAGCCGGCCTCGCGCGACGCCTACCGGGCGGTGATCTCGCGCCTGGCCGGGCGCGGCGCCGAGGCGGTGATCCTGGGCTGCACCGAGATCATGCTGCTGATCGGGCCGGACGACAGCCCGGTGCCGGTGTTCGACACGACCCGCATCCACGCGGAGGCCGCGGCCGAGCGCGCGCTGTCAGGCCACCGCGAAGCCGGGTAGCCGGCGCACGGTCCGCCTGGCCGCGGGGTCCGCAAAAGCAGCGATCCCGTGGTATAGGGCCGCAAGCAGCTTGGGGGTGGGGTCTTGGCGACGATCGTGACCGGGGCGGCGGGGTTCATCGGTTATCACGTTTGCCGCGCGCTGCTGGCCCGGGGCGAGGCGGTCGTGGGCATCGACAACCTGACGGACTACTACGACGTGCGGTTGAAGGAAGCGCGGCTGGCGCAGTTGGCGCCGCAGAACGGCTTCCGCTTCGAGCGCATCGACATCGCCGACAAGGACGCCATGCTCGCGCTGTTCGACCGGAAGCGGCAGGCCACCCGGGTGGTGCACCTGGCGGCGCAGGCCGGGGTCCGCCATTCGCTGGTTGACCCTTACGCCTACGTCGCGTCCAACGTCATGGGCCACGTCACCGTGCTGGAAGCAGCGCGGCGGCTGCCCCGGCTCCAGCATCTGGTTTACGCCAGCTCGTCCTCCGTTTACGGCTGCAACGCCAAGCTGCCGTTTGCCGAGAGCGACCCGGTTGACACGCCCGTGTCGCTCTATGCGGCGACCAAGCGGGCGGACGAGTTGGTCAGCCACGCCTACGGGCACCTCCACGGCCTGCCGCAGACCGGGCTGCGCTTCTTCACGGTGTATGGGCCGTGGGGCCGCCCCGACATGGCCTACTTCAAGTTCGCCGAGGCGATCAGCCGGGGGGAGCCGATCACCGTTTATGACAACGGGGCGCTGCGCCGGGATTTCACGTATATCGACGACATCGTGGCCGGCACCGTGGCGTGCCTCGACCGCGTGCCCGCGCCGGGCGAAGCGCCCAAGCTGTTCAACATCGGCAACAACCGCGGGGAGCCGGTGTCCGAGCTGGTGCGGCTGCTGGAGCAGAGCCTCGGCCGCTCCGCGATCCTGCGGTCGGAACCCCGTCCCGCCGTCGATGTCGCCGAGACCTGCGCCGACCTTTCGGCCATCGAGGAGCATGTGGGCTACCGGCCGGCGGTGCCACTGGCGCTCGGGGTGCCGCGCTTCGTGGACTGGTTCGTGAAGTTTCGCTTGAGGTGAACGGAGTCGCCGTGGAAGCACGCAGGGATTGCCCGGCTCCACGGAGAGGTCACGATGCGAATGCGGTTGATCCTGGCGTTCCTGCTGGCGCCGGCCGCGGCGGCGGCACAAGCGCCGCCGCCCGGCGCGCTGACCGCCGCAGACCTGGAAGCCGGCGTCGCCCGCGCCATCGAGGGAGGGGCGGCCAAGGCGCTGGCGGCGCTTGAGGACGGCATCATCGACGTGCGGCGCCTCGGCGCGGCGTGCGACGGCGTCGATACGGGGGCGGACACGCCGGCGTTCCGGTCGGCGCTGGCCCGGGCGGCCCTTCGGCCCTACGGTGCCGTGATCCGCGTGCCCGCCGGGCGCTGCCTGTTGTCGGAGGGCTTGACCGCGGCGCTCCAGCACAACCAGGCGCTGAGCATCGAGGGCGCGGGCGCCGACGTGTCGGAACTGGTGTTCACCGCGGACACGGACGGCGTGGCCGTTACCCTGTCCTCGGCCAACGCCTGGCTGCGCAGCGGCACGGCCAACCTGTCCGGCGCCTTGTTCCATATGGCCGGGCTGTCCTTGGTGCGGGGGCTGGCGACGGAAGGGCGCAACGCCGTGGCCGTGTCGAGCACCGCGGCGGTCAACCCGGGCGCGCGCCAGGTGCAGCTTGAGAACATCGTGGTGCGCGGCGATGGCGTCGGCGGCAATTTCCAGAACGGCATCGTGCTGCACAAGATCAGCACGGCCTTGGTCGACAACTTCTACTTCCATGCGGCCTACAAAGCGGGCAGCACGGGGGCCGGGATCGTCATGTCCTCGGCCGCCGGGTTCAACGGCGGCGGCCTCAACGTCACGCGCACGGAGATCGAGTATGCGCAGACGTGCTACCGGCTGGGCGAGTACCTGCAGGGCATCACGATCAGCAACAGCTCCTGCGTCGGCGCGCAGGACGGCATCGTGGCGAGCAGCGCCAGCCTGTCCAACGACCTGATCGCGTCCACGACCTCGCATTGGGACGTGCGGCACTCGGTCGTGACGGCGAACGGCTGGAGTTCGATCACGTTCGTCAACAACTACCTGCTGGCGAACGATCCGGCTGCTTCCAACGACTTCATCGCCTTTGACCTCACGAACGGCGCCCGGCATCACTTCACTGGCAACCACATCCTGGGCCGCGGGGATTCGACCGGTATGCGGTTCCTGCGGATCAACAACACAACCGCGTTCGACAGCCAGATGTCGGCTGACATCGTGGGCAACGCGGCTGACGGCATGACCGGCGGGTTCGTGACGATTGCCGGGCAGACCGCGAACGCCACCGTGATCGGCAATTTCTGCAACACATGCGGCCCGCTCGGCAGCGACGCCCGCGGGCTGAGCCGGTTCGCTTCCAACTCGATCAACGGCGAGATGATGCTGGCCGGGACCACCCCGGCCAACGGCGCGGTCATGCGGCCCGGGACGGGCGCTGCGAACGGGCACTACCTTTTTGGAGCGTTCGGCATCGGCGGGTCGGATGGCTCGACGAGCATGGGGCGGCCGAACGCGGGCGGCACGCCGCACATCGACTTCCGCACCTCCGGCAACCCGGGCCGCGCTTTTGACAGCCGGATCATCGGCTATGGCGGCGCCGGCCGTCAGGACGGCAGCGGCAGCCTCGCCGTGATCGCGCGGACGACCGAGGTATACGGCCAGCTCAGCCTGGCGAACTGCCCGAGCAACCCGGCCGGACTGCGCAGCGGCGCGCTCTGGTGCAGCGGCACGGTTGTCAACCGGGTGCCGTGAGGCCTGCGCTTGCACGGAAGCAGCGGGTTTGTGCGATGGGCAACCCGTCCCAAACTGCCAGCATCTTCCGTGCAGCCGAAGCGGACACGCGCCCGCTTACGGGAAGGCATCAAGGTGGTGGAGCAGCGCATCCCTGAACGGCAGCACGCTCTTGTAAGTAGCCATGGCTGGAGGCAAAGCACGGAGGGCCGCGGCCAGGCGGGCCGCCGCGCCGGGCTGTGCCAGCACGCGGGCCAGCGGGTAGCTGTGCACGCGGATGGTGAACAGCACGAAGCCGCTGCCTGGCAGCCGGCTCAGCGTTTGGCGCTCGACCCGCAGGAATAGGCGCGACGCCGCGTTGGCGGCAGTGATGGCGGGATCGGGTGCCGTGCGGTGCTTGCCTTCGACCTGGAACAGCGCCGGGTCGTCCGTGACCGACCAGTTCAGCCGCTCGGCGAGCTTGCCGGTCTTGAGGTGGCGCATGAAACGGTCCACCGGCGCAGACAGTTGGTCGGCGTAAAGCGGCACGGGCTGATGGATAACCGCAAGCGGGCGGCCCATCTTCTCATGCAGGTGCCAACGGCTCGGCGCGCACAGCACCGCCGCTTGCAGCACCGGCCCGGCATTGGTCGGCTGGATCAGGCATAGGTCCTCCTGCACCAAGCGGCCGGCCAGTTCGAGCGAGTCGCAGGGCGGGCGGGACACGTCCCACTCTTCCCCCGTCAGGCGGTTGCACAGCCGGTCGCCGTGCCGCGCGAACCATGCGGGGTAGCGGGCCGGCAGCACGGCCGAGATGCGGTCCAGGGTCTCATGCCTGGCCTGGTCCGAAACGGCAAGCGCCGCGAACACCTCGTCGCGCCGCCCGTCCAGCAATGCGCGGCGTTCCGCCATCTCGGCGGGGTAGGTTTCGTCGATCTCGATCAGCTCGTCCGGATGGCGGGCGACCAGGCCCATGAGCATACGGTGCGGGCCGGCCTCGAAGGGCAGGTAAAGCGCCTCGGGCGGCAGCCTCTGCTGCGCCCTTGTTTCCGTCGCATCCCGCCGTGTCATCCTTGCCGATTGCTGTTCCGCAGCTTCGCCGAGCGACAGGCTTTCCGGTTCACTTCATCTCGATCTCGACGAAAACGAACTCGCCGTCATTGTCGTTGATGACGTCGTGCTCGACCCCGGCTGCGCGCGTGTAGCTGATCCCGGCCTGCAGCGCCGCATGGCGCTGAACGCCGCCGGGTTCTTCGAGCAGCAGGCGCCCAGTCGTCATGGGCACGACGACGTAATCATGGGCATGGGTATGCCACCCCGTGGCGGCGCCGGGCGCGAACCGCCATTCGACGACCCGGCACCGGTCGTTGTCGATCTGCACGGTGGGAACGGCGGCGGGCCTGGTCATGCGTGGGGACCTTTCCGGTGATCAGCCGTTTCAGCAGACTTGACGCGGGCCGCATAGAGGCTGAGACGGCGTGATCGCCGCCCTGGCCGGTTCTCGCCAGGGCTTGAATGAACGCGGGCCGGAGGGCGGCACGGGGTTGGAAGGCAACCCCGTGCCGCCTGAACGCAAAGCGGCACTCAGTAAACGTCGCGGTCGAAGACCAGCGACAGCGCGGTCAGCACCATGATCCTGAGATCCATGAGAACGGACCAGTTGTCGATGTAGGCCAAGTCGAACTCGACGCGCCGCTGCATCTTATCGAGCGTATCGGTTTCGCCACGCAAACCATTGACCTGCGCCCACCCGGTGATGCCCGGCTGCACGCGATGGCGGCCCAGGTAGTCGTCGATCAACTCCGCATACTGCTCATTATGGGCCAAGGCGTGCGGGCGCGGGCCGACGAGCGACATGGCGCCGCTCAGCACGTTGAGCAACTGCGGCAACTCGTCCAGGCTTGTGCGTCGCAGGATGCGGCCGAGGCGGGTCACCCGCGGGTCGCCACGCTGCGCCTGTGGCGTCCCGGTTTCCGGCGCGCAACGGTGCTTCATGGTGCGGAATTTGAAGACCGTGATGACGTTGTTGTTGAAGCCGAGACGCTGTTGACGGAACAGCGCCGGCCCGGGGCTGTCAAGCTTCACTGCGGCCGCGATCAGCAGCATCAGCGGCGCGAGCAGCGCGGTGGCCACCGTTCCAAGGATGATGTCCTCCGCCCGCTTGACGATCCGGCTCCAACTGGTGAACGGCCGACGATAAACGGTCAGCACGGCGCTCTGCATGAACAGGCCGACATCCCGGACCGGCAGGCCCAGCTCGGCGACCCAGGGACAGATCCGCACGTTCGTTGGGATGGTGCCGAGCCTGCGGAGGGCGCCGGACAGCTCGCCGCCGCCCTGGCCGGAAACGACCACCAGGACCTCATCAATCCGGAACAACTGCGCAAGGGCAATAAGGTCCTGGATGCCGTTGCGCTGCGAGTCCGTGCGCTCTTCGGAGAACAAGCCCACAAGATGGAACTCGCCGGGGGTGGAGGCTTGCAGGCGCCGGACCAGCTCCCTCCCTTTGCCGCCTTCGCCCAGTTCGACGATAGCCACCGTCCGCGCCAGCCGGCCTTGGCGCTGCCATCGCTTGGTTTGTGAAATGCTCCAAGCGCGAAGCGAGGCGAAGCCGACGAGCGCCAAGCCATACCAGCTTACGATCCAAAGCCGGGAGTAGATTTCAGACGTCTTGGTGAGGTAGCCGAGGATCAGCAGGATGGCGAAAACAAGCGTCCAGGCGCGCACGGCCTTTCCGACCTGGGCGGCGAACGCTTCGCTCAACGCCCCGCCATAGGCGCCCGACATGTGCATCGCGTTGACCGTGAGCACTGCGGCGAGCAGGGCCGTGGAGAACACCTCAAGCGGGATGGGGGTGAACCCTTGGCGCAGAAAATTGGCGACCGCCGCCGCGGCCAGCACAACCAGCGCGTCGGCCACCCACATGCCGTCCACAAGGAGCCGCAAAGGGTCCGCGATGGAGGACGACGCGCGGGCGCCCGCCTTGGCCTGCCTCCAAGCCTGCGCGGCAAGCGGCAAAGGGGGACCGTAGCCCAGCATGTCTCCGGTCCCGTTCAGTCCGACGTTCGACATGTTCAAAGCGCCAATCCAAGTGATGCCGGGTCAAGGTCCGGGCCTGTGCCCTCCAGCCGCATGGCGCGCCAGATACGCTCGTTCAAGCTCGGCAGCGCCGGCTTGGGCCGCTCGGCGGCGCAGGCGCGCATCCGGTCGAGGTCTTCGGGCACGGTGTTCAGCGCCAACTCGACGGTGCGGGCCATCGCCCCGTTCTCAAACGGATCGAACACCCAGCCGGTCATGCCATGGACGACCAGATCGGCGACGGTTCGGGATTGCGTGCTGCCCAGCACCGGCAAGTGCGCGGTCAAGGCTTCCGGCACCGCGTCCTCCCAAGGGTCGGCCAGGGCCGGCAAGGCGAGCATGTCACAGTCGAGAAACGTCGCCGCAAGCTCGTTCTGCGTGACCCGGCCCGGAAACGATTGCTGGACGTTAGGCGGCAGCGGCTGCGCTTCCAGCACGCCGCGGAGGCAGCCCTCGCCGCACCAGCGGACGCTGACGCGGCGGTGCGGGTTGCGTTCAGCCCAGGCCGCGACGCAGAGCAGAAGATCGGCCACGCCGGCTTCCGGCTCTAGGTCGCCGACGTGAACGATGCGCAGGTCGCCGTTCACCCGCGATGGCGCCGGGCGGGCGAACAACGCAAGGTCGTTCCGGCTGCCGGAAGACACGATCCGCGACGCTGGTACGCCGAGCGCATGGACCGCGCGGGCCAGCGCGTCGGAATGCACCAGCACCGCATCGACACCGGCGAGAACGACCCGGTGCACCATGCGCACGCTTGCCGGCAGCTCGTCAATGCAAAGCAGGATCCGGCATTGCGGCGCCAAGCGGCGACGCAGGACTGCCCTGACGGTTGCGAAACCAAAGTCCCGGCAGACGGTCAAGTCCGGGCAGCGCTCGCCGGAAATGGCGCCGGGCTTGCTGCCGGCTTGCGAACCCCGCCGCCCGCCGCGCGTCTTGGCCTGCGCCGGCTTGCGCGCTTGCGGTTCCCAGGGCTCGCCCAGTGAAGGACCGACACCCGAAAAGCCTGCGGAGGTCAAAGGGTGGATGCGAGTTGCCTCACCATCCCGTAGGATCTGGGCCGCAAGCTGCTTCATACTCGACATAGATTTGGCCACCTCGACAAGCGGAGCGCTGCTTTCCTCCGGAAATTATAACCCCGGCGAAACATCGACGCAGCTATAGCGCGAGTCCGGCCCACAGATCTTGAGCCGCACGGTCTAGGTCGTAGGCTTAATCCAAGTAGATCCAACGGCCTCTTTCGATTATAAGAGACACAAAGATATCATGGCGTCAATGGTCGTACTCTGAAAGCAAACCTTATGATCGATCCAGTTGCGGCCATGGTGGACGCGGTAACAAAGCGGCTGAACGGGCCAACCGGCCTTGCAACGGCTCTCCTGCTGCTTTCTATCGTCGTGTCCGCTGTTGTGGTGTTTTTGCGGTCCGACGAAGAGAAAACGTTGTCCGGCCTCGTGCGCTTCATGGTGCCCATCGACACCTTGACACATGCTTCCGCACGGGCTGACTTCCTGTTCTGGATTTCACGAAAGTTCCTGATGATGCTGGTGGCCGTGCCCACAGGCGCATCGATCACCATCGCCTGCGGCTACGCCAGCCATGCCGTCCTGGCAGCGGTGTTCGGCCAGGCGGGGCACGTGTCAGACCAGCAGACTGTTGCATTTTCAATATTATTTACTATTACGATGCTGCTGGCTTATGATGTCTCGTATTACCTATATCACAATCTCCAGCATCGGATTCCGGTGCTGTGGGAGCTGCACAAGGTGCACCACTCGGCCGAGGTGATGGTCGGCACCACCAAGGACCGAATCCATCCCATCGACGATGTGATGAACCGGGTTTGGGATGGGCTGATCACCGGGCCGGTGTATGGATTCTGGCTATTCTTCGCTTTCGACCCTATCGAACTCACCATTCTTGGCATCAATGTTTATGTGCTGCGGAACATCATCATGATGGACTTCGTCAGGCATACGCATCTCAAAATCTCGTTTGGGCCTTTGATGAATCAGCTCGTCCTTTGCCCGCACTACCATCAACTGCACCACAGCACCAACCCGAAACATTTCGATAAGAACTTCGGGTTGATGCTCCCGATCTGGGACAGGATGTTCGGCACTCTGCATGTGCCGGAGCCGAATGAGAGTTTTTCATTTGGCTTGGGTTCCGAGAGCAAGGAGTACCAATCTGCCTTCGGGCTTTACGTCCTGCCGCTTCGGAAGATCGGCCGGCTCTTGCGCTTGAAACGTGCAGCAGCGCCGCCGCACGCAGTCGCTCCGGTCCAGTTCGGCACTGCCCAGCTTGAAATCACCTCTCGCCAAAGGGACCACGCCGCATGACCATGCAGACCGAGATCGTCACGAATCCCAACCGTTTGGCGGAGGTCGGGCCGGCCTGGGACGCGCTGTGGAGCCGCGCCAGCCAGAGCGTGTTTCAAAGCCACGGCTGGATCATGGCCTGGTTTGGGTCCCGGCGGGCCGGCGACCGGTCCCGTCTTTGCGTCGGCCTGTGCTGGGCCGACGGCCAGCTTCTGGCGGCGATGCCGTTTATCACCCGCCGCCACCGTGGCGTCCGCGTGCTGGAATGGGCGGCAAAGGATTGCAGCGACTACTGCGACGCGATCGTCGATCCGGACCCAGGCGCCGGGTGGCAGGCGCTTGAGAAGGTGTGGGCGGCCGTGGTGGCTTCGACCGGGTTCGATGTCGCCTACCTGAGCCATGTTCGGCCGGACGCCGCCGTGGGCGCCCTGTTCACCGGCTGGTCGCGGTCGATGCGTTTAAAGCCGGGCCACCGGTCGGCAAGAAGCCTGCAGGTCGGCAGCGGCGAAGCCAGCGGCCACAACTGGTTCCGCTCTCTCAACAAGAAGGCCAGGAACAACCATACCCGCGGCATGCGCATCCTGGGCGAGGCAGGGCCGGTTTCCGTGCGGATCAACGAGGCCGGACAGGTTGCCGATGCCGTGCTCGAACGCATGATCGCCCTCAAGCAGGAATGGCTGGTCAGCACGGGGCAGAAAAACGAAATCCTGGACAACGACGCACTCGTCCTGCGCGCTTTGATCAAGGAACTCGCCCGGCAGAACGCTCTCCAGGTTTTCAGCATCCACTGCGGCGACACCCTGGTTGCGGGATCGCTGAACATCGTGAGCGGCAAGTCCATGCAGGCGTTCTTCGCAGCCTATGATCCCGCGTTTGACCGTGCCTCGCCGGGGACGCTGGTCATGGTGGAGTATCTTACCTGGGCGTTCGACCATGGCATGACGGAGGTTGATTTCCTATGCGGCGAGGAGTCATACAAGTTCAAGTTCGCGACTGCGCAAACCGACCTGGCGTCCTATGTGGGCGCCAGGACATGGATTGGCCGCATCGCGCTTGCGGTGGGTGAGCGCCTGGACCGGAAGCACCAGCCGGAGAAGCCAACCGAGTTGGCGCCCCCCGGGAAGCTGGCCGAAGCCTGAGCAGGCATTCGCGGCACAGGCCACGAATGCCTGCTCAGGACATCCTGCACCCATGCGGGCTTGCACGGGACGGTGCTGCCTGTGTTTGCCGGAGCTTGGCGCTTGGCCGTTCGACTGAGCACGTCCTGGGTTTTCAGCCGCCTGGCAAACGGAGCCGCCATGTTCAACTTCCTGCCAAGGCGCTTGACGCCGGGCCAACCGCTCGGCCCAGCGGGCAATGCTGCTCCGGACGTTCGGCTGACCGGCACGCAGGCCAAGGCCCATGACGCCCTGCTCGCCGCGTTGGACACGTCGCCCTGCGTCGTGCTGACGGGAGCGGCCGGCTTCGGGAAGACGACCGTGCTTGCGGCGGCGCTGTCCTGCCTTGCCGAGCCGGAACGGCAGGTGCTTCGGCTCGATGACGAGGACGGCGGGATCGAGAAAGCCTTCGGCGTGCTGTTCGCTTCGGCCGGGCAAAAGCCTCATCGGCGCCCACACGCGAAGCGCCGCCTCGTCCTGGTGATGGATCAGGTGGACGCCAAACCGCCGGGGAGCTTCACCTCCCTTGAGCTGCTCAGCCGTATGCCCGGCAAGGCCGCGCCGGTGCAATGGGTCTTTGTTGGACGCTCAGAGCCTTGGCAATGCCCGGATGGTTCCGCCGCGGCTTGGCTGCGCGAGGCCGGCCCGACATGCCTGGCCCTTCCGGGGTTGTCGGAACAGGACGCATGGGGGCTGTTCCACCATCGGGTGAGCCCGGCCTGCAGCCCGCGCTCGGCAGCTAAGCTGGTGGCGGCCCTGCTGGAGCAATCGGAAGGCTCGCCCGGCCGTTTCGACAGGGCGGTCAAGGCGGCCATTGCCGCCGGCTTGCTGCAAGGCAATCCAGCCCAAGCTGCCTGAAACCATCACAAGCTGCTGGGCGCCGGCTTTTGGATGTCCGTTTTGCTCCCGATCAAGGCTCCACCCGGGACGTCAAGCAAGGAGGGCCCCGTTCTCCTCCTGTCCAGGTTGGGCCGCTTCTGAAGCAACACTCGCACGCCAACCCCTGTGAGTAGTTCATTTGGAGGGGCTGCCTAGATCGTTCAGCCCAAGACGGGCGCAGCAGAGGCCCTTACATATTCGTTATGATATCGGCAATGCCAGGTGCCAGACGGCGTTGTTAAACAACTGTTTAGCATGATTGACGGTGGAGTGACGTGCTTTGCTTGACCCTGTTTACAAGATGTTTTTCTTTATGCCTGAAAGGCGTGCTGCTTGAGCAACGTGATGACCAGAAACACGCGATTTTGCGTTTGGTTGAACGAAAGGTGTTGCCGACAGCTTCATGAACTGCTTTCGGCATAGGCGACCTCCGCGGTCAGGCTGAATGCGCTCATGCGGCTTTCTGCGGCGTGGGATGGGTGTTCAACGCTCGATTTGAGCGTTGCCGCCCCAGCCGCCTCCTCCCATTCTTTTCAAGACGGTTTGAACACATGCAACCACGCTCCATGAAGCAACTCCGCGAGGATGAGACGATTGCCGCTGACCGCTCCCCTGCGCGGGGGTTGCTGGGCGACCGACGGCCTGAGCCGCTCCGCGAAGCGGTGCGCGCAACTCACAGCCGACGCTCCAGACGGTTGAACGTCGTGCTGATTTGCCATTACGGGCGGACGGGATACAACATCCTGCGGTCGCTCAAAGCCGTGAACGCACGGGTTTACCTGGTGCACGACCGACGCGCCGCGTCCCTCAGCTATTCGCGGCGGTGCAAGGTGGTGCACGCCGCGCAGGATCTCGGCTCCGCCGATCCTGACCAGGTGCTGGGCATCATCAATGACCTGCATCGGCAAGTCGGCTTGGACAGCGTCATCGCGAGCGACGTTGAAAGCCTGGCGTTCTTGTCGAAGATCAGGGAACAGGTGCTCGCGCCGGTGTTCCCCATGCCGGATGCCGGCACGCTGGCCACGCTCAACGACAAGTGGACGTTCTACAAGCTGTGCGAAACCGCCGGCGCCGCAGTTCCGAAGTCGCTTTCCGTCGGGTGCCGGGCCGAGTTCGATGCCGGGGTTGTTGAGCGCGAACTGGGCTACCCCGTCATCGTCAAGCCGGTGAACTCTTACGGGCAACGGGGAATATCCATCTTCCGGGACCGGGCGCAGGCCGAGGCATGGAAGAGCCGGGTCGATCACGACCACCCGGTCATCATCCAGCAGTATATCGAGGGGACCGATTGGGCGATAAGCGTTTTTGCCCAAAATGGCGTCATCAAGCACTGGGTGTCCTGGGTTTGCCCAAGCCAGCTTGATACGGAGTATGGGGTCGGGCGATTCCTCGCGACCGAGTTCCGGCCGCGTGACGACCTGTTCGAAATGACGCAAAAGGTCGTCGCCGCCACCGGCTTCTCTGGCGTGGCGAATTTCGATGCGCGCTACGACGAGCAGGCGTGCAGGATGAAGATGCTTGAATGCAACCCCAGGTTTTTCAACCGCATGTCGGCGGCGCGCCTCAGCGGCTTGGACTTCGTGCGCCCGGGCTTGCCCGTCGCAAACGATCAACCGGCAACCCTGGGCAACGTGGGCTACTACCCCTGGCAGGAGTTGTTCTCGAAGCGCGGGCTTCAAAGGCTTGTGCGCGGGCAGTGGCGGATGGCGCCGTTGCTGCACGACATCATCGATATGGGCACCGATCCGTTGCCGCCAATCGTTCGGAAGTGGATGCGTGAGGACGGACGTGACTGACGGAAAATCCTGGGCTTTGAGCTTTGGGATGACGGGCAACTTGGCGGCACAAGGACTACTGTAACATCTATTCGAGTCTGGCCGTGCCCTCAAATGTTTTCGCTTTAGTCCACGCTGATGAAAAGACGTTCGAGACTCGATCTTACAATTAGCATCTTGGCTGAGGAATTCTTCTTATGCTTGTTTTAGGATGAGTCCGTCATGATGCCTTTGAGCTTTTCATAAGGCGTCGTCTGCGATTCAGAAGCCGGCAATTGCAGCTATGGCTAGGCTCCAGCAGGTTTCGGCTACGTAATCTTCGCGACAGCCACTCGCTTTCATCATCGGGCAATAAAAAATTATAGATCAGCACCAATCTCTCGAAGATTTGATTGCAACGCTTGCAGTTTCCAGTGGGTTGGCCGGGTCACGCAGCGTTTCCTGTCCTTTGAACAAGGAGGCTGCCCTTTGATGTCCCGAACTTGGAGTTCTCATTCTGATCCACCGGCAGACCCGCCGGCCTCCTTTCAAACCTCAACAGCGGGGCCGGAGACCGGGGCAGTTCGGGTTTCCGTCATCATTCCAGCGTTCAACGCCGAAACCACCATTGAAAGGGCAGTTGCGTCTGCTTGCCGGCAAACCGAGCGGAAGCTGGAGATCATCGTGGTTGATGACGCATCCAGCGATCAAACCCCGGCCATCGTCGCCGAGGTCGCCAAGGCGGACGCGCGCATCCGGCTGCTGCGCCAGCCAGCCAACACGGGGCCGGCGGCCGCACGCAACCGGGGCATCGCGGCGGCCAAGGGCGACTGGATCGCGCTGCTGGATGCTGACGACAGCTACCTTCCCGAACGCCTTGCGAAGCTGCTTGACCTGGCGGACCAGGCAGGGGCCGACATGGTTGCCGACAACATTCTGCTCTGCGATGCCGGCAATCAAACAGCGGGCGTCGCGATGATCCCGCCTGCGCAACTGTCCCAACCGTTGGAACTGACCACCGCCGAGTTCATCGCGCGCAACGTGGGTTCGCCGAGGACGCCCCGCGTTAGCTATGGGTTCCTGAAACCCCTGCTCAGGGCCGGTTTCCTGCGCGAGAAGCGGATCGCCTACGATGAGCGCAACCGCTTTGCCGAAGATTTCATGTTGTACGTCCGTTGCCTCACCAACGGCGCCCGCTGGTGGCTGCTGCCCGAAGCGATGTATTGCTACGCCATCTATCCCGGTTCCCTCACCGAACAGCAGAGTTCGCATGATCTGATGCGTGTTCGGCAGATGGAGGCTGAACTGCTTGCCAATCCAAAAGTCACGCAGGACCTGGCTCTTGTCAAAGCAATACACCGTCACAAAAGAGTGGTGGACCGCTGCTACTATTACCGGGCATTCACCGATGCGGTCAAAGGCCGCGATTTGCGCTGTGCGGCAGGCCTGTTGATCGATAGCCGCAAAAGCGCCCAGTTGATCGCTCAGGAGATGACCCGGCAAATGCCCACCATCCTGGGCAAGGCTTTGCGCGGCGGATACCTTTCGCATGGGTGACAATGGGTCAGCCTGCACGGGCTGCGTCCTGCCTCGTCGATGCCGTGCCACGGCCGGACAGGACCTGAACAGCACCGGGGTCATGCGGTGCGCGCAGATTCAATCGGCCTCAGCACGGCGGCTGCACCGAAGCTTGGGTGCGGTTGGCGCTCGCGCCATGGTGAGCCGAGCGGAAGGCGCTGCTTCTTGACCATTGCAGCCTTCGTGACGGATTTCGCCGACCAGGCGGTGCTGATCCCGTCGGTCATCGCGGTCGCGGTCGGCTTCGCCGCCGCAGGTTGGTATCGCGGCGCGCTCGCCTGGAGCGGCGTTCTCGCCTGCACCTGGGTCAGCATACTGCTGTTGAAGCTGGCCTGCCTCCTGTTCGAGTCGCTCTGGGTCGAGGGGCTTCACAGTCCAAGCGGGCACACGGCCAGCGCGGCCGCGGCGGCCGGTGGGTTTGCCGGGTTGATCGTGCGGCGCTGGGGGGGCGACTGGCGGTGGACGATCCCGATCTCGGCCGGCTTTGCGACCATCATCGGGCTGTCCCGCCTGGTGCTGCATGTGCATACCGGGCTGGACGTTCTGGTGGCCGGCGTGGTTGGCGTGGCCAGCGCCGCCATCCTGGTCAAGCTGGCCGGACCACTCCCTCCAAGGCTGCGGCTGTCGCCGATCATCACGGCCCTGGCGGTCGTGATCCTGCTTCTGCACGGCTCCCAGGCCTCGGCCGAAATCGCGATCCGGCGCATCGCCGCCGCGGGGTTCTGGGATGACCTGCATTCCGGCCTGTTCGCACGCTAGGCTGCCGGCCGCGCGGCTGACCGGGGGCGGCGTCGCCCGGCATCACGGAGCGCAAGACGGACTGCGCGTGCGCCACGCCCGAAGCCCGTTGCCAGTGCCGAACCCGCCGGGTAACGATGCCGCCGTCCGGGTTTAAGGGCGAAGTTCAGGGGGCGGAAACACCGTGAAACCGTTGCTCATGGCGTGCCTGCTTGCCGCGCTGTTCAGCCCGGCCTTAGCAAAAACCCTGCCCACCGTCGCGGTGTTCGATTTCACCCTGACCAACACCTCGCCCGCCCCCTCGACGCCGGAAGAGCTGATGCGGCTTCAACGCTTGGACCAGCAACTCAAGGACGGGCTGCGCGACCGTTTCCAGTTGGTCGATGTCGGCCCGGTGCGAGACCGGCTGAACGGCGTGGACTCGATCCGTGGCTGCAACGGGTGCGAGCTGGACCTGGCGCGCCAGCTCGGCGCCCAGCAGGTCGCCTACGGGTGGGTGCAGAAGGTCAGCAACCTGATCCTGAACATCAACCTCGTGGTGGAGGAGGCCAGCACGGGGCGGACCCTGCGCGCCGAAAGCGTCGATATCCGCGGCAACACGGACGAATCCTGGACTCGCGGCCTGCGCTACCTCCTGAACGAGCGCATGTTCCGCGGCGAGTGACGCCTGCCGGTCCGCACCGCCGTGCGGGCGCGCGCCCGACGATGTTGCCAAAATCCCCGCGATGCCAACACTGGATCGCCGAGGCGGCCCGAAGAGGCGCCGGATGCAACCGAGGGAGGCGACGACGCGAAGAATCCTTCTCCTGGCGGCGCTGGGGCTGGCCGGTCCCGCCCATGCGCAGGTCGGCCCCCAAGCGGAAACGCCGGACGGCGCGGCGCTGTTCCGCCGCCAATGCGGCACTTGCCATTCGCTGACGCCCGGGGAAATGCGGCAGGGTCCGAACCTCGCCGGCGTTTACGGCCGCAAGGCCGGCACGGCGCCGGGCTTCAAATACTCCCCCCGGCGCCTGGGGCCACTCCTTCACCAGCGCGCTCGACGGCTACAGCAACATGGCCGGCATGTGGCTGATCGGCGAGGACATGCCGCAGGAAACCAACCGCATTACCCTCGACCCGGCGGCCCGCGACAAGCTCGGCCTGCCGGTCGCCAGCGTGCACTTCGACGACCACCCGAACGACATCGCCATGCGGGCGCACGCGGTGCAGCAAGGCTCCGCCGTGTACGCCGCCGTGGGCGCGACCCGGCTGATCCCCACCCCGCCCTACCCGAGCACGCACAACATGGGCACCAACCGGATGAGCGAGAAGCCGCGGGACGGCGTGGTGAACAGGTTCAGCCAAACCCACGACATCAAGAACCTGTTCGTGTCGGACGGCAGCCAGTTCACCAGCGGCGCCGCCTGCCACCCCACGCTGACCATCGTTGCGCTTGCCATTCGCCAGGCGGACAGCATCGCGAGGATGATGCAGCAGCGCGAGGTCTGACCCGGCTTACTTCCGGACGCCGCTGTCGAGGCCCTTGGTGTCGCCGGGGACCGGGCTGGTCGGCTCGGTCCGGCCGATCACGTTCTGCCCAGCGGCGTCGCGTAGCGCCCGGTCCCCGGCGGTTTCCCCGCTGGGCGTGCCGGGCGGCGCGGTGCCCAACGGCACGTCGGGCCGGCTGACGCTGGGTCCGACATCGCCGCCCCCGTTGCTGCCGGGCTTGGGCGCCTGCGCATGGAGGACGGCGGGATACAGCAGCGCCGCCGCCAGAATGGATGCTCGCATCGTTTCCCCCTTTTTTGGTCGTGCAGGGTGTTCAACGGGCACGCCGCGTTCCGGTTCGGTCGTTTCCAACGCTGGCATGGGACGTGTGGCAGACCTGCCGATCATGCGTGATTTGATTGCGCGCTATGGATTTTTGGGCGTAAGCTGCGCCGCTCTTGCGATCAAAGGAATGCCTATGAAGAAGATCATGACCGGCTTCGCCCTCGCCGCCTCGCTGTCCGGCGCGGCATGGGCGCAGGAAGCGCCCATGACCATCACCCGCGGCACCATCAGCAGCATCAGCGGCCAAACGTTGGAAGCCAAGGCGCGCAACGGCCAGACCGTCCCGGTCGCGCTGACCGACAAGACCCGCATGTTGGTCGCGGAGAACGCGAGCATCTCGGACGTGAAGCCCAACTCCTACGTCGGCATCGCAGCGGCGCCCCAGCCGGACGGCACGCTCAAGGCGCTGGAGGTCACGATCTTCGACGAGCGCCTCCGCGGGTCGGGCGACGGCCACTACGGCTGGGACCTGCCGGGGGGCGGCACCACCATGACCAACGGCACCGTCGGCAACGTGCAGACGACCAGCGGGCGCACCATGGTCATCGACTACAAGGGCGGCAGCAAGACCGTCATGGTGCCGGAGGACGTGCCCGTGGTGACCATCAAGCCCGCCGACAGCTCCGTGTTGAAGCCCGGCGCCCGCGTCGTGGTATTCAGCCCCAAGGGCGCCGCGAGCGTCACCGCCAACGCCGTGATCGCCGGGGCGAACGGCACCGTGCCGCCTATGTAGGGGGCGCCGGAGTATGAGCGCCGCCGCCCGGCCCGCCCCCGTGTCCCCTGTGGTGATCCATCCCCTCGTGGTGCGGGTCACGCACTGGCTCAACGCCGTCGCGATTGTCTGCTTGGCGATGAGCGGCTGGAAGATCTACAACGCCAGCCCGCTGTTCGGCTTCAGCTTCCCGGGCTGGGCGACGCTCGGCGGCTGGCTGGGCGGCGCGATTGCCTGGCACCTGGCGGCGATGTGGCTGCTGATCGCGAACGGCCTGGTTTACCTGGCCTACGGCCTGGCCGGGCGGCACTTCATGCGCAGCTTCCTGCCCATCGGCCCGCGCGAGGTGTGGCGGGACCTGAAGGAAGCGTTGACCTTCCGCCTCCACCACAAGCTCGGCGCCTACAACGCCGTGCAGCGGCTGCTGTATGTCGCCGTGGTGCTGCTGGTCGTGGCGGCGGCGGTGTCCGGCTTCGGCCTTTGGAAGCCGGTGCAGTTTCAGGGCTTGGTCGGCCTGCTCGGCGGCTACGAGCTGGTCCGGCGCATCCACTTCGCCGCCATGGCGGGGATCGTCGGCTTCACCGCGATCCACCTGGCCTTGGTCGCCATCGTCCCCAGCACGCTGTGGGCGATGATCACAGGCCGCGCCCGGGTCGAGGTATCCGCCGGGGAGGCCGCGCCGTGAAATCCACCAACAAGGCTGTGGCCCCCGAGTTGCAACGGCTGGAGCGGCGGCTGCTCCTGCGTTCGGGCTTGTCGCTCGGCGCGCTGACCATGCTGACCGGCTGCAACCTTTCGGACGGGGACGCGGTGGACCGGGCGCTGTGGGCGGTGTCGCGGTTCAACGACCGGGTGCAGGCCTGGCTGTTCGACCCGAACCGCCTCGCCCCCACCTACCCGGCGAGCGCCATCACCGACCCCTTCCCGTTCAACGCCTTCTACCCCGAGGACAACGCCCCCGAGGTGGACGGCGACACCTGGAAGCTTGAGGTGTCCGGCCTGGTCGAGGACCGGACGCCCTGGACGCTCGCCCGGCTGCGCGCCATGCCGCAGGCCAGCCAGATCACCCGGCACATCTGCATCGAGGGCTGGAGCGCCATCGGCGAATGGTCCGGCGTGCCGTTCCGCACTTTCCTGGAGCGCATCGGGGCGGACACAAGGGCGCGCTACGTCGGCTTCAAGTGCGCCGACCGCTACTACAGCAGCATCGACATGGCGACGGCGCTGCATCCGCAAACGACTCTCGCCACCGACTTCCGCGGTGCGCCGCTGCCGGACAAGTACGGCTTCCCGGTCAAGCTGCGAGTGCCCACCAAACTCGGGTTCAAGAACCCCAAGCACATCGCGGCTCTGTACGTTACCAACGATTATCCTGGCGGTTGGTGGGAGGATCAGGGATACAACTGGTTCAGCGGTTCATAGAGTCCACGGCGGCAGCAGTGCAGCAACAGCCAGCGGCGACGAACGACCTAGACCTCCAAGCGCAGTTCTGCTTCGCGCTGTATTCCACGGCCCTGGCGCTGGGCAAGGTTTACGCCCCGATCCTGGCCGGGCTGGGCCTGACCTATCCGCAGTACTTGGTCATGCTGGTGCTGTGGCAGGAGGACGGGCTGACGGTGCGCGCCTTGGGCGAGCAGTTGCACCTGAACTCCGGTACGCTGACGCCGATGCTGAAGCGCATGGAGCAGGCCGGCCTGGTGCGCCGCAGCCGCGACAAGAAGGATGAGCGCCTGGTCCGCACCGAGCTGACGCAGGCCGGGCGGGACTTGCAGCCGCACGCGGTGGGCATTCCCTGCGCCATCGCCGAGGCGACCGGATTGCCGATGGGCAGGCTGGTGCAGATCAAGGACGAGTTGGAAGGCATTCGGCAGACTTTGGAGGCGGAGGCGGTCGGCGTGGACTGAATTTTCCTGTACAGACCATGTTCCTGGCAGGATTTCGACTCGGTGACATGAAGAACCTACTCAAAGCCGGGCTTGTGAGAGTCCCAGCCATCCGCAGCTTGCGCGACGCCCGGAATGAGTTGCTCGCGCAACGCGACGCGTTGTCGTCTGATCTGGATGCTTGCCGGAACCAACTTGCTGCCCAGGGCCGGGATGTCGCGAGTCCATTCTACTACTACCACAGTTGTTTCGACGCGCAGGCGGTCATACGCCGTCACGCCGTCCTTGGCTTGCAGCCGCATCCCCGATACCTCACCAATTTCCTTGGCGTCCTGATCGATCCCAAGTTCTTCCCTTCCATCCTGAACGGTCGAGCGGGCCAGATCGAGCCGGTGCCGATACCGGCCAATTGGCACGCCGACATCGCGGAATGGGCGGCGGCGTTGCGCGCCGTCGATCTGGCGCCCGGCGGTTTCACGGTGGTTGAGCTTGGCTGCGGCTGGGGGTGCTGGATGAACAACACAGGCGTCGCCGCAAGACGGACGGGCCGGGCCGTCCAGCTCATCGGCATCGAGGGCGATGAAGGCCATGTCGGCTTTGCCCGGGAAGCCTGCGATGCCAACGGGTTTCGCCCGGCAGAAATCACGCTGCATCACGGCATCGCCGCCGCAAAGCCCGGGACGGCGTTGTTTCCACGCCAAGGCGAGCCGGGATCGTCATGGGGCCTGGAACCGATCCTCGGGGCAACGGAGGCGCAGCGCGAGCACGCTTCGCGGTCCGGACGCTACGATGCGCTGCCGATGATCCCGCTCGAAGACGTGGCGGCGCAACATGACCGCATCGACCTTCTGCACATCGACATCCAGGGCGGCGAGGCGGATTTGGTCACGGCCTGCCTTCCGCTCCTGTCCCGGAAATTTGCCTATGTCCTGATCGGCACGCACTCCCGCGAAATCGAGGGAAGGTTGTTCGAGGCCCTGCTCGGCGCCGGGTGGCAGCTTGAGATCGAGCGTCCGTGTCGGCTGCATTTGATCGAGGGAACGCCGTCCACTGACGTCGATGGCGTCCAAGGATGGCGCAACCCCATGCTCTTGCCCTGACAGGCAGGCCGCGGGTGGACCTCGAAACGCAACGGCCGCCGTGCACAGGGACCGGCGAGCCGGGTCGATGGAGGGAGGGACGCCATCGCGCATGGACGCTGGCACCATGGCGGGCCGCCGGTCGGGCGGCTTGGAGACGGTGGTTCGACCTTGCCTGCCTGACCCTCGCAAGCCTCGTCTTGTCGGTTCAGTTCCTCCGCCTCCATGCGGCGATGGCTCCGTCCGCCGCACCCGACATGGCGTTCCTGCGCGATCCGCACGCGACGCCGACCGCCGCAATGGCGTGGTGGGTTTGGTGGGACCAGGGCCTTTACCAGAAAGCTGCAGTCGCCTGGGCCAACGGGGTCACTGACCCCGCATTCCACTGGTACCTGCCCGGCTACCCGCTGCTCGGGGCGGCTTTTGTCCACGTCACCCCGGCCGATCCCTTCCTGCTGCCGAATCTCGCTTCGTTTCTCGGCACGCTTTGGCTGTTCTGCGGCCTGGCGTCGCGCCTCCTTGACGATGTGCCGCTGCGCGTTCCTGTGGCCTGTGGCCTGTTTGTTGCCACGTGCGTTTTGTCGCCGCGCATTCTTTGGGCTTGGGTGGTGCCGTGGACGACCACGCCGGAAACCCTCTGCATCTTCGGCGCGCTGCTCGGGGCAATGAGGCTCGTCGAAGGAGGCAGGCGGCGGGACGCCCTTCTGACCGGCCTAGCGACCGCCGCCATCGCCGGGTTCCGGCCGGCGGACGCGGCGGTGGTCGGGCTGGCGGTCTGCGCCGTCGCGGGGCCGGCGCTCCTGTCCAGCCATCGGCGCCTCCCAGGCATCGTCGTGGCGGTCGCCGGCGGGGCGCTGGTTCCGCTGCTGGTGTTCGGGGGCGCCTACCTGGCAAGCTGGGGCACGACGCCGAGCAGCTACCTCCTGCTGTCGAGCCAAATCGGGTTCGAGCCGCGGCTGTTCGCGCTTCGTTGGGTGGCGCTGATGCTCGATCCGCACCCGCTTTACCCGGGCGGGCGCGGCTTGGCCGCGGTGTTCTTCTGGGTTCTGCCGGGCTTCGCGGGCATGGCCGCGGCGCTTCTCATCGCGCGGCGCACTGCCGCTTTCGCCCATCGCCTTGTCGTCGTGGCGCTGGTCGGCGACGTCGCCCTGTTCCTGACCTACCGCGACCTGCACCCGACTGGCCTGTGGGACCATGGCAACTATCATTACTTCAAGTGGACGCTTCCGTTGTTTGCCTTGTATGCGTTCCGTCTCCTTCCGACGCTGGTGAACCGGGACAGGCGCAGGCCGGTGGCCATCGCCGCGGCTTGCCTCACGGTCCCGGCGCTGTCCTGCTGGCAGGCCGGCTTTTCACCGGTTGAGCCTTTGCAGGCCGACCAGGAAGGGTCGATCACCGTCGGGTCGGGCCTGCGCCCAGTCAGCGCCATGGTGCTCGTCCCGGGCCACGGCCTTGACGCGCCGCCCGTGGTGAACGGCAGCGCCGAGACGGCAAGCGGGACGGTGCTGCGTTATGGCTTTGATTTCGTGATCTACGGCACGGACGAGACGCTGCGCGTCGTTCCGCTCAGGCCCCTGCCGCCGGAACCGACGGTTATCCATTTCTCCAAAGACACGTATGTGAACCAGGAGTTGACGCCCCTGCTGGTGCGGCAAACGGTCACATGGAGCTTGCCGTTCTGGCTGGCCGGCGGTCCGCAGGCGCAAGAGGCCGTTTCCCACTGATCCCGCCCCCGGTCACGCCCGCCACGCCACCACGCGCGCCGCCCCATGCGTGCGGTCGTCCAGCGGGTCCGGACGGGGCAACCCTTCCTCCCGCCCGATCTCCGCCACGATCAGCGCGCCCGGCGCGATCCAGCCGGCGGCTTCCAAGGCGAGGAGCGCAGGGGCAACCAACCCCTGCCCATAAGGCGGATCAAGGAACACCAGCCCGCAGCCCTGCCCCGGTGGCGGCCGGAGCGCATCCGCCGCCAGAACCGTGCAGCGCCCCTCCGCCCGGCAGGCCGCGACGTTGCCCCGCAGCGCCTCCAGCGCCGCGCGCCCGGTGTCCAGGAACGTGGCAAACGCGGCCCCGCGCGACAAAGCCTCCAGCCCCAGCGCGCCGGTGCCGGCAAAGACGTCCAGCACCCGGGCGCCGTCCACCGCGCCCCGCCCCGCCCAGGGCGCGTGCATCAGCCGGTCGAACAACGCCTGCCGCACCCGGTCCGCGGTCGGGCGGGTCGCCTCGCCCGGCGGCGCCGACAGCGCCCGGCCGCGCCAAGCGCCCGCGATGATCCGCACCGCTCAGGCCGGACCCGGCCTCGCCCGGCCCGGCCGCGCCGCGCCGGGAGCCGCCTCCGGAAGCTGCTCGCGCAGCACCTTGCCGGGCACCTCGTCCACTCCGCCGCGCTCCAGGTTGCCAAGCTGGAATGGGCCGTAGGCGACGCGGATCAGCCGGGTGACCTGCAGGCCCAGATGCGCCATCACCTTGCGCACCTCGCGGTTGCGCCCCTCCTTGAGCGCGACGCTCAGCCAAGCGTTGGTGCCGGTGCGGGCGTCGAGCATCGCCTCGATGGGGCCGTAGCGCACGCCTTCCACGGTCACGCCGCGGACCAGGCCGCCCAGCGCCCGGTTGTCGATGACCCCATAAACGCGGACGCGGTAGCGGCGGGTCCAGCCGTTGTCCGGCAGCTCCAACCGCCGGGCCAACGCGCCGTCATTGGTCAGCAGCAGCAGCCCCTCGCTGTTGAGGTCCAGCCGCCCGACGCTGACGACGCGGGGCAGCCCGGGCGGCAGCGCGTCGAACACAGTGGGCCGGTTCTGCGGGTCGCGGTGGGTGGTCACCAGCCCTTCGGGCTTGTGGTAGCGCCAAAGCCGGGTCCGGTCGGGCGCATCGACCACGGCACCCCGGACCTGCACGATGTCGGCCGCATCGACGAAGGTCGCGGGGTGCGTCACCACGGCGCCGTTCACCGCGACGACCCCCTCGGCCAGCAGCTTCTCCGCGTCGCGCCGGCTGGCGACTCCGGCGCGGGCCAGCCACTTGGCGATGCGCTCGCCCCGGGCTGCGCCCTCCGCGCCCTCGCCGCTCATCCCCCGGCCGCCGCGACCAGGGCGTCGAGGATGCGCTTGTCGCCGGAGTCGATCAGGAACTCCGGATGCCACTGCACGCCCAGGCAGAAGCCGTAGCGCGAGTCCTCGATCCCCTCGATCACGCCGTCCGGGGCGGTGGCGTTCACCGTGGCCCAGCGCCCGGCGTCCCGCACCGCCTGGTGGTGGGCGGAGTTCACCTGCATGGTGGACGCGCGGACGATCCGGTGCAGCAAGGTGCCCGGCACGATGTTGACGGCATGGCCGGGCTGGTCGCGCGGGTTGGGCTGCTCGTGCTGCATCGCGTCCGGCACGCTGTCCGGGATGTGCTGCACGAGCGAGCCGCCAAGCGCCACGATCAGCAGTTGCTCGCCGCCGCAGATGCCCAGCACCGGCATGTCGCGGGCCAGCGCGCCGCGCACCAGTGCCAGCTCCGACGCGGTGCGGGTCTCCTTGAGGGTCACGGTCGCGTGCCGCTCCGTGTCGCCATACAGCGCCGGGTCCACGTCGAAGGCGCCGCCGGTGACGACCAGGGCGTCGATGCGGTCGAGGTAGTTCGGCGCGAGGCCGGGGTCGTGCGGCAGCGCCACCGGCAGCCCGCCGCTGGCCGCGATGGCCTGGGCGTAGTTGGCGCGCAGCGCATACCAGGGGTACTTCGAGTAGCCGCCGGGCGGCTCCGCATCCAAGGTCACGCCGATGAGGGGTCTGATGCGTGCGGTCATGGCGCACGACTAGACCCGCACGGGGATCGGGGGCAAGCAGGCCCGATGACCCCCATGGACCTGGCTTTGAAGGAGGCTCAGGCCGCGGCGGCGCGGGGCGAGGTCCCCGTGGGCGCGGCCGTGCTGGCGCCAGACGGCACCGTACTGGCCCAAGCCGGCAACCGTACGGAGGCGGATGCGGACGCCAGCGCCCATGCCGAGATGCTGGCGCTCCGCGGGGCGGCCCGGCGGCTGGGGACGCCGCGCTTGATCGGCTGCGACCTGGTGGCGACGTTGGAACCCTGCCCGATGTGCGCCGCCGCCCTGGTGCATTTCCGGGTTCGCCGCCTCGTGTTCGGTGCCTATGATCCCAAGGGCGGCGGGGTGGAGCACGGGCCGCGGGTGTTCGAGGCACCCGGCTGCCTGCACCGGCCAGAGGTGGTGGGCGGGGTGCGGGAACGGGAGTGCGCGGCGCTGCTGCGGGATTTCTTCAAGGGACTGCGGGGGTGACGACAGAGCCGGATGCAATCGCCTGGCCAGAACCGCCCGCGTAGGTCAGCAAGCGTCTCATACGGACGGCTTGGTTGAGTGACCGTCACCCGCTGATGAGTTTCACCCATCCTACGCGACCCATGCCGTGGGATGGGTGACCATCAGCCGCACACGGGTCAAGCAATGGTGCCGCTCGTATCATACCACCCGCCTCTTGCCCTGACCTTTCCCGCCCTTGCAGCGTGGCAATCCAGGGCCGCCAGCATGACTGCCGCCCTGGATCGCTGCGTCGCTATGCTCCTCGCGATGACGAAAAGGGGTCAAGGGAACGGGCGGTTGTATCAGAACCACGAGACGGGATGGCTCATCTCGATGGCTGCTGCGAAGACCCGGCGGAGGGCGCCGACGATGGCGGCATACCGATCAGTGCTGTCGCTGCCGACAACGCCCCTCAACCGCAACGGATGTTCGGATCTCTCGTAATCCCGTATCCCAACGGGGCAGACGTATTGGGAGCCGTCCACCAGGTTCGTGTAGATGAATTGCCCGTCCGACGCCCTGTTCTGGGCGACCTCCTTGGCACGAAAAACGGTGCCAAGCTCGGCGTGGTCAATACGGAGATGGCCGTCGCTTTCAAGGCTGAATTGGTAGCCGGTGCTTCCGCCCGACATGAACCAGCCATCGTAAGCCTCGATGCGGTCTGTAAGCAGGGAACCCGTGTCGCTGTCAATTGATTGAACGTAGCGGCCGAATGATCCAACCGTCCCGAAACGGTCGAGTTCCTGCAAACAGTGTTTCGTTACCTCAGGCGACGTAAGTCCACCATTGTTGTCAGGAATTTCTCGAAGAAGGTTCTGAAACCCTTGCTTGTCTATCGTGCGCAGTGCGTGCTGGAATGCGCGAACTCCTGCCCAGTTCGAGATCCGCTCAACGGCCTGAAACATCCCGGGATGCGCGCAAGCACGTTGCACCCACTGATTAAACTCCCGAACTTCTTTTTTATGGGTCTCCCACGGCAGATCAATGCTGAGGTAGCCTTCCTCGGCATCACACTGGATGTGCGACTTGAGGCGGGTCGGTGCGCAAAGCCCTTTCTCCCAGCATCGGCAACGCACCCCGGCATCAAGGCCCAATTCAAGCTCCGCTCACCATCGTTACAACCGTGAAGTCATGCGGTCGCAGCGTCACGCCCGAACCCCGATATCCCGCCGCCAGACCCCCTCCCGCCAAGCCACCCGCCCCACCGCCTCATACGCCACTGCCCGCGCCGCTGCGAGGTCAGCCCCGGTGCCGCACACCGTCAGCACCCGCCCGCCCTCCGCCAGCAGCCGCCCCGCCTCCACCCGCGTGCCGGCCTGGAACACCAGCGCGCCCGGCACCGCCGCCGCGGCGGAAAGGTCGCCGATGTCGGACCCGGCCTCCGGCGCCGCCGGGTAGCCCTTTGCTGCCATCACCACCGCCACCGCCGCGTTGTCGGTCCACCGCAGGTCGAACCGGCCCAACTCCCCATCACAGGCGGCCAGCAGCGCCGGCAACAGGTCGCTGCGCAGCCGCGGCAGCAGCGCCTGGCACTCCGGATCGCCGAACCGCACGTTATACTCGATCAGCTTGGCCCCATCCGCCGTCAGCATCAGCCCGGCGAACAGCACCCCGCGGAACGGCGTGCCGCGCCGGGCCATCTCGGCCAAGGCGGGCCGGACGAACCCGTCCATCGCCGCCGCCGGGTCGAAGCCCGGCACCGGCGACAACGCGCCCATGCCGCCGGTGTTCGGCCCAACGTCGCCATCGCCGAGCCGCTTGTGGTCCTGCGCCGCGCCCAGGAACACGGCATCGGTCCCGTCGCACAGCGCGAACAGGCTGACCTCCTCGCCCGCGAGGCATTCCTCGATCACCACGGCGGCGCCGCTGTCGCCGAACGCGCGGTCGCGCATGATCGCGTCCAGCGCCGCCTCCGCCTCCTCCACCGTGCCCGCCACCACGACGCCCTTGCCGGAGGCCAAGCCGTCCGCCTTGACCACGACCGGCGCGCCGCGGCGGCGGATGAACGCGCGCGCCTCCTCCGGATCGGTGAACTGCTCCCACAGCGCGGTGGGAATGGCGGCATCGTCGCACAACTGCTTGGCAAACGCCTTGCTGCCTTCCAGCCGCGCCGCGGCGGCGGTCGGGCCGACGCAGCGGATGCCGGCCTCCGCCATCGCGTCCGCGAGGCCCGCGACCAGCGGTCCCTCCGGGCCGGGCACGACCAGATCGACTTGGTTGTCGCGGGCGAACTGTACCAGCCGCTCGGTGTGCAGCGCCGCGATGCCGACGTTCTCCGCAATCAGCGCGGTGCCCGGGTTGCCCGGCGCCACCCACAATTTGGTCAGCAGCGGCGACGCCGACAGCGCCCAGGCCAAAGCATGTTCCCGGCCGCCCGAGCCGATCACCAGAACCCGCATCCCACCGCTCCTCCGCTTCTCGACTGGGCGCATTTAGCATAGCCTCGCCGCATGGACGATCTGAAGGCGGCGCCCAGCAACATCCCGGAATACACGGTGTCGGAAATCTCCGGCGCGGTGAAGCGCACGCTGGAGGGCGCATTCGGCCGGGTCCGGGTGCGCGGCGAGATCACCGAGTTCAAGCGTTACCCGTCCGGCCACATGTATTTCTCGCTCAAGGATGAGGGCGGCAAGATCAGCGGCGTCGTGTGGAAGGGCACCGTGTCGCGCCTGAGCCTCACGCCGGAGAACGGCGTCGAGGTGGTCGCCACCGGCCGCGTGTCGTCCTACGGGGAGCGCAGTTCCTACCAGTTGATCGTGGACCGCATGGACTACGCCGGCGCCGGGGCGCTGCTGGCGCGGATCGAGGCCCTGCGCGCCCGCCTGGTGGCGGAAGGGCTGTTCGACGCCGAGCGCAAGCGGCACATCCCGGCGCTGCCCGGAGTCCTGGGCGTCGTGACCTCCGCCCAGGGCGCGGTGCTGCAGGACATCAAGACCACGATTGCGCGCCGCTTCCCTCGCCCGATCCTGGTCTGGCCCGTCCCGGTGCAAGGCGAGGGCGCCGCCGCCCGCATCGCCGCCGCCATCGCCGGCTTCGACCGCCTGCAGCCCGGCGGCGCCGTGCCCCGGCCCGACGTGCTGATCGTCGCCCGCGGCGGCGGCAGCCTGGAGGACCTGATGGCCTTCAACGACGAGGCCGTGGTGCGCGCCGCCGCCGCCTGCCGCATCCCGCTGATCTCCGCCGTGGGGCACGAGACCGACCACACGCTGATCGACCTCGCCGCCGACCGCCGGGCGCCGACGCCGACCGCCGCGGCGGAGCTGGCAGTACCGATGCGCGCGGAGCTGCTGGCCACGGTGGCGCAGGAAGCGGCGCGGCTGTCCGCCGGGCTGCACCGGATGACGCAGGAGCGGCGCCTGCGCCTGGGCCGGGCCGAGCGCGGCTTGCCGGACCTGCCGAACCTCTTGGGCGGCGCGCGGCAGCGCCTGGACGACCGGGCGCAACGCCTGGACATGGCGCTGCCGAACCTGCTCGCGTCACGCCGGGCCACGCTGGCGCGGGCGGAGCGCGGCATCCCGGACCTGCCCGGCCTGATGCGCGCCGCGCGCCAGGCGGTCGAAGCGCGGAGCCTCCGTTTGGCGCTGGCGTTGCCGAACCTGGTGCGGGCGCGCCGGGCGGCGTTGGTGCAGGTGGAGCTGCGTATGCCTAACCCGGAGGGCATGGCCGCCATGCGGCGGGCCGCGGTGACGCTGGCGGCGTCGCGGCTGGGGGGCGCACTGCGCCAAGCGGTGGCCCGACAGCAGAGACGCGCCGGCGCTACCTTGGGGCGGCTGTCCCCGGCGCCGCTGCAAGGGGGCTTGCGGGAAGCGCGGGCGCGGCTGGACGGCGTGGCGGCGCGGCTCGACTCCGTGTCGGTGGAGGCGGTGCTGGCGCGCGGCTACGCCCTGGTGCTGGACGGGTCCGGCGGGGCGGTCACGTCGGCGGCGCGGGTGGCGCCGGGGCAAAAGCTGCGGTTGCGGTTCGGAGACGGCGAGGTGTCGGCCAGCGCGGACGGGGCGGGACAAGGGGCGCTGCCGGCCTGAACATAATCCACCGGGCTGCTTTACATTTGGGCAGATAAGGCCCATGTCAGCATCGGCGCTTTTCGTCTTGGGCCAGCCAGTCTTTGGATTGATGCTCGTTGAACCCTCATCCGGGTCTGCAGCTATTCCGGTGCTCCCTCAATGCAAAAGTAATTCGGCCCGCACCGTGCGGGTCGCCGTGCCTATGGAGAGCATACTATGGCAGTCGGAACGGTTAAGTGGTTCAATCCCCAGAAGGGCTTCGGCTTCATCCAGCCGGATGACGGCAGCAAGGACGTGTTCGTGCACATCTCTGCGGTTGAGCGTGCCGGCATGGGTTCGTTGAACGAGGGCCAGAAGCTGAGCTTCGAGCTTGAGCGCGGCCAGCAGGGCAAGACCTCCGCGGTCAACCTGCAAGCAGCCTAACCTCACTTAGAGCTGCCCTCGTGGCAGCGGCCGGAGGCGACCGACATGGCAGCCCATAAGTTCGCCTCCGGCCAAAAGGTGGAGTTCTCCCCCAGCACGTTCGATGGCAACGCGCCGCGGGGGAGCTACACCGTGGTGCGGCAGATGCCGAGTGAAAGCCGGGATCTGCAGTATCGCATCAAGAACGCCCGCGACGGCCATGAGCGCGTCGTGCGGGAGAGCCAGCTCGGCTAAAGCTGAAGCGCGGCCCGCGTCCACCCTTCGCCGCAAGGAACCTCGATGGTTTTCAAGCCTAACTACAACCTGCAGCGGGCCGAGCGGAACCGCGCCAAGCAGGCCAAGAAGGAAGAAAAGCAGCGCGAGAAGGAACAGGCCGCAGCGCGACGCAAGGCCGAGGGCGAGACCGCGGACACTGCGCCGGCGGCCGAGGGCAGCAGCCCAGGAGAATCCAATGGCGCCTAAACGGAAAATCGAAAGCAGCTTCGTCGCGTTCGACGTGACCTATGTTGACGGCACCCGCAGCAGCAACCGCCGGGTGCCCAGCATCGCCCTGATGGGCCTTGACGGCGATTTGCCGGCCCAGGGCATCATCGAGCAGCAAGACGCCACCATCGGCGCCGCCTCTGGAAAGCCGCGCCCGGCGATCAAGTCGGTGGCCCGGTCCCCCTTGCCCGAAATCGTTAAGGCGCCGGCGAAGGCTCGCTTCTAGCCTTCGGCCAGCGCCGGTGCAGCCATAGCCAGCTTTCCGGCTTGGCCCTGATCCAGCGTTCCAGCGTGTCGTTCACCGTTTGCGTGAGATTGGCGATGTCCGCCGCCCGGTCGCCGGTGTCGGGCAGGTCGAGCGGCGGCTCGCAGGTCAGCCGGAAGCGCGCAGGCCCGGTTCGCTCGACGTAAGCAGGGACCACCGGGCAGCGCAGGCGCAGCGCCAACGCGGCCAAGGCCGGGGCCGTCATCGCCGGGCGGCCAAAGAACCGGGCCTCGATCCCGTCATTCATTTTCTGGTCCATCAACATGGCGAGCCGGCCGCCGCGCGACAGGTGAACCAGCGACTGGCGCGCGCCCGCAGCGCCTTTTGCGAACATGGGCACGTCGGCCCGAATCGCCTGCCGCCGCAGGTCCATCAGCATGGCGTCGAGCTGCCGGTTCTCTACAGGGCGGTAAAACGGGGCGAATGCCAGGCCGTGCGCGGCGGCGGCGACCGGCAGCACTTCCCAGTTGCCGATGTGGCCGCTGAAGAAGATCAACGGCCCGCCTTTTTCGGCAAGCCGCCGCAGGATGTCGCTACCGATGAGTTCCCAGCCAGGTCCGGATGCCGCCTCGCGGAAACCGGCGACGTGCGGCAACTCGCCAACCGTGCGCCCCAGGCTGTCCCAAACGCCGCGGACCACCCGGCGCCGGGCGGGGGCGTCAAGCTCCGGCAATGCCATCCGCAGGTTATCGTGCGCGACGCGCGACACCGGCAGCAGCGGCCCCACGGCGCGGAACAGCGCCCCGAACAGGTTGGAGGAGGCGACTGGCCCAACGGCGCGCAGCAATCGCAACGCGCCACGCGCCGCGGCGGCCTCCACCCAATGCGACAGCCTCATGGCACAAGCTCGGCCAGCAGGCGCTCAAGCGCGGGCGGGTCGTCCCAGCGCAGCGAGACGCCGACGACCCGGACCTGGCTGCGCATCGCGCCGGGCAAGCGCGTCGCGTCCTTCGGAGTCGTCACTGGCATGGCGCCGAGTGCGGTAGCACGGGCGAGCACGCGCTCCAACTCGGCCGGGGTGAAGCGGTGGTGGTCCGGGAAATCCATGCACTCCGCGACCACGGCACCAGCTTGGCGCAAGGTGGCGTGGAACTTGGACGGCCGAGCGATGCCGGAGAACGCCAGCACCCGCGCGCCCGGCAGCGCCGCGTCCGGCTCCAGCGCCGCGGCCAGCACCAACAGGCCCGGCGGCAAGGCGGCCCGCGTGCCTGCCGCGTCCGGCCCGATCAGCACCGCCGCCCGGCACCGCGCCGCCGCCGCGGCCACCGGCTCCCGCAGCGGCCCGGCCGGCATCACCCGGCCGTTGCCGAACCCCACGACGCCATCCACGACCAGCAGCGCCGCGTCCTGAACCAGCGTCGGGTTCTGCAGCCCGTCGTCCATCAGCAATGTCTCCGCCCCCGCCGCCACGGCTGCCCGGGCGCCGGCCGCGCGGTCCGCCGCAACCCAGGTCGGCGCCACCGCGGCCAGCAGCAGCGGCTCGTCCCCCACCATGTCCGCGCCGTGCCGGGCTGGGTCGACCCGCAGCACGCCCCGCGACCGCCCGCCGTAGCCGCGGGTCAGGCAATGCACGGCAACGCCCCGCGCCGCCAGCCGCCGCGCGAGGTCGAGCGCCACCGTGGTCTTGCCCGCCCCGCCGACGCCCGCATTGCCGCAGCACAGCACTGGCACCGGCGCGCGCCACCCCGGCCGGGCTACGCGCCGGGCAGTGAGCCGTGCCGCCACCGCCGCCGCCGGGGCGAGCAGCCAAGGCAGCACACCGTCCCGTTGCCAGAACGCCGGGGGCGTCACCTGCGCGCCAAGGACAGCAGCGCCGCCGCGGTGCGTTCCGGCAGCCCGGCGGCGCCTCGGGCCGCGGCGCAAGCCGCCGTGCCGGCCGCGCGCCGCCGCCCGGGGTCGCGCAGCATGGCATCCACCCAGCGCGCCAGTTCGCCGGCATCGGCCACCCGGGTCAGCGCGCCAGCCGTTTCCAATGCCCGCACGGCCTCGGCGAAGTTCCCGGTATGCGGCCCAACGGCGACAGCGCAGCCGAGTCGCGCCGGCTCCAGCGGGTTCTGTCCCCCCTGCCCCGTCAGGCTCCGGCCAACAAAGGCCAGCGGCGCCAGGCGATACAGCAACCCAAGCTCGCCCAAGGTGTCCGCCACCCAAACCCCCGCGCCCGGGTCCTGTTCCGCGGCCCGGCGAGGGGCGCCAAGCGCCGCCGCTATCGCCGCCCCCCGCTCCGGATGGCGCGGGGCCACGATGGTCAGCAGGCCCGGATGCGCGGCGGCCAGCGCGCGGTGTACCTGGCCCGCCACCTCCTCCTCGCCGGGGTGGGTGCTGGCCGCCAGCCAAACCGGGCGGTCGCCGATCAGCGCGCGGAGCCGGGCAAGCTCGGCCGGGTCGGCGCGCAGCGGCGGCGCGGCCAGCTTCAGGTTGCCCGGCGCGTCCACATGGCGCGCGCCCAGCAGCCGCAGATGCGCGGCGTCGGCCTCCGACTGCGCCTGCACCCGGTCGAACGCCCCCACCACCTGCCGCGCGAAGCCCGGCGCGCGCTGCCATCCGCGGAAGGATCGGGCCGACATGCGGGCGTTGACCAGCATGGTGGGGATGCCCCGCGCCCGGCAGCCCGCGAGGAGGTTGGGCCACAACTCGCTTTCCACGAACCCCGCCACGTCCGGCTGCCAATGGTCCAGGAACCGCGCCACCCAAGCCGGCACGTCGAGCGGCACGAAGCGGTGCAGCACATGGTCGAGGCCAAGCCGCGGCAACTGCTCGGCCAGCAAGGCGGCGGACGAGACCGTTCCCGTGGTGAGCAGGGCCGCGGCGTCCGGCGCTTCCTCGTGCAGGGCGGACAGCACGGGGAGGATCGACTGGCTTTCCCCCACGCTGGCGGCGTGCAGCCAGACCAGCAGCCCGGCGGGACGCGGCGTCGGGTCGATCCCCTCGCGTTCCGGCAAGCGGGCCGCGACCTCCTTGCCCCGGGCGACCCGGCGCCGCAGCATCGCGCGCAGGCCGGGGGCCGCCAGGGTCGCGCCGCCGTGCCAAAGCCGCGCGATCAGGCCGCGCACAGCGCCTCGGCCTCGTCCGCCGCCCCGGTCAAAGCGGCGGCGATGTCGGGCAGGCTGTCCGCCCAGCGGTCGCGCGGCACATGGATCGGCGCGCCGCACACCAGCACGCCGCGGCCGAACGGCAACGGCAGCACCATGCGGTCCCAGGTCGGCAAGACCCGGCGCCGGGTGCACCGCGCGGCACAGGGCAGCACCGGCACCCCGGCCAGCGCCGCCAGTTGCGCGACGCCACGGGCCACCTGCCGCCGCGGCCCGCGCGGCCCGTCCGGGGTGATCACCACCTGATCGCCCGCCGCCAGGACCGCCAGCAGGGCGCGCAACCCGGACGCGCCGCCCTTCTGCTCGGTCCCCTTGGCCGAGGAGCCGTGTACCAGGTCCAGGCCGAACCCCCGCATCATGTCGCCGATCAGCCGGCCGTCCTGATGGCGGCTGACCAGGACGTGCATCCGCCCGCGCCGTCCCTGCGCCGCCGCACGCTCGTGCAGCGCGCGGGTCCACAGCGCCGGCATCAGCGGCAAGCATTCGTGCCAAAAGGCGAACACCGCGGGGCTGCCGTGCATGTAACGGCCCAACTCGACGCCGTGCAGCGTCCAGCGCGTGGTGCGGAGCGCGAAGCGCAGGTAGAAGCCGAGCGCCTGCGCGCCCAAGGCCAGGGTGCGGGGGTGGCGGAGCAGGGTTTTGATCACGAAACGGGGCCGGCCGGCATGGCGCGGGCGGTAGCATGGGCCTCGCGGCGCCGCAAACGTCAGATGCCGGCGCGCACCAGGCTCGCGAGGAACCCGTCGGCGCAGGCCCGCCAGGAGAACCGTTCGGCATGGGCGCGGCAAACCGCCGGGCTGCCGGTCGCCAAGGCGCGCAGCGCCGCCGCGCGCAGGTCACGGTCCAGCGCGCCCACACCCGGCGGCGCGCCCTCCAGCACATCGGCCGGGCCGGTCACCGGATACGCCGCGACCGGGACGCCGGAAGCGAGGCTTTCCAGCAGCACCAGCCCGAATGTGTCGGTCAGCGACGGGAACACGAACACGTCGGCCTCGGCGTAGCTCCGCGCCAAGGCCGCGCCGTGCCGCTCGCCCACGAAGCGCGCGTCCGGAAAGGCTTGCGCCAGGGCGCGCCGTTGCGGCCCGTCGCCGATGACGAGCTTGGTGCCAGGCAGGTCGAGCGAAAGGAACGCTGGGAGGTTCTTCTCCACCGCGACCCGGCCGACGTAAAGGAAGACCGGGCGGGAATAAGCTGCGCTGCCCTCCGCGTCAGGGGGCCAATCCGGCCTGAACCGGGCCAGATCGACGCCGCGGGTCCAGGCGCGCAGCCGGTGGAACCCGTGGGCCGCCAGCTCGCGCCGCAGGCTGCCGGTCGCGACCAACGTGCCCGCGCCCGCGTTGTGGAACCGGCGCAGCCAGGCATAGGCCCATGCGGTCGGCAAGCGCGTCCGCGCGTGCAGGTACTCCGGAAACCGGGTGTGGAACGACGTGGTAAAGGCCGCGCCGCGCCGCAGCGCCCAGCCCCGGGCGGCGTG
This sequence comes from uncultured Acetobacteraceae bacterium, assembly GCA_964235485.1. GTDB lineage: Bacteria > Pseudomonadota > Alphaproteobacteria > Acetobacterales > Acetobacteraceae > CAHJXG01. The sequence goes on along the minus strand of CAXSAZ010000003.1, from coordinate 74,430 downwards.
GCCGAGCGGTCCCTCCGTCGCGATGTGCAGGGCATCGGGCCGGAATGCCTCGATCAGCGCGCCCACCCGCCGCCCGGGCGCCACGGCCAAGCGGATGCTGGGGTAGGTCGGCAGCGCCACCGTGCGGAACCGGTCAGGCCCGATCACCTCGGCCTGGTGGCCCATGGCCGTCAGCTCCGCCGTTACTGCCGACAAGGTGCGGACCACGCCGTTCACCTGGGGATGCCAGGCGTCCGAGACGATCAGGAGGCGCATGGCCGGGCCGGGCAGGACCGGTCAGGCGGCCTCCGCCGGCGCAGGCTCGCGCGGGGTGAAGAACGACAGCTTGTTGACGGCGGCCCAGTCCAGCAGTTCCAGACGCCCATCGTGATGCTCGACGAGGGCCGTGCAGCTTTCCACCCAATCGCCGTCGTTCAGGTACAGGATGCCGTTTACCCGGCGCATCTCGGCATGGTGAATGTGGCCGCACACAACGCCGTCGAAGCCGCGGCGCCCGGCCTCCGCCGCCAGCGCGGTCTCGAACAGGTCGATGGCCTTGACCGCGCCCTTCACCTGGCGTTTGAGCCATTGCGACAGCGACCAATAAGGGTAGCCCAACCGGCGCCGCATCGCGTTGAACCATCGGTTGACGATCAGGGACGTGGCATAGGCCCCATCGCCGAGGACCGCCAGGAACCGGGCGTAGCGCACCACGCTGTCGAACTCGTCGCCGTGCATGACCAGCAGCTTCCGGCCGTCCGCGGTGACGTGCGTGGCTTCGGGGCGGAGCGCGATGCCCGCGACCTCCAGCGTGTGCGGGTCGATGGCGGTGGGCAGCCAGGCGCGGAACAGCTCGTCATGGTTGCCGGGGATGTAGGTCACGGCGGCGCCGTTGCGGGCATGGCGCAGGATCAAGCGGATCACCTTGTCATGGCTGGCGTCCCAGTACCAAGATTTGCGCAGACGCCAGCCATCGACGATGTCGCCGACCAGGAACAGATGCTCGCACGACATCCGGCCCAAGAAGTCTGCAAGGAAATCGCTGCGGCAGCCGCGGGTTCCCAAGTGGGTGTCGGAGATGAACACGGCGCGATACTGGTGGGCGTTCGGCGTGGTGGGGGCATTCATGCGATTGATTGAACCTCGCGTCAGGACAACCCAGCTTTCATGCCCGCATATGGCCTTGAACTCTCGCCTTTGCACGTGAAGTTTCCATGAAGCGGCGGCATTCGCCTTCCACGCGAGACCCGCAAACGCAAAGGGCCGCCGGGTTGCCCCGGCGGCCCTCATGTCGCACCCTTGGTCCGCGCTTAGCGGGTCTGCTGGATCGCCGACAGGACCCACTGGCCGCCCTGCGAGCGCACGAAGGTCCAAAGCTCCGTCGCCATGCTGCGCAGCGTCACGTCCCCGTCCACCACGCGCCCGGCCGAGTCGCGGGTCACGTCCAGCGACGAGAAGCGCATCGCGACGGTCGCGTATTCCTGGCTGCCTTCCGACCAGGCTTCCGCCAAGTCGCCCTGCTCCAGCTTGACGTGGGTGACGGTGTTGCGCAGGCCGCGGCTCGCCTGCTCCGACAGTTGCTCGCCGAAGTAGCCGACCATCTCCGGCGTCGCGACCCGGCGCAGCGCGTTCAAGTCCTGCGCCGACCACGCGGCCTGCACCTCGTGCAGCAGGCGGTCAAACGCTTCGTAGTCCGGCTTGCCGATCTGCACGGGCGCAGGCGCCGGGCGCGCGCTGCCGCCGCCGAGCGGGCCGGACGGCTGCGGCTGCTGCATACGCGCGAAGCTGGGGCCGCCCGCCATCGCCGGCTGGCGGCTGCCCATGAACCGGCGCACCAGCCAGCGGATGGCGAAGAACAGCAGCGCGGCTTGCAGCAGGAGGCCGAGGAAGCCCATGAAGCCCAGGCCGCCCGACCCGCCGAACAGGCCGCCGCCGAACAACATGCTGCCGATGCCCACGCCGAGCAGCCCGCCAAGCAGGCCGGACCCGAAGGCGGACCGCCCGCCGAACGCGGGCGACGCCGGGGCGCCATAGTTCGGGGACGGCGCCGAGCGCGGGGCCGCGCTGCGCTCCATGGGTGCGGCCGTAGAAGGCGCCGTGTTGGTCGTGGGCGGCGCGGAATAGGTGCGGCTGCCGCGGCTGCCGGCTGAGCTTCCGCCCCCCGCCCGCGCATCGGCGAGCGAGGGCGCGAACGCCAGGGCAGCGACCGCGACGGCAGCAAGGAGGGAAGAGGAGCGACGCATCTGTGAAATCTCTCCAGTTGATGCCAATGAATATAGTCCGATCCAGAGCTGAAAATAGGGGGCTGCCCGCTTCGCCGCGTTGACAAGCCTCCCGTTGCCAGCACAGTTCCAACCGAAGGCCGGAAGCGCCGGCACCATGGAGGAACGGGATGCGATGCTCGATCACCGCCGCGCTCGGCCTGGGTGCGCTGCTGCTGGCCCACCCGGCCGCCGCGCGCTTGGTGAGGCTCGACATCGTGTCGCAGGAACCGTTCGCCGATGGCGCGAGCTTCGGCAGCGCCGGGCCGTATGTCCGCATCCAAGCGGTCGCCCACGGCGAGCTTGACCCCAAGGACCCCGCCAACGCCGGCATCGCCCTCTTGGACCAAGCGCCGCGCAACGCCCGGGGCTTGGTCGAGTACGACACCGACGTGTTCATCCTGCGCCCGGCCGACCCGGCGCGCGGCAACGGCGCGCTGCTGTACGACGTGACCAACCGCGGCAACAAGTTCCTGATGTCCTGGTTCAACGACGCCCCGGAACCGTCGTCCGGCACGATCAACGACCCGCGCAGCCTCCTCGATGCCGGCAACGCCTTCACCTTCCGTCGCGGCTTCACGATGGTCTGGTCCGGCTGGCAGCCCGAGGCCAGCCGCGCCAACAACGGCATGGCCATCCGGGTCCCCGTTGCGACCCAAAACGGCCTGCCGGTCGTGGCCCGCATCCGGCACGAGTTCATCGCCGGCACCCGCGGCCCGGAGGCGGTGCCGCGCATCCGCCTGCCCTACCCTGTCGCCACCATGGAGACCGCGCGCCTGACCGTGCGCAGCACCACCGCCGACGCGCCGACGCCGCTGCGGCCGGACGAGTTCGGCTGGGTGGACAGCAGCACGATCCAGCTCCTGCCATTCGGCACGTACCCGGCGCCGCGCCGTATCTACGAGCTGACCTACGAGGCGACCCGCCCCACCGTGGACGGCGTCGGCTTCGCCGCCACGCGCGACCTGATCAGCCACCTGCGGACCGAACCCGGCATCCGGCGCACGCTTGCGGTCGGCATCTCGCTCAGCGGGCGGTTCCTGCGGCACTTCCTCGACCTCGGCATGAACCGGGACGAAGCCGGGCGGCGCGTGTTCGACGGGGTGCTGCCGCACATCTCCGGCGCGGGCAAGGTGTTCGCGAACCAGCCCTTCGCCATGCCCGGCCGCACCGCGACGCAGCACGAGGACCGGTTCTACCCGGAAAACTGGCCGCCCTTCGGCTACGGCCCTGGCTCCAGCCTGTTGCGCGGAGACGGCAGCGATCCGCTGGTGATCGAGAGCAACACGTCCACGGAATATTGGCAAAAGGGCGCGTCGCTCGTGCACACGGACGCGGCGGGCGCCGACGCGGCATTACCGCCGGGCGTGCGGGTGCTGCTGGTGGCGGGGGTGCAGCACGGCGGGCACTTCGGCACCACGGGCGCGCCGGGCTTTTGCGCCAACCCGCGCAACCCCGCCAGCGCCGGGCCGGCGCTGCGGGCCATGCTGTCCAATTTGGATGCTTGGGTCGCGGCGGGGACACCCCCGCCTGACAGCATGGTGCCCCGGCGCGACGGTGAGACCGGGGTGCCGGCCTCCGCCGTCCGGATGCCGGCCGTGCCCGGCGTGACCTGGGCGTCGGGCGACAACCTGATCGGCCGCCCGGTGGACTGGACCGCCCCGCCCGCCGCCCCGGTGCAGCCCTACCCCACGGTGGTTCCGGCCGTGGACGCCGACGGCAACGAGGTCGCCGGCCTACGCCTGCCACATCTGGCGGCGCCGCTCGGCACCTACACCGGTACCAATGTTTACAAGGACATGCCATCCGAGTTGTGCGACCGCGACGGCACGTTCATCCCGTTTGCCCGCACCCGGGCCGAGCGCGAACGCGCCGGCGATCCGCGCCCGTCACTGGAGGAACGCTACGGCTCGCGGGACGCCTACGTGGCGAAGGTAAAAGAAGCGGCGGATGCCCTGGCCACCGCCCGGCTGATCCTGCCCGAGGACGCCGCCCGCACCGTCGAGACCGCGGCAGCCAGCGACCGGTTCTGACCTACGCCCCCGCCAGCGTCATCCCCTCGATCCGCACCGTCGGCGCGTCGGTCCCGCGCCGCAGCACCAGGTCGTCGGCCGCCGTCAGCTCCCGAAACATCGCCGGCAGCGACCCGGCGACCGTGATCTCCGCCACCGGCTCCGCCAACACGCCGTCGCGGATCATGAACCCGGCGGCGCCCCGGCTGTAATCGCCGGTGATGCCGTTCACGCCCATGCCGATCAGCTCCGTCACGTACAGCCCTTCGCGGATGTCCGCCATCAGCGCCGTGGGCGACAGGGTGCCCGGCGCCATGAACAAATTGGTCGGCGCGGGCGACGGCGGCCCGCCCGTGCCGCGCACCGCGTGGCCCGTGGAGCGCAGCCCCAACTGCCGGGCGCTGTGGCTGTCCAGCAGCCAGGTCGTGAGCACGCCGTCCTGCACCAGCGCGCGGGCGGCGGTCGGCATTCCCTCCGCGTCGAACGGCTTGGACCGCAGGCCGCGCGGGCGGCGCGGGTCATCGTGCACCTGGATGCCCGCGGCAAACACCGCCTGGCCCAGCATGTCCTTGAGAAAGCTCGTGCCACGCGCGATGGTCGCGCCGTTGATCGCGGCCGTCAGGTGGTTCAACAGGCTGCCGGCCACGCGCGGGTCGTACACCACCGGCAGCCGCGCCGTCCGCGCCCGGCGCGGGTTCATCCGCGCCACCGCCCGCGTCCCCGCCGTGTGGCCGATCCCCGCCGCGTCCTCCAGGTCCGACAGGTGCACGGCGGACGCGGAGTCGTAGTCCCGCTGCATGTCCACCCCTGCCCCGGCCAGCGCCACCGCCGTGATCCCGTGCGACGTGCGCGAGTATTGCCCGGCGAACCCGGCCGATGTCATCAGCGCCACGTCCGAACGCCGGTAGGTGGCCTCCGCCCCTTCCGAGTTCGTCACTCCGGACACCGCGAGCGCGGCCTCCTCCGCCACGGACGCGCGGGCCAGCAGCGCCGCCGCGTCCGGCGCGGCCGGGTCGTCCAGGTCGAGCGCGGCCGGTTCGGGCGCCGACGCCTGCTCGGCCAGGCCGCCATAGGGGTCCTCCGGCACCACGCGCGCCATCGCCACTGCGCGCTCTGCCAGAGCCTTGAACCCGGCGGGATCGGCGGCGGAGGACGACACCACCGCCGACCGCCGGCCCACGAACACGCGCAGGCCGAGGTCGCTCGCTTCCGACTGCTCCAGCTTCTCTGTGCGGCCCAGCCGGCGCTCCACGGACAAGGAGGTGCCGGACAGCAGGATCGCGTCGGCCGCGTCCGCCCCGGCGGCCTTGGCCCGGCCGATCAGCTCCGCCAGGAGCTCAAGCTGCGTCATGCCGCGAGCTTCTCCGCGATGGCCGGCAGATGCGGCACCTTGTCGGCCCGCCCCATGGCGGCGAGCGTGGGGGTGGCGCGGAACACCCGCACGGCGGCACGGCGCACGCTCTCAACCGTGACCGCGTTCAGCTTGGCGACGGTTTCCGCGGTCGGCACGGGGCGGCCGAACACCTGGATTTGCCGGGCCAACTGCTCGCAGCGGCTGCCGGTGCTTTCCAAGGACATCAGCAGGCTGGCCTTTACCTGGGCGCGGGCACGGTGCAGTTCCGCCTCGCTCACGCCTTTCTGCACCTTGCGCAGCTCCTCAAGCGTCACCGGCACCAATTCCTCGGCCTCCGCCTCCCCGGTGCCGGCATAGATGCCGAACAGGCCGCCATCCATGAACGGCGCTGCGAACGAGTAGATCGAGTACACCAGCCCGCGCTTTTCCCGGATTTCCTGGAACAGCCGCGACGACATGCCGCCGCCCAACAGCGTGCTCAGCAGCAGCACCGGGTAGTAGTCGGGGTCATCGTAGGCGACGGACGGGAAGCCGAGCACGATGTGCACTTGGTCCAGTTCGCGCGCTTCGCGGAACTCGCCGCCGTGGTAAGCGCCGGGCAGAACCGGGCCGGGCATGGCGGCGGGCAGGTCGGCGAAGTGCTGCCGGGCCAGGTCCACCACCGCCTCGTGCGTCAGCGCCCCGGCGGCGGCGACCACGATGTTGCCCGCCGCGTAATGCCGCTGCATGTAGCCCGTCAGCACGTCCCGGCCCATGGCGGCGATGCCCGCCTCCGTGCCCAGCACGGGCCGGCCCATCGGCTGGTCGGGATAGGCGATCTCCTGGAAGTGGTCGAAGATGATGTCGTCCGGCGTGTCGTTCGCCTGGCCGATCTCCTGCAGGATCACGCCTCGCTCCCGTTCCAGCTCGTCCGGCGCGAAGGTGCTGTGGGTCAGGATGTCGCCGATGATGTCCGCGCCGAGCGCCAGGTCTTCTTTCAGCAGCTTCACGTAGTACGCCGTCTGCTCCCGCGCCGTGTAGGCGTTGATCTGGCCGCCCACGTTCTCGACCTCCTCGGCGATGTCGGCGGCGCTGCGGCGCGCGGTGCCCTTGAACGCCATGTGCTCCAGGAAGTGCGACGCGCCGTTCTCCGCCGCCGTTTCGCTCCGCGTGCCGGTCGCGACGTAGGCGCCAAAGGACACGGTTTCGACCCGCTCCATGGTTTCCGTCGCGACGAGGAGGCCCGAAGGCAGGCGGGTGACTTGTACGGCGTCCGTCATGCGGCGTTCCTGAGGCTGAAGGCGCGGACCTGCGCCTCGACCGCGTCGAGGCTGTTGGGCGCGGTGCTGTAGAGTTCGGTTCGGCTGAACAGGTCGGCAAGGCGGGGCGGCAACGCCGGGCGCAGTCCGGTCGCGCGCTCGATGGCGTCCGGGAACTTGGCCGGATGCGCGGTGGCGGCGGCAACAGTGGGGACGTGCGGGCAGGGCAGTGCCCGGGCGGCGGCGATGCCGATGGCAGTATGCGGGTCGGCGAGGTAGCCAAGGCCGTGCAGCCGGCGGATTTCCGCCTCCGTTTCCGCGTCGTCCAGCCGGAAGCCGTGGAACAGGGTGCGGGCGCGGGACCAGGCGGCCTGCGGCACCGCCATGCGCCCGGTGCCGCGGAAGCCTTCCATGGCAGCCGCCGTCGCCGCCGGGTCGCGGTCCAGCAGCTCGAACAGCAGGCGCTCGAAGTTGCTGCTGATCTGGATGTCCATGGACGGCGACAGGCTCGGCTCCACGCCGCGGATCGACATGTCGTTGGCGTCGAGGAAGCGGGCCAGGATGTCGTTGCGGTTGCTTGCGACCACCAGGCGGGTGATCGGCACTCCCATGCGCCGCGCCGCCCAGGCCGCCAGCACGTTGCCGAAGTTGCCGGTCGGCACGCTGAACGCCACCTCCCGCTCCGGCCCGCCGAGCGCCAGGCTGGCCGCGACGTAATACGGGATTTGCGCCGCGATGCGCGCCCAGTTGATGCTGTTCACCGCCGACAAGTGCAGGTCCCGGCGGAACGGCACGTCGGCGAACATCGCTTTCACCAAGTCCTGGCAATCGTCGAAGGTGCCGTCCACCGCGATGTTGGCGATGTTGCGGGCGTGCACCGTGGTCATCTGCCGGCGCTGCACCTCGCTGGTGCGGCCTTGGGGGTGCAGGATCACCACGTCGATGCCGGGCCGGCCGCGGCAGGCCTCGATGGCGGCGGAGCCGGTGTCGCCGGAGGTCGCGCCCACGATCGTCACCCGCTGGTTCCGCTCCGCCAGCACGTGGGCGAACATGCGGCCCAGCAACTGCATCGCCAGGTCCTTGAAGGCGAGCGTCGGCCCGTGGAACAGCTCCTGCGCCCAAAGGTTGGTGTCGAGCTGGATCAGCGGCACCACCGCCGGGTGGGTGAACTCGGCGTAGGCGTCCCGGCACATGGCTTGCAGCGTCGCGAAGGGGATGCACTCGCCCACGAACGGCGCCAGCACGCGGGCGGCAAGCTCATGGTAGGGCAGGCCGCGCAGCCCCCGCAGGTCCGCGGGCGACCAATGCGGCCAGGTTTCGGGCATGAACAGCCCGCCGTCCTCGGCCAGACCGGCCAGCAGCACGCCGGAGAAGTCGCGTGCGGGGGCTTGCCCGCGGGTCGAGATGTATCGCATGGCGGCGATTGTACGCGGGCGCGCCGAACGATCCAACCCCCGGCGCTTCGGCCGGGTCAGGCCTTCGGTTGCGTTTTGTCGCCGTCCTCGTCCCGGTCTTCTTCGTCCATGTCCTCGTCGTCCTGGCCCTCGTACCAGTCCAGCACGCTGTCGTGGAAGTCCGGGTCCTTCAGCAGGCGCATGGCGAGGGCAATGGCGATCTCATGCGGCTCCGGCACGTCCGTCACGCCGTCCTCCAGCTCGCGCGCCGGGACGACGCGGATGGTCATGGAGCCGTCCTCCTCGCCGATGATCAGCGCGACCTCGGTGGGGTCGAGGTCGATGGTGGTGTTCGCGTCGGCCATGCGCGGTTCTCCAGAATGTCGCGGGTGACTAGCAGGTTCGGGTCGCCTGCGGCTAGGGCAGGTTCAAGCCGCCTACGGCTAAGCGTGCGGAGCATCCCCGTCGGCGAGGTAGCGCGCGAGGAGGTGCGCCTCGAAATCCGCGGGGTCCAGCGGCTTGCCGGTCGCCGCGCGCAGCAGGTCGTTGAAGCCCAGCCGGTTGCCCTGGCCGTGCACATGGAGCCGCAGCCAGCCGACCAAGGGACCCAGCTCTCCCCGGCCCAGCCCCGCATCCAGGTCGGCCACGTCCCGACGCGCCGCCGCCATGAGCTGCGCCGCCGCCATGGCGCCCAGGGTGTAGCTCGGGAAATAGCCGAACAGGCCGTCATACCAATGGATGTCCTGCAGGCAGCCGTGCGCGTCGTCGGGCGGGGTGACGCCCAGCAGCGCCGCCATGCCGTCCCGCCACGCGCCGGGCAGGTCGGCCACCGCCAGGTCGCCGGACACCAGCGCCTGCTCCAGCCGGAAGCGCAGGATCACGTGGGCGGGGTAGGTCATCTCGTCCGCCTCGACCCGGATGAACCCGCGCCCGACCCGGCGCCACAGGCGGGACAGGTTGGCCGGCGCGTACGGCTCCGCCGGGCCGCCGAAGGTGCCGTGCAGCTCCGGGCCGAGCCAGGCCAGGAACGGATCGGACCGGCAGGACTGCATCTCGACGATCAGCGATTGGCTTTCATGCGCCGCCATGCCGGCCGCCTCGCCCACGGGCTGGCGGGCATGGGCGGCGGGCAGGCCGCGCTCATACAAAGCGTGGCCGGTCTCGTGCAGCACGCCCATCAGCGCCTGGGCCGGGTCGGACTCGTCGTAGCGCGTGGTGATCCGCACGTCCGTGGGGGTGCCGCCGCAAAACGGATGGGCGGAGCGGTCGAGCCGCGCGTGCTCGGCTTCCAGCCCGGCGCGGGCGGACAAGTGGCGGCACAGGCCCTCCTGCCGGTCCGCGGGGAACACGCCCGGCAGCGGCACGGGCGGGGGCTGCCGGGCTTGGCGCTCCTCGACGCGCGGCAGGGCGTCGCGCAGGAACGCCTCGTAGCGCGCGAACACCGGGGCCACGTCGGCGGCGGCGATGCCGCGCTGAAAGCCGTCCATCAGCGCGTCATAGGGCGACAGCCCCAGCGCCGGCGCCATCGCGTCGGCCGTCTGGCGGACCAGGGACACGACCTCGACCAGGTAGGGCGACACCGCCGCGAAGTCCGAACGGCCCCGCGCGTCCCGCCACACCTTTTCGCAGGCGGAGTTGGCGCGGGCCTGCGCTTCCACCAGATCGGCCGGTACGGCAGTCGCGCGCGTATGAGCATGGCGCATCAGGGCCAGGTTGGCGGCGTCCCATTCGTCCTCGCCGGCCTCGGCTTGCGCCAGGTCGTCGGCGGTTTCCGGCGCGGTCAGCAGGCCGTGCGCCACGCCCGCCAACACCGCGAGCTGGTCGCCCCGGGCCGCGCCGCCGCCCGGCGGCATCATGGCGGCGGCGTCCCAGCCGAGCATGGAGGACGCCTCGCCGACCGTGGCGATGCGGGCGAAGCGGGCGGTCAGTCGGGCGTATGCGGTCATGGGGGCGCCTTGGAAGGTGTCTTGATGGTCCTTCGGACAAAGATGCCGAACATCACGATCAACGTCACGGCCAAGCTGAACCAGGTCAGGGCATAGACGAAGTGATTATTCGGCGGCCGGGGCAGCGCCGTTGCCGGGTCGGGGAAGGTGCCGGGCGGCACGTGCCCCAAAGCAACCAGCGTGAAGGGCGCCACCCGCGGCAAGCCGAGCGACGCGCCCACCGCGGCGGGATCGAGCGCGTAGAAGCGCCGGGCCGCCGGATCGTCGGCGGCGCCGAAGCGGATCGGGTGCTCCGGGGCGCGGACATAGCCCTCCACCGTCGCCTGCACCGGCGCGGCGTCGCGCGGCGCGTCCGTGGGCACCCAGCCGCGGTCCACGATGATCGGATCGGCGCCGGGCCGTTCCAGAGGGTTGAGCAGATAAGCGCCGATGACCTGGCCGCTCATCGTGGCGCGGACCTCGATGCCATACAGCGCAGACAAGTCCTGGCGCAGGGTGCCGGACACGCGCACTTTGGTGAAAGGAGGGGGGGTAAACGGACGCGGGTCGGGCGGCAGCGGGATGGCGGGCGCGGCCTCCCCACGGTCGATGTCGGCCAGCAGCGCGGTCTTCCAAGCAAGCCGCTGGACCTGCCACACGCCGAGGCCGACCGCGAGCACCAGCAAGGCGGCCGTGGTGAGACTGGGCCAGAGCAGGCGGCGCCAAAGGCGGGATGCGGGGGGCGATAAGGTTTGCGTCAAGGCTCCATCTCGCTGACGCGGTGACGGTATTGCTGGGCGATCAGCGCCGCCTTCAACGGCCGCATCAGGCCAATGGCGAGCGGAACCGTGACGATGGGCCACAGCACTGCATGGACCCAAAGGGACGGATGAAACCAGTCCACCCACAGCACCATGCCCAACACGACCGCGCCGAGCAGGAGGACCAGGCCGGACGCGGCGCCGTGCCCGGCATCGCCATCCCTGAAGCTCAGGCCACAGGCGTTGCACGCGGGCCGGGTGGTCAGCAGGCCGCTGAACAGGCTGCCGCGGCCGCAGCGCGGGCAGCGGCAACCCAGGACGACCTGCCAGAACAATGGGCGGGCCAAAGCGGTGGGCGCGGCGCCCGGCCCGGCTACTCGGCGCCGGTCGGCCCGGCGCCCCAAACGTAGATCGAGACGAACAGGAACAGCCACACCACATCGACGAAGTGCCAATACCAGGCCGCGGCCTCGAACCCGAAATGGCGGACCTGCGAGAACTGGTTGGCGCGGGCGCGATACCAGCACACGATCAGGAAGATGGTGCCCACGATCACGTGGAACCCGTGGAAGCCCGTGGCGAGGAAGAACACCGAAGGATACACGCCGCCGCCGGCGAACTTGAACGGCGCTTCCGAGTACTCCAGCGCCTGGAAGGTGGTGAACGACAGGCCCAGCAGGATGGTGAAGCCGAGACCCATGACCAGGTACTTGCGGTCGCCATGCAGCAGCGCATGGTGCGCCCAGGTGATCGCGGTGCCGGACAGCAGCAGGATCATCGTGTTGAGCAGCGGCAGATGGAACGGGTCGAACGTTTGGATGCCCGCCGGCGGCCAGATCGCGTGCTCGGCGCCCGACACATGCACCGGGTAGAGCGCGAAGTGGAAGTAGGCCCAGAAGAAGCCGACGAAGAACATCACCTCGCTGGTGATGAACAGCGTCATGCCGTAGCGCAGGCCGATCCGCACCACCGGGGTATGCACCCCTGCGGTCCGGCTCTCCTTCAGCACGTCGCGCCACCAGAACGCCATCACGGCAAGCACAATCGCCAGGCCCAGGCCGAGCCACAGATAGGTGCCGTAATGCGCCGCCATGATGATGCCGAACAGCGTCAGCCCGCCGCCCAACGCGCCCAGCAGCGGCCAGGGGCTAGGGTCCACGAGGTGGTAAGGCTGCTGCATACCGGAGGTGTTGAGATCCTGCGCGTCCAGCACGGGGCGTGCCGTTGCAACCGGGGCGTCGCTCATTCTAACCTAACCTATCCAAACGGTGGCGCATCATCGCCAAAACGCCGCGGTGTTCAAGGCATAAACGCGAATAACTCCGAAGCGGTCAGCGTGAAGCGTCCGCCCGCGGCCCGACATGCGGCCCGGCCTTGTCCAACCCGCCGTTGCGGGCCGCATCGTCGAGCGAGCGGAAGAACGTGTAGGACAGCGTGATCGTCGTCACGTCGCGCGTGTCGGGATCGGTGGCGATGGCCGGGTCCACCCAGAAGCTGAGCGGAAACTGCATTTCCTGGCCCGGCGTCAGCGTTTGCTCGTCGAAGCAGAAGCAGGCCGTCTTGTGGAAATACCGCCCGACCTTCTCCGGCGTCACGTTGTAGGTCGCAACACCGGTCACGGCCTGCTGCGACCGGTTCTGGCCGACGTAGTAGGCCAGCCTGTCCTCCCCAAGCTTCACCGTGGCCGCGGCCTCCCCGGGAACGAAGCGCCAGGGCAGGTTCGGGCTGGTCGTCGCGTTGAAACGGACGGTCATCGTGCGGTCGGTCGCGCCGGGGGCGGCGGCGCCACGCAGTTGCGGCGTCCCGGCATAGCCCGTCGCCTCGCAGAACATGCGGTAAAGCGGGACCGCGGCGAATGACAGGCCGGCCATGCCGCCGATCAGCAGGAGGAGGACGCCGGCGATCAGGCCGTTGCTTCTGGTTTTCATGGCATTGATGTCGGCACGTCCAGCCCGGCGGCAAGCGGGCGTCAGGAGACTTTGAATCGGACCATGGCAATCGCATAGAACAGCGCGGCCAACGCGATCAGCACGACCAGCAACGTGATGTTCTTGCCCCGTTGCCGCCGGCGCAGCTCGGTGGCCTCCGCCGGCGACAACGGCGGCGGGAAGTCATCCAATTTGGGGCACCGGCAAGAAGTGGTCGAGCGCCAAAGTGGTGAACAGCGCGAACAGGTAGATCAGCGAAACGCGGAACGCCCAACGCGCCGGCGCGTCGCGCGTCAGGCTGACGCCTGCCGGGTCCTGCCGGTCCCAGAGGACGCGCAAGGAGGCGAGGAGGAACCACGCGCCCAAGCCCAGGGCGGACACCCCGTAAACCGGCCCAGCGTATCCCAGCACCCAAGGCAGTAGGGACACCAGGACCAGCGCCACCGTGTAGTACACGACCTGCAGCCGCGTCGCCCGCGCGCCGGAGATGACCGGCAGCATCGGCACCCCGGCCCGCTCGTAATCCTCGGACGCATACAGCGACAAGGCCCAGAAGTGCGGCGGGGTCCAGAAGAACACGATGGCGAACATGAGCAGCGGCATGACATCCACCGTGCCCGTCACCGCCGCCCAGCCGATCACCGGCGGAAAGGCGCCGGCCGCGCCGCCGATCACGATGTTCTGCGGCGTGCGGCGCTTCAGCCACACCGTATAAACAAAGACGTAGAACAGGATCGAGAGCGCCAAAAGCCCGGCCGCCACGGCGTTGGTCGCCAGCCCCATGACGATCACCGAGGCGATGCTGAGCGTCACGCCGAAGCCCAGGGCTTCCCCGGCCCTGATCCGGCCTGACGGGATCGGGCGCTTCGCGGTGCGGCGCATGATGGCGTCGATGTCGCGGTCGTACCACATGTTGATGGTGCCCGCGGCGCCTGCACCCACCGCGATGCACAGCACCGCCGCCAAGGTCAGCACGGGGTGCAACGGGCCGGGCGCCAGCAGCAGCCCCACGAGGCCGGTGAACACCACCAAGGTGATCACCCGGGGCTTCAGCATGGCGAACCAGTCGCGCGCCTCTGCCGGCAACTCGAAAGAAGAAAGGGGAGCCGAAGCTCCCCCCATCCCAGGTGCGGGATCCATCAGCGGACCCGCGGCAGTTCGGTGAAGGTATGGAACGGCGGCGGCGAGGCGACCGTCCATTCCAGCGTCGTGGCACCCTCGCCCCAGTAGTTGTCCGCCACCTGCACCTTGGACGTGAACGTGCGGTAGATGACATACAGGAAGATCAGGACCGAGAACGCCGAGATGTAGGACCCGATGGACGCCACGGCGTTCCACCCGGCAAAAGCGTCGGGGTAGTCGGGATACCGGCGCGGCATCCCCGCCAAGCCCAGGAAGTGCATGGGGAAGAACGTCAGGTTCACGCCAATGAACGTCACCCAGAAATGCACCTGGCCCCAGAACTCCGGATACTGCCGGCCTGACATCTTGCCGATCCAGTAGTAGAACCCGGCGAAGATGGAGAACACGGCGCCCAGGCTCAGCACGTAGTGGAAGTGCGCCACGACGTAGTAGGTGTTGTGCAGGATCTGGTCGATGGAGGAGTTGGACAGCACGATCCCGGTCACGCCGCCCACGGTGAACAGGAAGATGAAGCCGATGGCGAACAGCATCGGCGTCTTCAGCTCGATGGACCCGCCCCACATGGTCGCGATCCAGGAGAAGATCTTGATGCCCGTCGGCACCGCGATGATCATGGTCGCCGCCACGAAGTAGGCCCGGGTGTCCACGGAGATGCCGGACACGAACATGTGGTGCGCCCACACGACGAAGCCGACGACGCCAATGGCGATCATGGCATAGGCCATGCCGAGGTAGCCGAAGATCGGCTTCTTCGAGAAGGTCGAGACGATGTGGCTGATCATGCCGAAGCCCGGCAGGATCATGATGTAGACCTCGGGGTGCCCGAAGAACCAGAACAGGTGCTGGAACAGCACGGGGTCGCCGCCGCCCTGCGGGTCGAAGAAGGACGTGCCGAAGTTGCGGTCGGTGATCAGCATGGTGATCGCGCCGGCCAGGACCGGGATCGACAGCAGCAGCAGGAACGCCGTCACCAGCATGGACCACACGAACAGCGGCATCTTGTGCAGCGTCATGCCTGGCGCGCGCATGTTGAAGATCGTGGTGATGAAGTTGATCGCGCCCAAGAGCGACGACACGCCTGCCAAATGCAAGGCGAACAGCGTGTAGTCCATGGCCGGGCCGGACTGATAAGTATTGTTGGACAGCGGCGGATACAGCGTCCAGCCGGACCCGGCGCCGTCCCCGCTGTGCAGGCCCATCATGATCAGGATGAAGGCCGGCACCAGCAGCCAGAAGCTGATGTTGTTCAGCCGCGGGAACGCCATGTCCGGCGCGCCGATCATGATCGGCACGAACCAGTTGCCGAAGCCGCCGATCATCGCTGGCATCACCATGAAGAAGATCATGATGAGGCCGTGCGCCGTCACGGTCGCGTTCCACGCCTGGCCCGACGCGAAATACTGCAGGCCGGGGCGTTGCAGCTCCATCCGCATGTGAACGGAGAGCGCCACGCCCACGATCCCCGCGATGATGGCGAAGATCAGGTAAAGCGTGCCGATGTCTTTGTGGTTGGTGCTGAACAACCAGCGGTTCACGAAGTTCGGGGCGTGCCCGTGGTCGTGGCCGTGGTCATGATCGTGAGTCGTCGCCGACATGTCCTTGTGCTCCCTCGCGTCAACCGATGTGGGTCAGCGCCGTGTATTCTCAACCGCCGCGAGGCGCTGTTCGCCCTCGGCGCCAGCGGCTCCCGGGGCGGGGTCGCCGGCGGCGGCGAACTTCGTCTTGGCCGCCTCGATCCAGCTTGCGAAGCCCTGCTCGGTCATCGCCTCGACCGCGATGGGCATCGCGCTGTGGTTGGTGCCGCAGATCTGGTTGCATTGGCCGTAGTACACGCCGGGCTGGTCCACCTTCACCCACGTCTCGATGGTGCGGCCCGGGATCGCGTAACGCTGCACGCCGAGCGACGGGATGAAGAAGCTGTGGATCACGTCCGCGCTGGTGGTCAGGATGCGGATGTTCTTGCCGGCAGGCACCACCACCCGATTGTCCACCTCCAACTGGCGAAGCTGGCCGGGCTTCAGGTCATCGGCCGGCACCATGTAGCTGTCGAACTTCACGCCGCCCTGGTCGGGGTAGTTGTATTCCCAATACCATTGGTGGCCGACGACCTTGATCGTCATGTCCGCCGCATCCGTCCGGTCCTCGAAGTAGATCATCCGGAAGGACGGGATGGCGATGATCACCAGGATCAGCACCGGCAGCACCGTCCAGGCGACCTCCAGCGTGGTGTGGTGGCTGATGCGGCTCGCCTTGGGGTTGGCGGACGCGCGGAAGCGCCACACGCAATAGGCCAGCAGCGCCGCCACGAAGATGGTCACGGCCGCCATCAGCCATATCACCATCGCATGAAGCCCCTCGATCCCTTGCTGGACCGGGCTGTGGGCCGGCTGGAAGCTGAGCTGCCAATTCTGGGGCGCCTGGGCCCAAACCGGCCCGGCGGCGGCCGTCAGCAAAACGGTGAAAACTGCGGCGCGGAGCCGCGTGAAAGCCTGCATCGTCCGTTCATCCCACCTGCATGGCGCCCGGTATCAAGCCCGGGATATCCGGACGACGTATCGGACAGCTTGCGTTAGATCAAGCCGCGGTCCGGCCTGGTTCCACTTAGTTGGGCAGGTTCACCAAGGTGAAAAGGCCCAGCGGCGGCACGGATGCGAATTGCGCGCACGCCTGGTCCTCATGCGGCAACAGCGCGTCGCGCGAGAAGTCGGGATGCCAGCCGAGCTTGCGGGACGCGGGCGCCAGCGCCCGCTCCGCCCACCAGCGCGGGCCGCGCTCGGCCGCGAAATGGTTGACGAACAGCAGGTGCCCGCCCGGACGCACCACCCGCCGCATCTCGGCCAGCAGCAGCCGCGGGTTCGGCACCACGGACGCCACGAACATCGCCACCGCGATGTCGAACGACCCGGCGTCGAAGCCCGTCGCTTCCGCATCGACCTCCACCAGCGCTTCCACGTTGGAAAGGCCCGCCGACTTCACCCGGGAGCGCGCGAAAGCCAGCATCTCCGCCGACAGGTCGATGCCGGTGATCCGCTTGGCGCCCGAGTAATGCGGCAAGGCGAGGCCGGTGCCGACGCCGACCTCCAGCACGTGCACCCCGGGCAGCGCGTTCACCGCCTCCACCGCGCGGCGGCGGCCAAAGGCCGACACGCCCCCGAACACGGCGTCATACACCCCGGCCCACCGCCGGTAAGCGGCGCGAACGGAGTCGGCATCGAGAGCGGTGTGACGCTCCCGCGGAAGGGCAGTCTCGAATGGCGGCATGATGTCTCCGCGTAACCCCTAAACCGCGACACCGCCGGGATCAAGGGCGCGGGCGGAACATCTGCATGGGCGAAGGCTGATGCGTGAAGGGCGAACGCCGAACGGCGTTACGCCGCGTCCTCCCGGCGGTCGCGCACCTTCACGTAGGCCAGCGCCGCGTGCTGGGCGCAGTACGGCTTCCCCGCCATCGCGCCGTCGTCGCAGAAGCGGAAGCTCGCGGTGCCGGGGTCGCCGATGGGCCAGCAGCAGGTTGACACCCGCACGGCGGCGCGCGGCGCCGCCACGGCGCGAAGCTGCACCGGCGCTTGCGGCGACGGCATGTGCTGCGGTGGCGGCGGCGCGACGGCACGCACAGCCACGGGCGGTGCCGAGGCCGCAACGGGCGGCAGGTTCGGCGCCGGCAGGGTCGGGCCGGTTGCGCGCCGGGGCGCGGACCGCCGCGGCACATGGCCGTCCGGCAGATCCCGGCGGATCGGCGACGGGCGGGGCGCCAGCATCAAGCGGTGCGCCTTGCCGACCACCGCGTTCTTGGTGACGCCCATGCGCCGGCCGATCTCGGCCGTGGAATGGCCGTCCTGCCAGAACTGGCGCAAGCAGGTGATCGTCTCCTCGTTCCAATCCATTCCGGGCCTCCTAACCGTTCATCTCCGCAACGGATGATAGGGCGATGGAATGGCGAGGGATAGGCGGAAAATGTTAACCTAACGCAAACAGTTGTGGATAACTCGGCTAGAATAACAGCCCCTTACGCAGCAAGCCATGCACCCCCTTCTCACCATTCACGGTTTGCGTCACGTGGAAGTCCACCGCCAGGGAGCAGAACTGGTAGGCCTGGTCCGGCGACAGGCTGGACCGGGCGCAGATAAAGGCGATCATCTCCCGCAACGCCTGCTTCATCGCCAGGTCCAGGTCCTCGTTCAGCCCCATCGAGACGTAGTGCGTGGGCGTTTCCGCCCGTGGAAAGCGGAACGGCGCGGCCCCGGCCTTGTGCAGCACAAAGGTGAACGTGCCGGTCAGGCAGGTTTCCAGCGCATTGATGCAGACCTCGCCGTCCCCTTGGACGCCATGGCCGTCGCCGGCGGAGAAGTTGGCGCCGGGCACCCAAACCGGCAGGAACAGCGTGGACCCGGCACCGACCTCCTTGTTGTCCAGGTTGCCGCCGTGCTCCCGCGGCTCCTTGGTGGAGATCGCGCCGTAGGCGGGCGGCGGCGCCACGCCCATCACGCCGAAAAACGGCGACAACGCCAGCTCAGTGCCCCAGGGCAGCCGGCAGGTGCCGGCGGCGCGGTCGATGGCGATGTGGCTGAGAAAGCGGCGCGGGAAGTCCTCCGGCAGCGTGCCGGCGAGCGGCCGGTGCCCGCAGAACCCCCAATCGGCGCCCAGCTCGATCTTGTCGATACGCACCTCCAGCGTGTCGCCCGGCTCGGCGCCGGCCACCGCGACCGGGCCGGTCAGGATGTGCGGGCCGAGCCGGGGCGGGTCGGCGGCGTGGATGGCGGCAAGCGCCGGCGGCACCTCCATGCCGGAGCCTTCGGGCGGCATCACGTCCGGCGCGCCGGTGACGCATTCCAGCACCACCGTGTCGCCGCTCTGCACCGTGAGCACGGGCGGGTAGGCGGCGCTGAACGTGCCCCAGCGGATGGTTTCGGGCGTGGCGGCGACGCGGTGTTGGGCCATGGGTTGCGCCTTCTGTTGCGGCTTGGTGACGGGCAGGTTCCTGCAAACGGTGTGCCGTAGCCACAGAAGGCTACGCCGCCGGGGGCCAAGCGTCGGTCTTGCCGAGCTGGCCCGGCACCGCGTGACCCAGCACCTCCGCCAGCCACGGGTCGAGCGCCGCCACCGCCTTGCGCTCGATGCCGTGACGCACCCCCAGGCCGTCCAGCAGGTAGAGCAGGTCCTCGGTCGCGATGTTGCCGGTGGCGCGGGGCGCAAAAGGGCAGCCGCCGATGCCGCCCGCGCTGCTGTCCAGCACCGTGGCCCCGGCCAGCAGCGCCGCGTAGGCGTTGGCGTAGCCGGTGTTGCGCGTGTTGTGGAAATGCGCCCGCATGGCTGGCCGGCCGCATCCGGATGCGGCGATTGCCGCCCGCATCCGCCCGAACAGGTCCACGACCTGCCGCGGCGTGCCGACGCCGATTGTGTCGGCCAGGCCGATCTCCGCCGGGCCGGACCGCAAGATTTGGCGGGCCATGTCCTCGACGCGGGCCGGGTCCACCGCGCCCTCGAACGGGCAGCCGAAGGCGGTGGCGATCACCACCGCCGCGCGGCGCCCGGCGGCGCGGGCCATGGCCGACACCTCGGCCCAGGCCAGCAGGCCCTGCTCAACCGTTTGGCCCTGGTTGCGCTGGCCGAACGCCTCGCTGGCGGCCACGGTGAAGGTCAGCTCATCGCACCCGGCGGCGATGGCGCGCTCGGCGCCCCGGCGGTTGAGCACGAGGCCGGAAACGGCCACGCCGGGCGTGCGCGGGAGGCCCGCCATCACCGCCTCCGCATCCGCCATCTGCGGCACGCGGGCCGGGTGGACGAAACTCGTCGCCTCGATCCGGCGGACGCCGGCGCGGACCAGGCTTTCGATCAAGCGCAGCTTGTCGGCGGTGCCGACCGGCCGGCCCTCGTTCTGCAGCCCGTCGCGCGGGCTGACCTCGACGATCTCGACGGCATCAGGCAGCACGCCGGGGTCCGGTCAGCCCGCCGCGTGAGGCCTCGTCAGCCCGGCTGCTTGGCCGCGTCGGCCGTCGGCAGCGGCTCCGGGTTGGCCGACAGCGAGCGGAGGTAGGCGATCACGTCGGCCCGCACCTTGGAGTCGGCGATGCCGGCGAAGCTCATCTTGGTGCCGGGGGCGTAGGCGTTCGGCTTGAGCAGCCACTTGTCCAGCTCCGCATAGGTCCAAGCGCCTTCCTTGCCCTTCAGCGCGGCGGAGTAGGCATAGCCCTCATGGTGCGCGTGCGGCGCGCCCACCACGCCGTAAAGGTTGGGCCCCACGCCGTTCCTGCCGCCCTCATTGACGCTATGGCAAGCGACGCAGCCCAGCTTTGTCATGCTGGATTTGCCGGCGTCCGGGTTGGCGGACGCCAGCAGGGCTGTGATGTCCGACCCAGCAGCCGGGGCGCCGCCTCCTGGCGCCGGGTTCGGTGAAGCATTGGCAACGGCGGCTTGGGGCGGGGCGGCGTCGGCCTTCTGCGCCGGGGCGGGCGGGAAAGGCACCGGGTCCTTGGACAGGGTGTGCAGGTAGTCGATGATGTCGGCCCGCTTCTTCGGGTCCGACAGGCCGGCGTAGCTCATCTTGGTGCCGGGCGCGTAGGCGCTGGGCTTCTTCAGCCATTCGTTCAGCGCCTCGTAGGTCCAGGGGCCTTGCTTGCCCTTCAGCACCGCGGAATAGGCATAGCCCTCCATGTGGCCATGCGGGGCGCCGACGACGTTGTAAAGGTTCGGGCCGACGCCGGCCTTGCCGCCCTCGTTGAAGCTGTGGCACGCGACGCAGCCTGAACTCTTGACGCCCGCCTCGCCGCGGGCGGGGTCGGCGGAGGCGAGCAGGGCGGCGATCGGCGGCTCCGCTTCGGGCGCCGCGGCGGCGGCGGTTTGCTCGCTGGGCAGGTCAACCTTGATCGCCGTGCCCTTGATGGCCTTTGGATGCACCAAGGCCTCGCTGATCAGCCCGGACCCCATGAAGGCGATGCCGGCGATCAGGAACGCGGCAACCGCCTTGTTGACTTCCATGCTGTCCATACGCGACCCCTGCCTCCATTGAATCAGTTCCCGCGGAAGCGGTCGCACAACGGGCCGCGCATCGCAACCCGCACGGCAACGCTTTCCGCGCGAAGTGAATATGATGGGGAGGGATCGAAAGCCAGCAAGGCAGGGCGGACGGGGGGCGCGGCCACAACCGGCCGCGCCCTTGCCAAGCCTTATTCGGGGGCCTTCCCCTGGTCCCCGGGTATGGCCCGGTTCATGGCGCCGCCCGGCGGCGTCCAGGAAGCGTTGAGGTAGCCCAGCCCCGCCGCGCCGGGGTGCGCCAGCTCCTGGAAATCCTTCAACATGCTGACGCCATACAGCGGCTTGAAGACGCCCTGGTGACAGGTGGCGCAGGCGAGCTTCGGCGCGTCGCCCTCGGTGCCCAGCCGGTTGGCCGGCCAAGCGTTGGTCAGCGACTTCAGGTAGTCGTTGTTGAGGTCCCGCACCATGCGGATGCCATACCAGGCCGACACGCGCTGCGGCGTGCTCTGCCCCCAATCGCTGAAGGAGCGGCTGTTGTGGCAGTAGGTGCAGTTCACGCCGAGCGACTGGGAAAAGTGCATCATCAGCGCCCAGGTCCACTCGGCCTCCTTGATCGAGTGCCGGTTGTTGCCGGGCAGCGCCTGGTCGCCCTGCACGCGGATCGGGTAGTCCCGTTCCAGAAACGGGGTGAACGGGTCGAAGGGCAGCGAGTCGTTGTCCGCGTTCCGCGCGACGATGTTCTTGCCCGTGGACGGCCCCGCCGAGATCATGTTGCCCCCCGGCGTCGTCGGGCCGGGGTCGTTGAACCACACGTTGGCTGGGATGGGGTTGCCGCGGTGGCAGGTGTAGCAGGTCACGCCGGTCTGCTGGACGTGCGGCTGCCAGTTGGCGTTGATGTTCTGCGTCATCTGGATCATGCGCCGCGACACGATCTTGGTGTAAAGACTGTCCTCGGCCATGTTGGCGGTGTTGTGGCAGTAGGCGCAGCCCTGCTTCGGCGACACCCAGTTGGTCAGCGACACCATGAGGCGGGTGAACTGGCCGACGCTGAGGTCGCCCAGCACCTGCACGTTCTTGTATACCACCCCCGCCTTCGGCCCGGCCGCGGGAACGCTCGGCAGCGACGCCGGCACCTTGTTCTTGGCCAGGTACTCGGCGAGCTGCTTCTCGTTGTAGTTCGTTTCCATCGCCACGCCGCGGAAGCCGCGCTGCACGGACTCGATAGGCGGAGTCTGGAACTCGGACAGCATCGCGATCCCGAGCAGCGACGCGCCGACGGCGCCGACCAAGCCCAAGCCAAGCCTCAGCCCGGGGATCATCGAATGGCTCCTTGCGTCAGCGCCGGGTCAACGACCTGGCCCCAAACCGGCGGGTAGCTGGGCGCGATGCCATGCTTCACGCCCCAAAGGAACCAGTTGTCCACGACCGTGCCGGTCAGCAGGATGCCGATGCCGCCGGTGATCGTCGTCAGCATGGCGAACCACCAGGCCCAGCGGTGGATGCTCTCGGCCGTGGCGGCAAAGCCCATGGTCCAGCGCCAGAACAGCGTGCCCCGCTCGAACGCGGTGCCGCGGTCGATGATCTGCTCCAGCTCGCGCTCCGCGCCGAAGCGGCTGATGGCGAGCACGGTCGCGCCGTGCATGGCGAACAACAGCGTCGAGCCGTACAGGAACACGATGGAGAGCATGTGGAACGGATTGTAGAACAGGTTGCCGTAGCGGATGGAGAACGCCGCCGTCCAGTCCAGGTGCGGGAAGATGCCGAACGGCACCGCCTCCCCCCAGCTTCCCATCAGCAGCGGCCGGATGAAGCCGAGCACCAGGTAAAGCCAGATGGCCGACCCGAAGGCCCAGGCGACGTGGTTCCCCATGCCGAGCGCCTTGGCGCGCAGGTAAATCCGCGTCCACCACAGCAGGATGGACGCCGTGAGGAAGAACCCCGCCATCAGCCACCACCCGCCATCCGCAAGCGGCGGCAAGCGCAGCCCGTAGCCCGGCGGCGGCGGCTCCAGCGCCAGCCAAGGCAGTTGGCGGATGAACTGCACGGGATCCCAGTTCACCGACGCGAACATGTTGAGGCCGATGATCTCAAACGCGATGAAGCCGCAGATCAGCGAGGCGATGCCGGTGATGCCCAGGTAAAGCGGCCCCACCTGCGCGTCGCCCAGCACGCCGAACAGGTGGATGTAGAACGGCTTGCCGGACCGGGTCCAACTGGTGCCGGTGACGGGCACCCCGGCGTAAACGGGTCCGCGGACCTGGACGCGGGTGAACAGGTTCTGGTACTCGGCCATGGTTTCGCTCCCTTCCCTTCGTTATCGCCAGATCGGCAGGTTGAGCCACCAGCCCCACCACTCCGGCCAGCCGCGGGTCCAGAACGGGCCGCTGATGATGATGCACACCGCGCTCCAGAACCCGGCGGACAGCGCCAGGAACAAGCCCAGCCGATGGATGCCCAGCGTGCCGATGGACCAGCCGATGGTGTCGCGGAAGAACGTGTTCTCGTGCTCCGCCGTCTTCACCGCCTGGCCCTTGGGCGGGTTCGCCGCCGACAGCACCAGCGCGCCGTGCAGCGACAAGGCGAGCGTCGTGGTGAAGAAGAACGTGATCGCCAGCATGTGCGCCGGGTTGTAATGGAAGTGCAGATACTGGTAGCCGGTGTTGGACACCCAATCGAGGTGGCTCAGGATGCCATACGGGAAGCCGTGGCCCCAGGCGCCCATCAGCACCGGCCGGATCACCACCAGCGAAACGTAGGCGAAGATCGCGACGCTGAAGGCGAACGGGACGTGGTAGCCCATGCCGAGCTTGCGGCTGATCTCCACCTGGCGCAGCGCCCAGGACACGAAGGCGCCGATGGCGCAGATCGTGATGATCTGCCACAGCCCGCCTTCCCTGATGGGCGCGAAGCCCAGGCCGTAGCGCAGGTCCGGCGGCGCGATGTTGATGCGCCAGATGTTCCAATCGCCGCCAATCGCCGCGCCATAGATGATCAGCGCGGTCCCGAGCGCAGAGAAGAAAATGGACGTGACGCCGAAGAAGCCGACCCAGAACGGGCCAACCCAGAAGTCGAACAAGTCGCCGCCGACCAGGGTGCCGCCGCGGACGCGGTACTTCTCCTCGAATGTAAGCATCGCCATGGTGAAACCCTCTGGTCGAACAGCGTGGTGCGGGCGGTGGGCTGCGCCGGAACGGCCCGGCGCGGCCCACTGCCGTTGCTTGGGTTGATCGGATGCTACCTGTTGGTACTGGGCGCCGCCTGCGGCAGCGGCGCCAACTGGGCCGAGTTGCCGGGCCGGACCGGGCCTTCCAGCCAGTTGAACCGGCTGGTGCTGAGCAGGATGAAGTGGATCAGCAGCGCCAGCACGAACAGGAAGACGGACAAGGCGACCAGCACGCGACGCGGGTCAAACAGCAGCCATACACGCCACATCGGTTCTCTCCCCTATGCCAGGAACGATTTCGCGACCGTCACGCCGTCCAGCAGCGACGTGGTCGTCGGCAGGTAGCCGTTCGGCCCGGGCAGCCACGGGCGCCACTGCCAAACCAGGACGTGCGCGACGATCGCGATCACCGTGAACACGATGAAGCTGGTGACGAAGATGCTGTGGAACTCGCGCGCCTCCGAGTCGGTCAGGCCAGAACTCGAACTGGCTCGCATGTTGACGTCAGACATGATTGGCTCCTTTCTCCGCTGTGGCCGCACTTTTCCCGTGCGGCAGGGTTTTCGCCGTGGCGCACGCCACAGCCACCGTCCCACGGGCAGCGCCCGCCGGATGTCTTGTGCCGGGCGTATACCGCCCCGCTCACGCCGCCTGCCCCGCGGCCATCGCGGCCAGCGACTGCTCGACGCGGGCCGCCGTGACCCGGCCTTCCCGCGCCCGCTTCGCGTCCCCTTCCACCCGGTCCCGCGCCCGCTTGGCGGCGGAGATGCGCAACAGGAACGGCTCGGCCGCGACGTGCTGGTCCAGCAGCGCCACCGCGTTGTCGTCCCAGGGGCCTGCATTCCACTCGGAAGCCGCCACGGGCGTCGGCTCCACCCGGTCCATGTCCGTGCTGAGCGGCAGGATGTGGAACAGCGCGTCGAACAGGGCGTTGCAGAATTCCTGGACGAGATAGGTCGCGCCCGCATACCCCATGAACGGCGTGCCCGTGGCCCGGCGGATCACGGCGCCGGGGAAGGAGGCCGGGATATACATGCAGCGCGCCCCTTGCTCCGCCGCATACATCCGCTCGTTGAAGGAGCCGTACAGGACGAAGGGCGGGGACTTGCGCATGGCGGCGCGGACGGCCGCGTTGTCGGGCTTGGCGCCCGCCGTGCGGCTGAAGCTGAAGGTGCAGGGGATGCCCAGCTCGCCTTCCAGGAAGCCCCGCAGGCCCCGCGCATAGGTGTCGGTCGCCACCACGGCGAAGCTCGCGGTCGCGAAGAAGTCCTGCGTCACGCTGCGCCACAGGTCCCAGACCGGCTTGATCGTGGTGTGCTTCTCCGCCTCGATGAACGGCTCGGGGTCGATCCCCGTGAGTTCGCCGAGCTTGCGCAGGAAGTTGGTCGTGGCGAACAGGCCGATGGGCGCCTGCAGGTACGGGCGGTCAAGCTCCTCGCAAAGCTGCCGGCCGAACTCGCGATACAGGCAGATGTTCACGTCCGCGTCCGGCAGGCGCGCCACGTCCTCGATGTGCGCGCCGAGCGGGAACACCAGGTTGATCTCGCAGCCCACGCCCTCGACCAGCCGGCGGATCTCGGCCAGGTCGGACGGCATGTTGAAGGTGCCGTAGATGGGGCCGATGATGTTGACCCGCGGCTTCGCGCCGGGCGCACGGGGCGCGCGGGGCTTGGGCTTCGCCCGCTTGGCGCCGAACTCGGTCCACAGCCAGTAGATCGCCCGGTCCGCCGCCTGCCACTGGTCCTCGTCGATGGTGCGCGGGACGAAGCGGAGCAGGTTGCTGCCTTCGGGCGTGACCCCGCCGCCGATCATCTCGGCGATGCTGCCGGTCACGACCACGGAGGGCATGTCCACGTCCCCGGTCGCCGCCGCCCGGCGCAGCGCGCCCTCCGTGCCGTCCATCGACAGGTTGTCCTCGGACAACCCGGTGACGACCACCGGCAGCTCGTGCGGCG
Organism: uncultured Acetobacteraceae bacterium; assembly: GCA_964235485.1. Lineage (GTDB taxonomy): Bacteria > Pseudomonadota > Alphaproteobacteria > Acetobacterales > Acetobacteraceae > CAHJXG01. Next base: position 48,345 of record CAXSAZ010000003.1, on the reverse strand, counting down.
GCAGGCCGTCCGTGTAGTGCAGCACGGCAGTGACCGGCAGGTTCTCGCAGCCCACGGGGCCGTCGATCACCACCCGCAGCCCGCGGATCGCGGTGAAGGCATAGACCGCGCCCCAGTAGCCGCCGGCCCGGTCATGGTCGAGCACCAGCATCGCCTAGCTCCCCACCGCTTCGGCGGCCCGTGCCCGGGCCTCGCGCGCCCGGCGGTAGCGGTCCTTTGCCCCTTTCGGCTCCCGCGGCACGCCGTTGAAGCCGTAACCCGCGGTCTCCCCGGCGCCGGCGCCCTCGAAGAACGCGACCATGCGGTTGAACCGCGCGCCGCCGCCGATCTGCGCCGACACGATCCCGGCCAGCGCCCCCGCCCCAGCCGCGCCGAACAAGGGGCGGGCGGAGACCATGTTGGTGAAGTACAGCGCCGGGATGCCAAGCTCCTTCGCCTTCTGCACCAAGGGCGTCGTGCCCACGGCGAGGTCCGGGCGGACATCCCGCATCGCCGTCAGGTCTTGCTCCAAGGAGGCGCGGTACTGGACGTGGACGCCCCGCGCTCCGAGCCATTCGCGGTCGGCGTCGCTCCATTCGGTGCGCGGGCAAGCGGTGCCGACATAGGGCACCTCCGCGCCCGCCTCGATCAGCAGGCGCGCGACCAAAAGCTCGGATCCTTCGTAGCCCGACACGGTGACGCGGGCGCGGATCGGGTTGGCGTCGAGCGCCGCGCGGATGGCCGGCAAAGCACGCGCCTTGGCAGCGTCGATGCGGTCCGCGGCAACGTTCGCAGCATTGCCTACCGCATCGAGCCAGGCGGCGGTGCCCTCCACGCCCACAGGGGCGCTGCCCACCACCGGGCGGCCCGCGGCGCGGAACTCCCGCACCGTCGCCGTGTAGAACGGGTGCGCCGCCGCGGCCACCTGGCAGTCCAGCGCGGCATACAGGTCGCGCCACTCGCGGGACGGCAGCGGCGGGGCGGGCGCCAGGCCCATGGGCGCCAGCAGCGCGCCGATGCCCGGCGGGTCGCCCGGGAAGAACTCGCCGATCATGGCGACGGTCGGCAGGTCCTGCGCTTGGCGCGGCCGGGCGACGGGGCCTTGCTCGGCCTCCGTCCGGGCGTAGCGCAGCATCGCGCCGGCCAGCACGTCCTTGGCCTCGGCGTGGGTCGGCACGCCGAAGCCCGGCACGTCGATGCCGATGATCCGCACGCCATCGATCTGCTTCGGCAGCCGGTCCAGCGGCACGCCCGAAGCGGTCGGCACGCACAGGTTGATGACCACCACGGCGTCGTAGTCCGCGGGCTTCGCCGTCTCATACACCGCGTCGCGGATGTCCTCGAACAACTGGCCGCGGACCAGCGTTTCCGAGTTGAACGGCACGTAGCCCACGGTGCGCCGCGCGCCGTAGAAGTGCGAGGTGAAGGTCAACCCGTACACGCAGCAGGCGGAGCCGCTGAGGATCGTCGCCGTGCGCCGCATCCGTAGGCCCACGCGCAAGGCGCCAAAGGCCGGGCACATGGATTGCGGCTGGTCGTGCGGCCCGCGCGGGTAGTCGGCCATCAGCTTGTCCATCGCCGCGCTCTTGCCGGCGGCGCGCGCCGCCTCGACCATCGTGTCCCGCCCGCCATGGCAGCCGGACCCGGTGTCGGGCGGGACGGCGGGAAGGGCGATGGAGCCGTCCACCGTCATGCTCCCTCGTAGATGACTTCGAGGGACGCCTTGCCGCTCACGGTGGCCGGGCACATGTCGGCCTCGGTCGCAGGCTGCAGCACGACATTGCGGCCCACCGCGTCGCCCTTGAACAGGTTCAGCAGCGCGTCATGGGACAGCGGCGTGGGGCGCACCGGCGGCGCTTCGGCCACCTGCTCGGCCAATTGCTCGAACATCGGCGCCCAGGTGCCGCCGGGCCGGCCGATGATCTCGTAGTTGGCGGACTTGCGGCGGATGTCCTCGTTGGCGGGGATGGCCGACAGCACGGGGATGCCGACCGCCTCGGAGAACGCCTGCGCTTCCCCGGTCCCGTCATCCTTGTTGATCACCATGCCGGCCACGCCGACGTTGCCGCCCATGCGCCGGAAGTAATCCACGGCCGAGCACACGTTATTCGCGACATACAGCGATTGCAGGTCGTTGGACGCGACAACGATCACCTTCTGGCACATGTCCCGGGCAATCGGCAGGCCGAACCCGCCGCACACCACGTCGCCCAGGAAGTCCAGCAGCACGTAGTCGAAGCCCCATTCATGGAAGCCGAGCTTCTCCAGCAACTCGAACCCATGGATGATGCCGCGCCCGCCGCAGCCGCGCCCGACTTCCGGGCCGCCCAGTTCCATGGCGAACACGCCGTCGCGGATGAAGCACACGTCGCCGATGGACACCTTCTCCCCGGCGAGCTTCTTCTTCGACGAGGTTTCGATGATCGTCGGGCAGCTCCGCCCGCCGAACAGCAGGGAGGTCGTGTCGCTCTTGGGATCGCAGCCGATCAGCAGCACGCGCTTGCCCTGCTGCGCCATCATGTAGCTGAGGTTGGCGAGGGTGAAGCTTTTGCCGATGCCGCCCTTGCCGTAGATCGCGATGACCTGCGTTTCCTTCTTCGCGGGCGTGGTCGCGACCGCATCCGGCTCGACCGCGGCCTCCGCCCGGAGCGCCTCCGTCATGCTCATCCCTGGCTTGGCCTGCGTGGAGGGTGCGACGGCGTTCATGGGCAGGTTCTCCAATCGAGGATCATCTTGAGGCACGCCGGGTCGTCAAAGGCGGTGCGGTAGGCCCCGGCCGCGTCGCCGGCCGCGCTGCGGTGCGTCACCAGCCCGGCCAGCGACAACTCGCCCGACCCGGCCAGCCCTGCCACCGCCGCAAGGTCCGCGGGCGCCCACTGCGCGGCGATGCGGATGCGCGCTTCCCGCATGAAGGCCGGCGGAAAGGCGAAGCTCAGCCGGTCGCTGTAGAACCCGGCCAGCACGACCTCGCCGCCCGGCGCGAGCCGCCCGATCAGCGTGTCCAGCAGCCCGGCATCACCGCTCGCGTCGAAGATGGCACGGTAGTCGCGGCGGCTGTCCTCGGCGGGATCGACGACATCGTAGCCTTCGGTGCCCTCGGCGCGGGCCGGGTTGCGCTCCCACACCACGGGCCGCGCCCCGGACAGCACCGCGAGCCGGGCCAGCAAGCGGCCGAGCACGCCGTGGCCCACGATGAGGTCGGGCGGCGCCACCCCCGGCAACGTCAAAGCGTGCCGCGCCGTCGCGGCCAAGGCCAGCAGCACGGCGTCCTCGCCCAACCGCTCGTCAAACGCGGCCACCCGGGCGGCCGGCACCACGACGCGGGACGCAGCGCCACCGAACAAGCCGCGCACGTCGCCGAAGCAGCGGGCGCCCGGCACGAACACGCGCTCGCCGACCCGTCGCCCTGTTCCCACGCCGGCAGCGGCAACGCGGCCGACCGACTCGTAGCCGGGCACCAGCGGGTAGCCCATGCCGGGGAAATGCGGCATCGCCCCGGTGTAGAGCAGGCGCTCCGTCCCCGTGCTGATGCCGCTCCACTCGACATCGACGACGATGTCCTCGGGACCAGCGGCGTCCAGCGGCAAACGGCTGAGCGCCAAGCGTTCGGGAGCGGTGAGCACGACGGCCATTGCTTCCATTTGCGCCCTCCCGAAGCTGTGCGGGCCGATACGGCCTCAGCGTTCTGTCAACTTATCCTGACGGTTCAGTATGTCAACTAGCATTTACAAGTGTGCCGTCCGACGCCTTTGCAACCAGCACGCTGACCAGCAGCGGCGTGTGCGTGGGCACGCGGCGCACGCTGCCGAACCCGGCAGCGTGCAGCAGCGCAACCAGCTCGGCCTGCGTCCGCGCCCGGCCGCGGCCCATCGCCAGGAGGTAGAAGCCGAAATAAGCGTCGCCAATCGGCTCGGCGCCGGGCGTCCCGGCCATGGGTTCGGCCAAGAGCAGGGTGCCGCCCGGCGGCAGGGCGCGGCGCGCGGCGCGCAGGATGGCGAGCGCGGCCGGGTTGTCGTGGTCGTGAATCACCCGGACCAGCGAAACGATGTCGGCGCCCTCGGGAAGTGGATCGGCCAGGAAGTCGCCGCCCGCGACCTGGAATCGTCCGCTCAGCCCAGCCGCCGTCAGTCGGGCACGGGCCTGCTCCGCGACGGGCGGCAAATCGAACAGCATGAGCCGCAGCCCCGGCGCCCGCGCCGCCACGGCTTGCAGGAAGCTGCCGTCGCCCCCTCCCACGTCCAGCAGGCACCGATGCCGGCCGATGCGGTAGGCGGCCAAAACCTCATCGGCGACCAGCGGCTGCGACGCGGCCATCAGCGCCGTGTAGTCGGCGACCTCGCCGCGGCCCAGCCCGGCGGCCTCGGCGTTGCCGGAATACGCCCAATACCGGGACAGCCCGGTTGTTTCGCGTCCCTGCAGCAGTGCCACCGGGTCGCTCAGGTCCGCGTAGAGTTCGCGGTGATGCAGCACCATGGCCGACACCGCGGCGTTGCCGACCATGGCCGCACCGAGTGGACCCAGGCCGAACCGCCCGCCGCGGCGCCGGGCCAGCAACTTCAACGAGGCGGCGGCCAGCAACAGCCGCCGCGTCCGGTCCGGCGGAATGCCGAGCCGCGCCGCCAGCGCGTCCACCGTTTGCGGCCCGTCGGCGAGGATGTCGAACAAGCGCAACTGCACACAGGCTTGCAGCACCTGCGAGTAAACGAACCCGGCGCACAAATCGAACAGCGCCCGGGTGCGCCGCCGGGCAATCGGCCGGGTGAACGGGAAAGCGGCGGCCCAGCGCCGGAAACGCGGGCTGGCCACCAGCCGGTCGCGCTGCGCCCGCAGGTCGATCCGCCGGGCGGCGCCCCCGAGGATCGCCGCCATTATGCCGCGTGCCGCGCCAGTTCCTTCGGCAGCAGGCGCATGGTCTCGGTCAGGATGTGGCTGCGCAGCGCGGTCGCGCCGGGGCAGGCCGGCACGGCATCGACGGCGGCGGCGGCCAGCGACTCCAGCCGCATGATCGCGCCGTCGAGGCCGAATTCACGCACCGCGCTGGGACGGTCCAAGGCGAGGTCGCGGCCCACGGGCTTGCCCACCGCGTCCGGGTTCGCCGTGGCGTCGAGGATGTCGTCGGCCACTTGGAACGCTTCCCCCAGCCGCGCGCCCAAGGAGCGCCACGGCTCGGCCTCCGCCCCCACGGACGCGGCGCCGGCGACGGTCGCGGCGGCGAACAGCGCCCCAGTCTTCTCCCGCTGGTACTGCGCGAGGTCCGCCGAGTCCTCGCATTCCCAAGCCTGCCCGGCGACGATGCCGCCGGGCACGCCGACCGACCCGGCAATCGTCAGCATCAACGGCGCCAGGCGCTTCGGGGTGAGGGCCGCGCCGTAGGCCAGAGTTTGGAACGCCAGCACGATCAGCGCGTCGCCTGCCAGCACGGCCAGCGGCTCGCCGAACGCCCGGTGCACCGTGGGCCGGCCCCGGCGGGTGTCGGCGTCGTCGAAGCACGGCAGGTCGTCATGCACCAGCGACGCGCAATGCAGCAATTCGATGGAAGCCGCGGCGGCGTCGGTCACGTCCGGCTCGTCCTCCCCGCACGCGGCGGCGACGGCGAGGCACAAGCGCGGGCGGATGCGGGCGCCGCGCGGGAACACGGCATGGCGCATGGCGGCGGCGAGGCGGGGCGGGCAAGCCTCGACATCGGCGCGCGACACCGCTGCATACAAAGCCCGCTCAATCCGCCCCATGACGTCCATTGCGTTTTCTCCGGCTGCCGTTCTGTCAGGCTGAGTTGTCAAATGGGACTGTCAACGTTAATTGACATAAAGGTCAAGCGGTTTTTGGGGGGCAGGGTGGCACGTCGGGTCGTCGTCGTCGGGGGCGGGGTAGGCGGCTTGGTGGCGGCGCTGGAGCTGGCGGGCGCCGGGCTGGACGTGACGCTGCTGGAGCGCGCGGAAACGCCCGGCGGCAAGCTGCGCCAGGTCGCGGTGGCCGGGCGGCGGCTGGATGCCGGCCCCACCGTGTTCACCATGCGCTGGGTGTTCGAGTCGATCTTCGCCGATGCAGGCGCCGTGCTGTCCGATCACTTATCCTTGCGCCCGGCCAGCGTGCTGGCCCGGCACGCCTGGGCGGCCGATCAAAGGCTGGACCTGTTCGCCGACTTGGAGCAATCAGCCGACGCCATCGGGCGGTTCGCCGGTGCTTCGGAGGCGGCGGGGTTCCGCGCGTTCTCGGCAGAAGCGCGGCGCATCTACGCGACGCTGGAAAAGCCGTTCATCCGGGGCGCGCGGCCCTCCATGGGATCGCTGGTGCGCGACGCCGGGGCGGTGGCGCTTTGGGGCATCCGCCCGTTCGACACGCTTTGGAAGGCGCTGAGCCAGCACTTCCGCGACCCGCGGCTGCGGCAGTTGTTCGGGCGGTATGCGACGTATTGCGGGTCCTCGCCGTTTCTCGCGCCGGCCACGCTGATGCTGGTGGCGCATGTCGAGCAGGACGGCGTGTGGCTGGTGGACGGCGGGATGCACGAGGTCGCGCAGGCGCTGGCCGGGCTGGCGGCGGCGCGCGGGGCCACGCTGCGCTACGGGGCGGAGGCGGCGGAGGTCCTGGTGGAGCGCGGCCGGGTAGCCGGAGTGCGGCTAGCGAACGGCGAGCGGATCGCGGCGGAGGCAGTCGTGGCCAACGCCGACGCGGGCGCGGTGGCCGCCGGGCTGCTGGGAGCCGCGGTGCGCGGCGCGGCCCCGGCGGTGGCGGCGCGGAACCGGTCGCTCTCGGCCGTCACCTGGGCGACCGTGGCCCGGAGCGAGGGCTTCCCCTTGTCGCGCCACAACGTGTTTTTCTCGGGCGACTACGCCGCCGAGTTCCGCGACCTCGGTGCCGGCACTCTGCCGCGGGAGCCGACCGTTTACGTCTGCGCGCAGGACCGCGCGGACGACGATGCACCCTTGGCCGGGCCGGAGCGCCTGCTGTGCCTCGTCAACGCGCCGCCCACCGGCGACTCGCGCGCCCCCACCCCCACGGAGATCGAGCAATGCGCCGACCGGAGCTTTCGCCTGCTGGCCCGCTGCGGCCTGACCCTGACACCGGAGGCGACGGAGGTAACGACCCCGGCGGAGTTCCATCAACTGTTCCCGGGAACGGGCGGGGCGCTGTACGGCCCGGCGGTGCACGGGGCGACGGCGACGTTCAAGCGGCCGGGGGCGCGGACCCGGGTGCCGGGGCTGTACCTGGCGGGCGGCAGCACGCATCCGGGGGCGGGCGTGCCGATGGCGGCGCTGTCCGGCCGGCTGGCGGCGGCGAGCCTGCTGGCGGACCTGGACAAGACGGCTTGGACTTCGACCGCCCGGTCGCCCGCGGCGGCTACGCCTGGTGGTATGTCGATGCGCTGAGCGACGACGGGCAGCACGGGATCACCCTGATCGCTTTTCTGGGCAGCGTATTCTCGCCGTTCTACGCCTGGTCCCGGCGGCGCGGCGGCGGTGACCCCTTGCAGTTCTGCGCCCTGAACGTCGCCCTGTACGGCCGGCCGCGCCGTTGGGCGATGACCGAGCGCGGCGCCGGCGCCGTGGAGCGCGGGCCGCGTCATCTCGCCATCGGGCCGAGTTCCGTCCGCTGGGACGGCAGCGCGCTGGTCATCGAGATCGAGGAGGTGACGGCTCCCCTGCCCTCCCGCCTGCGCGGCACGGTGCGCGTCTATCCCTCCGCGGTGACGGGCCGGCGCTTCGTGCTGGACGGCGCCGGGCGGCACCGCTGGTCGCCCATCGCCCCCGCATCCCGCGTCGAGGTTTCCCTGACCCACCCGGCGCTGCGCTGGTCGGGGCCGGGCTACCTCGACACCAACGACGGCGACGCGGCGTTGGAGGACGACTTCATCGAGTGGGACTGGTGCCGCGCGCCGATGCGGCATGGGGCAACCATTCTCTACAACGCGACCCGGCGGGTGGGCGGCGACCAATCCTTGGCGCTGCGGGTCGGGCAGAACGGCGCAATCGAGGCGTTCCCGCCGCCGCCGCCGGCCGTGCTGCCACCCACGCCCGTGTGGCGGGTGGCGCGGGCCACGCGGGCGGACGCCGCGCCCACCGTGCGGCAGACGCTGGAGGACACGCCGTTCTACTCGCGCTCGGTGATCGAAACGCGGCTGCTCGGCGAGCCTGCGGTCGCGGTGCATGAAAGCCTGCTGCTGGACCGGTTCCGCGCGCCTTGGGTGCAGGCGATGCTACCGTTCCGCATCCCGCGGCGGTGGCGCTGATTCAGCGTCCTTGGCTCGGCGGATCGAGCGGCGGACGGAGACGAGTTCCGCGACGAGAAGGCACAGGAACAGGCCTCCCAAGACCCATTCCCAATTGCCTGCCATCAGGGCCGCTCCCGGCTCACCTGCCGCGCGTCAAGCTGGTCGAACAGCGCGCACAGCCAGGCCACCCGGTCATCGAAGGCCGGCCAAAGCGGCGCACGCGCCCCGGGCCGCGGCGGGGGCGGCGCGGCGACCACCGCATCCACCAGGAAGCGCGCAGCGTCCAGGGCCGGGACCGGGCCGGGCGGGCGCGGACGGCGCGCGGCGTCGGACAGGCTGTGCGCCAGCAGGCGCAGCTTGCGCCCGGGCGGCACGACGGCGCGGCGGGTCACGCTGTCGAAGCCTTGCCGGGCGACCTGCCGGCCGATCTCGGCGTAAAGGTGCCGTGCCGCGCCGATGCCGGGGCGGCAGGCGCGGGGCAGCGCCGCGATGCCGGGGTCGGCGCGGCGATACAGCGCGTCGGCCCGGCGCAGCAGGCGCTCCACGACGCCGGCCAGCGCCGGGCTGAAATCCGGGCGGGACAGCCAGGCGTCGGGGTCGATTCCGGCGGCGCGCAGCCAGTCCTGCGGCAAGTACAGCCGGCCCGCCCGGGCGTCCTCCCCCACGTCGCGGGCGATATTGCTGAGCTGCATGGCGATGCCGAGATCGCAGGCGCGGGCCACGCCCTCCACCGTCCGCTCGCCCATCAGGGTCGCCATCATCGCGCCGACCGTGCCGGCGACCCGCGCGGCGTAGGCTTCGAGGTCCGCCAGGCTGTGGTAGCGGCGGGCGGCGGCGTCCCAGGCGAAGCCTTCCAAGAGCGCGTCCAGCAAGGCGCGCGGGATGACATGGCGCAATACGACCGCGGCCAGCGCCCGGTCGGCGGCGACCGGCCGAGGCCGCCCGGCATAGGCGGCGTCCAGCCGCGCCCGCAACTCCGCGAGTGCCATTGCCGGGTCGCCTCCGGTGTCGATCAGGTCGTCCGCCACCCGGCAGAACGCATACAGCGCCGTCGCCGGCTCATGCACCCGGCGCGGCAGCAGCAGCGAAGCCGCAAAGAAGGAGCGCGACCCGCCGCGCAGCAGGTCCCGGCACGCGAGGAGGTCGGCGCTATCGAGCCAGTTCTGCGCCATGCGGCACCACGGCATCGAGGACACGCGCCGAACTCAGCACGCCGGGTAGGCCAGCGCCGGGGTGGGTGCCGGCGCCGACGAGGAACAGGCGGTCCACCTCCTCGCTCCGGTTGTGCGGGCGGAACCAGGCGGATTGGGTCAGCAGCGGCTCCATGCCGAAGGCCGCGCCGCGGAAGGACAGCAGGCGGTCGTGGAAGTCCTGCGGGGTCATCACGTGCTGCGTCACCACCGCGTCCTCCAGGCCGGGAAGGATCGTGTCGCCCAGCACGCGGGCCAGGGACTTTCGATACGTCTCGGCGGTTACGGCCCAGTCCGTGCCGCTGGCGAGGTGCGGCACCGGGGACAGGACGTAGAACGCATCGCAGCCCGGCGGCGCCAAGGACGGATCGGTCGCGGTGGGGCGGTGCAGGTAAAGGGAAAAATCCTCGGCCAAACGGTGGCGCTTGAAGATATCTTGCAGCAGTTCGCGGTAGCGCGGGCCGAGCAGGATGGTGTGGTGCGCCACGTCCGGATACTGCCGCCGGGTGCCGAAATACCAGACGAACAGGCTCATGGAGTAGCGCGCCCGCTCGATCCGCCGGTCCGTCCAGCGGCGGCGGTGCCGCGGCGCCAGCAGGTGGCGGTAGGTCCAGGCCGAGTCCGCGTTGGACACCACGATGTCGGCCGGGACGGTGGCGCCCGAGCGCAGGCGCACCCCCGTGGCGGCGCCCCGGTCCACGGTGATCTCCGCCACCTCCTGGCAGCACTGCACGGCGCCCCCCTGCCCGCGGATCAGGTCCACCAGGCCCGTAACCAGCGCGCCAGTGCCCCCCATGGCGAAGTGCACGCCCCAGCGCCGCTCCAGAAAGGCGATCAGCGCGTAGATCGAGCTGGCGCTGAACGGGTTGCCGCCGACCAGCAGCGGGTGAAAGCTGAGCGCCACGCGGAGCCGCGGGTCGCGGACGTGCTTGGCGACCAGGCGGTGCACGCTGCCGAGGCTGCCGAGTCGCAGCAGGTCCGGCACGACCCGGGCCATGTCGGTCCAATGGCCGAAGGGCTTGTCGCCCAACTGCTCGAACCCCACCCGGAAAATCGCCTCGCTGTGGGCCATGAAGCGTTCGTAGCCGGCGACGTCGGCGGGGTTGAAGCGGGCGATCTCGGCGCGCATGGCGGCGGGGTCGCCGGTGTAGTTGAACGTGGCGCCACCGTGGAAGCGGATGCGATAGAACGGGGAGATGGCCCGCAGCTCCACGTCGTCCGACAAGCGCCGGCCGCACAGCGCCCACAGTTCCTCCAGCAGGAACGGCGCGGTGACGATGGTGGGGCCGGCGTCGAAGGTGAAGCCGTCCTGGCGGATCACGGAAGCGCGTCCGCCGGGCGCGTCGAGCTTCTCCAGCACCGTCACCCGGTAGCCCCGCGCCCCGAGCCGCACCGCCGCCGCCAGCCCGCCGAAGCCGCTGCCGATCACGACGGCGTGGGGCTGAGACGGGATCGTGGGCGCGTCGGGGGGAGCGGCGGCGAGTAGCGTGGACATGACACATGGACTGTAACAGCATCCTGACAGCCGCCACCAGCGATAAAGGAAGGAGTTTGAATGCAGAGGGCGTCGAGGCTGGCGGTGGCGGTTCTCGCGGCGGCGGCGATCCTGGTCGGGCTGTGGCAGTTGGAGGCGGCGGAAGCCGGCTTGGTGGTCACGAGGGCGCGGGTCGGTGCCATCCCGGTCACGGTGTTTGCGCGGTCGGCAACGGAGCCGGCGCCGGTCGTGGTGGTGGCGCACGGGTTCGCCGGGTCGCAGCAGCTCATGCTGCCGTTCGCGCTGACGCTGGCGCAGAACGGGTTCCGCGTGGTGACGTTCGACTTCCCCGGCCATGGCCGCAACCCGGCGCCGCTGACCGGGGGCCTCGCCGACAACGACGCGCGCAACGCGGTGCTGATGGAGGCGATGGACGCGGTGGTGACGTTCGCGCACGGGCTGCCGGGGGGCGGGCGGATGGCGCTGCTCGGGCATTCCATGGCGTCCGATGTGGTCGTGCGCTATGCGCGCGCCCACCCGGAGATCGAGGCGACGGTCGCGGTCTCCTTGTTCTCGCCCGGCGTGACTGCGGCTTCCCCCCGCAACCTGCTGGTCATCGCGGGCGCACTGGAGCCGGAGATGATCCGGGACGAGGGGCTGCGCATCGCCCGCATGACCGCCGGCGACGCGGCGCGGCAGCGGGAAACCTATGGGCGGTTCGAGGATGGCACGGCCCGGCGCACCACCCTGTCCGGCGGGGTGGAGCACATCGGCGTGCTGTTCAGCCGGCAGAGCCTCGTGGAGGCGGTGGATTGGCTGGACCAGGCGTTCGGGCGGCAGGGCAACGGGTGGATCGACGCGCGGGGGCCATGGCTTGGATTGCTATATGCGGGGCTGGTGGCGCTGGCCTGGCCGTTGTCGGGCCTGCTGCCGCGCGTGTCCGCCGTGCCGCTGGGGGCCGGGCTGGGTTGGCGGGGCCTGCTGCCGCTTGCGGTGCTGCCGGCGCTGCTGGCGCCGCTGATCCTGTGGCGGGTGCCGACCGACTTCCTGCCGAGCCTCTTGGGCGACTACCTGACCGTGCATTACGCGGTTTATGGCCTGCTGACCGCGGCAGGCTTGTGGCTGCTGCGGCGTCCCATTCGCGGGCGGGCGGCCCCCGTGCCGTTCCTGCTCGCGACGGCGTCCGTGGCGGGGTATTGCATCCTGGCAGTCGGGCTGCCTATCGACCGTTACGTGACCTCGTTCACCCTGCCGCCGGGGCGGGTGCCGATCATGGGGGCGGTGCTGGTCGGCACGTTGCTTTACTCGGTCGCGGACGAGTGGGCGACGCGCGGCCCGGGGGCGCGATGGGGCGCCTACGCCGTGACCAAGGCGTGCTTCGTGCTGTCGCTCGTCCTGGCCATCGGGCTAAACCCGGCACGCTTGTTCTTCCTGGTCATCATCGTGCCCGTGATCCTGCTGTTCCTCGTGGTGTACGGGCTGTTCAGCGGGTGGGCCTACCGGCGGACCGGGCATCCGCTGGTGGGCGCCGTGGCGGTCGCGCTGGCCTTTGCATGGGCGATTGCGGCGACGTTTCCGGTGGTGGGTTAGGGTTCAAGAGGCCCGGCGCAGTGGTCACATCGCTCACGCGCCTGATCGGCCGTTCGCCACGACGTATTGCCGCAATGCCCGATTGATCTCGGACTGATAACCCTGGCCACCCTCGGCATGTTTGCGAAACCAAGCCAACACGTCGGCATCCAATTGGATCGTGATGCTTTCCTTGCGGGCTTCATAGAATCCGCCACGGACAGCGCCAGACCAGTCCAGCACCTCCGGGATGTCCGATGTGTCGATGTCGTTTTCGGGGGCCGACGCAAGCCGTTCCAGGCGGCCCTGCTGCTCCTTAGAAATCGCCATGTTCATACACCTTTCGCTCGCGCTTCGTTGCCCGCCGTGCGCTCACCAGGCGGATCACCTCATCATCGCCATCCGGGTAGGTGTGCACCACAATCAGTAGCACGACTCCGGCAGCCAGGCCCAAGGCGTGCCATCGCTCCTCACCGTCCTCATTGCGGTCAAAGCGCACCAGGTGCATCGGGTCCGACCACACAAGCTCGGCATCGTCAAACGCGACCCCATGCTTGAGCAGATTTCTTCGCGCCTTCTCATGATCCCACTCGAACCTGGGTACCAGGCGGCTCCGTTTATCAACAAAGATGTCAATGTGCCGCCTCCATCTGCAAGCACTCGCTCGGGGCGATCATTGCACCACAGGGCACGAGTGGCCTCAAGTTTTCAGCGCAGCGCCCGGGGCCGCCCGGCCGCCCCACATGGTCGGCAGGGCCGCCGCCAGCAGCCCGCCGCACAGGATCGCCGCCGCCAAGCCGACATCCGCCCAACCCAGGGCCACGCCGACCGACAAGCCGGCCGCACGGCCCAAAGCCGACCCGGCCGCCGCCGCGGCAACCCAGCCCAGCACGGTCCCGGCCAGAACGCCCGCCGTCAGCACCACGCCAAGCTCCAGCCACAGCGCCGCCAGCACGAAGCGCGGCGGTGCGCCGATGGCCCGCAGCACCGCGTGCTCCCGCGCCCGGGCCGCGACCAGGACGCTGAACGCCAGGAACACCGCCGCCACCACCAAGGCCGTTGTCGCCGCCGCCATGGCGGACAGCACGGCCCGCACGTCGCCCATCGTGCGGAACAGCCCGGCCAGCACCTCGCCGGGGAACACCGCCGTGCTGCCCGCGGCCCGGTAGCGGGCGCGGAGCTGGTAAGCGCCGGCGACGCTGCGCGGCTTCACGACGACGGCCGGCACGCCGGGCGGCCCGGCTTCCCATGGCGGGCCGATGCGCTCGGCGCCGGGCGCGTGGCCGTTGCCGAGGCCGTGGATCTCCCACACGCTCTCGACCGGCACCAGGATGGCGGCATCCCACGGCGTGCCGGTGGGCGGCAGCCGGCCGACAACCGTGTAAGCGGTTTCCTCGTGCGCGTGCCCGCCGTCCGGCACCTCGACCCGGCCATGCTGCGGCGTGATCTTGCCGCCCAGGGCCAAGGGAACCGCGGCGCCGACCACCGCTTCGTCCTCCGCGGCGAACACCCGGCCCTCGGCCGGCGCGCGGCGTCCGCCCAAGGTCGCAAAGGCGTCCGTGACGCCGACCACGGGGTGGCCGCGCCATTGGTCGCCGAACCCGATGGGGGAGGCCCATGCCGCTTCCGGCTCCGCCATCACCCGGGCCAGCACCGCGCCGTCCATCAGCGGCACGGTGTCCGGCTGCAGGTAAACGGAGGTCAGCACGAGCTGCGTGGCGCTGCCGGGGGCGCCGATCACCAGGTCGAACGCATCCGCCGCCTGCGCCGCCGCCCGGCGCACCCCGCGCTCCAGCGCACCCACCCCGGTGCCGAGCGCGGTGGCGAGCGCGACCAGCAGAGCCATGGCGGCGGCGATGCGCCAGCCGCGGCGCAGCGCCGCGCGGGCGACCGGCCAAGGGTTCATTATGCCACCTGCTCCAACTGGCCGCCGTGCAAACGCAAGCGGCCAGGCAGCCGCGCCAGCAGCGCCGCGTCGTGGGTGGCGACGAGCAAGGTCGCCCCGGCCTCGGCCGCGGCCTGCATCAGCAGCTCGCCGACGCGGGCGGCGGAGGGCGCGTCGAGGCTCGCCGTGGGTTCATCCGCCAGCAGCACGGCCGGGTTGCGCAGCAAGGCGCGGGCCAGGGCGACGCGCTGCCGCTCCCCCCGGCTCATCACCGAAGCCGGCCGGCCCGGCGCTCCGACACCGAGCCTGTCCAGCAGCGCCGCGGCGCGGTCCCGCAACGGCGCGGGCGGACGAAGGTGGTCGAACAGCAAAGGCAGCAGCACGTTGTCGAGCGCCGACAGCCCGTCCAGCAGGTGCATGTCCTGGAACACCAGGCCGAGCCGTTCCCGCCGCCAGCGGTCGCGGACGGGGGCGGCCAGGGTCCAAAGCTCGTCCCCGCCCCATCGGACGCTGCCTTGGGCCGGGCGCTCGATGCCGGCCAGCGCGTGCAACAGGCTGCTCTTGCCCGCGCCGGACGCGCCCTCGACCGCGGTGGCACTGCCGCCCGGCAGCGACAAGCGCGGCGCCGCCAGCACGGACCCGATGCCGGGAAAGGCGATTAGCAGGTCCCGCACCTCCAGCGCCGGCCCTCTTGGCTCAGCCGCGGCGGAAGCTGGCATCGCGCAGCCGGGCCTGGCTGACGAAGCCGGTCGCCGGGTCGGTCCAGGAGCCAAGCTCGAACCGGCCCGTCACCTCGATCACCTCGTTCGGCGCGGTCGGCTGCGCGTCGTGCTTGAGGTAGGCGACGACGATGTCCGGCGGCCATTCAGCGTCCGACGAGCAGAACGGGCACATGCTGAGCGGCTCGCGGGTGAGGACGAAGAAATCGGCCTCCGCCTTGAGCGGCGGCGCCATGAAGCCGGCCATCGTGGCGGCGTGCCCGGCCAGCGCCTGCGCGCGCTCGGAAAAGCGCAGGCCGATCACGCTCCAGCCGGAATACAGGTCGTCGAAGCGCAGCCGCTCCGCCGCCCGGGCACGGCCGGCCGCCAGCAGCGAGGCGGCCAGCAGGGCGCGGCGGCGCAGGCTAGGGCTTGCCAAGGCCCAGGGCCTCCGCCATGGCGCGGAACACGAAGGTGTTGTCCACGAAGCCGCGCAGCCGCTCCGACCCCGGGCCGGTCGCCCGCAGCAGCGCGTCGTCCGCCGAGTGCACCCCCTGCTCGGCGTCGCGCGGCAGGTTGCCGATGCGGAGCTGCGCGCCCGGCACGTTGCCCTTCTCGTTGGCGATGTAGGGTCCGCCGGGGCCGCTGCGCACCGCGGGGACGCGGGGGCCGTCCAGGTTGGGCCGGTAGGTTTCGTAGTAGTCCGGGAACGCGGCGTAGAACATCGCAAGCCGCCGGGACACGTCCACGCTGGGCGGGTAGCCGCGGGCGTCCGGCGCCGGGTAGTTGGGGAAGCCGGCGTCGGCATAGACGCTCACCTTGTCGCGCATCTGCTCGGCCTGCACATCGTCCCGCACGGTGCCGACGATGCCGGCGCCGTGGGTGTGGTCCGGCACCACGATCACCAAGGTGTCGTCGCGGTTCCCCGCCCAATCCAGCACGGTCTTGAGCGTGTGGTCGAGCATGATCGTGTCATACACCGACCGTTCCCAGTCGATGGGATGGTTGAACTTGTCGATCAGCCCGCTTTCGATCATCAGGTAGAAGCCGGCCGGGTTGCGGTCCAGCACCTTGAGGGCGGCGGCGACCTGCTCGGTCAGGTCCGGCTGGTCGGGGAAACGCCCGACGTTGCCCTTCTTGAGGTAGAACCGGTCGAGCGCGCCGTCCATGTTGCCGAGGTTGAACAGGCCGAGCAGCTTCTTGGTCGAAGGGTCGGCGGCGGCGGACAGCGCGGTCGCCGTGTCGGCAAAGGCGTAGCCTCCATCGCGGAACGCCGCGATCATGTCCCGCCCGTCCCGGCGACGCGACCCGGCCACGGATTGCGGCAGGAAGCTCGCGGAGCCGCCGCCCATCGCCACGTCCGGGCCGAACGCTAGCATCTGGTCGGTGATCGGCACGTAGTCGCTACGCCGCCGGGTGTGGGCGAACACGCCGGCCGGGGTCGCGTCCTGGATCTCCGTGTTGGTCACGATGCCGACGGACATGCCGAGCCGGCGCTTCACGATCTCTCCCAACGTTTCGACTTTGGGATGCGCCAGCGTGTCGGCGGCGCGGCTGGCATAAACGCCCAGCGCGTTCACCGCGCTCTTGTGCCCGGTGTTGTAGGCGCTGGCGCTGTTGGCGCTGTCGGTCACGATGCTGTCGCTGCCGGAGGTGCCGACGGCCGCCATCTGCGGCAGGCCGTCCATGGCGAGCGGGCGGCGGTACTTGCCTTGCTCGATCCCGCCTACCAGGATGCGCGCCGCGGTGACGTTGGCCATCGCCATGCCGTCGCCGATCATCAGGATCACGTTCTTCGCCCGGCGCGGCCCGGCGGCGGCATACACCTCCCAGGAGACGGTTGCGGTCCGGTCGCCGTCCGTCGCGGTCACGGCGTACTCGCCGGGCTGGTCGATGGAAACGCCGCGCAGCATGAGGGCGGATGCGTCCTTGCCGTCCTCCCGGGCGATGAACTCGGCGGCGCGGCCCAGGGCGGCGGCGTGGTCGCGGCCATTCAGCGTGACGCGGACTCGGGACGGGTCGGCGAGGCCGGGGAACTCCACCTTGAGGTCGAATCGGCTGCCGGCCAGGATCTCGGCGCGGTCGATTGGGTAGATCACCTGGGCGAACGCCGTCCCCGACGCCAGCAGCCCCGCCGCCAAACCGATCACCGCCGCGCGCATCCAGTGTCTCCCTTACTCTGAGGTTCGATCCTAACCCAGGCGGATGGCTGCTGTCAGGCCGTCTTGGAAATGTCATGTGGCGCCCCGGCGGATGCGCCTGCTCCCGCCCGGCGCCTCGCGTGCTATCCTCCCCTGGAGGAGACGCCACCCATGACCGAGCCTGCCTACCCCCACGCCGACCTGCTCCGCTTCACGCAAGCCTTGCTGAAAGCCTCGGGCCTCCTCGCCGACCGCGCGGAAACGGTCGCCGAGGTGCTGGTGGAGGGCGACCTGCTGGGCCACACGACGCACGGCCTGGCGTTGCTGCCGGGCTACCTCAACGCGATTGCCGCCGGCACCATGGAAACCCGCGGCGAATGGGAGGTGGTGAGCGACCGCGGCGCCAGCGTGCTGTGGGACGGGCGGCGGCTGCCGGGGCCGTGGCTGGTGGCGCAGGCCATCGACCTCGCCACCACGCGGGCCGCCGCGCACGGCACGGCGACGGTCGTGATCCGCCGCAGCCACCACATCGCCTGCCTCGCGGCCTACCTGACCCGCGTGACGGCGCGGGGCATGGTCGTGCTGCTGCAAAGCTCCGACCCGTCCGTCGCCAGCGTCGCCCCGTTCGGGGGCACCCGCGCGTTCATCACGCCCAACCCGGTCGCCGCCGGGTTCCCGACCCATGGCGACCCGGTGCTGCTGGACGTGAGCACGAGCACCACCACCAACGGCCTGACTGGCCGGCTACGGAGCGAGGGCGCGGTGCTTCCGCACCCCTGGCTGCTGGACGCCGCCGGGCAGCCGACGCCCGATCCGGCTGCGCTGTTCACCGACCCGCCCGGCAGCATCCTGCCGCTCGGCGGCTTGGACAGCGGGCACAAGGGCTACGCGCTGGGCCTGCTGGTGGAGGCGCTGACGGCGGCGCTCGGCGGCTTCGGCCGGGCCGACCCGGCGGAGGGCTGGGGCGCCGCCGTGTTCCTGCAAGTCATCGACCCCGCCGCGTTCGGCGGCTTGGACGGCTTCCTGCGGCAGACGACCTGGCTTGCGGACGCTGCCCGGGCGACGCCGCCGGCGCCGGGCGTCGATGCGGTGCGCCTGCCCGGCGCGCGGGGCCTCGCGCTGCGGCGGCGGCAGATGACGGAGGGGGTGACGCTTTACCCGTCCATCATGCCTGCGCTCGCCCCCTGGGCCGAGCGGTTCGGCGTGCCGGCGCCGGGGGCGGTCTCAAGTTTACGGTCGTAGCGGAACCAATGTTTCGGTTGAGGCGGACTGACGCGAAATTAAATCTTTGCCTTAACCGTTCTGGCGACTGTGAAACTTGTCCCGCGGAAAAGTGTCAGCGCCTTCCGCCGCCACGCAGCGCGTCGGCGCATGGCGCTCCGCTTATACACTCTACAAGCACCGTCCGGAAACGGTCAAGGCAAATAACGGCAAGTATCAGACGACTTTGAGCCGATTGCCGTCCTTTGTCACAAGCGAGGCACTGCCTTGATGTTGCATGTGATACAACGCCTCGTTTCTGCATTCCGCATGTGCGTTGATTTGCGCGTCGCACCAGCGTCTCCAGCCATCGTGCGACAGTGCCAGCTTCTGTGCCTCAAACGGATCAACGCCATATACCTGGCGGAGCGTTTTCATTAGCTCGGTCCAGCTTACTTTCTGTTTGAACAACTGATCCGCAACGTCGAGGTCAGGGTTCATGCGCCGCGCAGCGGTCAACGTCGCGACGTTTTCCTGCATTCGATACGAGTCGGCCTGAGCGGGCATGGTTTGGCTGCCAGCGCCGGATGCCGTCACTTGGCGGCACCGTCCTGCTTAGGCGCCGCGTCCCCTTGTGCCGGGCGCTGGTTCTCGTCGAGCTGCCCCTTGTTCAAGGCGTCCACCTTGTTGTCGCCGGTGGGGCCGCCATTGTCGTCGCGTTTGTCCACATTCCGGTTCGGCGCGTCCGCATTGGCTGCGAAAGCGGGCGTGACGGCGAGTAGGCTGAAGGCGACGAGGAGAGACTTCACTGGGACGTTCCTGCACGAGATCGTTGCCAAGATGAACGTTCGTGGCCTCCCCGGTCAAGCCGCCTCGTCCACCGCCAGCCCCATCGCAGCCCCAAGCCGGGCCAGGCGGCGCTGGATGCCCTCGCCGCCGAACACGCCGCTGCCCTCGGCCAAACGGAGCGCGAGACGGCCGGGCAGCACGCGCAGGCCGGCGCCGGCCAGCAGTTCCGGCGTGCCGGCGGACAGCGTGTAGGCCAGGCGCAGCGCCGTTCCCAGCACCTCCGCCCGCGCCACCGCTTCGGGGTCCAAGAGGGCGCGGCCGATGGACAGGTAGGGCGCGTCCAGCTCCGCCTCGTAGCGCAGGGCGAGCGTGAGCGCGAGAAAGGCGCGGGCCGGGTGGTCCATCGCGACGCCGGGCTGACGCAGCACGCGGAGAAACGCCTGCTCCGCCCGGTAGTCCGGGTGGTCGTGGCTGCCGATGTCGGACATCCAGCAGGCGGCAGCGCGCAGCTGGGCCTGCGCCGGCGCTTCCTCCGGGAACAGCGGCGCGGTCCAGTCC
The DNA here is from genome assembly GCA_964235485.1 of uncultured Acetobacteraceae bacterium. Classification (GTDB taxonomy): domain Bacteria; phylum Pseudomonadota; class Alphaproteobacteria; order Acetobacterales; family Acetobacteraceae; genus CAHJXG01. The sequence goes on along the minus strand of CAXSAZ010000003.1, from coordinate 28,653 downwards.
AGCAGCGCCGGCGGCAAGCGCATGTCGCGGCCGTAGCGGGCGGCGATGTCGTGCCCCAGCGCCAGGACCGGATCGGCGGCGCGGTTCTCCGGCGGAACCTGCTGCATGAACCAGCCTTCGCGGATGCCGTTGGCGCTGAACACGACCCGGCGCGCGTTGGTTTGGCGCAGCAGGCGGCGCAGCACGACTGCGGCGAACGGCAGGTCATCCACCCGGCGGCGCGGCGCCCCGGTCAGCCGCTCCAGCACGCGGCGGGAACTTCCGAGAACGTGCGCCGCCAGGTCCCGCCCGGCGTCATGGGTGACCGTGTAATGATGGACGATGTGCAGCGGGTAGTTCGTCAGGTGCATCTGCACCCGGGCCAGCGCGCGCCACGCGCCGCCCACCAAATAAAGGTCGCGCCCGTCGCCCTGCCTCAGCCACGGCACCGTGCCGAGATCCGCCTCGGCGATGGCGCGGGCGCGGGCCAGGTCGCCTTCCGCCCGGTCCGACAGCCGGATCACCCCAAGCCCCAGGCTTTCCGCCAGCGGCGGGCCGCCTCCCGCGCCGACGCGCACGACCTCCAGCGAGCCGCCGCCGATGTCGGCCATGATGCCGTCGGCGTCCGGGATGCCGCACAGCACGCCGGCGCTGGACAGCGTGGCCTCCTCCTCGCCGGACAAGACGCGGATGGGGACGCCGGGCATCCGCGCTTGGAGGCTCGCCACGAACTCCGGGCCGTTGGATGCGTCGCGCACCGCGGCGGTGGCCAGCACCTCGAACGGGTCGGCGCCCATGGCGCGGGCGATGGCGTTGTAGCGGGCCATGACGCGCAGGCCCTGGGCCACCCCGGCCTCGTTCAGCCGCCCGGTGCTGGACAGGCCGCGGCCCAGGCGCAGCACCGCCTTCTCGTTGAAGATCGCCACGGGGTTGCGCCCGTGCCCCTCGAACACCACCAGGCGCACGGAGTTGGAGCCGAGATCGACAATGGCCGACCTTGGGGCCGACCTTGGGGCCGGCCGGGGGGCGGCTTCTCGCCCAAGCTGGTCCGACATGCTCAGTCCTGGGAAACGCGGTTGGGGCGGCGGATCGGGTGGGCGTGGGTCGAAAGCGCCCCGTGCAGCGCAGAGCCGCGTCCGGACAAGGACGGGTTGGTCATGAAGTAGTCGTGCGCCGACACCGGGCGGGCGCCCGCCGCCACCCGGCGCCACGTGCCGTCCGCGCCCAGCTCCCAGGATTGCAGCGTGTCGCGCAGGTTCACCACCATGATCTGGTCCAGCACCTGGGCGTGGACGGTGCGGTTGTGGATGGGCACCAGGGTTTCCACCCGCCATTCCATGTTGCGTGCCATCCAATCGGCGCTGCTGATGAACACGCGGGCGTGCTTGGAGGGCAGGCGGTGGCCGTTGCCGAAGGCGTAGATGCGGGAATGCTCCAGGAAGCGGCCGACGATGCTCTTGACCCGGACGTTCTCCGAAAGCCCCGGCACGCCGGGGCGCAGGCAACAGATGCCGCGCACCACGCACATCACCTGCACCCCGGCGCTTGAAGCGGCATACAGCCGGTCGATCAACTGGTCGTCCACCAGGCTGTTCATCTTGAGCCAGATATGCGCCGGGCGCCCGGCGGCGGCGAAGGCCATCTCCGCGTCGATCAGCTCCACCAGCGCCTTGCGGGTGGTGAGCGGGCTGAACGCCAGGCTGTCCATGCGCTCGGGGGTCGCGTAGCCCGTCATGTAGTTGAACAGCCGGGCGCTGTCGCGGGTGAGGTCGGGGTCGCAGGTGAAGAAGGAGAGGTCGGTGTAGATGCGCGCGGTGATCGGGTGGTAGTTGCCGGTGCCGAAATGCGCGTAGGAGCGCATGGCGCCCCCTTCCCGCCGCACCACGAGCGACAGCTTGGCGTGGGTCTTCAGCTCCATGAAGCCATACACCACCTGGACGCCGGCCGCTTCCATGGAGCGGGCTAGGCGAATGTTGGCCTCCTCGTCGAAGCGGGCGCGCAGCTCGATCAACGCGGTGACGGACTTGCCGGCCTCCGCCGCCTCGATCAGCGCCTTGACGATGGGGCTGTCGCGGCTGGTGCGATACAGTGTCTGCTTCACCGCCACCACGCTCGGATCGGCAGCGGCTTGGCGGAGGAACTGCACCACCACGTCGAAGCTCTCGAACGGGTGGTGGACGATGATGTCCTTGGCGCGTATGGCGGCGAAGCAGTCGCCGCCGAAGTCTCGGATGCGCTCGGGGAAGCGCGGGGTGTAGGGCGGGAACAGCAGGTCCGGGCGGTCGTCCACGATCATCTGCTTGAGGTCGGCGGCGCCCAGGATGCCGTGCTGGGTGACCACCTCGTCGCCGGGGATCTCGTGCTCATCCACGTCCAGCTCGTCGATCACCAGCGCGCGCAGGTCGTCGGGCATGTCGGCATCGACCGACAGGTGGATCGCCACCCCGCGGCGGCGGCGCTTCAGCGCGGTCTCGTAGGAGCGCACGAGGTCCTCGGCCTCTTCCTCGAACTCCACGCCGGTGTCGCGGATCAGGCGGAACAGCCCGCGGCTCACCGCCCGGAAGCCGGGGAACAGGCGGCCGAGGAACAACCCCACCAAATCCTCCAGCAGCACGAAGCGGATGGTGGCGCTGTCGGGCTGCATCGGCAGGCGGACGAACCGCTCGATCAGCCCCGGCAGCGGGATCAGCGCATCCATGACGTGGTGGTCCTCGTCGCGGTGCAGCTTGAGCACCATGACCAGGCCCATGTTGGGGATGAACGGGAAGGGATGCGCCGGGTCGATGGCGAGCGGGGTCAGCACCGGGAACACGCGGTCCATGAACCAGGTTTCGAGCCAGGCGCAGTCGGTCCCCGTCAAGGCGGTCGTATCACACAGCTCGATCCCGGCCTCGCGCAGTTCGCCGCGCAGGTCGAACCAGGCGGTCTGCTGCATGTCCATCAGCGCCCGCGCCCGCGGCTGGATCTCGCCCAACTGCTGCGCCGCCGTGCGTCCGTCCGGGCTGACCGCCGCGACGCCGGCCTTGGCCTGGCCGATCAGCCCGGCCACGCGGACGGAGAAGAACTCGTCCAGGTTCGACGCGCTGATGGAGATGAAGCGCAGGCGCTCCAAGAGCGGGTGCCGGCGGTTCTCCGCTTCCTCGACGACGCGATGGTTGAAGTCGAGCCAACTCAACTCTCGGTTGATAAAACGGTCCGGATCGTCGGCGGCGATGCTGCCAGGGGCGGATTTGGCAAGGATCGGGGCGCTGATCTCGTTCATGGCCGTCATCCTAGAACAGCGCGGGGTGGGGCGGCGAGGTGTCCGCCGGCTCCACAGTAGAAGTTTCATGCACGAGGGGCTGCAACGTCCGGGCCGCCAGGGCGCGCGTGATGCCGCGCCCGGCGGCGAGGCCGGCGCGGTCCAGCCGGGCGGCGGCCTCCCGCAGCGCCGCGGGATCGCGGGGCAGCACGGCCAGCAGCCAGTCCTGGACGGAAGCGGGAACGGGCAACTGGCGGTCGGACAGCAGCCGGGCCAGCAGCGTGCGCAGGAACGCATCGTCCGGGGCGCCGAGCGGCACGGCAACCGTGGCGCGCAGCCGGCTCGCCAGGTCCGGCAGCGCCGTGGGCCAGCGCGCCGGCGGCGTGCGGGCGGCGAGCAGCACGGGATGGCGGGCTTCCTGCGTGGCGTTCAGCAGGTGCAGCAGCCCGGTCTCCGGCGCGAGGTCCGCGTCGTCCACCGCAAGCGCGCCCGGCGCGCGCACGTTGCCGGGCGCGGCCCCGGCGCGGACCGCGCCGCCGGACACCAGCACAGCGCCGGCGCGGGTGGCCCAGATGTGCAGCAGATGCGTCTTGCCGGTCCCCGGCGCGCCCCACAGCGCGAGGCGCCGTCCGGGCCACTCGGCGGCGGCGAGCCAAGCCAGCGCGGCCTCCGTGCCGGGGCTGGGCAGGAACTCGGCTTCCGTCAGGCGCGGCGCGTGCACGAAGGGCAGCGCCAGTTGGCGGGCGTTCACGGCGGCGGATCGAGGTAAAGCGGGCTTTGCAGGTAGCGCCGCAACCAGAAGCGCAGCAGCACGCCGATGGCCGCCGCCACCGGAACCGCCATCAGCACGCCCAGGAACCCGAACGCCGCACCGCCGGCGAACAGCGCGAAGATCACCCAAACCGCGTGCAGCTCCACCCGGTCGCCGAGGAAGCGCGGGTAGATCACGTAGCCTTCCAGGAGCTGCCCCAGCACGAACACCCCGGCCACCGTCGCAACCCCGGTCCAGGTCGGGAACTGCGCAACGGCGAGGCCGATGCTGGCGACGCCGCCGGTGATGCTGCCGACATACGGGATGAACGACAGCAGCCCGGCCGCCATGCCGACGATCAGCCCAAGCTCCAGCCCCACCGCGGACAGCGCCACCGCGTAGAACAGCGCCAGCGCCACGCAGCACAGCGCCTGGCCGCGCAGCCAAGCCGACAGGATGCGGTCCACCTCCCGCGCCTGCGCCCGCAGCACGCCGGCGTAGCGCCGGGGCAGCCAGCTATCGACCCGCGCCACCGCCCGCCGCCAATCGCGCAGGAGGTAGAAGGCGACCACGGGGGTCACGACCACCAGCGACAAGACGTTGAACAAGGCGAAGCCGCCGCCCACGATGCGGCTCAGCGCCCCCGCCAGGAAGGCCAGCATGGCGCCGGCCTGGCCGCCCACCAGGTCGCGCAGCCGTCCGTCCACGAACTCGGAGCCGAGGCGCTCCTGCAGGTGGCTGATGACCTCGCCGGCCCAAAGCCGCACGGAGTAAACGTAGCTCGGCACCCGGCTGATGAGGATGCCGACCTGCGCCAGCAGCAGCGGATACAGCAGCAAGGCGAACAGCAGCCCGGCCGCGACCAGCGCCACCACCATCAACAGCGCCGCGACGCCGCGCGGCATCCCCGCCCGGGTCAGCCGCGTGGTGGGCGGATCAAGGAAATAGGCGATGCCCGCCGCCATCACGAAGGGCAGCAGGATGGAGGCGAACAGGTGCAGCGCCGCCGCAAGCACCAGCACCAGCCCGGCCAGCAGCCCGAACCGCTGCGCCCGCGTCGCGTGGCGCAGAGGGAAGCGCGGCGGCTCAACAGGGACGGCCGGGAGGGACACGGCGGGGGGCGTGGGTTCGGGCAGGGGCAGGTCCAAGGCTTTCACCACCATGCTTTCATCGCCAAGCCCTCACCGCTGGCGCGCGGCCTTCCACACATAGGCGGCGCCGGACCCGAGGGTGGTCGCGGCCACCGTCCAGATCAACAGGGTCCGCAGCCACGGCGCCCGCAGCCCGAACCCTTCCAGCAGCAATACCACGCCGACCAGCAGCAGTTGCAGCGCCGTGTTGAGCTTGGAGAACAGCGTCGGCTTGATCCGCACCGGCATGGAAAGCTGCCACATCACGGTGATGCCGCCCACGATCAGGAGGTCGCGGAACACCACGAGAATGGCGATCCAGCTCGGCAGCACGCCGACCGCGGCCAGCGTCACGAACATGCACACCAGCAGCGCCTTGTCGGCCAAGGGGTCCAGCATCGCGCCGAGCGCGCTACCGCCGCGGCGCCGGGCCAGCCAGCCATCCACCGCGTCCGACGCCCCGGCCAGCGCGAACAAGCCGAAGGCCAGCCCCGTTTCGTGCTCCATCACCAGCCACACCGCGAGCGGCACGGCGCACAGCCGGGCGAAGGTGATGACGTTGGGCAGGTTCAAAACGTCGTGCCCGCCGCGCTGCCCCATGCTGGCCTGCCCACCCGGCGACTGCTGCGCCGACACGGCCGAGTGGCCGCCGCCTCTGTCCGGACCCGTCATCCCCGGCTATTACCGCATCCAAGCCCCGGCGTCACAGGACCATTGGCATGACCGACACCCCTCCCCGCAATGGCATTACGTATCGCGAGGCCGGCGTGGACATCGCGGCGGGCGACGCGCTGGTGGAGCGCATCAAGCCGCTGGCGCGGGCCACGTCGCGGGCCGGGGTGATGGGCGGGCTGGGCGGCTTCGGCGCGCTGTTCGACCTGCGCGCCGCAGGCTTCCGCGATCCGGTGCTGGTCAGCAGCACGGACGGGGTGGGCACCAAGCTGAAGGTCGCCATCGACACCGGGCGGCATGGTGGCGTGGGCATCGACCTGGTGGCCATGTGCGTCAACGACCTGGTGGTGCAGGGGGCGGAGCCGCTGTTCTTCCTGGACTATTTCGCGACGGGCGCCCTCTCGGTGGACCACGCCGCCCGCGTGGTGGCCGGCATCGCCGAGGGCTGCCAACAGGCCGGCTGCGCCCTGATCGGCGGGGAAACGGCGGAGATGCCGGGCTTGTACGCCGCCGGGGATTACGACCTGGCCGGGTTCGCCGTGGGGGCGGCGGAGCGCGACGCCCTGCTCCCGGCGGGGGTGGAGGCGGGGGATGCCGTGCTGGGCCTGCCGTCCAGCGGAGTGCACAGCAACGGGTTCTCCCTGGTGCGCCGGATCGTCGGGACCAGCGGCCTTCCCTGGGACGAGCCGGCGCCATGGACCGTGGGCGAGGCGGTCGCCGAGGAAACAATGGCGGAGGCACTGATGCGGCCGACCCGGATCTACGTGAAGGCCGTGCTGGCGCTGCACCGCGCCGGGCTGCTGCGGGCGGCGGCGCATGTCACCGGAGGGGGCTTGCCCGGCAACGCGCCGCGGATGCTGCCGGACGGGATGCGCGCCGTGCTGGACGCGGGCGCTTGGCCGCTGCCGCCGGTGTTCCGCTGGCTGGCACGAGCCGGCGGCGTCGCGCCCGACGAGATGCTGCGGGTGTTCAACTGCGGCGTCGGCATGGCGCTGGTGGTGCGGGACGCCGCGGAGGCGGTGGCGCTGCTGGCCGAGCATGGGGAAACGGCGTTCCGGATCGGCGCAATCGAGGCGTGGGACGGCCCGGCGGCGGCGCAGGTTCACACCGAAGCCGACTGGCTCCTGTGACCCCGGTTCGCGTCGCGGTGCTGATCAGCGGCCGGGGCAGCAACCTCGGTGCGCTGCTGGACGCGGCGGACACGCCGGGCTACCCGGCCCGGGTCGCGCTGGTGCTGTCGAACCGCCCGGATGCCACGGGGCTGGAGTTGGCGGCCCGGCGCGGCGTGGCGGCGCGCTGCATCGACCACCGCCCGTTCGCCGGCGACCGCGGCGCGCATGAGGCCGCGGTCCACGCCGTGCTGCGGGAACACGATATCGGCCTGGTGTGCCTCGCCGGCTACATGCGGCTGCTGACGCCGTTCCTGGTCGGCGCGTGGGCCGGGCGGATGCTGAACGTGCACCCGAGCCTGCTGCCGGCCTTCCCTGGCCTCCATACCCATGCCCGCGCCCTGGCGCAGGGGGTCAAGCTGCATGGCTGTACCGTGCATCTGGTGACGGAGGAGGTGGACGCCGGCCCCATCCTGGCCCAGGCGGCGGTTCCCGTGCTGCCGGGCGACACGGAGGACAGCCTGGCCGCCCGGGTCTTGGTGCAGGAGCACCGCATCTATCCCGAGGCGCTCCGTCTCCATGCTTCCGGCTGTGGCGGCGCTTATGACCCGGCCGCGGCACTGGCCTCGCCCTTGCCGCCCTTGGCCGGCACGCCGTAGAAGGCCCCTCACCTGCCGCAACACGAGGCCGACCATGGACGTTCCCGAAACCAACCAAAGCACCCCGATGAACAAGGCTGACGAGGCGTTCGTGGCCGACCGCCAGATTTTCTGGTCGCGCTTCACAACGTTCACCACGGGCGCGGTGGTCGCGGTGACGGTGCTGCTGGCCGGGCTTTACGTGTTGTTTGGCTGACGCGTTTGGCCTCTGCCCTGCCGGTGACGGCATGGCACCTGTCCGGCATGGGGCTGCTTGCGGCTAATTGGGGCTTCGGTGGCAGATGACCCGGAAGTTCGCTTCGGCATGAACCGAAGCAGGACAGGTTAGAAATCGGCGCCCGAATCGAGGCGGCACACGGCCGTCCACAGGATTAGAAATCGGGCATGCCGCTCATGCTGCCCAGCCCTGAAGCCCTCTACGCCGCACTGATCGCGCGCGACCCGGCCTATGACGGCCATGCCTTCGTCGGCGTGAGGACGACCGGCGTGTTCTGCCGGCTGACCTGCGCCGCCCGCAAGCCGCGCTTCGAGAACACCCAGTTCTTCGCCTCCATCCCGGCTTGCCTAGATGCGGGCTTCCGACCATGCCTGCGCTGCCGACCGCTTGACCAGGCAGGCGGGCGCGAGCCGCTGGTTGCGCTGTTGCTGAACCGGATGGAGCAGGAACCCGACCGGAGCTGGTCCGAAGGGGACTTGGTTGCCATGCAGCTTGACCCGTCCACCGTCAGGCGGGCCTTCAAGCGGCACCTTGGCATGACGTTCCTCGATTTGGCACGCCTGCGCTGCTTGGGACGCGGCATGGACCGGCTCGCTGCCGGAGCCTCCGTGATCGAGGCGCAGCTTGAGGCCGGGTACGAGTCTGATGGCGGCTTCCGCGGCGCCGTCGCGCAACTTATTGGCGACTGTCCTGCGCGGCTGAGGGGCCGGGAGCTGCTGAAGGCCGACTGGATCGAGACGCCGATCGGCGCGATGCTGGCCGTTGCTGACCCGCATGTCTTGCACTTGCTGGAGTTTTTCGACCGCAAGGCGCTGCCGGCCGAACTCTCCCGCCTGCGGGAAAGGACGTGTTCGTCCATCTCCTTCGGCCGGGCAGCGCCGATCATCCAGGTCGAGGCGGAGCTGCGCGCCTACTTCGACGCCCGCTCGGCGACCTTCTCGACGGTTCTCGCGCGCCCTGGGTCCGCTTTCAAGCAGCGGGTGCGGCAGGAGCTTGCAGCCATACCGCCCGGCGTCACGCGGTCCTACGCCGAGCTTGCCGCCGCGCTTGGGCGTCCATCGGCTACCAGGGCCGTTGCGCGCGCGAACGGCGCCAACCAGGTCGCAATCGTCATCCCCTGCCACCGCGTCATCAGTTCTGACGGTTCCCTGACCGGCTACGGCGGCGGGCTGTGGCGCAAGCAGTGGCTCATCGAGCACGAGCGCAAATGGCACAGTCCAAAAGCTGACACTCAGGAGCCAAACGCATGACCCAAGCCGAGAGGGCAACCTCGTTCAGCGCGCTTCACGTCAGGGGCGAGCCGTTTGTCCTCTACAACATCTGGGACGCGGGCAGCGCCAAGGCCGTTGCCGGGTCCGGGGCGAAGGCGGTCGCGACGGGCAGTTGGTCCATGGCCGCCGCACAGGGACACTCCGATGGCGAGGTTATCCCGCTCGACACCGTTGAACTGATCGTGCGGCAGATTGCACGGTCGGTGGACGTCCCCGTCACGGTTGACCTCGAAGGCGCCTATGCCACAGGACCGGAGCAGGCTGCAGCCAACGTGGCGCGGATCATTCGGGCTGAGGCCATCGGCATCAACTTCGAGGACGGCGTCGTCGGCGGAGACGGGCTGCACGACATTGCCCTCCAATGCCGACGCATCCGGGCCATCCGTGCCGGGGCCGACGCGCTGGGCGTCGCGCTGTTCATCAATGCCCGCACCGACCTGTTCCTTCAAGCGGCCGATGCCGCCTTGCACGCCACGCTCCTGGACGCCGCAACCGAGCGTGCTCAGGCTTACGCAGATGCCGGCGCGTCCGGCTACTTCGCGCCGGGCCTCGTTGACGAGGAGCTGATCGGGGCGCTCTGCGCGGCCAGTTCGCAGCCCGTCAACATCATGATGAAGGCGGGCGCACCTTCCATATCTCGGCTCGCAACGCTCGGCGTCAGCAGGATCAGCTACGGGCCGATGCCGTATGTCCAGTGCATGCAATGGCTTGGCCGGGAGGCGTCGAAGGTAGGTTGATACTGTTTAGAACGCTGCCGCTCAGAAAAGCTTCATGCAGCACGCGCGTTCCAGTTGGACATTCCCCAGTCTGACTCTCGGTTCCGCCACTGCCAGCCCTCTAATCCACCTTCGTCAGCGTCCAGCGGTGCTCGCATTGGCGGCTCGCCACCGTGACCTCCAGACGGCCACGGACGAGCTGGCCGTCCAACATGCCCTCCCCGTCGCTGGCCTGGATGCGGCCGTCGGGGCCGACCTGCGCCATGAGCGGCACGCGCCTGCGCGGGGTGGCGTTGTAGGACAGCGACACGGCGCCGCGGGAAACGTCCAGCGTGCGGGCGCCGCTGCGCGGGCAACCCGGCCCGGCGGCGCGGATCAGCCGGGCCGTGCCCCGGTAATGCCCGTCGGTGCCAGCCACGGACACCAGGGCCGGTGGGCGCAGCACGATGGGCGGGGCTGCCGGCCCGCACGCGGCGAGGCTGGCCGCCAGCAGCAGCGGGCCGGCACGGCGCATGAGGTCAGCCGACGATGTCGGTGCCCGCGAAGAAGAAGCTGATCTCGTGCGCGGCGGCCTCGGCGCTGTCGGAGCCGTGCACGCTGTTGGCCTCGATGCTTTCGGCGAACAGCTTGCGGATGGTGCCCGGGTCGGCGTTGGCCGGGTTGGTGGCGCCCATCAGCTTGCGGTTCTGCGCGATGGCGTCCTCGCCTTCCAGCACCTGCACGACCACGGGGCCGCTCACCATGAAGCCAACCAGGTCCTTGAAGAAACCGCGCTCGCGGTGCGCGGCGTAGAACGCTTCCGCCTGGGCCTGCGACAGATGCAGCCGGCGCTGGGCGACGATGCGCAGGCCCGCTTCCTCGAACACAGCGTTGATCTTGCCCGTCAGGTTGCGGCGGGTGGCGTCGGGCTTGAGGATGGACAGCGTGCGCTCGGTGGCCATGGCGGGTTCCTATACAACGTTGCCGGGGCGTTTAGGCCAAGGGCCGAGTTGGAGCAAGATCGGGCCGGGCTTCCCCGGCGGGGCGGGCGGGCCTACATCCCCGGCATGAGCCTGCTCACCCTCGACCGCGTGACCCTGCGGATGGCCGGGCGCACCCTGCTGGACGGGGCGGAGCTGCGCGTCGATCCCGGGCGGCGCATCGGCCTCATCGGCCGCAACGGCGCGGGCAAGAGCACGCTGCTCAAGGCCATCGCGGGCGAGCTGCCGGTGGATGGCGGGGAGATCACCCTCAGCAGCCGCGCCCGCATGGCCCAGGTCCGCCAGGAAGCGCCGAGCGGACCGGCTTCCCTGCTCGACACCGTGCTGCTGGCCGACACGGAGCGCCTGGCGCTCTTGGCCGAACTGGACACCGCGCCGCCGCTGCGGCTGGCCGAGGTGCACGAGCGGCTCCATACCATCGGCGCGGACGCCGCCCCCGCTCGCGCGGCCACCATCCTGGCCGGGCTGGGCTTCGACGCGGCGGCGCAGGCGCGCCCGGTGGACAGCTTCTCCGGCGGCTGGCGGATGCGGGTGGCGCTGGCCGCCGCCCTGTTCGCCGCCCCCGACCTGCTGCTGCTGGACGAGCCGACCAACCATTTGGACCTGGAAGCGACCTTGTGGCTGGAAGGCTGGCTGGCCCGCTTCCCCGGCGCGTGCCTGATCGTGTCGCATGACCGCGGCCTGCTGGACCGCGCCGTGCAGGGCATCGCCCACCTGGACCGGTGCAAGCTCAGCTTCACGCCTGGCGGCTACGACGAGTTCGTCCGCATCCGCACGGAACAGGCCATGCAGCACGCCCGCGCCGCCGAGCGCATCGCCGCCCAGCGCGCCCACATGCAGAGCTTCGTGGACCGCTTCCGCGCCAAGGCGACCAAGGCGCGTCAAGCGCAGGCGCGCATCAAGGCGCTGGAAAAGCTGCCGGTGCTGGACACGGTGGTGGAGGCCGCGCCCACCCGGTTCGACTTCCCGGAGCCGGCGCGGCTCGCGCCGCCGATCCTGACGCTGGAGCGCGTAACGGCCGGATACGGCGAAACGCGGGTGCTGAGCGGGCTGTCGCTCAGCGTCGATACCGACGACCGGATCGCGCTGCTGGGCGCCAACGGCAACGGCAAGAGCACGTTCGCGAAGCTGCTGGCCGGGCGGCTGGAGCCGATGGCCGGCACGGTCCGGCGCAGCCCGAAGCTGCGGGTCGGCTACTTCGCGCAGCACCAAACGGACGAGCTGGTGATGGGCGACACGCCGGTGGCCCACATGGCGCGCGCCCTGCCCCGCGCCCTGCCGCCGCAGGTGCGCAGCCAGCTTGCGCGCTTCGGCCTGGACGCGGACCGGGCGGACACCCCGGTCGGCAGCCTGTCGGGCGGCGAAAAGGCGCGGCTGCTGCTGGCGCTGGCCACGCGGGACGCGCCGCAACTGCTGATCCTGGACGAGCCGACCAACCACCTGGACATCGATGCGCGGGAAGCGCTGGTGCGGGCGCTGGCGGATTTCGAGGGCGCCGTGCTGCTGATCACCCACGACCCGCACTTGGTGGAGCTGGTGGCGGACCGGCTTTGGCTGGTCGGCGACGGCACCGTGCGCCCGTACGAGGGCGACATGGACGACTACCGCGGCCTGCTGGCGGAACGGGCGCGCCCGGCGGCGAGGGCGGACGCCGCGCCGAACCGGAAGGACGAGCGGCGGGAGCGGGCGGAGGCGCGGGTGCAATTGGCGCCGCTCCGCCGGCAAGCGCGGGACGCGGAAGCGCAGATCGCCAAGCTGGAAGCCGAGCGCGCCCGCATCGAGGCGCGGCTCGCCGACCCGGCGCTGTATGCGCCGGGCAAGGCCGCGGCGGTGACGGAGGCGAACCAGCGCCTGGCGGCAATCGGACGCGAGTTGGCCGCCGCGGAAAGCGCGTGGATGGCGGCGGAGGAAGCGTTGGAAGCGGCGGGGTAGGTCAGGCGGCCTTCCGGGCAGGCGGTTACGGGGCAGGGAACTGTGCCCGCCAGCTATGGAACCTCCTATCCAAGTCATCGCCGTTCACCCGGCGGGACAGCGCGCAGTAGGCTTGCTCGACCGCTTGCGCCGCGTCGGCGATCTCCGGCACGGCCAGCAGCGCTGCAAGCTCCCCATGCACGCGGGCCAGCAGCCGGGGCGGCGCCGGGTTGAGGGTGGCCGGCGTGGCCGGCACGTCCCACGCGAAGAAGGTGTCCAGCCCCTTGCCTTCCAGCCCGCCCGGCACGCCGCCCCGCCCGCGGTGCGACTTCACCCCGAACTCCTCAAAAGATTTCTGGTAGTAGTGGCTGAGCGTGCCGTGGACGGGATCAGGCGGGTCGGCCAGGCAGTCGAGGCCGACCGTGATCGGCTCGAACGCCGCGTTCACGAGGGCCAACCCGTCCGGCCTTGGCATGTGGATCAGCGCCATGCTGTCGATGTCCGGGAGCCGCACCAGCGATTTGAACATGCGCACGACGGTTGAGTGCCTGAACCGCTCCTGCACCAGCCCGGGCCGCCGGCGGATTTGGCCCTCGCTGCCGTAAACGTTCCAGTTGTAACAGATCGCGGACGGCCCGCGGCCGGGATGCCGGCGCTGCAGGGCGGCGACCGTGTCGATCACCGAGTAGTCGTGGCGCTCGGCCGGGATCAGGAACTCGTCCACGTCGAAGTACGACACCCACTCGAAGTCGCGCAGCGCGCGCAGCAGGTGGATCGAGTGCTCGTAAGCCTTCACCTGCGGCGACGCGAGGCGCCCGACCTCGTTGCGGATCAAGGTCACGAACGGCGTGCGACCCAACGCGTCCAACAGCGCGTCCGAGCCGTCCGAGTTGTCGTTGGTGTAGATGAAGACGTGCTCAAACCCCACGGCGCGGTGATGCGCCACCCATTCCAGGAGGTAGCAGCCCTCGTTCTTCGCCGTGACCACGGCGGCGGTGGTCCGGGTCGGCTGGACAAGGCGCATGAGCGCCAGGTTCACAGCCTTGGTTCCGCTGGGGCGTCCGGGATGGAGGGCGAGCGCGTCGAGGTCCCGCCCGCACTGATACTGATGGTCAAAGCCCCCGGGGTCCGACCGGCGGCCGGACAGCGCGGCGAGGTTGCGCCGGAGCATGGCTTCCAACGGGTCGGGGGTGTCCCCTGCGCCGGGCCGCGTCGGTGTGGGCGCCGGGGCATGGGTCGAGAACATTCCGGAGCCTCCCGTCTCCCTCGGTGGACCCCGAGGCGGAAACCTCCCTAATGCTTTATCGCAATAGTTACAATCATTAACGAATGTCCGGTCAAAGCCAGAACCGGGTGGTGAGCTGCTCGGAGGTCACATAGTCCGTCGTCGGCTCCACCTGCATGTCGGAAACGTGCTGCGCGAGGCCGATCTCGGCCAGCGACCAGCCCAGCATGGTCCGCACGTGCTCGTCGTAGCGGTCGGCGAGCGCGGTGGAGCCGGGATCGAGGTTGGTGATGAGCACGAGGCCGGTCGGCGGCGCGTCCAGCGTCGTGAACGACAGGTCGGGCCGTGCGCGCCGCAGCAGCCGCGCCGTGCGCCACACGTCGCCGGCCCACCAGTGCCGGCGGTGCGGCTCGACGGAGGGGCGGGCCAGGTAGGAGCGGTCCGTCATCGGCTCCTCGACCGGCAGGCAGTCGTGCAGGACGATGACCGAGTTGCGGGCGCAATGGCGCTCCGTGTTGATGAAGTCGCGCAGCAGGAACTCGCAGCGGTGCATCCCGTCCAGGAAGGCAAGCTGCACCTTCTCGCCCAGCAGGGCGCAGGGGTCGTGCTGCTGGAAGAACAGGTCCGACGCCATGCGGAACAGCAGCATCCGCGGCTTCGACACGATTCGGCGCACGAGCTCGATGTTCTCGAACGGGAAGCCGGGATCGACCGCAAGGGACGCGCAGGCGGACAGCGCCAGGCTTTCCCCGGTGAAAGTGCCGATTTCCAGGTAGTTCCGCGGCTGCAACACCTCGTGCAGGGTTTGCAGCACCTGGAGGTAGCCGTGCCCGGCGAAGTCCGGCAGGCTGTTGGCGTCGGGTTGGGTCAAGCGGGGCCTTTGCTCGGTCGGGTGTTGCCGCAACCACGAAACGGCGCCGCGACGGTATATCCCGTAATGACCGCCGGTCAACCCGAAGCCCGCGGCCCGTGACGGCAGGGCCGTTACGGTGTAGGCACCGCGCGCAAGGGCGCAGGCCGCCCGATTCCCAAGCTGGAGGCGACGATGGAAGCCAGCACGGCCGGGCTACGCGATCCCCGGCGCCAAGGCGAGCGTGCCGTCATGCTGCGAGTTGGCCTGCGCCATCACCACCTGCGCTTGCGGGAAGCCGTTGTGGTTGTCGGGGCTGAAGCTGTAATCGCCGAACACGCCGGGGAACGCCGTCACCTGGTTCCAAGCCCCGGTGATCGCGTCCGGCGTGCTGGCGCCGCTGCCCTCCACCGCGGCGGCGACCAGGTGCATGGCGTCAAAGCCGCAGGCGACCCACCACAGGCTGGTGTCGTGCAGCGCCACGCGGGCGGCGGCGAGCTTGGCGACGAAGGCTTGGCTCCGCTCCGGCAGCTTGCCGTCCTCGCCGACGCTGCAGCTCCGGCAGCTCACGGTGAATACGCGCTCCCAATTGCCGGGCCTGTCCAACAGGACGCGGATTTCGTTGGAGCCGAGCGAGGGGTGCCCCAGGATCGGCACGTTCCAGCGGAGCTTCCGCCGCACGTTCATCAAGCGGGACAGCAGGCCGGTGCTGGCGCTCCAGGCCACGAGCACGCCGGCGCCGGCGTCCCGGGCGCGCAGCATGTCGGGCGTCACGTCGGGCCGGGTCGCGTCGATCAACGACTGGCTCACGACGAGGGCGCCGTCCCGGCCGAACCCGGCGGCCGAGGCGGCAACGGCGCCCGTGCCGTAGGGCGAGGTGTCGCCGAACACCGCGACCTCGCGCACCCCGAGCGTGTTCAGCACGTAGTCGCGCACCGCGTCGTCCCACTGGCTGCTGCTGGGCGTCAGGCGGAAGACGCTCGGATACTTCGCGGGGTCGATCAGGCTGTCGGTCACGCAGGGGTGGAGGCAGGGCATGGCGGCGCGGGCCACCATCGGCAGGACCGCCAGCGCCTCGGCGGAGTTGGTCGGTCCCCAGATGGCATGGACCTTGGCGCGGCTGATGAGGTCCCTGGCCGCGTTCGCCGCGCGGGCCGGATCGCCCTGGGTGTCGCGGGTGATCAGCTCGACCGGGCGTCCGCACACGCCGCCGGCCGCGTTCAGCTCGGCCACGGCCAAGGTCACGCCGCGGTTGAAGCCGACCGCTGGGGCCGGGCTTGGCCCGGTCAGCGCCGCGAGCCAGCCGATGCGGAGCGGCTCGTCCGATTGGGCCGCGGCGGGGCGTCCGAGCAGAGCCGCCGCGGCGCTCAGCACCAGCCGGCGTGTCAACATCGCGTCCTCCTGGGACATCGCCCGCAGCCAAGGGCGGGTCATCGGCGTGATGGGACCCCGGGGACCCAAGGGTGTCAACCACCATGCCGCCGCAATCCCACGGCATGTATAGGTCTTAAGGCCCAGGCAGGACAGGACCGGAAACACGCATGAGGCGACGGCGATTGATGGCGGGCGTCTTGGCAGCGGGTCTTGCGCCCCGGGCCGGGCTGTGGGCGGCGGAGCCGGACGTCCAGCCTTTCGACGGGCAGACGGTGCGGGCGGCGGCCCGCGCCTTGGCCGGCGCCACGTTCCAGCCGCCGGACACCAAGCTGCCGGACGCGCTGGCCAAGCTGACCTACGACGCCTACCGCACGATCCGCTTCGACCCGGCGCAATCGCTCTGGCACGGTGCCGGCCTGCCGTTCGAGGCGCAGTTCTTCCACCGCGGCTCGCTATACGCCAACCGCGTGGACATCCACGAGGTCGTGGACGGCCAAGCGCGCCCGCTGCGCTACCGGCCCGAGCAGTTCGACTTCGGCGCCGTGCCGCGCATGGAGGGCGACCTGGGCTATGCCGGGTTCCGCCTGCACGGCGCGATCAACCGGGCGGACACGACCGACGAGATCGCCGTGTTCCTGGGCGCGAGCTACTTCCGTGCGGTGGGCAAGAACTTGCTGTACGGCCTGTCCGCCCGTGGCCTGTCGATCAAGACCGCCGACCCCGGCGGCGAGGAGTTCCCGGCGTTCAAGGCGTTCTGGCTCGAACGCCCGCAGCCCGGCGCCCGCGGCATCGTCGTCACCGGCCTGCTCGACAGCCCAAGCGCCGCGGCGGCGGTGCGCTTCTCCATCCGGCCCGGCGAGGACACGGTGTTCGACGTGGAGCTGACCTTGTTCCCGCGCGAGGACATCGCGCAGGCCGGCATCGCCACCGCCACCAGCATGTTCCTGTTCAACGCGCTGGACCGCGGCGGCGCCGACGACTACCGCCGGGCGGTGCATGACAGCAACGGGCTGGCCATGCTGACCGGGCGCGGCGAGGCGCTGTGGCGGCCAGTCGCCAATCCGAGGACCCTGCAGGTCAGCCAGTTCGCCGATGCCAGCCCGCGCGGCTTCGGCCTGATGCAACGCGCCCGGTCGCTGCGCGACTACGAGGATTTGGAAGCGCGCTACGACAAACGCCCGAGCCTGTGGGTCGAGCCGATTGGCGATTGGGGCGAGGGCGTCGTGCAACTGGTGGAGATCCCCACCAAGGACGAGGTGCACGACAACATCGTCGCCTTCTGGCGTCCCAAGCAGCCGCTCTTGGCCCGGAGCGAGCACAGCTTCACCTACCGCCTGCATTGGGCCGCGGACGCGCCGGGCGCCCCGGCGCTGGGCCGCTTCACCGCCAGCCGGAGCGGCGCCGGCCCCGATGGCACCCGCTTGTTCGTGCTGGACGCCGCGGGCGGGGCGCTGGACGCCTTGGCGCCGGACGTGCAGCCGCGCCTTCTGGTCAGCACGGACCAGGGCAAGATCCAGAACGCGGCCGTCCGCGCGAACCCCGAGGAGGGCGGCTGGCGCATGGGCTTCGAGCTGCTGCCGGAGGGCGCGGAGGCGGCCGAGTTGCGCGCCCAACTGCTGCTGGGCGACGCGCCGCTGACCGAGACATGGATGCTGCGTTGGACAGCCTGATCCCAGACGCCCCCGGCGGCCCGGACGCTCACGGCGGAGCGGGCAGCTTCCGGGCCTTGCCGGAGGAAACGCCGCTCGCCATGCCGGTGCAGGCCCTGCACGCCCGGGGCGCCCCCGTCCGGCCGGCGTCGTCGCCGGGGCGCATGGGATGGCGCCGGGCGCTCGTGCTGGGCGGCGCGGCGGGGGTGACGCTGGTTGCGGCCTATCAGATGTACTTGGTGCTGAATGTCGGCGGGCTGACGCTGCTGGAAGGCGTCATCCTTGCGCTGTTCGTGGTGCTGTTCGCCTGGATCGCGCTGGCGCTGGTCAGCGCGCTGTGCGGCTTCGCGTCGCTGCTTGCGGGCGGCGGGCGGCGGCTCGATTTGGCCGGGTCGCCGCTGCCGGCGCTCGCGGCGCGGACCGCGCTGCTGATGCCCTGCTACAACGAGCAGCCGGCCCGGGTCATGGCGGCGCTGCAGGTCATCCATGGCGACCTGTCCCGGCTCGGCGCGCTGCCCGCCTTTGACCTGTTCATTCTCAGCGATACCACCGACCCCGACATCTGGATCGCCGAGGAAGCGGCCTTCCTTTCGCTGCGCGACCGCACCGGGAATGACGGCCGCATCTTCTACCGCCGCCGGGCCGAGAACATCGAGCGCAAGGCCGGCAACATCGCCGATTGGGTGCGCCGCTTCGGGGCCGGCTATGCCCATTTCCTGATCCTCGACGCCGACAGCGTGATGACGGGCGAGACGATCATCCGCCTGGCCGGCATCCTGGAACGCAACCCGGCGGTGGGCCTGGTGCAGACCCTGCCGGTGATCGTGGGCGGGGAAACGCTGTTCGCCCATACCCAGCAGTTCGCGGGCCGGGCCTACGGCCCGTTGATCGCCCACGGCATCGCCTGGTGGCACGGGGCGGAGGGCAACTACTGGGGCCACAACGCGATGATCCGCACCGCCGCCTTTGCGGCGCACGCGGGCCTGCCGACGCTTCGGGGGCGCAAGCCGTTCGGCGGGCACATCATGAGCCATGACTTCGTGGAAGCGGCGCTGCTGCGCCGGGGCGGCTGGGCCGTGCACATGGAGCCGGGCCTTCCCGGCAGCTACGAGGAAAGCCCGCCCTCGCTCGCCGACATCGCCGTGCGCGACCGGCGCTGGTGCCAGGGCAACCTGCAGCACATGAAAGTGATCGGGGCGCGCGGCCTGCACCCGGTCAGCCGGCTGCATCTCGCCATGGGCATCGGCTCCTACGTCACGGCGCCGCTTTGGCTGTTGTTCCTGCTGACCGGCATCCTGATCTCCTTGCAGGCGCGCTTCGTGCTGCCGGACTACTTCCCGGCTGGGCCGTCGTTGTTTCCCTTGTGGCCGGCGTTGGACCCGGTGCGGTCGAAGTGGGTGTTCATCGGCACGGTGGCCGTGCTGCTGGGGCCGAAGCTGCTGGCCTGCACAGCACTGCTGCTGCGGGAGCGCCGGGCCTTCGGCGGCGCGCTGCGGGCGCTCGCGGGCGTGGGGATCGAGACGGTGCTGGCCGGGCTGATCGCGCCGGTGGCGATGCTGACGCAGTCCGCGGCCGTGGTGTCCATCCTGGCCGGGCGGGACGGCGGCTGGCAGCCGCAACGGCGGGACGACGGCGGCATCCCCTTTGCGCAAACGGCGCGCCAGTACCGGGGGCACACGGCGGTGGGCCTCATGCTGGGGCTTGCGTCCTATCTGGTGTCGCCCTCGCTGCTGCTATGGATGTCGCCGGTGGTGCTGGGCTTGGCGCTCGCCATCCCCCTGGCGGCCTGGACCGCCGGGCGCGGCCCCGGGGAGGCGTTGCGGCGGCTCGGGCTGCTCCGCATCCCTGAAGAAGAAGCGCCGCCCGCCGTGCTGGCCGAGGCGGAACGGCTGCAATCGGAACTGGCGGCACCGGCGTCCCCGGCCTTGCGCCACCTCGTGTCCAACCCGCGCCTGCTCGCGGCCCACGCCGCCATGCTGCCGCCGCCCCGCGCCCGCGGCGCCCCGTTCAACCCGGCGCTGCTGATGGGCCTGGCCAAGCTTGAGGAAGCGGACACGCTTGATGCCGCCGCATCCGCCCTCACCCGGCAGGAAACCGCCGCGGTGCTTGCCGATGGGCGCGGCCTGGCGCTGCTGCGCGCCCTTTCGGCGTAGCGGCGGTCAGCCAGCCTTATCCGGCCCGACGCGGACCAGGAGCTTGCCGAAGTTCTTGCCGTGCAGCATCCCGATGAACGCGGACGGGGCGCGCTCCAGCCCATCCACGATGTCCTCGCGGTATTTGACCTGGCCGGACTCGACCCACGCGGTGGCGTCTTTCAGGAAATCGGCCTGCTGGCTCGCGAAATCGAACACGATGAAGCCGCGGATCAGGAGGCGCTTGGTGAGCACGGCGCGCATCAGCCCGGCCAGCCGGTCCGGCCCGGGGGAAGGCGCGGTCTGGTTATACTGCGAGATCAGGCCGCAGACCGGGACGCGGGCAAACGGGTTCAGCAGCGGGAACACCGCGTCCCACACGGGGCCGCCGACGTTCTCGAAATACACGTCGATGCCCTTGGGACAGGCCTGCTTCAACCGTTCCGGCAAGTCCGGCCCGCGATGGTCGATGCAGTCGTCGAAGCCGATGGAACGGACGTAGGCGCACTTCTCCTCCCCGCCCGCGATGCCGACCGCCCGCGCCCCGCGCAGCTTGGCGATCTGGCCCACCATCGACCCCACGGGACCGCTGGCGGCGGCGACCACCACGGTTTCCCCGGGCTTCGGCTGGCCGATGTTGAGCAGGCCGCAATACGCCGTCATGCCGGGCATCCCCAGCACGCCGAGCGCGGTGGACAGCGGCAGCGGCCCTGGCTCCAGCCGACGCAGCTCGGAAGCGTCGGCGGCGGCATAGGCCTGCCAGCCGGTGCGGCCCTCCACGATGTCGCCGGGCTTCAAGCCGTCCGCGCGGGACTCCACCACCTCGCCCACCGTGCCGCCGGTCATCACGCCATCGATCGGCACCGGCGGCACGTAGGACGGCGCGTCGCTCATCCGCCCGCGCATGTAGGGATCGAGCGACAGCCAGATCGTCCGCACCAGCGCCTGTCCCGAACCCGGCGTGGGGAGCGGCCCCCGTTCGGTGCGGAAGTCGCTTTCCTGCGGCTCGCCCACCGGGCGGCGGGCGAGGACCACGCGTTGGTTTTCGGCATCCGGCATGAAAACACCTCGGGTTGGCCGTGCAACCATAACGCGGGTTAACCAAGCCGCAACCAAAACCGTGCATGGTGCCAGTTATTGTCGAAACAAACTCTGGCAGTAACAATTTTGGCATCGTTACCATCTTCTGGCACAATCGGGCGCGGCGTGCGGGGAACCGTGTCCCTCTTGGACCAGCTCGCGCCCGGCGGCAACCTGGAATGGACGGTCAGCGGATCGGGGCTGGGCGGCATCGCCGACCTTCGCCTGCTGGACACGCTGGGCGACGGGCAGCGCATGGACACGGCATTCCACCCGCAGGTGGTGATCCGCCGCGGCTCCGTCACGCTGTTCAGCGGCGAGCTGCTGGGCTGGACGGGCACGCGCAGCGCGGAGGCGGCGACAACCGCGATCAACTTCGACCTGGCGCCCACGCTGCGCGCCGCCGGGCTGAGCGGCGGCGTGCCGGATGACAGCATCGTTTCCGTGACCTTCCGCAGCACCATCGCGTCGCTCTACGCGGCGCGGCAGGCGCCGGTTTTGGGCCGGGTGCTCGGCCAGGGCGACCTGTTGCGCAACACCGCCGTGTTCAGCGGCACCGTGGCGGGCACGCTGTCCAGCAGCGACCCCGCGGTGACGTCGCTGGCGCTGCCGTCCAGCACGCTTGCGGCGTCGATCTACGCGGTGAACGGCGTGCTCGCGGCGGGAACGGCACGCGCGGCCTTTGGCGACACCGTGACCTACCGCATCCAGCTCGGCTTGCCGCTGTCAACCGCGCACCGCGTCCAAGTGACCGCCGCCCTTGCGGGGCTGACAGGCCCCTTCGTGTTCGACGCCGCCGGCACGCTGGGCGGCCCGCCTGCCGGCCATGCCCAGTTCGGGTCGGGCAGCACCTACACCGCGACCCAGCCGGTGGCGAGCCTGATACGCGACGCGGCGGGGAACCCGGCCCTCCTGTTCGACTTCGGCGACATCCAGCCGACCTATGGCAGCCGTCCCGGCACCATCGACCTCCTGGTGTCCGCCCCGCTGGCGCCCGGCGCGTCGCTCGCTGCGACGGTGACGGAGATGGAGGCGAACTCCTTCGGGACGCCCGCCACGGTCAGCGCCACCACGGCGGCCGTCGCCCTCAACGAGCCGTCGCTGCACATCCAGACCGCGACGGTTTATGCGTCCAATGACCATGCCACCTGGACCGGCACCGGCGGCCCGTTCGGCTACAGCCCGGACTTCGGCCAGTTCGGCGGCGTCATCAGCAGCGCCGGGCTGACAGTGGAGCCGTTTGCCGACCAGCTTTACGGCGTGGATGCCGGCGACGACGTCACCTTCGTGATCGCGGTCGAGAACCTGATGCCCGGCGCCAAGGCGTATGACGTCTTAGTGCGCGCCGTCCTGCCAGATGGGTTCGCGGCGCCACCGGACGGGGATGCCTGCATCACCGTCTCGGACGGCGCTGGGACGCCGCTGGCCTATTCCGGCGACCTGTTCGACCCCCGGGGCGGCCTCCTGCTGGACTCCAAGGTGCCGATTGCCGGTTATGATGCCGACAGCGGCCGGAACATCCTGCTGATCAGCTACACACTCCGCAGCACGGACCGGCTGGACCTCGGTGTGCCCCATGCCAGCACGGCGCAGATCGTCAGCTACGCGACCGTGCCTGGCTGGGCCAACCGCGTGCCGCAAACCCCGGCCGCCGCCAACGCGGCCACGACCGGGGTGTTCAACATCCAGCCCAGCGTGACGGTGGCCTTGGCGTCCACCGGCAACCCGGACGGGGCCAGCGCGCTGCTGGCGCTTGGGGGAACCGCGACGTTCCGGCTGACCGCGACCCTGCCCGAAGGCTTGAGCCGCGGGCTGGACCTTTCGCTCGTGCTGCCCGCCTGGCTTACCGCGATATCGGCGCGGGTGGTGGCGGTCGGGGCCAACATCACCGCGCAAACCCAAGCGGCCAACGGCCGTGGCGGGATCACCTTCGGCAACACGCTGAACGCGCCGGACGGGCAGGACACGGCGGCCGACCAGGTGCAGATCGAGGTCACGGTCCGCCCGGACCTCCTCCCGGGCGGCCCTGCCCCGCACACCCAGACCCTCCAGGCCGCGGTCAGCATCGGGCCGCCGGGGCAGGTGAGCAAGGTGATGGGCAGCATCGCCGTGGGCGTCGCCGAGCCGGCCGTGCCGAGGATCACCCAGGCCCTCGCCGGCACGGGCCAGCTTGCGAACGGGCAGGTCGCGACGCTTCGCTTCACCGTGACGGTGCCGGCCGGCTTCAGCAGGGATTTGCGCATCCTGGACAGCTTGCCGGCGGGCCTTTCCTACGTGCCGGGGTCGGCGCGTGTCGTGCAGGCCGGCGGCGTCACGTCGCGCGGCGCGGCCACGCTGTTCTTGCTTTCGGAGCAAAGAACGGGATCGCTGCTCACCCTCGGTTTCGGTGCGGTCGATGCGCCGGCGTCGGCCACCCGTCAGGTGACAATCGAGCTGCAGGCGCAGGTGGCGGCCTCGGTCGGCGCGACGCTTATCAACTCGGTCACGGTTGACACCGGCTATGCGTCCGCCGCCGCCCCGGCCCTGAGCGCGCCGGTCGCGAACACGGCGCCGATGCTTGCGGGCCTCCCCGCCGTCGCGGCCGCGCGGGACGACACGGCGCTGCTGCCCTTTGCCAGCCTGGTGGTGACCGACCCCGATTCCGGGCAGCAGCAGACCCTGCAGATCACGCTCAGCAACCCGGCCAACGGCATCCTGACCAACCTGGGAATTGGCCGTTATGACGCCTCGTTTGGGGTCTACACGGCGACGGGCACTGCGAACGCCGTCATGGCCGCCGCGGCAGGGCTGAGCTTCGTGCCGACCCGCCGCCAAGCCAGCCCCGGCCAGCAGGTCGCGACGGATTTCAGCGTCCAGCTTCGTGACGGCGCCGGCGCCGGCGGCCCGGCCACGGTGACCCGGGTGACGGCCAAGGCGGTCAACACCGCCCCAGGGGTCCGCAACGCGGCGCCGGGCCAGGCGATCCTGCCCGGCGCGCAAGCCCGCCTGTTCGGCGGCCTGCTGCTGCAAGACCCGGACGTGGGCCAGATCGAGACGCTGACCATCCGGTTCTCCAACCCCGCCATCGGCACGCTGCGCGGCGCCGGCCCTGGCCGCTACGACGCGGCAGCCGGCTCGTTCACCTCGACGGGCACGCTCGCGGCGCTCACCGCCGAGGCTGCGGGGCTGGTGTTCACGGGTGGCCAGCCCGGCGAAACCTTTGTGACTGTCAGCGTCGATGACGGGGCGGGCGGCGTCGCCCAGGACACCAGCACGCTCACCGTTTCGCCGGGCACGCCGTCCGTGGTGCCGGTTTCCGGCGTGCCGCCGCCATTCGCGCCGACGGCGCTGCCGCCGCCGCTTTTCATCGGGTCGGCGCCGGCCAACATCGTAGCGGTGCCGGCGGGGTCCGGCGTGTTCGCAGGCACGGCGGGCCGTGACGCCTTCTTCGTGGACGGCGCCGCCGGGTCGCAATCAAGCGTGCTGACCGGCTTCGGCGGCGGCGACGCGGTGGTGCTTTGGGGCTTCCGGGCGGGCATCTCGACCTTTGCATGGTCGGACGGCCTGGCCAGCGGCGCCGGCCGCACGCTGCGGGCCGACATCCCCGGCACCGGCGCCGCGACCACCAGCCTGGGTTTTGCCGGCCGCACTGCCAGCGAGACCGACCGTTTCGCCGTCAGCTTCGGACGGTTCAACGGGCTTGACTTCCTTTCGGTCTTGTCGCCGCCTTGACGGGCCTTGGCCTTCCTCCGTAATGGGGGCCGGGTTTTGCGAGGAGTTTGCCCCATGACCCTGCGCGAGATTGCCTCCGGCCTGCGCTTCCCCGAAGGGCCGGTCGCCATGCCGGACGGCTCCGTGATCCTCGTGGAGATCGAGCGCGGCTGCCTTTCGCGCGTGCTGCCGGGTGGCGCGAAGCAGGTGGTGGCGCAGCTCGGCGGCGGGCCGAACGGGGCGGCCATCGGGCCGGACGGCCGGTGCTACGTGTGCAACAACGGCGGCTTCAAGTGGGTGGACGACGAGACCGGGCTGCGCCCGGTCCTGCAGGCTGACGACTACAGCGGCGGGCGAATCGAGCGGGTGAACTTGGCCACCGGGGCGTTCGAGACGCTATATGCAGCAAGCGAGCAGGCGCCGCTGCGTGGCCCGAACGATTTGGTGTTCGACCGGCAGGGCGGGTTCTACTTCACCGACCTCGGCAAGGGCCGCCTGCGGGAGCTGGACCGCGGCGCCGTGTATTACGCCCGCGCCGACGGCAGCCTGATCCGCGAGGTGGCATTCCCCATGCTCACGCCCAACGGGGTCGGCCTGTCGCCGGATGGCGGCACGCTGTACGTGGCGGAAACCGAGCCGGCCCGGCTGTGGGCCTTTGACCTGGCCGGGCCGGGCGAAATCCGGCGGCAGCCCTGGCCTTCCCCGCATGGCGGCCGGCTCGTCACCGGCAGCGCCAACTACCAGCGGTTCGACAGCCTGGCGGTGGACCGCGCGGGCAACATCTGCGTCGCGACCCTGGTGCATGGCGGGATCTCTGTCATCTCGCCTGACGGCGCCTCCGTCCGGCACGTGCCGATGCCGGAGCGCTGGGTGACCAACATCTGCTTCGGCGGCGTGGACCTGCGCACCGCCTTTATCACCCTGTCGTCCACCGGACGCCTGGTGTCCTGCGAGTGGGAAGAGGCCGGCACGCCGCTGGCTTACCTGAACGCCTGAACGCCGCGGTGGGCCGGCCGCCGCCCACTTCCCCTTGCGTCAAGCGACCGGGGCGCGGGAGATTTGCTGCCGGCCCCGCCCTCGTCAGAACAGCAATCCCACCGCCACGACGCACGAGACCGCAGCGAACGTGCCGCCCCACGCAGCCTGAGGTGTCATCGGTTGAGTTGACCATCTCGGATTCCCCTCAACTTCAGCGCACCGGCACGGTGGTTTGATGCGCAAACAAGACAAATAATGCTTCCCTGGCGTGCCCATGCCGCCGCTGGGGCGAATGGGCGGACGCAGCGATGATGGCACCGGGACGTGTCAAGGCTCGGGCAATCTCAATATCGTGATGCACACACATATCATCCGGAATGATGCAATAATATAACAGGATGGTGCTGCACGGCCATGCGTTGCAATCTCGTGAATGAGACTTTGGCTGCTGGTTTGTTTACCTTGTAGATGTGCAAATCAGACTAATGTGCCGGTGAACGTTCCTGCAATTGAGAGATGCAATGCGCAGCGCATTAATATGCAACGAGCCGGGAAGCGGCTGCTCGTCGTGGCCTGCAAGCCTGGGCTGCTCACTTGTCATTTGTTAATGCGGGCGAGCTGATGTCGGACAGCCATGATGGCCAGCCCAGCCACTTCCGCGTGCTGACCGAGCACTTTTCCGCCTTCGCCAGCCTGTCGGCGGCGGAGCTGAAGCTGTTGAGCGACTTGGCCGAGGCCGCGCGATATCACCCTCCTTACCGGGACCTTTACGTGGCGGGTGCACCGCCGCCGTCGCCACGCATGATCGTCGCGGGATGGGCCTGCCAGTACCGCCTGTTGCCAGACGGGCATCGGCAGATCGTCAGCCTCAAGCTGCCCGGCGACCTCATCGCGCCGTTGATGCCGATCCGGCTGCCGTCGTCCTGTGCCGTCGCGGCGCTGACCGAGTTGGAAACCGTGAACGCCCAGCCGTTTGCGGAGGCCGCATCCACCGCCGAGCCAGCGCATCCCGGCCTGGCGCACGGCATCCGCGTGATGGCGCACCTGCATGACATGCTGCTCTACGATCAGATCGTGCGGCTGGGCCGGCAGACCGCCTGCGGGCGGTTCGCCCACCTGATGCTGGAGTTGCGCGAGCGTCTGGACCGCGTGGGCCTGGCGGACACCGACAGCTTCGCCATGCCGCTGACCCAGGACGTGCTCGCCGACGTGCTCGGCTTCAGCGTCGTCCACGTCAACCGCACCGTGCAGCAGTTGCGGCGGGAACGGCTGCTCGATATCCGGAACGGCACGGTCACGCTGACGCAGCCCGCGGCGTTGCAGGAACTATCGGGATGGGTGCCGCTGTCCGGAGCGCCCGCCGGGCCAAGGCCGTCGCGACGTGCGGGCCGCAAGGGGTAGCGGGCTACCCGGCGCGACCCGGCATTTCCCCGGCGGCGACCAAGGCCCGGGTAATCGCGACCATGCGGCGGGCCTGGTGCTGGATCGCTTCCAGGTCCTCTTTCCTGGGCGGGCGGTGCTCAGAGCCGCAGATCGCCGAGGCGCCATAAGGCGACCCGGCCTCCAGCATCGCCCGGTCCGTGTAGCCGGTCGGCAGGATCACCATGCCGAGATGCGCCATCGGCGCGTAAAGCGACAGCGTGACCACTTCCGACCCGCCATGTGGCCAGGACGCGGCGGCGAACGCCCCGCCGACCTTGCCGGCCAGCGCGCCGCGCTTCCATTGCGGGCCGAGCAGGTCGAGGAAGTTCTTCAGCTCGGTCGCCATAGCGCCGAAGTAGCTGGGCGTGCCGAACAGGATGGCGTCGGCCCATTCCGCGTCATCCTTGGTGGGCGCCTCGTATAGCGCATTCTGCCGCCGGGCGCTGTCCAGCCACCCCTCGACCTGGGCCATGGCGTCCTCCCCCGCCACCTCCCGTGCCCGGCACACCCGCACGTCCGCGCCCGCTCCCCGCGCCGCGTCGGCAGCCGCGGCGGCAAGCGCCTCGACCGTGCCGTTTCGGGAATAGAACACGACGAGCACCCGGGCGGGACTTGGGGCGGGACTTGGCAAGCTTGGCTCCTCCGTTCGGCTGTCCGCTGCGCCGGACGGTGCATAGATGCTGCCGCGCCCCGCTTTGTAACCCTCCCCACCACCGCCGTCACGCCGGTGCTAGACCCGGGGCGGGTTGCCCACCTGGCGCTGCAGCGCGCGCAGCTTTTCCAGGTTCTCCCGCACCAGGCTCGTGCCTTCGCGCATGAGCGCCGCGAACTGCGGGCTGACCGCGCCCTCGTTCATGCCGCCCTGCATCCGGAGCAGTTCCTCGTGGCTTGCGATCTGGTCGCCGACATAGGTGCGGTCGAAGTCCTGGCCCTGTTGGAGCCGCATGTGCCCGAGGCGCACGCGCAGGTCATTGCGGAGAATGGTGGGCGGCTTGATCGACGACGCTGCCACGGTGGGTGCCAGGCGCGCGGCGAACTCGTTGGCCTGGTTGGTGAGCTGCTCCGAGATCGCCTTTACGGCGGGCGACTTCGCCTGGGTCCTGGCCAGCGCGCCTTCCTGGCGGTCGAATTCGATGATCTGGTAGGCGTTGGTGGTGAACTGCACCTCCGCCGGGTTGGCGGCGCCGGAGGTGGGCTTGGCGTTCTGGTTCTGGCAGGCGGCGAGCAAAACAAGCGCCGCGGCGGCCCATAGGCGCGTGGTCGTATTCATGATGTGCACAGGCCCCTTCCCTGCGGTGGGCGGGCGCGGCTGCCTGCCTACCCCCGGCGCGATCAGAATACATAGACGACCCGGAGCGTCGTCCCGAAATCCTGCTTGAACCCGCCGACAGACTTAACGTCATGGTTGAGTTCAAGCATGGTTTGAAGCCGCGGGGTGAGGAACAGCGAGGCATTGGCGCGGATGCGCTGCTCTTCCGTCTTGGTGCCGGCAAAGTTGCCGTTCACCTGTTGCGAGCCGCCGAAGAAGCCCTCATAGCCGATGGACGTGGTGAAGGCCGGGTTCCAGCGCCAGTTGACCCAAAGCTGCGCGCGAAAGGTCGGATCTTGGCTGAGCCG
>CAXSAZ010000002.1:0-307676 GCA_964235485.1 uncultured Acetobacteraceae bacterium | reverse complement strand
GCTCGTCAGGCTCATAACCTGAAGGTCACAGGTTCAAATCCTGTCCCCGCAATCCATACGATGAGCATAGGAACAGCACACACCTACGCCGTTGTACGTCGGTAACTGTTGTAATCATCCGGTTCAGTTCTGCTCCCGGTGATCGCAACCGCGGCCTCTGACCGAGCACCTCGTTGCTGATCTGTCGCTGCAAAACAGAGCGCCTCAAACCGGCGTGTCACCTGGCCCCAAGCAAAATGCTCGACGACCAGCGCACGTGCGGCCGAAGCCAAAGCACGTCGTCGTGACCCATGATCCAACAACGCCAGCACCGCGGCTGAAAAGTCCGACGCCGCATCGGCTGCGATGTAATCGACTCCGTCCCTCACGGCCAGCCCCTCAACACCCAGCGATGTCGAAACGACGGGGCAGCCCATCGCCATCGCCTCGAACACCTTGATGCGGGTGCCGCTGCCGACGCGGAGTGGAATGGCATAAACATGCGCGCGGGCGACATAGGGGCGCACATCCTCAACGAACCCGGTGAACTCCCACGCAAGTCCGCGCGCCCGGGCCTCCGCAACCAGGGCGTCCGGCGGATTCCGGCCAACGATGATGGCACGGGCCTGTGGACGGGCCTGCAGCACCAGCGGCCAAACCTCCCGCATAAGAAATCCGACACCTTCGACGTTCGACCGCGAGTCCATTGAACCGGTGAACACCACCGTGCCCTCGGCAGGCCCGAAGGCGGGCGCGTGCTCCGGCGCTTGAAAGGCGTAGTAATCAACATCCACCCCGGTCTCCACCGGCTCGACATGCCGTAAAGCGTAGACTTCGCGCAACGCATCCGCATCACGGGTGGACACCGCGATCACGGTGTCGAAGCGGCGCAGCGTTTGGCCCTCGAACCGGCGCATCTTGCGGGCCTGATCCCACCACACCCAGCGCATGGGGCCGTGCACGACATCGGCATGGCGCGAGAAGATCTCCGCCTCGACATTGTGTGTGAACATCAGCGACGGCGCCGAAAGCGTATCCGGCAGCAGCACCGCCGCGTGAGGGAAGTCTACCAGCACAACATCCGGCCGCTTTGCCAACTCGTCGGCAACCAGCCGCCGCCCGGCGGCGGACGCATCCGTCGCGACAGCAACCGGCAGCGTGCCGGCCAGCGCCATGGCCCGGCGCAGGCAGGACATCGGCAACTCAGGCCATGAAACGAAACGGTCGCACAACGCCGCCGTCTGCTCTGCGAAGCGTTCGGCCCCTTGTGGAACCGGGGACATCAGCGTGATGTGGAACGCGCCGCCCTTCATGTGGCGCAGCGTGTTCGCGGTGCGGATGCGCCCACCCTGGTCCAAGGGAAACAGGAATCGGGGCGAGATGAACAGCAGCCGTGGCTTCACCAGCAAAGCCCTTGATAGCTGATCCCCGGATGGTCCCGGACTTCAGCGACGCCCGCCAAGTCGAGCACCGTGTGCCCGTCCAACGCTTGGAGCAGCGCCGGGCGGTCGGCGGGGCCAACATGCCCCAAGATCGCCAGCCCGGCACCCTCCAGCGCCGCGGCAGGCTCTGAAAAGAGCAGCCGCTCCAAATGCGGGATCTCGCGCTCGATATAGGCGCGGTTGCTGCCGGTGAGCCGCGCGACCTGCACCGAGCGGTCGAAGATGCGCAGGTCGTAGCCGCGGCCCAGCAGCCGCTCGGCCAGGATCACGAACGGACTTTCGCGCAGGTCGTCCGTACCCTGTTTGAAGGCCAGCCCGAACAGCGCGACGGTTTGCCGGCCGCGGGCCGCAACCGCCTCGAAGGTGCGCTCAATGATGGCGTGGTTGCTGGGCAGCACTTGGTTGAGGAATGGGGCCGCAACGTTCGCCCGGTCGGCCAAGGCCAGCAGGCTGCGGATGTCCTTCGGCAGGCACGAGCCGCCGAACGCGAAACCGGGCGTCAGGTAGGCGGGCGAGACGTTCAGCACCCGGTCCTCGCAGAACAGCCGGAAAGCCGCCCGGGCATCCACCCCCAGCGACGCCAAGATCGCCCCGCCCTCGTTGGCGAAGGCCAGCTTGACCGCGTGGTAGGCGTTGGCAAGGTACTTGACCGCCTCCGCCACGCGATACGGTGCCACGTGCACCGCGCCCTCGACGCCCGCGTAGATCTCGCGCAGCACGGTCCCATCATCGCCCGGCGCCGCGCCGATCAGCGTATAAGGCGGCGCGTGGAAGTCGCGGACCGACGAGCCTTCCCGCAGGAACTCGGGGTTGGACAAATAGCGGAAGCCCTCGCCGTGCCGCTTGCCACTGAACTGTTCGAGCATCGGGATCACCCGGCCCTCCGCCGTGCCAGGCGGCACCGTGGAGCGCATCACCACCGTGTGCGCGCTGTGCTTGCCGCGCAGTTCCCGGCCGATCGAGGCCACCACCTCATCCACCGCCCGCAAGCTGACGCTGCCGTCGGGTCCGCTCGGCGTGCCGACCGAGATGAACGACACCTCCGTGTTCGCCACGGCGTCGGCGATGCTGGTGGTGGCACGCAGCCGGCCGGCGCCGACGCCCTCGGCGATCAGGCGGTCGATCTCGTCTTCCACGATGGGCGACTGCCCGCGTGCGAGCATGGCGACCTTCTCGGGCGCGATATCGACGCCCACGATCTCATGGCCGAACGCGGACAGGCAGCCGCATGAGACCGCGCCGACGTAGCCGATGCCCAGAACCGAAATCCTCATGGAGCCGAAACAAACAATATTTCGGCACCGAAAACAAGGAAAGGATGGTCAGGACGCGGGCGTCAACGTCCAGGGCGTGCCGGGGGACGTGCCAGGCTCGCAAAAGAACGGCACGGAGTTGGGCGTACGGACGTTGGGGGACAGGCCCATCTCGGCCCGCAGCGCGCGGAACAG
This sequence comes from uncultured Acetobacteraceae bacterium, assembly GCA_964235485.1. Taxonomy (GTDB): domain Bacteria; phylum Pseudomonadota; class Alphaproteobacteria; order Acetobacterales; family Acetobacteraceae; genus CAHJXG01. The sequence continues at coordinate 304,807 of CAXSAZ010000002.1, read as the reverse complement.
CGCGCCGTGCGCCACCACCAGCACGGGCGCCGGCCGGGTCAGCGCCCCGTTGACCGCCGCCACCGCGCGGGCGCGCAGCACGTTGAACGGCTCGGCGCCCTCTGGCGTGAACGCGCCGGCAACCCAGTCATCGAACCATTGCGCCATGGGCTGGCCTTCCTGCACGCCGAAAGCCACCTCCCGGAGCTCATCCTCCACCTCCAGCGGCACGCCGATCTGCTCGCCGACGATGGCGGCGGTGTCGTAGGCGCGGGACAAGGGGCTGGTGACGATTGAGCGGATGCCGCGGGTCCGCAGCACCTCTGCCGCGGTGCGGGCCTGGGCGAGGCCGACCTCGTTCAGCGGTATGTCCACGTTGCCCTGAGACAGGTTGCGCGCGTTCCAGTCGGTTTCGCCATGCCGCAGGAACCAGAACGCGCGCTGGGTCAGCATCAGGCTTTGAGACCTTCCTGCTCCATCATGCGCTGCACAGCCGGGCGGGCCATCATGCGGTCCAGATGCGCATGGACGTTCGGCGGCAGGTCCATGCCCGCGCGCTTGCCCCAGAACGCGACGTAGAACAGCGCGCTGTCGGCGATGCTGTACTCGCCGGCGACCCAATCCTTGCCGGCCAACACCTTGTCCATGAGGCCGAAACCCTTGGCGGCCATCTCCCGGCCTTGCGCCTTCACCTTGTCGTGCCCGGCCTCGTCCGGGCTGAAATGGCTGGGACGGAACTGCCGGGCAAAGGCTTGCATGTGGATGGTCGCGACGCAGTAGTCCATCGCCTCCGCCGCGCGCAGCTCGGCCTCCTCCGACTTCGGCAGCAGCCCGGCCTCCGGGTTGGTCTTGGCGAGGTAATGGGCGATCACCGGGAACTCGGTCACCACCGACCCGTCGTCGCGCTGCAGGGTGGGCACCTTGCCCTTGGGGTTCAGCTCGCTGAACGGCGGGCGGGCGTTCTCGCCGCCGCGGATGTCGAGCTTGCTCAGCTCATACGGCTTGCCGATCTCCTCCAGCACGATGTGGATGCCCATGGAACAGGCGCCCGGCGCGTAGAACAGCTTCATGGCTTTCCTCCTTAGTCGAACAGTGAGCTGACGGAACTCTCGTCCGAGATCCGCTGCATGGCCTCGGCGAGAACGGGAGCGATGGAAAACAGGCGAAGGTTGCGGCTTTGCAGCACGGCCTCGGTCGGCAGGATGCTGTCGGTGATGGTCATGCACTCGATGGGGGAGGCCGCGATGCGCTCAGCCGCGTTGCCGGATAGCACGCCATGGGTGATGTAGGCGCTCGCGGACTTGGCGCCGTTTCCCATCAGCGCCACGGCCGCGTTGCACAGCGTGCCGCCGCTATCCACGATGTCGTCCACCAGGATGCAATCCTTGCCGCGCACGTCGCCGATGACGTTCATCACCTCCGACATGCCGGCGCGCTCCCGCCGCTTGTCGATGATCGCGAGATCGCAGTTGAGCCGGGTGGAGATTTCGCGCGCCCGCACCACGCCGCCCACGTCCGGCGACACGATCATGATGTCGCGCCCGGCGAAGTGGCTGCGAATGTCGCGGGCGAACATCGGCGCGGCGTAAAGGTTATCGACCGGGATGTCGAAAAATCCCTGGATTTGCCCGGCGTGCAGGTCCAGCGTCAGCACCCGGTTGGCGCCGGCCTGCGTAATCAGGTTCGCCACCAGCTTGGCGCTGATGGGCGTGCGCGGCCCGGCCTTGCGGTCCTGCCGGGCATAGCCGAAATACGGAATGACCGCGGTGATGCGCCGGGCGGAGGACCGCCGCAGCGCGTCGCAGGTGATCAGCAACTCCATCATGTGGTCGTTCGCCGGGTAGGACGTGCTTTGGATCACGAACACGTCTTCCCCGCGCACGTTTTCGTGGACCTCGACGAAGATCTCCAGATCGGCGAACCGTCGCACCGAGGCATTCGCCAGCTTCAGGTGCAACGCGGCGGCCACGGCCTCGGCCAGCGGCCGGTTGCTGTTGCAGGCGAGGATCTTCATGGGGCGAACGTCCCGGAAATGGGGCAGACAGCAAGCCGCATGGGTTTAGCAACCCCCATGCAAGCTGTCACGACGGGGGTGTGGCCGATTGGGCCGCCCGCGCCCCGCTCGCGTTCAGCACGACATCGCGCACGCCGCCCGCGGCCTCGTTCGCCACCACGACGGCGACATCGCCCCAATAGCTGTCCAGCGTGCCCGGCGGCACCTCGTTGAGCTGCACAATCCGGCCGCGCTCCTCGCCCCGGCTGTCCGACACGATCCACTGCAGCTCGATCCGCATCGTGCCCTTGGCGCCGGGCGCGGTCTGCACCTGGCCGGCCAGGCTGAAATCGGCGCCGCCCGCCGCGTCCTGGACCACCAGGCCCATGGCGCCGAGTTTGGCGCGTATCTGCGCCGGCAGGCTGCTGTTGCCGTCGCCGGGCGCGCCGGTCACGCCGGAAAGAAAGATGCGGGCCGGGCGGTTCAGCAGGCTGTTCGGGTCGCTCTGCCGGCGCGCGGCCTCGATTCGGCCAAGCAGGGAGGCGATGCCCGGCGCCGCCTGCGCTGCCGCCGTCTTGAGCACCGCCGGGTCGCCGCCGGCCCAGGCGGCTGCCGAGACCGGCGCGCCCTCCGACACGCCTTGCGGCTCGCCGGAGGGGTTCTGCACGGCGTAGCTCGGCACCACCTCGGCGCCGCGCACCTCGGCCGACAGCACGAGGCGCCAATCGCTGCGCCCGCGCGTGCTGTCGGTGGTGGCGGGCACCTCCTCCGTCCGCAGCGCGTCGGCGACGGCGCCCGCCCAGGCATTGGCGCCGGCGTCCGGCAGCAGCGACTGCTCGGGCGTCAGCACCGCGAGCCGGGACGGCGGCGGCTGCGCCAAGCGTTCCGCCGTGGCGCCCGGGCGGCCCAGGAAGGGCTGCGGCAGGTCCCCGCACCCGGCCAGCGCCAGCAACGCGGCGAGGCAGACCCTAGAGTACACAGCTCACCAGGCCGATGGCGACGAACATCAGGATGAATAGCAGGAAGTAAGGATGCACGCGCGCCCTATAGCATGATCGCGGAGATCTGGTGCCCAATCGGCCCGCCGCCAGCAAGGGTGCGGCGGCGATGGCTGAAGAACCGTTCGGGGTCCGCCAGGGTATCCGCGTCGATCACGTCCACCTGGCCAACCCCGCCCAGGCGCATCCGGCAGAACCCGGAAAGGTCGAACAGCCAACGGTCCGGGCGCCCCCCCGCCGCGAAGAAGCGGCTGTTGCCGCCGTCATGCGCCAGCACGGCATCGCGCAGGTCCGGGCCGACCTCGTAGGACGGCTGCCGGATGCAGGGGCCGATGGCCGCGGCGACCGAGGCCGGCCGGGCGCCAAGCCGGACCATGGCGGCGACCGCCGCTTCCAGCACGCCGGCAACCGCGCCGCGCCAGCCCGCATGAACCGCGCCGACCACCCCGGCCCGGCGGTCCTCCAGCAAAACGGGCGCGCAATCGGCGGTGATGATGCCGAGCGCCACGCCGGGCCGGTTCGTCACCATCGCGTCCGCCCGCGGCCCGGCGCCCGGCGTCCACGGCGCGTCCACGGTCGCCACGTCGATGCCGTGCACCTGGGTCAGCCCGACCAGGCTTGCCGGCTCGGCGCCGAGAAGCTGCGCCGCCCGCGCCCGGTTCTCCCGCACCGCCTCCGGCGCGTCCCCGCCGGACAGGCTGCAGTTCAGGCTGGCATACGGCCCGGCGCTCACCCCGCCGCGCCGGGTGAAGAAGCCGTGCGAACAGGACAGGGCGGCGCTGCGCAGCGCATCGGGCGTCACGGCTCGAACCCGGCGGGGCAGGGCAGGGCGGGATGGCAGACCGCCATCGCCTTGAACAGCCGGCCCATGCGGTCTGGCTCGGCCAGGCGCTGCGCCGCCTGCACCAGCGCCGCGGCACGCCCCGGCGGCTGCGTACGCGCCAGGCGGCCAGTGCGCTGGAACAGGCCGAGCCGGGTCAAGAACATGCCCTGCGGCACCGGCCCGTGCACCGCCGCCTTAGCAGCCCGTGCCACCCGGGCAAGCGCCGCGAAATCGACGTGCGCGGTGAGGTCGGCGGTGCCGGGTTCATCGAGCGGGCTGGCCGGGCGGCCGTCGCGCAAGGCTTGCAGGCTGTCGCCCGGGGCGCTTTCGGCCGGGCCGTAGTCCAGGAACAGCGCCGCCCCGCCGTCGCGGGCCACCCGACGCGCGACGTGTTCGGCCACCGCGCGGGCCGGCTCGCACACCTCGATGACAGCGCCCTCTTCGGCATGGGCGGCATCCAAACCCGGCGCCGCCGCGGGCTGCTCCACGAACGCGCCGCCATCCACGAACCGTTCGGCCCAGCCGCCGCCGCGGCGGACGAACTGGCGGATCGGCAGGGCGTCCAGGAACTCGTTGGCCAGCAGGATCAGCGGCCCCGGCGGCAGGTCCGCCAGCGCGTCGTGCCACGCGGCGTCCGGTACCCGTGCCGCCTGCTGGGCACGCAGCCGGGGCGACGTTTCGACCAGATGCACCCGCAGCGCCGCCCGGAAGGGTGCCGCCACGCCGCTTATGGCACGCAGCGCATCGGCCATCAGCGTGCCGCGGCCGGGGCCGCATTCGGCCAGGAGCACGGGGTCGGGCTGGCCCATCGCGTCCCAGGTGACGGCCGCCCAAAGCCCCAGCACTTCGCCGAACACCTGGGTGATCTCCGGCGAGGTGGTGAAGTCGGCATACGGGTCGCGTTCCGCGTAGTAGGCGGCGTTGGCGCGGGCCATGAGGGCGTCCAAGCGTTCCACCTCAGCCGCGCTGCATCAGCCCCGCCGCCCGGGGCTGGGCGCGGGCGATCAGCCAAGCGCCGGCCCCGATCATCGGCAAGGACAGCAGTTGCCCCATCGTCGCGCCGGCGAACAGGAACCCGAGAAAGGCGTCGGGCTGGCGGAAGAACTCGCCGATGACGCGCCCCATCCCGTAGCCGACGAGGAACACGCCGGTCAGCGTGCCGAACCGGGCGCGCACCGCTGGGCTGCGGCACAGCAGCGCCAGCAGGAGCAGCAGGGCCACGCCCTCCATCGACGCCTGGTAAAGCTGGCTGGGATGCCGCGGCTCCGGCCCGGCGACCGGGAACACCATCGCCCAGGGCAGCCAATCCGGCGCGACCCGACCCCATAGCTCGCCGTTGATGAAGTTGGCGATGCGGCCCAGCCCCAGCCCAATGGGCACCACCACGGCGAGCCGGTCGGCGAACCCCAGCATCGGGATGCGGTGACGCCGGCAATACACCACCACGGCCACCGCGACGCCCAGCGCGCCGCCATGGAAGCTCATGCCCCCTTGCCAGACGGCAAGCGCGCCGAGCGGGTTCTGCAGGTAATGCCAAGGCTGGTAGAACAGCACGTAGCCGAGCCGCCCGCCGAGTACGACGCCGAGCGTGGCCCAGGTCAGGAAGTCGTCGGTCTGTTCCTCCGTCGCCACCGGCGGCGACAGCCGCACCAAACGGCGCATGATCCGCCAGCCCAGCACCAAGCTGCTGATATAGGCCAGCGCATACCAGCGGATGGCCAGCGGCCCGACCTGGATCAGCACCGGGTCGAAGCCGGGAAACATCAGGACGGGGATCATGCGTAACGCTCCGGCGCTTGCAGATACTCCTGCACGTAGCGGCGCACGCCCTCCTCCAACGGGGTGAACTGACCCGCGTAGCCGGCGGCGCGCAGGCGGTCCATGCGGGCCTCGGTAAAGGACTGGTACTGGCCGTGCAGCGCGGCGGGCATGTCGATGAACTCCACGGCCCGGGGCCGCCCCGCCGCGTCGCACACGGCATGGGCCAGGTCGAGATAGCTGCGCGCCGTCCCGGTGCCGAGGTTGAACAGCCCGCTCACCGCCGGCCGGTCCAGCAGCCACAGCATCACGTCAACCACGTCGCCCACCCAGATGAAGTCCCGCCGCTGCGCCCCGTCCGCCAGCCCTGCCCGGTCCGAGCGGAACAAGCGGGCCGGCTGCCCGGCCGAAACCTCGTCGTGCTTCACCTTCACCACCGAGATCATGCGGTCTTTGTGATACTCGTTCGGGCCATACACGTTGAAGAACTTCAGCCCGGCCCATTGCGGCGGCGCGGCCTCCCCCGCCGCCAGCGCCGCCGCCACGCGCAGGTCGAAGGCGTGCTTGGTCCAGCCGTACAGGTTGAGCGGGCGGAGGGCGCGGAGCAGCGCCGGGTCGTCGTCAAAGCCGGCCGCGCCGTCGCCGTAAGTGCTGGCGGACGATGCGTAAACCAATCGGGCGCCGTTCGCGGCGCACCATTGCCAAAGCCGACAGGACAACGAAACGTTGGTGTCCCACGTCAGGTCGCCGTCGGTCGCCGTCGTTTCGCTGATGGCGCCAAGGTGGAACACCATCTCGACAGGCGGCCGAGTCGCCAGGAACGCATCCAGCGCGTCGGGCCGGATGATCTGGGCCGGTGGGTGGCTGAGGAGGTTGCGCCACTTGCCGTCGCCGCCGAGCCGGTCAACCACCACGGCCTCCGCACCGCGCCGCGCCAGGGCCGTGTGCAGGTTGGAGCCAATAAAGCCGGCGCCGCCGGTTACAAGGATCATCGCCGAGCGTTATAGGCATCCAGAACGGGCTGACATAGCCCCCCCGCCTGTGCATGTATCGTCTCGGCGCAAACGCGGGGCGTTTCGCCAAGCAACGGAGGTGGAGCGCCATGACCGAACGACCGAAGTTCTTCGACGACCTGGCCGGCGTGGCTGGCGGCGCGTTCTCCGCCTTGGCCGGCATCCGGGAAGAAGCGGAAAGCATGGTGCGCGCCCGCGTGGATGAGGCGATCCGCAAGCTGGACCTGGTGCGGCGGGAGGACCTGGACGCGGTGGGGGAGATGGCCGCCAACGCCCGCGCCGGGCAGGAAGCGGCCGAAGCCCGCTTGGCGGCGCTGGAAGCCCGGCTGTCCACGCTTGAAGGCGCGGGACCGGGCGGCGCGGTCGCCAGCCAGCCAGCCGCCGCAACGCCGCAGGGCGGCGCGTCCGAGGTGGCGCCGGGCACGATGCCGCCTGGCTCAAGCGCGCCGGGTTCGGTCATGCCGCCGGCCCATTCCCAGCCGAACGCCGGCCCGACGGAGGCCGGAGCGTCCGCGGTGGCGCCGGGCGCGATGCCGCCGGGGTCCAAGGCGCCGGGTTCGACCGTGCCGCCGCCCTCACCGGACAGCGTGGCCTGAGCCGCCGTACCACGGTCACCGCCCATATCCCGGGTTGGATCAACTAGCCCTTGGCGCGAGTCCGCGCCCCCTATACCATCCGTGGGGCGACCGGTTCGCGCGTTGGCCCGGCCCGCCTTCAACTGGGGAGACCCCGCATGTCAGCCCTGAATACCTATGCCGCCGAAACCGCGGCCAACCCGCTCGATGTCATCGAGCAGGTGATCGCCGCCAATGACTGGGCATTCGACCGCCGCAACGACTCGGAAATGGCCGCCGAGGCGCCGGGCAAGTGGTGCGACTACGGCCTGTATTTTAGCTGGTCGCGGGAAATCAGCGCGATGCACTTCAACTGCGCCTTCGACTTGAAGGTGCCGGAAAAGCAGCGCGCGGCGCTTTACGAGCTGCTGGCGCTGGCCAACGAGAAGCTTTGGATCGGCCACTTCGGCATGGATGCCGACGACGGGATGCCGCTGTTCCGTCACAGCGTCCTGCTGCGCGGCGCGTCGGTCGCCAGCGCCGAAAGCCTGGAGGATATGGTCGATATCGCCATCACCGAGTGCGAACGCTTCTACCCCGCGTTCCAGTTCGTGCTGTGGGGCGGCAAGACCCCGGCGGAAGCGATGCAGGCCGCCATGCTGGAGTGCGTGGGGGAAGCGTGACGGAGGCGCTGCCGCCCCTCCTGCTGCTCGGCGGCGGCAGGATGGGCGGCGCCATGCTGGCCGGCTGGCGCGAGCGCGGCCTCTTGCCGTCCTTCGTGATCGACCCCGCCCCGGCCGCGGTCGCCCTGGCCGGCAATGGGGTGGAGGTCGTTCCCACCCCCGGCGACTTGCCGCTTGGCTTCGCTCCGGCCGCGGTGATCCTTGCGGTGAAGCCGCAGCAGGCCGATGCGGCGCTGCCCGGCGTTGCGCGGCTGGCCGGGGATGGGGCGGTAGTGCTGTCCATCATGGCGGGCCGCACCATCGCCGGGCTGCAAGCAATGCTGGGCGCCGGGGCGCCGGTCGTGCGCGCCATGCCGAACACCCCGGCGGCGATCCGGCAGGGCATCACCGTCGCCTGCCCCGGCCCCGGCGTTTCGCCCGCCCAGAAAGCGTTGTGCGATGGCTTGCTGGCCTCCGTGGGGGAGGTCGCCTGGGTCGATGACGAACGCTTGATCGACCCCGTCACCGCGGTGTCCGGCGGCGGTCCCGCCTACGTTTTCCTGCTGGCGGAACTGCTGGAACGGGCGGCCGTGGAACAGGGCATCCCGCCGGCGCTGGCCCGGCAACTGGCGCGCGTCACGGTCGCCGGCTCCGGCGCGCTGCTCGCCGCCAGCGCCGAGGATGCTTCCGCCCTGCGCGTCGCCGTCACCAGCCCGGCGGGCACCACCGAACGGGCGCTCGCAGTGCTCATGGCGGACGCGGCCTGGCCCGCCCTCGTGTCCCGCGCAATCGACGCCGCCACCCGGCGATCCCGGGAACTCGCTGCGTGAGTGTCCCGGGTCACGGCCTGAGTTCGCCACAGCGCCCCTCGACAGGCTTTGTTTTGCGGCCCATCTGACGGGCATGGAAGACAAGCAGCTCGATCAAGCCCTCGTTGCCGCCGTGTTCAGCCAAGCCGCCCTGCGCGGCTGGGCCGACGTGAACATTGCGGAGGCAGCGCGCGACGCCGACCTGCCGCTCGACCGCGTGCGCGCCCGCTTCCCGGGCCGCGGCGCGGTGCTGCTGCGGTTCGGCATCCTGGCCGACCAAGCCGCCTTGACCGCCGGGTCGAACGAGCCAAGCCCGCGGGAACGTTTGTTCGACATGGTGATGTCGCGGTTCGACGCGCTGCAGCAGAACCGGGCCGGCGTCCTGCAACTGCTGCGCGCCCTGCGGACCGACCCGGCGACCTCCTTTCTCCTGTACAGCGCCACGTTGCGCAGCATGAAGTGGCTGCTGGACGGCGCGGGCATCCCCTCCAACGGCATTGTCGGCGGCTTGCGGGTGCATGGGCTGCTGGCGTTGTGGCTTTATGCCCTGCGCGCTTGGGAGAACGACGAAAGCCCTGACCTGTCGGCGACCATGGCGGCGGTGGATCGCGGCCTGGACCGTGCGATCCAGGCTGAGAACATGCTCCCGGGCCGCTCCACGTCCCCGGCGGAGGAGGCCGCGGCGGTGTTCGCCGATGCAGGCCTCGTGGAGGACGGGAGCGCCCCCGAAACGCCGCCCGAGGCCGACCCGCCGCCGCCCAAGCCCGACGTGCCGCCTTTGTAGGTACGGTATGCGCCCGCCGCGCGCCGTGTTAGCGTTCTGTTCAAACAGGAGGAACCACGATGAGTGACGACCCGGCCACCCGTATGCAGAACGCCACCGCCAAAGCCGCCGAGAACGCAACCCAGATGGGTCGGAGCGCCATTGAGACCGGCATGGCCAAGATGGCCGAGTACTCCCGCATGTTCAGCGACATGAAGATGCCGTCGGTGCCGGGAATGCCCGACATGGACAGCTTCTTGTCGCTGCATCGCAAGAACCTCGAGGTGCTGACCGCGGCCAACAAGGTCGCCCTGGAAGGCGCCCAAACCGTCGCCCGCCGCCACATGGAGATCATGCAGGAAACCATGCAGGAAGTGTCGGACGCGATGCGCGACCTGGCGGCAGCCGAAAGCCCGCAGGCCAAGGCGGCGAAGCAGACCGAGAAGATGAAGCAGTCCTATGAGCGCGCGGTCGCCAACGTGAAGGAACTGGCCGACCTGATCCAACGCTCCAACGGCGAGGCGCTCAACATGCTGCACCAGCGGTTCACCGAGGCGATGGACGAGGTCAAGATGCTGGCGGAGAGCGGCAAAGCGTCAGCCTGACATCGGCCCGACTCTGGGCGCAGCCGGGAGCAGGCATCAGATCGGCAGCCGCATCCGCGCCCGAAGGCCGCCCAACGGGCTGTCTCCGAGCACGATGTCGCCGCCATGCGCCCGCACGATGTCCCGGGCGATGGTCAGGCCCAGCCCGGTGCCGCCCAGCGCGCCGCTTTCAAACGGCCGGAACACGCTTTCCCGACGCTCCGGCGCGATGCCGGGGCCGTCGTCGTCCACGATGACCTGCACGCCGCGCTCTTGCGGCTCGACCGACAGCCGGACCTGTTGCGCGTGGCGGCGGGCGTTATCGACCAGGTTGGTCACGGCGCGGCGGGCGGCGTCGGGCCGTAGGTTAAGCGTCAGTTCCTTGGGACCGTCCAGCTCCACCTGGGCGCCTGCCCGGCGGGCGGCGCTGGCTACGTCCTCCAGCAGCGCGGTCAGGTCCACCGGCTGCGCCTGCTCGCTGCCCTCGCCGCGGGCAAAGGCGAGGTAGCCGCCGACCATCCGCTCCATCTCCTCCACGTCCGCGGTCATGTCGGCCACGTCCTGCTGCAGGTCCGGGTGCGGCGGCAGCACCGCGAGCGCCAGGCGGAGCCGGGTCAAGGGCGTGCGCAGGTCGTGCGACACGCCGGCCAGCATCTCGGTGCGCTGCGACAGGAAGCGCATGATGCGCTCCTGCATACGGTTGAACGCCGCGGCGACCTGCCGGACCTCGGTCGCGCCCTCCGGCTTGATGGGGCCGCGGTCCCGCCCCATGCCGAACGCTTCCGCCGCCTCGGCCAAGCGGCGGATGGCGCGGACCTGGATGCGCAGGAACATCGCCGCCACCGCGAACAGCAGCAGCGCCGAGCCGACCACCCACAGCACGAACAGGTAGATGGTGGTGGCATACAGGCGTTTGCGCGGCGCTTCGATTTCCAGCACCGCGCCGGGCAACTGCACGCGGACCAGCACGTCGCGGCTGTCGGTCGTCCAGTCCATGGTGAAGGGCCGCCGGACCTTTTGCTCGATGGCGGCGGCGAGGTCGTCGTCCATCGGACCCAGCATGTTCACGTGGGTGTGGGGCGGCAGGACGGCGTTGTGCACCAGCCGCACCGGAAACTCGTATTGCTGTCGGGCAGCGGCTAGAATCCAGGCTTCGTTCTCCGGGCCGCGGTAACGGTCCAGCAGCTCGATGGTCTGCGCGATCTCGCCGGCGATGCTGCCGGACAGGCGGCGGGAGATGATGTCGAGGTGGCTGCCGTAGAAGAAGGTGAACGCCACCCCCTGCAGCACCACGAGGGGCACCAGCACGATCAGCAGGCTGCGGCCGAGCAGGCCGCGGGGCAGCAGGGTCTTGATGGGCCGGAACAGGGCGTCGATCACGCGGGGCCTCAAACGCCGGGCTTCAGCACGTAGCCGCGGCCACGCACCGTATGCAGGAAGCGCGGCTCCCGCGGGTCCGCCTCGATCTTGCGGCGCAGGCGAGTGACCTGCACGTCGATGGCGCGCTCGCCGGTCTCGTCCATGCCGAGGGTTTCGACGATCCAATCGCGGGACAGCACCTCGCCGGGCTTGCGGGCGAGCGCCTGCAGCAGCGCCGCCTCGCCGCCGGTCAGGTGCACCACGCCCTCGGGGCCGCGCAGCTCGGCCCGCTCGGTGTCGAATACCAGGCGGCCGAGCGGCACCGGCTCGGCCGGGGCGGGCGGAACCACCCGGCGCAGCATCGCGCGCAGCCGCAGCACCAGCTCGTAAGGCTCGAACGGCTTGCCGAGGTAGTCGTCCGCCCCGGCCTCGAACCCGGCGATCCGGTCCTCCGGCGCGCCGCGGGCCGTCAGCAGCAGGATCGGCAGCCCGGCGCGCCCGGCACGCAGGCTGTTGGTGAGCGACAAGCCGTTCTCCCCCGGCATCATCACGTCCAGCACCAGCGCGTCCGGCTGCATGGACCGCATCTGCTCCCGCGCGTCGGCGGCGTGGCCGGCGGTGGTCACGCGGAAGCCCTGCTCGGCCAGGTAGCGCGACAGCAGGGCGCGCAGCCGCGCGTCGTCATCGACAACAAGGACATGCGCTTCCGTCACGGGCCGACCTTGGAGCCGATCCTGGGGACGATCCGGGCGCCGCCGGGCCGGACGGCGGCTTCGGCCTGGTCGATGTAGGTGCGGGCGGCCGGCTCCATCACGCCGCGCATGACCCGGCGGAAGCCCTCCACCGCCGGGCCGCCAGCCTCGCGGTAGGCGACGGCCAGGCGCTCGCGCTGGCGCTCGAACAAGCGGCGCTCCAGCGCTTGTCCGGCGTCCGTGAGGCTCAGCAGCCGCTGCCGCCGGTCGTTGCGGCCGGGCAGTTGCAAGACATAGCCCTGCTCCACCAGCGCGGTCAGCACGCGGGCGAGGCTTTGCTTGGTGATGCGCAGGATCGCCAGCAGGTCGCCGACCGTCATGCCGGGGGTGCGCCCGATGAAGTGCAGCGCGCGGTGGTGGGCGCGGCCCAGGCCAAGCTCGTCGAGGATCATGTCGGCCGCGCCGGTGAAGTCGCGGTAGGCGAAGAACAGCATGTCCTGCGCCAGGCGCATCTGCTCCTCGCGCAGGAACAGCAGCGATCCGGCGGGGCCGCGGGGATCAAGGCCGCTGCTCACGGCAGATCGCGTCTCGGACATGGCAGGCATTCCTTAAGGCATACGACAGGTTTGTTGACTTACCCAGCCCTGCATTATACCGTTGGCCCCGTTGAAGCAACAATATTACCGTGGAGCCTGGACATGGCGCTCGTTCCATTCGATGACCGCGATGGGCTGATCTGGATGGACGGGGCGATGGTGCCCTGGCGCGATGCGAAGCTGCACGTGTTGTCGCATGGCCTGCATTATGCCAGCGGCGTGTTTGAAGGTGAACGGGCCTATTCCGGCAACATTTTCAAGCTGCGCGAGCACACGGAGCGGCTGATCGCCTCCGGACGCATTTTGGGCTTCGACATCCCCTGGTCGGCGGAGCAGATCGACGCCGCCTGCCGCGAGGTGGTGGCGGCGAACAACCTGATCGACGCTTATGTCCGACCGATTGCCTGGCGCGGTGCGGAGCAACTGTCCGTGTCCGCCCAGCAGACCACGATCCACTTGGCCATCGCCTGCTGGGCCTGGCCGAACCTGTTCGGCGCGGACCGCATGAAGGGCGTGCGGCTCGGCATGGCGCCCTGGAAGCGCCCGCACCCGGAAACCGCGCCGACCGCCAGCAAGGCCGCCGGGCTGTATATGATCGGCACGCTGTCCAAGCACGCGGCGGAGGCGGCGGGCTTCGATGATGCCCTGGTGCTCGACTGGCGTGGCCGGGTGTCGGAGGCGACGGGCGCCAACATCTTCTTCGTCATGGACGGGGAAATCCACACCCCGACGCCCGATTGCTTCCTGGACGGCATCACCCGGCGCACGGTGATGTCCATCGCCCGGCGGAACCAGATGAAGGTGGTCGAGCGGGCCATCGAGCTGGAAGAGCTGCCGCGGGCCACCGAGGTGTTCCTGTCCGGCACCGCGGCGGAGGTCACGCCGGTGCGGGAGATCGCCGGGCAGGTTTATACGCCGGGGCCGGTCACGGAAACGCTGCTGCGCGAGTATGACGGCCTCGTGCGGATGACCCCGGCCGAGGTGTCCAGCCGCGCGGCGTAGGCCAGCGGCGCCAGCAGCACCAGCCAGGCCAGGCGCGCTTGGTAGCGGTCGTGCGGGCCTGACAGCGCGCCGGTGCTGAAGGCGTTGGCCAGGAGGGCCGTCAGCACCACCGCTGCCAGCCCGGCCAGCGCGCGCCGCCGGGTCTGCCAGCAGCGCAGCGCCACCGCCACGGTGCCGGCGGCGCCAACGGCGAGCAGGGCGGCGTGCACGGCGCGGAACGGCGCCGCCGCATCCCGCAGCAGGCCGCGCGGCTGCAGGGCGGCTTGGTATCGGGCGATCTCGGCTTCGGGAAGATACGGGCGCAGGCGCGGCAGCACGGCGATGTCCAGGTGGTCCGGGACCAGCGTGTCGCCGACCTGCACCCGAAGGAGCTGGCGCAGCGTGTTCGCCGCCGCCGCCCGCAGCGTGTCGAGCGGGTAAGCGGCGATGATGGCCGGCACCAGCCGCGCCGCCTCCGGCGCGAAGCGGGTGGGGCCGAAGCCGTTTGCCCAGAGCGGCCCTTGCGGGTGCCAAAGGAACTCGTCGCTGTCGGCGGACAAACGGCCTTGCCAGGCGCAAAGGCGTAGCCCGGGATCGGGGCAGGCGCGGTCGAGATAGGCCCGGCCTGGCCCGTCGCCCACCAGCCGGGCCAGCGCGAACACCGAGCCGTAGGGCGAGATGCCCAGCATCCGGTTGCCGACCGCGTTGGTCAGCAACAGGGCCGCGAGCGCCGCGGCCAGCGGCACGGCCGGACGCCAGTTCAGGCGCCATAGCGAGCGCCAGTTGCGGGGCCAGCGCAGCAGCGCGAGCACCGCAATGCAGCCAGCCGCGAGGATCAGGTGCGCCAAATGCGACGCGACCGCGACCGACCCGACGACCACGACGAAGGCAAGCTCGGCCCGGGACAGCCGCTCCCCGCCGAATGCCAGGATGTATAGGCACAGCACGGCGACGGGCGTGAAGGCATCGGGCATCAACAGGGCAGTGAACCACGGCGCGGCGCTGCCAACCGCGAGCACGGCGCAGAGCGCGAGGTGCAGCCAAGCCCGCGCCCCGCCCAGCACCTTCTGCGTCAGCCAAAGCACGGAGGACACCAGCAAAGCCTGCGCCGCAAGCGGTAGCCACAGCGTCACGCCCAAGGACAGCGCCAGGAACGGCCCGTAGATCCACGGCTTGTCCCAGCCGATGCTCGGCTCCAGCCCCATTTCCAGCAGCGGGCCGGTGTCGCTGAACACCAGGGGGTAGCCGTTGCGCAGGGCAGGCCACAGGAGGAGCAGGGCGCCACAGCTCACGGCAAAGGCGCCTGCCCACCGGGCGCGCTGGCGGCTCACGGCGGCACTTTGGTGCCTGAACCGCGCGGTCAGCCTGCCGGTTCGCATTGAACGAGACTCTTCCAAATATTGCGCATCCGACCTGGGCGCCGGCCCGTAAACCTATGCTGGCACGATAACCGTGCGGCCAATCCATAGGAAACCTCGATGTCCGACAACCGACCGAACGATACGGCCGCACCCGCAGCGGGACTGGAGCGGCGTGGCCTGCTGCGCGGCACCAGCTTCGGGGCGCTGGCCCTCGGCTCCATGGCCGTCGCGGGCGTAGCCGCCACGAGCACGCCGGCCTTTGCCTTGGGCAACAACGCCACCGCCGTGCTGAACTTCGCACTCAACCTGGAGTACTTGGAGGCCGAGTTCTACCTCCGTGCTATCTACGGCACGGGCCTTGCCGACTCGGACACCTACGGCCTCGGAGTTCAGGGCGGCGTCACCGGCGGGCGCGCCGTCAGCTTCGACACCCCCCTCGTCCAGCAATACGCCCAAGAGATCGCGCACGACGAGCAGAACCACGTCCGCTTCATCCGTAGCGTCCTCGCCGACAAGGCGGTGGCGGAGCCGGCCATCGACCTGACCGAGAGCTTCAACACGCTGGCCAAAGCCGCCGGCCTCGGCGACGGCTTCGACCCGTTTGCCAGCGAAAACGACTTCCTGCTCGGCGCGTTCATTTTCGAGGATGTCGGCGTCACCGCCTATGCCGGCGCGGCGCCGTTGGTGAACAACAAGGCCGTGCTGTCGGCCGCGGCCGGCATCCTGGCGGTCGAAGCTTACCATGCTTCCGAAAGCCGGGTCCTGCTGCTGCAGCGCGGCTTCACGGCGGAGGTGCAGAAGATTTCGGACCTGCGCGCCGCCCTGTCCGGCGCGGCCGACGACCAGGGCATCCTGGTCGACGGCGTTGCCAACGTCGTGCCGACCGACAGCAACAGCCTCGTGTTCTCCCGCACGACGCGGCAGGTGCTCAACATCGTGTATGGCGCGCCTGACGCCAGTTCCGGCCTGTTCTTCCCGGCCGGCTTGAACGGCGCCATCGCCTAACGCCATTGGACGGGGCG
This sequence comes from uncultured Acetobacteraceae bacterium, assembly GCA_964235485.1. Lineage (GTDB taxonomy): Bacteria > Pseudomonadota > Alphaproteobacteria > Acetobacterales > Acetobacteraceae > CAHJXG01. The sequence goes on along the minus strand of CAXSAZ010000002.1, from coordinate 288,860 downwards.
CGAGCAGAGCGTTCGCGCCCCGCCTAGCCTAGCCAGCCCTGGCCTCCCAGCGGGCCGCCGCCGCGTCGTCCGCCGCGCGGGCCTCCACCCAGTGCGCGCCGCCGTCGGCCAGTTCCTCCTGCTTCCAGAACGGCGCCCGCGTCTTCAACCAGTCGATCAGGAACGCCGTCGCGTCGAGCGCCGCCTGCCGGTGCGGGCTGGCGGTCAGCACCAGCACAATCGGCTCCCCCGGCAGCAGCCGCCCGTAGCGATGGATCACCGTGCAGCCTTGCAACGTCCATCGCGACTCGGCTTCCGCCACGATGGCGGCGAGCGCGCGCTCGGTCATGCCGGGGTAGTGCTCCAGGGTCATGCTGCGGATCGGCCGGCCGCCCGCGCTGTCCCGCACCAGGCCGACGAAGCAGCCCACGCCGCCCACATCCGTCCGCCCGGCCAGCAGCGCCGCCATCTCCGCGCCGGGGTCGAAGGCCTCCGCCTGGACGCGGACGTCGGGCATCAGCCGCCCGTTACCGGCGGGAAGAACGCAACCTCGTCCGCGTCCTGCACGGGGCTGCCGGGCGCCGCGAACTCCTGGTTGACCGCGGCGCGCACGGCGGCGGGGTGGGCAAAGGCCTGCGCCCCGGCGTCGTCGCGCCCCCGCAGGAACGCGACCAGCCCGCCCACGGTCGCGACGCCCGGCGGCAGCGTCAGCGCCTCCTCCGTGCGGCCCATCCGTTCGCGCAGGGAGGCGAAGTAAAGGACGCGGGCCATCAGCGCGGCGTCGGCACGGTCTGGATGGTGCCGTTCGGGTTGATGATGGTGCTGGTGCCGTTGCCGTTCGGCACCATGATCGCCCCCGGCCCTTGCGGCGTCGTGAGCGAGCGGTAGCCGCTGGTGCCGCCGGTGTCCACCGCCGGGCCTTGCGGCGTGATCACGGTCTGGCCGGTCCGCCCCGGCCCGCCGGGCGCGGGCGAGGAGGGCGCCGGCGGCAAGACGCTGGCCCCGGGCGCGGGCGGCAGGCCCGGCTCGACCGAACCCGGCGGCGTCGAGCTGCCCCGTCTCGCGGGCCGCGGCTGGCGTCCGGCCGGCAGGCCCGGCTGGGCGCCCGGCACCGTCGTGTCCTCGCCCGCCCCCGGTTGCTGCTGCACATCCGTGAGCGTCGGCTGGGGCGGGGGCGGGCCGGGCCAGACGTTGCCCGGCTCCGGCGTCAGCGGCGCCACGTCCACGTCCCGCCCCAAGGTGCGGCGCACGTTCTCGCTGTCCGCCATCGGGCGGTTCGGGTTGGTGCCCGGCAGGGTGAAGGTGTGGTCGAGAAACGTGCCGAACCCCGTGCAGCCGGACAGGAGAACAAGAAGGCCAAGCGTGACGATGCGCCGCATGTGGGTGGAGGCTCCTGTGGCGGCCACTGGGCCGCCGGGGTTGTGCATGTGCAATAGAGGATGCTCAAGGCTGGTTGAACCCGGTTTCTGCGAAACCCAGGCGGTTTGCACGGGAGCTGTGCGCATTCAGGGGCCTTGCGCGCCCTGCGCATCCGCCCGCGGATGCGTCGCGTGCCGCAGCCCCGCCACGAGGTAATCCCAGCCGGTCCAGATCGTCAGCCCGGCCGCGACCCACAGCATCGCCTCCCCGATTCCGGCGACCGGCAGGAATTGCAGGTGCAGCAGTCGGGCCGACGAGTCCCCCGCCAGCAGGGTGCCGAGCGCGCCCATCTGGAAGCCGGTCTTCCATTTGGCGAGGCCGGTGACGGGCAGGCCCACCCGCAGCCCCGCCAAGTACTCGCGCAGCCCGCTGACCAGGATTTCGCGCAGCAGGATGACGATGGCGGGGTAAAGGCCCCAGGCCGACAGCCGCTCCTGCCCCGCCAGCAGCATCAGCGCCGCGCCGACCAGCAGCTTATCGGCGATCGGGTCCAACATGCGGCCGATGTCCGACATCTGGCGCCGCCCGCGGGCGATCCGGCCATCGAAGTAGTCGGTGATCGCGGCGGCGGAGAACACGACGCAGGCCAGGAAGTCCGACGCCGGCGTGCGCACCGCGACCAACGCCACCAGCAGCGGGATCGCGGCGATGCGGGACAGGGTGAGCAGGTTGGGAAGGTCGGTCAGCATGTGCCACGCACCTTAGCCCGTCCCGCCCGGGTCAGCCAACCAATTGACCCGCGCGCCGCCGAGTCATGCCGGCATCAGTAGGTCGCGCGCCCGCCGCTGATGTCGAACGTGGCGCCGGTGCTGAACGAGCAGTCCTCCGTCGCGAGCCAGCAGGCCAGGGCGGCGATCTCCTGCACATCGACGAAGCGGCCCATGGGGATCTTGGACAGCATGTAGTCGACCTGCGCCGGCGACATCTGCTTGAAGATGTCGGTCTTGGCGGCGGCGGGGGTCACGCAGTTGACCATCACGCCCTTGCCGGCCAGTTCCTTGCCCAGCGACTTGGTGAGCGCGATCATCCCCGCCTTGCTGGCGCTGTAGTGCGAGGCATTGGGGTTGCCCTCCTTGCCGGCGACGGAGGCGATGTTGACCACCCGCCCGTAGCCGCGCGCCACCATGCCGGGGATCAGGGCCGAGCACGCGAGGAACGGCCCAACGAGGTTCACCTCCACCACCCGGCGCCATTCCTCCGCCGGCAGCTCCCAGGTGGCCGCGTTGCCGCCGGTGATGCCGGCGTTGTTGACCAGGACATCGACGGCGCCGTGCCGCGCCAGCGTGGCTTCCGCCGCGGCCCGCACCGCGGCCTGATCCGTCAGCTCGACCGGGTGCGTGCTGACCACGCCCCGCGCCGCCAGCTCGCCCGCGGCCTGCGCCATCGCCGGCGCGTCCAGGTCCCAGATGGCGACCGCGGCGCCCGACGCCAACATGCGTTCCGTGATGGCGCGGCCGATGCCCCGCGCGCCGCCGGTGACCACGGCCGTGCGGCCCTTCAGATCAAGCTGGTTCACCCTGCGGTCTCCCCGTCCTGTTTCATCAGCCGGCATCCCGCGCAGCACCCGGGTGGAAATGCGCGTAGATGCGCCGTGCCGTTTCCGTGTTGATGCCGGGCGTCGCTTCCAGGTCCGCAAGGCCCGCCGCCTTGACCCCGCGAGCCGAGCCGAACCGGTTAAGCAACGCGCGCTTGCGGGCGCTGCCCACGCCCGGCACCTCGTCCAGCTCGCTGGTGACCAGCGCCTTGCTGCGCCCGGCGCGGTGGGTGGTGATGGCGAAGCGGTGCGTCTCGTCGCGGACGCGCTGCAGGTAGTACAGCACCGGGTCGCGCGGCGGCAGTTGGAAGGGCGGGCGGCCCTCCATATGGAACCACTCGCGCCCGGCGTCGCGGTTGGGACCCTTGGCAATCGCCACCAGCGGGACCGTGTGCATCCCGAGGTCCCCCATGATGCCGCGCACCGCCGAAAGCTGCCCGGCGCCGCCGTCGATCAGCACCAGGTCCGGCAGGGCCGGCGCCTCGCCCTCGCCGTTCTCGCTGGCCGCCTGCTCCCTGAGCGCGCGGCCGAACCGGCGTTCCAGCACTTCGCGCATCATCGCGAAGTCGTCGCCGGGCGCGATGGGGCCGCGGATGCCGTACTTGCGGTAGGCGTTCTTCTGGAACCCGTCCGGCCCCGCCACCACCATCACGCCATAAGGGTTGGTCCCCATGATGTGGCTGTTGTCGTAGCACTCGATCCGGCCGGGCGTCGCGGGCAGGCCGAACAGCTCGGCCACGCCTTCCAGCAGCTTGGCTTGGCCCGCGCTCTCCGCCAGCTTGCGTTCCAGCGCTTCCCGCGCGTTGGTTTCGGCATGGAGCACCACGGCGCGCTTCTCGCCGCGGACCGGCACCGTCAGCGCGACCTTGTGACCGGCCCGCATCGACAGCGCCTCCGCCACCAATTCCCCTTCCGGCAGCGCGTGGTTCAGCAGCACGGCGCCGGGCGCGGGCTTGTCGTCGTAGAACTGCGCGACGAAGGCGGCGAGCACGGCGTCCAGTTCCATGTCGCGCGCGTGGGTCGGGAAGAACGCCCGGTTGCCGTTGTTGCGCCCGCCACGGATGAAGAACACCTGCACGCAGGTCTGCCCGCCGATTTGGTGGCCTGCGATCACGTCGGCGTCGTTGAGGCTCGCTGGGTTGATGACGGCGGTGCTTTGCACGTTGGTCAGGCCGCGGATGCGGTCGCGGACCGCCGCCGCGCGCTCGTATTCCAGGCGCTCCGCCGCCGCCTCCATCTCGCGCGCCAGTTCCTGCTGCACCGTGTTGGCCTTGCCGCCCAGGAAGGCACGGGCCTGGTCCACGAGATGCCCATACTCCTCCGCGCCGACCCGGCCGACGCAGGGGGCGGAGCAGCGGCGGATCTGATGCAGCAAGCAGGGCCGGCTGCGGTTGGCGAACACGCTGTCCTGGCAGGAGCGCAGCAGGAACACGCGCTGCATGGCGTTCACCGTCTGGTTCACCGACCATACGGACGCGAACGGCCCGTAATAGCTGCCCTTGCGCGTGCGGGCGCCGCGGTGCTTGACGATCTGTGGGAACGGGTGATCCTCCGTCAACATCAGCCACGGATAGCTCTTGTCGTCCCGCAACACGATGTTGAACCGGGGCTTCAGCCGCTTGATGAGGTTGGCCTCCAGCAGCAGGGCCTCGGCCTCCGTGTGCGTCGTCACGATCTCCATGGAGGCCGTTTCCGACACCATGCGCCGCAGCCGCTCGTTCAGCCGGGCGAGCTGGGTGTAGGAATAAACCCGCTTGCGCAGGGCTTTGGCCTTGCCGACGTAGAGCGCCTCGCCCCGGGCATCCAACATGCGATACACGCCGGGGCTGAGCGGCATGGTCAGCAACGCGCGCTCGATCACCGCGACGCCTTTCGGCTCGTCGCCCGGACCCGGCGCCGCAACCGGAGGACCAGGCACGGCGGCAATGGAGGAGGCGAGCGAAGGGTCGGCGTCGTGCATGGGGTTCAATAGGGGCGCGAAGGCCCCGCCCTCAAGTGCCCCCGGCGGAGGCGGCGCGGGTGGACAGGGTGATTTTCCATCCCCGAAACCTGTGGATAAGTTTGTGGAAGGGTTGCGGATAAGGGGTGTTTTCCCGCGGATTCATTGGGGCCGCACCGGATTGCCGCGAAATTGGGCAAACATACCAGGCCGTTGTTTTTGCTCATGTTCTCAGGAAAAATGTTTCCCACCCTCAGCATCGTCGCGCATGTGCCTGCAATCATTGGGAATGCGTGGCCTTGCGTGGACAAATGCCAGCCTGGATCACGAATGGCCGTCACCGCGGCGGCGGAGGATCGCGATGCCGGCCGCGGCGGCATCCGGGAACACGTCGAGCTTTTCAACCTGCACATGCGCCAGCAGCACCCGGGGGTCCGACAAGCAGGCCGTCGCCAACCGCTCGGCCAGCGTTTCGACCAGCTTGATGTGTTCGGCGGCGACGATGGCCCGGACCGCAACGGCCACGGTCTCGTAACTGACGACCCGGCTCAAGTCGTCGGATGAGGCGGCGTCGTCCTCGACCCCGAGGTCGATGTTGATGCGGACCCGCTGCGTGACGCCGTGCTCATGCGGATACCAGCCGATGCTGGCCTGCAGCACCATGTCGCGCAGGAAGACGTGGCGGATGCCGGGTGCTGCGATGCTGATCATTCGGCGATGTCCCCGCCGCCCGGCTGCCATTGCAGGTGCTGGCCGCCGTCCAGCGCGATCATCTGCCCGGTCATCGACGGCAGCGCCAGGATGGCGAGCACGGCGTCGGCCACCTCCGCCGGGCTGGTGCCATGGCGCAGCGGGACGGAGGCGTATTGCCGGGCGAACTGCTCGGCGGTTTGCCGGGGGCTGGGCAGGGCGGGGCCGGGTCCGATGGCGTTGACCCGGATGCGCGGCGCCAGCGCCAGCGCCATCTGCTGCGTGAGCGCCCAAAGCGCCGCCTTGGACACGGTGTAGGACACGAAATGCGGGGTCAGCGACCAGACACGCTGGTCGAGCAGGTTGACCACGACGCCGCTCGCCGCTTCGGGCAGGGCGCGGGCCATGGCCTGGGTCAGCACGAAGGGGGCGCGCAGGTTGGGTTCCATGTGGGCGTCCCAGCCTTCGCGTGTCGCGTCGTTCCACTCGTCGCGCTCGAATGTGCTGGCATTGTTGATCAGAACGCCGACCGGGCCGAGCGCGGCCGTGACGGCGGGCAGAAGGCTTTGCACGGCGGCCTCGTCGCCGAGGTCGGCTTCCAGCACCGTTGCGCGGCGGCCTTGGGCGCGGATTTGCTCGGCCAGCGCCTCCGCCTCTGCGGCGCTCTGGCGGCAATGGATGGCCACGTCGAACCCGGCGTCGGCCAGCGCCGACACGATGGCGCCGCCCAGCCGGCGCGCGCCGCCGGTGACGAGGGCGGCGCGGGGGATGGCGGCGGGGATGGCGGCGGGCATGGGGCTGCTTAGCGGGGGCGAAGGGCGGCGGCTAGGGGGCGGTATGGCCGGATCGGGCGTGATTAGGACTTACATCCTTGTTGGAGGAAATCGATACGGGGCTGGCGCTTTCGCAGGAGGCTTTGGTGTCTGACGACTTCCTGCCCGTAGAACTGTCGCCTGAACGCCCTTCCTCCGATCAGTTCCCGTATGGCATGGATACTATCACCATCCCATTCACGTGGTCCAAGCCGCGCCGGCAGGGGCCGGACCCGCTGAACCGTTTGGGCCAGCGCGATGAGGCGTGGGAGCGGCAGCGTGCGTGGATGTTGAAGGATGCGCAGCTTACCAGCACGCAGATTGCGCTGTCCGCCCTTGAGACGCTGCGTGACGACTTCCTCCGCTTTTATCACCGCGACGCGGGCACGGCTGCCGCGGACGGGACAAGCACACACGGCCAAATCGTGTCAGCGTGCCAGGGCCAGGGCCAGGGCCGGCTGACAGCAGCTTGTTCGGCCTTTACCAGACTGCGCCGCACCAGTCCGGCGGCACGGTGCCGGGCGTGCCGGGCGCAAGCTGGCGGCTTGACCGTGATACAGGAACGCTGAACTTCTTTCAGCAAAACGCGGATGGCAGCCGCACCCTGACCCGGAGCTTGCAGGTGCAGGGTGACCAAGTGCTGGCGCCTAACGGCCAGGCGCTCGGGCGCGTGCACGCAGACGGGGGCTTCGAGTTGGATGGTGACTACCTCGCCGGGCTTGGTCTGTGCCCGTTGCCGGGCTTTACCGCTGACCCTGACGCCTAAAACCACAAGTTGAGAGCTTCCCAGCCGACCCGGTTGCAGGACAGCCGCGAACCGAGAGCTTTCCTGCCATCCCACCTGCCCAACAAATGCCAGATACCGAGGCTCTGACCCCGCCAGGTAACCTGCAAAAACCGCAGATCGTGACCATGGCACGGCCGAAAGGCACGCCTGAAGAGCTTGAGAAACGTCGAGCAGTCATCACAGGAAGAGGTTTGCCAACCAGCGGAAGCAATTCATACGTGCCACCCGCGAGTTGGACATCATCGCAACCGCTGCCGCGAGGCAAACACAAGGGCTACCTTGATGCTGATGGCAACGAGTGGGTGAAACCTCGCGGCCGGATTGTGGGTGAGTCGCACTGGGATGTTCAAACGCCGGGAGGAGGCCACTTGAACGTCAAGCCAGATGGAGAAATTTCCCATTAGCTAAGGAGATGCGTTAATGTCAGAAAGAATGAACAAAATTGTGCCGTTGCCGCCGCTCAGCGATGCCGAACGTGCTTGCAATGTTGGTGATCTGCTGCGACCGATAACCGCGTTTGAAGCTCATGAATGGGATGGGCCGAACCAAACGTTTCATCCAGGCAATCAGGTTTACAAGGCCATTGCCCTCAAAGGCAGAGGCTGGGATTTGCTGCTCGTCTCTGGAGAGGGGCCAGACGAATTACGTGTTATGAATGGAGACATGATGAAGTACTTCAGAGTCGTATCTGACGATTCATAGTTCCTCAAAGCAGAGCTTGCCATGGCCCCGCATCTGTCTTACGGCGCTCGCACTGGGCGCCGTGCTGTTTACGTTGCTCGCCATCGCCATCGCCAGAGTGGGCGTATTGCCGTTGGCGTTCTACTTCCTTGGAATGTGGGACGCCAGGCATGGGGTGGCCCCTTGCGAGGAGGCCGTCGTTGCCCGCCTGCCCTCCCCGGGGGGCGCTTGGGAAGCCGTGTTGGACCAGTCCATATGTCCGGTTGGGCTGGGCGGTGCGTCCATCGTTGCAAGAGTCAACCTCGTCTCCACCCGCGACCCGGCACGCACCGCGGTTCTGCTCGGGGTGGACACGGGCGGGCACGATGACGGACGGCCGCGCCTCGTTTGGACAGCGCCGGACGTTCTGCAAGTCACGGTTTACGACCGCTCCTACCTCAACGTACTGACGCGCGAGTTCGGCGGCGTGCGGGTGGACCTGCGCTACGACCCGGACAACCCCGCCAACCGGGCCGCATGGCGGCGCGAGCATGGCATGTCGCCGGAGCCGTGACGGCGCCGGTCCCCTACCGACCCCGCCGCCGCCCCGCCTTCCGCTTGGCCGGGTCATACCCGCCCCCACCCGGCCCCAACGGCTCCGGCGTCGTGTCCTTCTTGCCCCGCCCACCAAACGCCGCCGCACTCGCCGGCGGCGCCGGCAGCCCGAGGTCCAGCGCCTCCAGCCGCCGGATCTCGTCGCGCAGCCGGGCCGCGGTCTCGAACTCCAGGTCAGCCGCCGCGGCGCGCATCCGCTTCTCCATTTCGGCAATCGAGGACTTCAGGTCCTTGCCCACGAACTCCGTCACCCCCGCATCCTTCACCGGGGCAACGGTCACGTAGTCCTGCTCGAACACCGATTGCAGCGCCTCGCCGATGTGGCTGCGCACGCTGGTGGGGGTGATGCCGTGGGCCTCGTTCCACGCCCGCTGCTTGGCCCGGCGCCGCTCCGTTTCCTCGATGGCGGCGCGCAGGCTGCGCGTCATCACGTCCGCATACAGGATCACCCGGCCGTCCACGTTGCGCGCGGCGCGCCCGATGGTCTGGGTGAGCGAGGTCTGGCTGCGCAGGAACCCTTCCTTGTCCGCGTCCAGGATCGCCACCAACGCGCATTCCGGGATGTCCAGCCCTTCGCGCAGCAGGTTGATCCCCACCAGCACGTCGAACACGCCCAATCGCAGGTCGCGGATGATCTCGATCCGCTCCAGCGTATCCACGTCCGAATGGAGGTAGCGCACCTTGACGCCGTTCTCCGTCAAGTACTCCGTCAGGTCCTCCGCCATGCGCTTGGTGAGCGTGGTCACCAGGATGCGGCTGCCGCGGGCGATCACCACCCGGGCCTCGGCCAGCAGGTCGTCCACCTGGCGCTCCACCGGGCGCACCTCCGTCACCGGGTCGATCAGGCCGGTGGGGCGGATCACCTGCTCGGCAAAGGCGCCGCCGGTGCGCTCCATCTCCCACGGACCCGGCGTCGCGCTCACGAACACCGTTTGCGGGCGGAAGCTGTCCCATTCCTCGAAGCGCAGCGGCCGGTTGTCGAGGCAGGACGGCAGGCGGAAGCCGAACTCGGACAGGATGCCCTTGCGCGCCGCGTCGCCGCGCGACATGCCGCCGATCTGCGGCACGGTGACGTGGCTCTCGTCCACGATCAGCAGCGCGTTTTCCGGCAAGTACTCGAACAAGGTCGGCGGCGGCTCGCCGGGCTGGCGGCCGGACAGGTAGCGGGAATAGTTCTCGATCGACTTGCAGCTTCCTGTCGTCTCGATCATCTCGATGTCGAAGGTGCACCGTTGCTGCAGCCGCTCCGCTTCCAGCAGCTTGCCCTCCACGGTGAACTGCGCGAGGCGCCCTTGCAGCTCGACCTTGATGTCCTTGACCGCCTGGGCCAGCGTCGGGCGCGGGGTCACGTAGTGGCTGTTGGCGTAGATGTGCACGTGGTCCATCGACCCCGTGAGTTCGCCGGTCAGCGGGTCGAACTCCCGCAGGCTCTCGACCTCGTCGCCGAACAGGGTGACGCGCCAGGCGCGGTCCTCCAGGTGGCTGGGGAACACGTCGACCGTCTCGCCGCGCAAACGGAAGCTGCCCCGGGCGAAGGCCACGTCGTTGCGGCGGTACTGCAATTCGACCAAGGCGCGGGCCAGGGTGTCGCGGTCGATCCGCCCGCCCACCTCCAGCTTGACGATCATGCGCCCATAGGTCTCGACCGACCCGATGCCGTAGATGCAGGACACGGAGGCCACGATCACCACGTCGTTGCGCTCCAGCAGCGCCTGCGTGGCGCTGTGGCGCATCCGGTCGATGGCCTCGTTGATCTGGCTGTCCTTCTCGATATACGTGTCGGTGCGGGGGACGTAGGCTTCCGGCTGGTAGTAGTCGTAGTAGCTGACGAAGTACTCCACGGCGTTGTCGGGGAAGAAGCCCTTCATTTCCGCGTAAAGCTGCGCCGCCAGCGTCTTGTTGGGCGCCAGCACCAGGGTCGGGCGTTGGATCGCCTCGATCACCTTCGCCATGCTGAACGTCTTGCCCGACCCGGTGACGCCGAGCAGCACCTGGTCGCGCTCGCCCCCATGGATGCCGGCGGTCAGTTCCCGGATGGCCGTCGGCTGGTCGCCGGCGGGCTGGTAGTCGGACACCACGCGGAGCGGCTTGCCGCCGGGCTTCGCGGGCTGCTTCTTCGGCTCGAAGGCGACGGGCGGCGCTTCGGCGAGCTTGCGGGCGAGGGTTGTTGACATCGCTCTTAGATGGCAACGGCCGGGTGCGGCGTCGAGGGGGCGGAGGCCCGTTCCACCCGTTGCGCCAGGTCCTCGATCCCGCGGTCGAGGATGCCGAGCGAGCGCAGCCCGTCCCGCGTGCGGAACAGGTAGTCGGCCGAGCTGCCCAGCGCGCCGCAGGCGGAGGCAAGGCGCCGCACCACGTCCTCCCGCGCCAGGCCGCCGGCATACTGCTCGCAATCGCGGTGGATGGTGAAGGCGATGGCATAGCCGAACGGCACGCCGTCCGCGCCGCGCACCCGCACCCAGCGCGGCTGGTAGCTGCCGGACAGCATCTCGCGCCGCCAAAGCAGGGCCAGCTCGTCGGCCATCAGGTCCTCTGGCACATGGAACGCCGCGCCGACGCAGGCGCCCCCGCGGTCGAGGCCGAGCACCAGGCCGGGGTTCTCCGGCGTGCCACGCCCGGCCTTGGTCGAAAGGCAGAACGAGCGGTGCCAGCCGTGCACCCGCGCCAGGCAGCGCCCGTCGAAATGCAGCGCCGGGTTCCAGATCAAGGAGCCGTAGGCGAACAGCCACACGCCGTCGCCGTCGCACGCCCGCGGGCGCTGGGCCAAGGTCGCGGCCAGCGACGCCGCACGCTCCGCATCGGAAAGGATGCGCATGTCGGGCGCCCCGGCGGCGATCATGCGCCGCAGGGCGTCGTTCTGCAGCGCTTCCCGGGTGATCACGTGGGTGGGTTCGGTCACGGCAAGAACTTTGCAGTTTCGGCGGGATTTGCAAGTTCCGGGCCAGCCGCCGCGCGTGGCGCGGCCTTCGTCCCCCGCCCGGCGCCGGAACAGGCCGGCCGGAAGCTTCATCGGACTGACACACGCAACTGAAGGCCGGGCGGGCACGTTGCCGGGAAAGCGGACTTGGTCCACTGTTGCCCGGAGGTCAGCGGCCAGCTTTATTTTCAGTTCCGGAGGGGGCATCATCCGGCCTGCAAGCATCCGCCCGGCATGAAAGCCACCGCCGCTCCGCGCAAGCGGAACCATCGGCGCCCCGGCGGTCCATGGCGCGGACCGTCCGCCACAGTTCAGCGTTAGGAAATCAGCCCATGGCAGCAGACGGCGACAAGGTCGCACAAACCGGGACAGCGCAAGGCGGCATCGACAAGCTTTGCGTCGACACCATCCGCACCCTGTCCATGGACGCGGTGCAGAAGGCGAAGTCGGGCCATCCCGGCACGCCGATGGCCTTGGCGCCCGTCGCCTACACGCTGTGGCAGGACGTGCTGCGCTTCGACCCCGCGGACCCGACCTGGCCCAACCGCGACCGTTTCGTGCTGTCGGTCGGCCACGCTTCCATGCTGCTGTACTCGCTGCTGCACCTGTCGGGCACGAGGCGCATCAACGAGGACGGCCCGACCGACGCGGAAGCGGTGTCGCTCGACGACATCAAGCAGTTCCGTCAGCTCAGCAGCGTGACGCCGGGCCACCCGGAATACAGCTACACCTCGGGCGTGGAAACCACGACGGGTCCGCTGGGCCAGGGCTGCGCCAACAGCGTCGGCATGGCGATGGCGGAGCGCTGGTTCGCCAACCGCTACAACAAGCCGGGCTTCCCGCTGTATGACTACCGCATCTACGCGCTGTGCGGCGACGGCGACATGATGGAGGGCGTGAGCGGGGAAGCCGCCAGCACCGCGGCCCACCTCAAGCTGTCCAACCTCGTGTGGATCTACGACAGCAACTTCATCACCATCGAGGGCGCGACCAACCTGGCGTTCAGCGAGGACGTGGCGGCCCGCTTCGCCGCCTATGGCTGGCACGTGCTGCACGTGGACGACGCGAACGACACGGACGCGACCCTGCAGGCGCTGCGGGACGCGGAGGGCGTCACCGACCGTCCGACCTTTATCGTCGTGCGCAGCGTCATCGGTTACGGCGCGCCGAAGAAGCAGGGCACGCGGGAAGCGCACGGCGAGCCGCTGGGCGACGAGGAAATCCGCGCCGCCAAGCGTAGCTACGGCTGGCCGGAGGATGCGCAGTTCCTGGTGCCGCCCGGCGTGCGCGAACACTTCGCCACCGGCATGGGCGCACGCGGCCACCGCCTGCGCACTGCCTGGATGGACATGCTGGCCCGCTACCGCGCCGAGTATCCGGACCTCGCGGCCGAACTGGACATGATGGACCATCACCATCTGCCGGAGGGCTGGGATGCGGACATCCCGGTCTTCCCCGCGGACGCCAAGGGCCTGGCGAGCCGCGACAGCTCGCAGAAGGTGCTGAACGCCATCGCGCCGCACGTGCCGTGGCTAGTGGGCGGGGCGGCGGACTTGGCACCCTCCACCAAGTCCAACATGACGTTCCAAGGGGCGGGCAGCTTCGAGGCCGACAACTACGGCGGGCGCAACCTGCATTTCGGCATCCGCGAGCACGCCATGGGGTCGATCTGCAACGGCATGGCGTTGAGCGGCATCCGGTCCTACGGCTCGGGGTTCCTGATCTTCAGCGACTACATGAAGCCGCCGATCCGCCTGGCCGCGATCATGGAGCTGCCGGTCATCTACATCTTCACCCATGACAGCATCGGCGTGGGCGAGGACGGGCCGACGCACCAGCCCATCGAGCAGCTCGTCTCGCTCCGGGCCGTGCCCGGCATGGTGGTGATCCGCCCCGCCGACGCGAACGAGGTCGCCGCGGCTTGGCGCGTCGCCATGCGGATGCACGACAAGCCCGTCGCGCTGATCCTGAGCCGCCAGGCGCTGCCGACGCTGGACCGCGACCAATATGCGCCGGCCGCCGGGCTGGAGCGCGGCGCCTACGTGGTCACGAAGGACGATATGACAAAGGACGGGGGCACGCCCGACGTGATCCTGATGGGCACCGGTAGCGAGTTGGCGCTGTGCCTCGGCGCGCATGAGGCGTTGGCCAAGGAGGGCATCCGCTCCCGCGTCGTGTCGATGCCGAGCTGGGAGCTGTTTGAAAGCCAGGACGCGGCGTATCGGGAAAGCGTGCTGCCCTCGTCGGTCAAGGGCCGGGTCGCGGTGGAGCAGGGGGCGATCCTGGGATGGGACCGCTACGCCGGCTCGGGCGGCGCGGTGATCGGGATGCACACCTTCGGCGCCAGCGCGCCCGCCGGCGAGTTGTTGAAGAAGTTCGGCTTCACGCCCGACAAGGTGCTGGAAGCCGCGCGTGCCCAAGCGAAGCGCAAGGAGGGGAACTAGCATGGACACCCAGCAGCCCACCGTCAGCAATGCCCTCAAGCAGCTTGAGAACTTCGGGCAAAGCCCGTGGCTCGACTTCATCCAGCGCAGCTTCATCCATGACGGCAGCCTCAAAAAGCTGATCGAGCGGGACGGGCTGAAGGGTGTCACCTCCAATCCTTCCATCTTTCAAAAGGCGATGGGGGAGGGCACTGACTACGACGCCGGGTTCAAGCAACTCGCGGAGCGAGGCGACCACGACGCGTTCGACATCTACGAGGCTTTGGCGGAAGAGGACATCCAGCAAGCCTGCGACGTGATGCGCCCGGTGTGGGACGCGACCGGCAAGGTGGACGGCTACGTCAGCCTGGAGGTGTCGCCGTACCTGGCGCTCCACACCGACGAGACGGTGGAGGAGGCCCGGAAGCTTTGGAAGGCGGTCGGGCGCGAGAACCTGATGGTCAAGGTGCCTGGCACCGACAAGGGCGTGGCCGCGATCCGCACCCTGATCGGCGACGGGATGAACATCAACGTGACGCTGCTGTTCGGGCAGGCGGCCTATGAGGCGGTGGCGGAAGCGTTCATCGCCGGGCTGGAAGACCGGATGGCTCGGGGCGAGAGCGTCGCGGGCATCGCCAGCGTCGCCAGCTTCTTCGTCAGCCGCATCGACGCGGTGATCGACAAGAAGATCGACGAGCGGGTGAAGAACGGCGAAACCGCGCTGTCCGGGCTGCGCGGCAAGGTCGCCATCGCCAACGCCAAGATGGCTTACCAGACCTACCTCAAGATGGTCGCGTCTCCGCGCTGGCAGAAGCTGGCGGCGGCGGGGGCGTTGCCGCAGCGCCTGCTTTGGGCCAGCACGGGGGTCAAGGACAAGGCATACAGCGACGTGCTGTATGTCGAGGAGCTGATCGGCCCCGACACCGTGGACACCATTCCGCCGGCGACCATGGACGCCTTCCGCGACCACGGCCATCCGCGCGCCAGCCTGACCGAGGACATCGACGGCGCCCGCGCGACCATGGCGGCGGCGGCGGAGCACAAGCTCGGGCTGGACGAGGTGACAAAGGCGCTGGTCACGGACGGGGTTGAGTTGTTCGCCGCCGCGGCGGACAAGCTGCTCGGCTCCGTGGCGGCGAAGCGGGCCGCCATGCTGGGCGACAAGCTGACCACCATGCAGGCCAGCCTGCCGGAGCCGTTGGCCGGCCAGGTCAAGGCGACGATGGAGGACTGGCGCAAGCACGGCAAGGTGCGCGACCTGTGGTCGCACGACGCCAAGCTGTGGACCGGGGCGGACGAGGCGAAGTGGCTCGGCTGGCTGCGCGTGATCGAGGACCGCAACGAACACCTGGCGGAGCTGCAGGCGTTCCAGGACGAGATCAAGGCGGAGGGCTTCCAGCACGTTCTGCTGCTCGGCATGGGCGGATCGAGCCTGGGACCGGAGGTGCTGGCCGAGACCTTTGGGCGGCAGGACGGTTTCCCGGAACTGCTGGTGCTCGACAGCACCGACCCGGCGCAGGTCGCGGCGCTGCACGCCCGGGTGGACCTCAAGCGGACGCTGTGCATCGTCAGTAGCAAGTCGGGCGGCACGCTGGAACCCAACATCTTCAAGGCGTATTTCTGGGACGCCATGCAGAAGGCGGTCGGCGACCAAGCCGGGCGGCACTTCGTCGCCGTGACCGACCCCGGGTCGAAGATGCAGCAGGTGGCGGAGGCCGACGGTTTCCGCCGGGTGTTCATGGGCGACCCGGCCATTGGCGGGCGCTACTCCGTGCTGTCCAACTTCGGCATGGTGCCGGCGGCGGCGATGGGCCTGGACTTGAAGGCGTTTCTGTACTCGGCCGCGCTGATGCAGCGGAGCTGCGCCGCGGGAACGCCGCCGGACGAGAACCCCGGCGTGCAACTGGGCGCGATTATCGGCACCGCGGCCAAGGCCGGGCGGGACAAGGTGACAGTGGTCGCCAGCCCCGGCATCTATGACGTGGGCGCTTGGCTGGAGCAGTTGCTCGCGGAAAGCACGGGCAAGCAGGGCCACGGCATCGTGCCGGTCGATCTTGAGCCGTTGGGCGCGCCGAACGCTTATGGCGAGGACCGCGTGTTCGCCTACCTGCGCCTGACGGGCGCGCCCGATGCGGCGCAGGACGCGGCAATGGCGGCGCTGGAACAGGCGGGCCAGCCGGTCGTGCGCTTGTCGCTGTCGAGCACGGTGCAGGTGGCGCAGCAGTTCTTCCTGTGGGAGTTCGCCACCGCCGTCGCCGGCGCGGTGATCGGCATCAACCCGTTCGACCAACCGGATGTCGAGGCGAGCAAGGTCGAAACGCGCAAGCTGACCGACGCCTATGCCGCCACGGGCAAGCTGCCGGACGAAGCGCCGTTCCTGATGTCCGATGGGATCAAGCTGTTCACCGACCCGCGCGACCAGGACGCGCTGCGGCAGGACAGCCTGGATGCGGTGATCAAAGCGCATCTCGACCGCGCCGGACCCGGCGACTACGTGGCGCTGCTGGCCTACATCGACCGCAACACGGCGCACATTGAAGCCTTGCAGGCGCTGCGCACCCGCATTCGCGACAAGAAGCGGGTGGCGACCTGCGTGGGCTTTGGGCCGCGGTTCCTGCATTCGACGGGCCAAGCCTACAAGGGCGGGCCGAACAGCGGCGTGGTGCTGCAGATCACCGCGGACGACGCGAAGGACCTGCCCGTGCCCGGCGAGAAGTACAGCTTCGGCACGGTGAAGGCGGCGCAGGCGCGCGGCGACTTCGACGTGCTGGCGGAGCGGGGGCGGCGGGCGCTGCGGGTGCATTTGGGCGCGGACGTGGATGCCGGGCTGGCGCGGCTGGCCCGCGCCGTGGACGCGGCGCTGTAGGAGGGGCGGAGCATGGAACTCGGAATCGTCGGCCTCGGCCGCATGGGCGGCAACATCAGCCAGCGGCTGATGCGCGCCGGGCACCGCACGGTCGTGTACGACCGGAACGAGGCGGCCGTGCACAGCCTGGCGGACAAGGGGGCCGCGCCGTCCAGCGGCCTCGCGGACATGGTGGCGAAGCTTTCGGCGCCCCGCGCCGTATGGGTCATGCTGCCGGCGGGCAAGATCACGGAAACGACGGTGGCCGAGTTGGGGGAGCTGCTCAGCCATGGCGACACGATCATCGACGGCGGCAATACCTTCTACAAGGATGACATCCGGCGGGCGAAGGAACTGGCTGGCAGGGGCATCACCTACGTCGATGTCGGCACGTCGGGCGGCATCTGGGGGATCGAACGCGGTTACTGCATGATGATCGGGGGCGAGGAGGAGGCGGTGCGCCGCCTCGACCCGATCTTCGCGACGCTCGCGCCGGGCATCGGCACCATCGAGCGGACGCCGGAGCGGGAAGGGAACGACCCGCGGGCCGAGCAGGGGTATATCCATGCGGGTCCGGCCGGTGCCGGGCACTTCGTCAAGATGGTGCACAACGGCATCGAGTACGGGCTGATGCAGGCCTATGCCGAAGGGTTCGACATCCTGCGCACCAAGAACAGCGACCACCTGCCGGAAGCCGAACGCTTCGACATCAACGTGACCGAGGTGGCTGAGGTGTGGCGCCGTGGCAGCGTGGTCAGCTCCTGGCTGCTGGACCTCACGGCCATCGCGCTGGCCAAGGACGGCGGCTTGTCGGCCTACCAGGGCGAGGTGGAGGACAGCGGCGAGGGGCGCTGGACGATTGAGGCGGCCATCGAGGAGTCGGTGCCGGCGCCGGTGATCACCGCAAGCCTGTTCGCGCGCTTCGAGAGCCGGCGGCACCACAGCTTCGCCAACAAGCTGCTATCGGCGATGCGCGCCGGCTTCGGCGGCCATGTGGAGCCGACCACGCCGGGCGTGATCGCCCAGCCGGTGCCCAGGCCCGCCGAGGTCAAGGTGCAGGAACACGAGCGGGAAATCTGAGCCGTGGACGCTTCCGCCGCCCTGTCCGGTCCCGAGAACCTCGCGTCCGCCAACCCGGCGCCGCCCTGCACGCTGGTGATCTTCGGCGCCGCCGGGGATTTGACGAAGCGGCTGCTGATCCCGTCCATCTACAACATGCGGCAGGCCGGGCTGCTGCAGGACGGCTTCCAGGTCATCGGCGTTGACCGGGTGGAGCGCGACGACGACGCCTACCGCGGCGCCTTGACGGAGGCCATGCAGAGCTTCGCGGGCGACAAGGGCGGCGAGTTCAGCCCGGGCGCGCTGGACGGCGACGCTTGGGGCTGGGTGCGCGACCGGCTGTTCTACCAGGTGGGGGACTTGGGGGACGCCGGAACCTATGAGGCGCTGAACCGGCGCATCCGCGGCAACTGCGTGTTCTACCTGGCTGTTGCCGCCCGGTTCTTCGGCCCGGTGCTGACCCAACTGGCCGATGGCGGGCTGATGAAGGAGGCGGGCGGGTTCCGCCGCGTGGTGGTGGAAAAGCCGTTCGGCCACGACCTCGCCAGCGCGCAGGCGCTCAACCGGCTGATCCTGGACAAGATGGACGAGAGCCAGGTGTACCGGATCGACCATTTCCTCGGCAAAGAAACGGTGCAGAACATGGTGGCGCTGCGCTTCAGCAACGGCATCTTCGAGCCGCTGTGGAACCGCAACTACATCGACCACGTGCAGATCACCGCCGCGGAAACGGTGGGGGTGGAGAAGCGCGGCGCGTTCTACGAGCCGACCGGCGCGCTCCGGGACATGGTGCCGAACCACATGTTCCAGTTGCTGGCAATGACGGCGATGGAGCCGCCCAACAGCTTCGATGCCGACGCGGTGCGGACGGAAAAGGCCAAGGTCATGCAGGCGATCAAGCCGCTCGACCCCGACACCGTGGCCCGGGACGTGGTGCGCGGCCAGTACGGCCCGGGACGCCTGGGCGGCAAGGAGCTGCCGGGCTACCGCGAGGAGCCGGATGTCGCCGCCGGCAGCACGACCGAGACCTTCATCGCGTTGCGGCTGATGATCGACAACTTCCGCTGGGCCGGCGTGCCGTTCTACGTGCGGACCGGCAAGCGCATGGCGGTGCGGCGCACGGAGATCGTCGTGCATTTCAAGCAGGCGCCCTATGCCCTGTTCCGCGACACCCCGGTCGATAAGCTGACGCCGAACACCATGGTCATCCACGTGCAGCCGAGCGAGGGCATCACGCTGAACATCAGCGCCAAGGTGCCGGGGCCTACGGTCCACCTGGGCCGGGTGGCGATGGATTTCCGCTACGCCGACTACTTCAACACCCCGTCCAACACTGGATACGAGACGTTGCTTTACGACGTGATGATCGGCGACGCGACGCTGTTCCAGCGCGCGGACAACGTGGACGCCGGCTGGCAGGTCGTGCAGCCGATCCTGGACGAGGTTGAGGCCGGCCGCACGGCGGTGCAGCCCTATGCCGCCGGCTCGGCCGGCCCGGCGGCGGCGGATGCGCTGCTGGAACGGGACGGCCGCCATTGGCTGGCGCTCGGCGCATGACCCGCCCCGTCCGCCTCGTGGTGTCCGACGTGGACGGCACGTTGGTTCAGACCGACAAGTCGCTCGCGCCCGGCACCGTGGCCGCAGCCGGGCGGCTGCGCACGGCGGGCGTTCCGCTCGCCATCGTCAGCGCCCGCCCGCCGCGCGGCATGTTGTGGATCGCGAAGGAACTGGGGCTGGCGGGCCTGCTAGCCGGGTTCAACGGCGGCACCATCATGCAGCCGGACGGAACCGTGGTGGAGCAGCACACCGTGCCGCCGGACGCCGTGCGCGCCGCGCTGGACCTGTTTGCCCGCAGCCACGTCGGCGCTTGGCTGTTCACGGCCGAGGAATGGCTGGCGCAGGACCCGGACGGCCCGCACGTGGACCATGAGCGCCATACCGTGCGCTTCCATGAGCGCATCGTGGAGAGCTTCGATCCCTATGTCGGCCAGGCCGGCAAGGTGGTGGGCGTGACCGACGACGCGCCCCTGCTGGCCGGGCTTGAGGTGGAGCTGCAGGCCATGCTCGGCAGCACGGCCAACGCCAAGCGGTCGCAGACCTACTACCTCGACGTGACGCACCGCGAGGCGAACAAGGGCAACGCGGTCCGCATGTTGGCGGCGCAGTTGGGCGTGGATTTGGCGGAGGTGGCGGTGCTGGGCGACATGGAGAACGACTTGCCGATGTTCGACGTGGCCGGCTTCGCGGTCGCCATGGGCAACGCCTCGCCCGCGGTGCAGGCCCGCGCCGCCGCCGTCACCGGGACCAACGACGCGGACGGCTGGGCGCAGGCGGTGGACCAACTCATCTTGCCGAGGCGCTGATGGATACTGTGGTGCTCGCCGATCCCCCGGCGTTGGCCGCGCACGTCGCGGACTGGATGACGGGCATCCTGCAGGCGCGGCCCGGGCCGTCGGCGGTTGCGCTGTCGGGCGGGTCCACGCCGAAGCTGCTGTATCAAGCCCTGGCCGCGCCGCCTTTCGTGGACCGGGTGCCGTGGGACCGGGTGCATTGGTTCTGGGGCGACGAGCGTTTCGTGCCGCCCGACGACGAGCGCAGCAACTACCGCATGACCACCGAGGCCATGCTGGGCCGGGTCGGCGCGCCGCCCGGCAACATTCATCCGATCCCGACCGAGGACATGTCGGCCGAGGAGGCCGCCGCGCGCTACGGGATCACGCTGCAAGCCTACCATGGCGGCCAAACGCTCGACCCGCTCCGCCCGTTGTTCGACATCGTGCTGTTGGGCCTGGGCACCAACGGCCACACAGCGTCGCTGTTTCCCGGCACGCCGGTGCTGAAGGAGCGCACCGCCTGGGCCGCCGCCGTGACGCCCGCCGGCGAGCCGACGCGGATCACGCTCACCTACCCGGCGCTGGAAAGCTGCCGCCATGCCGCCTTTCTCGTGGCCGGGGCGGACAAGCGCGACGTGCTGGCCCAGGTGCGGACGGGCGCCGGCGACCTGCCGGCGGCGCGCTACCGTCCCACGGGCGAGCTGCATTGGTTCGCCGATCAGGCCGCGGCGGGCTAGGAGCGCCGCGCGCTTCGCGTTATCGTCACCGCCATGAACACGGCTCCCTCCGTTCTCGTCGTCATGGGCGTGTCCGGCTCCGGCAAGACCACGGTCGCCGCGCTGCTGGCGGGGCGGCTCGGCTGGGAATACGAGGACGGCGACGACTTCCACCCGCCGGAGAACGTCGCCAAGATGCACGGCGGGACGCCGCTCACGGACGCGGACCGCTGGCCGTGGCTCCAAGCCATCGCAGGCTGGATTGATGCGACGCGAACCGCCGGGCGGCACGGCGTGGTGGCGTGCTCGGCCCTGCGACGCGCTTACCGCGATGTCCTGCTGGGAGACCGGCCCGATGTGCGGCTGGTTTACCTGCAAGGCGACAAGCGGTTGATCGCCGCCCGGCAGGCGGCCCGGCTGAACCATTACATGCCGGCGACCTTGGTGGACAGCCAGTTCGCGGCGTTGGAGGAACCTATGCCCGACGAGCACCCCATCGTGGTTTCCGTGGCGCCGCGGCCCCTGGACATCGTGCAGGCGGTCGTCGCACACCTGCCAGGGGCCGCGTAGTGCCGGACCTTTTGGACCCAACCGCGCTCAAGCGGCAGGCGGCGGAGACGGCGGTGGCGGAGGTGCGGGACGGCATGGTGCTGGGCCTCGGCACCGGCTCCACGGCGGCGCTCGCCGTCGCGGCGCTGGGCGAGCGGGTGAAGGCCGGGCTGCGCGTCGTCGGCATCCCGACTTCGGAGCGCACGGCGGAGCAGGCGAGGGGGCTGGGCATCCCTTTGGCGAGCTTTGCCGACCACACCCGCATCGACCTCACCATCGATGGCGCGGACGAGGTGCACACCGGCACGCTCGACCTCATCAAGGGCCTGGGCGGTGCGCTGCTGCGGGAGAAGATCGTCGCCGCCGCCAGCCGGCGCATGACCGTGATCGTGGACGAAAGCAAGCTGTCGCTGGGTCTCGGCGGGGTGCGCCTGCCGGTGGAGATCGTGGCGTTCGGCTGGCAATCGACGCTGGCCCGCCTGCATGACGAGGGCGCGGACGTGCTGGTGCGGCAAGGGCCGGACGGCGCGCCGTTCCGCACCGACGGCGGCAACCTGATCGCCGACTGCGCCTTTGCCGCCATGGACGACCCGGCGGCGCTGCACGCCCGCCTCAAAGCGGTTGTCGGCGTGGTCGAGACCGGGCTGTTCGTCGGCATGGCCACCCGCGTCGTGGCCGGCACCCAGGCCGGTCCCAGAATCTTGGAGTTGCCATGAACGATCTGGCTTCTGCGGCGGACTCTGGGGTGCCCAATGCGTCGGCGTCCGGCCCGGTCACGCTGGCGATTGACGTCGGCGGCAGCAACCTGAAAGCGGGCCTGCTCGACCGCGAGGGCGCCATGATCGGCAAGCGCGTCAAGGTGCCGACAATGGACCCGTCCCCGCCGGACCAGGTTGTGCCGGCGCTGGTGGGGCTGGCCAAGCAGCTCGGAGCCTTTGACCGCATCTCCGTCGGCTTCCCCGGCCTGATCAAGAACGCAATCGTGCAGACGGCGCCGAACCTCGGCACCAAGGACTGGGCGGGCTTCGATTTGGCCGGGGCGCTGCATGACCAGTTGGGCAAGCCGGTGCGCATGTTGAACGACGCGACGGTGCAGGGTTTGGGCGTGATCTCCGGCCACGGGCTGGAATGCGTGATCACCTTGGGCACGGGCTTCGGCTTCGCGCTGTATCAGGATGGCCGGCTGGCCCCGCAATTGGAGATGAGCCAGCACGTGATCCGCAAGGAGATGACCTACGACGAGTACTTGGGCGTCGAGGCGTTGGAGAAGGTGGGCCTGAAGCAGTGGGAGCGCCGGGTGGAGCGGGCCTTGGCGCAGCTTCGGGCGGTGGTGAACTTCGACATGCTGTATATCGGCGGAGGCAGCGCGCAGAAGCTGACGCTGAAGCTGCCGGAGGACGCGAAGGTCGTGTCGAACACGGCCGGCATCACCGGTGGCGTGCGGCTGTGGGATAGCAAGCTGGACGTTTCCTTCGCGAAGCGGAGCAGCGCCAAGGCCGGATGACCGTCTTCCACCTGGTCCGTCATGCGGAGCACGACCTGCTGGGCCGGGTGCTGACGGGGCGAATGGCCGGCGTGCCGTTGAACGGGCGCGGCCGGGAGCAGGCAGCCCGGCTGGCGCGGCACTTCGCGGGCCGGGCGGTCGCGGCTGTGGTGTCCAGTCCAGTGCAGCGCGCGCAGGAGACTGCGGCGCCGATTGCCGCGGCGCTCGGGCTGGAGGTCGCGACGGATGCCGGGCTGGATGAGATCGACTTCGGCGGTTGGACGGGGATGACGTTCGAGGCGCTGCAGGAAGCGCCGGGGTGGCAGGCCTGGAACCAGTTCCGGGGGACGTCGCCGACGCCGGGCGGGGAGACGATGGTGGAGGCATTGGGCCGTGCGCTTCGTTGTCTTGCGCGGTGGCGGGAGGCGGTTCCGGATGGCGAGGTGGTGGTGGTCAGCCATCAGGACGTGTTGAAGGCGGTGCTGGCGCATAGCTTGGGGGCGCCGCTCGACCTGATGCAGCGGATTGAGCTTGGGGCGGGGTCTTGCAGTGTGTTGCGGATATTTGGGGATGGGGGCGTGCGGATAGACGGGATAAACTTAGCTTGCTGACTGTTGTGTTCACGACTCTGCATTATGGTTTTTCGTGATGGTGAGCAGTCTTTAAGAACAGAACTCAGTCCTAGTCTGGTTGGTATGAAGCGGGTTGCGATCGTCGGAAATGCGGGTGGCGGTAAATCTACTTTGGGAAGGCGTTTGGCCGATCAACATGGCCTGCCGTTCTTCTCGGTTGATCAGATTCATTGGCTTCCCGGCTGGGTGCAAGCGGATGAAGGTGTTGTGACGCGAAAGCTTGACGAGGTAGTGACAACAGAGCGCTGGATTGTGGATGGCTGGGGTCCTTGGCTTAGCCTTGAGAAAAGGCTGGCAGCAGCAGACACGATCATCTTTGTTGATCTCCCGCTCTGGATGCACTTCTGGCTTGCTGCCGAGCGTCAGATATCGGCCGCGCGAGGCGAGGACCGCAGTGACCCATTGGAGGGCTGTGACCAGCTAGCAGTGACGAGAAGGCTGTTCGAGTTGATCTGGCGCGTGGATCAGGATCTTAAGCCGCGACTTCAAGCCATGTTGGAGCGTCGTCCTGCTACAGCGGCTTACCACCACATGACGACGATGGCGGAATTGGATGCGTTTGGCAGGAGTTGATGTCCGGTTAGGGGTCGATAATGGCCATTCCGTGTTCTTCTCGTCATGACACGGGCACCAACCGGCAACCCCCATTCACCCGGTCCACCCCGCCCCAAGCATACTTATACCCCTCCCGCCCCCGCAGAAAATCCGCCTCCTGCCGCCCCTCCATAACCGCCTCCTCAAGCATCGCCGCAAGCAGCAACGTCCCAGGGCTGACAAACGATTGCCCGGCGTCAAACCCGCTCAAGTAGAACAAAATCCGCTCCCGCCCAGCCAACAGCGCATAGCACGCCGCCACCACCACGCCCCCGATCCGCAACGCCTGCAGCCGCAGCACCCCCGCCCGCAGCAGCGCCGGCGCCGCGTCGCGATGGAACCCAAGCACCGCCGGCCCGGCAAGCGACCCAGGCTCCCCCTGCGCAGTCCAACGCGCCTGGTGCAGGCGCACAAGCTCGGACAACAACGCTTGCACCGTATCCGGCCCGGCAGTCTCAATCGTGAACCCGCCGGCGCGGGCGGCGCGGTTGCGGTTCATGCGCAGCTTGCGCAGCGTGTTCGCCGGCACCGCGTCCGCCAGCCCGGCCACCGTCGCCGGCAAGGTCAGCACCGGGCAGGGCTGGCCCTCCGACCATTCGGCGCGCCAGCCCACCGGCGCGACCCCGCGCAGCGCCGAACCCGGCGGCACCTCGATCAGGTCGCACTGATCCACCCCGTCCGCCCGCGCATGGTCCAGCGCCGCTTGCAGCAGCGGCCCCGGCATCGCGCCCGGCTCCAACAGCGCGTCCAGGTGGTCCGTGGTGCCGGCGCCGATGGGCAGCAGCTTGCGGATGCCCGGCTCGTCCAGCCGATACAGCGGCAGCACCCCCGACAACTGCCCGCCCGTCCGCCGGACCGCCACCCGCGGCGCGCCGGTGCCGAAATGCCGCCACCACGGCAGCAGCCACGCCGGGGCGGCAAAGGGCGAGGCGCCGGGCACGCGGCGCCACAGCGCCTCCCACTCGGGCGCAAGCGCCAGCAACGCCGCGTCGCTGTCCAGCAAGGCAATCTCGGTCATGTTCGGATCGTTACGCCGGGGCGGCGACGCGCGCCAACGCCTGGTAGCGGTCGAGGTAGGCGGCGGCCATGCGCTCCATCGAGAAGCGGCGCCGGGCAGTCTCGCGGCACGTGGCGGGGTCGATTCGGTCCACCCGGCGGATGGCGTCCGCCATGCCGTCAACGTCATCGACCAAGAAGCCGGTGCGGCCGTCCTCCACCACCTCCGGCAACGCGCCGTTGCGGAAGGCGATGACCGGGGTGCCGCAGGCGGCGGCCTCCATGGCGACGAGCGAGCTGGTTTCGGCAACCAAGCTCGGCACCAGCAGGCAGGCTGCCGCGGCCAGCAGGCGGCGCTTCCGCACGAAACCGACCGGGCCGAGGTAGCGGCGGCGCCGGTCGAGGCGGGGCAGGATCTCGGCACCGAAGTAGTTTTGATGCGCCGGGTAGGGGAACACGCCGCCGGCCAGCAGCATCGGCGTGTCGGCTGCCCGCGCCGCGTCCAGCGCCAAATGCAGGCCCTTCTCCGGGCACACCCGGGCCAGGGTCAGCGCGAAGCGGCACTTGCGCGGGTGCACGGCGCCGAGCCGCGCCACCGGCACCCCGTTCGGGATCGGCGGCAAAAGGCGCGGGCCGGGCGGCACGCCGCGCATCTGGCTTTCGGACACGCCATGGACCCAACTGTCCTCGCGGGGCGGCGCGAGCGCCTCGGGCGGGTACCAGCCGGGCGGCAGGTGCAGCGTGGCCAGCATTGGCGGGCCGGGCGGGGGAAGGTAGGAGTAGAAATCCAGCCCGTGCATGTGAATGACATCGACGCGCTCGCGCCGCAGCACGTCGGCGGTGATGGCGCGGATCGCGTCTTGCCGGGCGGAATGGATGGCGTCGGTGATGGGGCCGTCCGTGGGCGGCGCGGGGAAGGCGTGCAGCGCGCCCGCCGCCTGCGACCCCGCGCAGGCAATCACGATGCTACGGTGGCCCGCCGCCGTCAGCGCGTGGTCGAGGCTGCTCAGCACCTGTTCCGAGCCGCCCACCGAGTCAATGCCGACCGGGGCCAGGGGGTAAGCGATGTTGAGGACGGTCAGGCGCCGCATCGGGCCGCTTGCGGTGCCAGATCGCGCCGCGCGTCCCGCGCGAGGGCGCGCCAGCGTGCGCCGGTCATGCTCCAGCCCCAATGCTCGTAGTTCAGCCGGCCCGGCATCGGCGGCTGCGCGAAGTCGTAGGCCGGCGCCGGGCGAAACGACTCCTGGTCGGTGCCGAAGGCGGCGAGCGTGCGGGCCTGGGTGCGGAAGCAGTCGAACATCGCCCGCTTGCGCGCCCGCTCGGCCTCCGTGAGCGCGACGACCGTGGGGGCCGGACCCGGCAGGAAGCGGCCGGTCAGCAACGCGCCCGCCGGGTCCGCATGGTAGCCCGCGAACTCCAGCACCGGGCGGCGCTCGGCGGCGGCGTGCACGGCGAACGCGGTGGCGTCGTGGTCGGGATGGCCGCCCTCGTAGGCGTGGGTGATCACGGCCTCGATGCCATGGGCGTCGAACAAGCGGGACAGGGCGCGGGCGAGTGCCGGCATGTGGAAGCTGGCCTCCTGGTCGGCGACGCCCAACTCCACCAACTCCAGCGCCGCGCCCGCGGCATCCAGTGCCGCCCTCAGCTCGCCGCGCCGGGCGGCGGCGTAGTCCGCGGGCGCATCGAACCCCGCGGCGGCGGCATCGGCCAGCGCACGCGGCGCGCCGTCCGTCACATGCGCCAGCAGCAGCCCCGGCAGCAGGGGCAGGCTGGCCCCGGCGGCGATGGTCTCGTCATCCGGGTGGGCGACGACCAGCGCCACCCGGGCGCCGACCAGGCGCCGCGCCGCAAGGCCGTGCAGGACGGCCTCCATGCGGTCAGCCGGCCGCGGCGCGCATCGGCACGTTGTCAGGCCCGCTGGGAGCATCGCTCCGCAGCCCGCTGGGAGCATCGCTCCGCAAACGGCCCGGTGCGTAGCGGCGGATCATCGCGGCGCAGAACTCGGCGAACTCCTCGGGATGGGTGGGCACGGCGGTGTAGTGCGGCCATTGGCCTTTGTGCTCCGGCGTGAAGCAGAAGGTCGCGGTGACGTTGAAACCCTCCAGCGCGCGCATCTGCCGGTCGAACCAGGCTTCCGCGTCGGGCCGATACCAATCGGCCCAGCTCAGCCCGGTGCGCAAGGTGGTCACGCCCAGGTCCCGCATGTGGCGCACCGCGTCGTCCAGCCGGTGATCCTCGAAGTGGAACCATTGGCACAGGCCGAACTCCGGGGCGAACTCGTGGAAGATGCGGGCCGCGCGCTTCGGCCGCCCGTGCTCGTCCAGCAGGCCCATGTGGAAATGCCGGTAATAGCTGCTGCCCTCCGCTTCCCGATGCCGGGTGGTGGCGGGCCAGGCGGCCGGCAGGTCGTACAGGCTATACCATTGGATGCGCTCCGGACGCTTCGGGCCGAGGCCCAGCAGCAGCTCCGCCGTACGGCGCAGGCCCCATTCCTGCACCTCCTCCGCGCCGAAGGTCGAGACGCCGACCTCGCTGACCCAGAGCGGCAGGTTCGTCACGTCGCGGATGCTGTCGAGCTTGGCCGGCCACTCGTCGATCAGCCAATGGTTCCAATCGAGCGGGAAGCCGTGCACCGCCACCGCGTCCAGGTCGTCCAGCGCCCCGTGCCCTTGCAGCACGCGGATGAAGTCGGGGTCGATCGGGCTGATGCCGCCCAGCACGCGCGTCAGGCCCGGCGCTTCCGCCGCGATGGCCTGGCCGGCCAGCTTGGTCATGCGGGCGAAGGTGGCCCAGCCGGGGTCGTTCTCGAAGTCCCAATGCGACTTGTTGTTCGGCTCGTTCCAGATCATCGCGGCCTCGATCATGGCCGGGCCTCCTTTCCGCGGGAAGGATAAACCGCGCCGTATCGCGCATCCGGCAGCGCCGCCGTGCGACAGATGAACACCTCGTCCTCCGGGTTGCCCTCGATGCCGAACCCGGCGGCGCGCAGCATCGCGGCCGAGCACGCGGCGTTGGGCGCCCACCAGTTGGTGTTGTCGTGGGAATAGCTGCGCTCGATGAAGTGCAGCTTGGGATAGCCGGGATCGTCGAAGACCGCCGTTTCCCAGAACTCGTAATCCTCCGCCAGCGGCAGCACAGTGTTGGACCCGCGCTGCAGCGACTGGAACACCAGCAGGTCGCCCGCCACGTGCTCGCGGATCAGGTCGAGCGCCAGCAGCGGGTGGCGCAGGTGGTAGAGCACGCCGATGAAGAACACGACATCGAACCGCTCGCCCAACTGGCCCACGTCGTACACGGACATCTGCTGGAACTCGATATCGAGGCCCTGCACCTCGGCGGCGAAGCGCGCCTGCGCCAGGTAATCCTCGTCGAAGTCGATGCCCAGCACCCGGGCGGCCCCCCGCCGCTTCATCTCCATGGCGTAGAACCCGGCGTTGCAGCCGATGTCGAGCACTGTCTTGCCGCCGAGGTCCGCGGGCAGGCTGTCCTGGAAGCGCCGCCACTTCACGGCGGGGTAGTCGCCCAGAAAGTGCTCCGGCGCCGTCTGCACGCCGCGCAGGTCCATGTTGTGGAACCACGGCCCCAGCGCCTGCACGCGCTGGCGGATGCGATCGGTCGTCCAAACGGGCGTGCTCAAGCGGTGTTCCCTTCGAGTGTCGAACCGAAGGGCCAGACGCCGAGCGTCTGCCCGGGTTCGCTGATCTTAGCTGATCCCGTCCGCTTCTCCGCCGCGGCGTGCGCCGGCGCCGGCGCGGCGGCCTGCCCGCCCAGCAGCCGCATCGCCTCGCGATAGCCGTTGAGCGTGCCGACATCGACGTAGCTGGACCCGGCGCGCACGCCCCAAGCCGCGTTGCCCTCCGCCAGCCAGGCGTTGGCCAGCGTGCCGATATACTCGTCCGCGCGCTCCCGCCGCAGCCACAGGCGGTGCAGCGCGTGCAGGGTGGCGCCGGGCATCTTGATGGCGCCCCAAATCCAGTTGGACCGGGCATCCGGCGATTTCACCTGGATCGTTTGGACCCGCCCGTCGCCGTCCAGCTCTACGGCGTCGAACAGCTCCGGCCGTTCCACGGGGAACAGCAGGAACGACAGGCGGTCGTCCGGCAGGCGGGCCAGCGCGTCAACCGGGAACCAGATGGTGTCCGGCAGGCCCACGATCACCGGCTCGTGCTCCGGGATCAGCGGCACGGCGCGGAAGATGGCGTCGCACAGCCCGGCGGCGCCCGCCTGGCAGACATAGGCCAGGTCCACATCACCCACGGTTCCGCCGTAGTACTGCAGGATGTCGCTTTTCCAGGGCGAGATGACGAAGCAGATCTTGTCGGCGCCCCCCCGCACCATGCGCTCGATCAGGTACTCGCTGACCGCCCGGGGCCGCTCGATGCCGCCGGCATCCAGGCGCGAGCCGACCGGCAGCAGTTCCTTGCTGAACGCCAGCGGCTGGATGCGCGTGCCGTTGCCGGCGGCCGGGATGATGCCCCACATCACACGCGCTCCCGCGAGGCCATCGCCTCGAAGGCCGCCACCATCTCGGCGACGCGGCGGGCGGCGCTGTGTTCCGCGAGCGTGCGCTCGCGGGCGCGGCGCGCGATGACGGACAGCTCGGCCGGGGCCATGCGCAGCGCCGCCAGCGCGTCTTCGGTCGAGTGCGCCACCAGAATTTCGCGGCCCGGCTCGAAGAAATGATCCAGCCCGGCCCAATGGTCGGTCAGGATCGGCACCCCGCAGGCCGCGGCCTCGAACAGCCGGCCGGACGGGCACCAGCCGGCACGGGCCATCGCGTCCCGCGTCACGTTCAAGGTGAGGCGGGAGGAGCAGTAGAACGCCGGGTGCGCCGGCGGCGGCAAATGGCGCACGAAGAACGTGTTGGGCGTCCACGGAAAGCCGTCCGGGTACTGCGCGCCGCCGATCACGAAACGCTCCCCCGGCAAGGCGCGGGCCGGCTCGACGAACAGCCGCTCCAGCGCCGCCTGCCGGTCGGCGGCGTAGGTGCCGAGGTAGGACAGCAGCGCGTCGTATTCCGGGCGCGGCGGCGCCGGGCGGTGCAGCGCCGGATCGACCGAGCCGTAGATCGGCACGACACGGCGCGCGCCGAGCCGGGTGCGCAGCGCGTCCAGCGCCCCGCCGCCGGTGTAGCTCAGCACGAGGTCGAACCCGGCCAGGCCGTCCGGCCCGATGTAGTCCACGGCCTCCCCGGCATCGAGCCGCGCCAGGGTCACGGGGGTGTCCAGGTCGTAGAAGCAGCGCAGGGCGCCTGTGCCGTCCTGCAGCAGCCGCGTCGCCGCGAGCGCGTCCGGGCAGTAGGACGTGACCATCCCGACATCCGCCCCCGCGAGCGCGTTGCGCGCCCGCGGCAGCGCCGCCGCCCAGTCGGGATACAGCACCAGCTCGCCGCCGTCCGGCAGGGCGGACAGGTCGCGGTAGTCCCGGTAGTACGGCACGTCGCGCTCGAAGAACACGACCCGGTGCCCGGCCGCCAGCAGCGCGCCGATCAGGCCGCGCCACAGCGCCGCGTGCCCGTTGCCCCAGGAACTGCTGACCGACAGGCCGAAGATCACGATCTTCATGCCGGCACCGCCCGGCGCTGGCCGCTGCACGCCTGTGCGGCCTCGGCGAAATACGTTTCAAGCTCGGCCGCCCGGTGGTCGCCGGTGTGGGCGCCCAGCACGCGCGCGCGGGCGGCGGCGGCCATCGTCCGGCGCCGGTCCTCCGGCAGCGTCCGGACCGCGGCGAGCACTTCCTCCGTCGTGGCCGCGATCAGGATTTCGTGGCCGGGCCGGAAAAAGGCGTCCAGCCCGGCCCACCAATCGCTGATGATCGGCACGCCGCAGCACGCCGCCTCGAACAGCCGCACGCTGGGGCTGTAGCCGCGGCGCACCATGTCGGCGCGGGTCACGTTCAGGGTAAACCGCTGCGCGGCGTAGAAGGCGCGGTGCTGGTCGGGAGCCAAGTGCTCGATGCGCTCGACATTGCCGGGCCAAACGAGGCCGTCCGGGTATTGCGGCCCGGCCACCACGAACCGCCCGGCGTCCCACGCCCGCGCCGCCCGGCACAGCAGCCGGTCCACCACCGGCTGGCGGTCGGCGCTGTAGGTGCCGAGGTAGCCGAGGTCCCAGGCGGGCACGGCGGCCGGGTCGGGGCGGTGGACCTCCGGGTCGGCGGAGCAGTACAGCGCCCGCGCCATCGGCGCGCCCAGCGTGCGTTCGAGGTATTGCAGCGTCGGCCCGCCGGTGAAGGACAAGTAAAGGTCGAAGCCGCGCAGCAGCTCCGGCGTCAGGTAATCGCAGGCGTCGTCGTCCAGCGCCGCCAGCGTCACCGGCGTGTCGATGTCGTAGAACGCCGTAACGCCCCCGGCCAGGCGCTGCACCAGCGCGCCGACTGCAACGCCGTCCGGCACGTAGGACCCCACGACCACCAAATCCGCCGCCCGGATCGCCGCCGCCCAGCGGTGCGACAGCTCATCCAACTCGGCGTAAAGCTCCGTTTCACCATAGGGCGGCGTTGGCAGGTCGCGGTGGTCCGCGTACCAAGGCTTGTCGCGCTCCAGGAACAGCACGCTGTGGCCGCGCCGCGTCAGGCCGCGCACCAGGCCGCGAAACGTCGTCGCGTGCCCGTTGCCCCAGGACGAGGTGATGGTCAGGCCGAGGATCACGATTCGCAAGATCGGAGACCTAACGAAGCCGGCGGGTTGGGGGGCATGGGCACACCGGACTCGTCTATCGCAAACCTTGTAGGCCTACAAACGCCGATTTGCGCCAGGGTTCCCGGACTCGCGCCGCCGAAGCAGGGCGTCGAGGTCTGCCCGCATCTGCGCGAGCGGCTGCGCCCATTGCCCGGGGCGGACTTGCCGGTAAAGCCGGACCGAGTCGTACCAACGGCTGCGCCGCCCGGTCATCCAGCGCCAATCGGCCTCCGCCTTCAGCAGCAACCAGGTCGGCCGGCCCAGCGCGCCGGCCAGGTGCGCGACCATCGTGTCCACCGTCACCACCAGGTCGAGCGTCGCCAGCAGCCGGGCGACCGTTCCCACGTCCGCGCTGCGGTCCCCGGGGTCGAGCACCGGGGGCGCGTCCGCGGCGGACAGCTCCGCCAGCCCGGGGCCGCGCTGCAAGCTGACCAGCCGCACGCCGGGCGCCTGTGCCAAGGTTGCCAGGGCCGGCAACGGCACGGACCGCTCCGGGTCCCAACCGCCGGCCTGCCAGCAGACCCCCACCAGCAGGCCCTCGGCCGGCCGGGGCAGCGGCTCCGCGGAAAGGTAAGGCGCGCCGTCCGGGGGCAGGCGCAGCGCGTGGGCGAGTTCCATGATCTCGATGTCGCACTCCGACGCGGGCGCCGGCGCGTCCGGGCGGAATGGGATCACCTGGTCGGGGCCGGGCAGGGCGCGCAGCAGCGGCAGCAGTTCCGGCTGCGCTTCCAGCACCACCTGCGCGGCCCGGCGCCGGAGCGCGGGCAAGTAGCGGCAGAACTGCAGCGTGTCGCCGAGGCCATGGTAGCAGCGGACCAGCACCCGGCGCCCGTCCGAACTGCGCCCGTCCCACACCCAGCGCAGGTGGTAGGGCTGGGCGGGATCGTCCCGCGTCGCCGGGTCGCGCGCCCGGAGCACCGCGTCGCTGACCGCCCAAGCCGCGTCGAGCGCGCCCGCCCGCATGGCCTGGTCCCAGAGGGCGCCGGGGTTCCCGGAGACGTGCCCGAATCGCCGTTGAGTGAGCAAGGGATGCGGCATAGGCAACCATGACGCCACGGCGCAGACCCAGGCAACGCGGCAGCGCCGCCCGTGTTGCCCGGGCCTGGCCCGGCGGCTGGCAACAATCACTGGAACCATGGAT
This sequence comes from uncultured Acetobacteraceae bacterium, assembly GCA_964235485.1. GTDB lineage: Bacteria > Pseudomonadota > Alphaproteobacteria > Acetobacterales > Acetobacteraceae > CAHJXG01. The sequence goes on along the minus strand of CAXSAZ010000002.1, from coordinate 256,058 downwards.
GCAATACCTGTTCATCACGCACGCTGCCCGGCGGCACGTGGCGGCCTTGACCGCGTTCCTGCGGTTGGAAAGCGCGGGCGGCCTCGTGTTGATCGTTTCCGCCCTGGTGGCGCTCGGCTGGGCCAACTCGGCGGCGGCGCCGGCCTACCACGCCCTGCTGGATCACCCGCTCGGTGTGGGCGGCCTGACGAAGCCCGTGCATATCTGGATCAACGACGGGCTGATGGCGCTGTTCTTCCTGCTGGTCGGGCTGGAGCTGCGGCGCGAGATCACGGAGGGCGAGCTGGCGTCGCCCACGCGGCTGGCGGCGCCGGGCTTGGCGGCCCTGGGCGGCATGGTGGTGCCGGCGGCGATCACCGTGGCGCTGAACTGGGGCGACAGCACGGCGCTGCGCGGCTGGGCGGTGCCGGTGGCGACCGACATCGCCTTTGCGCTGGCCGTGCTGAGCGTGCTGGGCAGCCGGGTGCCGGTGGCGCTCAAGGTGTTCTTGACGGCGCTGGCGATCATCGACGACCTGGGCGCCATCGTGGTGATCGCCTTGTTCTATACGCAGGGGCTTGACCTGGTGGGGCTGGGGTTGGCGGTGCTGACATGGCTGGGGTTGTGGGGGCTGAATCGCGCGGGCGTGCGGCGCTTGTGGCCATACCTGCTCGGCGGCGCCGTGCTGTGGGCGCTGGTGTTCGAGTCCGGCGTGCACGCCACGCTGGCCGGGGTGGCGCTGGCCTTCGTGGTGCCCATGCGGGCGAAGCCCGGGGAGGACCAAGCCCCGGCCGAGCGGCTGGAGCACAAGCTCGGGCTTTGGGTCGCCTATGGCATCCTGCCGCTGTTTGGCCTCGCGAATGCTGGGTTGGCCTTCGACACGCTGCCGCCGGGCGCACTATGGGACTCGCTGGCGATCGGCACCACCTTGGGCTTGTTCGTCGGCAAGCAGGTCGGCGTGTTCGGCGCGGTGCTGCTGGCCGCGCGCCTCGGCCTGGCCCGGCTGCCGGAGGGCGTCACGCGGACCCAGCTTTACGGCGGCGCGGTGCTGTGCGGCATCGGCTTCACCATGAGCCTGTTCATCGGCGACCTCGCCTTCCGGCAAACGCCGCGGGGGGACGAGGTGAAGCTCGCGGTGTTCGTGGGGTCGCTGGCGTCCGCGGCGCTGGGGCTGCTGATCCTGCGCTTGGCGGCGCGGGCGAAGGTGGTGGAGCGGGTGGCCGTGGCGGAGTAGGGGAGGGCGGTCCACCGCACGGAGGTCGCGTGGGCGTCGTCTGAGTGGCGCTCGTGTAGGCCGCCATCATCTGTGCCGAGTTTTTAAAGGCGATATTATACTTGACATACCCATAGGCCGGAGGTAGCTTTCGGTCATAGGAGAGACCGATGGCCCAATCCGTTCTAAGCGCCCCGCACTTCCACGACGAAGAAGCCGCATACGCCTTCGTCGAGGCACGCATCTGGCCGAATGGCCCGGTGTGCGCGCATTGCGGTTCATGCGAGCGGATCGGCAAGATGGGCGGCAAAAGCACCCGGATCGGCCTCTACAAGTGCTATGCCTGCCGCAAGCCGTTCACCGTCAAGATCGGCACCGTGTTCGAGTCCAGTCATGTCGAAATGAAGCTCTGGCTGCAAGCGATGCATCTGATGTGCGCGAGCAAGAAGGGCATCAGCAGCAACCAGCTTCACCGCACCTTGGGCGTTACCCTCAAAACCGCTTGGTTCATGTCGCACCGCATCCGTGAGGCGATGACCACCGTTGGCATGGAGCCAATGGGCGGCGAGGGTGCGGTTGTGGAGATTGATGAAACCTTCATCGGTCAGAAGAAGGACATGCCGAAGCAGCGCGGCTATGCCCACAAGCACGCGGTCATGACCCTTGTGGAGCGCGGCAAGGGCGCACGCTCGTTCCATGTCTCTGGCACTGCTGCTGCCGACCTTCTGCCGATCATCAAGGCGCATGTCGCATCCGGCACCCACATCATGACCGACGAGGCCGGGCAGTATGCCCATTTGAGCAAGCACTTCGCCGGGCATGATTTCGTGCGCCACGGCGCGGAGGAATACGGGCGCGGCATCATTCACAGCAACACCGTGGAAGGCTTCTACAGCGTGTTTAAGCGCGGCATGAAGGGCGTGTATCAGCACTGCGCCGAGAAACACCTGCGCCGCTACGTCGCCGAGTTCGATTTCCGCTACAGCAACCGGGTCAAGCTGGGCGTGGATGACGCTGCCCGCACTGACCTGGCCATCAAGGGCGTCGTCGGCAAGCGCCTGACCTATCGAACGACTAGTCGGCAAGTGAGCGCATGACCGTCGCTCGCAGGTTCCGTTCGGGTTTACCGACGGATTCAAAAAAGCTGCACGCGAAAAGCCGGACAAACAAACAAGGTTGTTTTGAAAGAAAGCAAAATGCCAGCACGCAAACCAAGGCCGGACGAGAAGCCGCAATCCGAGCGGTTCATTGAGACCGCTCGGGAGATCGGGGTAGACGAGACGCCGGAGGCGTTTGAGCGGGTGTTTCGAACGATTGTGAAATCCGGGCCAAAGTCCCCGACTACGCATCCGGATCAGGTGAAGCCGGGACCTCGGTCGCGAGGCGACGCATAAACCCACGCGAGGCAGTCACAACGCTTCATCAGCATGGCGTGCGGAGAAGCAACCGAGGGCCGCGTCTTATGAATGCAGAGGGAGTTGTAGAACGTGCAGCACGACCGCGTGGGCACGGCTCTCAATCTTCTTGCTGAACCCATTTGTCGGATTTCAAACTAGCGTTTCTTGCGCCGGATTGCCCTTTGCTTCTTACTTTCTGGTTCGTTAAGCAGATAGCCCCGATAATCCATAATCTGTTTGGCCGCCAACATCTCTTCGTAGCTGTAGAAGTGTCGATGGATTGGAATATGTAGATTTCGACCACCACTCCATGCCTTGGACGCCATTATGGATGACACGGCTTGGTAGTCTGGTGGTTCTGCCTCGCCCTTCAGAATCGCTCCGACGGGATCACTGCTAAGAACAGAGACATCATTGGCACCGACAACCATGTCCGCTCCCAGCCTCCTGCAAAGCCAAGCGATCATGTCAGCAGCCTGTAAGGGGCGCAAATCCCTGTCGTTGTCCCATGTTGGGGTTCCACCCATCCTACGTCTAATGGGGGCGGCGGCTCCACCATTCTTCGCATAATTCCAGGACGACAATACCTCAGTCTGCTCTTTCATCTGTTCGTCGAACACGAAGGAGACTTTCTCCTTTCTCCCACTGTCGTATTCGTGGCCCAATACGGCCTCGATTATATGAGTAGCCGCGAAAAAGTACTCGCTCTCAAGCGCGAGAGGGGTCACTCCTTTAAATATCTTTCGATATTCTTGTGAGGGCAGGCCGATAACGACGCCATATTCAACGTGCCTGTTTATGACGCCTTGCAGAGCATAGAGTTTGTGAAGCCGATCGCTATCGCCTGCCGCTGAGTCGAAGTTCATCAACTCCTTCATTTTCAGAAACGGCATTCTCGGTTCAGCGCCTAGTATCTCATCCCACTCGTCAGAAAAGGCGGCCCATGCCGCAGCGCGGGCTACAAGTGCGGCCAGCACGAAGATCGGCGGATTGCCCCTCCCGCTGTCATCCACAAAAGCCCTCAACATAGCTAACCTGCGCCTTCCCCTAAGATCCCTGGGCAACCCACACACGAGCGCGAGGACTGCTGCGCTCGCCGAGTGATTCGCGTCGCGAGATGCAAGTCCACTGACAAAAGACAAGCCGTTCATAGCTCATCCCCGGTAGCTTGGGTATGGAAAATATAATAACGCCTTTTTAAAGGAGTAGCTTGAACACATTCTCTTTCCGCTTGCGTGTCGTTTGGAACAAATGCAGAACGCTTTCCGCAAGGAGGCGAATGGCGCATGGCTTTAAGGATTACAGGACTGAACGAGCTTCGCGAGCGTTTGGAGTGTCTGCGCCCTGACGAGGTGATGGCGCGGGCACTGGCCGAGCAGGCGCAACGCATGGCGGCCAGGGTGCGCGAAGGCTTGTCGGAACCGCCGGGCGGGGGCGGGCACGACGAGCCTTGGCTTCAGAGCGGGGCGTTGCGCGACAGCGTGGGGGCGCAGGCGAACGGGCTGCAGGCCGCAGTCGGCAGCAGCGACCCGGCCGCGGTGCCGCAGGAACTGGGCACGGCCCGGATGCCGGCCCGCCCGTTCCTGGCGCCGGTGGCGGGAGGGATGGGCGAGGAGGTGGCCCGGGCGGTGGGGGCCGCGGTGGCTGCAGCGATCAGGGGCGATGACCCGGACGCCGACGGCATGGTTGCTGACTTGAGCGGGAGCGGCCTGGCCGGTGGTGATCTCCCGAACCAAAGCGGCGCGGGCGTCGGTACCCGCACCTTCGCCGGCAATGCGAACGCGACCGGGGTGGGCGGTCCGCTCCCTGCTGCGAACGGCGTTTTGCCCGACCGACTCGCACCCAATCTGTTTACCGGGCCAGGTGCACCAACTGACCCGCCCAACGATTTGGGGCAAGGCTCCGGCATTAGTGCCGGCGAGTATTCCTCATCCAGACCCGGATATCACTACTATCAAACGAGCAACATAGTAGCTTCTGCGGAGGAGCATGTCACGCCGGAGCAGATGAAAGATATAATGTTACGTTTTGCGGTTCCAGGGCAGTCTCCCGACAAACCCGTGAAATCGGGGAACTCATATCCAGTTTACGTCCCTGGCACCAACCTATTTGTCGGAAACGTACGAACGACAGTGTCCAATGACGGCTTAACCACCAAGAATGAGACGCTTGAGGGACATTACCTTGCGTATGGAGCAATTTCAAGGCAGGCCGTCCAAAACACGGACGGCTCATGGTTGATTATTACAACAGGTATTGGTAATAATAGCTACTTTGGTAGGCCATCAATCGACAACGAAGTGGCAGTATTTAATGAGAAGGCTGGTCCAGAAATTTTCAACAATCTTGATGCAAATATGCGCCAATATATACAACGGCATAATAAGACACAATAAATGTGCGTCAAGTTTGTAATTTTTATCATAATTTTATTCATGGTTGGGGTACAAATGACATCGAGCCGCGTGGAAATTGAAGATCCGTTCATAGGCGAATATGAACATGTCTCACTGCGAACCTTGGTTTTGAAAACCTCACGCAACGTGGAGGAGTTGACTGCCCCATTGCAGCAATGGGCAAAGGACAACGGATACAAATTTCGGGTTGGATTCCCGACCGGGGCAGCAGGGTCGATTTCCTTTCAAATTTGGAATAGTCTGGTCGTTTTGTGGGGGAGCAACAGGTCACGTGGCGACCTCACCCCTCTACCCGAACTTGAGTTTTCTACATATTTGAACAGCGATACCATTGATGATCAGATGCTCGATCAAGTCGCTGAACAGCTTCGCACGATACTGGCCCCGTTTGGTTCGATAGAGGTCACGTCTGCCCCACCCGGGACGCACCCTCGAAGCGAAAGCACCAACACCTGGGGTCGCCGTTAAGCGACGGTGGGATATTCCCTTACCCGCGTGAGAAACGTCCTAAATAAATTGCCCCCGCAAAAACCCCAAAGCCGGCAACGGCTTCCAAGCCCGCGGCAAATCAGCCGGGCGGATCGGCGCCACGCTGTAGCACGGCGCCGGCTGGCGGCAGGATTGCAGCAGGCTGGCGTAGGCGCGGATTTGCTGCTCCCGCCAGGTCCGGTCCGCCAGGGCGCGCTCGCGGCTGGGAAAAATCTCGGCTACCCGGGTGGTGCGGCCGACCGAGGCCATCACGGCCCATAGCGTGTCGTCCTTGCGGTGCTTGAACTCGATCACCGCGCTCATGCAGGACTCCGTGCTGCGACCATCCCCGTCATATTGGCCGGCGGGGCGTCAGGAACAAGCCGCGGACGGATCAAAGCCGTTCGCGAGCACGCCGCGCGGCGCGATCAGGTCGTAGGGCGCGACCGGAAAGTACTGGCCGCTGCCGGGCCGGGCCGTGACCTGGCCGTCCTGCATCACGACCTCGCCCCGGCGCACCGTCGCCACCGGCCAGCCGGTGACGGCCAAGCCTTCATAGGGCGTGTAGTCGATGACGTGCTGCAACAGGGCGTTGGTGATGGTGGTGCGCCGCGTCGGGTCCCACAGCACCAAGTCCGCATCGGCGCCGGGCATGACGCTGCCCTTCCTGGGATGCAGGCCGAACAAGCGCGCGGGCTGCGTCGCGGTCAGGCGCACGAAGTCGCTGGCGTTGATGCGCCCGGCGGCCACGCCCTCGCTCCACAGGACCGGAAGGCGCGACGCCAGGCCCGGCACGCCGTTCGGGATGTCGCGGAAGTTCGCGTCCGCGCCGTTCACCCGCTTGCCGCGCGGGCCGTCAAAGCTCCAGCCGCTATGGTCGCTGCTCACCACGTCGAGCGTGCCCAGCCGGATCGCCTCCCACAGCCCGGCGGTCGCCGCGGCGTCGCGCGGGGCCGGGCTGCACATGAACTTGGCGCCCTCGAACCCCGGGCGGTCCATGTCGGCGGCGGACAGCACGAAGTACTGCGGGCAGGTTTCCCCCCAGACCCGCACGCCGCGGGCGCGGGCGCGGGCGATCTCCTCCGCCGCTTCCAGGCAGGAGACATGGAAGATCTGGATCGGCTGGTCCACCAACTCCGCGAGCGCAATGGCGCGGTGCGTCGCTTCCCGCTCCAGCACGGGCGGGCGGGACCAGGCGTGGTACTTGGGCGCTGTCAGGCCGGCGGCGAGCAGGGCCTCGGTCATCCAGCCGATGGCGTCGTAGTTCTCGCAATGCACCGTCACCAGCGCGCCGTGACGGCGGGCAGCGGCCAGCACGCGGAGGTATTGGCGGTCGTCCAGCCAGAGCGGGTCGTAGGTGAGGAACACCTTGAGGCTCCGGATGCCGCTCGCGATGATGCCGGGCAGCTCGGCCAATACGGCGTCGGTCGGGTCGGTGACGATCTGGTGGAAGGCGTAGTCCACCATCGCCTGCCCGGCCCGCCGCTTGTATTCGGCCAGCGACGGCCCGATGGGCTGGCCCTTGAACTGGGTGGAGAAGGTGACGACGCTCGTGGTCCCGCCGGCGAGCGCGCTGCGGCTGCCGGTTTCCCAGCTTTCCTCGTCCGCGCCGCCGCCGGGTTGCAGTTGCTCGATGTGGCAGTGCGAGTCGACGCCGCCGGGCAGGACCAGCAGCCCGCCGGCGTCCAGGGTGCGGGCGCCGGCGAGGTTGGCGCCCACGGCCTCGATGCGCCCGGCGCGGATGCCCACGTCGGCGCGGAACTGCTCAACCGCGGTCACCACCGTGCCGCCACGGATCACCAAGTCGAAATCCGTCACGCGCGGTTCCTCCTGAGTTCATCGCGTGCCGCGGGACCTGGCACCATGCCGCGCGCCATCACACCGGGTCCCAGGCGAACACGTCCTGGCTGCGGTCGAGCGGCACGAGGCTGGCGCGGAGCGCCGGGGCGGCGTGCTCGGCGATCAGCGCGGGCGTCCAACCCTCGGCCCGGTGCACGGAGCGGAGCGGGCGGCTTTGGCTCATCAGGAAAATCTCGTTGTGGCGGGTTGCGAAGACCTGGCCGGTGAAGCCCTCGGCCGCGTCGGACGCGAGGAACACCGCGAGCGGCGCGTTCTTGTCGGGCGTCATCTGCTGCAGCTTGGCCACGCGCGCCTGCTGCTCCGGCGTGTCTGCCGGGATCGAGCTGGTCATGCGGCTCCAGGCGAAAGGGGCGACGCAGTTGGAGCGCACGCCGAACCGCCCCATGTCGAGCGCGATGGACTTGGACAGCGCCACGATGCCGAGCTTCGCCGCCGAGTAGTTGGCCTGGCCGAAGTTGCCCACCAGGCCCGACGTGCTGGTCATGTGGACGTAAGCGCCACCGCCCTGCGCCCGGAAATGCTCGGCCGCGGCGCGGCTCACGAAGAAGCTGCCGTTCAGGTGCACGTCGATGACCTGCAGCCAGTCCTCCGGCGACATCTTGTGGAAAATGGTGTCGCGCAGGATGCCGGCGTTGTTCACCACGATGTCCACCCGGCCGAAGCCGTCCATCGCCGCCTGCACGATGCGCTGCGCCGACGCCCAGGACGAGACGCTGTCGGTGCTGACAACCGCCCGCCCGCCGCGCTGGGCGATGATCTGCTCCGTTTGCCCGGCGGGCGAGGCCGACTGGCCCTGGCCGGACAGCGATGCGCCGATGTCGTTCACCACGACGGACGCGCCGGCCAGCGCCATCGCCACCGCGATCTCCCGCCCGATGCCGCCCCCTGCGCCGGTGACGATGGCAACCTTGCCCTCAAGCATCATGCTGCCCCCGCCGGCTTGAACACGGCGCGCCCATGGCTCGCCACCAAGACGTCGCGCCCGACCACGCGGGCCTGGAACGCGCCGTCGTCCCAAATCTCGGTGCGTATGTTTTCCCCGGGGAACACCGGCGCGGAGAAACGCAGGTCCAGCGCATGGAAGCGCGCCGGGTCGTAGCCGCCGAGCGTGCGCAGCAGCGCGTGGCCCACGACGCCCAGGGTGCACAGCCCGTGCAGGATCGGCCGGGGGAACCCGGCGGCTTCGGCCACCGCGGGGTCCGCGTGCAGCGGGTTGTCGTCGCCGTTCAGCCGGTAAAGCAGCGCCTGCTCCGGCCGGGTCGGCAGGTCCACCACGTGGTCCGGGGCGGTGGTGGGCATCGGGTGCGGTGGGCGCACCGGGCCTGTGGCCCTGCCGAACCCGCCGTCGCCGCGCAGGAACACCGTGGCGGTCGCGACCGCCAGCAGCGCATCGTCGGCCGCGTCCGTGACCCGCTTCTCGACATACAACAGCGCGCCGCGGCCCGGCCCCTTGTCCACCAGCCCGGTCACGCGGGTGCGGCCCACGACCTCGCCGCCGATGGGGAAGGAGCGGTGGATGGTGATGCCCTGCTCGCCGTGCACCAGGCGCACCGCGTCCACCCCGGTGCGCGGGTCGGCCAGCCAGAACCCGGGATGCCCGAGCACCACGGCCATGAAGGGCAGGGCGCGAAGTGCGCGGCGGCCGTCCACGAAGTCAAGCTGGCGCGGGTCGAGCGGGTCCTGCCCCAGCCCGACCGACAAGGCATACAGCACGGCGTCCCGTGCGGTCAGGCGCTGGCGGACTTCGGGGATCTCGTAGCGCAGCAGGGCCTCGGCATCGATGGGCATGGCGGAAATGCTAAGCCCGCGGTGGGAGCGCGTCCACATCGGCCGGACGTTTCCGCGCGGCGCAATCCATGCGAAGACGGCCGCCACCGACAAAGAGACCTCCATGACCGAACACGCGCACATCCAGCACGCCCACGACAAGCGGATCGCCTTGCTGATCGCCGTGCTGGCGCTGTTTCTGGCGCTGGTGGAAACCGGCGCGAAAAGCGCGCAAACCGACGCGATCACCCGGAACGTCGAGGCGGCCAATCTTTGGGCGTATTTCCAGGCGCGCACGGTGCGGCAGACAACCGTGCGGACCGCGGCCGAGCAGGCCGAGCTGGAGAAGGCGGCCACAACCGACCCCGGCGCCCGGGCCGCGCTGGAAGCGCAGCAGAAGGCTTGGCAGAACACCGCCGCCCGCTGGGAAAGCGAACCCAGCACCGGCGAAGGCCGCAAGGAACTGACGCAGCGCGCCCGGGCCAAGGAAACGGAGCGGGACTACGCCATGGCAAAGTACCACCTTTACGAGTACTCCGCCGCGCTGTTCCAGGTCGCCATCGTGGTCATCTCGTCCTCCATCGTGACCAGCGTTTCCATGCTGGCCGTGCTGGGCGTCGTGATGGGGATCGGCGGCGTGGGGCTGGGCGCGGTCGGCCTGCTCGCGCCGTTGGCGGTGCATTTCTAGCGGAGCGTCACGCGCCGAACATCGGGCGGAGCTTGCCGACCGCCGCCGCTTGCGGCAGCACCGTGACCTGCGTGCCGCCTTGCCACTGCATCAGCATGGGCTTGGCGCGGGTGTTCTGGCCGCGCTCGTCGAACTTGGCGCCCCAGCCGGCCGCGGTGGCGCCATGGGGCACGTCCGTCGCCAGCACGGCCGCGCGCAGCTTGTCCTTGTCCAAGCTGCCGGCACGTTCCATCACGTCCAGGAACAGCCTGGCCCCCGCGTAGTTGGCGAGGCTGTGCCCGCTGCGCGGCTTGGTGCCATACCGCTTCTCATAGGCGGCCCGCACGTCACGCGCGCCCGGCGCCGCGGCCTCGTTCACGGCGAACTGCGTGAAGTCCACGTTCAACATGCCTTCGCAATCCGCGCCGATTGCGTTCGCCGTGTCCTGCAGGGAGTGCCCGCCGCCTGCGCCCACGATCATGCGCGGCTTCCAGCCCACCTGCCGCATTTGCCGGAAAAACAGCAGCACGTCGTTCTGGTAGCCGGTATGGAGGACGACATCGGCGCCGACGCTGCGCAGCCGCTGCACGACGCTCGACATGTCCATCGTGGCGGCGGGGTAGGGCAGGTTCTCCACGACGTTGAGGCCGAGGTCCTTGCACCGCGCCGCCTGGAAGCCGCTGACGCTGCTGCCATACAGCGCGTCCTCGTGCAGCAGCGCAAGCTTCAGGCTCTTGGGATCGACGCCCCAAAGCGGCGCCAAGGCGTCATTCACCGCATCAACGGTGAGGAGGCCGAACGCGCTGGCGACCGGGCAGGAGCGGAACAGGTATTTGAAGCCACGCTCGGTCACGGGGTCGGCGATGGCGCCCAGCTCGAAATACGGCGTCCCCGCCAGCTCGGTCGCCTGGCTCGCGGCGAACACCAGCGGGCTGGCATAGGTGCCGAACACCGCGGCCACGCGCTCGTTGGCCATCAACCGGCGGACCTCGCCCACGGCCTGGTTGGGATCGAAGGCGTCGCCCTTCGCCAGGCGCACCGGGCGGCCCAGCAGGCCGCCGGCGGCATTGCGGTCATCAACTGCCAGCTCCAAACCGCGGAAGCTCTCGTCCCCCAGCAGCGCAAGGGCGCCGGAAAGGGGATACAGCGCGCCGAGCGGGATGGGATCAGGCTGCGCCAGCGCCCGCCGCAGGACGACGGGGGCGACGAAAGCGGCCCCCAAGGCGGCGCGGCGGGTGAGGGTCATCGGGGCCTCCGGATATCATATTTTGTACGACCATCCCGCGTCGCCGGTTACGGCGCAACCACGTTGACAGGACCGAAGCGGGCGCAGACTTTTCAGGGGGAACCGCAGGACGCCCCGCCATGCCAGTGCCCGCCCAGATGCGCCAGATCGAATACGCCCCCGGCGGGCCGGAGGGGCTGCACGTCGCGACCGGCCCGGTGCCGGCCCCGGCGCCGGGCGAGGTGCTGATCCGCGTGCAGGCGGCCGGTGTGAACCGTCCGGACGTGCAGCAGCGGCTCGGCGCCTACCCGCCGCCGCCGGGGGCAAGCCCGCTGCTCGGATTGGAGGTTGCGGGGGAGGTCGCCGCGGCCAGTGGGGATGCCGGGTGGCAGGTTGGGGACAAGGTGTGCGCGTTGGCCAACGGCGGCGGCTATGCCGAGTACTGCGCGGTGCCCGGCACGCAATGCCTGCCTTGGCCGGACGGGTATGACGCGATCCGCGCCGGGGCGTTGCCGGAGAACCATTTCACGGTTTGGGCCAACCTGTTCGGCCACGGCCGGCTCCTGCCGGGCGAGAGCGCGTTGGTGCATGGCGGGACCAGCGGCATCGGCGTCACGGCCATCCAGCTCGCGCATGAGTTCGGCAGCCGGGTGTATGCGACCGCCGGCAGCGCCGAAAAGTGCGACGCCTGCGTCCGGCTGGGCGCGGACGCCGCCATCAACTACAAGGAGGCCGACTTCGCCAACTCCATCAAGGAGTTCACGGCGGGCGCCGGGGTGAACGTCGTGCTGGACATGGTGGGCGGCCCTTACCTCGCCCGCAACCTGCGCAGCCTGGCGACGGACGGGCGCTTGGTGCTGATCGCCTTTCTGGGCGGCGCGGAGGTCGAGAAGCTGGACCTCACCGCGATCATGACCCGGCGCCTCCTCGTGACCGGCAGCACCATGCGTCCCCGCACCGCCGCGCAGAAAGGCGCCATCGCGTCCGCGTTGCGGGAAAAGGTCTGGCCGATGTTGTCCGCCGGGCGCTGCGGCCCGCTGGTGCACGAGGTGTTCCCGCTGGACCGCGCCGCCGACGCGCACCGGCTGATGGAGAGCAGCGCGCATATCGGCAAGATCATGCTGCGCGTTGCTGACTGAGCGCCAGCTTGGAAGCGGATGTGGCGGGCGACTGCTTGATGACGTAGGCTGGGCTAGGAGAAACACGATGAACGTCGCCCTTCGCAGGACCATGACGCTGGACGACTTCCTGATTTGGGAAGCCAATCAGCCCGAAAGGTATGAGTATGACGGATTTGGGCCGGTCGCGATGAATGGTGGAACCGTGGCGCACGCGACGATTGCGGCCAACCTCATCATTGAGGTGGGTAATCGGCTGCGTGGCACGCACTGCCGCGCCTACGGCTCGGGCTTGAAAATATTGGTTGCGGGTCGTGTGCGCTACCCCGATGCCTTTGTGGCCTGCACGCCCGCATCTAACAATGCTACTTGGCGCACCGATCCCGTTGTGGTGTTTGAGATTCTTTCAGAGAGCACCGCAGTCATCGACCAAACCACGAAGAACGTCGAGTACCGCGCCACTCCATCAATCCGGCGCTACGTCATGCTTTCCCAGGAAAGCATTTCCGCCAACATATACGAGCGCATCGGCGACGGCTGGGTCGGCACCTTGGTGGCTGATCCCGTAGCGGTGCTCGCCATGCCGGAGATCGGGATTGAACTGCCCTTGGCCGCCCTGTATGACGGGTTGGAATTCGAGCCAAACTGAGCCGCGTCACAAATCGGCCATCGCCCAAGGCGGCACCCGGGTCAGCCGGGCGATCCAGCGCAGCGCGCCGGGCCAGGCGCGGGCGGCCGTCACCGCCAGCCCGGGCCGTGCCCGTCCGGCGCGGTAGAACCACCCTGCACGGTCGATCTGCCCCTTAAGGTCTTGCCGCATTTTATCGTGATAGGCCCGCGCGTCCGATCCCCGGTGCGCCGCAACCGCGGCGAAGGCGCTGTGCAGCGCAATCGAGATGCCGTCGCCGCAAAAGGACGGGATCACCCCCATCTGATCGCCGAGGCGGAACAAGCCTGCCCAGTCCGCGGGACCCGGCGCGTGCAGATGGCCATACGGCACGCGGAAGATCGACAGCGGCCGGTCCAAGGTCTCGGCCGCGCCCGCCAGGCGCCGGGCCAGATGCGGGCAGTCCTGTTCCAAGCAGCGCCGCACGCCGGGCCAGGCGCCGCCCGCCGCCTTGAACCGGGCGCGGTCGATCAGCAGGCATAGGTTGGCGACGCCGTTCTCGATCATCTGCAGCCCGGCATAGCCGCCGCGGAACAGCAGGACTTCGACATAGCCCGCCAACTCGGCCCGCTGCCCCGGCTGGAGGACGAGGTACATTTTGAGACCGACCAGATCCTCCGCCGCCCGGCCAAGCTGGCGCCGCGCGCCGCGCAGGTCATGCTTGCCGGTGGCGAGGAACAGGGCAGGCGCCGTCAAGCGGCCCGCCCCGTCCACCTCCAACCCGGCTGGTGACGCGCTGCGGATCGCATGGCCGCGCAGCAGCTCGGCGCCGGCTTGCCCGGCCTGCGCCAGCAATGCCTCGTCCAGCGCGCGGCGGGACAGGCTCAGGCCCCGGAACCGCAAAGCCGCACACGCCGCCCGGTCGCCGTGCACCAGCCGCACAGCGTCAATGGGGGCCGCGCCGAGGGCGAGGGGGTCGATCCCCAGCCGGGCCAGGTAGGACTGGGCCTCATGGCTGATGAACTCGCCGCAAATCTTGTGGTGCGCCTCCGCTTCGCGCTCGATCAGGGTGGCCCTCGGCCCCAGCAGGCAAGCCACCGCGGCGCCCGCGACGCCTCCGCCCGCGATCAGCGCCTCCACCTCAGCGAACGCGGCTGACGCAGAAGCGGAACGGCAGGTGCCAGCGCACGGTCGCCACCCCCGCCAGCCCCGCGCGTTGCAGCAGGGTGTCCCAGTCCCGCCGGCGAAAGCTGCGCGCCACGCTGATGGGGCCGTCATGCCGCACGAACCGGTGCCATCCGGCGGCGGCGCTCAGCAGGCGGAAACCGTGGAACGCTGCCGGGTGGCGGTGCAGGTCGTTGACGAACCAGCCGCGCCGCGCCCGCGCTTCCATCCAGGCCAAGAACGCCACGACCTGCGCATCCGTCAGGTGATGGGTGAACAAGGAGCTGATCACTACGTCCGTTTCGCCCGGGGGCAGGTCGAACAGGTCGCCGGTCATGTAGCGGATGCCTGTGGCCGGGGACGTCGCCGCTTCTGCCGCCGCAGTGCTCCAAGGGTTCAGGTCCACCCCCGACAGCTCCATCCGCAGGCCGCGCCGGGTGCCCCAGCGGTGGATGCGGCGCAGCATGTCGCCCTCGCCGAACCCGGCATCCAGCACCGACAGCCGCTCGCCCGCCGCCATGCCGCGCGCTACCCGGCGCATGAAGGCGAGGGTCGGCGGCCGGGCCAGCGTCACGCTGTTCACCACGGAAAGGTCCGCGAGGCAGGCCGCGAAGTCGGCGGCGCTGACATCCTCCGTGTCCATCCATTCCAGTTGCGGGCTGCGCTGGCGGAAGTTGCTCATAACAGGCTGAACCGGAACGTTTCGGCGCACAGGCCGGGGCCGAAAGCCATGGCGATGCCGGGTCCCGCGGCGCCCTCCGCCAGGATGCGCGCCAGCACGAACATCAAGGTGGCGGAGGACACGTTGCCCACCGCGTGCAGCACGGCCCGGGAATGCTTAAGCGCGTCGGACGGCAGGCGCAGCCCGGCCTCCACCGCGTCCAGCACCGTGCGGCCCCCGGCGTGGACGGCCCAATGCGCGGTGCCCGCGATGTCCCCGCCGCGCAGGAAGCCGCTGGCGTCGTTGCGCTCGGCCTCCTGGCGCAAGGCGGTCGCAATCCGCCCCGGGACCTTGCCAGACAGGTGCATGTCGAAGCCTTGGTCGCCGATGCGCCAGGTGATCAGGTCCTGCGTGTCCGGAATGGTGCTGGCGCGGAAGTCGTGCAGCGCGATGCCATGTGCCTCCGCCGTCACCAGCGCGGCCGTGGCCCCGTCGCCGAACAGCAGAAAGGACAGCACGCGCTCCAGGTCCGACGTTTCCTGCAAATGCAGCGAGCACAATTCCAGGTTGACCACCAAGACCCGGGCCTCCGGATCGGACCGCACGATGTGGTGCGCGGCGCGCAGCGCGGGCACGGCGGCATAGCACCCCATGAAGCCGACCAGCGTGCGCTCCAGCGAGCCGCCCAGCCCGAGGCGGTCGGCGATCAGTTGGTCCAGCCCCGGCGCGGTGAACCCGGTGCAGCTTGCGACCACCAAATGGGTGACGCGCTCCTGCTCGACCCCGAGCCGCTCGACCGCTTCGGCGGCCAGCGCCACGGCGTCCACCTCGTAACGCGCCATCCGGGCGGCGGTGCCGGGAAACGCGCCACGGCGGTAGAAGCCCTCGGCATCGACCCTCTCCGCGCCGGGCACACCGGGCTGGAAGGAGGAGTAGCGGTGGGCGATCCCGGCGCGGTCCGCCATGCGCTCGAACACGGTGCGCGCACGGTCGTCGGCCAGCAGGGTGCGGGCAAAGGCCACGAATGCCTCGTGTACATCGTGCGGCGGAACGGCGGTGCCGATCCGGTTGATGTGCGCCGTCATGCCGCCCGGAACGCCAGCACGGCGTTCAGCCCGCCGAACGCGAAGGAGTTGGACAGCGCCGCCTCCATCGGCACGGCGCGGGACACGTTGGGCACGCAGTCCACGTCGCATTCCGGGTCCGCCTCGCGGAAACCCGCCGTCGGCGGCAGCACGCCGTCCCGCAGCGCCATGATCGTCGCCACCGCTTCCAACGCGCCGCCCGCGGACAGGCAATGCCCAATCATGCTCTTGTTCGAGGACACCGGCGGCGGGCGGCCGAACACCCGGCGCAGCGCCGCGCTCTCGATCCGGTCGTTCAGCCTTGTGCCGGTGCCGTGGGCGTTCACGTAGCCGATCTCGGACGCATGAAGCCCCGCGTCGTCGAGCGCCCCCTGAATCGCGGCAGCCGCGCCTTCGATGCCCGGCGCCGTGATGTCGGCGGCGTCGGCGCTCATGCCGCTGCCGGCGACCTCGGCGAGGATAGTGGCGCCGCGGCGCCGCGCATGGTCCCAATCCTCCAGCACCAGCACGGCCGCGCCCTCCCCAAGCACCAGCCCGGTGCGGTCGCGGGAAAACGGGCGGCACGTGTCGGCGCTGAGCACGCGCAGGGCTTCCCAACTTTTGAATACGCCCACGACGACCGAAGCGTCCGCCCCGCCGGCCAGAATCACCTCCGCCCGCCCGGCGCGGATCGTGTCGGCCGCCAGCGCGATGGCATGGTTGCCCGACGCGCAGGCCGAAGCGACGGCATAGCACGGGCCACGCAGCCCGAACTCGATGGACAGGTGCGACGCCGGGGCGTTCGGCATCACCCGCGGCACGGTCAAGGGGTGCACTCGGCTCGCCCCTTCGCCGTAAAGCGCCAGGTAGCCCGCATCCAGGCTGGACTGCCCGATGGCCGCCGCCATGATCGCGCCGCGCCGCGACGCCTGCGCGGGGTCGGGCGCCAAGCCGGCCTGCTGCACGGCTTCCCGCGCCGCGACGAGGGCAAGCTGCGCCGAGCGGTCCAGCAGCGGCAAGCGCCGGCTGTCAAAGTGGGCTGCCCCGTCGAACCCGGCGACCTCCGCCGCGACCCTGGCCGAAAGGCGGCTGGTCGGGATGCCGGCAATCGGCCCGATGCCGCTCCGCCCCGCTTGCAGCGCGGACCACACGCCGGGCACGTCGCCGCCCACGGCGCAGATCGCTCCAAGCCCGGTGACGGCAACCCGCCGCCGCACGCTACCTGGCATCCGAACGGGGCGAATACGATGGCGCCGCGTCCAAGGTCGCGAGCACGTGCTGAACCATGTCGCCAACCGTTTGGAACTCCGACCCCGTGCGCTCCGACACGACCGGAATGTCCACCTTGTAGCGTTCCTCGATCGCGAAGATCGCCTGCACGAGGTCGAGCGAAGCGATGTCCAGGTCGCTGATGACGGCGTCGAGACTCAGGCGTGCCCGGTCCACGCCGGTTTCCTTGGCGATGATGTCCAGGATCTCTGCGCTGCGCGGGTCATCCATTGTCAGTCAAGGCCCGTACTCTGGTGCAGCACGGGAGGTGGCGACGCTTCCCCCGCGCGAAAGTGGCGTTGCCGGTTCCGTGTTCCGGCAGGCCGCCCGGCCGCGTCAAGCGTTGGGCGGCGTCGAGCCGATGCTGGCGCTGCCGCCGGCGGTGTAGGCCGGGGCGCTTTCATCGAAGCGGCTCCAGCCGCCCCGGCGATACTCGTCGGCCCTGGTGCTGATATCGACGGTCGTGTGCTTCGCCAGGATGGTCTCGACCATGCCGCTCTGGCTTTCGTCCGCGCGCACCGTCACCAGCGTACCGCCGCGGCGCACGCCCTCCGCGTAAGTGTGAGCGTCGGTTTCCGCCACGCCGGCGCCGATCAGCGATCCCAGCAGCCCTCCGGATGCCGCGCCTACGCCCGCGCCCAGCGCCGTGGCCACCAGCCAACCGGCCGCGACGACCGGGCCGATGCCGGGGATGGCCAGCATACCCAGGCCGGCCAGCAGCCCGGCGCCGCCGCCGAGGACGGTTCCGACCGACGCGCCCGTCCCGGCGCTGTCGGCCACCGCGTCTGCCGGCTCGGTTTCTTCAATTGGCGCTGTGCCGCCGCCGTGCCGGTTGTCCACGTTGTTCGCGATCAAGCTGATAGCATTGTGCGGCACCCCGCTCGCCTCCAAGTCGGCCACCGCCTCCGTCGCGTGCTCGTACGTGTCGAACAGTCGCGTCATCACCATGTCCATCGGCACGTTCCTCGATCCATCGTGAGTGCCGACATCAGCGAACACTGGTCAGCGGGGGTTGCGGCGGTGGGCGATCACAAAGAGCGGGTCGCTCCGCGTTCAGCCATGCGCCGCGCCGCCCTTCAACACCGCGCAGCAGGACTTTGGGAAAGGAGGCGGTCAGCCCTCCCCGAGATCCTGCACGACTTCTTCAGGCGCCGAAGGGTCAAGCTCCTTCGCCTTGTCGATCAGGCGGTCGGCCTGGCGCTCATCGCCCTTGTCCAACGCTTCCAGCGCCTGCTCCGTCAAGTCCAACGCCTGCTCGTGCTTCTTGTCCGTGTCGCTCATGGCTGCGCTCCGTGTTGTCCGATGCCAAAGCGTTCAAATCGGACAGAGGTTCCGCGCAGGCTTGCAACACCCTTAAACGTCCAGATTCGCCACCTTCAACGCATTGCCCACGATGAAGTCCCGACGCGGCTCAACCACGTCGCCCATCAGCGTCGAGAAGACCTGCGCCGCATCCTCCACGTCGCCCACCTTCACCTGGAGCAGGGTGCGGACCTGCGGGTCCAGCGTGGTCTTCCAAAGCTGGTCGGGGTTCATCTCGCCCAAGCCCTTGAAGCGTTGGATCGCCAGGCCCTTGCGGCCCTGCGCCAAAACGCGGTCGAAGGCGGTCGCTGGGCCAGGGACGCGCAACTCGGCCTTGTCCAACGCCAGCACCGCCGGCTCGGCGAACCGCCCGGCCAGCGCCTCTGTCCGCTCCGCCAGCCAGCGCGCCTCGGCGCTGCGCAGGCTGCCGCTGTCCACGCTGTAGCGTTCGGCGACGCCGCGCACCGTCCGGGCGAGGTGCAGGCCGCGGTCATCCGCCCAAACCTTCCAGGTGCGCTCGTTCGGCAGCGACACGGCATTCAGCCGCTGCACCAGGCCGTTGCTGACCGCCATGGTGCGCGCGGTGTCCGAGGTCAGCGCCCCGGCGATGGCGGCCTGCTCCAGCAGCGCCGTCGGCACGGAGGTCGCGAGCCGGCGCAGGTTGCCCGCCGCTTCCCGCAGCCACGCCAACTCCCCCGTCATGTCGTCGCCCTGAAACACCCGGCCATCGGCATAAGCCAGCCGCGCTTCGGCCAACGCCTTGACGAGCAGGTAGTCCTCAAGCGCCTGGTCGTTCTTCAGGTAACGCTCGTCGTGGCCGCGCTTGGCGCGGTAAAGCGGCGGCTGCGCGATATACAGATGGCCGCGCTCGATCAGTTCCGGCATCTGGCGGAAGAAGAACGTCAGCAGCAGCGTGCGGATGTGGCTGCCGTCCACGTCGGCGTCCGTCATGATGTTGATGCGGTGGTAGCGCAGCTTGCGGATGTCGAACCCGCCCTGCTCCGGCTCGCCGCGGCCGATGCCGGTGCCCAGCGCGGTGATCAGCGTGCCGATCTCGGCGCTGCCGAGCATCCGGTCGAACCGCGCCCGCTCGACGTTCAGGATCTTGCCTTTCAGCGGCAGGATCGCCTGGAACTTGCGGTCGCGGCCCTGCTTCGCCGAGCCGCCGGCGCTGTCGCCCTCGACAATGAAGATCTCGCATTTGCTGGGATCGCGCTCCTGGCAGTCCGCGAGCTTGCCCGGCAGGGTGCTGACATCCAGCACGCCCTTGCGCCGGGTCAGCTCGCGCGCCTTGCGTGCCGCTTCCCGCGCGGAGGCCGCGTCCATCACCTTCTGGATGATGGATTTCGCCTCCTTGGGATGCGTCTCGAACCAATGGGACACGGTGTCGGCCACCGCCGCCTGCACCACGGGCTGCACCTCGGAGCTGACCAGCTTGTCCTTGGTCTGGCTGCTGAACTTCGGGTCCGGCACCTTGACCGACAGCACCGCCGTCATGCCTTCCCGCATGTCGTCGCCCACGAGGTCGAGCTTCTCCTTCTTGCCCATCCCCTCCGCATACCGCGTCACCACGCGGGTCAGCGCCTGGCGGAACCCGGCCAAGTGCGTGCCGCCGTCGCGCTGCGGGATGTTGTTGGTGAAGCACAGCATCGTCTCGTGGAAGCTGTCGTTCCAGGACAGCGCGAACTCGACGCGGATGCCGATCTGGCTTTCGTCGGTTGTCACCGAGATCGGCTGGGACACCACGGACGTCTTGCTGCGGTCGAGCCAGGCGACGAACGCTTCCAACCCGCCGTCATACTTGAACTGGGTTTCCTGCGCCGGCGCGTGCCGCTCGTCGCGCAGCACGATGGCCAAGCCGGAGTTGAGGAACGCCAACTCCCGCAACCGCCGCTCCAGGATCGCGTAGTCGAACTCGACCTTGGTGAACGTGCCGGTGCTGGGCTTGAAGCACACCTCCGTGCCGCTCGGCTTGCCCGACGGTCCCACGACCCGCAACGGCTCCGTCGTTTCGCCGTGCTCGAAGCGGATGAAATGCTCGGTCCCGTTGCGCCAGATGCGGACTTCCATCCATTGCGACAGCGCGTTGACCACCGCCGCGCCCACGCCGTGCAGCCCGCCGGACACCTTGTAGCTGTTCTGGTTGAACTTGCCGCCGGCGTGCAGCCGGGTCAGCACGACCTCGGCGGCGCTCACGCCTTCTTCCACGTGCATGTCGGTCGGGATGCCGCGGCCGTCGTCCCGCACCGTCACGCTGCCGTCGCTGTTGAGCGTCAGCTCGCAGCGGGTCGCATAACCCGCCTGCGCCTCGTCCACGGCGTTGTCGATGATCTCGAATGCCATGTGGTGCAGGCCGGAGCCGTCGTCGGTATCGCCGATATACATGCCAGGGCGCTTGCGCACCGCTTCCAACCCTTTCAGGACGGAAATGGAGGCGGCGTCGTAGGCACCGGATTCGGGCGTCGGGGCGGCTTCGGACATGCCGAGGGAGGACTCCAAGGGAGGAACAGCGGACCTGATGAATATAGCTACCGACCCCCTGAAAAGACAGGGCTTGACCCGTTTAAACCAGGGGAAAAGCCGGGTCCGGGCGCAGGGCGTCGCCGCCGGTTTGCAGCCCCTCCGCCGCGCCGCGCAGCGCCGCGAACGGCTCGGGGTCGGTGCCGGTCAGCAGCACCTGGGCGGACAAGGCGGACAGCGCCTCCCACAGCGCCGCCCGGCGGCCGGCATCCAGGTGCACGGCCGGCTCGTCCAGCAGCAGCAGCGGCGCGTCGCCGCGGGCCTCGGCCATCAGCGCTGCGTGGCCCAGCACCACGCCGACTAGCAGCGCCTTCTGCTGCCCGGTGCTGGCCAGCGCCGCGGGCAGGCCGCTCGCCGCGTCGGACAGCAGCATGTCCGCCCGGTGCGCGCCCTGCGCCGCCGAACCCGCCGCCGCGTCCCGCCCGCGCCCGTCCGCCAGCGCCGCCCGCAACCCGTCCTCCACCGCCAGCGCCGGCTGCTCCGCCAAACGGTCGGCGATGGCGTCCAGCAGCGCCAACCGTCCCACCGGGAACCGGCCCGCCGCCCCCCGCGCCAGCACGGCGTTCAGCCGGGCCACCAGCCCGGCGCGCGCCGCCGTCACCGCGACCGCGTGCCGGGCCATGCTGTCCTCCACCCCGGCCAGCCATGCCGCGTCGGCCCCGCCGCCCGCCAGCAGCCGGTTGCGGCTCGCCATCGCCGTCTCAAAGGCCGAAACCTCCCGCGCGTGGCCCGGCTCCAAGGCCCAGACCAGGCGGTCGAGGAAGCGGCGGCGGCCCGACGCGCCTTCCTGGAACAACCGGTCCATCTGCGGCGTGAGCCAAACCGCGGCCATCGTCGCGGCGATCTCCGCCTGGTTGCGCGGCGCCGTGCCGTTCAAGCGGAACACCCGGCGGTCGGGCGGCCCGTCAGGCGGCGTGCCGGTGCCGAGGTCCGCTTCCGTGCCGCCGCGCACCACCCGGGCGGCCACGCCCCAATGGCCTGGCGCGTCCGGCGCCCGGCGCGCCAGCTCCGCCACCCGTGCGCCGCGCAGGCCGCGCCCGGGCTGCAGCAGTGACACGGCTTCCAGCAGGTTGGTCTTGCCTGACCCGTTCGGACCCGTCACCACCGCCATCCGCGCGGCGGGCCGCCACGTCAGGGCCGGGTAGTTGCGGAACTGCGTCAGCGTCAGGCGCGTGAGCCGCAGCAATGCGGCCTAAACGCGCATCGGCATCAGCACATACAACGCGCTGCCATCGGAAGCGTCCCGCACGATCGTCGGGGCCGAGCCGTCGGAGAAATGGAACTCGACGTGATCGGAAATCTGGTCGGTGATGTCGTTGAGGTAACGGGCTTGGAAGCCGATCTCCAACGGGCCGGCAGCGTACTGTACCCGCTCGCCGTCCAGCTCCTCGCTCGCAGTGCCCTGCTCGGGGCTTGCGGCGGACAACGTCAGCAGGTCGCGGTCCAGCGCCATCTTCACCGGGCGCGACCGCTCGCTGCTGATGGCGGCCACGCGGGCCACGGCATCGGAAAAATCCTTCTTGCCGACGCGCAGCACCTTGTCGTTGTCCTTGGGGATCACCCGCTCGTATTCCGGGAAGGTGCCGTCGATCAGCTTGCTGGTCAGCGTGATCGGCCCGGCCTTGAACTGGATGCGGGTGTCGGACAGGCCGACCTCGACCTCGCCGCTTTCCTCGTCCAGCAGCTTGCGCAGTTCGGCCACCGTCTTGCGCGGGATGATGACGCCGGGCATCCCTTGGGCGCCTGACGGGATCGGCTCCTCCACGCGCGCCAGGCGGTGCCCGTCGGTCGCGACGGCGCGCAGCACCGCGCCGCCCTCGCCCTCGGCCGCGTGCAGGTAGATGCCGTTCAGGTAGTAGCGCGTTTCTTCCGTGCTGATGGCGAACCGGGTGCGGTCGATCAGGCCGCGCAGCGCGAGGCCGGAAAGCTGGAACCGATGCGGCAACTGCCCGGCCGTCATGCTGGGGAAATCGTCGGTCGGCAGCGTCACCAGGCTGGTGCCGTAGCGCCCGGCCCGCAGGGTGAGCTGCGCGCCGCCCTCCGCCACCTCGAACTCCAGTTCCGCCGCTTCGGGCAGCTTGCGCACGATCTCATACAGGGTCGCGGCGGGGGCGGTGGTGGCGCCGTCGCGCGACACGCTGGCCGCGACCTCCTCGACGATGGCGATTTCCATGTCGGTCGCGGTGAAGCTGAGCGTGCTGCCGCGGGCGACCATCAGGGCGTTCGCCAGGATGGGGATGGTGTTGCGCTTCTCGGCGACGCTCTGGATATGGGCCAGCGCCTTGAGCAGCGTGGCGCGTTCGGCCTTGAACTTCATGCGACCATTCCTGTTGGGCACCGAATCCGGCGCCGCGGCAGGCGAGCATAGCGGATCGCGGCCCCCGCGCAAACCCGGGCGCAAACGGGTGTCAGCTTTCCAGCATCCTCCGCAGCAGCTCGACCCGCTCGCCGAAGTCGGAGTCCTGCTCGATCAGCTCGGCGATGCGGCTGACCGCGTGCATGACGGTGGTGTGGTCGCGGTTGCCGAACTTGCGGCCGATCTCCGGCAGCGACCGGCTGGTGAGCTGCTTGGCCAGGTACATCGCGACCTGCCGGGGCCGCGCCACCGCGCGCGCGCGCCGGGCGCTGCTCATGTCGGTCAGGCGGATGTTCCAGTGCTCCGCCACGCGCTTCTGGATTTCCTCGATGGTGACCCGGCGGTCATGCGCCTTCAGGATGTCGTGCAAAACTTCCTGGGTGCTTTCCAGCGTGATCGGCCGGCCGAACAGGTTGGCATGGGCGATCAGCCGGTTCAGGCTGCCTTCCAGCTCGCGCACGTTGCTGGTGATCTTGTGGGCCAGGAACTCCAGCACCTTGGGCGGCACCTGCGCTTGCGCCCGCATCGCCTTGGCTTCCAGGATGGAAATGCGCAACTCGAAGGTCGTCGCATGGAGGTCGGCGACCATGCCGCAACCGAGCCGGGTGCGCAGCCGGTCCTCCAGCCCCGACAGGTCGGAGGGCGACTTGTCCGCGGACACCACGATCTGCTTGCCGGCATCGACCAGGGCGTTGAAGGTGTGGAAGAACTCTTCCTGCGTGTTGTCCTTGCCGATCAGGAACTGCAGGTCATCGACCATCAGCACATCGACGCTGCGAAGCTGCTCCTTGAACTCCATGGTCGATTGGTTGCGGATGGCCGCGATGAAGCGGTACATGAACTTCTCGGCCGACATGTAGGCGACATGGACCGGCCCGGCGTCGCGGCGGGACAGCTCGATCCCGATGGCGTGCATCAGGTGCGTCTTGCCGAGGCCGACGCCGCCATACAGGAACAAGGGGTTGAACCCCGGGCTGGACGGCCGCTCCGCCACCCGCCGCGCGCAGGCGTAGGCGAACTCGTTGGGCTTGCCGACCACGAAGCTGTCGAACTCGAAGCGCGTGTCGAGCGGGACGGCCATCTCGGACCGCGCCGGGTCGGAGCGGAGGTCCTCCGTCTGGTCCAATGCCGGCGCGTCGAGCGCGTCCGCAAGCGTGTCGCCCGGCAGGCCCGGCTCGTCGCGCCCCACGCCGGCCCCGCCCACCCGGATGTCCACCCGGCGGATGCGCTTGTTCTCCGACTGCCACAGCGCGTTCAGCTTGTCGGCGTAGTGGCCGCGCACCCAGTCCCGCAGGAACCGGCTCGGCAGGTGGACCGTCACCTCGTCCCCATCGACGTTGCCCAGGGTCATCTGGCGCAGCCAGGTGCGATACTCGACGTCGCCCACGTCCTGCTGCAAGCGGCTACGGACGCGCGCCCATTGCTCGCCGAGTTGTTCCGCCGTGTCGGACGGCGAGGCATGTTCGATGACAGAGCGGACCGACGGGAGCGGAAAACCATCCAGGGCGCCCGGCTTGAGTGTCGTATCGCCCGGGTCCGGGTTGGAGTCCATCGATACCTGCCTGGGTTCAACGGCGCAGGGCCGCCACGAAGATAGGAACGCGCCGACCGCCGCAGCCGGCGCCACCGGAGCAAGTGAGCAGTCACATCACGGCAACCGCACTTCACCCCTAAATCAAAGCGTTATGGAACGCAATACAAATTCCGATGGAAGTAAGACAAGGCAGTAAAAACGGAGAAAGCGGGCATAGTAACTGCCCGCTTTCTCCAAGGAAAACAAATCAAGTGATAGTGCGGAGCAGTCCGCAAGCCGAATTCAAGCTGGAGCGAGCGCCTTGACCCGGGCAGCAAGGCGCGAAAGCTTGCGCGACACGGTGTTCCGGTGAATGACGCCCTTGCCGGCCGCGCGCTGCATCTCCGGCTGCGCCAGCCGCAAGGCCTCCGCCGCCGCGGCCTTGTCGCCGGTTGCGCAGGCCGTTTCGACCTTTTTCACGAAGGTTCGCATCCGGCTCTTGCGCGCCTGGTTGCGCGCGGTGCGCTTGGCGGTCTGACGGATGCGCTTGCGCGCCGATGCGGTGTTCGCCATGAATTCTTCTCAAGCAATGCAATGCGGGGCACACCAGGGCGTGCCGGAAGCGCACGGTTCTATGGAGGCGGGGCGGCCAAGTCAAGCATGACCGATCCGTGACGCGGGGGTGTATCGCGCCGGCATCACCCTTCTGGCGTCACCCCCGCGCGGTGAACGCCGGCTTGCGCTTTTCGGCGAACGCCGCCATGCCTTCCCGTTGGTCCGCCGTGCCGAACAGCGACAGGAACAGCGCGCGCTCCGCCCGCACGCCCTCCGTCAGCACCGTCTCGAACGCCGCGTTCACCGCGCGCTTGGCCATGGCCACTGCCACCGGGGACTGGGCGGCGATCTTCTCGGCGGTCTTGAGCGCCTCCGCCACCAGTTCGGCCGCCGGAACGACGCGGCTCACCAGGCTGCACCGCTCGGCCTCCGCCGCGTCCATCATGCGGGCGGTGAGGCACATCTCCATCGCCTTGGACTTGCCGACGGCCCGGGTCAGCCGCTGCGTGCCGCCGGCGCCGGGGATCACGCCGAGGTTGATCTCCGGCTGCCCGAACCGCGCGCCGTCGCCGGCCAGGATGAAATCGCACATCATCGCCAGCTCGCAGCCGCCGCCCAGCGCGAAGCCGTTCACCGCGGCGATCACCGGCTTCTGCACCCGCAGCACCGTTTCCCAACGCGCGCCGATGAAGTCATGGAGGAACACGTCGGGGTAGCCGCGGTCCTTCATCTCCTTGATGTCGGCCCCGGCGGCGAAGGCCTTGTCCGACCCGGTGAGCACGACCGCGCCGATTGCCGGGTCCGCGTCGAACGCCAGGAGCTGGCGGCCCAGCTCGTCCATCAACTGGTCGCACAACGCGTTCAACGCCTGGGGCCGGTTCAGGCGGATCAGGCCGACGCGGCCATGGGTCTCGACCAGGATCATCTCAGGCATCGCGGAACTTCTCCGGGTTTGCGGTGCGGCTCAGGCTTGCAGCCGCGGACAATAGAAGGTGCTGCGCCCGGCCTGCACGATGCGGGACACGCCGGGGCAGGGGGGGCCGGGACAATCCTGGCACCGCTCGCCTTCCCGCCCGTACACCCGCCAAGCGTGCTGGAAATAGCCAAGCTCACCGTCCGGCTGCACGTAGTCCCGCAAGGAGGACCCCCCGGCGGCGATGGCTTCCAGCAACGTTTCCTTGATCTCGGACGCCAGCCGGGCCGCCTGCGCGGCGGTCACGTCGGCGGCTAGGCGGCTTGGCGCGATGCCGGCGCGGAACATCGCCTCGCACACGTAGATGTTGCCGAGGCCCGCCACCACGCGCTGGTCCAGCAGCGCCGCCTTGACCGGGGTGCGCCGCCGAGCCAGCGCGCGATGCAGCACGGCACCGTCGAACGCTTCATCCAACGGTTCCGGCCCCAGCCCGGCCAGCAGACGGTGCGCGTCCTCCGCCGCGGTCGGCAGCAGGTCTATGGAGCCGAACCGCCGGGGATCGACGAAGCCGACCAGCCAGCCATCATCCGTTTCCAGCTCGACATGCTCGTGCAGCGCCGCCGCGTTGGCGCCGCGTTGGCGGATCAACATGCGCCCGGACATGCCGAGGTGCAGCAGCACGCTCGCCCCGTCCTCGCCGTCCCGCGGGGCCAGGCGCATCAGCATGTACTTGGCCCGGCGCCGGAACCCCAGCACATGCGCGCCGGTCAGCCGCTCCGCCAGGTCCGGCGGCAGCGGCCAGCGCAGGTTTGGCCGCCGCACCTCCGCCCGGCGGATCACCCGCCCTTCCAGCCGCGCCCGCAGGCCGCGCATCACGGTTTCGACTTCAGGGAGTTCCGGCATCGCTGCCGGGCAGCCTATATGCTGGCCCCATGAGCAGCAATCCCGAGACCGACTTCGGCTTCCGCACCGTGCCCGCGGCCGAGAAGAAACCCATGGTGCGCGCCGTCTTCGACAGCGTGGCGCCGCGCTACGACCTGATGAACGACCTGATGTCGCTCGGCGTCCACCGGCTGTGGAAGCGCGAGTTCATCGCCGGGCTGGCGCCGCGGGCGGACCGCAGCCTGCTGGACCTTGCGGGCGGCACCGGGGACATCGCCTTTGGCTGGCGGGCACGGGGCGGCGGGCCGACATGGCTCACCGACATCAACCCGTCCATGCTGGCGGAAGCGCGCAAGCGCCCCGGCGCCGACGGCGTGACGGTCCTGGTCGTGGATGCGGAGGCGATCCCCTTGCCGGACCGCTCGGCGGACCGGGTCAGCATCGCCTTCGGCCTGCGCAACTGCACGGACAAGCCGGCGGTGCTGGCGGAAGCGCGCCGGGTGCTCAAGCCCGGCGGGCAGTTCCATTGCCTTGAGTTCTCCCGCGTCCAGGTCGCGGCGCTCGCGCCGGTTTACGACGCTTGGTCGTTCGGAGTGCTGCCCCGGCTGGGCCGCGCCGTCGCGGGCGATGCTGACAGCTACCAATACCTCGCGGAAAGCATCCGCACCTTCCCGGACCAGGAGGCGTTGGCGGCGATGATGCGGGCGGCAGGGCTTTCGCGCGTGCGTTACCGCAACCTGACCGGCGGCATCGCCGCGATCCACACGGGTTGGCGGCTTTGAGCCGGGTCCTGCTCATCGTCAGCGGCGGCATCGCGGCCTACAAGGCGCTGGAACTGGTGCGCCTGCTACGCCGGGATGGCGTCGCCGTCACCGCCGTGCTGACGGAGGGGGGCGCGCAGTTCGTGACGCCGCTCAGCCTTCAAGCGTTGACGGAGGACAAGGTGTACTCCGCCCTGTGGTCGCTGACGGACGAGAGCGAGATGGGCCATATCCAGTTGTCCCGCGCCGCCGACCTGCTCGTGGTCGCGCCCGCCAGCGCCAACATGCTGGCCAAGATGGCGGCGGGGGTGGCGGACGACCTCGCCAGCACCGTGCTGCTGGCGACCGACAAGCCGGTGCTGGTGGCGCCCGCCATGAACCACCGCATGTGGACCCACCCGGCGACGCAGGCCAACATGGCGACCCTGCGCGCCCGCGGCGTGCAGGCCGTGGGGCCGGAGGAGGGCGCGATGGCCTGCAACGAGCACGGCTTCGGCCGGCTGGCAGAGCCGCCCGCGATCCTTTCCGCCATCCAAGCCCTGCTGCGCCCGTCCGCCCGCCCGCTGGCCGGGCGGCACGCGCTCGTGACCAGCGGGCCGACGCACGAGCCGATTGACCCGGTGCGCTACCTCGCCAACCGCAGCAGCGGGCAACAGGGCCACGCCATTGCCGCCGCGCTAAGCGGGCTGGGCGCGCGCGTGACCCTGGTAAGCGGCCCCGTCACGCTGGCCGATCCGCCCGGCGTTTCGGTGCGCCGGGTCGAGACGGCCCAGCAGATGCTGGCGGCCTGCACCGCGGCGCTGCCGGCGGACGTGGCGGTCTGCGCCGCCGCGGTCGCCGATTGGCGCGTGGCCGCGGCGTCCGATGCCAAGCTGAAGAAGGCGCCCGGCGCCCCGCCGCCCGCCCTGGCGCTGGTGCCCAACCCCGACATCCTGGCGACGCTGGCCGCCGCCGGCCCGGCGCGTCCGCGGCTCGTGGTCGGCTTCGCCGCGGAAACGGACGACATGCTGGAGCACGCGGAGGCCAAGCGCGCCCGCAAAGGCTGCGACTGGATCGTCGCCAACGACGTGCGGCCGGAAACCGGGAACATGGGCGGCGCGCTGAACGAGGTGCACCTCCTCACTGCCCAAGGCATCGAAGCCTGGCCCCGCCTGCCCAAGTCCGACGTGGCCGCGCGCCTCGCGCAGCGCATCGCTGACGCGATGGACATTGCGGAGGCGGTGGCATGACCGCGCCCGTGGTGCGGTTCCGCCGGCTGGACGGCAACGCCGACTTGCCGATTCCTGCCTACGCGACCGCCGGGGCGGCGGGGTTCGATCTGCGCGCCGCGGTGCCGGGCGACGCGCCGCTCCCCTTGCGGCCCGGCGAGCGCCTGCTGGTGCCCACCGGCTTCGCCTGCGCCGTGCCGCACGGCTACGAGATGCAGGTCCGGCCGCGGTCGGGCCTTGCGGTGAAGCACGGCATCACGGTCGCCAACAGCCCCGGCACGGTGGACAGCGACTACCGAGGGCCGCTCATGGTCTGCCTGGTCAACCTCGGCGCCGAGCCGTTCGCCATCCGTCGCGGCGACCGGATCGCCCAGGCCGTGGTTGCCCCGGCGCCGCAGGTCACGCTGATCGAGGTCGATGAGCTGGACGCCACGGTCCGGGGCGAGGGCGGCTTCGGCTCGACCGGGATGAAGTAGGCTTGGTTGAATGACCGTCAATTGCTGATGGGTTGCACCCATCCTACGGCATGGACCGCGTAGGATGGGTGCAACCCATCAGCCGCACACGGGTCGATCGATGATGCCGCCCGTATCAGGTGTCGAAGCTGCCGGGCGACCGCTGGCCGATCATCGACAGCAGCTCGCGCCGGGTTGCGAAGTCGTTGCGGAACGCGCCGAGCATCCGGCTGGTCACCATGCTGACCCCGGGCTTGTGCACGCCGCGGGTGGTCATGCACTGGTGCCCGGCCTCGATCACCACGCCGACGCCGAGGGGTTGCAGCACCTGGTCGATGGTGCCGGCGATCTGCACCGTCAGCTTTTCCTGGATCTGCAGCCGCTTGGCATAGGCGTCCACCACGCGGGCCAGCTTGCTGATGCCCACCACCCGTTGGTTCGGCAGGTAGGCCACGTGGCAGCGGCCGATGATGGGCACCATGTGGTGCTCGCAATAGCTTTCCAGCCGGATATCGCGCAGCAGCACGATCTCGTCGTAGCCCTCGACCTCCTCGAACGTGCGTTCCAGCAGGGACACGGGATCGACGGCGTAGCCGCTGAACAGCTCCTTGTAGGATTTTACGACGCGCTTCGGCGTGTCGCGCAGGCCCTCGCGCGCCGGGTCGTCGCCGGCCCAGCGCAGCAAGGTGCGCACCGCGGCCTCCGCCTCCTCCACCGTGGGGCGGCCCTCGCTGACGGAGGGCGTGGATGCGGCAGCCGGACTGATGCTGTTCAAGATGCGGGCGCTTTCAAGAGGACGCCCCGACCGGGACCGGGCAGGGCGATTCGTTGCACGAGAAATGGTGCCGCCTCCGGATGCGGCAAGCGGCCCAGCCACGAAGCTTGTTATGATTAGAAAATGTTACGAGTCAATGGACGCTTCGCGCCTCGCTGGGGCCATCCAGGCTGAACGTCGGCACGGCGGCGTCGAACGCCTCGCCAGTCGCGGAGACCACCATGTGGTAGGTGCCCGCCATGAAGCCCGACGCGGTGCCAAGCGGCGTGCCGGAGGTGTACTCGAAGGCTTCGCCGGGCGCCAACCTCGGCTGCTCTCCTACCACCCCGGGACCCTCGACCACCTCGGTGCGGCCGCGGGCGTCGGTGATGCGCCAGGTGCGGCGCAGGAGCTGCACGTCCTCCGGCCCATGGTTCTCGATCCGCACCTGGTAGGCCCAAACCCAGGCGCCGGCGTCGGGGTCGGAGTGTTCAGGCAGGAAGGCGGTCTGCACGCTGACGACGACGCCCCGGGTGGTCGCGCTGTAACGCGGCGCCATGGCCGGGCCTATTCCGCCGCCGCGCGGACATGCCCGCCGCGCAACCCCCCGGCTTGCAGCCCATCGAGCGCCTGCGCCAGGTCGTCCGTAAGGTCGGCCGCGTCCTCCAACCCGACCGACAGCCGGACCACGCCGTCGGTGATGCCGAGCCGCGCGCGTTCTTCCGCGCCGATCCGCATGTGCGTGGTGGTGGCCGGGTGCGTCACCAGCGACTTCGAGTCGCCGAGGTTGTTGGACACTGCAATCAGCCGGAATGCGTTCATCGCCTCGAAGGCCGCGGGCTTGCCGCCGGCCAGCTCGAACGCGACCAGCGTGCCGCCGGCGCTCATCTGCGACATGGCCAGGGCGTGTTGCGGGTGGTCGGGCCGCCCGGGGAACCAGACGCGCGACACCGCCGGGTGCCGGGCCAGGGTGTCGGCGACGGTTGCGGCGGAGGCGCAGGCGGCGTGCACACGCAGGTGCAGCGTTTCCAACCCCTTCAGCAGCAGCCAGGCGTTGAACGGCGACAGGCTCGGCCCGGTGTTGCGGAGAAATGGCTGCAGCGTGTCCTCGACCCAGTTCTTGCGCCCCAACACGGCGCCGCCCAGCACCCGGCCCTGGCCGTCGATGTGCTTGGTGCAGGAGTACACCACCACGTCGGCGCCCAATTCGAGCGGCTTCTGCAGGAGCGGCGTCGCGAACACATTGTCCACCACGACGATGGCTCCGGCCGCATGGGCCAGGCCGCACACGGCGCGCAGGTCCACGATGTCGAGCATCGGGTTGGACGGGCTTTCCACCAGCACCAGCGCGGCCGGCCGGGACAATGCCCGGCGCCAGGCTTCGAGGTCCGCGCCGTCCACGAACTCCGAAGCGATGCCGTAGCGCGGCAGCAGGGTCGAGACGATCCAATGGCACGACCCGAACAGCGCGCGGGACGCCACCACGCGGTCACCGGCCTTGAGGTGGGACAGCATCGCGCCGTGCACCGCGGCCATGCCGGTCGCGGTGGCCCGGCACGCTTCCGCGCCCTCGATGCCCGCGAGCCGGTTTTCCAGCATGGCGACGGTGGGGTTGCCGAAGCGCGTATACTGGTAATGGCTGGCTTCGCCGGTGAAGGTGGCCTCTGCCTGCTCGGCGCTGTCGTAAACGAAGCCGGAGGTGAGGAACAGCGCCTCCGCCGTCTCGCCATAAGGGGTCCGGGCTGTGCCCCCATGGACCAGTTGCGTGGCGGGGCGGTAGTTGGGCATGGAACGGTGCTCCAAAGAAGACCGTAGATGCCGACGGCGCCAGCATGGGCTGGGGCGCCGAGGGCCTCTTTAGCGCGCTTGTTTCACCTCGCCGCAATCCGGCCGGACAAATCACGAGGGGCGCCCGCACGGCGCCGCCGGCAGATTAGGTGCCGGGGCGTTGCATGGTCAACGGCGAATTCGTATAACGGTCCCGCCGCGGGTGTAGTTCAATGGTAGAACGGCAGCTTCCCAAGCTGCATACGAGGGTTCGATTCCCTCCACCCGCTCCAAGCCATCTCAGCAAGGAGCAGGCCAACGCCGTTGCCGCCGTGGTGACGGGCGTGGAGCGGACCTGACGGCTCAGCGCGGTGGGGGCGAAGCACGACTTCGCCCGCCGCCGTCCGCCAAGGCCCCGGATTGGCAGCCCGGCATCGCGCAAAGGCGAACTGATCGGTCAGTTCGGAGCAATGCGGAACTGAGGACGAATATCCAGCGTGCCTCATCATTTACTGGTCACATGCCTGTAAGTGTTCCGGGCAGGCCTATATCCAGACATACTGCCGCACTTGTCATGCCTGCAGCCGACTGAAGGGGACGGGTGCTCCCGCCTACCAGAGCGAGGAATGGCAGTTGATGCGTCCCTGGCCCGCAGCTCACAACCAGCTCCTCGCAGCCCTGCCCTCCACCGTGCTGGAGCGGCTTCTGCCAAACCTTTGCCGGGTGGTCCTGCCCTTGCGCCAGGTCCTTTACCACCCTGATGTGCCCATCGAGGCCGCTTATTTCCCTGAGTCCGGCATGATCTCGCTGGTTGCCAACATGAACGACGGCATGCAGGCCGAAGTCGGCGTCATCGGCCGCGAGGGCATGGTCGGGGGGCCGCTTCTCCTGGGCGTCGATACTTCCTTTGCTGAGGCCGTGGTGCAGGTGCCTGGCGCCGCGCTGCGCATGGGCGCCAGAGAGTTCCGCCATGCCCTGGAAGCGAATGCCTCCTTCCGCATGCTCCTGCTTCGCTATCAGGAGGCCTTACAGGCGCAGGTCATGCAGACCGCGGCCTGCAATGGACGCCATGGGTTGAAGCAGCGTCTCGCCCGCTGGCTTCTGATGGCGCATGATTGCGGTGCCGGGGACAAGCTGCCGCTGACGCAAGACTTCACGGCGATGATGCTTGGCGTGCACCGCCCCAGCGTGACCGTGGTTGCGGGCGCCCTGCAACGGGCGGGCCTGGTCCGTTACTCCGGCGGCCAGGTTACCGTGCTTGACCGGCCGAGCCTCGAAGCTGCCTCGTGCGAGTGTTATGCGTTGGTCAAGCGGCGGTTCACGGCCCTGCTTGGCACGGCCATTCCCTGAATATGTACGCTACCTGACAGACGAACCGATCCGCAGGCCATAATCTCTGCCGATTGACAGCATCAAGGCCGTCCCAGCGCGGCCAGGAGGGAGCGAGGTGGTGCTTTTCGCGTCAACCTTTGTTGCTTGGCCTGCGATGGCGTCACAGGGTCAGGGATGAGCCGATGTTTGATGCCAACGGTTGAACGCCATTCATCACCGATTGCCCCGAACAGGTCAGACCATCTGGCTGCTGGCGTGAGTTCATGCTTTGTTGATCAATGTCGCCCAGCAGCGAAGCTGCAGGCCACCAATGGTCAAACGTTGAGCTAAGCTGAACTAGCACCAGTCCTTCAGAGTATGGCTTAAAAGTTTAGAGTATTTCTGGAATACTAGGATGTATGTAGCAGCATTGGGAAATGTCAGTTTAGAGAAAGATGTCGTGCAACTGATATATTGTAGCCGCATCTCCCGGACAGGCTTCCAGCATACGGCTTGCCAAGTCACAGAAAATATCCAAGATCATAGTTTATACAGCAACATCTTGCACAATGTAACTGGAGCCTTGCTGACCGACGCGCAGTTTTTTGCCCAAGTCCTGGAGGGTCCGCCATCCAAGATTAATCAGTTATACAAAAACATACTGCGGGATGAACGCCATCAAGACGTCACGTTGCTCCAGCACACGGTAACCAACATCAGATTGTTCCATCGCTGGCCAATGGCCTTGGTGGAGGTGGATGACATGTCCTACGTGGGCAGGTTGTCCGTCCAGAGCACGCCCGAGGATTTGCGGAAGGTTTGCCTTTCAATCCTGAAATCCCTGCGCCCGGTGCTCTGCGGCGAGTAACCCAGGTTCAAATCCCCCGCGAATACGGCTTCATGCCGGGCGTGCCGCCAGCTTCACGGCGCCAAGGCTGACGCGGGCGATGGTTGGTCTCGGCGGGGGCAGCGGTCAGGTCAGTTGTCGAGCAGCAATCTGCGATGGCACAAGACGGTCAGGCGGGGCGACAGGGCAACGGGGCCGTGATAGCACCCGCGGCTAAGATCACGGGCACTGAGCACGGCATAGCCGTCCTGCCACTCGCCTCGGTCCGCCTGCTCAGGCCAATCGTCGCCACGCCAGAGCAGAGGCCGCAGGCCGTCCGCATCCTCGATCCAGTGCCACCCGCTTTTCCCGGGATTGTCAGGACGGCCGTTCCATTCTCTGAGATCTTGCATCGCGGCTCTCTCATGTTTGCGTCCCAGTGAAGGAACGACAGGGATGAGACACTGAAACCTTGGGCCGCCATCTTTGCCGGGTTGACGCGCAAGCCAAACGTCCCGATGCGTCACGCGAGATGAACGAGCCGACCCTTCAAACGTCAGGGTTCGCTTAACATAAATCGTCGCAGGATAAATCTAAATTTACGGAGGTACCCTGGTTTTATGGGCGCCGCCCGCAAGCTGCGCCTGCTTCGTCCTGATGGTCCTGGATCGCCACGCCGCAACAGCGGCTCGGCTGACCCGGCAGCCGCGGCGGCGGGACGCCGAGCCGGTCAAGGCTGGCCGGCTTCCTTCGTCGCCGAAGGATCGGAGGCATAATCCTCTGGCTTCAGGAAATGTACCTCGCGCCGTGCCGCCTCCAGAACCACCTGCTCGGGATCGCCCAGGTCCTGCAGAACGTCTTTGGAAGACCCGGTATCCGCGTTTGCACGCCGGGGCAGGGCCGGGCGGGTTCACCTACCCCGCCCAGGTCGCCGTTCTTCTCGACCGCCGTGATATCTTAGCCCCGGGCGCGCAGCCCCTCGGCCGCAACGAGGCCGCTGGTCCCCGCGCCGATCACGCAAACCCGGCGGCCCCCGCCGGCAGGGCCGGGCGCCAGGCCCACATCAGGCATTGGGGCGTCGGCCGGTGGGGGGCGCCGCGGCGTTACCCTCGATGTCCACCTCCGTCCGCCGCACGGTGTCGCGCACGGTTTCCACCCGCTCGACCGCCTCCTTGCGCAGTTCGATCTCCTCCGTCACGAAGACCTCCTTCGTGACCACAGCCTCCTCGTCCACCTCGACGGCCTGGATGGTCTTGGACTGGAACGCGGACGTGTCCGCCGGGGTGACGGGGCGGTTGACCGGGTGGCGCTCCACCGTGAGGGTCTCGTCCCGCAGCGTGACGGGCACCTCGACCGGCGTTTCCACCGTGTGCACCCGGACCCGCACGGTGCCGCGGCTCACGTCGCGCTTGCCGATCACCAGGCGCTCCTCCAGGACTTGGATGGCGTCTTCCGCCCGGTCCGCCACCGCGCCGCCCGGCGCCGCAGCGGGCGCGCGTCCGCCCGCCCATCCGGACGCCCGCCAATCCTGCTCGCGCTTTTCCAGGTCCACCGCGCCGTTCCTTTCCAGGGACTCGACGGCCGTGCGGAGTTGCAGGTCGTCCACCCGCGCCAGCAGCAGGGCGCCGCCGCGCCGGAGCGTCTCGTTGTAGGTGGCGCTTTCCGCATCCGTGCCCGGCAGGCCCGCCCCCGCGCCGTGCAGCAGCGTCACCTTGTCCCTGGCGATGCCATGCTCGGCCAGGCTTTCCTGTGCCCGCTGGGCCGTCGCCTGATCCTCGAATGCCGCGGTGATCGTGGTCGTCATGCTTGAACTCCTTGGGCCTGGAAGGGCAGGAGGCGCTCCGGGCCGTTTGTCGCTCGACGGCTCTGGCGTGCCGGCGCCTGCAGGCCGGATGCCCGCGCCTGGACGGCCAACGCGGCAAACCCGGCATGGGCCATCACCCGGCGCTCTCACGTTCCTGTGCAGCCTGGGCGGGCATCGCGGCACAGCCGGAACTGGGACGCCAGCGGCGGCGGGTTATGATATGCGTGCAAATCGATTCCGACGGCGTTCGACGTGGGATTCGTCACAGACTCCTGCGTCCCGCCCCGTGCATCCATCCCCTGCAACGAAACCTTGGAGGCCCCATGATTCTCCCGCTGCCTTCCACGACGCCGGCCTGCTCCTTCGCGAAGGACTGAGACGATGCACGCCATCCGCTTGTCCGCCACGGTCGCGCGCTTGTGCGAGGACGCGCAGCGCGCTGCCGAGCGCATCGTCGCCGATGCCCGCCACGCCTGGCAACTCGGCGCCAAGGCCGAGACGTTCCGCCGCCGCGCCTCGGAACTGGACCGCCAAGCCCACCGCGCCGAGGAGCTGTCGCGCAACTGGGCCGTCCAAGCGTCGCGCGCCGCCGCCGCCGAAAAGCGGCTGATGGCGGAGGCGCTTGAGATCATCGAAGGCCGGTTGGGCGCGTGACACGTCCGGCCTTGGCCCGTTCGGTGCAGCCCGTGCCATCAACCTGCGGGCGAGAGCCGAATGGCCTGCCATCCCTGCTTCCAGCGTGGGAAACGGCGGGGTGGAGCGTACGTACACTTGTGTTGGCACCGTGCCAACAAAGGAAGACTTGATGCCGCTCTACTTTTTCGACTCTGGCGATGGCGAGTATGTCCTGCACGGCGATGCAGGGATCGAGTTGCCCGGACCTCAGGAAGCGTGCGACGAAGCGGTCCGCCTCCTGCCAAGCATCGCCCATGACATGGGTTTCGGCTATGACGGGCAAGACATCGTCTCGATGGTCAGGAACGAACGAAACCAGGTCATCTTCAAGGCGACCATGTCGCTCAAGGCGGAATGGCTCGCTCCGCATCCTGAAAGGCAGCAAAGGCTCCGGGAGCCTTCAGGCGGGTGAACGTCCACGCCCTCCCCGGCGGCGGCAGGGGCGGGGACCAGGCACCCAGGCTTGCAGCCGCGCCGCGTGCGCACCGTCCTGTGCATGGCAAAGCACGCCCGGCACGGCGTAAGCGCCGCCTGACCCGCATGGCGGCCGTCATCCCGCGATGAGCCCAGCCCTGCCCGGGGGATGAAGGCACGAGATTTGCGTGGGGCAGCCGCAATGCCGGACAACAGCCCGCCACCCACGACGGAACCAACCTTTGCCGTCATGCGCAGCCGCAAGCTGCGCCTGCTGATCCCGTTGGTCGTCGCCTTTGCCTTCCTGATGGAGCAGTTGGACGCCACCATCGTCACCACCGCGATTCCCGACATGGCGCGCAGCCTGGGCGCGACGCCGCTGCAGATGAACCTGGCCATCACCGCCTACGTCCTCAGCCTGGCCGTGTTCATGCCGCTCAGCGGCTGGATTGCGGACCGCTTCGGAGCGCGCCGGGTGTTCGCGGCGGCGCTGGTCGTGTTCACCGCCGCCTCGGCGCTGTGCGGCCTGTCAGACAGCCTGCGCGTGCTGGTCGCGATGCGGGTGCTCCAAGGGTTCGGGGGCGCCATGATGACGCCGGTGGGGCGTTTGGTGCTGCTGCGCGCCTTTCCGCGCAACCAGTTGGTCACGGCGATGACCTACATGACGGTGCCTGCCGTTATCGGCCCGGCGCTCGGCCCGCTTCTGGGCGGCTTGCTCACCACCTACGCGAGCTGGCGCTGGGTGTTCTACGTCAACATCCCCATCGGCGCGGTCGGCGTGCTGCTGGCGCTCCGCTTCATCGAGGACACCCGGGCGGACCGCCAGGCGCGCTTCGACGTGCCCGGCTTCCTGTTGTGCGGCGCGGGCCTCGGCCTGCTGCAGTTCGGGTTCGAGAACCTCAGCCACCCGCTGCTGCCGCCCTGGGCCGTGGCCGGCTTGCTGGCGGCGGGCCTGCTGCTGCTCGGGGCCTACGTGCCCTACGCCCGGGGCCGGCCGAACGCGGCGCTCGACCTCAGCCTGTTCGCCATCCGCACCTTCCGCGTCAGCACGCTGGCCGGGGGCTTGAGCCGGGTCGGCATCAACGCCGTGCCGTTCATGCTGCCGCTCTTGTTCCAGATCGGCTTCGGCCTCAGCCCCGTGCAATCGGGGTCGCTCACCTTCGTGTCCAGCCTGGGCACGCTGGTGGTGCGGCCCGTGTCGGCTTGGCTGATGCGGCGCTTCGGCTACCGCGGGCTGCTGTCGGTCAACGGCGTGCTCTGCGCCGCGGTCATCGCGAGCTTCGCCCTGGTCGAGCCGACGACGCCGCATTGGCTGGTGTTCCTCATGGTGCTGCTGTTCGGCGTCGCGCGCAGCACGCAGTTCATGACCACGAACACGCTGACCTACGCCGACACCCCGGCTGCCAAGCTGAGCCGCAGCACCAGCCTGGGCGGGGTGATCCAGCAGTTGACGATCTCCTTCGGCGTGTCGGTCGCGGCGGCGCTGCTCGCGCTGATCGCGGGGCCGGGCCAGTTGCCCGACGTGGCGGATTTCCACGACGCCTTCTTGATCGTGGCGCTGGTCACGCTCGTGTCTGCGCCGGGCTTCTTGCGGTTGCAGCCGGAGGACGGCGCGCAGGTGAGCGGCTACCGTCCCCGGTGATGGGAGCGGCGCCGCTCCGTGGCGGGATTCGCCGCGTCGTGATAACCTCGGCGGGCGGGGCGGCTGACCGCGCGCCGCGCGCCGACCGCCCACTCCATCGGGATGCCGCATGACCCTGATCCTCACCAACGCCCGCCTCGTGCTGCCAAACGAGGTCGTGCCGGGCACCGTCGTGGTCGAGGACGGACGCATCGCGGACGTGCAGCCCGGCCGTTGCAGCTCGGCGCCGGGCGTCGTGGACCTCGGGGGCGACACGCTGATGCCCGGCATCGTCGATGTGCACACCGACAACCTGGAGCGCCAGGTGCAGCCGCGCAGCAACGCGCGCTGGCCGTCGCGCTCCGCCATGGCGGCGCACGACGCGCAGTGCGCGGCGGCGGGGGTGACGACGGTGCTGGACGCGCTGTGCCTGGGCGACCTCGGCTTCGACAAGGACCGCGTGCGCACCTTCCATGACGGCGTGGCCGACCTGGACGCGCTGGCCGGCACCGGGCTGCTGAAGTCCGAGCACTTCCTGCACCTGCGCTGCGAGCTGCCGGCGCCCGACATGATGGAGCTGCTCGATCCCGTCGCCGAGCATCCCCGCGTCCGCATGGTCAGCCTGATGGACCACAGCCCCGGCGTCGGCCAGTACGCCAACCTCGACCGTTACCGCAAGATGCGCCTGCGGGAGGGGCACGGCCTTCCCTGGATCGAGAACCGCATCGGGGAGCTGCAGGAGCAGCGCGCCCGGTTGCGTGGCCCGAACCGCCGGGCGCTGCTGGCCCGCATCGCGCCGCTCGGCATCGTGCTGGCCAGCCACGACGACAACACGGCGGAGGAGGTGGCGGAGAACGCCGCCGACGGCATCCGCATCAGCGAGTTCCCCGTCTCCATGCTGGCGGCGACGGAGGCGCGGGCGCGCGGCATGGACGTGATCGCCGGCGCCCCCAACATCGTGCGCGGCGGCTCGCATTCCGGCAACGTTGCGGCGGCTGACCTGGTGCGCCGGCGCGTGGTGGACGCTTATGCCAGCGACTACGTGCCGTCCAGCCTGCTGGAAGCCGCCTTTGCCAGCGTCAGGCAAACGGGCATCACCCTGCCCCAGGGCGTCGCCATGGTGACGACGAACCCGGCGCGCCTGGCCGGGCTG
Organism: uncultured Acetobacteraceae bacterium; assembly: GCA_964235485.1. Classification (GTDB taxonomy): domain Bacteria; phylum Pseudomonadota; class Alphaproteobacteria; order Acetobacterales; family Acetobacteraceae; genus CAHJXG01. Next base: position 216,392 of record CAXSAZ010000002.1, on the reverse strand, counting down.
CTTGACCGCGGCCGGATCGAGCCGGGGCTGCGCGCCGACCTGCTGCATGTGCGGCAGCACGAGGGGATGCCGGTTGTCCGCCAGGTTTGGCGCGGCGGGGAGCGGGTGAGCTGACCCCGCCTGCGGAGCAGGCGGAATGAGTGTCCGCGTCGCGCTGTACTACGCCCCCGCCCTGTCCGACCCGCTGTGGCCCGCCGCCTGCGCCTGGCTGGGCCGCGACCCCGAAACCGCGGCCACCCTGGCGCAGCCCGGCCTGCCGGACATCCACGCCGTCACCGCCGACGCTCGGCTGTACGGCTTCCACTGCACGCTGAAGCCGCCGATACGGCTCCAAACGAACTACGGCGCGTTCCTGGACGATGCCGCTGCCCTGGCGCGCGGGCTGGCCCCGTTCGCCATGCCGCGGCTGCATGTGGCGGAGCTGTCGGGGTTCCTCGCCGTGCGGGAAGCCGAGCCTTGCCCGGCCTTGCGCGCCCTGGCCGATGCCTGCGTCGCCGGGGTGGACCGCCACCGGGCGCCGCCGGACGAGGCCGAATTGGCCCGCCGCCGCCAAGGCGGGCTGTCCGCGGCGCGGGACGCCAACCTGCTCCGCTGGGGCTACCCCGGCGTGTTCGACGAGTGGCGCTTCCACATGACGCTGACCCGGCGCCTCACGGACGCCGAGCGCGCCGTGTTCCTGCCGGCCGCAACGGCGCATCTCGCGGGCGCGCTGCCGCATCCGCGCCGGGTCGAGGCCATCTGCGTGTTCACCCAAGCCGCCCCCGGCGCCCCGTTCACGATTGCAGAGCGTCTCCCGATGCGCGGGTGATCGCGGCCAACAGCTCGCGCACCCCCGCTTCCACGGTGCCGTCGTTCACCACCGTCTGCCGGTCCACCGGCAGCCGCAGCTCGATGGAGCGGGCCAGGCGGCGGGCCACGTCCACCGCGTCCTCCCGCCCGCGCGCCGCAAGCCGCAGGGCCAGCACGTCCGCCGGCGCCGAGACCTCGATCACCGACACGGGAAACCGAGCCGCCGCCTCCGCCACCACGGCGCGGGACACGTTGACGACCACGACCCGGCCGCGCGCCAGGTCCATCGAGATGTCGGCCGGGATGCCATACTGCAGGCCGTGCGCCCGCCAGGTCAGCGCGAAGTCGCCGGCCTGCTTGCGCAGCTCGAACGTCTGTTCGGTCACGCTTTCATGTGCTTCCTGCCCCATGTCGCCGGGCCGGGTGATGACCCGGCGCACGAAGCGGAAGCGCAGGTCGTCCGCCAGCGCGTCGCGGGCGCCGTTCAGCAAGGTGTCTTTGCCGGCCCCGGACGGCCCAACGATCAGGATCAGCATCGGCACTCCGCATCCAGCACACGTTTTACGCGAACGGACCTTGGCGGTAGGCTGGGCGGCACGCAACCCGGAGGCGGCTCCCCTATGCTCACAACCTGGTTCACCACGCGGCCCGAGATCGCCGGCACCTTCGGCGTGGCCGCCAGCACGCATTGGCTGGCCACCGCCGTCAGCATGGCGGTGCTGGAACGCGGCGGCAACGCCTTTGATGCCGCCGCCGCCGCGGGCTTCGTGCTGCAAGTCGCCGAGCCGCATCTGAACGGACCCGGCGGCGACGCGCCGATCATCATCCACAGCGCCCGGACCGGCACCCAGCACGTGATCTGCGGCCAGGGCACGGCGCCCGAGGCCGCGACGCTGCCCCGCTTCGCGTCGCTTGGCCTCGACCTGATCCCGGCGACCGGGCTGCTGCCCGCGGTGGTGCCGGGCGCGTTCGGCGCATGGTGCCGGATGCTGCGGGACTGGGGCACCTGGGAGCTGGCCGACGTTCTGGACTACGCCATCGGCTACGCGACGACCGGCGTGCCGCTGGTGCCGCGCGTTCCCGCCACCATCGAGGGGGTGCGCCCGCTGTTCGAGGCCGAGTGGCCCAGCAGCGCCGCCGTGTTCCTGCCCGGCGGCGCCACGCCCGTGGTCGATAAACTGTTCGCCAATCCGGACCTCGCCGCGACCTACCGGCGCCTGTGCCGGGAAGCCGTGGGCGGCACGCGGGAAGCGCGCATCGACGCCGCCTGCGCCGCCTGGTACGGGGGCTTCGTGGCGGAGGCGGTCGGGCGCTTCTTCGCGGACACCGACGTGCTCGACGCCTCAGGCCGGCGGCACCGCGGGCTGCTTACAGCACAGGATTTTTCGAGATGGTCCGCAACGGTCGAGGACCCCGCATCCTACGACTACCACGGCCATACCGTGCTGAAATGCGGCCCGTGGAGCCAGGGGCCGGTGTTCCTCCAGCAGTTGGCGCTGCTGCGCGGCTTCGACATCGGCGCGATGGACCTGCTCGGCCCCGACTTCGTGCACACCGTGGTCGAGTGTGCCAAGCTCGCCTTCGCTGACCGGGAGGCATACTACGGCGATCCGGACTTCGCCGCCGTGCCACTCGCCGACCTGTTGTCGCCCAATTACAACCTGGCGCGGCGCGGCCTGGTGGGGCCGCAGGCGTCCATGGACCTGCGCCCCGGCGAGATCCCGGGCTTCGATCCTTGGGTGGACCACGGCGCCCACCGCCGCGCCGACATGCTCGACGGGGCGCCGGGCGCGGGCGAGCCGACGGTGGCGCGGCTGGGCGTGATCGGCGCCGACACCGTGCACGTCGACGTGATCGACCGTTGGGGCAACATGGTCAGCGCGACGCCTTCGGGCGGCTGGCTGCAATCCTCGCCGGTGGTGCCGGGCCTCGGCTTCCCCATGGGCACGCGCGGCCAGATGTTCTGGCTGCGCCCCGGCGTGCCCAACAGCTTGGCGCCCGGCAAGCGGCCCCGCACCACCTTGTCCCCGAGCTTCGCGCTGCGCGACGGCAAGCCGTGGATGGCGTTCGGCACGCCGGGCGGCGAGCAGCAGGACCAATGGTCGCTGACCTTCTTCCTGCGCATGGTGCACGGCCGCCTCGGCATCCAGCAGGCCATCGACATGCCGAGCTTCCATTCCGAGCATTGGCCCAGCAGCTTCTGGCCCCGCATCGCCCGGCCCGGCAAGCTGGTGCTGGAGGGCCAATACCCCGCGGGCGTGCTGGACGAGTTGCGGGCGCGCGGCCACACGGCGGAGCAAGGACCGGATTGGTCCGAGGGCCGGCTGTCCGCGGCACGGCGGGAAGGCGCGCAGATGTTCGCCGGGGCCAACCCGCGCGGGATGCAGGGCTACGCGGCGGGGCGGTAGGGGGCCGACGCCCTTTCCGGCGACCATGCAAACCATGCCGCATTGGAATTGGCTGCGGCCACGGGAAACGGGTATGCCGCACACTCAGCGACGATAGCTATTTAGCTAAGCCAAAGGCGACGTTCATGCGGCGAAAATCCTCCATAACAGACGATGCTGCATCTTTTGCCATTTCAAATTTTCCAGATCTGCATCGAGCGATTGTAAACGCAACTGCGCCAGTCAAACCTTCATCTGACCATTTGTCGAAAGTGCCGGATCGCTTGTGCGTTTTTGAGTTTTCGTCAGCGGCGCTCATCGCATCTGCAAGGAACTGAACCGCATATCCGATCATTTGGCGGTCGTCGCCATCCATGATGGATGCGATGATTGAGCAGCGCGTGCCATGCCGCAAAATCTCTGCCCGTGCCGCCCCACCCGTCAGCGCCGCTCCAATTACCAAAACCGCAACGATCCGCATAACCGCAATCTCCGTTGATAATTTCGATATCATATCAGATTTCGAGAAAGGCTTCATGAACTTGACCCGGCGGCTTGCGGCGCTTCGAGAAGCCAAGTTCCACGGCGAGGTCCGTGCAGCCTATGCGGAGTTCATGGCGATGCTGGACCGCGCGGAGATCGCCGCCCACGTCCTGGCGCCGGGCGCACCGATGCCGGGCTTCCTGCTGCCCAACGCCGAAGGGCGGCTGCTGTCGTCCGACGCGCTGCTGACATCCGGGCCGTTGGTGGTGACGTTCTTCCGCGGCGACTGGTGCCCGTTCTGCACCTTGATGCTGTCGGCGCTTGAGGAAGCGTTGCCCGAACTTCACGCCGCAGGCGCCACGCTGATCGCCATGACGCCGGACACTGGGGGATGGGCGCTTCGGGCAAAGCAGGCGCACGGCCTGCATTACGAGGTGCTGTCCGACGTGGACAACGAGGCGGCCATGCAGTTCGGCGTGGTGGTCAACCCGCCCGAAAGCTACCGCGCCCTGCTGGCCGGAGCCGGCATCGACCTGGCGGAGCGCCACGGCAACCCCGGCGGGTTCATCCCCTTGCCGGCGACCTTCCTGGTCGGCGCGGACGGCATCATCCGCTCGGCCTGGATCGACCTCGACGTGACCCGGCGGGTGGAGCCGGCGGCGATCATCGACGCCGTGCGGCGGCTGCCAGCCGGACGGTAGAGACCTGGCCGGGTCAGTCGAACTCGGTCGGCAGGGCGGCGTCGCGGGCGTGCTCGAACATGCGCCGAAGCTGGCCCGGCAGCACCCGGCCCAGTGAAAGGTCGCCGGGCAATTCATCCTCCGTAAACCACTGGACCTCCGAGGTTTCCGTCCCCGTTGCCGCGGTGCCTCCCGCCAGGTCGCAGATGAAGAACACCTTGCAGCAGGAGAACACGCCGCCCGCATGGCCCTGCCGGGTCCGGTCCCAGACCGCGGCCAGCTTGCGCACCCGCACCTCGTACCCGCTTTCCTCCCGCACCTCCTTGACCACGTTCTCCGCGGCGGAAAGGTTCACGTCCGCCCAGCCGCCGGGCAGCGTCCAGCGCCCGTTGTCCGCAACTTCCCGCACCATGAGCAGCCGCCCGTCGCCGTCGAACACCGCGCCGCGCACGTCCACCTTGGGCGTCGCGTAGCCATGCTCGCCCGCAAACAGCGCCTCGATCCGCTCGGCCGGCGCCGCCGTGTGCGCGGCCATGATCTCGGACGCCAGGGCGCGCAGCCGCTCATACCGCTCGCGGTCGTAGGGGTCGCGGGTGAAGGCAAGGCCCGTTTGGGCCATGGCCTGAAGTTCCCGCGTCCACGTCAGCCAGTCCGGTTCAGCCATTGCCCCGCGCAGCCTTTGCGATCCAGGCTGCGAGTATGCCCGCGGTGGGGCCGGCCGCCAAACGGGACGGCATCAATGGAACGGCCGCACCAGGCCCATGCGGATCGTGTCGTCGGGCGGCACCGGCGCCGTGTCGGCCGGGTCGAAGGTCGGCAGCGCTTGAAGCTGGTCGGGCGTGAGGTCCATCAGCGCCAGGTATTCGCCCAGCAGCGCCATGGCGTCCGAGGGCACGGCGACCGGCCGGGCGCCCAAGCCGAGCGCGCCGCGCCAGCCGGCATCCCGCGCATCCACCACGACCAGCACCGCCCCGTCCGCCCGGCGCGTCACGCCCTTCACCCGGCCCAGCACGGTTTGCCGCTCGACCGGGCGGAGCACCTGGCGATGGATCAGGTCGCCCACCCGCACCGGCTGCGGGAAGCGCCGGGCGGCCTGCTGCGCGTGCACGGGGGCGGCCAGCAGCAGGGCGGCGAGCAGCCAGGCGGCAAGCGGGCGAATGGGCGGCATGGGCGGACCTCATGTTCGATGCGGGCGGCGCGGCGGCGAGCCTACCACGCCCGCGCCATGCCGGGCCGTCATGCAGTCGATAACCACGTTTCACCGCCGGGCAGCGGCGGCACATGCTAGGGCTTGGAGCCTTGATCGTGCGAGGTTCCATGAGCGCCACAGCAGCCAACCTTCCCGGTGCCACCCCGGCCCCCCCCATCTCGGCGCGGCGCCTGCACCCTTGGCCGGTGCGGGTCATGCACTGGACCAACGCCTTGGCCATGGTGGTGATGATCGGCTCGGGCTGGGGCATCTACAACGACAGCGTGATCTTCAGCGCCCTGCACTTCGGCAAGCCCTTCCGCATCGGCAACTGGGCGGCGGAAAGCCTGCAATGGCACTTCGCCGGCATGTGGCTGCTGGTCCTGAACGGCGGCGCCTACCTCCTCTACGGCGTGCTCACCGGACGGCTGCGGGAGCGGCTGCTGCCGATCCGCCTCCGCGACCTCATGCAGACGGTGCGCGACACGCTGCGCCTGCATGTCGCCCACCAGGACCTGACCACCTACAACGCCGTGCAGAAGCTGCTCTACATCATCGTGATCCTGGCCGGGGTGGCGCAGGTGGTGAGCGGGCTGGCGATCTGGAAGCCGGTGCAGTTCTCGGAGCTGACGGCGCTGCTGGGCGGGTTCCAAGGGGCGCGGCTCGTGCATTTCGCCGGCATGGCGGTCATCGTCGGCTTCCTCCTCGTGCACGTCGCCTTGTCGCTGCTGGTGCCGCAAACGCTCTGGGCCATGCTCACCGGCGGCCCCCGCCTGCCGGCCCGGGGGGCGCGGCCATGAGGTCGATGTTCCGCCCCGGCCACGCGCCCGACCCGGCGATCCTCGACAACCACACGCCGCTGATCCGCGGATTGCAGCGCCGCGGGCTGCTGCGCGGCGGCCTGTCGCTCGGCGCGCTCACGATGCTCACCGGCTGCGACGTGTCGAGCGACGCCTCGGTACAAACGGCGCTGCGGGCGGTGTCGGGGTTCAACGACCGGGTGCAGGCGCTGCTGTTCGATCCGAACAAGCTCGCGCCGACCTACCCGGCGTCGATGGTGCTCAAGCCGCCGCGCTTCAACGCCTACTTCGATATCGAGGACTTGCAGCCCGTCGATGGCGACGCTTGGCGGCTCGAACTCGCCGGCCTGATCGCGGACAAGCGCCCCTGGACCCGCCAGCAGATGGCCGGGTTGCCCGAAACCGAGACGATCGTCCGCCACATCTGCGTCGAGGGCTGGGACTACATCGGCCAATGGTCGGGCGTGCCGCTGCGCGCGTTCCTGGAGCGGATCGGCGCCGACACGCGGGCCAAGTACGTCGCGTTCAAGACCGCCGACGACTACCCGAGCAGCATCGACATGGCGACCGCGCTGCATCCGCAAACCCTGCTCGCCACCCAGTACGCCGGTGAGACGCTGCCCGACCCGTTCGGCTTTCCGCTGCGCCTGCGCGCCTCCACCAAGCTCGGCTTCAAGCAGCCGAAGTGGATCACCGCCATCGAAGTCACCAACACCTATCCCGGCGGCTATTGGGAGAACCTGGGCTTCAACTGGCAAAGCAGTCTTTGACGGCCCAGCCGCGGGGCGCAGTTACACGTCCTTCGCGCTGTCGCCGCCGGTGACTTCGTACTCCGCGCCCGTCACCATGGCGGCGGCATCGGACGCCAGGAACACGGCTGCGGGCGAGATGTCGTCCGGCTGCAGCCAGCCCACGCGCAGCGGCACCGTGGGCGCCCGGACATCCCAGGCCTGCTGCGGCGTCGGGTGCTCCGGCGGCTTCTGGCCGGTTTCCGCCATCGACTCCACGAAGCGCTTCTCGTAGCGCGTCAACGGCGTATCGACCAGGCCGGGAATCAAGGCGTTCACGGTGATGCCGTGCTGGCCCAGCTCCATCGCCGCCGACTTCATCAGGCCCAGGATGCCCCACTTGGACGCCGAGTAGCTCGACCCGTTCTTGGTGCCGTGCTTGCCTTGCATGGACGACACGAGGATCAGCCGGCCCCGCTTGCGCGCCGCCATGCCCGGTGCGAAGGCGCGCACCGTGTTGGCCGTGCCGTTCAGGTTGTTGTCGATCACGTCGCGCCAGTCGCTGTCCTGCATGTCCAGCAACGGCATCCACCGCTGGATCGCGGCGTTGGCCACCACGATGTCGATGGGGCCAAGCTCGCGCTCCACCTGGACGGCGGCGGCGCGCAGGGCGGCGATGTCGCGGATGTCGGCGCGGATGGACACGGCGCGGCGGCCATAGGCCTGGATTTGGCGCACCGTCTCGGCCAGGTCGTCGGTTGTCGCGGGCTTGGCGTCGGACGCCGGGCTGACAGGACCCGCGATATCGAGCACCGCGACATCCGCCCCGTTCGCCGCATATTCCACCGCGATGGCCCGGCCGATGCCGCGCGCCCCGCCCGTGACCACCGCGACCTTGCCGCCCAGGGTGGAGCCGCGGCCAGGGCGCACCGGCCCGGCCGACCGCTCCGCCGGCGGCTCGGGCATGGGCTGGCCCGCCAGCGCGCGCGGCTCGGTGTCGGTGCGCGTGCCCGGCCCTTCGGCCGCGGCGGCGGTGGACAGGGCCATGCCGGCCGCCAGGCTGCCGCCGAGCACAAGCGCACGGCGCACCGGGTCATGGCCCGCGTCCGGCGCTGTCTGATCCGTCGTGCTGCGATCACCGTCGGTCATTGTCCGTCTCCTGCGCTGTCAGGCAGGAAACGGCAATCTTCGCAACCGGTTCCGGTTGGCCCGCGGCGACCGGCGCCTTATTCCGCGGCGGCGGCCACGTCCGGAGCGGCGGCCGGCGCGCTCTGGCCCCAACGCGGGTTGAGCGTGTTGGACGGCAGGGCGGGGTCGAGCAGCTTTGCCGACTGCTCCCGCCCCGCCACTGGGTAGAGCGCCGGGTCCAGCAGCCCGACCTGCACCAGCACGGACGCCTGGTCCCAATAGATATGCTCGTTGTAGAGCTTGTCGCCGCGGAAGCAGACCACGGCCAGCAGCGGCACCTCGACGAACCGCCCGGTGGGCGCGACCCCCGGGAGCATCCAGTCGATCTCCCGGTCATGGGTGAAGCTGAACAGCATCTCGTCCACCACCCGGTCGGAGCCGACCGTGCGCGAGATCGGCACGAGCTTGGTGTCCGCCGGGTTGCTGTCCACGAAATGGTGTTGGTAGAACCGATACAGCTCGCGGTAGCCGACACCGCCGGTCATGGTCGGGATGTGGTTCACGTAAGGCTCGGGCACCATAGTGGACATGGTGCGGGCCACGTCGCGCAGGCCGAACTCGTACTCGCAATGCTTGTCCCACAGCGCGCCCAGGTCGTAGTGCGGCCCCATCGCCCGGCGGAACAGGGCGACCGACCGGGAATGCGCCACCATGGACGCCGGCTTGTCGAACGACGCCCGTCCGGGGGCGGCGAACCCGTGGCCGGCGCCCGGATACACATAGACCTCGATTCCGGGGCGGCCGGACAAGCGCGCCGTGATCTGCGCCAGCGCCTCGGGCGGGACGTGGGCGTCGTTGGCGCCGAAATGCAGCGCGAGCGGGACGGCGATCCCGGCCGCCTCGTCCAGTATGGCCTCGATGCCGACGCCGTAATAGCCCACCGCGCAGTCCACGCCGCACCGGGCAGCCGCCAGCACCGCCAGCCGCCCGCCCAGGCAGAAGCCGAGCGCGCCGACCTTGCCAGTGCAGGCCGCCATGCCGCGAAGGGCCGCAACGGTAGCGGCGATGTCCTCCACCGCCTTTGCCACGTCGAACCGCTCGTGAAGCGAGCGCGCCTTCTGCACGTCCGCGTCGCCGTACCCAAGCTCGACGCCCGGCTCCAGCCGCCAGAACAGGTCGGGGACGAGCGCCACATAGCCTTCCTCGGCATACAGGTCCGCGGCGGCGCGCAGGCCCGCGGTCACGCCGAAAATCTCCTGCAGCAGGACGATCCCCGGGCCGCTGCCGGAACTCGGAAGCGCCAGGTAGGCCGCAAAGGAGCCGCCATCCGCGGCATCAAGCGTCACGGTCTGCCCCATGGTAAGCCTCCGGCTCTTGTGTTTTGGCGAGGGGACGGCCAAGCGCCTCGCGCTGTGACCTGAACACCCTGGGCGCCGCAATCTGGCGCCAGGCCACGCTATGCGCCCAGACGCGCCAGAGTCAACGCGCCCGGCAGAGGAGGAGGTTCACGCTGCGGTCGGGCCTGGGCGGGACCGCTGGGCCGTCACCGGACGAGGGCCGCTTCCAGCAGGGCCTGCACCCGGACCGCCAGCGCGTCCAGCGGGAACGGCTTGCTGATCACCTCCATGCCCGGCGCGAGCCGGCCGTCGAGAACGGTGCCGGCGTAGCCCGTGATGAGCAGCACGGGCAGGCCCGGCCTGCGCTCGCGCGCGGCGTCGGCGACCTGCCGCCCGTTCATGCCGCCGGGCAGCCCCACGTCGGTGACCAGCACGTCCACCCGCGTGCCCGGGCGCAGCAGCCGCAGCGCGGTCGGGCCGTCCCCGGCTTCCAGCACACGGTAGCCCAGCTCGCGCAGCCGTTCGGCTGCGACGGCGCGCACGCCATCCTCGTCCTCCACCAGCAGCACGGCGCCGCCGCCGGCCACGGCTTCTTCCCGGTTCGGCTCGGCATTTGGCGCCGTCTCGCCCCCGCGGTGGTGGCGCGGCAGATGCAGGCGCACCGTCGTGCCCCGGCCCGGGGCGCTGTCCAGCCGCACCAGCCCGCCGCTTTGGTGCACGAAGCCGTAAAGCTGCGACAAGCCCAGCCCCGTCCCATGCCCGATCGGCTTGGTGGTGAAGAACGGCTCAAAGGCGCGCGCCCGCGTCGCCTCGTCCATGCCCGTGCCGGTGTCCGCCACGCTGATCTCGACGTAATCGCCGGGCGGAACCCCGTCCTGCCCGGCGACGTCGCCCAGGGTCAAGCGCAGGTCCTTCGTCGCAAGCGTGAGCCTGCGGCCGCCCGGCATCGCGTCGCGGGCATTGATCGCGAGGTTGAGCAGCGCGTTCTCCAACTGGTTGGGATCGCACAGCACGGTCCAAGCGCCGTTGCCCAAGCGCAGCTCCACCGTGATGCCCGGCCCCACCGTGCGCCGGATCAGCTCCTCCATGTCCTTGATCAGCGCGTCCGGCTCCACGGCGCGCGGGTCCAGCGCCTGGCGGCGCGCGAAGGCGAGCAGGCGATGGGTCAGCGCCGCGGCGCGCGTCACCCCTTGGCGCGCCGCCTCCATCAGCGGGGCCAGCTCGGCGGCGCGGCCCTGCGCGACGCGCCGCTGCATCGTTTCCAGCGCGCCGCCGATGCCCTGCAGCATATTGTTGAAATCATGCGCGATGCCGCCCGTGAGCTGGCCCACCGCCTCCATCTTCTGGCTTTGGCGCAGGGCGTCCTCGGTGCGCTCCCGTTCCAGCACCTCCTCGTGCAGGGTTGCGATGGCCTGGCGCAAATCCCGGGTGCGCGCTTCCACCCGCGCTTCCAGCGTCTCGTTCGCGCGCTGGGCCGCCCGGAACAGCCGCGCGTTGTCGAGCGCGGACGCGGCCTGGCCCGCCAGGCCCGCCACCACGCGCTCGGTGGCCTCCGTGAACGCGCCCGGCTCGGGGTGGCCGAACAGCAAGCCGCCCAGCACTTCGCCGCCGCGGGACACGATGGGCGCCGCGAGGCCGCTCCGTATCGGCAGGCTCCCTTCCGGCATCACCCGGCGCAGCCCGTGGCGGAAACGCGGGTCGGCGGCGATGTCGTCGGAGCGCAGCACGCGCCCGCCGCCGGCCGGCCCGAACACCTCGGCGGCCCGCGGCATCGGCAGCCCGTCGAGCGCGGGCCGGTCCGCCCCGGACAGGGCATAAAGCGTGTCGTTGCCATCCTCGTTCGGCATGTCGCAAAGGAACGCGCCGAACCGCGCCCCGGTCAGCTCCACGCCCGCATCGGTCACCGCCTGCACGAGCCGGTCGGGGTCCAGCTCGGCGGCGAGCTGCGCCCCGGTGCGGTTCAGCACCTCCAGCCGGTTCCGCTCGTCGCGCAGCGCCGCCTCGGCGCGGGTGCGGATGCTGATGTCCTTGAACACGCCGACCATGCGCTCGGCCTTGCTGTCCCTGCCTGGGATGGCGCCGCCGATGCTCAGCACCGTGCGCACCGTGCCGTTCGGCAGGCGGATGCGGTACTCCGTTTCCAGGCGGGACAGCGCCCGCCGCGACGCCTGTGCTTCGGCCGACACGCGGGCGGCGTCGGACGGGTCGATGCGGTTGAACACCTCCTGCGCTTGCGTGCCCTCGCCGGGGGCGAAGCCGAAGATTTCGCGGCTGCGCCCGTCCAGCGTCACGGCGTCGGTGTGGAGGTCCCATTCAAACGTGCCGAGCCGCGCCGCGGCGAGCGCCGCGTCCAGGCGGGCCTTGCTTTCGCTCAAGGCCCGTGCCTGCGCGTGCCGGGCGGAAACGTCCTGGAAGGCCGCGAGCGCGCCCTCGACCCGGCCCTGCGCGTCGCGCACGGGCACGGCGTCCACCAGGAGCATGGCGCGCCGGTCGTCGAGGGTTCGCAGCGTATGCTCGTAGTCCCGCGCCGCCTCGCCCCGCAGGCTCCATGCGATGGGCAGGCGGTCGGGCGGGATCGGCGCGCCGTCGGGGGCAGTGGCGTCCCAGGCCGGGTCGTCGTAGCGCCGGCCGACCAGCCCGCCAGGCCCGGCGCCGAGCATCTGCTCAGCCGCGGCGTTGGCATAGGTGAAGCGGCCCCCGGCATCCAGCTCGACCACGCCGGCCGGGGTCGTGGCGAGCAGGCGGGCGAGCCGCGCTTCGCCGGCCCGCCGGGCAGCCTCGGCCGTGTCGCGCTCGCCTTCGCGCGCGGCGAGCGCCGCCGACATGCGGTCAAAAGCCTTGCCCACCTCGTGCATCTCGCGCGAGCGGCGGTCCAGGTCGGCCCGCGCTCCCAGTTCGCCCTTGCCTACCCGGTCGGCGGCGGCGGCGAGCCGGGCCAGCGGCGCAAGCACGAAGCGGCGTCCCCCGAGCAGGCCCGCGCTCATCGCCAGCGCGGCGCCGAGGGCCACCGCCAGCAGGTTGCGCTTGGAGGTTTCGCGCAGCTCAGCGAGCATACGCACGCGGTCCAGCCCGGCCGCGACCACGATCCCACCCAGGATCGGGCTGGCCGGCACGGCCCCGAACAGGCGCTCCGCCCCGTCCGGCCCGACGGTCTCCACCGCGGCCGGCTCGCGCACGTGGAGGGCGGCGCGCAACGCTTCGGGCGCCGGGCGGCCCACCCAGCCGTCCACGGCCGGGCGGCCGTTCCGCGCCGCCGCGGCCACCGTGCCGGACGGGTCCAGCACCACCGCTTCGGCATCCGGCGGCAGCGCCGCGGCGGCGAGCTGCGCGGCCAGCCAGGTCTGGTCCACGCTGGCCAGCACGAGGCCGCCGACCTCGCCGTCCCCCCGGCGGAACGGCAGGGCGAAGTGGATGCTTGGGTGGCCCGTCACCACGCCCGTGACCAGGTCGCCCGTGGCGAAGCCGCCCGAGGCCATGGCGCGCCGGAAGTAAGCCCGGTCCGCATCGCTGTGCCCGTCCGGCGCCGTGCCGGCGCTGCTGCAAAGGACGAGGCCCTGGGCGTCGTTGACGGCCAGCAAGGAGTAGGTCGGGTACTGCCGCGCCACGGCTTGCAGAAACGCCGTGCAGCCCGCGGCGTCCCCGGCGCGGATCGCGGGCACCTCGCCGATGGCCGCCAAGAGCTGGCGCACGCCCTCGGCCATGCGGGCCACGTCCACCTGCAGCGCGCGGGTCTGCGCCACCGCCTCGGCGCGCAGCGCGGCTTCGCGCTCGTGCCGCTGCTCCAGGCCGGTCCAGGCCTGGATGGCGAGCGGCGGCAGCAGGGCGAGCGCGACCAGCAGCAGCAGGCGGACGGCGAGGGTCACGGCGCAGCGCCGCGCCACCTGGGGGCGCCGGCGGCCTCCCGCGCGGGACGGTTCCCGCTGCACGGCGGGCGGGCGTAGCCGAGAAGCAGGGGAACCGTTGCGGACATCCTTGCGCATCTATCGCCAAGCGATAAACACCCTCAACAACTAAAGCGCACCTCATCCCGCCGCGAACCCTCGGCGGGGGCGACGCCTGGCGGTTGTCGCGGTTACCATGCCCCGAGCGGGCAACGGTGCGCGTAGTCCATTTCGTTTACCGGCCTAGATCATTTAGCTCAAGACGTCCGGGACGCAGGCCCTTACTAATTCGTTACGAACAGAGGGCCGGCTGGGCGTGGGAATGCGAACTCTGGCCGCCCTTTGCAGCAATCCTGGGTTTGGTGACTGTTTATGCAATTTGAGGTCAGTTCAAGCCCGGGACATTGATCCATCGGTCACCATGTATGTGTTTGCTTTCCCATGGAAATCTAGTCAGCATCGAACGAGTTCTATTTCGGTCTTGCTCAAGGGCCGGTTCAAGCAGGGTGGGTGTTGAAACGGACCGTTCACAAAACAGCGTGCGATGGGAGGCTGCCGCATCGCGCTGAGGCGCTCCTTTTCGTCATCGTTCTTTTCGCCGCAGGAGAATTGGTTGGTTGAGGTTGTTGTTATCGGCGCGGGGCCGTATGGGTTGTCTGTTGCGGCGCACCTGCGCCACATGCGCGTCCCGTTCCGGGTGTTCGGCAAGCCGATGGGCATGTGGACGGACCATATGCCCAAGGGCTTGACGCTCAAGTCGGACGCTTTTGCCAGCAACATCGCGGCGCCGAACAACGGCTTCCCCTTGGAGCGGTTCTACCGGGAAAGCGGCCGGACCGATTACTCACCCATCGGCCTGCGCGTCCCCGGCAGCACCGTGGCCGAGTATGGCCGGGAGTTCCAGCGCCGCTACGTCGGCGAGGTGGACGAGGCGCGCGTTCTGGAGGTTGCCAAGCTGCGCCGCGGCTTCCGCCTCCTCCTCGACTCGGGGGAGCAGGTCCTCGCGCGCAAGGTCGTCGTGGCGCCTGGGCTGCTGTCCTTGCGTTATGTGCCGGACGTTTTGGCGCCTCTCGCCCCGGGCATGGTGTCGCACAGCTCGGCGCACAGCGACCTGTCCAAGTTCAGGGGACGCCGGGTCACGGTTATCGGCGCCGGCCAATCAGCCTGCGAGCTGGCCGCTTTGCTGAACGAGCAGGGCGCCCAAGTCACCATGCTGACCCGGCGTCCGCTGAAATGGTATGAGCCGAAGAACGAGGATCAGCCGGGCGTCCGCCGCACGGCCTGGCAGAAGGCACGGCGACCCAACTTCGGCCTGGGACCGGGTTGGCGCACCTGGTTCTGGTCGGAGATGCCGTATCAGTTCAGCTACCTGCCGCAAGCGACCCGCTACACCAAGGCTTACGGCTTGTTCGCGCCGGCCGGGTCGGGCTGGATCAAGCATCGCGTCCATGAGGTGATCCCGATCCACACCGGCAGCCTGCGCGACGTCCGGATGCACGGGGACGAGGCGCGCCTTTCGGTGGAAACGGCCGCAGGGCTGGTCGAACTCTCGGCCGACCACGTCATCGCCGCCACGGGCTACCGGCCCGAGGTCAGCCGCCTTCCGTTCCTTGAGCAGGTCGCGGGTGATATGCAGACGATCAAGGGCGCCCCGCTGCTCAACCGCAGCTTTGAGTCCTCGGTGCCCGGCCTCCACTTCGCCGGTTTCCTGAGCGGTGCGACGTTTGGGCCGTCGATGCGCTTCATCTACGGCGCCCGGTTCGCGGCGCAGCGGCTGTCCCAGCATCTTTCGCACTTGGGCGATGGCGGCCGCCGCACGGCCCGCGTCGCGGTGCAGCCGGCCGAACAGGCGGAAGCCACCGTCTAAGCAGCTTGCAGCTTGGGCCAACGGATGGCTGGGCCAAGCCGGATGTGTCCCGCGCATAAGCGGAGCGCCATGCGCCACCGAGCGGCGCCAACGGAAGGCGGATGGCGCTTCGCTTGTCCGCGGGACGATCCCGAACATGTAGGTCCCAACTCGCAGGAGGTTGCTTAGCACTTCCCCCGGTTGATCAAGGGGCGTGTCGCCGCAGCCCTGAGTGCAAGCCGCCCTTGACAAGCGATTCCAAACCATGGCTGCTCATCGCCAAGTTCAAGAGGTGGGGAGTGAGGCGGGGATGAACGTAAACGCGACGGCTGCAGCCACTGTGGACGGCCGGATAACAGCGGACGTGGGCGCGAGCGACTACCAAGCCATCCTGCGCAACCCGAACTTCCAAACGCTCGTGTCCAGCCGCAACAGGTTCGTTTGGACGCTTTCGCTGTTGATGCTCTTCATCTACCTGGGTTTCATCCTGCTCGTGGCGTTCGACAAGACACTGCTGGCACAGAAGATCGCCGGGGGCACCACGTCCTTGGGCATCGTGCTCGGCCTGGGCGTGATCTTTTCCGCATTCATCCTGACCGGCATCTATGTCACCCGGGCCAACGGTCGGTTCGACGAACTGACCGAGCGGTTGAAGCGGGAGGTGGGCCGGTGATCCCGCGCTCAAGCCTGGCCCTGGCCGCCGCCCTGGCGGCGGTGGCCTGTCCGCAAGCGGCCCGGGCCGCAGGCGCGGTCGAGGGCGCGGTGGAGAAGCAGGGCCTGAACATCACGGCCGTCATCATATTCTTCGCCTTCGTGGTGTTCACGCTCGGGATCACCTACCGGGCAGCCCGGCAAACCCGGTCGGCGTCGGACTTCTACGCGGCGGGCGGCGGCATCACGGCCGGGCAGAACGGCCTGGCCATTGCCGGCGACTACATGTCCGCCGCGTCGTTCCTCGGCATTTCCGGCCTGGTGTTCTCCAACGGCTTCGACGGGCTGATCTACTCGATCGGCTTCCTCGTCGGCTGGCCTATCGTGCTGTTCACCATCGCGGAGCGGCTGCGCAACCTCGGCAAGTTCACCTTTGCCGACGTCGCCGCGTTCCGCCTGGACCAGACGTCCATCCGCGTCCTGTCGGCCACGGGCACGCTGATCGTCGTGTCCTTTTACCTGATCGCGCAGATGGTGGGGGCCGGCAAGCTCATCCAGTTGCTGTTCGGGCTGCCCTACAGCTTCGCCGTGCCCATCGTCGGCGTGCTGATGATCGTTTACGTCGTGTTCGGCGGCATGAAGGCGACGACCTGGGTGCAGATCATCAAAGCCTGCCTGCTGCTCGGCGGGGCGTCGTTCATGGCGCTGATGGTGCTGATCCATTTCAGCTTCGACCCGAACGCCCTGTTCGCCGCGGCAGTGCAGGTGCATCCCAAGGGCGACGCCATCATGGCGCCGGGCACCTTCGTCGCCGACCCGGTTTCGACGATCTCGCTCGGCCTTGCGCTGATTTTCGGCACTGCCGGGCTGCCGCACATCCTGATGCGCTTCTTTACCGTGTCCGACGCAAAGGCGGCGCGCAAGTCCGTGTTCTACGCGACGGGCTTGATCGGCTACTTCTACATCCTGACCTTCATCATCGGGTTCGGCGCGATCACCTTCCTGATGAACGACCCGAGCTACTACAAGGTCGGCGCCGACGGCAGCTTCGACAAGATCAGGGACCTGATCGGCGGCGCCGCCAACATGCCGGCCATCGACCTGGCGCGCGCGGTCGGTGGCAACGTCCTTTACGGCTTCATCTCCGCCGTGGCCTTCGCCACCATCCTCGCCGTGGTGGCCGGCCTGACGCTTGCCGGCGCGTCCGCGGTCAGCCACGACCTTTACGCCTCGGTGATCGCACGCGGGCGCACGACGGAGGGCCGGGAGATCAACGTGTCCAAGATCAGCGCCGTCGTCATCGGCGTGGTCGCCATCCTGCTGGGCTATGTGTTCGAGAACCAGAACGTCGCGTTCATGGTGGGCCTGGCCTTCTCGGTCGCGGCGAGCTGCAACTTTCCGGTGCTGCTCATGTCCATCCTGTGGAGGGGCACGACGACGCTCGGCGCCCTGGTCGGCGGTTTCCTTGGGCTGGTCAGCGCCGTGCTGATGATCGTGCTGAGCAAGGCGGTTTGGGTGGACACGTTCCACATGGCGGCGAAAGCCGTGTTCCCGTACGACAATCCCGCCTTGTTCTCGGTCCCGCTTGCCTTTGTCGCGATCTGGCTGTTCTCGAAGCTCGACGCCAGCCAGCGGGCCAGGCGCGAGCAGGCCGCCTTTGTTGAGCAATACGTCCGGTCGGAAACCGGCGTGGGAGCAGCCGGCGCGCACGCGCACTGAGGAACAGGGGCAGGGGAGCGCCGCCCTTTGGACGCAGCGCCCGGGCGGATGCTTGATCGCTGACGGCCGCGACGCACTTGGTGGTGATTCCCAGCTACAACAGCGGGGCGCGCCTGCTGGACACCGCCTTGGCGGCGCTGGCGGAATGGCCTGTGGTTTGGGTGGTGCTGGACGGCAGCACGGATGGGTCGGAGGCGTCGCTTGGCCGACGCCATGGCTTGCGCCTGATCCGCCGGGCGTGGAACGGCGGCAAGGGCGCCGCGGTGCTGGACGCGCTGCGCTTGGCGGCGGCCGCCGGGTTCACCCATGCCTTGGTGATGGATGCGGACGGTCAGCATCCCGCCGGGCACATCCGCCCTTTCATGCAGGCGAGCCAGGCACGGCCGGACGCGATGGTGCTGGGCGTGCCGCAGTTCGGGCCGGACGCCCCGGCGCTCCGGGTGCGCGGCCGGCGCCTCTCCAACTGGTGGGCGCAGCTTGAGACCGGCTGGGCCGGGGTCGGCGACAGCCTGTTCGGCTTCCGGGTTTACCCCATCGGCAAGCTGCTGCCGGTCATGGAGCGCCGCGCTTCCATGCGCCGGTTCGACTTCGACCCGGAGGCGGCGGTCCGCCTGAGCTGGGCCGGCGTTCCCGCGATCAACCTGCTGGTCCCGGTGCGCTACCTACGACCGGAGGAGGGCGGTGTGTCCCATTTCCGCTATGGCCGGGACAACCTGCTGCTGACTGCCATGCACGTGCGGCTGGTGGCGGGCGCCTTGGCGCGGCTGCCGGCGCTGGCATGGCGGCGTTCAAGGATGGCCGCTTTGCGCCCCCGGTGATCCTGCACCCGGTCACCCACACAGAGCTGATCGACGACCGGATCACACGCGAATGGGCGGCGGTGGACGAAGCCGCGATCTGACGACGCATCGCCCGTCAGTCGGGCTGACGCTTGATGGCCTGCGCCGAGACGCGCCGTCGTCAGCGGCGGTCGCAGTTCCCGGTCAAGGTGTTGAAGAACTGGCCAGGACGGCAAACCGGGTTTTGCACGGCGGGAAGGCGCGTCGTCCCCGGAGGAGCATAGCTTGCAGCGCCGGCAGGAGACGGCGGCAGATAGGCCACGGGCGGCACCGCGTAGGCGACGGGCGGCGGGTAGGCATAGGCATAAGGCACGGCGTAGGGATAATAGCCATGCGGGTAATAAGCATAGGGATAGTAGCCGTAGGGATAATAGGGCCGCGCCACGGCGGACCCGACCACGGTGCCGAGCCCCAGCCCAAGGACGGTGCCAAACACGAAGCCGCCGCCACCGGCCATTGCCGGCTTGGGCGATGCGGTGCAGATCGAGGCCGCCGCCAGACCCGCGCAAAGGAGCTTTTTCATGGAGTGCTCTTATCAAAGAAGCCCAGGTAACTGAGAAGCTTGTTGTTCAGGTCCAGACATCAATTTCGCCGGCCAACACAAATTCGCGAGAGCGGGGACTGCTGAGCGGGTTTGAGCGCCGCCCTGACATGGACGGCTAACACGGCGTTGATGGAGTTGGTCAAGAGCGCGCCCTATGTCAGCAACGTGATCACCGCCGCGATTGCGCGCTTGGCCGTGTTCCAGGTCACGGCCACCCTGGTGCGGGCCGCGCCGACCCTGGCTTGTGCGGCGTGCTGGGTCCTGTCCATGACGCTGCCCGCCGCAGGCGTGTCGCGTCCGATAGCGCGAGAGATGATCCCCAAGGCTCGACGCCGGCCATGGTGTTGCGTCCGGTAGGCCTTCCATCGCCAACCCGCCTCGCTGCACAGCGCCCGGCGGAAGCGGGCATCCCGAACGGCCCGGTTGTCAAACCGCTGCTTCGCTGGGTCTTGGTAGAACTGGGCCAGCTTGTCGACGCCCATGCTGGGCGTTGCCAGCCATGACGGCACCAGGCGGGTCAGGGCTTCCACATCGGCCAGGATGCGCCCGATGCCCGTTCCGACCGCCGGGCAGGAGGACTGGTAAGCGTCCCCGATCAGGACCACGCCCTCCCGCTGCCAAGCATTGTCCGCCCGGTGAATGGAATTCGGCCGTACCTGGACCTTGCCGACGACCTCGAAAGGGCCGACGGTCCGCTCAAGGGACGGCATGACGCCCAAAAGGGCCTGCTTGGGATCGCGCTTGAACAGCTTGACCCAGGGATCGCCGGGATCGAGGTAGCAGAACAGGTTGGCGCGCATGACGCCGCCGATTGGGAACATTGCCAGGTAGTCCATCCGGTCGCCGGGCCGCTCGCCGTAGTACACGAGGATGCGGCGCAAGGTGGTTTGCAGGTCAAACCCGAAGGTCAGCGAATGGTGCTCGCTCAGCATCACCCGGCTGATCCCGAGCGGCGCAAGCAGGCCGTCATCGTTCGGCCCGGTGGCCAGCACGACGAGCCGAGCTTCCAGCGCCGTTCCATCCGCCAGCACAACCGTTTGGACGTTTGGGCCTGTCGTGACCTGGACGACGCGCCCGGTGATGAACTTCGCTCCGACCGCCATGGACCGGGCCGCGTTGACCATGTCGGCATAATGAAGCCCGTAGTGCAGGCTATGCGTTTGGTCGATGACCTTGCCGTAGCAGGCCGAGGTGGCATTGAGCATGGGGGTTGTCTGCCCGACGATGCCCTCCAGCAGCCCAAGGCGCCGCAGCGCGTCGGTTTGCGAGCCGACGAGTTGCTCGGCCCGGAAATCCGCAGGGTAGGCCGCGTGCCGGTCCACGACCGCGACCTGGTGCCCGGCCCGGCTGAGGGCCGCCGCGGCGATGGCGCCGCCCAGGCCAGCGCCGACGATTACGACATCCATCACGTTGCCTCCGTCTCGGCGCTGCGTTCCACGAGCGGCCTCAGGGACATGGTTGCGCGTGCGCGTCGGACAACGTGCGGCGCAACGGCAAAGTGTTGAGAACCGATCAAATGTTGGAAAGTGCGTCGTTATTTGCCGACACTGCCCACCTGGTCGGAGAGTGGGCCGCCAACTTGAGCCCCACAGCATTCGGGCATACAGGCCGCCAGCCCTAGCCAGGAGAGACTTGCCATGCCGAGCCGCCCGCCCCTGCCGCCCTTCACGCCGGAAACCGCGGCGCAAAAGGCGCGCATGGCCGAAGACGCCTGGAACAGCCGCGATCCCGAGCGCGTGGCGCTCGCCTACACGGAGGACAGCCAATGGCGGAACCGGGCGGAGTTCATCGCCGGGCGCGGGGCCATCGTGGACTTCCTGCGCCGGAAGTGGTTCCGCGAGCTTGACTACCGGCTGATCAAGGAGGTCTGGACCCACGGGGACCACCGCATCGCGGTGCGCTTCGCGTATGAATGGCACGACGACTCCGGCCGCTGGTTCCGCAGCTACGGCAACGAGAACTGGGAATTCGACGGGCACGGGCTGATGCGCCGGCGCATTGCCAGCATCAACGACCTGCCCATCGGGGAGGCCGACCGCAAGTTCCATTGGCCGCCCGGCCGGCGTCCCGACGGCCATGCGGGCTTGTCCGAGCTTGGGCTGTAGGCCGGTCGGTGCGGGTTGGAACCGATGTGGCGCCGCCGCGTTCGGGGTGCCTCACCGAACGAGTGAGGAGTCCATGACCCGTATCCTGACGGCCGCCGCGGCGGCGCTGCTGCTCGCGTCCTTTGCTGGCCCTGTTGCGGCGCAGTCCACCCTCGACCAGACCACCACCGTGCCGGCCACGACGGCAGGCCCCGAACCCAAGCCGGCGCCGATCACCAACACGGACCGCCAATTCCTGATCAAGGACGCCCAGGGCGGCGCCTATGAGATCGCCATCGCCGCCTTGGCGCAGCAGCGCACCTCACGCGAGGACGTCAGGGCCTATGCGTCCCGCCTCATCGCCGACCATGCCACCTATAACCAAGCCTTGCAGGAACTGGGGCGTGCCAAGGGCATCGAACTGCCGACCGACATGACGGCGGAGGACCGGGTGCGCTTGAACGGCCTCAACGTTTACACCGGCAGCACCGCCGACCGGTCCTTCATCGAGGAGGCCATCCGCGTCAACGCCGAGGACAAGCAGGACGCCGCCGAGGAGGCCGCAAAAACCTCGGACCCCGACATCAGGGCGTTCCTGCGCAAGTTCGAGGCGGTCGATGCGGAGCACGAGCGGATGGCGCTTGCCCTGCGCCGTTAGCGGGCGCGGCGGCGCCGGGCGCCGGGCCAGCGACCCGTGAACGCGACCCATTCCGGCCCGGTCCTCGCGGCCCGGCGCGCGCGGATCGTCGTCGCGGCCATGCTGGTCTCGACCTTCATGGCAGCGGTCGAGGTGACGGTGATCAGCACGGCGATGCCGACCATCGTGGGACAGCTCGGCGGCTTCGACCTGTTCACCTGGACTTTCGGCATCTACCTGCTCGGACAAGCTGTGACGACGCCGCTCTATGGGCGGCTCGCCGACCAGTACGGGCGCAAGCGGGTTTATCTCGGCAGCGTCGCGGTGTTCCTGCTCGGCTCCCTGTTGTGCGGCTTCGCTTGGAGCATGGCGTCCCTGGTCGGGTTCCGCGCGGTGCAGGGCATCGGCGGCGGCGGGCTGATCCCGCTGGCGAACATGATCATCTCCGACGTGTCCAGCCCCGCCGACCGCCCGCGCGCCCTGGGCTACGTCAGCGGCATCTGGGGCATCTCGGCGATCATCGGGCCGCTGCTCGGCTCGTTCTTCACTGGCACGCTGGGATGGCCGTTCGTGTTCTGGATCAACCTGCCGATTGGGCTGCTGGCGGCGGTGCTCGTCGCCCGGTTCCTGCATGAACCCGCCGTGGCCCGGCTGCGGACGCCCATCGACGCGGGTGGTGCCGGGCTGCTGGCTTTGGGCATCGGCGCGGTGATGGCGGTGTTGGTGCAGGGCGAATCGTTCAGTCGCGCCGGGCTGGCGGCCCTGCTGGCGCTCGGCCTGCTGGCGCTGGCCGGGTTTGCCTGGCGGGAAGGGCGGAGCGCCGCGCCGATCCTGCCGCTGCATCTTTGGCGCAACCCGCTGATCGTGTCCGCCAACCTGTCGGCTCTGGCCTGCGGCGCACTGATGATCGGGGCGACGGCGTTCCTGCCGCCCTGGATCCAGGGCGTGCTGGGCCGCGACGCGCTGGTGGCGGGCTTCGTGCTGGGCGTGCTGACCGTAAGCTGGACGGTGGCCAGCATGGGCCTCAGCCGGGTGCTGAACCGGGTGGCCTACCGCCCGGTGGCGCTGGTGGGCTCCCTCGCGCTGCTGGCCGGCGCCGCGGGCTTGCTGCTGCTGCGGCCAGGCCAGGGTGCGGCGGGGGTGGCCATCGCCTGCGGGGTGCTCGGCGCCGGGCTGGGCCTGCATAGCCTGGTGTTCAACGTGGGGGTACAAAGCAGCGTGGCGCACGATGACCGCGGCCGGGCGACCTCCTTGTTCTTCTTTTCCCGCTTGATCGGCCAGGCTTTGGGCGCAGCGGCGTTCGGCGGCGTGCTGAATGCCGGGTTGGCCGCGGCCGGCCCGGCGGCGCACGATGCGGTGCGCGACCTGGTGGACTCCGCACTCCGCGCCGCCCTGCCCGCGGCGGAGCTGGCGCGGCTGACGAGGGCGCTGGCGGGGGCGCTGCAGGGCGTGTTCATCCTGGCAGCCGGGATCGCCGTAGCGGCGCTGCCGATCATCCTCCTGGTTCCCCGGCGGGCGCGGATGCCGCAAGACGGGTAGGCACCCCCGGCTTATTCCAGCTCCCCGGCCGTGATCGCAAGCCTGCCTTCGGGTCCGTCCAGCAGCAGCGCCCCGTCATCGCCCAGGCCGCGGAACGCGCCGTGCACCCGCTGCCCGCCGGCTCCGACCACGATGCGCTCACCCGGCGCGTGCGCCGCGGCGAGCCACGCGGCCCGCACCGGCGCGAAGCCCTCGGCGGCGTAGCGTGCCCGCCAGCGTTGCAGGGCGTGCAGCAGCAGGCTGGCAAACGCTTCCGGCGCCGGGGCCGGGGTAGCCGACGCCAGGCAGGCGACCGGCCGCCCGAGGTCTGAGGGCGCGCCCGCCAGGTTCACGCCGAAGCCGATCACCAGCCATGGCCCGGGTGCCGTGCCCGCTTCCAGCAGGACGCCCGCCAGCTTGCCCCCATTCAGCATCAGGTCGTTCGGCCATTTCAACCGCAGTGTGCCGGCGGGCGCGTAAGGGCGGACCGTATCGGCCATGGCCACCGCCGCCAGGATCGACCAATGGCCCGGCCACCGCAAGCTTTGCGGGCGCAGCAGCACCGACAGGTGCAGGTTGCCGTCGATCGACTGCCAAGGGCGTCCCAGTCGGCCACGGCCGCCGCTTTGCCGCCGGGCCAGCAGGGCGGCTTCCGGACCGGGCCAAGCCGCCCGCGCCTTGAGCGCCTCGGAGGTGGAGCCGATCTCGTCCACCACCTCCAGCGGGATATCCTCAACCATCGGTGATGCCCATGCCCGGATGCTAGGCCAGCAGCTTGCCTGCCACCAAGGCCAGCGTGGCGGCCAATAAGCCGCGCACCACCGAGATCGGCACCCGGGTCGCGAGCAGGCTGCCGATGACGACGCCCGGCACGGAGCCGGACAGCAGCGACCCCAGCAGAACCCAATCCACCGCGCCCAGATACCAATACCCCGCGCCGGCCAGCAGCGTCAGTGGGATGGCGTGGGCAATGTCGGAGCCGACGATCCGCACTGGCGACAGCCGCGGATACAGCAGCGTCAACGCGGCAACGCCCAACGCCCCGGCGCCCACCGAGGTCAGCGTCACCAGAACCCCGAGCACCGCCCCGGCCGCCACCGTCAGGCCCTTGGACCACGGCGGCGACAGTTCGGCGCTGTATGGCCCCAGCACGGCCAGGAGCCGATTCTGGGACAGCAGGAGCAGCACCGTCAGCAGGATCGCCACCCCCAGCACGGGCGTGATGACCCGGGACACCGCCGCCGTGTGGACATGGAACTGATGCAGCAGCAACAGCGTGAGCGCCGCCGCCGGCAGGCTGCCGGAGGCGAGCCGCCGTACGACCGGCCAGTCCACCGTTTGCCGGCGCGCGTGGACCAGCACGCCGGCGGACTTCGTGCAGGCGGCATACAGCAGGTCCGTCCCCACCGCGGTCGCCGGGTGGACGCCGAACAGCAGCACCAGCAGCGGCGTCATCAAGGAGCCGCCGCCCACCCCGGTCAGCCCGACCAGCGCGCCCACCCCGAAACCCGAGAGGGTGTAGAGCGGGTCGATCATGCCGCCTGGCGCCCGCTCAGGCGAACACGCCGCGGCGGCGCAGCTCCGCCACCACGCGCTCGGCCAGATCCTCCGGCGACGCCTCCGCCGTGCGCAGGTGCAGCTCCGGCGCGTCCGGCGCCTCGTAGGGCGCGTCCACCCCGGTGAAGCCGCGGAGCAGCCCGGCATCGGCCTTCTTGTACAAGCCCTTCGGGTCGCGCCGCCGGCATTCGTCCACGGGGGCATCGACGAACACCTCGATGAACTCCCCGTCCGGCACCCGCTCCCGCGCCCGTGCCCGTTCGGCGCGGTAGGGCGAGATCAGGCTTGCGATCACGATCAGCCCGGCGTCCGCGAACAGCGCCGCCACCTCGGACACCCGGCGCACGTTCTCCGCCCGGTCGGCCTCCGAAAAGCCGAGGTCCCGGTTCAGCCCATGGCGCAGGTTGTCGCCGTCCAGCACGTAGGTGTGCCGGCCGAGCGCGTGCAGCCGGCGCTCCACCAGGTTGGCGACCGTGGATTTGCCCGCGCCCGACAAGCCGGTGAACCACAACACCGCCGGGCGCTGCCCGTCCAGCCGCCCGCGCGCCGCCCGGTCCACGTCCAGTGCCTGCCAGGTGAGGTCCGTGGCGACGTGCAGCGCCGCCCCCACCATGCCGACGCCCACCGTGGCGTTGGTCAAGCGGTCGATCAGGATGAACCCGCCGAGGTCGCGGCTTTCGGCATAAGGCTCGAACGCCACGGGCGCCTGCAAGCGCAGCTCCACGTGGCCCAGGTCGTTGAGGCGCAGCGTATCCGTCGAGACGGCCTCGCGGGTGTTCACGTCGATACGGTGGCGGATGCGGCTGACGGCGCCGGGCAGGCTTTGGGTGCCGAGCTTCACCAGGTACTCCCGCCCGGCGGCGAGCGGCGTGTCGTGCAGCCAGATCAGCCGCGCCGACAACGCATCCGCCACGGCGGCCGGCGCGTCGGCCGCGGCCAGCACGTCGCCGCGGGACACGTCGATCTCCCGGTCGAGCACGAGCGTCACGGCGTCGCCGGCGCCCGCCGAAGGCTGCGCCCCGTCCATGGTGACGATGCGCAGGATCTCGGCCTCCGTGCCGGCGGGTTGCACGACGACGCGCTGGCCCGGGTGGGCGTGGCCACTGGCCACCGTGCCGGAATAGCCGCGAAAGTCGAGGCCCGGACGGTTCACCCATTGCACGGGCATACGGAACGGGCGGGACAGCGCCTCCTCCTCCACCGAAACGCCTTCGAGGTAGGACAGCAGGCTCGGACCGGCGTACCAGGGCGTGTTGACGCTCGGCGCGACCACGTTGTCGCCGTGCCGGGCGGAAAGGGGGATGGCCTGCACCGTGCGGAAGCCGAGGTCAGCGGCGCCCGCCCGGAACTCGGCGGCGATGGCCTCGAACCGCTGTTCGCTGAACCCGGCTAGGTCGATCTTGTTCACCGCCAGCACGACGTGACGGATGCCCATCAGCCCGGCGATGAAGGCGTGCCGCCGGGTCTGGGTCAGCACGCCCTTGCGCGCATCGACCAGCATCACCGCAAGGTCCGCGTTGGACGCGCCGGTGGCCATGTTGCGGGTGTACTGCTCGTGCCCCGGCGTGTCCGCCACTACGAAGCGGCGGCGCGGGGTCGCGAAGAAACGGTAGGCCACGTCGATGGTGATGCCCTGCTCGCGCTCCGCTTCCAGCCCATCGACCAGCAGGGACAGGTCGATGTCGCCCCCCGTCGAGCCGTGACGCCTGCTGTCGCGCCGCAGCGTCGCAAGCTGATCGTCGAGCACGCCGCGCGTGTCGAACAGCAGCCGGCCGATCAGGGTCGATTTGCCGTCATCGACGCTGCCGCAGGTGAGGAAGCGCAGCAGGCCGGGCGGCGCGTCGCCGTTCAGGCTGGGCAGGCGCATGGAGGACCGCAGGCCCGGCTCCATCAAAAATACCCTTCGCGCTTCTTGCGCTCCATGGAGTCCGCCTCGTCCTTGTCGATCAGCCGCGTGCCCCGCTCGGAGGTGCGGGAGGCCGCCATCTCGCCGATGATCTCCGGCAGCGTCTGCGCGGCGCTCTCGACGGCGGCGGTCAGCGGGTAGCAGCCGAGCGAGCGGAAGCGCACCATGCGCTGCCGCGGCGCCTCGCCCGGACGCAGGCGCATCCGCTCGTCATCGACCACGATGAGGTTGCCGTCGCGCTCCACCACCGGGCGGGGCGCGGCGCGATACAGCGGCACGACCGGGATGTCCTCCGCCAGCACGTAATGCCAGATGTCCAGCTCCGTCCAGTTGGACAGCGGGAACACGCGCACCCCTTCGCCCGGGGCAACGCGGCCGTTGTACAGGCGCCAGAACTCCGGCCGCTGGTCCTTGGGGTCCCATTGCTGCGCTGCCGTGCGGAAGGAGAACACGCGCTCCTTGGCCCGCGACTTCTCCTCGTCCCGCCGCGCGCCGCCGAACGCCGCGTCGAACCCATGGCTGCGCAGCGCCGCCTTGAGCGCCTCCGTCTTCATGGTGCGGGTGTAGAACGCGCCGTGGTCGAACGGGTTGATGCCCTGGGCGCGCGCGTCTTCGTTGGTGTGCACGAGGAGGTCGAGGCTGTGGCGCCGCGCCGTCTCGTCGCGGAACGCGATCATCTCGCGGAACTTCCAGCCGGTGTCGATGTGCAGCAACGGAAAGGGCAGGCGCCCCGGGTAGAACGCCCGGCGCATCAAGTGCAGCAGAACCGACGAGTCCTTGCCCACCGAGTAAAGGAACACCGGGTTCCGGCACTCCGCCGCCACCTCGCGGATGATGTGGATGCTTTCGGCCTCCAACTGCCGCAGGTGCGGCGCGGCGGCGAGCCGGGGGGCCGCGAGGGCATCGGTGCGCGGGGACAAGGCGTTCATGCGTGGCGGCTCTCGGTCAGGGTGCGGCGGGCAGGGCTGCGATGGGCAAGGCGGGGGCGTGCGGCAGGTGGATGCCGCACTCGGTCTTGCCGCGCCCGGCCCAGCGCCCGGCGCGCGGGTCGGCGCCCGGCGCCGTGGGCCGCGTGCAAGGGGCGCAGCCGAGGGAACGGTAGCCCTGCGCTTCTAGCGGATGCCGCGGCAGGCCGTGCTCGGCCATGTACTCCCTCAGCCGCTCCGCGCTCCAGGACGCGAGCGCGTTGACCTTGACCCGGCCGCCCTCGCGCTCGATCAGCGGCAGCGCGCTGCGCATCCCGCCCTGGAACCGCTTGCGCCCGGTGATCCATGCGGGGAAGCCGGCCAACGCCTCGTCCAGCGGCTCCACCTTGCGGTGCCAGCAGCACAGGTCGGGGTCGCTCTGCCACAGGGTGCCGGCCGGGTCCGCGGAGGCCAGCGTGCCGGCATCCGGCCTGACCGAACGCACGTCCGACAGGCCGAGCCGGTCCACCAGCGCGTCGCGGTAGCGCAGCGTTTCGGGAAACAGCTTGCCGGTTTCGAGGAAGATCACCGGCGCCGCGCGGTCGATGCGGGACACCAGATGCAGCAGCACCGCGCTCTCGATCCCGAATGAGGACACGAGCGCGATCCGCCCCGGGAAGACCCGGCAGAGCAGGTCGCGCAGCACATCCGGCGTGCTCCACCCCGTGTAGTCCGCCAGGGCTGGCGCTTGCTCCGGCCGCATCGCGGCGTCGGTGGCTTGATCGACGTATGCAAGTGTCATGGCCGCTGGTCCGCCCGTATCCGCCGGGCTGCTGCCCTGCTCCGATGGCGGCAATTGGGAGCAGCTTTTTGGATACTGCAAGGGACGGGGGCAACTTAAGGGGAATATGCGCGCAGCGGCCACGAAGGGAGAGATTTGCCCTGTTCCTGGCATTTCCGCAACGATGACGTTCCTCCCCCGTGGGCGTGGAAGCTCTTCGGAACGCAACTTGATATAGGTGGCACCATTGATCGACCCGTGTGCGGCTGATGGGTTGCACCCATCCTACGGCATGGGTCGCGTAGGATGGGTGACCATCAACAATTGACGGTCATTCAACCAAGCCGTCCGTATTACAGCCGGGTCGCCTCGTCCAGCCGAAGCACCGTGCGGGCGTTGGTGGCGCTGGTCGCCAGCGTGTTGACCACGCCGGTGCGCAGCGCGCCCAGGATCGCCGCCGCCTTGGTGTTCTCGCTCGCGATGGCCACCACGTCCGGGATGCGGAGGAGGTCGCGGGTGGTCAGCCCGATGACCCGGCCCTGCATGGCCGTGGAGGACGGACGGCCATGGATGTCGATGAAGTCGTAGCCCATGATGTCGCCGATGGTGCCGGACAGCCGCGCCTCCGCCACTTCCTGCGGCGAGAACCAGCCCATGCGGACCATGTTGCTGTCCTCGCTGAGGTCGCCGATCCCCACCAACGCCATGTCGGCCCGGCGCGCCCGGTCGAGCACCAGGCGCACGGTGTGGTTGCGATACAGCTCCTCCCGTAGCGCCGCGTCGGCGACCAGCGCCGGGGCGTAAAGCGTTTCGCTTTCCCCGCTGAAGCGCACGGCGAGGCGGCGGCAGATGTGGTCGGGGTTCATGTGCTCGCCCGCGCGCACCGAGCCGCCGATGGCGCAGACAAAAGTGACGGCCCGGCGCACGGAAGCCGGCGCGCAGTCGGCCACCGCGGCGACGTTGCGGCCCATCCCCGTCGCCACGATCATGCCGTCGGTCATCGTCTTCGCCAGATGGTGGGCGGCGAGGCTTGCGACCGCCACGCGCTGCGCCGCCGTGTCCCGCTGGTCGAGCGAGACCAGCAGCCGGTTGATGCCGAAGCGGGCGATGAACTCGTGTTCCAGCTCGTTGCTGACGCTCGGGTGCTGGTGCACCCGGATCTCGACGATGCCCTCCTCGCGCGCGCGCTTCAGCAGCCGGCTGATCCGGGTGCGCGACATCGAGAACCGCTGCGACAGTTCTTCCTGGGTGATGTCCTGGTGGTAGTACAGGCTGGCGATCTCGACGATCACCTCGGTCGGGATGTCGCGCCAGTCGGCGGCGTGCCGCCGGTCGATTGCGGTCGCGCTCACCGAGGCCGAGCCTGCGCCAAGATCGGGGCCTACACCAAGGCCGGGCCGCTTATCGTCCGGCGGCCTCGAACGCCTTGATGCGCGCCACCTTGGGGCCGGAGCGTTCCGGCTCGAACTCCGAGGCGAGCCAGGCTTGCAGGATCGTCTTGGCCAGTTCCGGCCCGATCACCCGGGCGCCCATGGTGATCACCTGGGCGTCGTTGCTCTTGCGGGCGCGCTCCGCCGAGTAGGTGTCATGGCACTGTGCCGCCCGGATGCCTGGCACCTTGTTGGCGCTGATCGCCATGCCGATGCCGGTGCCGCACAGCAGCACGGCGCGGTCGTTGCGCCCTTCGGCAACCGACTGCGCGGCGGCGAAGGCGATGTCCGGATACAGAACGGGCGCCGCGTCGAACGTGCCGAAATCCTCGACCGCGTGCCCGCCTTCCTGCAGCACGCGCTTCAAAGTCTCCTTCAACTCGAAGGCCGCCTCGTCGCAGCCGATTGCGATTGCCATGACTGTTCCTTTTCGTTTCGCGGCGTATGCCCCTTGACGCGATGCACAATCTTTCTGCCGCTGCAAGTTTGCCGGCGGCGTTGATAATGGTCTCAATGGGGATCAGGCGCAAGGCATGTAGAAACAGTGGTTCCGCAAGGGCGCCTTCACGCTACTTTGCGGAGCACGCTGTTCCGATCCTGGGTCAGCGCCGGGTGGGCTGACCGCCTGTTGGCCGATTTCCGATGAACATTCGACCACTCGCTTGACGTCTGTGCAGCCGCCGGTGCACCCTCTGCAGGCTTGCTGCCAAGCAAGCCGCGCAACGGGCCGGGAGGACGGGTTGGTCGCCAAGATCGTGTCATGGAGCATCGCTGGGCGTGTGCCCTGCCGCCTGCCGAAGCCCGCGCGCTTCTCCGTCCAGGGCGCCGCGGCATGAACCGTGTGATCAATGACCCCGATCAGGTGGTGGAGGACAGCCTGAAAGGCTACCTCGCCGCCCATCCGGACCTGCTGGCCGCGACCGAGCACCCGCGCGTGCTGCGCCATGCCGGCCCCAAATCGAGCCGGGTCGGCGTGGTGACAGGCGGCGGCTCCGGGCATGAGCCGGCGTTCCTCGGCTACGTCGGGCCGGGCTTGCTCGATGCGGTGGCCATCGGCGAGGTCTTCGCCTCGCCCACCGCCAAGAGCTTCGACGCCGCGTTCGGGGCGGCCGACGGCGGGCAGGGCGTCGCGTGCTTGTATGGCAACTACGCCGGCGACAACATGAACGTGAAGATGGCGGTCCGCCTCGCCGCCAAGGCCGGCATCGAGGTCAAAACGGTTGTCGCCAACGACGACGTGGCCTCCGCCGGGCCGCACGAGCGCGACAAGCGCCGCGGCGTCGCGGGCGAAATCCTGATGTGGAAGGCCGGGGGCGCCCGGGCGGCGGAGGGCGGCACGCTCGACGAGGTGATCGCCGCGGCGCAAAAGGCCATCGACCAGACCCGCTCCCTCGGCATCGGCCTGTCCGCCTGCACCATCCCCGCCGCGGGCAAGCCGAACTTCACCATCGAGGACGGCACCATGGAGGTCGGCATCGGCCACCACGGCGAACCCGGCATCGCCGTGATGCCCACCAAGCCTGCCGCGGAGATGGCCGCGCTCATGGTCGAGCGCATCGTGGAAGACCTGCCGTTCAACCGCGGGGACGACGTGGCCGTGCTGGTGTCCGGCCTCGGCGCGACGCCGGTGATGGAGCTGTACATATTGTACGCCCATGTGGACGAGATGCTGCGGGCGCGCGGCATCACGCCGCGGCACCGCTTCGTCGGCAACTACTTCACCTCGCTGGAAATGAACGGCGTGTCGGTCACGGCGATGCGGCTGGATGCGGAGCTGGACCGGCTGATGGCGCACCCGGCCCGCTCGGTCGGCCTGACCGTGCTGGGGCGCTAGGCCATGGCCTCGGTCAGCGAGCGGGCGGCAGGCTCCGTCGTGCCCGACATGGTCGCCGCCATCGTGCGCGAGCAGGGTTTCCTCAGCGAGATCGACGGCAAGATCGGCGACGGCGACCACGGCATCAACATGAGCAAGGGCTTCCGCCTCGCCGGCGAGCGGCTGCCCGGCGGAGCCGGCTTGGCGGAGGGGTTCACGACGCTCGGCGACACGCTGCTGGGCGACATCGGCGGGTCCATGGGGCCGCTCTACGGCACGTTCTTCACGGAGATGGCGGACGCGCTGGACGGGGCGGAGCGGATCGACGCCGGGCGCTTCGCCGCCACCCTGCGGGCCGGGGTCGAGACCGTGGCCGACCTCGGCGGCGCCAAGCCCGGCGACAAGACGTTGATGGACGTGCTCGTTCCGGCGCAGGCCGCGTTCGATGCGGCCTTGGCGCGGGGCGAGGACTTCGCCGCGTGCCTCCATGCCATGAAGGAAGCGGCGGCGGCCGGGCTGGAAAGCACGCGCGACATGGTGGCCCGGGTCGGCCGGGCCAGCCGGCTCGGCGAGCGCTCGCGCGGCACGCTCGATGCCGGCGCCGCGTCCTGCAGCTTGTTGCTTGCGGTTCTGGCGGACGGGCTGCGGCGCGAGCTGGGGCGCGAGGGAGCGGCCTGAACGGTTTTTCTCCCAAACGCGCCGATGGCGTATCATCTGTCCGATGCCGACGGCCGTGCGCTGGCGCGCGGCGTGAAGGAGAGACCCCCATGCCGTCCATCCCGCTCAACAAAGCCAACCTGACCCAGCTCCAACCGCCGGTCCGGGTGCCCGGCTTCGACCTGGCCCGCGTGACGCCCGGCATCGTGCACCTGGGCTTGGGCAACTTCCACCGGGCGCATATGGCGCGCTACGTCCACAACCTGATGGAGCGGCGCCCGGACACGCTGCAATGGGGCATCGTGGGCGCCGGGCTGATGCCGGGCGACCGGCGGATGCAGGAAAGCCTGGCGCCGCAAGACAACCTTTATACCCTGGTGGAGCGGAGCGGCACGGAGGAAACGGTGACGGTGATCGGCTCGCTCGCTGCCGTGGTGTTCGCGGGCGACAGCAGCGCGGCCCTGATGGACGCCATCGACCGGCCGGGGGTCCGCATCGTCAGCCTGACGGTGACGGAGAACGGCTACTGCCTGAACCGCGCCACCAAGCGGCTCGACCCCGAGCACCCGCTGATCCGCGCGGACCTCCAGCACCCGGAGCGGCCGTCCAGCGCCATCGGCATCGTGGTGGAAGCGTATCGCCGGCGTCGCGACGGCGGCG
Organism: uncultured Acetobacteraceae bacterium; assembly: GCA_964235485.1. GTDB lineage: Bacteria > Pseudomonadota > Alphaproteobacteria > Acetobacterales > Acetobacteraceae > CAHJXG01. Next base: position 183,443 of record CAXSAZ010000002.1, on the reverse strand, counting down.
CACCGCCCTTCACCGCGATGACCTGCGACAACATCCAGCACAACGGCGACGTGCTGCGGGCCGCGGTGCTGGCGCTGGCCGGATTGCGCGACCCGGCGCTCGCCGCGTGGATCGGCGAGCATGGCAGCTTTCCGAACACCATGGTGGACCGCATCACCCCGGTGACGGCGGCGGCGGACACCGCGGCCTTGGCCGAGCGCCACGGGGTTGCGGACAACTGGCCGGTGTTCGCCGAAACCTTCACGCAATGGGTGATCGAGGACCGCTTCCCCGCCGGCCGCCCGCCCTGGGAGGAGGTGGGCGCGCAGTTCGTGGAGGACGTGGCGCCCTACGAGTTCATGAAGCTGCGGCTGTTGAACGCGAGCCACCTCGCGGTGTCCGGCACCGGCCGGCTCGCCGGCTACGTCACCATCGACGAGTCGATGGCCGATCCGCTGATCACCCGCTTCATGCGGGCGCTGATGGACCGGGAAACCGGGCCGACGCTGCTGCCGGTGCCGGGCATCGACCTCGACCGCTACAAGGCGACGCTGATCGAGCGGTTCGCCAACCCGGCGATCAAGGACACGGTGGAGCGGGTGAACACCGACGCGCCGCTCAACGTCCTGGTGGACCCGATCCGCGACCGGCTGCGCACGGGGGAGGGGGTCGAACTGCTGGCCCTGGCGCTCGCCGCCTGGCTGCGCCGGATACGCGGGCAGGACGAGCAGGGCCAGCCCATCGAGATCCGCCACCCGCTCGCGGCGCTGCTGCAGGAAAAGGCGGCGGAGGGCGGGCCGGACCCGCGGCCCTTGCTCGGCATCGCGCAACTGTTCGGCGAGACCGGCACGGATGCGCGGCTGATCGAGCCGGTCGGGCGCTGGCTGGCTTCGCTTTACGAGCGGGGCAGCCGGGAAACCTTGGCAGAGGCATCGCGTCATCTCAATTTTTGATGGGCCAGTGCGTTTTGGAGCGTCAGTGTTGACGCCAGTGCGGGAAAGTGGAACGGTCCGTCCAAGAATAACCGCATCAGCGGCGCCAATTCGTTGTTTTTTGGGGAGGCGTGCCATCGCCCATCGTATCAAGGGCGGCCTGCGGGCCGTCGTCGCCACCGGCGCGTTGCTGTCCGCGGGCCTCGCTGCCGGCACTGCGCGCGCCGATTCCACCATCACCATCGCGACCGTGAACAACGGCGACATGGTGGTGATGCAGAAGCTGTCCTTGCAGTTCGAGCAGCAGCACCCGGACATCAAGCTGCGCTGGGTGGTGCTGGAGGAGAACGTGCTGCGCCAGCGCGTCACGACCGACATCGCCACCAAGGCCGGGCAGTTCGACGTGATGACGGTTGGCAACTACGAAGTGCCGATCTGGGCGAAGCAGGGCTGGCTGGAGCCGATGGACAACCTGCCGGCGTCCTACGACGTCAACGACCTGCTGAAGCCGGTGCGCGACGGCATCAGCTACAAAGGCAAGCTGTACGGCCTGCCGTTCTATGCCGAAAGCGCCATGACCTATTACCGCACCGACCTGTTCGAGAAGGCGGGCATCAAGATGCCGGACGCGCCGACCTTTGAGCAGATCCGCGGCTTCGCCGACAAGATCACCGACAGGGCGAACCAAGTATACGGCATGTGCCTGCGCGGCAAGCCGGGCTGGGGCGAGAACATGGCCTTCGTCACGGCGTTGGTGAACGCTGAGGGCGGCCAATGGTTCAACATGCAATGGAAGCCGGAGATCGACACGCCCGAATGGCGCCGCGCGATCACCTATTACAGCGACATCTTGAAGGCGGACGGGCCGCCGGGCGCCACCTCCAACGGCTTCAACGAGAACCTCGCGCTGTTCGCCAGCGGGCATTGCGGCATGTGGATCGACGCGACGGTCGCCGGCGGCCTGGTGTTCGACAAGAAGCAGTCCCAGGTCGCCGACAAGGTGGGCTTCGCGCCCGTGCCGACCGGCGACTTCAAGGGCGCGCCGACCTGGTTGTGGAGTTGGAACCTGAGCATTCCCACGTCCTCCAAGCAGAAGGAGGCGGCGCGCACCTTCGTGACCTGGGCCACGTCCAAGGAGTATGTCCAGCTTGCCGCCCAGGAGAACGGCTGGGTGTCGGCGCCGCCGGGCACGCGGCAGTCCACCTACGACAACCCCGAGTACCAGCAGGCGGCGCCGTTCGCGAGTTTCGTGGCGAAGGCGATCTCGGTCGCCAACCCGACCGGGCAAACGAAATCGCCCCGGCCTTATGAGGGCGCGCAGTTCGTCGCCATCCCCGAGTTCCAGGGCATCGGCACCCAGGTCGGCCAAACCATCGCGGGCACGCTGAGCGGGCAAAGCACGGTCGAGCAGGGGCTGAAAACCGCCCAGGCCGCGACGGAGCGGACGATGCGCCAGGCCGGCTACCCGAAGAAGTAGGAGCGCGGCATGTCGGCAACGGCTATCGGAGGAACAGCGCCCGCGGCGTCGGCCAAGTCGCCGCGCCGGACCGGCTCCTCGCTGGTGGTGCCATCCGTGGCGGTGCTGCTGCTTTGGATGATCGTGCCGCTGGTGATGACGCTTTGGTTCTCGTTTCAATATTATAACCTGGTGAGCCCGGATGTGTCTGGGTTCGCCGGGGCGGACAATTACGAGTTCCTGGTGACCGACCCGGATTTCTGGGTTTCGCTCCGCAACACCATGGTGCTGCTGCTGTCCGTCTTGGTCATCACCGTGGGGTTGGGCACCCTGCTGGCCGTGCTGTTCGACCAGCCGTTCCCCGGGCAGAAGATCGCGCGGGTGCTGGCGATCTCGCCGTTCTTCGTCATGCCGACGGTCAGCGCGCTGATCTGGAAGAACCTGCTGATGCACCCGATCTACGGGGTGCTCGGCGCGGTGGCGCTCACCTTCGGGCTGCAGCCGGTGGACTGGTTCGCGTCCTACCCGCTCGCCTCCGTGATCGCCATCGTGTCCTGGGAATGGCTGCCGTTCGCGCTGCTGATCCTGCTCACCGCCGTGCAGTCCCTCGACCATGAGCAGCGGGAAGCGGCCCGCATGGACGGCGCCGGGGTGATCGCGCAGTTCTTCTTCATCACGCTGCCGCATCTGTCCCGGGCCATCAGCGTCGTCATCATGATCGAGACGATCTTCCTGCTGACCGTGTTCGCCGAGATCTTCGTCACCACCTCCGGCGGACCCGGCAACGCCACGACCAACCTCGCATTCCTGATCTATGCCCGCGCGCTGCTGCAATACGACGTGGGCGGCGCGTCCGCGGGCGGCGTCGTGGCGATTATCCTCGCCAACGTCGTCGCCTTCTTCCTGGTGCGCAGCATCGCCCGGCGGCTGGAGGTCTGACCGATGCGCGAAACCTTGGCCCAGCGCGTGCTCGCCACCGTCTTCGGGTGGGGCGCGGCGCTGCTGCTGTTCTTCCCGATCGCCTGGATGGTGCTCACCAGCTTCAAGACGGAGAGCGACGCGATCACGCCCAAGCTCGTGTTCACGCCGACGCTGGCCTCCTATGCGGAGGTGCTGTCGCGGGCGGATTACCTTTCCTTTGCTTGGAACAGCGTCGCCGTTTCGGTGGGCGGCACGGTGCTGGCGCTGCTGTTCGCGATCCCCGCCGCCTACGCGATGGCGTTCCACCCGACCCAGCGCACCCGCGGCACGCTGCTTTGGATGCTTTCGACCAAGATGCTGCCGCCGGTGGGCGTGCTGGTGCCGATCTACATCCTTGCTCGCGACACAGGGCTGCTCGACACCCGCACGGCGCTGATCATCACCTACGCGCTGGCCAACCTGCCCATCATCGTTTGGATGCTGTTCACCTTCTATAAGGAGGTGCCGAACGACATCCTGGAAGCGGGGCGCATGGACGGGGCGAACACTGCAAGCGAGGTCTGGTTCCTGCTGCTGCCGCTGACGCTGCCGGGCGTCGCGTCCACCGGGCTGCTGTCCCTGATCCTGTGCTGGAACGAGGCGTTCTGGAGCCTGAACCTGACCGCCTCCGCGGCGGCGCCGCTGACGGCGTTCATCGCGTCTTTCTCCAGCCCCCAGGGGCTGTTCTTCGCCAAGCTGTCCGCGGCCTCGACCATGGCGGTGGCGCCGATCCTGGTGTTCGGCTGGTTCAGCCAGCGCCAGCTTGTGCGCGGCCTCACCTTTGGCGCCGTGAAGTAGGAGGTTTCCCCATGGCAACGCTGACCCTGCGCGACCTGCGCAAGAGCTACGGCCCGGCCGAAGTCATCAAGGGCATCAACCTTGACGTGCTGGACCGCGAGTTCGTGGTGTTCGTCGGCCCTTCCGGCTGTGGCAAATCGACCCTGCTGCGCATGATCGCGGGCCTGGAGGACATCACCTCCGGCGAGCTGCAGATCGACGGCAAGCGGGTGAACGACGTGGGGCCGGCCGACCGGGGGTTGGCGATGGTGTTCCAGTCCTACGCGCTGTATCCGCACATGACGGTGCGGCAGAACATGGGCTTCGCCCTGCGCCTGGCGCGCGTGCCGAAGGCCGAGCGTGACCGCAAGGTGAACGAGGCTGCGCGCATCCTGCAGCTTGGGCCTTATCTGGACCGGCGCCCCAAGGACCTTTCGGGTGGACAGCGGCAGCGGGTCGCCATCGGCCGCTCCATCGTGCGGGACCCCAAGGTGTTCCTGTTCGACGAGCCGCTGTCCAACCTCGATGCCGCGCTGCGCGGGCAGATGCGCATGGAACTGCTGCGCCTGCACGACGACCTGAACGCCACGATGATCTACGTCACCCACGACCAGGTGGAAGCGATGACGATGGCCGACAAGATCGTGGTGCTGCAAGCCGGGCTGGTTGAGCAGGTCGGCTCGCCGTTGGAGTTGTATCACCACCCGGCCAACCTGTTCGTCGCCGGGTTCATCGGCTCGCCGCGCATGAACCTGATGCCGGCCCAGGTGGTGGAGGCCGTCGGGTCCGGCGTGACGGTCGCCCTGGCGTCCGGCGCCCAGGTGACGGTGCCGACCTCGGCCAGCGGCGTGCGGGTGGGCGACACCGTTACCCTGGGCGTGCGTCCCGAAGGGCTGCGCGTCGATCCGGCCGGTCCGGTCACGGGCAAGGTCAGGCTGGTCGAGCGGCTCGGCGGTTTGACGCTGCTGCATGTCGATGCCGCCGGCAACCAGGCAATGACGGTGCAGATCGAGGGCAGCGACTCCACCCGGCCGCACGAGGCCGTACGCTTGTCGATCAACACCGCCGCCTGCCACCTGTTCGACAAGGATGGCCTGGCCCTATCGCGGTTGGCGCGGCACCCGCTGGCGGCCTGACGAGGGTAGGCTGCGGCACGCCGCCGGGCCGTCGGTACGGCGAGGGTTGATGCTCCGACCTGGGTGCCGCCTCATGCTGATCGGCGTCGTGGCAGGCGCGTTCGCGGTTTCCGCTCCGGACGCCATGGCAGCGGATGCGGTCACTGAATGGACGCTGGAAGCGGACCGCCTGGGGCAGGGCGGCGCGAACTGGCGCACGCTGGCGATCATGCACCAGGCGATACATGATGCCGTCAATGCGGTGCAGCCGCGATATGCCCGTTGGTCGCCACCCCTCGCCGACGAGCCGCCCGCGACCGGCACGAGGCTTGAGGCGGCCATTGCGGGCGCGGCGGCGCAGGTCCTGGTGAACCTGCATCCCGGCCAGCAGGCGGAGATCGGGGCGCTGTTCCAGTCGGCCATGCGCCGCCTTCCGGCGGGGCCGGCGGTGCAGGCGGGCCTCACGCTCGGACAGGCGGTCGGCAACGCCGCCGTGGCCCGCAGGCGCGGGGATGGGTATGAGCGCGCGCACGCCTTCACCGGCAGCGACGCGCCGGGGCGGTGGCGGCCGGTGCCGCCGAGCTTTGAAACCAGCAACACGACGGCTGCCGTCCCGTTCCTGTTCGCTTCGCGCGACTGGGACGGAGCGTCGGCCCCGCCCGTTCCGGGCAGCCCGGCGTTCTTGCGGGACGTTGCCGAGGTGCGCCGGGTCGGTGGGCTGCAAAGCGCCGCCCGAACCGCGGCGCAGACCTACGCTGCCACCTATTGGGCATATCAGAGTTCCCAACGCGGCTTCACCCGGTTGGCCGTCAGCCTTATCGACAGCGATCCGTTGCCGGGCGGCTTGCCGGACCATGCGCGCGTGATGTCCCAACTGGCGTCTGCCATGGCGGACGCCGCCATCATGACATGGGCGGAAAAGGAGAGGTTCGCTTACTGGCGGCCGATCACGGTCATTCAGGCCGGCTATTCCGGGGTGGCGCCCGACCCCGGCTGGATGTCGCTGATCGAGACGCCGCCGCATCCGGAGCATCCGTCCGGCCATGCGGCCGATTGCTTCACGGGCGCGCATGTCCTCGCGGGCGTGTTCGGCCGGGGGATAACGCCGGTCACCTACGTGGCGCAAAGCGGAATGCCGCAAGCGGAGGTAGCGGCCATCGGCATGGGGCAGCACGCCCAGGTCGGCAACCTCACAGCGGTCGGGCGCGAGTTCCCGTCGTTCGAGGCCGCCGCCCGTGAATGCGCGCTTTCCCGCATCTGGGCGGGGGCGCATTTCCGAAGCGGCAACCGCGAAGCGGAACGGCTGGGCCGCGAGATCGCTGCACGCGCATTGGCCGCCGTGCCCAGCGCCGGGCGCTTGCGGTCCTCAGCCATGAGCAACGGCCCCACCGCGCGATGACGGCGCCGGGCAATGACGGCAGCGGAGCTTGCCTCGCCCGAACCGACATCCTGCTTTCACGAAGCCGGTTGCACGACGTGGAACGCGGTCCCGGTGTTGGCGGCCCTGCCGCTCGGGTTGTTCCAGGGAATGGTCCTGACTGCGGCGGCGCTGCCGGCCCATTGGTCCATCACTTGGATGCCGCGCTCGTCCTGCCCCAGGTAGATCGCGGCATGGCTGCTGCCGTCCGTCGCGTTCGCGTAGCGGTCGTTGCTGTTGAACGTCGCGATGGCGGTGCCGGGCCGCAAATCCGTGTTGCCCTGCACCGGCGGACCGCACCGCCAGGTTCGGGTCAGGCCGATGCCCGGGTTTGCCGCCTGGACCAAGGCGACGCATTGGCCGGAGCCGGTGGAGCGCCCGAGGTATTGGGCGAAATCCGCCGCCACGAACCCGCCGGCGGTGCCCAGCCTTGCAGCAGCCCCGTCATTGGGCGCCGCCATGGCCCGCGGCCCGAGCGCCCCGCTGCCCGGTACCGCCTGCTGGGCGGGACCCCTCGGCACTGCGGCCATGGACGCGGCGGCCAGCGCGGCAAAGCTCCCCGCGGCGGCGTCAGGCACCCTGGGAGCAGCGGGCAGCAGGCGCACCTGGGCCGGCGGGTTCCGCAATACGAGACCGAGATTCTGGATCAAGCCCACCCCCAAAGCTGCGTCCGAGCCGTAGCGTAGCGCGCGGGGGTTGCGAAACCGTTAATTGGGTCGGTCGGTTGCCGTCAGCCCGGCGGGCGGACCTGAAACTGGCTCCACTCGCTTGCCGCATAATGCCCAAGGTTGCGGCCAACGGCGTAAACGCGCCAGGCATAGCGGCCCGGAACCCGGTCCAACGTCGCCAGCGTCGCGGTCTCGTCCAGAAAGGTCGCGAACACCTCTCGCGGCTCGATGGGGTCGAGCGCCAGGAGTTGGACAAAGAACCGCACCGGAACCGGCTGCGCCGGGCTGACCCAGACCAGCTCCACGGTGCCTGCGGCGCCCGGGGCGCCGGCCAGTGCGGGGATCACGTCACCGTTCATCGGTGCGGCCGGCTGCGCCGCCCCAATCGGGTGCGCCGCGTCCGCTGGGGCCGGGGGACGCGGCCGGGCCTCCCCGGCGCGGCGCAGCGTGGCCAGCCTTTCTGCCGCCGCCGGCAGGTCCGGGGCGGCGGCACGGAACCATACCTCCGCCTGGTCGGGGTTGCGCGGCACGCCGTCACCCGCCGCGTAGAGCTGGCCCAGGTTGTATTGGGCACGACGGTTGCCGTGGGCAGCCGCCCGGCCATACCACAGCGCGGCCTCGGCCGTGTTGCGCGGCACGCCGTCGCCGCTGTCGCACATCGCGGCCACGTTGAACTCCGCCGCCGGGTCGCCGGCAGACGCTGCACGCCGATACCAGCCATAGGCGACCACCGGATCGCGCGGGACCCCTTGGCCCAGGTCGTAAAGGGTGCCCAGGCTCAGTTGCGCCGCGGGGTCGCCGGCTTCGGCCTGGGCCGTCCAAAGCCGGCGCGCCTCGTCATAGCGCTCGGCCGCATACGCCTGCTGCGCCGCTTTGGGATCGGTTGGCGCGGGACCCGCCGCGGCCACCAGCAGCAACAGAGCCGGCAAAACCCGGGCGAACGGCCTCCCTGCCAATCCTTTGCGTTCCAACTCCAGGCTTCAGCGCCAGGTGATCTCGACGCGGCGGTTCTGCGGTTCGGGCACGCCGCGCTGCGCCGGGACCGCCGGGTTCGTTTCGCCCTTCGCCAAAATCTGCGTCCGTTCCGCGGGAATGCCGCGCGCGATCATGCCGCGCATCACGGCGGTCGCCCGGCGTTGCGAGAGCAGCAGGTTCTCGGTCGGCTGGCCCACCGCGTCGGTGCTTCCGCTCACGATCATGATGATGGGCCGCCCTTCCCGATACAGCCGCGAGGCTTGGTCCAGGATCGCCTCGTTGCGGGAATCAAGCGCGGATGCCCCGGTGTTGAACAAGAGGACGAGCTTGCCGGCCGGCTCCGCGCCCTGCACGGGGCCGCCGGGGGCGGGTGCCGCCACGGGGGCGGGCGCGGTAGAGGTCTGCGGCTCTGCCTGCTGAGCCATCGCGGTGGCAGCGGAGCTGGCCAGGACAAAGGCTCCGAGAAGGCAGGCTTTCATCGACACAGGCATCATGAACATTCCCCAGAACGCCAAAGGCGCGTGTTGCGGAGGGTAAGCCCGTAACACTTGTGGGTATGGCCGCGATTAGAAAAGGAGAAACAACGCGCATCTGGCGAATTTTTTTGCTCGCCGGCTCGGCATTCAGCGCGCCGGGCTGGCCGTATGGGTCGCCAGCACCGCATCGCTCGCGGCATCCACCTCCTGAAGGCGAACCTCGTATCCCCAAAGCGACGCGAGTTGGCGCAGCGTAGCCTCCGCATCTTTCTTCGCCAGCAGTTGGCCGGGCACGGTGCGATGCTCCAGCAGCAGCCGCCGATCGCCGAACAGGTCCACATCGACCACCTGGATGTCCGCATCGCCCAGCCCGGGATCATAGGACCGCGCCAGGCTGCGGCGGACCGAGCGGTAGCCTTCCTCGTCATGGATGGCATCGACCAGCAGCGTCGGCTCGGTCGTGTCGTCCATCAGCCGGAACATGCGAAAGTCACGCATGACCTTGGGCGACAGGAATTGCAGCACGAAGCTCTCGTCGCGGTAGTTGGCCCAAGCGTGGCGCAGCGTGCCCAGCGCGTCGCCGTTGCCGGCCCAATCCGGGAACCAGTCGCGGTCCTCCTTCGTCGGCTCCTCGCAGATGCGGGCGATGTCGGTCATCATGGCGTAGCCCAGCGCGTAGGGGTTGAACCCCGGGCCGCCTGCCGGGTGGTCGTAGCCCGGCTGCATGATGACGTTGCTGGTGGAGTGCAGCACTTCCAGGAACGCGGCGTCGTCGATCTGCCCGGTTTCGTGCAGCCGGGTCATGATGCGCTGGTGCACCCAGGTGGCGCAGCCCTCGTTCATCAGCTTCACCTGCGGCTGCGGGTAGAAGTACTGCGCGATCAGCCGCACGATGCGGATGATCTCCCGCTCCCAGGCTTGCAGCCGCGGCGAGGACTTTTCCAGGAAGTAGAGCAGGTTCTCCTCGGGCAGGCCGAGGCGCCGCCGCCTCTCTGCCAGCTTGTCCACGCCGGGGGGCGGCTTCGTGCCGGGCACCGTGCGCCACAGGTCGTCGAACATGCGCTCGTCGTATTCCTGGCGCTCGCGCTCGCGCTTCTGCTCGGTCTTGAGGTTCATCGGGCGGCTGCCGCCGTGGCGGTGCACGCCGTGGCGCGACAGGCTGTGCGCCGCGTCCAGCACGCGCTCCACCGCGGCGGTGCCGTGGCGGTCCTCGCACTTGGCTACGTAGGAGCGGGCGAAGCCGAGGTAGTCGAGGATCGCCGACGCCTCCGTCCACTGCCGGAACAGGTGGTTGTTGCGGAAGAAATGGTTGTGGCCGAACGCCGCATGGGCGATCACCAGCGCCTGCATCGTCGCGCTGTTCTCCTCCATCAAGTAGGAGATGCAGGGATTGGAGTTGATCACCACCTCGTAGGCAAGGCTGGTGTAGCCGCGGCGGTAGCTGCTTTCGTGCTGCAGGAAACGCTTGCCGTAGGACCAATGCCGGTAGGTCAGCGGCATCCCGTGCGCGGTATATACGTCGAGCATCTGCTCCGACGTGATGACCTCGATCCGGTTGGGGTAGAGTTCGAGGCCGAGCTCTTCGACGCCGATCCGCTCGATGGCGTCGTAGGACCGGCGCAGCGTCTCGAAATTCCAGTCCGCGCCGGTGTAAAGCAGGGGCTGATCCATCAGGCCGGCACCTTTCGCCCGAACAATTCACGGAACACCGGGAAGATGTCCCGCCGCTCCGCCACCCGGCGCATCGCGAACTTCGGCGCCCGCTGCGCCAAAGGCGCGTAGCCGCGCCACAGGTCGGTTTCGCCCCGGATGATCGCCGCCGACATCGAGACCTCGATGTAGGCGAAGTGCTGCACCACCGGCAGGATGTCGGCTTCCAGCATCGACACCGCGCGTTGCGTGTCGCTGCCGGAGTTGTCGCCATCCGATGCCTGCGCCGCGTAGATGTTCCAGGAGCCGGACGGGTAGCGCTCCCGCTGGATGCGGGTGAGTTCGGTGAGCGCGGTGGACACCACGGTGCCGCCGGTGCGCGGGTCGGTGAAGAAGATTTCCTCCGTCACCTCTTCGGCCACCTCCGTATGGCGGATGAACACCAGGTCCACACGCTTGTAGCGGCGCTCCAGAAACACGTGCAGCAACAGGAAGAACCGCTTCGCCAGGTCCTTCATGCTCTCCGACATGGAGCCGGACACGTCCATGAGGCAGAACATCACCGCCCGGGTCGAGGGCTTGGGCACCTGGGTGTAGCGCCGGTAGCGCATGTCGATGGGATCAACCCACGGCACCCGCGCCAGGCGGCGCAGCGCCACTTCCAACTCGCCGCGCAGGATACGCAGGCGATCAGGGTCTTCCCCGCCCGCTTCCAAGCGGGCGATCTCCGCTTCAAGCTCGCGCACCTCGGGCGGCTTGGGCCGGCGCAGGCCGATGCGCCGGGCCATGGATTGCCGCATGGAACGCGACATATCGACCTGCGACGGCGTGCCGTCGACGCTGATGCCGGCGCGCACCGGCGCCATCGTCTCGGTCGCGACCACCTGGCTTTTCACTAGGTCGGGCAGTTCCAGATCCTCGAAGAACAGGTCGAGGAACTCGTCGCGGGTGAGCACGAAACGGAAGCCGTCCTGCGCGTCCCCGCCGCCCTGGCCGGCGCCGTTGCCGCTGCCCCCGCCGCTGCCGCGCGGGCGGGCCAGCCGGTCGCCGGTCGAGAACTCCTTGTTGCCCGACAGCACCACCTGCCGCTCGCCGCTGGTGAACACCGTGTGGAAGGAGGGTTCGTGCAGCACGTCGGAGGGGATGGTCACCGCTTCCCCGTGCCCGGTTTCCCGCAGCGTGCCCTGGGCAATGGCCGCCCGGGCCGCCCGCGCGACCTCCCCCCGCGCCCGGGCCAGCACGCGCTGCCGGTTTTCCAGGTTCTTGCCGTGCGGGTTGGATCGGCGGTCGATGATGTCCAAGGTGTCTCCGCTCAGGCCGACTGCTTGAAGCGCATGTACCACTCGACCAGCCGGCGTACCTGGCGCTCGGTGTAGCCGCGCGCCACCATGCGCTGGACGAAATCGTTGTGCTTCTTCTCGGTTTCCCCGTCCTTCTTGGAGCCGAAGCTGATCACCGGCAGCAGGTCCTCCACCTGGGAGAACATCCGCTTCTCGATCACGTCGCGGATCTTCTCGTAGGACGTCCAGGACGGGTTGCGCCCGCCGTTCGACGCCCGGTTGCGCAGCGCGAACTTCACGACCTCGTTGCGGAAGTCCTTGGGGTTGGCGATGCCGGCCGGCTTCTCGATCTTGGTCAGCTCGGCGTTGAGCAGGTCGCGGTTCAGCATCTGCCCGGTGTCGGGGTCCTTGAAGTCCTGGTCCTCGATCCAGGCGTCGGCGTAGTCGAGGTAACGGTCGAACAGGTTCTGGCCGTAGTCGCCGTAGCTTTCCAGGTAGGCCTTCTGGATCTCGTTGCCGATGAACTCGGCATAGCGCGAGGCCAGCTCCGACTTGATGGTGGCGAGGTAGCTGGCCTCCGTTTCCGGCGGGAACTGCTCGCGGCGAATCGCCTGCTCCAGCACATACATTAGGTGCACCGGATCGGCCGAGACCTCGCTTGAGGAGTGGTTGAACGTGGCCGAAAGCACCTTGTAGGCGAAGCGGGTGGAGATGCCGTCCATGCCCTCGTCCACGCCCGCGTTGTCGCGGTACTCCTGCATGGTGCGGACCTTGGGGTCGGTTTCCCGGATGTTTTCCCCGTCATACACGCGCATCTTGGCGAAGGGGCGGGAGTTGGCGTGCGCCTTCAGCCGGGACAGCACGGCAAAGCGCGCCAGCATCTCCAGCGTGTGCGGCGCGCAGGGCGCATCCGCCAGGGCGGAACCGCTGATCAGCTTGTCGTAGATCTTGCCTTCCTCCGTCACCCGTAGGCAATACGGCACCTTGACCACGGACACACGGTCGAGGAACGCCTCGTTGGTGCGGTTGTTGCGGAAGCTTTGCCATTCCGCCTCGTTGGAATGGGCCAGCAGGATGCCTCCGAACGGGATCGCGCCGATGTTCTCCGTGCCGAGGTAGTTGCCTTCCTGCGTCGCGGTGAGCAGGGGGTGCAGCATCTTGATCGGCGCCTTGAACATCTCGACGAACTCGAGGATGCCCTGGTTGGCCCGGTTCAGCCCGCCGGAAAAGCCGTAGGCGTCAGGGTCGTTCTGGCTGTACATCTCGAGCTTGCGGATATCGACCTTGCCGACCAGGGCGGAGATGTCCTGGTTGTTGTCGTCGCCGGGTTCGGTTTTGGCGATGGCGATCTGCTTGCGGCGCGACGGGTAGAGCTTGACCACGCGGAAGCGCGCGATGTCGCCGTCCCATTCTTCCAGCCGCTTCAGCGCCCAAGGGCTGGCGATGCCGGTCAGCACCCGGCGCGGAATGCCGTAACGCTCCTGCAGCGTATCGGCCATGGTTTCCGGCTCGAACAGGCCGAGCGGGCTTTCAAAGACCGGGCTCAGCTCGTTGCCGGCCTTGAGCACATAGATCGGCTCCTGCTCCATCAGCGCCTTGAGCCGCTCGCCGAGCGACGACTTGCCGCCGCCGACCGGCCCCAGCAAATAGAGCACCTGCTTGCGCTCTTCCAACCCCTGCGCCGCGTGGCGGAAGAAGCCGACGATCCGCTCGATCGTGTCTTCCATGCCGTGGAACTCGGAGAAGGCCGGGTAGAGGCGCACGGTGCGGTTGAGGAAGATGCGGCCCAGCCGGGGCGTGCGCGAGGTGTCCACCAGTTCCGGCTCGCCGATGGCATGAAGCATCCGCTCGGCGGGGCTGGCGTAGCATCCGGGGTTGTCGCGGCACGCTGCCAGGTACTCGGCGAGGCTGAACTCCTCTTCCCGACGTTGGTCGCGAAGGGCGGCATGCAGGGAAAACACGTCGTCTTTAAGCATCATGAAACTCCCCAAAGGGGCCGGGCCGGCGACGGAAGCGCGCCCGGCTCAGCCGCCAGCAGATCCACGTGACCAGGAATACAGTTGGGCGGTCTTTCCACCCCGGCAAGCGACGCCGAATCCTGCTGTGCCCGGCGACGCTAACTCCCTCCCGGCATCGAACGCACGTAAAACCTGCTCGCCCCGATTATAACAAACTACGTTTTCAAACGTATTGGGAAACGTGTGGCGAAATGATGGTGCAAATTACGTACCATGCCGCGTGTTGCTTGAACGTGACAGCTTGGGCTTGTTTCCCATGGGTCAAACGCCGGCGCCGCGCAGGCCGGGTCACGATGTCGTGCAAATTTCGGTGCAATTGCGCAACGCATGGGCACGGGATGCCCGGCGGCTCGGGCTGCGAGTCGCACGTATCCCGACGCGGCCCTTGGGCGAGGCCGGCTCGGGCGGGGGGCAGCACAACGGCCGCCACGTCCGGCCTCCGGCCGAGCAGGGCATGGCGGCGCTGTTCTGGCCGTTCGGCGGCGATTGGGCGCTGCCAGTTGAATGCGCGTGACGGGGGCCGGCCGAAGCCGCACCATGCGCCGACAACAAGAAACGGCGGAGACGGCCATGGATGCGAGGCTGTTGAGCGGGCGGAGCTTGACCCCGGCCATGCCAACTGTTCCAAACTGACGCGATGCGGCCCTTGTTTCGAGCGGCTGCGTGCCGAGGCGCCAACGCACCAAGTATGCCAAAGCGCGGCTTGGGCTGGCGCGGTCGCAAGGTCAACCGGCAGGTCGGGGCGGGCAGGCCCGTCCCGCGCCGCCACAGCACGAGCTTGGGGCAGCATGGGACTTATCAAACGGTTGTTGGGCACCGGCCACAGCGCGCGCGGCGTGCTTCCGGTGCTGCAGCGGATCAAGTCGGTGTCGTTCGCGATGTATGCGGAGGATGTGCTGATGTCGCACATGCGGCCGCAGGGCACGGGCTTCTACGTGGACGTCGGCGCTTTCCATCCGCAGATGCACTCGAACACCTACAAGCTGTATCTGAAAGGCTGGAGCGGGCTGACCATCGAGCCGAATCCCGGCGTCGCCGAGGCGTTCCGGCGGGCACGGCCGCGCGACGCGCATCTGACCCTCGGCATCGCCGGGCAGGAAAGCGAGCTGACCTACTACAAGTTCCGCGACGGCGCGCAGAATACCTTTGACGCGCAGCGCGCAGCCGAGCTTCGGGCCGAGCAGGTCGGGGAGGTCGCGATCAAATGCCTGCCGCTGAACGACGTGTTGGAGCGGCACTGCCGTGGCCGTCCCGTGGACTTGCTCAGCGTTGACTGCGAGGCCCGCGACCTGGAGGTGATCCGGAGCCTTGACTGGCGCCGCCACCGCCCGACGATGCTCATCATCGAGGATTTCGAGCAGTTCGAGTTTGGAAGCGCGCCGAAGCCCGCGTATAGCGCGATCCGGTCCTTCATGCTTGCGCGCGACTACGCCATGGTGTCCCAGGCGGTGTTCAGCTTCTTCTACGCCGACCGCCACGCATTCAGGAAAACGGAGGGGACGTCGGGCTTCCGCCTGGACCGGTCGCAGCTTGGCCATCTCGGGTTGGAGTAGGGTTCGGCTGTTCGGCGCGCACGGCCGGAGGCGGGTCCGGTCATCTTGAGTTGAGCCGCCCGATGGGTTCCGCACGGCAAACCCGTGGCGCGGCCTCACGTTGGCTGCCGTCACCCCCACAATGCCCGGAGCCAACGCATGAGCGCGCAAACCAAGAACCAATACGCGATGCAGGACCCCACGAAGCAGTATCCGCAGCCGAAGTTCGAGGACCAGCCGCAGTCCGCCCCCGGCCTCGCGCGGGACATGAAGCCGAAGCCCGACCATGGCGAGGACAGCTACCGCGGGTTCGGCCGTTTGGAAGGCCGCCGCGCCCTCATCACCGGGGCGGACAGCGGCATCGGCCGCGCGGTGGCCATCGCCTTTGCCCGGGAAGGCGCCGACGTGGTGCTGAACTACCTGCCGTCCGAGGAAGCGGACGCCAAGGAGGTCGTGGGCCTGGTGGAAGCCGCCGGGCGCCGCGCGGTGGCGATGCCGGGCGATCTCAGCGACGAAGCGTTCTGCACGGCGCTGATCGAGCAAGGCCGGGCGGCGCTGGGCGGCATCGACATCCTGGTCAACAACGCCGGCAAGCAGACCGCGCAGAAGGACATCGCCGACATCACGACCGAGCAGTTCGACAAGACCTTCCGCACCAACGTGTATTCCATGTTCTGGCTGTGCAAGGCCGCCCTGCCGCACATGCCGCCCGGCGCCACGATCATCAACACGACCTCCATCCAGTCCTATCAGCCGTCGCAGACCTTGCTGGATTATGCTTCCACCAAGGCGGCGATCACCGCCTTCACCCATGCGCTGGCCAAGCAGGTCGCGTCCAAGGGCATCCGGGTCAACGCGGTGGCGCCCGGCCCGGTGTGGACGCCGCTCCAGCCGAGCGGCGGCCAGCCGCAGGAGAAGATTCCGGACTTCGGCGCCCAGGTGCCGCTCGGCCGCCCGGCCCAGCCGGCGGAGCTGGCACCGGTTTATGTGCTGCTGGCGTCGCAGGAGTCGAGCTTCGTGACTGGAGAGGTGTACGGGGTGACGGGCGGCAACCACTTGCCCTAAGGCCTCGGCGCGACGGGGGCTGCCGCTCGACCAGTATGCGGCCGTGGGCGACGGCCGCACGGCTCAACTCGACACGAGCTTTGCCGACCGGTGCAACAGGTCAGCCACTCGCAGCAAGGCGCATTGCCGTGTTGCCCCGCCGAGAAATACCGGCCAGGCTTCGTTGCGGTGGCGCTGCTAAGGCCCGGTGGCCTGGGTTTTGCTTGTGGTTTCGTCACCATTTGCTGACATCCTGGAGTCGATCATGCGCCCATTCCGCCCATCGCGACGCGGCCTGCTGCAATCGGCCGCCACGCTGGCGGGAGGGGCGCTCGCGGCGCCGCTGGTCGCCCGGCACGCGCTGGCTGCCGACCCGATCAAGGTCGGCAGCCTGCTGGACCTGTCGGGACCCATCGGCTCCTCCGGCCAGGCGATGCACGCCACGATCCGGCTCGCGGTGGAGGAGCTGAACGCGGGCGGCGGCCTGCTGGGACGCCCGGTGGAACTCGTCAACTACGACACGCAGTCCACCATCCAGCTTTACTCGCAATACGCCCAGCAGCTCGCGTTGAAGGACAAGGTGGCCGTGGTGCACGGCGGGATCACCTCGGCGTCGCGCGAGGCGATCCGCCCGGTGTTCGACCGCTACGCCACGCTGTACTTCTACAACGTGCTGTACGAGGGCGGCGTGTGCGACCGCGACTGCTTCTGCACTGGCACCACCCCGGCGCAGACGGTCAACAAGC
Source organism: uncultured Acetobacteraceae bacterium (assembly GCA_964235485.1). Classification (GTDB taxonomy): domain Bacteria; phylum Pseudomonadota; class Alphaproteobacteria; order Acetobacterales; family Acetobacteraceae; genus CAHJXG01. Next base: position 166,418 of record CAXSAZ010000002.1, on the reverse strand, counting down.
TGGTGCCCTACGCCTTGGAGACCTGGGGCAAGAAGGCCTACATCATCGCCGCCGACTACAACTACGGCCAGATCACCGCGAAGTGGATGAACAAGTACGTGCGCGACGGCGGCGGCACGGTGCAGGCGACCGAGTTCTTCCCGCTCGACGTGACCGAGTTCGCGGCGACCATCGGCAAGATCCAGCAGGCCGGGCCGTCCGTGGTGCTGTCGGCGCTGGTCGGCTCCAACCACACCGCGTTTTATCGGCAGTGGGCAGCGGCTGGGATGAAAAACAAGATCCCCATTGCCTCCACCACCTTCGGCTTGGTCAACGAGATTGCCACCATCGCGCCCTCCGAAAGCAACGGCGTGGTGACGAGCTACGGCTACTACGAGGAGCTGTCCACGCCGGCCAGCACGGCTTTTACCAAAGCGGTGCGGGCCAAGTTCGGCGACGGCCTGCCATACCTCAGTGAACTCGCCTGCGCCACCTACGAGGGCTTCAAGCTGTGGGCGGAGGGGGTGAAGAAGGCCGGGTCGTTGGACCGCATGAAGGTGATCGAGGCGTTGGAAACCGGCATCGCCGTCGATGGCCCCTCGGGCAAGGTCACCATCGACCACGCCACGCACCACGTGGTCCGCAACGCCTACCTGGCCCGTGCGGCGGAGCGGAAGTGGGACGTGTTCCAGTCCTACCCGGACCAGATGCCCGCGGATACCGCGGCGGTGTGCAACCTGATCAAGGAACCAAAGCTGAGCAAGCAGTTCGTGATCGACGTGAAGACCTGAGCGCGGTTCATGGCGCTCACCGGCCTCATCCTGTTCAACATCGCGAACAGCATCGCGGTGCTGGTGCTGCTCAGCCTGGGCCTCGGCGTGATCTACGGCATGATGCGGGTCATCAACCTGGCGCATGGCGAGTTCCTGATGCTGGGCGCCTACGCCACGGTGGTCAGCGCCAATGCCGGGCTGAACCTGTGGCTGGCGATGCTGGTCGCAGCGCCGGTGGCGGTGGGACTGTTCGGGTTGGCTGTTGAGCGGCTGTTCATCCGGTTCCTGTATGGCCGGATCATCGACACCATGCTGGCGACCTGGGGCCTCAGCCTCGCGGTGATCGGGCTGATCACCACGGTCTTCGGCACCACGGTGCGCGGCGTGTCGGCGCCGTTCGGGGGCTTCGCCATCGGCCCCTACCAGACCAGCCTGTACTCGTGGTTCGTGATCGCGGTGGCGGCGGCGATGGCGGGCGGGATGTGGCTGGTGCTGCGCTTCACGAAGTTCGGCCTGATCGTGCGCGCCACCATGCAGAACCCGGACATGGCGGCGGCGCTGGGCGTGTCGCCGCCGCGGATCTATATGGCGACGTTCGCGCTCGGCTCTGCGCTGGCCGGGCTGGCGGGCGGGGTGCTTGCGCCGGTGTCCGGCGTGTCGCCGGTGATGGGCGGCGCGTTCATCGCCCGGGCCTTCATCACCGTGCTGGGCGGGGGGCCGGCCATCGTCACCGGCACCGGCCTTGCCTCCACGCTGTTCGGCAGCATCAGCGAGGTCGCGACCTTTTTCACCACCCCGGTGTTCGGCCAGGTGGCGCTGCTACTGGCGGCGCTGGTGATGATCCGCATCCTGCCCCAAGGCATCACCGGGCGCCTGCTGCGGAGGAGCCTGTGACCGGCTGGGCCGGCTTCGCCGCGATGGTTGCGGCGGGCCTCGCCTTGCTGTTCGGCCTGCCGCTGGTGTTCGACCTGTTCGGCTTGCTGCAGATGACGGTGTTCGCCGCGATGGCGGTGCTGGCGCTGAGCCAGGGGTTCATCTGGGGCTACGGCGGCATCATGTCGTTCGGGCAGACCGCGTTCTTCGGCTTGGGCGGCTACACCTATGCGGTCGCGGTCATGAACATGGGGGACAGCACGGTGCCCGTGCTGCTGGCGGTGCTGTTGCCGACGCTGTTCGCGGCGCTGCTCGGCTATTTCATGTTCTATGGCCGGATCAGCGACGCCTATATCGGGGTCATCACGCTGACGGTGACGGTGATCCTGTTCAACGTGGTGAACTCGACGGCCGGGGATTTCTACACCATCGGCAACGCGCCGCTCGGCGGGTTCAACGGGATGCCGTCCGTGCCGCCGCTGAACGTGCCCGGCGACCCGTCCTCGCCGCTCGATCCGCAGCAAACGTGGTACGCGGCGATGGGCGCGCTGATCCTGGTCTATGTCCTGCTGCGCGCGATCCTCGCCAGCCGCTTCGGCCGGGTCGTGGTGGCGATCCGGGAGAACGAGACCCGGGCGCAGCTTCTGGGCTACGACACCCGGCTGTACAAGCTGGCCGTGTTCGCCATCGGCGGCGGCATCGCCGGGCTGGCCGGGTGCCTGTATGCCAACTGGGGATCGTTCATCAGCCCCACGGTGTTCGGGCTGGCAACGTCGGCGCAGGTGCTAATCTACGTGCTGGTGGGCGGCTTGGGCACGCTGCTCGGGCCGATCCTGGGCGCGGTCGGCATCCAATACCTGATCTCGGCCATCGGGGCGCAAGAGGCGGTGAACGCCAACCTGGTGCTCGGCGCGGTGCTGGTGGTGTTCGTGCTGCTGGTGCCGCAGGGGCTGGTGCCGGTGGTGCGGGGGCTGTTCCGCCGCGTGCCGGGGGTGCGCCGAGGCCGGGTCGCCGAAGCCGCGCCGGTGGAGGCGGAGTCGTGACCGTGCCGCTCTTGGAAGCGCAGGACGCCACCATGCGCTTCGGCGGCGTCACCGCGGTGAACGGCGTCAACTTCGCCCTGCGCGAGATGGAGCTGCGCTGCCTGATCGGCCCGAACGGCGCGGGCAAGAGCACGTTCTTCAAGATGCTGACCGGGCAGCTCAAGCCGAGCGCCGGGCGCATCCTGCTGCGCGGCCGGGACATCACCGGGGCGGAGCCGCACCAGATCGCGCGCCTGGGCGTCGGCATCAAGACGCAGGTGCCCAACGTGTTCGACGGGCTGTCGGTGCGGGAGAACGTGTTCGTCGCGGCCGCCCGGCGCGGCTCGGCGCAGCAGGCCCGGCGCGTCACGGCGGAGACGCTGGAGCGCCTGCGGCTGACCGCCATCGCCGCGCGCAGCGTGGGGCAACTCGCGCACGGGCAGCGGCAATGGGTGGAGATCGCCGCCGTGCTGGCGCAGGAACCGGAATTGGTGCTGCTGGACGAGCCGGCGGCGGGCATGACGCACGAGGAGGTGCTGCGCACCGCCGCGCTGATCCGCGAAATCAACCAAACCCACGCGCTGATCGTCGTGGAGCACGACATGCAGTTCATCCGCATGATCGCCTCCACGGTGACGGTGTTCAACCAAGGCAGCATCCTGGTCGAGGACCATGTGGAGCGTGTGATGGCCGACCCGGCGGTGCGTGACGTGTATTTAGGCAAGCAGGCCGCATGATGCTGCAGGTGGACGGGCTGCGCTCCGGCTATGGCCGCATCCCGATCCTGGCCGGGGTCAACTTCGCCGTGGCGCCGGGCGAGTTCGTCGGCATCCTCGGGCACAACGGCATGGGCAAGTCCACGCTGCTGCGCACCCTGATGGGCTTTCTGCCGGCGACCGGCGGGCGCGTCCTGTTCGAGGGGCGCGACATCACCCGGCTGTCGCCCACCGCCCGCGCCCGGCTCGGCATCGGCTACGTGCCGCAAGGGCGCCAGATTTTCCCCGCGCTCAGCGTGGCGGAGAACCTGCGCATGGGCTGCCTGCTGTCGCGGCACGACGAGCGGCGGACCATCGAGGGGGTGCTGGATACTTTCCCGCGGCTGCGGCGGCTGCTCGACCGCACCGGGGGCGCGCTGTCCGGGGGCGAGCAGCAATTGCTGGCGCTGGCCCGCTGCCTGTGCGGCGCGCCGCGGTTGATGCTGCTGGACGAGCCGACGGAGGGCATCCAACCTTCCATCATCGACGAGATCATCGAAACGCTGCAAGGATTGTCCCGCGGCGGCGCGGTTACAGTCGTGCTGGTCGAGCAGAACTTGAAGTTCATCGCCGCCCTGTCGCAGCGCATCCTGATCATCCAGAAAGGCGCCATTACCCGCGAAACCAGCCCCGAAGCCGTGCAGGACCCGGCGCTCATCGCCGAGTTCGTCGGCATGGCAGCGTAAATCACCATCAACTCAAGGAGCCAACCATGAGCGTCGAGAAGCCAACCGTGTCCCAACTGCAGGACATCGTGTTCGACCTGGGCATGGAGCTGTCCGAGGAACGGCTGGGCCTGTTCCACGCCATGATGGACGGCGCCGTGGAGTCCTACCGCGTCATCGACGCCATGCCAGACGAGAAGCCGGTTGTGCGCTACCCGCGCACGCCGGGCTACCAGCCGGGGCCAGAGGAGAACGAACATAACGCCTGGTACGTGAAAAGCGTGGTGAAGGGCGCGGAAACCGGGCCGCTCGCCGGCAAGACAGTGGCGCTCAAGGACAACGTGTGCCTGGCCGGCGTGCCGATGATGAACGGGTCGGCGACGCTGGAAGGCTACGTGCCGGACCAGGACGCGACGGTCGTGACCCGGATGTTGGACGCGGGTGCCACCATCCTGGGCAAGGCGCATTGCGAAGCGTTCTGCCTGTCGGGCGGCAGCCACACCGGGGCGCTGGGGCCTGTGCACAACCCGCACAAGCGCGGCTTTTCCGCCGGCGGCTCCTCGTCCGGCTCCGGGGCGCTGGTCGCGGCGGGGGAGGTCGATATGGCCATCGGCGGCGACCAGGGCGGGTCGATCCGCATCCCGGCGTCGTTCTGCGGCATCTACGGCATGAAAGGCACCTGGGGCCTCGTGCCCTATACCGGGGTGATGCCCATCGAGGCGACCATTGACCACACGGGGCCGATGACCGCGACGGTGGCCGACAACGCGCTGCTGCTGGAGGTGTTGGCCGGGCCGGACGGACTCGACCCCCGCCAGATGGGCTGCACGGCCGCGCGATATACGGAGGCGTTGGGCCGCGGCGTGCGGGGCCTGCGCATCGGCGTGGTCGCGGAAGGGTTCGGCTGGCCGAACTCCGAGCCGGGCGTGGATGCCAAGGTGCGCGAAGCGGGGGAGCGCCTGGCCGGGCTGGGCGCGGCCGTGGAGGAGGTCAGCGTGCCCATGCACCGCATCGGCAAGGACGTGTGGGCGCCCATCGGCAACGAGGGCCTGCAAGTGCAGATGATGCGCGGCAACGGCATGGGGTTCAACTGGAAGGGCCAGTACAACGTGGGCCTGATGGACGCCCATGCCGCTTGGCGGGAGCGGGCGAACGACCTGTCGGACACGCTGAAGCTCTGCATGTTCGTCGGCGAGCACTTCACCACCGCCTACCGCGGTCGCTACTACGCCAAGGCGCAGAACATCGCGCGCCGGCTGCGCGCCGCCTACGACGCGGCGTTGGCGCAATACGACCTGCTGCTGATGCCGACGCTGCCGATTGTGGCAACGCCGCTGCCGCCGGCCGAGGGGGGTTTGGGCCTTTACGTGCAGCGGGCGTTCGAGATGATCAACAACACCGCGCCGTTCGACGTGACCGGGCACCCGGCGATGTCCGTGCCGTGCGGCATGAGCGACGGGCTGCCGGTGGGCGCCATGCTGATCGGCAAGCATTGGGACGAGAGCACGATCTACGCCGCCGCGGCCGCCTTCGAGGGCGCGGGCGACTGGAAGCGCTTTTAAAGCGCGTCCAGGAAGCCCGCGAGGATCTGGTTGACCCGGTCCGCCCGCTCAATGGCCAAGATGTGGGCGGCGCGCGGCAGCACCACGAGTTCGGCGTCGGGGATGTGGCTGCGGATGTCCTCGCTTATGGCGGGCGGGGTTGACGGGTCGTCGGCGCCGGCGACGATCAACGTCGGCGCGCGGATGCCGGCGTTGGACGGGCGCAGGTCCATAGCGCCGATGGCGCCGCAGCACACGGCGTAGCCGCGCGGGTCAATTTGCAAAAAGCGTTCCCGCAACGCCTTCGCCAGCGGAGCGTGCCGATAGGCGGGGGTGAAGCAGCGGGCCATCACCGCATCAACGATGGCCTCCATGCCCTGCTCCCGCACCAGCGCTGCCCGCTCCGCCCAGCCCTGCGGCAGGTAGGCGGAGGTCGCCATCAGCACGAGGCCGTGCACCCGGTCCGGCCGGGCGGCGGCGAGGGCCTGCGCCGTCATGCCGCCAATCGACAGCCCGACGACATGGGCGCGGGCGATCCCCAGCGCGTCCAGCAGCCCGGCCAAATCGTCCGCCAAGGTCTCGATCTTGATCGGCTGGTCCACCACGGGCGAGCGGCCATGGCCGCGCGTGTCGTAGCGCAGCACCCGGTAACGGTCGGAAAGGGCGCTTGCCTGCGCATCCCACATTTCCAGGGTTGCGCCCATCGAGTTGGAGAATGCCACGACTGGCGCCCCCTCCGACCCCGTGAGGTCATAGAAAAGCTGCGTGCCGTTGGCTGCGATGAGCGGCATGGATGGGGTGCTCCCTTCAAACGGCTTGGAGACCGAGCGCCGCCCGGGCCTCGGCGGGGGTCGCGGGGCGGCGGCCGTGCCGGGCAATGGCGCCGGCGGCCATGCGGACCAACTCGGCGTTGCTGGCGGCCAGGCGGTCGCGGCTGGCGCGCACGTTGTCCTCCAGGCCGGTACGCACGCCATGCCCGCCGCGGGCCAGCACCCAACCCATCACCCGTGCCTGGTTCGCGCCGATGCCTGCCGCGGTCCAGGTCGCATGGGGCAGCACGCGCCTCAACTCGCCGAGCATCAAGTCGAGCAGGTGCTCCTCCGCCGGCAAGGCGTTCTTCACGCCCATGACGACCTGGACATGCGGGCGCTCGTCCATCAGCCCGGCGTCGATCAGGCGGCGCGCGCCGTGCAGGTGGGACAGGTCGAAGATCTCGATCTCCGGCCGCACGCCGTGCGTCTGCATCCGGGTCGCGAGGTCCGTGACCAGCGCCGCCGAGTTCTCATACACGATGGTGGGGAAGTTGACCGAGCCGGTCGAGAGCGAGGCCATGTCCGGCCGCAGGTCCAAGGCGTTGCCGCGCGCCGCCGGGTCGCGCCCGCGCCCGCCGGTGGAGAATTGCACGATCATGCCGGGGCAGTGCTTGCGCACGCCCTCCTGCACCTGCGCGAACAAGGCGGGGTCGCTCGACGGGCTTTCGTCGGGGTTGCGCACGTGGATGTGCACAAGCGATGCGCCGGCCTCGAAGGCTTCGTGGGTGCTCTCGATCTGCTCGGCGGGCGTCACGGGGACGGCCGGGTTGTCTTTCTTGCGCGGGACCGAGCCGGTGATGGCGACGGCGATGACAACAGGCTGCATGGGCGTTCCCTCCGGCGCGAGGCTTAGCACGCCGGGGCGCTCCCTGCCGAGATCGGGCGCCGGGTCAGGAAACCTCGCGGACCTGGGCGCGGTCGAGGCGGAGCCGCACCGCGTCGCCCGGGCACCGCGCCACGCTGCTGGAGCGGTTCAGCACATCGACCTTCAGTTCCATCCCGTTGGCCGAGACGAGGTAGCGCAGCACCGGCCCGTGAATGCGGACGTCGATCACCGTTGCGGCTGTGGTCAGCCCATCCTGGCCGGCATCGAAGGCCAGCAGGTCGATGGCTTCCGGGTGGATCGCCCAGGCGCGGTCCGCGTGCGCCCCGAACACGCGCTCCACCGCATCGAGTTCGAGCAGGTTAAAGTCGCCGATGAAGCCCGCGACGAAGCGGGTGGCGGGGCGGTCGTACACCTCGCGCGCCGGGCCGGCCTGCACGATGCGGCCCGCGTGCATCACCGCAACCTGGTCGCCGAGCACCAGCGCCTCCTCCTGATCGTGCGTGACCAGGATAGCGGTGAAACCGGTTTCGCGTTGCAGGCGCTTCAGCTCGTCACGCAGGCGCTTGCGGATTTGCGCGTCGAGCGCGGACAGCGGTTCGTCCAGCAGCAGCAGGCGGGGTTCCAGCACGAGGGCGCGGGCGAGGGCAACGCGCTGCTTCTGCCCGCCCGAAAGCTCGGCGGGCCGGGCATCGGCGCGGGGCGCGAGTTCCATCAGCGCCAGTGCGGCATCAACCTTCGCGGCGATGCGGGCGCGGAGCAGGCGCTTCTGCTGCAAGCCGAAGGCGAGGTTCTGCCGCACCGTCATGTTGGGGAACAGCGCGTAATGCTGGAACACCATGGCGACGCCGCGCGCTTCCGGCGCCGCCGCGGTCAGGTCGCAGCCCGCGATCACCAGACGCCCGCAGTCCGGCCGCACCAGCCCGGCGACCGCGCGGAGCAGCGTCGTTTTGCCGCAGCCCGACGGCCCCAGCAGGATGCACATCTCGCCTTCCGCCACGTCCAGATCGACGCCGGCGAAGACGGGCGTGGCGCCATAGGCTTTGTCGAAGCCGCGGATTTCGACGAAGCTCAAACGGGCCGCCGGCGCAGCATCGACAAGGCCGCGAGCGTTGAAAGCCACATGGCGGCGAAGTAGATCACCACGATCACCGCCGTCACCTGTCCGACCTTCTGCCGCTGCCCGAACAGGTAAACCGCCAGCGTCTGGAAGTTGCCGCCGACCAGCAGGTTGGCGAAGACGAACTCGGCGAAGCTGAGCGCGAACACCATGGACAGGCCGACCGCAAGGCCGGGCGCGACGCAGGGCAGGATGACCCGGCGCGCGATCACCAAATCGCCCGCACCCACCAAGTGCCCGGCGTCCAGCAGTTCCTGCACCCGCAGCGCGCGCAGGTTGTTCTTGAGCGGCAGGTAAAGCAGCGGGAACGCCAGCGGCAGGTAGCCCCCCAGCAGAATCCAGGGGGTGCCGGCCAGCGCGAGCGGCCCGCCCGCGTACAGGCCGAGCAGGCCCACTACCAGCACCACCTGGGGCAGCGCGTAGGGCAGCACCATCAGCCGCTCCATCCAGCGGTCGAGCCAGGGCAGGTAGCAATGCGCGACGAGGATCGCAGGCACCGTCACCAGCACTTGCAGCACGACCGAGCCGGCCGCGACGAGCAGCGACCGGGCCAGCGCCGCCTGGAATGCCGGCTCGGCCAGCACCCGGGCGAACCATTGGAGGGTCAGGCCGCTGGGCACCAGCCCCGAGTACCAGTCGGTCGCCAGCGCGCTGACCACGACCGCCAGCACCGGCAGCAGCAGGAGCAGCGAAACGACGCCGATCAGCAGATGGTCGCCGAGACCATGCGAGCGTTCAGGCACGGCGACGGAGCAGAAGCTGGTCCACCAGGATCGGCAGCAGCAGAACCAGCACCAGCAGCACGGCCAGCGCGTTGGCGAGGTTGGGATCGGTGAACACATCGCCCGCGACAAGCTCGCCGATGCGGATCGTGACGAGGTTCGCGCCGCCGCCGATCAGCGCGTAGGCGGTGGCGTAGGTGCCCATGGCGTTGGCGAACAGGAGGATGAAGCTGCCGATCAAGCTGGGCGCCAGCACCGGCAGGCCAATGCGCCGCCAGAAGGTGAAGCGGGACGCGCCCATCAGCCGGGCCTGCTCGGCAAGGTCCGGGGTCAGCGCGCCGAGGCTTGGGAACAGCACCAGCACGGCGAACGGCACCTGGAAATAGGCGTACACCAGCATCAAGCCTTGCAGCGAGTAGATGTTGAAGTCCTGCACCAGGCCGGAGCGCACCAGCAGCAGCGTCACCACGCCGTTCACCCCGGCAAGGATGGTGAAAGCCAGCGCCAGCGGCACGCCAACGAAGTTGCTGGCAACGTTGAACAGGGTGAGGAAGCGCCGCTGCACGGCTGCGGACCGCCGGTGCAGCGCCAGGCTGAGCGGCAGGCCGACGCCGAGACCGATTGCGCTGGTGAGCAACGACAGGTTGATGCTGGTGGCGAAGGCGCCGCGGTAGAACCGGCTGGACAACAGGGCGGCGTAGTTGCCCAGCGACCATTCGCCGCCATGGACGAAACTGCCCGCCAGCACGGACAGCACCGGCAACACCTCGAAGCCCAGCACGGCCAGCAGGAACGGCGCGGCCCAGAGTACGAGGGCGCGACGGGGCAAAGGATGCGCCCTACATCTCGGTCAGCACCTTTTCCTGCCACAGGGCGGGAACCCGGCGCGCGCCCTCCGCCCAAAGCTGCGGGTTGATCGGCCGGGCGCGGGCATACTGCGCGGCCGGCAGCAGCTTCGCCTTCGTGGCGTCGGGCAGGGTCAGGTGGTCCACCCGGATCGGCCGGGCGTAGCCGTCCGCGAGGTTGGTCTGGCCCTCGTCGCTGAAGATGTACTCCCGCACCAGCATCGCCGCGTTCGGGTGCTTGGCGTATGTGTTGATGATGGTGGAGTAGCCGCTGGTGACGGAGCCGTCCGCGGGGATCACCACGTTGAAGCGGTTGCCGCCCACCTTGTCGCGGTAGTTCAGGGCGTTGAAGTCCCACAGCAGGCCCACCTGGATTTCGCCGCGCCCCATGTTGGTGGGGAGCGGGCTGATGGTCAGCAGGCGCTTCTGCCGGGCGAGCTTGGCGAACAGGTCCATGGCTGGGTCGAGCCGGCGCTCGTCCCCGCCGGTGGCGATGGCGCAGGCCAGCACGGCGGCGTTGGATTGCGACGCCTTGCCCACGTCGCCCGCGGCGACCTTGTAGGTGCCGGACAGCAGGTCGGCCCAGGACTTCGGCGGGTTCGGCAGGTCGCTCGCGACCGCAAAGGCGATGGTCCCGGTGTAGGCCAGCATCCAGCGGCCCTCGGGGTCCCGCGCCCATTCGGGGATTTGGGCAAAGGTCGTGGGCTTAAACGGCGCCGCCAGGCCGCGCTCCACCGCCACGCTGCAGAAGTCGAAGCCCACGTCGCCGATGTCGCCCGAAGCGTTGTTGCGCTCGGCGGCGAACTTCGCCAGCTCCTCGGCGCTGCTCATGTCGGTGTCGGTGTGCTTGATGCCGTACTTCGCGGTGATCGCCTTCCAGGTTGCTTCCCAATTGGCCCAGTCGTCGGGCATACCGAGGCTGTTGACCGCGCCCTCCTTGCGCGCCCGCTCGATCAGGTCGTCCAAGGGCGCCGCGTTGGCTCGGCCGGTGAGCAGCGCGGCGGCGGCGAGCGGCAGAGTCAGGCCGGCGCGTCGGGTGATGGGGATCATGGGGGTTCCGGGCTGTTGCGGCCGGGAACGCTGCCGGACGCCGGGGCGGTCCGTCAACCGTTCTGGCGTGACAGTGTTCCGCAGCCCGGTTGCCGTCCGCCACCGCCTGCAGGACCACCGCCTCCTGCTTGTGGATGAGCGCGACGATTTCGCGGTCCTCGATCTCCTTGAGGGCGCTGTCCGTGATCCCGTCGCGGGCGTGCTTCAACGCCGGCGTACGCAGCAGGCTGCCGGCCATGTCGGCGGGGAAGGGCGGCTACGCCGTGCCGCACGCCCTGCGCCCGCGTCACCCGGTCGCAGCCTCCGTCGCGTAGCGCTGCGTCGCCGCTTCCACTGCCTTGGCGTGCACCTCCGCGAGCGCCGGGCGCGCTTCCTGCGCCCGCGCGGCGGCGCCTAGGGTCGCGTGGTGGTGCCCTTGGAACCGCGGCATGACGTGGCGCGCGATCAGCTCGTAGCTGCGCAGCGTCGCGTCCCGGTTGGCCCAGTTATGCGCCAGCATGAGGTAGGCGCCGAAGCCGCCGTTCGACTGCGCGTGCAGCCGCTCGACCTGCACCGTGCACATGTCGGGCGTGCCGATGGCGCCGAAGCCGGACTCGTTTATGAAGGCGATCATCTCGCGCACGTTCGACCACGCCGGTGCCGAGGCGGATGTGCCGGGTGCGCTCGGCGGTGACGGCGATGAAGATTTCCGGCGACGCGCTGATCTCGCTGCCGGCGGAATGGTGCTCGCCGAACCAGGCCTCGTCGTAGCCGCAACGGTCGAGCCATTGCACCAGCTCGAAATCGCTTTCCAGCGCCAGGGTGGGATTGATGCCTGGCTTGTGGAACGGGGCCAGGAAAATGCCGAAACGCAGCCGGGACGGGGTCATAATGCCTCCTTGCGGGCCTCTGCGGGCGCCTGCCGGCACCGTGCGGCAATCCCAAGTGCCCGGCAACCGCGGATGGCGCTACCGCTTCAGGCGGTCGCGCCCGATCTGCACCAGACCTTCGGCCACCGAGACGAACTCGCCGCCTCCCGAAACCCGCTCCGCGCCGAAGCGCCGCTCGAACAGCCGGCGCACCGCGGGCACGAAGGCGGTGCCGCCGGTCAGGAACACGCGGTCCACGGCATCGGCCGTGATCCCGGCCTGCTGCAGCGCCCGATCCACCGCGGACGTGAGCTGCGCCAAGTCCGGCGCGATCCAGGCCTCGAACTCCTCGCGCTCGATGACGGCCTCGATGGAAACGCCGGCGCCGTCGAAGCAAAGCCTGGCCCGGTCGGCGCGGGACAGCTCGGCCTTCACCGCCGAGACGGTCTGGTAAAGCTGGTAGCCCAGCTCTTCCTCGATCAGCCGGATGAGCTGGCGCAGCTTGGCCGGCTCCGCCGCGGTGCGGGCAACCTCGTTGATCTCGCGCAGCGTGCGCGGCGAGCGCATCAGCGACAGCCGGTGCCAGCGCGCGAAGCCCGCGTAGTACTCGGCCGGCACCGGCATGTCGTTGTTCATCACCTTGTAGGTGCTGCCCTTGCCCAGGCGCGGCGACACCACGCGGTCGATGATGCGGAAGTCGAAGCTGTCGCCCGCGACGCCGACGCCCGCCGTGGCCAGCGCGGTGATCGGGCGGGCGGTGCCCGGCTCGAAGCGCAGCAAGGAGAAGTCGCTGGTGCCGCCGCCGAAGTCGCCGATCAGCACGGTGGCCGGCGCATCCAGCGTGCGGGTGAAGCGGTAGCCGGCGGCTTCCGGCTCAAACGCGACCTCGACCTCGCCGAGGCCGGCCAGGCGGCAGGCGTCGCGCAGCCGGGCCTCGCCCAGCGCGTCATCGGCCCCATCGCCCGCGAAGCGCACCGGGCGGCCGACGACGACCCGGGCGCCCGCTGGGTCCATGCCGTCCAGGGCGGCGCGCAGGAGCAGGGCGGCCATCTGCTCCAGCGTGAACGGGCGGTTGTGCACCTGGGTGCGGGTGAAGCTGCGCTGCGCCAGGTAGGTCTTGAGCGACATGATGAGCCGGCTGTCGAGCGGGTCGTCGAGGTAGGCGTCGATGGCCGCCGGGCCGGCCGCGTGCCGGAGCGTGCCGGCGCCCGGCCCGCCGGTCCAGAAGCACAGCACCGAGCGAAACACGTCGAGCGGCCCGGCGGCGCTGGGAAAGTGCCGGGTCCGCACGGCGCCGTCGTCGCCCAGCACGGCAACCACGCTGTTGGTGGTGCCGAAGTCGATTCCGATCAGGGGTGTCATCGCGGGCGCATCCCGCATGTCCGGGTGCGCGCGTCAAGCGGGGCGGGAGTCAGACGCCGGGATCGTAGACATAAAGATAGTTGCCGCCGGGCTGCGTCCCCGTCGTGATCTGCAAACCCTGGGCCTGCTGCACGCTGAGGCCGGCAAAGGTGATGCTGGCGTCGATGCCGCTCCCGGTCCGCCCGGCGCCCCCGGCGATGTTGGCCCGCAGCGTCGCGCCCTGGAAGCCCGGCGCGCCGTCAACCGCGTCCCATCGGTAGCTGCTGACGCCGGGCGCGAAGCCCCACAGCGTGGCGGCGTCGCCCGCGTGCAGGCCACGGACCGTGTTCCAGACCGCGCCCGGCGCGCGGGCGTCGGTGAAGAATGTGTCGGTGCCGGTGCCGCCGATCAGGAAGTTGGAGCCAAGCCCGCCGTCCAGCACGTTCTGGCCGCTTGCCGCCTGGATTGCGTCGTCGCCGCTACCGCCGCGGATGAATACGTTGGGCGCCTGCGTGCTCAGGGACTGGGCGTCGGCGCCCGCGTTGATGTATTGCGCCTGCACGTAGCTGGGAGCGCCCGCGCCGGGGTCGTCCATCGCGACCGTGCCGGTGCCGCCGGTGGCCGTGGCGGTGTAGGACAGCCAGGGCATGGTTGCCGTCGCCACCGTCTCGTTGCTGAAATGCAGCGCCTGGATGTTGCGCAGGCTGTCCTGCCCGCCCGCGAAGGCGACTTGGATTGCGCCGTCGCTGGCCAGGCTGATGGCCGCCTGCTGCCGGGTCACGTCGTAGAGCGCCATGTTGGCGCCCGCGCCGCCGTCGATGGCGTTGACGCCCAGCCCGCCCTTGAGAAGGTTGTCGGCGGCGTTTCCGGCAAGCACGTCGTTGCCGCTGCCGCCGAAGGCGTTCGCGATCAAGGAGCGCGGGTCGTCCTGGAATTGCAGCGCGTTATACACGTTGCCCTGGGCGGAGTGCCCGGCCCCGAGGTCGGCAAGCTGCGCCGCCGACGTGACCGAGAACGCGCCCGGGTTCAAGTTGACCTGCACGCCGGACGCATACTGGGAGAAATCAAACGTGGCTTCCTTGCCGTCGCCGTTCCAGATCGTTTGGAACACCTTGTTGCCGCTGGGCTTGCCCTGGCTGACGCCGTTGATAAAGGTTTCGCCGGTCGCCGGGTCCCAACGGTATGTCGTCGGGCCGACGGCCGAGAAGTTCGCGCCGTAAAGGTACTGCAGCGCCGCGATGTCGTACATCATGTAGGTCTGCGGGTAGCTGTCCGGCCCGCATGTGATGTACTGGACCGGCGAGCCGACATAGCTCGCATAGGTCATAAGGCTGTACTCGACATCATCCGTGGCGGCCGGCAGGGCTTGGTTGGCCACCCCGCCGGTCTCGCTGCCGTGCTTGAGGCCGAGCGCGTGACCCAGCTCGTGAACGATGCTGAAATAAGCGTAGTTGCCGCGGACCGGGTTGCGGAGGTCCAGGGTGGGACTGTTGTCGAATGCCTGGCCGAACCAAACGTCGCCGCTTTGGACGCCGGCGCCCGGCGTGTAGGTTTCCGACGTGGGGGGTTCGCTGGAGGACGCCAGCATGATCGACGCGGCGCCCGTGCCCGTGCCCGTGAACGCCTGGTTGGTGAACGACGCCACCGCGCCGAGGCTCGTGGACGCATAGCCCGGCATGGACGTGGCGCCGGTCAACGTGCAGTCCGCAACGGCCTGCTGAGCCGGGGACACGCTGCGGAAGCCCTGGGCCGCCTCCGAGTCGCTCACCTGAAGGGTGGACGAGGTGGGAAAGCTGAAATCAAGCGTCGTGGCCGTCCAGGCCCCGCCGTCAAGGATGCCGTCGATGGCTTGGTTGCCGCTGGGCGTGACGTAGCGGACGGGGTTCGCGACCGACGAGAGCATCTAACAATCCGATAAAGCGGTTCTGCTTACCCAGGCACTAAACGAAACCTGTCAACACCGTCAAGCCATAGTGACGAACTCGCAACAGATTGTGAACCAGGATGGCTGAACTTTACAGGATCAATAATGACTGCCGCTTTTGGGTTGCTGAATCATTCACGTCATCGCTTGCTGCTTCCGTGCTGCCTTGGTTATCTTTGCTGCTCAACCTCGATGGTGAGGTGCGAAAGCGAGCGAAATTGCGCGAGCCGTTCACGGCAGAACCGCGCACTCCGGTCGCTCGCCGTCGCAATGGGATGATGGCGCCGAGGTGGCCTGGCCCCAGCCGCCAGAGGTGCAGGCTGGTACGTGGGCGCGCTCTGCAGGACGATGCTCAGCCTCACCCGACCAAGGCAGCCCCGCGGCGGGCCGGGCATTGCCTTTCCGGGGCGCGGCCTGGCTTTATGCGTCCGACAACAGGGAGGCTCCTTTGATCCGATTTGCCTTGACATGCCTGGCCTTATCCTTCGCCACAGTTGCCGCTGCGCAGCCCACCCCGGGGCTGGACGCGGCGGCGCGCAACTACCCGCCCTTCGTGCTGGGCGCCAACGTCCGGCCTGCGGACGGCTCGCCGCCTTACGCCCGCGCCTGCCCCCCCGCCGGGTCGCGCGTCGAGCAGCGCGGCGGCCCGGCCTTTGAGTACCTCGGCGCCAGCCCCGGCAACCCTGAACTGTGCCGTATGCGCATCGGGTCCGAAACGGTCGAGGCTTGGCAGGCGATCTGGCTGACCACCTGGCCCGGCGCGGACACGGCGCGCCCGCTGCTCAAGCAGGTGATCGAGGGCCGCACCGGCACCGTGGTCGGCTTCGACCTGCGTATGCTGCCGGGCCTGCAATGGCACGACCTGATGCGCAACGAGGGCATCGAGGACATCAGCCTGCTCGGCAAGACCTACCGCGCGGTCAAGATCTCGCATTACCGCGAGGGCTTCGAGGGCAACACCTACCGCTCCGTCTCGACGGTGTGGAAGGACATCCCGACCGGGATGATCCTGTATGCCACCTACAATCACATCGCCGGACGGCCGGAGCTGGACGGCGCCTTGACCCCAACCGCGATTATCCCCGCGCGATAGACGGGGCGCGGCTCACAACCCAAGCTCGTCGAGAGCCTGGTGGGCCGCGCGCCGCAGCGCTTGTTCGAGGACGGCGAGGAAATCCCCCCCGTCCGTTTCCGTGGTCCAAGGGTCCATGGTGGTGGAGATCAGGAAATCGACCCCGAGGTCCGGCGCCGGCCGCACGCCCATGCGGGCGCAGAAGGCGTCCACGAAGCGGTGGCCATAAACCGCCGGGTCGAAGCGGGAACTGGTGAGCATCAGGTCGATGCCGCCGAAATCCGCCCGCGGCTCGATCATGCTGCACAAGGAGAATACGCGCTCGTTGAACAGGTTGGCCTGCGCGAGGTCGGCGTTCAGCCCTTCGGCGGTGCGGAAGTTCAGCGCGAAGGCGAGGATCACCTGGTCGGAGCCGAGCTGGCTGAACAGGTCCTGCGCCGCCGCGTCCTCCTCCAGCAGGCGGCTCAGCGCCGCGTTGTCCAGATCGACGAAGCGCCGGATGGTCGCCCGCTCCGCCGCCAGTTCCTCAACCCGGCCACGCGCGCGTTCCGCGGGCGTGCAGTTGAACAGGGTCACGGCAAAGCGCGGGTCGTCCAGCGTATAAAGCCGAGCGAACATGCGCTTGGAGGTCCACATGCACTGGCCCAGGATGCGGCCGTAGCCGCTGCGGTCCGGCCGGATCACCCGGTGGGCCAGCCACACCGCGGCGGCGGACGCGCCGGGCTTGCTGCCCTCCACGCCGTACACGCCGACCGTCGGCTCCGCCTGGCTGTGGAACACCACCGGCGCACGGAGCGAGATGGCGTCGCGGATCGCGGCATTCCGGTAGCACAACGCGCCGGCGGGGTAGGGGACGTAGCCGCCCTTGTGCGGATCGACGGTGATGCTGTCCGCCTGGCCGAGCGCGGCGTATTGCGCCTGGACGTAGGCGCTCATCGCCGCCGCGGGGATTTGCTTGCGGCAGTCGCGCTCGTGCTCGTCGCGCAGCATGGTGCGGAAGTAGCCGCCCCAAGCCGCGTCGGCGTGCACCGCGAAGTTGATGCCCCGGGCGCGGAAGCGTTCCCGCAAGGCCAGGAGGCCCGCCAGCGGATCAACCGCGCTTTCCTCCGTGCTGCCGATCACCGCGACGGCCGCGAGCAGGGGGATGCGCCGGCGCAGCAGGATGTCCAGCGTCGTCTCGACGTGCTCCAGGTCGAGCCGGGCGTCGTGGTCCACCCGCTGCACCAGCAGCGAGTTCTGCCCCATGCCCAGCAGGGTCGCCGCCTTGGGCCAGGAATAGTGCCCGGTGGCCGGCGCCAGGAACACCGGCGCTTCCGGCACATCCGGCATGAAGTTGCGGTAGAAGTTCATCAGCCCCGTGTTCTGCACGGCATAGGGCACCAGCGCCTCCGTCAGCGCTTCCGGCGTGATGCCGAGCGCCGCCAGCGCCGTTGGCAGCCCGGCCACCACGTCGATGTCGAGGTTGAGCAGCGTCCAGGTGTCCAGCTCCAAGAGCCGCCCGCGGTCCCCGCCCCAGAGCGGCACCTCAAGCGTCCGCGCCGCCGCGAGCGCCGGCACCGCCCGGATCGCGGCGCGCAGCCCCACGGCCGCGAACTTCAGGTTGCGCGCGGCCCACAGCGCCTCGATGTTCGCCACCGTGCCGCCGCAGGTGATGTGCCCCCACGGCACGACCTGGCCCGGCGCCGGCGGCTGCCCGTCCGGTGGCACGGTGTAGCCCAGCATCCGGCACAGGTCGTTGCCCGCCTCGATCTCCAGCCGCGTGGTGACGGGGGACGCCTCGGCGGCGACGTTGTTCTGGTTGTAGAGCAGGCCGGCGAACAGCCCGACGGTCGCCGGTATCGCCTGGTCCCACAGCATGTGGCCCTGGTAGCGCATACTCGCGAAAGGCGCGGACATCTGCAGCTTCTCCAGCAGCGCCGCAGTCTCGGCGCGCAGCCGTTCCACCCCTTGCTGGAACTCGGGCGACCGGCGCAGCGCCGGGGTGATGTGCGTCGGGTCCTCCGGATGGAACGACCGGCGGAACTCGGCGTGGCTGTCCATGGCGGCGCCGATCAGCTCGCGCAGCAGCTCCAGGTTCTCCGCGTGCGGGCCGAGGAACCAGGCTTCCGGGATGCCGGCGCCGGCGCCCTCCAGACCGAGCGGCGCCCTCAGCTTCTGGTCCCACGCCGCCCGGGCGTGCGCGCGCTGCCCGGCGAGCGGCAGCGGGGTTTCGGCGGCGGGCTGCTGGATCGGGAGGGTCAAGGCTGCGGCGCTCCTGAAAGGGGGCTGTTGGAGACGGGACCTGTGCCCGGGCGAAGGTCCCGCACAGGGCAGATCATCAAAGCATGTCGTGCCGGGTCACGCGAAGGGAACATGCCCGGGGACGCCCGGCCCTCGGAAACGGCAAAATCGGCCGGAGCGTGGGGACTCCGCTGCAACTTCCCCGTGAACACGAAACCGTGACACGTCTTTCTTGGCTGGGCCGTTGCGTGCTCCGCACCTTGCGGCACCCCCTGACTGGCGTGCTTACTAAGCGTGGACGGGGCTATAAAGCCGCCGCGAAAAGCAGAGGGGAACGGCCGTGACACTGAGATCAACCCTGAAACGCACCAGCCTTCTGGCGCCCTTGGCGCTTGCCGCGACCGTGCTGTGCGGCGCGGCGCAGGCGGCCGACACGAAAAGCTACGACAGCAGCAAGCCAAGCTTTTGGCAGCACCCGCCGCCGGACTGGTTCCTGGGCGACGAAACGGCCGAGCAGAAGGGCCTCGCCCCGCCGGTCGGCCCGGCGACGCCCACGCCGCTTGCGGAGCTGCAGGACAACCTGAAAAGCGTGAAGCTGCCGCCGGGCTTCAAGATCGAGGTGTATGCGTCCGGCCTGCCGGAAGCGCGGCAGATGGCCTGGGGCGACAACGGCACGCTGTTCGTCGGGTCCTACAACGCCACCAACGTGTATGCCGTGATCGACAAGGACGGCAAGCGCGAGGTCAAGACGATCCTCAAGGGCCTCAACATGCCGACCGGCATCGCGTTCCGGGACGGCGCTTTGTACGTCGTGGCCATCGACAAGCTGATGCGCTATGACAACGCCGAGGCCAGCTTGGACAAGATGCCGGCGCCGGTCGTGGTGTATGACGACATGCCGCCCTACGTCGCGCATGGCTGGAAATACATCGTGACCGACAAGACCGGCGGCATGTACCTGCCCTTCGGCCCCCCGTTCAACATCGGCATCCCGCCCACCAGCGTGTCCCAGGTGCGCCGCGTGGACCCGAAAACGGGATTGGCGGAGATCGTGGCGCTCGGCGTGCGCAACAGCGTGGGCGGCGACATCGACCCGCGCACCGGCGACTACTGGTTCACCGAGAACGCGCGCGACTGGATCAGCGACGACATGCCGAGCGACAAGCTGAACCGCATCAGCCGGATCGGCGAGCACTTCGGCTACCCATACTGCCACCAGGGCGACATGCCCGACCCGAAGTTCGCCGGCGGCCACAAGTGCGAGGAGTTCACGCCGCCCGTGGTGAAGCTGGGGGCGCACGTGGCGCCGCTCGGTATGAAGTTCTACACCGGGAGCCAGTTCCCGGCGGAGTACCAGAACAACATCCTCATCGCCGAGCACGGCTCCTGGAACCGCCACAAGTACCAGGGCGCGCGCATCGACCGCGTCGTCGTCGATCCCGACGGCAAGAACGCCCGCCACGAGGTGTTCGCCCAGGGCTGGCTGAGCGGCGACCAGGAGTATTCCGGGCGGCCGACCGACATCCTGCAGGCCAAGGACGGGTCGCTGCTGGTGGCCGATGACTGGGCCGGTGCGGTCTATCGGATCAGCTACGCCAAGTAGCCCTTTGGCGCCGTCCGTTCCCGTCCGAGGGGCGGGCGGCGGCACTTCCAGCATGAGCGTGGATGGTCGGATGCGAATGACATGGGCTTTGCTTGCGGCGGGCCTTGGCATGGCCGCCACCCCGGCGTCGGCGGCCGACATCGCCGCCGGGCAGGCGCGGGCCGAGGCGTGCCAGGCTTGCCACGGCGCGCAGGGCGTGTCGGAGAACCCGGCCATCCCGTCGCTGGCCGGGCAACGGGACAAGTTCCTGCAATGGCAGCTTGTGTTCTTCAGGTCGGGCCGCCGGGCCAACGAGATCATGGGGCCGATGGCGGCCGACCTGTCGGATGAGGATGTCCGTAACCTCGGTGCCTACTTCGCCTCGCTGCCGGCCGGCAAGCCGCCCGTGGCCGACGTTGACCCGGCGCTGCGCCAGGCCGGCCAGTCCTTGGCCGAGAAGCACCGCTGCGCCGCTTGCCACGCCGACAGCTTCGCCGGCAACCAGGCCGCCCCGGCAATCGCCCGTCAGAACCAGGACTATCTGGTCAAGGCGCTGACGGATTACCGTTCAGGCGCCCGGCCCAGCGTCGGCGTCGCCGCCATGACCGAGGCGGCGTCGAGCCTGAGCGACGACGACATCGCGGCGCTGGCCCATTTCCTGGCGGCCTACCCGTGACCCCCTCAACCGTCCTTGGGGCTGCCGGCGTGCTGGCGCTTTCGCTCGGCGGCGCGGCGGCGGCGCAGACTCCGCCGGGCGGGCCGGCACTGAGCCACCCGGAAGCGTTCGAGTGGGCATTCGCCACCTCGGCCTACACCTTCGATGCTTGCGGCGACCCGTTGGCCGGGCGCTTGTTCCGCCGCGCCCTGGCCGAGCGGTTCGCGCACTGCCCCTTCACCGCCGAGGCGCAGTCCCGCTTTCGGCAGCGCACCCGAATCCAGCAGGAGAAGTCGCGGCGGATGATCACGGAGATGGTCGAAACCCATGGCGGCCTGCCGATGCGCCTGGACGGCATGGCGATGACCTGCCACGAGCAGCAGGCCGACGGCGACTATCGCAGGCTCCGCGAGCGGTTGGATCAGTACGCGCGGGGCGACCTGCCGGCGGAAGCGGTCATCGCGGCGCCCTGCGACGCGCCTGAGATCACGCCCTGATCCCACATGACCGGCGGCCGGCCGAGCTGGGCCGCGTTGCCGCCCTGCGCCGCTACCCCGTGAAGTCGATGCGGGCGGAACCGCTGGACACGGCGGCGCTGCATTGGACCGGCCTGCATGGCGACCGGCAATACGCCTTTTGCCGCGCGGCGGACCGCTCGGACTTCCCTTGGCTGACGGGACGGCAGGTCCCCGGCCTGGTGCTGCACGCGGCGCGCTATTCTGATCCCGGCGATCCCCGGCTGGCCCGGGTGCGCGTCACCGCCCCGGACGGCGCCGAGCACGCCATCGACGATCCGGGTCTGGCGCAACGCTTGTCCGAGGCCGCGGGCGGGCCGGTGCGGCTCCTGCGGCTCGGGCGCGGGGCGTTCGACGCCATGCCGGTGTCCGTCATCGCCACCACGACTGGGCAGGCCGTCAGCCAGGCGCACGGGGCGCCGGTGGCCTTGGACCGCTTCCGCGCCAACTTAGTGATCGCCCCGGACGACCCGGCGATGACCGAACGGGACTGGCTGGGCCGTGCCTTGGCGTTCGGCGACGGTCCCGACCCGCCGGTGCTGCGGTTCGACTGGCCGATCCCGCGCTGCGCCATGGTGGCCATCGACCCGGCAACCGCCGCCCGCGACGCGAGCGTGCTGCGAACCGTCGTGCAGCGGTTCGGCAACGAGGTGGGCGCTTACTGCGCGGTGCAGGCGCCGGGCCGCATCCGGGTCGGCGACCGCGTGCGCTTCGCCGAGTAGCGGCAAGCCCGGGCCGCGGGCCGGTGCGGCGGAGGAGGGCGGTGCATCAGAACGGCATCTGATGTAAGTGATTGTTGCATGGCAGCAGACGATCAGGCAAGCGGACGGGAACGCTATCACCACGGCAATCTGCGCGAGGCGCTGATCCAGGCGGCGCTGGCCATGATCGCCGAGCGCGGCCTGGCCGGCTTTGCCATCGCCGAGCTGGCCCGGGTCGTGGGCGTCAGCCCGGCGGCGCCATACCGCCACTTCCGCGACCGCAACGCGGTGATCGCCGAGGTGGCGCGCCGGGGCTTCGAGTCGCTCGCGGCGGACCTGGCCGCCGCGACGGCTGGGCAGGGCGATCCGCTGGGGGCGCTGGAGCGCGCGGCGCAGGCGCACATCGCGTTTGCCCGGCGGGAGCCAGCGGTTTACGCGGCCATGTTCGATGCCGGGTTCCCGTCCGGCGAGCATTCGGACCTGGTGCTTGCCCGGAACGACGCATTTGCCGTGCTGCGCCGGGCGGCCGACGCTGCGTGCGCCATGAGCCGTGCCCCGCGCCGGCCGCCGCCGCTCATGGTGGCGCTACACGTCTGGTCGCTGACCCACGGCATCGCAACGCTGTTCGTCAGCCATGACGCGAGCAACCGCTTGGCAATCCCCATGCCGCCGGAGGCGCTGCTGGAAGCCGGGCTGCTGATTTACCTGCAATCGCTGGACTTGCCCGCGGGCACATCGCGGCCGGAGCCGGGTACACGATAACGTGTTATGCGGTGGCGATGCGATCGCGCGCCGGGAGAGTAAATAGCTCTCACATACAGAAAGTGGGGTGCGCCGTGTTGCAAGCCAAATTGGACGAGTGGGGCAAGCCGGCCTGGCTGTCGCTCCTGGTGCTCGCGTTCTTCGCGGGGTGGCCGCTTGGGTTGGCTGTTTTGGCTTACCTGGCTGGAAGCGGCCGGTTGCGGGCTTGGCGGGTTGAGATGCCCGGCACGTGGTTCAACCTCCGCCCGTCCTCCGGCCCGGCATGGCCGAGCGGCGGCTCTTGGTCCGGACGCACGGCGTCAAGCGGCAATCGTGCGTTCGACGAGTATCGCAACGAGACGATGCGCCGCCTTGAGGAGGAGCAGAAAGAGTTCCAGGCGTTTCTGGAGCGGCTGCGGCAGGCCAGGGACAAGGCCGAGTTCGACGAGTTCATGGCCGAGCGCCGCCGCCGGCCGGAACAGGACCAGCCCGCCAACGCCTAAAATTGTGAACAGTGTTTGCATGGTCAGTGAAGCGGGAGGGCCGAATGGCCCTCTCGTTTTATACGTGCTTTGTGTAGGCTTTTTGACAAACCCCTGACATCGCCCATGTATCAGCAGGGAGGATTGTCAGTGTGACGCCACGAGGGTTTGCTCTGCAGGAAACGGTGGAGAATAGTTGCTGCGGGCGTCGGCGCCGTCGTGCAACGCCTGCCCGGCCCCTGCTCGCGGCCCTGATCCTTACATGCGCTGTAGTGGCGTACACCCGCGCCTATGCCCAGGATGCTGCGCCAGAAAGGCCTGCACCCGTACCAGTCCCGGCACCTTATGCCGATTTCCGGCTGCCGCTCGGCGCGCCGGCCCGGATCACCATCCGCTACCCCGCCGAGAACGCGGCAGCGCGGCAGCGTGCAACAGATCTTGCGCGAGGCTTGAGCGAACAAGGGCTGGATGTCGCCGACCCCGTGGCCTCGCCGGGACGCATCGCCAGCAGCACCGTCAGCTTCTTCTATGCGGAGGATCGGCCCGGAGCCGAGATCGCGGCGCGCGTGCTCGGCCCGGCGTGGAAGCTCGTGCAGCAACGCCTCCCGACGCGGGAGCCGTTTCCTCCGCCCGGCGCGCTTGAACTCGCGCTGGCGGGGCAGTGAGGGCGTAACCAAGGGGCAAAGCCGCCTGGCCGATTACACGTTGAAGAACTCAAAATGCCGGGCGAGGCTTGGTGGAGTGCGGAACCGCCGCGGGGCTGAACCCCGCGGCTTGGCCCGGCGGGTTACTGCTTGCCGTACTGCTCGGCGATTCGCGCCTTGTCGCGGTGGCGCACATAGGCGCCGGTCGCGCATCCAGCGATGGCGCCCAGCACGCCATGCCCCGCGAGGTGGCCGCCCGCAGCACCGGCCGCGCCGTAGCGCAGGCAGCCGCCGCCCGGCTTCGGAATCTCGCCGTTCTGCTGTTGCTGAACAGTTTGCGAATAACGAGGGTCGCTCGGGCTGGCACGGTGCGCCGGGTCCGGCATCGGCTGGATCTGGTCGCCCTGGAAGGTGAACGGGTTGCCGGATGAGCCTTGGTCGGTCGTGGCGGGCACCGTCCTTTGTGCGCTGGCGATGCCGGAACTCAGGCTCAGGGCGGTGAGGGCACAGATGAATAGGCGAGATTTCATGGCGTGATGTCCTGGATTGGCATGTTGGGTCGGGCTTGCGCTTTCCGGCTTTGAGCGGCAGGTGCGCCGCTTCCACCGTCCAGCCCAGGCAAGCTGTAAGAGGTTTCGGCTGAATGGTTCATGCAGCGCCTCTGCTTGCCGTGGTGGAAGGTATAACGCCGGGACCGGGCAAAGGTTACGGCGTCCGAGGGCCAACACTTTTTGGGCGGTGCGCCGAGCCGTGGACCGCTTGCGGGGCCAATCCGGATTGTTTCCACACCTCCTGCAGCAGCGGGGGAACCAGGGTGCCGGACCCCGCCCAGAACAGGACCAAGGCGACGATGAGCGGCTCGAACGGCGAACCGGTCTTGCAGAGCGGAAACGCCCAGGTGGTGCGGAGCGGCCAGGCCAGCCGCAGGCCGCGCGGCGTCAGCAAATCCGCGGCGAGGTGTGAAAGGTAGCCGACGGCCAAAGGGGCGGCGATCCAACGCGGCGCGGCGCCGAGCAAGCCCCAAACGCAGACCGCGACCGCCACCGCCGAATGCGTCACGCCGCGATGGCCCAGCATGGCCGAGATGCCCGACGACACCGGGCGCACTCGCCGGCCGAGCCAGGATTTCGGGTGGTCGATGTCTGGAAGCAGGGACCCCAGCAGCGCCAGGCCGAGGCAGGAAGGGGCCGCGGCCGGAAGCCCAAGGCGGGGCGCCGCGACGAGCCAAGCCGCCACCCCGAGTGCCACGTGCGATCCCGCCATCATTGGCCCGTCAACCTTCCGTCATGCCGCTTCGGACACTTGCGCCCAGGACAGGCCAAACGCAAACCGCCGCACCCGGCCAATCGCAAAAGAACATACCGATCTGGCGCGTCTTAACGAAAAACTTACCCGGCAAAGCTACCTTGGGTTGGGTTGTCCAGCTTCGGCAAACCAGGCGCAAGCATTTTCGGGATTGCAGGCCGATGGCGACGAGGACGTGGAACGGACGGGACGGCGTTTTCGCGGTGGACGCCAACTGGATGCAGCAGGCGGCTCCCATGGCCGGCGACACGGCCATCATCTCCGCCGGCACGGTGACCGCGGCCGGCGTGCTGCCGGGCTTCTTGACGGTCTCGCTCAACGCGCCGAACGGCGTCAGCCCGACGCTGCTCCTGTCCTCCGCGACGCTTCCGGCCTCCGATCAAGTTGCCATCGCCGCGGGCACCACCGGCACCGCCCTGCAGGTGCGGGGAACCGTCAGCAACCAGGGCAGCATCGCGGCCAACGGCGGTCCGGGCCTGGTCTCGTTTCGCATCGGCGACTCTGGGCAAAGCACGGCTGCGGTCCTCATCAACGGCGGCTCGATCCTGGTCAGCGCCAACCTCCACATCGCAGCCGGCACCGCCATGGGCGACCGGCTGGAGAACAACGGCCTGATCTCGATCCGCAGCCCCGGCAAGACGCCGCAACTGGCCTACGTGTCCACCGCGATCACTGGCGCCGGCACGGTGTCGCTCGGCCAGCACGTCACGTTTGAGGCCGCGGCGGCCGTGGCTGCCGGGCAGAACTTCGTGTTCGAGCCGGGCGCGGGGGCCACCACGCTCCGGATCGGCGCGGGCGCGCTGTTCGGCGGCACCGTCGCCGGGTTCGGCATGGGCGACACCATCCAGTTGGTTGGCAGCCGGTGGGATACGGCCGCATACCGGGCGACTGACGGGTATGGCGGCGTTCTGACGCTGTCGCTCGGCGGGGCCGTCGTGCAGACGCTTGCGTTCAAAGGGGCATACACCATTGCGAGCTTCGGCCTGCGCGAATCCGTGCCCTTCGGCAGCAGCCAGGCGTCCACGACCATCACGCTGGGCGACCGGCTTTTCGACCCCGGCTATTATCTTCGGCAAAACCCGGATGTCGCGGCGGCGGGGGCGGACCCATACCAGCACTTCATGTACTATGGCTGGCGGGAAGGGCGCGAGCCTAGCCTGCTGTTCTCCGTCAGCAAGTACCTGGCCGCGAATCCGGATGTAGGCAGGGCCGGGCTCAACCCCCTGATCCATTACGAGCTGTATGGCCAGGCCGAGGGCCGCGCGGCGTCTCCCACCGGAGGGACCGCCACGCCTGACCTGCTGATCGACCCGGCCTTTTACGCGCAGCAGCTTGGCGCTTCCATCGTCCCGGCCGGGATCGCCGGGCAGCAGCAGGCGTCCTGGAGCTACGACGCGATGGGCTGGCGGCGAGGGCTGAACCCGAGTGCGTTGTTCGACACCAATTACTACCTGGCGCAGAATCCGGACGTGAGGGCGGCTGGCGCCAACCCGCTGACGCACTATGAGCAGTATGGGTGGCGCGAGCAGCGGGACCCCAGCCTGTTGTTTTCAACCAGCAAGTACTTGGCCGCGAATCCGGACGTGCGGGGGGCGGGAGCGCCGCCGTTGCTGCATTACATGCAGTATGGCCAGTTTGAAGGGCGGCCGGCGTTCCTGGCGGGGCCGACCGCGGCAGCCAATCCGCTGGTCGATCCCGCTTTTTATAGCAAGCAGCTCGGCGCGACGCTGATCCCGACGGGTCCGGCAGCCCAGCTTCAAGCAGCGGCAAGCTACGACGCGACGGGCTGGCGGCAAGGGCTGAACCCGGATGCGTTCTTCGACACCAACTATTATCTCGGCCGCAGTCCCGACGTCGCGGCGGCACAGCTCAATCCGGTCAAGCATTATGGGCAGTATGGCTGGCGCGAGGGCCGCAACCCGTCCGCGCAGTTCAGCGTCACCAAGTACCTGGCGGCCTACCCGGATGTCCGCGCGGCCAACATGGACCCGCTGCAGCACTTCTTGGCTTACGGCCAACCGGAAGGCCGCATGGCGTTTGCGGTTTGACCGCAGGGGCAGCGCGCAGGTTGTGGCGGCAGGCGGATCGATCCGATATGCTTCGCTGATTGCCAGCCTGCCGCGGGGAAACCTCGCACACGCTTCGTGCTTTGGCCTGGGTTCCAACAAGACCGACCGCTCAAGCAACGGAAGTGTCGCATCGCAACAAACTTATCTTGACGTGCAAAAAATCGCAGGTTAACACGCATGAGTGGTGCAAGCTTGATGCAATCACGATAAAATAGGCGAAGCCGTGCATGAAAACCTGCATGGCGCTGCCAAGGCAGGACGTAGCATGAAAAAAAACTCGCGCTATGGGCACATTGACTTCATCAAGGATGGCTACGTCCATGGTTGGGCAATCGATTCGTTTCGCGGAAACAATGCTGCAAGCTTGTTCTTGTTCGTGGATGACAGGCCTGTCGCCAACTTCTTCTGCGACATCGACCGGCCGGACCTGGAAAGCGCCGGGCTACGCAGCAGCCAGACAGGGTTCCGTTTTCCGATTCCTGAACAGTATTTGGACGGTGAACCTCACACCATTTCCATACGCTTCCACACCGGGGAATACATTCTGTTCTCCGACCGCGAGGGAGGCATGGCGAAGTCGGCCGTCCTTCGGATGCACACGCCCGTCGCGCTGTCCGGGTTCGTGGACGGCCTGAACCATGGCGCGTTGCGCGGCTGGGCGGTGCGGCAGGATCATGGCAGCACGGTTAAGCAGGGCGGCGTCGATGTCTTGGTGTTGCATGACGGGGTTGAGGTGGGCCGAGTCAAAACGGACAAGCATCGCGCTGACGTCGCCAAGGCGCTTGGCTGCGACCCGCATTGCGGTTTCATGTTCCGGCCTCCGGCGCGGTTTCGCGACGGCCGGTCCTACACCTTCGAGTTCCACCTCGCTGCAACGGGTGAGTCGCTGGAAGGCAGCCCGGTCTCTTTCGAATATCCAGCCCACCTTTCCGACACCCGGGTCGCGCGCCTGCACAATGTCGTTGAGACCATGAGCACGCAACTCTGGCGACTGAAGCGCGAACTGAAGGACATGATGTCCGAGCGCGTGTTCATGCTGGCCGATTACGATCCCTGGGTGCGGCAATACCATGCCGCGTTGCGCTACCGCAGGCGGCAGACCCCCTGGCCGGCAAACCGTACGCAGCCGCTGGTCAGCATCCTGTGCCCGGTTTATCGGCCACGCATGACCGATTTCGTCGCCGCGGTGGAGTCCGTCTTGGCGCAGACGTATCCGAACTGGGAACTGATCCTGGTGGATGATTGCAGCAAGTCCAAGGAGCTAAGCGCGGCCATTGCGGAATTTTGCGTGAGGGACGGCCGCATCCGGTCCGTTCCGCAAAAGAAGAACGCCGGCATCAGCGGCGCCACGAACACGGCTATCACGGCGGCAAAGGGCGAGTACATCGCCTTGTTCGATCATGACGACCTACTGCTCGACGTCGCCGTCGAGATCATGATGGAGGCGGCGCTCAAGACTGGTGCGAAGATCCTGTATTCCGACGAGGACAAGATTGACGACCTCGGCCGGTACTCCGATCCCAATCTGAAGGGCGACTGGAATCATCGCCTTGTGCTGGGGCAGAACTATGTCTGTCACTTCTTGGTGGTGGAGGCGGCAACGCTTCGTGCGGTGGGACTGCTTCGATCCGAGTACGACGGTGCCCAAGATCACGACCTGGTTCTGCGCTTGTCGGAAATCGTGGATCCGGCCCGCATCGCCCATGTGCCAGAAGTTATCTATCACTGGCGCAAGACGCCAGGCTCCACGGCTACGGTCATCTCGGCGAAGTCCTACGCCATTGATGCGGGCGCGGCGGCCGTGCGGGACCACCTGCAACGGCTGGGCCGCGAGGTGACGGTCTCCCCGATGTTGGGAGTGACGGTTTATCAGGTGAACTGGGGATTTCGGGAAGAGCCAAGCGTTACTGTGATCATCCCGTTCAGGGAGCAGGTCGAGGTCACGCGGCGCTGTCTGGATTGTCTGCTTAACACAACAGAATATAAAAACTTTGAGGTCGTGCTAGTTGATAACTGGTCAACCAGCCGTGAAGCAGCGGCCTTTGCTGCAAAGGCGCAAAAGCATGATCGGGTACGGATTATCCGGGTTGAGGAAGAGTTTAACTACTCCCGCCTCAACAATATTGCTTGCCTCCAGTCCAGCAGCGAATACTTCGTTTTTATGAACAACGATGTTTTCATCGAGCAGCCAAACTGGCTGCGGTTGCTGGTCGATGAGTCTTTGGCCGACAAAACCGTGGGCGCAGTTGGCGCCAAGCTAGTATTTCCCGACCGCACGGTGCAGCACGGCGGCGTTATCCTGGGCGTAGGCGGCGTGGGCGACCACGCCAATCGCGGACGGGCGATTGATGACCCCTTCTACATGGGGCGCGGCATCTGCGCTCAGGAACTCTCCGCCATCACCGCCGCGCTGATGCTGTGCCGAGCAGATGCATTCCAAAACGTGGGGGGGTTCGACGAAATAGACTTGTCCGTTGCCTACAATGACGTGGACCTTTGCCTGAAGCTAAGGCGGGCCGGGTTCAAGGTGATCTACTGCCCCCACGTCGTGGCGGAGCACCACGAGTCCGTCAGTCGGGGTGATGACATGAACGACGCGCACTTGGGGCGGTTCGTGTACGAGGAGCAGGTTATGCTGACCCGCTGGGGTCCCGAAATTCGGAATGATCCCTTCTACAACCCCAATTTTTCCAGCACTGGAGGAATTTTCCAGGAGCTATCCGTCACGGTGTTGCGCCCTTCGACGATCAGGGAAGTGGACAGGACTCCCGACGCGGCGAACGGAATGTTACGACTGGCTGCCAGCGCAGATTAACGAGAGAAAGTGCATAGGAGGATAAGGAACACGGCTTAAGCATTAGCTCAACCATGGATACCTGCCGCGATTAGACCTTCACGCCATTGCCTGCGTTTGCAGGTAGGAACGTCAGCCGTCATGAGCCGTGCCGGCCATATTCGGCCGCACGGCCCAAGACGACCACTTGACGGTTAGGACCGCAGCTTCTCCCGGAAGCTGGGAAGCCACCATTTAACCGGTTGTGGCTCCTTCCCTTTGGATGCGCGCGGGACACGGGGCACCTTCCGTGCCGCAACCTTCGGCTTCGCAGCCACTGGCAGGGGCGGGGCAGCAACAAGCGGGGAAGCCGCCTGTTCAGGCACCACCAAACGCGCTTGCAGGCTTTCCTCCGCCGCCTGACGAGCATTGCGCTCGGCTGCCAAGGCTTCACTGTGCGCAAGCTCGGCATGGGCAAGACGGGTCTGCTGAGCTTGGACAGCGGCCTGCGCCTCATGCAGCGAACGGCGGGTGGCACCGTGCGCGACCCGTTCCGCTTCCAGCGCGGCTTCCAGTTCTGCGATTCGCGCCTTGAACACTGCCGTCGGGTCGTTATCGCCCCGGCTGTTGAGAACCACCACCGGAACGCCGCCATCCTGCACGAAGCGGTGGCGGGGGCGCACCTGGTCGGCACGTTGCTGTGGGGGTTGGCGGGATGCCCCCTGTAAGCCCAGGGCACGGCGCATTCGGTTTTCAGTGGCCTGCGTGTCGCTTGGTGACAAGGGGAGGTTATCGTCTGAGTCGGGCATCCGCTCTCATTGCGCTATGTTATGGGGAGTTCATACTCGGCACCAGCACTTGGCTCAAACTCGGTCTCACCTTGCTGCGCCAAGACCAGAGGTTTTGCACGAAAGCCAGTTTGGCAAACCGCCATTATCATATAGGTAAGCTGTCCGAACTTGTCCACCAAACTTTTCAAGTTCAGAACTACTTGCTGCGCGCAGGGCCTGCAAGCTGACCCGACAGGGCCAGTGCATCATCCAACGCGGTCAAAAGGGCTTTAACGCGGCCACGGTTGACGCCGAAGTCGTAGTAACCTTTCAAGCTGTAAGAATACAAAACAAGCCCGCTTTGGCCGCTGCCCACAGGGAGCGCCTGCACCAGCACAATGTCTGGGAAGCCCAACACCCGGACCCGCGCGAGGTAGTCGGCGCGCAGGCGTCCCGGATCGTCCGCCAATGCCGTCACGCGCGGCTGCGCCGCCATTACGCCCTTCATGGCCGCAAGCAGTTGCTCCGGCCCCACGTCGAAGCGCCGGGTTCGCAGGTCCGGCGCCGGCATGAACCCTGCAGGCCCCGCAAGAAAGCTGTTGGGTGAAGCGGGACGCCGGATTTCGGAGATGTTGCCCGGCGCCGGCGCCGCAACCTCCTCCGTGCCGCATCCCGCAACGAGCGCGACGGCCAACAGGGTGACGCTCGCAACGGCCCTCATCGGGCGGTCTCGGTCACCGGGTTTGGGGTCCTGGACGCCGCCGTATGGCCGGACACGTCGCCCAATGCTTCCGAAGCAACAGCCACGCCCATTACGCCGCGGCTCCGGCCGATTGCTTCAACCCGAGCTGCACGTCCTCAAGGCGATGCCCGCGTAGAAGCGGCCAACTCTGAGCCGGAGCAACCGCTCCGGCCCACAAACGGCAGGGCTTGATCACATCGCCCGGCGGCCGACGACGGCATGGTAGATCCATAGCACGACAACGGCCCCAACAACGGCGACGATCATGCTGTAGATGTTGAAGCCAGTGACCGGCGCGGCGCCGAACGCCGAGAACAGGAACCCACCCACAAAAGCGCCGACAATGCCGAGCACGATGTCAAGCACGACGCCCTGTCCAGTGCCGGCATAAAGCTTGCTGGCGATGAAGCCGGCAATGAGACCCAGAACAAGCCAAGCGATGATGGACATTAGTTTGTTTCCTTTTGCGGGCCATTGTCAAAGTAAACCCGGCATACATCGGGTTCATAGCCGCCAACGCAGCCATCGGCTCGTCGTTGCCGAGGCTTGGCAAGATTCTTGCCACCCGCATCGCTGGCGGGCAAGCTACACCGCTGCGATCAGTTGCTTCGCCGCGGAAGTCCTACGCGCCGCCCCAGTTCATCGTCAGCCCGCCGTCCATGGTCCAGGTCTGCCCAGTCACATAGTCTCCGTCGTCGGACGCCAGGAACAGCACCACCCGCGCGATCTCCTCCGGCTGCCCCGGGCGGTGCCACGGGATCGCCTTCATTGATGCTTCCGCCTTGCTCGGATCGTCCAGCCTGTCCTGCGTCATCGGCGTCTGGATCAAGCCCGGCGCGACGTTGTTCACGTTGATCCGGTCCTCCGCCAGCTCGCGGGCCAGGCTGCGGGTCAGCGAGCCGACGCCGGCCTTTGCCATGCCGTAAGGGGCGCTGCCGGGCGTCGGCAGGTGCTGCGCGACCGAGCTGATGTTGACGATACGCCCCTTGCCGCCATGGGCGCGGCGCAGGCGGATGAACTCCCGGGCGCAGAACAGCGGTCCCATCAAGTCGGTCCGCAAAATCAGCTCCAACTTTGCATCGTCCATGTCGGCGACTGGCATCCCGCCCATGCCCTTGCCCGCGTTGTTCACCAGGACATCGGGCGCGCCGAGTTCCCCCGCGCGCTTGAACATCGCCGACACCGCGGCCGGGTCGCCCACGTCGCATTGCACGGCCAGCGCGCGGCGGCCTGCGGCCTCGACCCGGCGCTTCGTGTCCTCCGCGCCGGACTGGTCCGTGTGGTAGCTGATGCAGACATCCGCCCCTTCCTGCGCAAAGAGTGTGGCCGTCGCTTGGCCGATGCCGGAGTCGGCGCCGGTGACCAGGGCTATCCTGCCTTGCAGCTTCATCGCGTTCTCCTTTCCAAGAAGGCTCGTCAAGCCAAGCGCATCGGGGGGTCTTCGCCCTCGTCTGGGATCGGAAGGGGGTTCTGGGCTGGCGGCTCCTCGACCGGCACCGGCTCGTCCGGATCAAGCCCCGGGGGGATCTGCGGCCCCGGCGGCGGAACGGGATCGGGGATCGGGCTTGGCTGCTGCAGGCGCATTGGGTTTCCTTTCGCGGCGTCGCCGCACCGGATGGCGTGCAGACGCAACACGCGCGGCCGGGCCGGGTTGTCGGCAGCCCCTGTTTTCGCCGATTTGTGTCTGCCCAACCCGCCGCCGAGACAGAATGGTCATGCGGCGCTGCCCGCGGGCAGCAGGACAAGCTGCCCGTGCCGCACCCCGCGCTCGGCGGTGACGTGGTCCGCCATGTGCCGCACCGCGCTGGCCGGCCCTTTCAGCACAGCGACTTCCAGGCAGCTTTGCGCGTCCAGGTGGACGTGCAGGGTGGAAACGGCCAGGTCGTGGTGGCCGTGGAACTCGTTTGCCAGACGGTTGGGCAGGTCGCGCCGGGCATGGTCATACACATAGACCAACGCCGCCACGCAGGGTTCGTCGGGCGCCGGGCCGTCCAGTTGGCGCATTCCGGCGCGCGCCAGGTCGCGCAGCGCCTCCGACCGGCCCTGGTAGCCGCGCCGTGCCACCAGCGCGTCCAGCTCGGCCAGCAGCGTATCCTCCATGGTGACCGTCACACGTTGCATGGCGCCCCCTTTGCAGCGGCCCGGCACCGGATATGATGATCCCATGAAAAGATCATACGAGCGGCAGGCCGCGCTGCCTGCCTCGATAGCCGCCCCGTCCCAGACTGTCACGCATCGGCCCATCACGCAGCGGCCCGTCACGCGCCGTGCCGTGCTGGCCGGCGCTGCCTTGGCCGCGCCGGTTCTGCTGCGCGCCGCCCCGGCCACCGCCGCCGGAACACTGGGCGTCACCGCCTATGACGGCTTCGTGCCCCCGGCCTTTCAACGGCAGTTCGAGGCCGAAACGGGCACCCGGGTCCGCATCCGCCTCGCCGCCAGCCAAGCGCCCGAGCTGAGCCTGCTGGTTTCCGAGCGCGACCACCCGCTGACCGATATCTGCACCGTGACCGGCAACCGCCTGCACCAGTTCGTGGAGGCCGGGATCAT
This sequence comes from uncultured Acetobacteraceae bacterium, assembly GCA_964235485.1. Taxonomy (GTDB): domain Bacteria; phylum Pseudomonadota; class Alphaproteobacteria; order Acetobacterales; family Acetobacteraceae; genus CAHJXG01. The sequence goes on along the minus strand of CAXSAZ010000002.1, from coordinate 132,507 downwards.
CGAGCCGCTGGACACGGCCCGGCTGAAGAATTGGAGCCGCATCAACCCGCTCTATGCCGACGCGGACTGGAACCGCGTCGGCGGCGCGGTCATGGGCGTGCCGCTGGTCGTCGGCGCCAACGTGCTGGTGTTCGACACGGCCGCCGTGACGCCCGCGCCGGACAGTTGGGGCGCCATGTTCGACCCCAAGTACAAGGGCCGGGTCACGTATGACATCGAGGATTTCTTGCAGTGCACGATGCTGCTGCAAGGGGCCGATCCCACCTTCGCATCCTATCTCGGCAACCCCGCCGAGGCCGCCCGCGCGGTGGACGCGGCGCGGGACAAGCTGGTCGGAGCCAAGTCGCAGGTGGTCCGCTTCTTCGACGAGGGCAGCGAGTTGCAGCAGTTGCTGACGGGCGGCGATGCCGTGCTGGCGCAAACCTATGCCAGCACGCCCGCCCGCCTGATCCTGGCCGGCCAGCCGTTCCGCCGGGTGCTGCCGCGCGAGGGCAGCATGGGCTTCGTTTACAACTTCGCCGTCGTGAAAGGGGCGCCCAACCGGGATGCGGCCTACCGCTTCCTGGACGCCCTGCTCGGCGCGCCCGGCATGGAAGCGGCGCTGACCCGCTCGGCCGGCTACACGTCCAGCCTCAAGGAGGCCGGCGCCGGGCTGACGGAGGCGGAGCGGGCGGCCTACGGGCTTGACCCCGCCGCCCTCGGCCGGCTGCGCTTCGCGCGCCACGAGGGCCAGGCGCTCAGTTCCGCGTTGATCGACCGTGCGGTGGAGGAGGTGCGTGCCGGGTGACCCGCTGGCTGCGCCGACTGTTCGTCGCGGTCCCCGTGCTGTGGGTGGCGGCGGCGCATGTGGGGCCGTTGCTGGCGATGGCACGCATCAGCCTGTTGGACGCCTACCCCGCGGCGCCCGGGGCCGCGGCGGTCCTGGGTGGCCGGGCTTTTGCCGCGTTCCTGGACGGGCCGGGCTACCGGGCCGCGCTGGGCCATAGCCTGGGAATGGCCGCCGCGGCGACGGGGATCGCCCTGCTCCTGGCCTGGCCGCTGGCGTGGCACGTGGCGATGGAGGTGCCGCCCGCGCAGCGCACCCGGCGGCTCCTGCTGCTGATAGCCCCCTTCTGGACCAGCGAGGTCCTGCGCATGTTCGCCCTCGTGCTGCTGCTGGCGAACCGCGGGGCGCTGAACGCCGTGCTGCGCTGGGCCGGCTTCACGGACGCGCCGGTGCCGCTGCTGTACGGCACCGGCGCCGTGCTGGCGGGGGTCGTCTATACGGTTCTGCTGACCATGCTGTTGCCGGTGTTCGCGGCGCTGGACCGGCTGCCGCCGGACCTGCTGGACGCGGCGGCCGACCTCGGGGCGGGACCGTGGCGGCGCCAAGTCCTGATCGTGCTGCCCTTGGCGGCGGGCGGCATCGCGTCCGGCGTGGCGTTGACGTTCCTTTTGTGCCTGGGCGTGCTGGCAGCGCCCGCGCTGCTGGGCGGGGCGGGCACGCCGGCCTTTGCCGCCGTGATCGCGGGCTTCTTCGGCGGCGCCAGCGGACGGTGGCCGATGGGGGCGGCGTTCAGCCTGGTGCTGCTCGCGGCGGGGACGGCCTGCGCCGCCGCTTTGGCTTGGGGCGTCAAGGCGGGAAGCGTGCGCGCCGGGTCGGGACGGCTTCGCGCGTGAGCCTGGGCCGGCTCGCGGCGGCCTGTTACTGGAGCGCCGTCCTGGCGCTGGCGTTGCCGCTCGGCCTGATCGTGCTCACAAGCCTGACCGACTCGGTGTTTGTGGGATTCCCCCTTGGCCGTCCCAGCCTGCGCTGGCACGCAGCCGCGCTGGCCGACCCGGCCAACGCGCGGGCGTTCCTGCTGTCGGGCGCCTTGGCCGCGGCGTCGGCCGCGCTGGCGGTGGCAGCCGGCGCCTGGATCGCGCTCGCGGCGGGGATGCTGCGGCCGGGCTGGCGGTGGCTGCTGCTGGCCGGGGCGCTGGTGCCGCTCGCGACGCCCGGGATCGTGCACGCCATCGCGCTGCGCATCGCCATCCGGGCGGTAGGGCTGGACCCGGGGCCGCTCGCCGTGCTGCTCAGCCACGTCGTGCACGCCACGCCCTTGGCGGCGCTGATGGTCGGGGCGCGGCTCGCGACCCTGCCGCCCGAGCTGGTGGAAGCGGCGCAGGATCTCGGCGCCGGGCCGGTCGGCGCTTTCTGGTGGGTCAAGCTGCCCTGGCTCGGCCGCACGCTGGCCGGCGCCGCGTTGCTGGCCGCGCTGAACAGCTTCGACGATTTCGTCCGCTCCTTTTTCCTGGGCGGCTACGAGCCGACCTTGCCGGTGCTGATCTTCGGCCGCCTCCGCTCCGGCCTGACGCCCGAGATCAATGCGCTGGCCACGCTGGCCCTGCTGGCGACCGGGGCCATCGGAGCGGCGCTCGCCTGGCTCACGCGGGCGCGCCCGGCGGCTTGACCGGACCGGGTTGATACATTGTGTCAAATTTGGCAATGTCGTAAGCCGAGGCTCCGAACCCGCAGCCCGACCGGCCAAGGCGGAGGACGGGCTTGAGCAATCGCCGCGCGGTTTCTGGCAGCCGCCCGTGCAATGGAGGTCTGCATGTCGAGATTTGCCGCAGTTGTCGCCGTGGCCGGGAGCCTGGCGTGCTTCGGCTTGGCCGCCCCGCCGGCCTGGTCCCAAGCGGCGCACGGCCCGGTGCCGGTCGTAGCCGCCGAGAACTTCTACGGCGACATCGCCCAGCAGATCGGCGGCTCCGGCGTCAAGGTGACGAGCATCCTGAGCAACCCCGACCAGGACCCGCATCTGTTCGAGGCCAGCCCCTCCGTCGCGCGGGGGATATCGGCGGCCCGGATCGTCATCTACAACGGCATCGACTACGACCCCTGGATGGAAAAGCTGCTCGGGGCCGCCCGAAACCCAGATCGAAAGACGATCGTGGTGGCCGACCTGCTTGGCAAGAAACCCGGCGACAACCCGCATATCTGGTACGACCCGGCGACCATGCTGGCGCTCGCGCAAGCCTTGGCCGACACCCTGGCCAGCGCCGACCCGGCGCACGGGGCCGGCTATCAGCAGCGCCTGGCCGCGTTCCAAGCTTCGATGCAGCCGATCCAGGCCAAGATCGCCACCCTGCGGACGCGCCTGGCCGGCACGCCGGTGACGGCGACGGAGCCGGTGTTCGGCTACATGTTCGCAGCCCTCGGCATGGAGGTGCGGAACCAATCGTTCCAACTGTCGGTGATGAACGACACCGAGCCGAGCGCCTCCGACATCGCCGCCTTCGAGGACGACCTGAAGACCCGCAAGGTCAAGCTGCTGGTGTACAACAGCCAGGCCTCCGATCCGGTCGCGGCGCGCATGGAACGGTTGGCCCGGGCATCGCACATCCCGGTGGTGGGCGCGACCGAGACGGAGCCGACCGGCAAAGGATACCAGGCATGGATGATGGGCGAGCTGGACGCCATCGACCGGGCATTGCCGAAGTCAGCCCCGTGAGCGCCCGCGCGTGAATGCGGTCGAGTTCCGCGGCGTCCACCTGGCTCTTGGGGGTCGTCCGATCCTGTCCGGCGTCAACCTGGACATCGGCGCAAGCGAGTTCGTGGGCGTGCTGGGACCGAACGGCGCCGGCAAGACGACGCTGATGCGCGCGGTTCTCGGCCTGGTGCCGCCGAGTCGGGGCGCCATCCGCGTGCTTGGCCGCCCGGCGGCGCGGGGCAACCCCGCGGTCGGCTACATGCCGCAGGTCCGCGGCGCCGTCGCCAGCATGAGGCTCAGTGGTTGGGATTTCGTTGCCGCCGTGGCGGACGGCCACCGGCTGGGCCTGCCCGTCCGCGGCAGGGCGGCCCGGGCGGAGGTGGACCGGGTGCTCGACCTGGTTGGCGCCCGCGACTTGGCCCAGCGTCCGCTGACCGAAACCTCCGGCGGCGAGCGGCAGCGCCTGTTGCTGGCCCAGGCATTGATCGGGCGCCCGCGCCTGCTCCTGCTGGACGAGCCGCTGATCAGCCTCGACCCGCATCACCAGCGCGCCGTGGTGGATCTGGCCCGGTCGCTGCAAGCCGAGCTTGGGATCACCGTGCTGTTCAGCGCGCATGAGCTGAACCCGCTGCTCGGCGCGCTCGACCGGGTGCTTTACCTCGGCCGCGGCCAGGCGGCGCTCGGCACGGTGGACGAGGTGATCACGGGTCCCGTGCTGTCGCGGCTTTACGGGTCGGAGATCGACGTGGTGCGCGTGAAGGGCAGGATCTTCGTCATGTCCGGCCGCCACGACGCGGAGCGCGACGACCACCGGCACGACGCCCCGGACAGCCGGCACGCTTCTTTGGGCGCGCATGTCGGCCATGCTTGACTACGACTTCATGCGGACCGCCTTCGCGGCGGCGGGCGTGGTTGCGGTCGTCTCGGGCGCGGTCGGCTATTTCCTGGTGCTGCGCGGCCAAACCTTTGCCGGGCACGCGCTGGCCCATGTCGGCTTCACCGGCGCCACGGGCGCGTTCCTGGTCGGGGTCGCGCCGCTTTGGGGCCTCGTGCTGATGACCGTGGCCGCCGGGATCGGCATGGGGCTGATGGGGGAACGGCTGGCGCAGCGGGACGTGGCGATCGGCCTCGTGCTGTCGCTGTCGCTCGGCTTCGGCCTCCTGTTCCTGCATTTCTACACCGCCTTCGCGACCCAGGCGACGGCGCTGCTGTTCGGCAACGTGCTGGCGGTGGAGGCCGGCACCGTTTGGACGCTCGCGGCGCTTGGCGTTGTCAGCCTGGCCGCGCTCGCCGTTATTTCCCGGCCGCTGCTGTTTGCCAGCCTGCAGCCGGAACTGGCCGAGGCAAGGGGCGTCTCGCTGCGGCTGTACTCCGTGCTGTTCCTGGCCATCGTGGCGTTGACGACGGCGCAGTGCGCGCAGATCGTCGGCGTGCTGCTGGTGTTCTCGCTCATGGTCGGCCCGGCGGCGACGGCCCAGCGCCTGACAAGCGGGGTAGGGAAGGGGATCCTGCTTTCGGTGGCCCTGGCGCTGGCGGAGGCATGGCTCGGCATCGCGCTCGCCTTCGCCACCGACTGGCCGAGCAGCTTCTGGATCACCGCCCTGAGCGCCGGGGCCTACCTGCTCGCGGTTCTGCCGCGGCCGGCCTGGCCAAGCCGGGCGTCGCCGCGGTCCCACCCGGCAATGGAGCACCCAGCGCCAGGCGTCGCACCCCGAAGCTGACGCGGACGCCTGACCCGCTGGAATCGTGCCGACGCGCCGTCAGCCGCCGTTGATCATTGCGAACACCTTGGCGTGGTCGCCCCGGGCTTCCGCGTTGCGCTGCACCTTGACCCGCTCGACCAGGATTTCCGGCGCCGAGCCATCGGCGGCGAACAAGGCCATGCTTTCCTGGACATACTCGTCGAGCGGCATCGCCCGCGGGGTTGGCGCGCTGCCCCGGCGTGAGGTCGGTCGCGACCAGCGGCGGCGCCAGCTCGATCACCTGCACCGGGGTGTCGCGCAGCAGGAAACGCAGCGACTGCGTGTAGGAGTGCATCGCCGCCTTGGTGGCGCTGTAGGTCGGCGTGTCGGCCCGCGGCACGAAGGCCAGGCCCGAGGTCACATTCACCATGGCCGCCGCCTTCTGCCGGCGCAGATGCGGCAGCAGGGCCGCGGTGAGCCGGATGGGGCCGAGCAGGTTGGTTGCAACCGTCGCCTCGCAGTCCAGGAGGTCGAACGGCTCGGTCAGCACGTCCTCGGCTTTCATAATGCCGGCGTTGTTGACCAGCACGTTCAGCGCCGGATGGTCCTGCGGAACCCGCTCGGCAAAGGCGCGGATGGCCGCCGGGTCGGCCACGTCGAGCACGGCAAAGGCCATGCCGGGGTTGGCCGCGGTCACTTCGGCGAGCGGCTCGGGGCGGCGCCCGGCGATGATGACCCGGTTGCCCGCGGCGTGGAACGCTTCCGCCAGGCCCCGGCCGATGCCCGAGCCGCCGCCGGTGATAAGGATGGTGTTGCCGGTCATGTTCATGCTGCGCTCCTGTTGCCGTGGTCCGGCGCCTGGGCCGGATGATGCCCTATCTGGTCACGACGACGGGCGGGGGCTTGCCGAAGTCGCCGAATTGCTTGCCCAATGCTCCGAGAGACGCTTTCCTTCCACGTCCACTGCATCAGGTTGGCAGGCATGACCCAGGCCCTCCGCTGCGCCGTCCGGCGCTACGCCGACGCCCATGCCGACAAGGACGGCTTGGCTGCGACGCCGCTTCAGGGGGTTGGCACCATGCGGGCCTTTGCCCCGACCGGCATCGTGAAAGCGGTTTACAGGCCGCTCGTCTGCTTGATCCTGCAAGGGGCCAAGCAGGTGACGGTGGGCCCGGACACCTACGAGTTCGCCGCCGGGCAATCGGCCATCGTCAGCGCCGACGTGCCGGTGGTCAGCCGCGTCACGCGGGCGAGCCGGGCCGAGCCGTACCTGGCGTTGGCCATCGAGCTGGACACGTCCGTGCTCCTCGACCTGGCGGCGCAGCTCGGCGACGCGGGCAGCCCCGGCCCGGCGGTTCCGGCCGTGCTGGTCGATGACACCGACGCTGCGGTGGCCGACTGCGCGCTGCGGCTGGTGCGCCTGCTCGACCGGACCGAGGCCATTCCGTTGCTGCACCCGTCCATTGTGCGCGAGCTGCATTATTGGCTGCTGGCCGGACGGCATGGGCAAGCGGTCCGCGGCCTCGCCCGGCCCGACGGGGCCGCGCACCGCATCGCACGCGCGGTCGCCGTGCTGCGGGGCGAGTTCGACCGCCCGCTGCGGGTGGAGCGGCTGGCCGCGGCAGCCGGCATGAGCGCGTCGAGCTTCCACCACCATTTCCGTGCCGTCACCTCCTTGTCGCCGATGCAGTTCCAGAAGCAGTTGCGGCTGATCGAGGCGAGGCGGCGGATGCTGGGCAACGGGCTTTCGGCAAGCCGCGCGGCCTTCGAGGTCGGCTACGCGAGCGTTACGCAGTTCACCCGGGAGTACAGTCGCATGTTCGGGCTGCCGCCGGGGCGCGACCGGAGCGGGAGCCGGGCGGCGTGACGGCGCCCCATATCCGGCCTTGCCATCCCCGGCGTCCGCGGCCTACCGATTCCGCGCCGCATTCCTTGAGGTGCCCATGACCAAGCAGCTCCATCTCGGCGCCTTTATGCGCCCGGTCGGTATCCACACCGCCTGGTGGCGGGTGCCCGGCGCCTGGCCGGACGCCAACTTCAACCTCCATGCCCTGGTCCGCCTGATCCAAACGCTGGAGCGCGGGCGCTTCGACGCCTTTTTCATGGCCGACCATCTGGCCGTGCTGAACATGCCCATGGCCGCGCTCCGCCGCAGCGCCACGGCCACCTCCTTCGAGCCGCTGACCCTGCTGTCGGCGCTGGCCATGGCGACGCAGCGCATCGGCCTGATCGCCACCGCCAGCACGACGTTCGACGAGCCTTACCACATCGCCCGGCGCTTCGCCTCCTTGGACCACATCAGCGCCGGGCGGGCCGGGTGGAACGTGGTCACCACTAGCAACCCCGATGCCGCGTTGAACTTCGGCCGGGATGAGCATGTGGAGCACGATGAGCGCTACCGCCGGGCGCGCGAGTTCCATGCGGTGGTCACGGGCCTGTGGGACAGTTGGGCGGACGACGCCTGGCTGCGGGACCAGGAAACGGGCATCTTCTTCGATCCGGACAAGATGCACGTCTTGGACCATCGGGGCGAGCACTTGCGGGTGCGCGGCCCGCTGAACATCGCGCGCCCCGTGCAGGGCTGGCCGGTGATCGTGCAGGCGGGCGCCAGCGACGCTGGGCGGCAGCTTGCGGCCGAAACGGCGGAGGTGGTGTTCGGCAGCAGCCGCACGCTGGAGGACGGCCAAAGCTTCCGCGCGGACCTGTCGGCGCGGATGCGCACCTTGGGCCGAAACCCCGCCCACCTCAAGGTGCTGCCCGGCGCGCTGGTCGTGGTGGGCCGCACGACGGCGGAGGCGCAGGAGAAAAAGGCGCTGCTCGACAGCCTCGTGCATCCCGACAGCGGCATCCCGAACCTGTCCATACGCCTGGGCGTGGATGCGTCCGGCTTCGACCTCGACGCGCCGCTGCCGGAGTTGCCGCCGACCAACCAGGGCCAGAGCGGCCAGGCCGCCCTCGTCGCCCTGGCCCGGCGCGACAACCTCACGGTGCGGCAGTTGGCGCAACTGGCCGGCGGCTATGCCGGGCTGCAGATGGTGGGCACGGCGGGGGAGATCGCCGACACCATGCAGACCTGGCTGGAGGCCGACGCCGCGGACGGGTTCAACGTCATGTTCCCGACCGTGCCGGCCGGCCTCGACGAGTTCGTGGACCTGGTGGTGCCCGAACTGCAGCGCCGCGGGGTGTTTCGCCGCGAGTACGAGGGCGCCACGCTGCGCGACCACCTGGGCCTGCCGCGGCCGGCCAACCGATTCTTTGGGTAGTAGAATGGCCGCGGAGTGACAGGGGCGAGCGGGACACTCTTTGCAGGCTTGCTTGCCCGCAGGTCAAACCTGCAAGTTCTCGCGCAAGGTGCGGCCAGCATAATTTGAGCGGCCTGACCCCGCCGTTCGCCGCTCAAGCATTCGAGGGAGGTGCCGATGCCCGCCGGACTCTTCGACCTGACGGGCCAGACGGCCCTTGTGACCGGCTCCTCGCGCGGGCTGGGACGCGCCATGGCGGAGGGGCTGGCCGACGCCGGCGCGGTTGTGGTGCTGAACGGCGCCGACCCGGGCCGGCTCGCCGCGGCAGCGGCGGAGTTGCGCGACCGGGGCTTCACCGTGCACGAGGCCTGCTTCGACGTGACCGACGAGGCCGCAGTCGCCGCCGCGTTCGCACGGCTGGACGGGGAAGGGGTCGCGGTCGATATCCTGGTGAACAACGCCGGCATCCAGTGGCGGCAGCCGATGGTGGAGCTGGAAACGGCGGATTGGCGCCGGGTGATGGAAACCAACCTGACCAGCGCCTTCGTGGTCGGGCGGGAAGCGGCCCGGCGCATGATCCCGCGCGGGCGCGGCAAGATCGTCAACATCGGCTCGCTCGCCAGCGAGCTGGCCCGCGCGACGATTGCGCCCTACACGGTGGCGAAGGGCGGCATCAAGATGCTGACCCGCGCCATGGCGGCCGAATGGGCGCAGCACGGCATCCAGGCCAACGCCATCGGCCCCGGCTACATGCTGACCGACATGAACCAAGCCCTGGTCGATGACCCGGCCTTTGACGCCTGGGTGAAAAACCGCACGCCATCCCGCCGCTGGGGCCGGCCGGAGGAGCTGATCGGCGCCGCCGTGTTCCTCGCTTCCGCGGCGTCAAACTACGTCAACGGGCAGATCATCTACGTGGATGGCGGGATGCTCGCCGTGCTTTGAGCGGGCGCCGCGGCGCAGCACGGTGGAAGGACCCGCGCGCCTTAGTTGACCAACTGCGCCAGCAGCGCATCGAGCCGCAGCCGCCCTTCGGCCGTCGCCGCCAGCCGCCCGCCGCCATTTGTCAGGTAGCCGGCCTCCAGCGCCTGCTCCAGCACGCCATGGTCGAGCGCGTCGTCCAGGTCCATGCCGGCGCGGGCGGCGAACCGGGCGGCGTCGATGCCCTCCGTCAAGCGCAGGCCCATCAGCAGCATCTCGCGCGCGCGGTCCCGCGGGGCGATCCGTTCCTCCGCCGTGCTGCCGTGGCCCTGGCGCTCAACCCGGTCGGCCCAGGGTTCCGGCGCGCGGTGCCGCCGGGTCGCCACCAGCTCGCCGCCCAGCGTCACCCGGCCATGCGCGCCCGGCCCGATGCCGGCATAGTCGGCATAACGCCAATAGGCCAGGTTGTGCCGGCTTTCGGCGCTGGGCCGCGCAAGGTTGGACACCTCGTATGGCAGCAGCCCGTGCGCGGCGCAGGCTTCGGCGGTGGCGACGTAAAGCGCCGCGGCAAGCTCGTCGTCCGGCAGCACCAGCTCGCCCCGGCGGTGCAGCGCCTCGAAGCCCGTGCCCGGCTCGACCGTGAGCTGATACAGCGAAAGATGGTCGGCACAGAGCGACAGCGCCCAGTCCAGCTCGGCCCGCCAGGCGGCGAGCAATTGGCCGGGCCGGGCGTAGATCAAGTCGAACGACACCCGCGGAAAGGTGCTGCGCGCAGCTTGGAGGGCCGCCACCGCCTGCTCCGCCGAGTGCTCGCGGCCCAGCAGGCGCAGCGCGTCGCCGTCCAGGCTCTGGATGCCGAGCGACAGGCGGTTCACCCCGGCGTCTCGGAACGCCGCGAGCTTGCCAAGCTCCACGCTGGTCGGGTTGGCTTCAAGCGTGATCTCGATGTCCGGCAGCGGGTCGAACAGCCGGGCGGCGTCGGCGATCAAGACAGCAACGGTTGCGGGGTCCATCAGGCTCGGGGTGCCGCCGCCGAAGAAGATGGAGGCGAGCGGACGGCGGCCAAGCCGCGCCGCTTCCCACGCCAGCTCGGCGCGGAGCGCTGCGGCGAAGCGGGCCTGCGGGATGCGCTCGCGCACATGGCTGTTGAAGTCGCAATACGGGCACTTGGCCAGGCAGAACGGCCAATGGATATAAAGGGCGAGGGGGTCCATTACCCCCACATGGTGTCGCGGCGGGACCGCTGTCGCGTCCGGGGCGGCGGGATCAGGGCACCACCAGGCCGTTCAGATATGGCCCGGGCCGATAGCCGGGCGGTGGCGGGGGAGGCGGGCACACGCAGGGCTCGCCCAGGAGGCGCGGTCGCACGATGTCGCACACCAGGCTACGCGGCCCGTCGGCGGTCGGCAGCCGCGAGTCGCAGCGTCCGCCGAGGGCATGGCGCGGGTGGTGCGGCGGCGGCGGTTGATAATAGGCTGGCGGCGGCTCGTAGTACTCCCGCGGCGGGCGGTAATACTGCGCGGCGGCGTTTGAGGCCGCGCCCGAAGCTGCCAGCACCCCCAGCGCCACCCAGGCGATTGTTCTTTTCATCCCGTTTTCCTTTGTCCCTGCGGACGCGCCGGCTCGAAACAGCTCAGCAGCAGTTGCGCCACGGCGCGCGCACGGTGGCTGGTCGCGTGCTTTCGCGCCGGGTCCATCTCGCCATACGTTTCGGAGTTCCCCAGGCCCATGAACATAGGATCGTAGCCGAAACCCCGGTCGCCCCGCGGCGGCCAGGCGACCGTGCCCTCGACCCGGCCCAGAAAGGTCGCGGTCGCCCCGTCCGGCCAGGCGAGGCTCAGCGCGCAGGTGAACCAGGCGCGGCGGTCGGCGTGCCCGGCCATCTCCCGGCGCACCCGCTCCATGGCGGCGGCGAAGTCCTTGCCGGGTCCGGCCCAGCGGGCGGACAGCACGCCGGGCGCACCGCCCAGCGCCGCCACGGAGAAGCCGGAGTCGTCGGCCAGCGCCGGCAAGCCGGACGCCCGTGCGGCGGCCAGCGCCTTGAGCCGCGCGTTGCCCACGAAGTCCGGCGCGTCCTCCACGGGTTCACCGAGGCCGAGCGCGCCGGCGGAGAGGACCTCGACCTCATGGGGCTGCAGCATGGCCGCGAGTTCCCGCACCTTGCCCGGGTTGTGCGTGGCCAGCGCCAACCGCTCGCCAGGGGACAAACGCCGCATCAGGCGAGGGCAGCCCGCTGCATGGCGAACAGCCGCGCCGTGCCCCCCTTGGCGAGCCGCATCAGTTGCGAGAACTGCTCCTCGGAGAACGGCGCCTTTTCCGCGGTGCCCTGGATTTCCACGATGCCGCCGCCTTCCGTCAGCACGAAGTTGGCGTCGGCCTCGGCCCCGCTGTCCTCGACGTAATCGAGGTCCAGCACCGCCGCGCCCTCCACCAGCCCGCAACTCACGGCCGCGACCTGCCCGACCATTGGCGACTTCGCGATCACGCGGTTGTGCTCCATGTGGCGGAAGGCGAGGCTCAGCGCCACCCAGGCCCCGGTGATGCTGGCGCAGCGCGTGCCGCCGTCGGCGTTCAGCACGTCGCAGTCGAGGGTGATGCTGCACTCGCCCATGGCCCCGCGGTCCACCACGGCGCGCAGGCTGCGTCCGATCAGGCGCTGGATTTCCTGGGTGCGGCCGGACTGCTTGCCGCGCGCCGCTTCCCGGTCGCCGCGGGTGTGGGTGGCGCGGGGCAGCATCCCGTACTCCGCGGTGATCCAGCCTTGCCCGGTGCCGCGCAGGAAGCCCGGCACCCGGCCCTCCACGCTTGCGGCGCACAGCACCTCCGTGCCGCCCATGCGGATCAGGCACGAGCCTTCGGCGTGCCGGGCAAAGCCGGTGGTGAACGAAACGTCCCGCAAAGCGTCGGCGGCGCGGCCGGATGGGCGCATGATGCTGTCCTGATGGTGGGCCTTCCCTATATCCTAACCCGGACGCGCATGGCAGGGAGCTTGGGACGGCGGCATGACAATCGGATTGGGCATCATCGGCGCCGGGATCATGGGCGAGCGGCTGCTGCGGGCGGCGCTGGAGCACGCAAGCGACGTGGTGCATGTTTCCGGCATCTGGGACCACGCGCCGGCCGCGCTGGACCGGGTGGCGGCGGGGCTGCCCGGCGTAACGCGGGCCGCCTCCGCGGAGGCGGTGATCGAGGGCGCGGACTGCGTTTACGTCGCGACCCCGCCCGGCACGCACCTCGGCTACGCCCGCGCGGCGCTTGCGGCCGGGCGGGCGCTGTTCCTGGAAAAGCCGCTGGCGGTGGACCTCGCGGACGCCCGGGCGTTCGTCGCCGAGGCGGGCGCCGCCCGTGCCGCGGTCAACTTCCCCTTCGCCTCGTCGCCCGCGGCGGAGCGGCTGCAAGCGTGGCTGCGGGACAACGTTGCCGGCGCGCCGCGCGGCTTCACCATCGACGTCGGCTTCGCCGCCTGGCCCCGGCCTTGGCAGCAAGGCGCGGCCGAATGGCTGGACGGCCCGGCGGAGGGCGGCTTCACACGGGAGGTCGTGTCGCATTTCCTGTTCCTGTCCCGCCGCCTGCTCGGGCCGCTTTACCTGAAATCGAGCGAAGTCGAGTGGGCCGCGGCGGAGGGCGGCACGGAGCGGCGGGTCGCGGCCCGGCTGGACGCGGGCGGCCTGCCGGGCCGGCTGACCGGCAGCGTCGGCGACACGGAGAAGGACGAGCACAACGCTTGGACGATCCAGGGCGTCGCCAACTTCCGCCTGCGCGACTGGTCGGTGGCCGAGCGGCAGCGGCCGGACAACACATGGGTACCCGATCCCGACGCCCTGCCCAATGAGCGCGCCCGCCCGCTGGCGCTGCGCCGCCAGCTTGAGCAGGTCGCCCGCATGGCCCGGGGCGAGCCGCACCACTTGGCAACCCTTGTCGAAGCGTTCGACGTGCAGCAGGTCGTGGAGGCCATCCTGTCCGGGCGTCCCATGACCGGCGTGGCAGAGGGTGGATGAGCCAGCGTCCGCCGCCGCGTATGCCCCCCGGCCTTGACCCCCGCTCCGCCGCCGTATTGCGGGAGATCGTGGAGCAGTACGTGGCGACCGGCGAGCCGGTGGGCAGCCGCACCTTGTCGCGCCGGCTGCCGGTGGCGCTGTCGCCGGCCACGATCCGCAACGTGATGTCGGACCTGACGGAAGCCGGGCTGCTGTTCGCGCCGCACACCAGCGCCGGGCGGCTGCCGACGGAGCGCGGCTTGCGGCTGTTCGTCGATGGGCTGCTGCAAACCGGCAGCCTGCCGGAAGAGGAGCAGGAGGCCATCGGCCGCGCGCTGGAAGCGAGAGGCCGCAGCCTGGAGGACACGCTGGCGGAAACGAGCACGGTGCTGGCGGGCCTGGCGGGCGCGGCCGGGCTGGTGCTGGCGCCGAAGTCGGACGGCGCGGTGCGGCACATCGAGTTCGTGCCGCTCGGCACCGGGCGGGCGCTGGTGATCCTGGTGGCGGCAGACGGCCAGGTGGAGAACCGGGTCATCGAGACCCCGCCGGGCTTGCCGCCTTCCGCGCTGACGCAGGCGGCGAACTACCTGAACGCCCGGCTGTCGGGCCGCAGCCTGGCCGAGCTGCGCCGGGTCGTCGATGCCGACATGGCGGAGGACCGGACGCAGCTCGATGCGCTGACCACTCAGGTGGTGGAGGCCGGGCTTGCCACCTGGACCGGGGAGGGGAGGGGCGGCGCGCTGATCGTGCGCGGCCAGGCGCGCCTGTTGTCGGACGTGACCGGCATGGAAAGCCTGGCGGCCATCCAGACCTTGTTCGAGCGGCTGGAGCGTCAGGAAACCATGCTGCGCCTCCTGGAACTGGCGGAAGCGTCGGACGGCGTGCGCATCTTCATCGGCGCGGAAAGCGGCCTGTTCGGCGGCACCGGCGTATCCATGGTGGTGGCGCCGGCACGGAACGACGCCGACCGGATCGTGGGCGCCATCGGGGTGATCGGGCCGACGCGGATCAACTACGGCCGGATCATCCCCGTGGTCGATTACACGGCCCGGGTGATCGGCCGGCTGCTCGGGTAGCGGCGCCGGCGGGCGCCATCACTTCTTTTCCGATTGCCCGTACGGGGCTGAACGAAAAGGCGGGTGCATCGTTGCAAGGCGGCGACTTCACTGTGGTGGCCCTCACCGATGCCAAAAACCAACCGCACCTGCTTGTTGCTCGTAGAGGACGACGTGCTGGTCCGCACGACCGTCGCGATGATGCTCGAAGACGAGGGTTTCCAGGTGGTCGAGGCGTCCACGGCGGGCGAGGCGCAGAGCCTGATCCGGGGTGGCCTCGAAGCGTCGGTGATGGTGACCGACGTTGATCTGGGCGCTGGGCCGAGCGGTCCGGAACTGGCCGATTGGCTGCACGGCCAGCGGCCCGAACTTGCCATCATCTTCATCACGGGGCGCACCGCCTCCTTGGCCGGGCGGCAGCGCGATGTTCGGGAGGCAATGCTGCCCAAGCCGTTCGAGGGCAGCGCGCTGTCGGACCTGGTTCGCAAGATGCTTCCGTAACGACGACGCCGGAACCCCGGCGGCGCGGCGGCGTTCAGCCTGTAGTCGCTACGCCCAACGCCGATAGCAGAACCGCAGCCGCCTCGGTGGAAGACGCCGACAGCTTCACCGAGGCGGGCGGCTTCAGCCAGGTGACAGGTTTGAAAAAGGACGATGGCGTCTGGCGCGGCCAGGCCACGCGGAGCGGGACCTCGGTTTCCGTTCTTCGCAACGATCAAGGCAACATCGGCGCGTCATAAGCCTGAACGACAACATCCAGGAGAAACCTCATGCGTACGATCGCACATAGCTACTCCACCTATTCCGAAGCCACCAGCGTGGTGAACGCCTTGGAAAGCGCGGGCATTCCGCATACCGACATCAGCATCGTGTCCGGCGACAAGACCGCCAACGCCGGCGGGACCGGCAACACGGCGACAGGCATGACCAGCGGCGACCCCGCACAGGGGGCCAGCACGGGTGCCGGAACGGGCGCTACGCTCGGCACGGTGCTGGGCGGCGGTGCTGGGCTGCTGGCGGGGCTTGGGTCCTTGGCGATCCCCGGCATCGGCCCAATCGTAGCGGCGGGCTGGCTGGTCGCGACGCTGACCGGCGCGGGGGTCGGCGCGGCGGCGGGCGGCTTGGTGGGATCTCTGACCGGGGCCGGCGTGAGCGAGGCCGATGCCCAAACCTACCAGGAGCACGTCAACCAGGGCGGCACGCTGGTGACGGCGCGCGTGGACGACTCTCAGGCGGCGCAGGTCGAGCAGATGATGAGCATGGGAAGCGGCATGACGGGCAGCACCATGACGCGGCCGTCGAGCTACGTCGTGCCGGACGCGATGGGGGCCAGCACCATGGGATCGACCACGGTGGTCGGTGGCAGCGGTGCCAGGACCGTCGGCACTGCCACCTCGGTCGAGACGACGGCCCAGCGCGACATCGACACGGGCCTGACCCGCTAGACACTAAGGAAGGGCGGTCGCCTCAATGGGCGGCTGCCCAGTTCCGCCCGGTCCCGGTTTCCACCACAAGCGGCACTGAAAGCGTCGCCGCTTCCTCCATGACGCGCTTGGCGACCGCGGCGGTTGCATCCGCTTGCTCGTCCGGCGCCTCGAACAGCAGTTCGTCGTGGACCTGCAGCAGCAAGCGGGCGGTCAGGCCCGCTTTTGCGAGGGCTTGCGGCAACCGCGTCATGGCACGCTTGATGATGTCCGCTGCCCCGCCTTGCAGCGGGGCGTTGATCGCCTGGCGCTCGGCATAGGCGCGGCGCTGTGCCGACTTGTCGGCAATGCCGGGCACCCAGCAGCGCCGGCCGGACAGGGTGAGGACATACCCGTGCTGCCGGGCTTCTTCCTTGGTGTGTTCCATGTAGGCGCGGATGCCAGGGTAACGCTCGAAATACGCCTGGATGTACAGCCGCGCCTCGCCGGCATCGATGCCAAGCTGCCGCGCCAAGCCGAACGCGCTGATGCCGTAGATGATGCCGAAGTTGATCGCCTTGGCCCGGCGGCGCGTCGCGGCGTCCAGGCCGGTCATGGGCACGCCGAACACCTCCGACGCCGTGCGGGCGTGGATGTCCTGGCCCGTCGCGAATGCTTCCTTGAGCGGCGCGACGTGGGCGGCGTGCGCCATCAGCCGCAACTCGATCTGCGAGTAGTCGCAACTGACCAGGGCATGGCCCGGCTCGGCCACGAAGGCGCGGCGGATGCGGCTGCCTTCCTCCGTGCGGATCGGGATGTTTTGCAGGTTCGGGTCGGTGCTCGACAGCCGCCCGGTGCTGGTGATGGCCTGCGCGAAGCTGGTGTGGACGCGCCCGGTCTCCGGGTTGATCTGGCCAACCAGCGCCTCCGTGTAGGTCGAGCGCAGCTTGGACAACTGCCGCCAGTCGATGATGCGCGCCGGCAGCTCGTGCCCTTGGTCGGCCAGGCTTTGCAGCAGGAAGACATCGGTGCCCCAGGCGCCGCTCGGCAAGCGCTTGCCGCCGGGCAGCTTCTGCTCGTCGAACAGGATTTCCCCAAGCTGCTTCGCGCTGCCCAGGCTGAACGGACGGCCGGCCATGGCATGGATCTCGGTTTCCATGGTGGCCATGCGCCCGGCGAAATCAGCCGACATACGGCGCAGCTCGGCCTCGTCCACCCTGATCCCCGCCTGCTCCATGCCCATCAGCACGGGCACCAGCCGGCGTTCCAGCCGTTCATACAGCACAAGGCTGCGAGTGGTGCGCAGGCGGGGCCGCAAGGCGTGCCACAGCCGCAGGGTCACGTCCGCGTCCTCCGCGGCGTAAGGCGTGGCGCGGTCCAGCGGCACCAGCGCGAACGGGATGCGCGCCCGCCCGGTGCCGGTCACGCTGTCGTAGCTGATCGGCTGGTGGCCCAGGTGCATGACCGAAAGCTCGTCCATGCCGTGCCCGTGCGCCCCGGCCTCCTGCGCGTAGGACACCAGCATCGTGTCATCCACTGGCGCAATGTCCAGCAGCCCGGCGCGATGCAGCACCAGCATGTCATACTTCGCGTTGTGCAGCACCTTGAGCACCGCCCGATCCGCCAGGAGCGGCGCCAGCGCCGCGAGCGCATCCTCCGGCGCAATCTGCTGCAGGGCGGCAACCGGTTCAGGCGCCGGGGCATCCAACGTTCCTTGGGCCACCGTCTCCGCCGCACGGTGCCGCAGCGGCACGTAGCACGCCCGGCCCGGCGCGGTCGCGAGCGAGAAGCCCACCAATTCGGCTCGTAGCGCGTCGAGGCTGTCGGTTTCCGTGTCCAGCCCGACGACCCCGGCTGCCCGCGCCTCCGCGATCCAGGCTTGCAGCCCGTCGAGCGTCGTCACGCATTCGTACGGGCCGAACGGCGGCTGCGCCGTGGCGTCCGGCAGCGGGGTTTCCGCCGGCGGCGCCGGCCCCTCCGCGCCGAGCTTCGCCACCATGCTGCGGAACCCCTGGGACAGCAGCCAGGCCACCAGGGTTTCCCGGTGCGGCTCCTTGGCGCGCAGGTCTTCCAGCGGCAGCGGCAGCGGCACGTCGCAGCACAGCTCCACCAGCTTGCGGCTGATCCGCGCGGCGTCCGCATGGGCGAGCAGCATGTCGCGGCGCTTGGACGGCTTCATGGCCTGCGCCGCCGCCAGCACGCCCTCCACGTCGCCGAACTCCTGGACGAGCTGGGACGCGGTTTTGGGGCCGATGCCGGGCACGCCGGGCACGTTGTCCACGCTGTCGCCCATGAGCGCCTGCACGTCCACGACCTTCTCGGGCGGGACGCCGAACTTCTCCATCACTTCCGCCGGGCCGATGGGCTTCTGCTTGATCGGGTCCTGCATCACCACGCGGTCGCCCACGAGTTGCATCAGGTCCTTGTCCGACGACACGATGGTGACCCGGCCGCCCGCCGCCACCGCGGCGCGGGCATAGGAGGCGATCAGGTCGTCGGCTTCCCAGGTCGCCAGCTCCACGCCCGGCACGCCGAACGCCGCCGTCGCGTCGCGCACCAGGGTGAACTGCGGCACCAGTTCCGGCGGCGGCTCGGGCCGGTGCGCCTTGTATTGGGCATACATGTCGTTGCGGAACGTCGTGCGCCCGGCGTCGAACACGACGGCGATGTGGGTGCCCTCGTGCCGTTCCAGTAGGCGGGCCAGCATGTTGGAGAAGCCGAACACCGCGTTCACCGGCGTGCCGTCCGCCCGCGCCATCGGCGGCAGTGCGTGGAAAGCTCGGAAGATGAAGCCGGACCCGTCGATCAGGACCAGGTGCATGGGCGAGGCTTCAGGTACGGGTGCTTCGGGCATGGCGTCAATGGTCGCTGTCGGTGGCGCCCTCGTTCAGCACGAAGATGCGGGAACACCACGGGCAGAAGGTTTGCTGCTCCACGATGCGCAGCCAAACCCGGGGATGGCCGAGCGGCCCATCGCCGCCGTCGCACGCGACGACGCGGTCATCGACGTGCAGGACCTCGGGCTGACCCACCTCGGGGTGCGGCGTGGGGCTGCCAAAGGGGGTGTCGGGGCCGGGCATCGGGTGATCCTCACTGGTCGGGACGGCGGCGGGATGATACCCCTTGCGCCCGTGACAAACAACGCGACGCGCTGCCTCGCTTTGGTGCTGCTGCTGGCGGGCTGCGGCGGCTTGCCGTCCTATAACACGGTGTTGCCGCCTTTGCCGCCCTCGCTCCTGCAAGCGGACGACGCCTTTGCCATGGCGGACGGCGCCCGCCTCCCGGTGCGGACCTGGCTGCCGGACCCGACTTCCAAACGTGACGGAAAGCCGCGCGCCGTGGTGCTGGCGCTGCACGGCTTCAACGACAGCCGGGACGCTTGGGAGCTGCCGGGTCCGGCGTTCGCCGCCGCGGGGATCGCGCTGTTCGCGCCGGACCAGCGCGGCTTTGGTGCGGCGCCGGGGCGCGGCTTCTGGCCCGGCGACGCCGCCTTGGTGTCCGACGCCGCCGCCATGCTCCGCATCTTGCACGCGCGCTACCCCGGCGTGCCGGTTTACGCGATGGGGGAGAGCATGGGCGGCGCCGTCCTGATGGCGCTGGCCGCGTCCGGCCAAGCGCCGCCGGTGGACGGCTGGGTGCTGCTGTCCCCGGCGGTTTGGGGCCGGGCGCAGATGGGGGTGGCGCTCAGCAGCGGGCTTTGGCTCGTGTCGAGCATGGCGCCGGGCTTGGTCGTCACGGGGGCGGAGGTGTCGATCCGTGTCGTCGCCAGCGACAACCGCGACGCCCTGCTGCGCTTGGCGCGCGACCCGCTGACGATCCGCCGCACCCGCTTCGACGCGCTGCGCGGCCTGACGGACCTGATGGACAGGGCGCAAGCCGCGGCGCCGCGCTTGCCGGACCGTACCTTGGCGCTATACGGCGAGCGCGACACGGTGGTGCCGCCCGAGGCCGCCGGCCGCACCTGGGACGCCATGCCGCCCGGGGTGCGGCGCGGGCTGTATCGCAGCGGCTACCACCTGCTGATGCGCGACCGTGCGCGCGCGGCGGTGATCGGCGACGTGATCGCCTGGATCGACGCGCCGGACGCTTGGCTTCCTTCGGGCGCCGACGTGGCCGCGGCGTCATGGCGCGGCATACACTATTGAAGGCTTGGCGTGGGGGCCGCGCCGGGTTATGAGGGTGTTGCGGGACCCGTAGCTCAGCTGGATAGAGCGTTGCCCTCCGAAGGCAAAGGTCGGACGTTCGAATCGTCTCGGGTCCGCCACCCCTCCCTACCGCCACGGCCTGCACGAAAAAGGGCGGGCCACCGACTGGCAGCCCGCCCTTTGCGGAAGCCTTCCGGTCAGTTGCCGTGAATGTTGAAGTATGACCCGCCGCTGCCGGCAACGCCGGCCGTGGCCGGGTTGGCGCCGTAGGAGGTCGTCAGGCGCCCGTTCGCCAGGTCGGCGCTGCTGAACCCGGCAATGACCACCGTGGCGTTCGGCTTGCCTGCGCTGCTGAAGGTGAAGGCAACGCCCTTGGCGCCGGCTGCGCCCTGGTTGTCCTGCGTCGCCAGCTTGAAGTTCGTGGCATCGACGCCGAACACCGTGATGTTGTCGCCGCCATGGAAGTTCACGACGGTCGAGTAAGCGTCCGACGCCAGGTTGCGGCCATCGAGGAAGAAGGTGTCGTTGCCGGTGCCCCCGGTCAGGAAGCTCGAACCGCCGGCGCCGTCCAGGACGTTGTTGCCGTTGGCCTTGCTCACGTCGATCGCATCGTTGCCGCTGCCGCTGCGGATGAACACGTTGGGAACGGCCGCGGCGACGTTGAGGTTGTTCGGGGTGATCAGGTTCAGTTGCTGGCCGAGGCCCTGCACGGGGCCGCTGTACTTGTCGCCGCTGATGAAGTTCTGCTGGCCCGTCGTCTGGTCCGTGATGGTGAAGTTCGCGTTGCCGTTGCTCGACGGCGCGCTGGCCACCGTGGTCACGGTTGTTTGGCTGTCGCTGGCGACCTGCCCGCCATCGGCGATGTCGAGCTTGATGGTGCTCGTGGCCGAGTCCTGCCCGGCCAGCGGCGGCGCGGTGAAGGTGAGCTTCTGCAGGGAGGCCGTCAAAGCGGCGGGCGACGCCGCCGCCAAGGTGTAGGTGTCGGCCCCGGCGGCGACCAGCCCGGTGCCGCTCAACGTCCCGCCGCCGTTCACCGTCAGCGTGGCGCTGACCACCGGCTTGGCGTTGCTGTCCGAGATCGTGACGGCGTTGAACGGGCTGATGCCGTTGCCCGTGGCCACCGTCTGGCCCGCCGTTCCGACGATGAACGGCGCCACCGGCGTCGCCGAGGTGCCGGCCACCTGCACCGTGACGCTCTTGTCGTCCGTTGTCAGCTTTGTCGCGGCGTCGCTCATGCTGAGACCGAACCCGACCGTTTGCGTGCTGCCGCCCGCCACCGCGGCGGGGGTGAAGGTGAGGGACTGCAGGCTGCTCTGCATCGCGTAATAGGACCCAGCGGCGAGCGCATAGGTGCCGACCCCCGTCTTGGTCAGGCCCGGGCCGGCCAGGGTGCCGCCCGCGTCGGACGCGGCGCCCGTGCTGTCCGTGAGCGTGACCGTCCCCGTGGTCTGGGCGTCGTAGCCCGGGGTGTTGTCCGTGATACGGGCCGCGGCGAAGGGGCGGAACACCGTGCCGGACGCCACCTGCTGGTTGCCGGCGGTGCCGCTGACGCCGGGCGGCGTGACGACCTGCAGCACCACGGGGCCGTTCGGGTCGGCCAGCGTGACCGTGCCCGAGCCGTCGGGGGCAGGGGGGAGCGACGCGCTGCCGATCTTGATGGTGGCGTCCACCGTGGCATAGGTGCCGTTGTCCAGCGCCGGCGGGGTGTAAACCAGCCGGTTCAGGATGTTGGTCGCGGCGCTTGGGGAGCCGAAGGAAAAGGCGGACTCGGCGAAGATGTTGGTGTTGCTGTCGAACCGGCCGAAGCCCGTGGGGTCGCTGAGGCTGCCCAGGTTGCTTCCGCTGGTGTTCTGCCCGGCGCTGAGGGATATGCTCACGACCTCAAGCGCCGGTCCGCCGTCGTTCAGGACGACCTTGCCGAACGGCGATGCTGTTGTCCCGCTTGGGACGGTGATCGGATTGGCGGTGGTGTCGTCGATGGTTGCGGCCATGGGGGCGTTTCCTGGAAGAGGGATTGAAGGCGTGGGCAGGGCGTCACGCAGCCGCTGCCATGACTGATGCCTCTATCCGATGTCCCCGCGGCCTTGTCAGTCCGGTTTAGGACTATGATCTTCAATCCGCTGGTTCAGCGTGGCGGCTATGCCGCTGGTCGCGGAGCGCGGCGGGCGTGCCGAGGCGGCGCGGGCGCGCTGCCGGGTTTTATGCGGCGTAACGGCCTGGCCCGGCTTCGCGGGCTTGGCCCAAGGCGGCCAGGGTCGCCAAGATGCCGGCGACCTTGCCGCGCGTCGCGCCGCGGAACTGCTGGGCGAGGTCGCCGGGCGCGGCCGGGCCGTGGCGCTTGAGGGCGGCGCGTAGGGCCGTGAACTGGTCGGGCGCCAGCTTGGGCCAGGCGGCCAGGGTGGCGGCGGAGTCCGTGGGCAAAGCAAGCTGCTCCCGGCGCGCGGCGGAGGCGGCGTCGGCGGGGGCTTGGAAGGCGGGGCGGAGCCAACGGACCTGGCCCGCGGCCTCCTCCGCCGCGCGCTCGCGGTTCAGGGCGACCACGCGCTCCACGATGGCCTCGGCGGACAGGTCGGCGGGCCAGCCATAGGCGGCGGCGACGGCCGCGTCCAGCCGGTCATGCAGGTGGCGCAGCACCTCGACCTGCCCGGCGTCCAGCACGTCGCGCTCCGCAGGCGACAAGGACTGGCCGGCGCGGAGGGCGGCGAGGACGTTGTAAAGCGCGGTCAGCGTGAGGTGCGGGTGCGCGGCGAGACAGGTTTTGCGCAGCGCGTCGAGTTCCTCGGCGAGGGCGGCGATCTCGGCGGCTTGCGCCGGGGTGGCGGCGGGGAAGGGGAAGGGGTCGAAGCAGCGGGTTTTGTTGTAGCGGGGGTCATTCCCGAACCCAAGCCAGCCGCCCGCCGCTGGTGCCCAAGTCGTGTGGATGCGGGACGACATTATGCCCAAGTAATAAGAGTCATCGCTGGCAATGCAGACAAGCATGTTGTCTGGCACCACCGTCGCGGGCTGGAATACAAACACCCGATGTTTGGCGGTTTCCACCGTAGCAATGTAGCGGGGCAAGCTACGAAGTGCTGCCCGCAACTCTGGCCGGGGTTTGCCATGTAGCCACCATAGGCGTGCGTAGGTTGCGCTGTCCGGGCCGCTGTTGGCCCGTCCATCCCGCTCCGGCTTCACATAATGGAGCAAGTGCTGGAACACCGCTGGAAAACGCTGCCGCACCTCCGCCTCAGTCAATCCGAACAGGTCAATGACCAAAGCTCCGCGGCTGCGCCCGGTCATGTCTCGCCCGTTCAGATACGGCCGGATATGCGCCTCCAATCCCGGCACCTTGCTCAGACCCAACGCCGCCGCGGTTGCTGCGGACACGATAAAACCAGCGCCGTGCAGCTTCATGCCGGGACTGCTGATCCGCTCATTGGCGCGCAACGGCCGGGCAGCGTCCGGGCTGGCCCCCACGGTGAGGTCCGCGTTCACCACGCCTTCCCGCGTCGCCAAGACAACCTCGGGCACCGCCGCCGCCGTCTCGCGTGTCACCTGCAACAGCCGCCCCGTCCCTGCCCCCCGCGCCGCAACCGTCATCGCGATCCGCACCGCCGCCGCGCCGGCCCCCTGCGACCACGGATGGTCCGGGATGGCGAATGCCAAATGCAGCGGGTCCGCCCCCTCCATCGCCGCCGCGATCACCCGGCGGCAGAACACCTGGCGGATGCTGTTGCTGGTGATAAATCCGAACCGCCGGGCCTTGCCGGACCGCACCACCTCCGCTGCGCGCCACCAGAAAACCATCGCGAGGTCCGCGGACGGCGGCACCTTGGGATACGCGGCCCACAGCGCCTCCGCGTGGCCGGTGCCCAGCTCCGCCCGCAGGTCCTTGCCGGCGATGAAAGGCGGGTTGCCCACGATGAAATCCGCGTCCGGCCAGGGCGCGGGCTTGGCGTCCACGGGGCGCAGCACGGCCTGCTGGTCGGCCTCGTCCGGCACCGCCTCCCCGGTGATGGGATGCAGCCTGGTGCGCCCGCCCCAGCGCGTCACCGGGCGTCCGGCGGCGTCCCGTTCCGGCTCCGTGCGGGCGTAACACAGCAGGGCGTCCCGCTCCTCGATGTTGTGGGAGTCGCGCAGGATCGGCTCGGCCGGGGGTGCCTTGCCATTGGTGCGAAAGTGCCATTGCAGATAGCCAATCCACAGCACCAGTTCCGCCACCGGCACGGCGCGCGGGTTCACGTCCAGGCCCAGGAACTGGTGCGGGCCGACGGTGACGCCTGCCAAGTCCAGGCGTCCGGCCTCGTTCATGGCGTAGCCGGCCAGGGTGTCCAGCACCTCGCCCTCCAGCCGCTTCATCAGCTCCAGCGTCACATACAGGAAGTTGCCGGTGCCGCACGCCGGGTCCAGCACAAAGACCTTGCAGAGCTTCGCGTGGAAATCGCGTACGAACCCCGCGGCGGCCGAGGCGTCGCCGGCCTGCATCGCCCGTTCCGCGGCGCAGCGCACGCCGTCCCAATCCTCGCGCAGCGGCTCCATGACGGTGGGCAGCACCAAGCGCTCGACAAAGGCGCGCGGGGTGAACTGCGCGCCGAGCCGGCCGCGTTCCCTCGTGTCCAGGGCGTTTTCCAGCAGCGTGCCGAAGATTGCCGGCTCCACCTCCGCCCAATCCTTGCCGGCGGCTTGGATCAGCAAGCCCAGTTCGTCGCGGTTCACTGGCAGCGGGTCCGCGCCGCCGTGCGGGCCAGGGCGGAACAGGCCGCCGTTGAACCGCGCCACCGCCGCCTCCAGCGCCACGCTGAAGCCGCCCACATCCATGGTCTGCCAGAGATTGCCGACAATGGGCACGAACCCTGGCAGGTTGGCCCGGCACCGTTCCAGCAGCTTGCTGAAGCTCCCCGCCGGCAACAGCCCCACGCTTTGCGCGAACATGCAGAAGATGCACCGCATCAGGAAGGTCGCGACGTGGGCGGGCGCGTGACGTGGGCGGGCCGGGGCGCCCTCCAACGCCGTCGCCAGCCGGGCGAGCAGGGCCGCAATATCCTGCGTGACCTCTGCGCGGCGCAGCGCCGGGTCAAGCGACCGGGGATCGAGCCAGACCCGGCGCAGCATCTCCCGCACCTCCGCCCGGCGCAGGTCCGGCAGGTAGATGCGGAACCGCTCGCGGTCCGGAAACTGCGCGTAGTGCTTGCCCGTGCCAGAGAAGTCGGCATACAGATCCAAGCAGAACCCTACGTCGCACACGAGGAGGAAGGGCGGCCAGCCTTCCTCGGATGGCAGGTCGCGGGCGTAGCCTTCCGCCTGGCCCTTGGCTTTCTGCATGTGGCGCACCCAGGCCGGGGTGTTGCGGATGTTGGCCCGGTGCTGGGCCTCGCTGCTTCCGCTGAGCAGGCCGGGCTGCCGGTGCGGGGTGGCGCCCTGCTTCGCTTCGCATACGAAGCAGCCGCGGCGATACAGGTCGATGCGCCGGCTGCTGGTGCTGCCGTCGTCCTCCTGCCGGGTGACGCCGCGCTCGAACCGGTAGTCGCCGCCGCTGCCGCTGGCCGGGTCGGGCCGCGGCAGGCCCAGCACGTCGCACAACTCCGACAGGAACGGGGCGCAGTTGGCCCGCTCCGCCATGGCCGTGCCGTCCCACCGGGCGATAAATACTTCAACCGCGGTAAACGCAGCATCGTCGGTGTGACGGACGAGACCAGGTGCTGCAGTTGACATTGTGACATAATCAACACGAAAAGTTGATTACGTCACGTTATCAATCGTTCGTGAAAGGTGCGGTTTGTCTAGTGACGTTTGTTGCAGCGAGGTTGGAAACTACCTATCCGGCAAAAACACCTCGACGGCTTGGTCCTTCCAAGCCCAGGGGCGGGCGGCGAAGTTCTCGATCCGCCAGGAATACCCCATGCGGCCGAGTTCCTTGCCAAGGCGGCGCGCCAACGAATGGTCGCCCGTGGCGTAGAAGCGGATAACCGCGTCCGACTGCCCGTCGGCGACCGTCCCCACATCGACCTGCTCCGGCGCGAGGCCGCTTTGCGCCGCCAGGCGGTTGGCAATCGCCGCGCCCCCCTCTGCCCGCGCCGGGTGCACCACCAACGCCACCCGGGTGCGCGAGGCATCGGGCGGTGCGGCGCTGGGCGGCTGGAGGCTTGGGGCTGGCGGCGCGGGCGGGGCAGGCTCGGGCCGCATCGGCGTGGAAAGGGACGGCAGGCTCGTCTCGATGGGCCTGCTGGCCAAGGGGGCAGGCATGGCGGCGCGCGGCTGATCCAGCAGGGGAGGCGCTTCCGCCGGGTCGGCGTCGGCGACGCGCTCGGGCGGTCCCAGGATTTCCAGAACGAAGACCAACGCGACAACAACCGTCAGGACGGACAGCCAGAAGTGGATCAGCGGCTGCCATCGCGAGGCGAGCCGGTACTTGGCCAGGCTCAGGGCGTCGGCCGCGCCCGGCACGGTTTGCACAACCACCCTGGACCGCCCGCGGGCGTCGTCGCGTCGGGGCCGGCGACCCAGGACTCCGTATCGTTGCATGGGGCCGTTGCATCCTCTCCTCGGTGGCGGACCCTGCTCCGGGACCGCGAAGTTCAGGCCGGACGCCGGACGGCGCCGACGCCATCCGAAGCCTGCGCGCCCTTGCCTGCGCCGCCGGCCTTGGCTCCGCCGGGCTGCCTTGAAAAGCTTTGTAATCAACGTTGAAGCCCGAGCAAAGAAAGGACAACGCGAATGGCAGCATTTTGTTGGGCTGACATGGACGCCCGGTCAAGGCAAAGGGTGAATAGGTCAAAGACCACCCTTTGTCACGCCAGGTAGCCGGATTTTGCTTATGCTGATTTCGGAACGGTTTGGTTCATGCGGGAAAATAATGGCAATACTTTCTCGTTCTTGGCGAAGGCGCGCGTTTGACGCTGCATCGGACAGATGACCGGCGTTGCCGCACCGGAAAGGGTGCGCTAGGGTTTTCCCGCATGGAACGTCGCCACCTTCTGCTGGCGCTCGGCGCCGCCCTCGCTTCCAGCCCGGCCCGTGCGGACCAGGTGACGGTGATGGCGGCCGCAAGCCTCATCGACGCCCTGCAGGCGCTCGGCAGCGCATGGGCCGCCAAGGGCAACCCGGCGCCGCGCTTCGTCTTTGCCGCATCCTCCGCCCTTGCCCGGCAGATCGAGCAAGGCGCCCCAGCCGACCTGTTCGCTTCCGCCGACGAGCCGTGGATGGACTACCTGCAGCAACGCAACCTGATCCTGCCGGACAGCCGCACCAGCCCGCTCAGCAACCGCCTCGTGCTGATCGCGCCGGCCGACCAGCCCGGCGAGGTCGCGCTCACGCCCGGCGTGGACCTGCTGGCGCGGCTGGGCGCGCAAGGGCGGCTCGCCACCGGCGACCCGGCCAGCGTGCCGGTCGGCAAGTATGCCCAAGCGGCGCTCACGACGCTCGGCGCCTGGAACGCGATAGCGCCGCGCCTCGCCCGCGCCGAAAGCGTGCGCGCCGCGCTGCTGCTGGTGGAGCGCGGGGAAGCGCCGCTCGGCATCGTTTATGCGACGGACGCCGCCGCGTCCAAGGGCGTGCGGGTCCTCGGCACCTTTCCGGAAAACACCCACCCGCCCATCAGCTACCCCTTCGCCCTGACCCGGCGCGGCGACCGGCCGGAGGCGCAGGCCCTGCTCGCCTTCCTCACGGGGCCGGAGGCCGCCTCCATCTACCGGTCGCTGGGCTTCTCCGTCCGGGAGTGAACCCCCTCTCCTGGCTGACCCCGGACGAGTGGCAGGCCATCCGCATCAGCCTGGCAGTCGCGTCGCGCAGCGTGGCGTTCGGCCTGCCCCTGGCCGTGCTGGCCGCCTATGCCTTGGCGCGTGGCCGGTTCGCCGGGCGGACAGTGCTCGACGCGGCCGTGCACCTGCCGCTGGTGATGCCGCCAGTGGTGGTCGGCTGGGGCCTGCTGCTGCTGTTCGGCGTGCGGGGGCCGCTGGGGTCGCTGCTGCTGGATTGGTTCGGCGTGCGCCTGGTGTTCACCACGGGCGGTGCCGCGCTGGCCACGGCGGTCATGGCCTTTCCGCTGATGGTGCGGGCGATGCGGCTGTCATTGGAAGGCATCGACCCTGGGCTTGAGGCGGCGGCGCGCACGCTCGGCGCCGGGCCAGTGGACCGCTTCGTGACCGTCACCCTGCCGCTGATGGCGCCCGGCATCCTGGCCGGCGGCGTGGTGGCCTTCGCGGCGGGCTTGGGCGAGTTCGGCGCCGTCATCACCTTCGCCTCCAACATCCCCGGGGAAACGCAGACCCTGCCGCTCGCGATCTACGCCGCGACGCAGGTGCCGGGCGGCGAGGCGACGGCAGCCAAGCTTTCGGCGGTGTCGTTCACCTTGGCCATCGCCGGGCTGCTGCTGTCGGAGCTGATTGCCCGGCACATGCGGCGGCTGCTTGGGATGTGATGCTCGACGTTTCGGTGCGGCACTGCCTCGGCGCGTTCTTTCTCGATGTCAGTTTCAGCGCGCAAGTCCCGGGCGTCACGGCATTGTTCGGCCCGTCCGGCTCGGGCAAGAGCACGGTGCTGTCCGTCGTCGCCGGGCTGTTGCGGCCGCAGGCGGGGCGGGTGGCGCTGGGCGGGGCCGTGCTGCTGGACACCGCGGTCGGCACCGACGTGCCGGCGGAGCGGCGGCGCTGCGCGGTGGTGTTCCAGGATGCCAAGCTGCTGCCGCATTTCTCGGTCGAGACCAACCTCCGCTACGGCGCACGGCGGGCGCCGCGCGAGGCGTCCGGGCCGGGGTTCGACGAGGTGGTGGACCTGCTCGGCATCGCGCCCCTGCTGCGCCGGCGCCCGCGCGCCCTGTCCGGCGGGGAGCGGCAGCGGGTGGCATTGGGCCGCGCCTTGCTGGCCCGGCCGCGCCTGCTGCTGATGGACGAGCCGCTCGCAGCACTTGACGGCCCGCGCAAAGGGGAAATCCTGGGCTTCCTGGAACGGCTGCGCGACGCGGCGCGTGTCCCCGTGCTGTATGTGACGCACGCGCTGGAGGAGGTGGACCGCCTCGCCGACACGCTTGTGCTGCTGGAAGCCGGGCGCGTGCTGGCGGCGGGTCCGCTGGACGCGCTGGCCGCCCGCACCGACCTGCCCGTGCTCAGCGGGCGGCGGGACGCCGGCGCCGTGCTGTCCTGCACCGTGCAGGCGCACGACCCGGCGCGCGGGCTGACGCGCCTGGCGTTCCCGGGCGGCGCGCTTCAAGTGCCGTTGCGCCCGGAGGCCGAAGGCACCCGGCTGCGCCTGCGCCTGCGTGCCCGCGACGTTGCGGTGGCGACGGAAGCGCCGCGCGGGTTCAGCAGCCACAATATCCTGCCGGGCACGGTTTCGGCGGTTGCGCCATCCGGCCCGCATGAAGCTTTCGTCACGCTGCAAGTCGGGCCGACGCCGCTGCTCGCCCGGCTGACGCGCGACGCGGTGGCGACCCTCGGCTTGGCGCCCGGCAAGCCCCTGTTCGCGGTGGTGAAATCGACGGCGTTCGACCACGGGTAAACCGCCGCGGCGGCTCAGCGGACCTCGATCGCAACCAGGTCGCGCACGCTGCGCCCGCCGCGGGCGTCGGCCGGCACGACAAGGCGCAGGCCGGGAAGCGGCTTGCCGTCCTCCGCATAGGCGACCAGGACCTGCTTGCCCTCGAAGTTCGGATCAAGCTCGCCGACCGCCAGCGCCACCGCGTAGCCGTCCTGGCCGCGCGCCAGCACGGTGTGCTGCAGGAACGTGCGCTTGCCGGTGTCCATTGGGCCTGCGGCGGTGAGGAAGGGCCAAAGCAGCGCGCCGGTGAACGCATGTCTCTGCGCATCCCTTTCGTGCGCGTGCTCGACCTCCACCGTCACCGGCGGCAGCGCCTGCAGGTCCGCCAAGGCGAGGATGCGGGGGTGCTCGACCCGGCCCCCGATGGCGAGGCCCGGCGGCGCGCTGTTCTGCGCACCGGCCGCTGCCGGGGCAAGCAGCCCGGCGAGCAGGGCCGCGGCCAAGCCTCGTCGGATGCTCGCCCGCCGCATCGGCTATTTCGCCACCATGACGTCGGACGCCTTGATCACCGCGGTGGCGTCGTCGCCGACCTTCAAGGCCAGGTCGTCGATGGCTTCATTGGTGATCGAGCAATGGATCGTGGTGCCATTGCCGATGTCGATGTGGACGTGTCCCGTGGTCTGGCCCTTGGCGACCGACGTGACCTTGCCCTTGATCTGGTTGCGTGCGCTCAGCTTCATCTCTGCATCCTGTTGATGGAAATGAGCATTTCTTACCCCCGTTTCACCGTGCCTACCACATGGTCTGCCTGGCCCGTTCGCCCCAGCTCCGGTCATACTCGGCGCCGCCGACGCGGTTGCCGCTCATGGCGGCCAGGATTTCGCCGGGGGTGGGCAGGGTCTTGGGATCGACCTGGGAGGCCGGGTCCCACAGCCGGGACCGGACCACGGCGCGGGCGCATTGAAAGTAAATCTCGCCGACCTCGATCACCAGGACCGACCGCGGCGCCTTTTCCTCAACCGCGAAGGAGGCCAGCAGGGCAGGGTCGTCGTCCAGGTGGCCGCGCCCGTTGACCCGCAGCGTGTTGCCGCTGCCGGGGATCAGCATCAGCAGGGCCACGCGCGGGTCGCGCACGACGTTCAGCAGGCTGTCGATCCGGTTGTTGCCGCGCCGGTCGGGCAGCATCAGCGTGCGGTCGTCATGCACCCGCACGAAGCCGGGCCGGTCGCCGCGCGGCGAGCAGTCCAGCCCTTCCGGCCCGGACGTGGCAAGCACCGCGAAGGGCGAGGCGGCGATCATCGCGCCGTACTCCGGGGTGACGCGGCCGGCGACCTTGGCCGTGGACGCTTCTCCGACCGGCCCGTAAAGGGCGGCAAGCTGCTCCACCGTCGTGATCCTCGCCATCGCATACCCCCTTGCAAGCGAGGCCCGGTTTAGCGCCGGTGCGAGCCGCCGGCCAGCCATGCCTCCCGCGCCAGAGCCGGCGCGGGAGGTCCCGGTCAGAGCGGTGCGGCGGGGGGCGTTGCCGCGGGGCCGCGCGGGCCGCCGTGCCTCCCGCCGCGCCGCTCGCCGTCTGGACCCGCCCCGTCCGGGCCGTCACCGCGTGCGGGCGGTCTGGCGATCTCCGTCAACTGCTGTGGATTGGGACCGATGGCGCGGGCGCCGATGACCCGGCCCAGCCCGTTCGCCACGCCCTCGCCGCGCACGAACACGCTCTGCCCCACGGCGAGGGTCGGCGCCAGCCGCTTCGCTTCCGGGGGCGGCAGGCGGGCGATGGTGCCGTCGGCCAGCAGCACGCCGTTGAGGTTGCCGCGCGGCCCATGCAGTTGCGCCTTGATGACGCCCTGGGCCTCCATCGGCTGCCGCGCCGCGTCGGCAGGGCGGCCGGGGCCGTGCGGGCCGCGCGTACCGGCAGGCGCCGCATCCGTCACGCTTTGATTCGTAGCGTCGTTGGTGACCTGCATGGCCTGCACCATCGGCACCTCGCGCGCGCGCAGGCCGCGCACCGTGATTTGGTCGCCGGGCTTGACGGCATAAACGAGCTGCGTGCCGAGATGCGGCGGCATGTGGATCTCGGTCCCGTCATCCAGGATCAGCCCGTCCACGTCGCCGCGCGGGGTGAGGCTGTACTGGGCGACGCGGCCCTTGGTGGCCGGCAACTGCGCGGGGTCAAAGCTCGGCGTCGTCTGCGCGACCGCCGCCGCGCCGGCCGCCCCGGCAATCAGCGTCGCGCCGAGCAGGGCCAGGCGAAGGCGCTTGGTCGAATGTGCCATGATGTTCTCCGTCGTGGTGGGCAGTGTGCCCACGCCCGATGTTCTGCATCCGCTGTGCCATACGGCACTACGCTGTTATGGCTCAGTTATTTTTCGTTGGCCGCGTTCTCCGCGTCCGCGGAGGCGACGGCCGGCGTCCGGCTTCCGGACAGGTCCAGCCGGGCCAGCTTGGCGTGCAGGAGCTGCCGGTGGATGCCGAGCCGCCGCGCCGCCTCCGCCCGGTTGCCGCGGCTGGCCGTCAGCGCCCGGCGGATCATGGCGGCTTCCAGCCGCGCCAGCGCCGTGGGCAGGTCGCCGGCAAGCCAGTCGGCCGCGTCGGGTGCGGAAGGCGCCGGGGCGCCGAGGAAATGGAGGTCGGCCGCGGACACGACCGGGTGGCGCACCAGGGCGGCAACGCGCTCCATGGCGTTGCGCAGTTCCCGGACGTTGCCGGGCCAAGGATGCTCGACCAGCCGCGCCGCCGCCGCCGGAGACAGCCGCTTGGCCACGCCGCCCGGCCCGGCGGACAGCGCCAGGACATGCTCCGCCAACGGCACGATGTCGGCCAGCCGTTCCCGCAGCGGCGGCAGGTGCAGCGGCACCACGCCCAGCCGGTAGAACAGGTCTTCCCGGAAGCCGCCCTCCCGCACGGCGCGCAGGAGGTCGCGATGCGTCGCGGCGAGCACCCGGACATCCACCGCGACCGCCCGCCCACCTACCGGCGTCACCGTGCGGTCGCCGAGCACACGCAGCAGCTTGGCCTGCATCGCCGCGGGCATGTCGCCGATCTCGTCGAGGAACAACGTGCCGCCGTCGGCCTCCCGGAACGACCCGGCGCGGTCCGCGACCGCCCCGGTGAACGCGCCGCGCACATAGCCGAACAGCAGGCTTTCCAGCAGCTCCGCCGGGATGGCGGCGCAGTTCACCGCGACGAAGGGACCGCCGGCACGGCGCCCATGCCGATGCAGCGCGCGGGCGACGACCTCCTTGCCGGTGCCGGTTTCCCCGGTGATCAGCACGGTGGCGTCGCTGTCGGCCAACCGGCCGATGGTTTTCTGCACCTCCCGCAAGGCGGCGCTCGCCCCCACCATCTCGCCTTCGGGCACGGTCGCCTCGGCCGGCGGCGGCGGCGCGTCCGGCTCGGCCAGCAGGGTGGACAGCAGCGCGGCCAGGTCCGCCCGGCCAACCGGCTTGGCCAGATGGTCGATGGCGCCGAGCCGCATGGCTTCGATGGTGTTGGCCGCGGTGGGCACGGCGGTCAGCACCGCGACGGGCGGCGCCGCCGGCAGCGCGCGGATGCGGCGCAGCACTTCCAACCCGTCCAGCCCGGGCATACGCAGGTCCAGCAGCACGGCATCGACACCGGGCCGGGCAAGCCGACGCAGGGCGGCGGCGCCGTCTTCGGCCTCCTCCGTGCGGTGGCCCAGGTCGCCCAACGTTTCCGCCAAACCTTCCCGCAACGCCGCGTCATCGTCCACGATCAGCACCGTCGCCATCAGGCCGCACCCCCAAGCTCGATCACGAACCGCGCCCCCTGCTCGGACGCGGCGAGGCTCAGCCGGCCGCCATGCGCCTCCACCAGCTCCCGCGCAATGGCGAGGCCGAGGCCGGTGCCGTCCGCCCGCCCGGTCACGAACGGCTCGAACAGCGTGCCGTGCAGGTCGGGCGCGACGCCGGGTCCGGTGTCCTCCACGACCAAGCGCAGGGCCGCCCCGCGGCACTCGGCCCGCAGCGAAACCTGGCCGCCTGGGGGCGTGTGCCGGATGGCGTTGGACAGGAGGTTGTCCAACGCCCGGCCGATCAGCGCGGCGTCGAGCAGGGCCGTCCCCGCACCCTCGGCCGCAAGCCTCACCTGCGCCGCCGCGGCCTGGTCGGCGTGGCGCTCCACGCATGACGACAGCAGCGTTCCGATGTCGGTCAACTCCGGCGCGGGGTCGCGGCGCTGGGTCATCGCCAGCAACTCGCCGAGCAGGCGGTCCAGCCTTCCGACCTGCTCCAGCACCGCGAGGAGGGCGCGGCGGCGTCGGTCGTCGTCGCCCGCAAGCCCGTTCTCCGCCCGCAGCCGCATGGCGGCGAGCGGGTTGCGGATTTCATGCGCCACCCCGGCCGCAACCCGGCCAAGCGCCGCCAGCCGTTCCGCGGTGACGACACGCACGCCCAGCTCCGCCGACCGCCGCCGGGCCTCGGTCAGGCGCTCCCCGGCCTGGTTCAAGGCATCGACGATGCGGTCCAGGTCGCGCTCCCCGGTGCGCGGCAGGGTAGGAAGCAGGTCGTCCCGATGCTGCGCCAACCCGGCCTCCATGGCGCCCACCCGGCGCGCCCAGTCGCGCAGCAGCCACGCAAGCCAAGCCGACATGCCCAGCATCAGCGCGAACAACAGCAGCAGCCCGGCGCGCAAGCCGTCCGCAGCACTCGCCGCCGCCACCCGGGTCATGGTCCAGGCGGTCAGGCCCTCGATGGGGCCGGGCAGCGGGCAGGCGTGCAGCAGCAGATGCGCGCTGCCGCCCGACATGCGGGCGACGGCGGCCTCGTCCTGGGCGGCTTGGTCGTTGACCGCCCGGATGTTGGCGGCCTCGGCGGTGGGCAGGTCGGTTTTCGGGCCGGTGCCAGCATAGGTCGGAAAGGCGTAGGCGAGCGGTCCCGCCTCCGATTGCCAGATGCCGCCCTCCACCCCGTCCTGCCGCGCGAGGGCGAGAAACACCGCCGTTCGGAGGTCGGCCCGCAGCCCGGCGTCGTCCAACGGCGGCACCGGGCCGCGCCAATCCGTGGCGTAGAACGCATACCGCTCGCGGATCAGGTCGCAGGCCCGCGCCACGACGGCCTCGCCCCGCTGCACCTGCGCCGCCGTGGACTGACCGGTAATCTGCACCAGCAACGCCCCGGCCGCGACGCAGGCCGCCAGCGAGAACGCCCAGAGCGCCAGCAAGCGGCCACGGAGCGAGCGCAATCAGCAGCGCGTCATGACGCCGACGGCACCGGGCCGCGCGTGCGGTCCAGCCCTTCGGTGCGCGGCAAGGCCACCGGCTGCCCGCTGGCGGCGGATTGGTAGATCGCTTCCATGATCCGGTGGTCCTGCACGCCCTCCTCGCCGGGGGTGTGCGGCTCGCGGTTGGACAGCACGCATTCGGCCATGTGGTCCATTTCCAGCGCGAACTGGTTCTGGGTGGCGATGCGCCGCTCCTCCACGCCCTCTGTCCGGCCGTCGCGGCGGGCGATGCGGAGTTGCTTGTCGTGGTAGGAGAACGCGCCGTCCAGGCTGATGGCGGCGCCCGGCGTGTGTACCGCGAGCCGCCGGCTTTCGTGCATCCCGTAGCTCGTCGCGCAGTTGGCGACGAGGCCGCCGGGGAAGCGGAGCATGAAGTTCACGGTTTCTTCCACCTCGGCGTAGCGCGGGTCGCCCGGTGGGCTGAAGCTGCGGGCGATCACCTCGACCGGCTCCTCCCCGGTCAGGAAGCGGGCGGCGTTGAGGCAATACAGCCCGATGTCCGGCAACGCCCCGCCGCCGGCGAGCGCCCGCTTGAACCGCCATTGCGCGCCATCGCCCTGGTTCTGCGTGTTCACCGCGTCGATGAAGCGGGCGGGTCCGAACGTTCCCTCCCGCACCAGGCGCAGCACCTCGCGGTTATACGGCTCGTATTGGCAGCGGTAGGCGATCATCAGCTTGCGCCTCGCGGCCCGGCACGCATCGACCATGGCCTGGCCCTCGGCCGAGGACACCGCCATCGGCTTCTCGCACAGCACGTCCTTGCCGGCCTCCGCGGCGCGGATGGTGTATTCCTTGTGCATGGAGTTGGGCAGGACGACGTACACGACCCGGATGTCCGGGTTGTCGCGGATGCGGTCGAAGCCGGCGTAGTCGTACACCGCCTCTGGCCGCACGCCGTATTGGGCGGCGACGCGCGCCGCCTTGTCCGGCGTGCCGCTCACCAAGGCAACCAGGCGGGACCGCTTCACCTCGCCGAACGCTGGCAGGATTTCTTCCAGTGCCAGGCGTCCCAGGCCGACAACGGCGAAGCCGACCCGCTCGTTCACCGGCATGGGGTTGGGCGGGCCGCCGGACGGACGTTCTGTGGGCGCGGTCCAGGCCGGGAACTCCACCCGGCCGCCCTGCACCCGGCCCGTGTCGATTTCCGGCACCGCCGCCGTGGCGCCCTGTGCAAGCAGCGTCCCGGTCGCGCCGGCAGCGCCGATCAGTGCGGCCCGGCGGTTGATCACATTCGCGCCAGCCATGCTGGTCCCCCTCGATTGCGGTTTGGAGAAAAGCAACGCGCCGCTTGGGCGCGCGATCCCTCCGCCCCGCTTGCTGCGTCCGCAGCCGTTGGCGTCTGCCCCCTGGCATGGTGTTCTCTGCAGAAAACGGGGGGATGGCCTTGGTTCAGTTTGCCATGCACGGCCGGTGCGCTCTGGTCACGGGAGCCTCATCGGGGCTGGGCGCGCACTTCGCGCGGCTGCTGGCCGCCCAAGGCGCCAAGGTGGCCCTGGCCGCCCGACGCCTGGACCGTCTTGAGGCCTTGGCCCGGGAGATCGAGGCAGCCGGCGGCACGGCGCTCGCGGTCGCCTGCGACGTGACGGACGAGACTTCGGTCGTGGACGCAGTCACCCGCGCGGCAACGGGCCTCGGCCATGTGGACATCCTCGTGAACAACTCCGGCATCACCGGGCGCAAGCCGTTTCTGGAGGCGAGCGGCGAGGAATGGGACAGCGTGCTCGACACCAACCTGCGCGGCGCGTTCCTGATGTGCCGGGAGTTCGCGCGGGCGGCGGTCGCAGCCGGGCAGGGCGGCCGGATCGTGAACGTTTCGTCCATCCTGGGCCTGCGCACCATCAAGGGCGTGGTTCCCTACAGCGCATCAAAGGCCGGGCTGTGCCACATGACGGCGGTGCTGGCGATGGAGTTGGGGCCGCATGGCATCACGGTGAACGCCTTGGCGCCGGGCTACGTCGAGACGGACCTGAACCGCGCTTTCCTGCAAGGTCCGGCCGGCGCCCGCATCGCTGGCCGCGTGCCGTTGGGACGCCTGGGCCAGCCCGAGGATTTGGACGGCGCGCTGCTGCTGCTGGCCTCAGACGCGGGCCGGTTCATCACCGGCGTCGTGCTGCCGGTCGATGGCGGCCATGTCGTCAGCTCCATCTGAGGCGCCCAGCGCCGGCCGCGCGGAGCCTACTGCGGCGGCGGCAACGGCTTGCCGTCATGGCGGGCTGCCTCGATCTCGGCGGCGCGGCTTTGGCGGTATGCGCTGCGGAACGTCGCGTAAGGGTCGAGCGAGTCCCGCTTAATCTGGTCCACCGGGTCCAGCAGTCGCTCCCGCGCGTCCACCGCGCCCACGCCGAAGCGGGACCCTTCAAGGGCATTGACCCCGCCGAAGCTCACCCAGGTGAACGGGTCGAGCAGGACATTGCCGCCAAACCCCCCGGTGTCCCGCACGTTCGACGGGCCGAGCAGCGGCAGGAACAGGAACGGCCCTTCCCCCACGCCCCAGACGCCTAGGGTGGTGCCGAAGTTCGCGCCGCGGTGCGGCGGCAATCCCAGGTCGTCCGCCACGTCGAACAGCCCGCCCACCCCGACCGTCGAGTTCACCACGAAGCGGGTGACCGTCTCGGCCGCGTAGCGCGGATGCCCTTGCAGGACATCGTTGGCGAAGACCACGGGGCTTGTCACGTTCCTGAGCGCATTGCCGATGGAGCGGCGCACCGTGCCGGGCACGGCGTAGCGGTAGCCCTGGGCCACCGGCTTCAGCACATAAACGTCGAGC
The DNA here is from genome assembly GCA_964235485.1 of uncultured Acetobacteraceae bacterium. GTDB lineage: Bacteria > Pseudomonadota > Alphaproteobacteria > Acetobacterales > Acetobacteraceae > CAHJXG01. The sequence continues at coordinate 95,175 of CAXSAZ010000002.1, read as the reverse complement.
ACGTCGTTCACGCGGTAAAAGAAACGGTTGGTGGGCTCCAGCGGGTCGTTGTCCGCCTGGTACTCGGCCAACGCCTCAGGGTCCGTCGCGGGCGCGCGCGCCGCGCATCCGGTCCCCAACAGGGCAACGGCCATGAGCAGGACAGCAGCTTGCAGCGATGGGGCGGTCTTACCGTGGTCGGGCATCTGTACTCCGCTGAAAACGCGGCGGCCACGCTGACCGCCCGATCCCGCACGTCGGCCCGGCGTCTTGGGCGGCCGCTTGCTGATGGATTGTGGAACGCTTAGCACGGCGCGATTGATCGCGCACTCGCGGTTTGTGCCGCGGCTTCGGTCCAGGCAAGTCCGCACGCGGCGTATCGGCACCATGCTGCTCGCCCGGCAAGGCCGTTGAACATCCTGCCCGTGCATACAGGGTCGGTCGCCCAACAAAAGCTTACCCAACGGCAACACAGGCAGACGGTCGGTCAAAGGCAGCCCAACAAGCAAGCTGCGTTGTTCAAACCCGTCCTTGACTCAACAATGACCGCCGGCAGCAACTAAGCAGCCTCTTGCAGCTTGGGCCATGGATGACGGCGCCAACGGAAAGCGGATGGCGTTTCGCTTATCCGCCTCACGATCCCGAACAAGCGTGTCCCAACTCGCACAGGATTGCTTAACCCTAAGCCTTGGCAGCCGGGATCGGCATATCGCCTCAACACCAGGCGCGGCTGGGTTGTCCCTGAACAGGCCGTGACGCGGCATTGGCCTCAGTTCCGGCGTCAAGAATGGCCAGCAGGGTTTGAGGCACCGGTTCGTGCAGGACCGTGTCAAACGTTTGAGACAGGTTGTCCCGCATCCATGCGGCAATCGCCGCATGACCGATGGTGCCCACATTCGTCATTGACAGTTCGTGATGAGGTGCCATGCCCCCTTAAAGCGCGACGGAGCGTGCGGTTCCGGTCAGACTGTCGCCAGCATCGTTTGTCAACCCACATCAATAAAAGTTCGACTTCGTTACAAGTGGGCGGAGTCCAGGATGAGACGCGCCAGATGCTTCCCCAAGCAGGCGTGCAGGGTATCGATCACTTTCTGGCGGTCCGCTCGCGGCGTTCGCTCCAGGTCGATTTGACCCTCGTTCGCCCAGGCGTGCATCAAGTCATAACGGCGGAACAAGACCACGCCGGGCATGGCCGCAACCTGCTGCAGCGCCTGCCCATAAGGTTCAACGTTGCTGCTGGTTTGAAGAAAGCGGCTGAACTGGGGGTCGATCAGGACGAGGTTGGCTCCGGCCTGCGCAACGGCCTCGGCGCCATCGGACAGGGTTTGCGCGAACTCGCCCGGCGGAATGTTGCGCACCGCCTCGACGGTTCCCGTTTGCCAGAGCACCAGATCGTAATGATGGCCGGCCAGCTCGGATCGAAGCAGGTCGAGCATGTCGGTCGCCAGCAGGCTACGGCCGCCTCGAACCGTCATCTTGACGTCGAGGCCCTGGATGGTTCCCCGCAGTTCCTTGGCCATCTGCAGCGGAAATGCCCGTTCGGAGGCAGGCCCGGTGAACAGCTTGGCTTGGGACGAAATCTTGCCGTCCCCGACAGCCTGGCTCGTGATGGTGCCAGGACTGAGGCTCGCCTCCGGCCCGAACATCGTGGCGGAGCCGATAGCCAAGATGTCAAGAACAGCGCCGGGTCGCAGCACGGCGGCAACCTTGGGGATGGGGGTGGGAGTGCCGGCAAGATCATCCGCGGCCTGGCACGCTCCCTGTGGCACCATCGACATCGCCGCCCCTGCGTGAAGCACGGAGGCAAGCACCAACAAGCGGCTGATCACAAAAATGCTCATATCACGCCTGCGTTACCGGATTTCGGCAAGTCCGGCAACATCGCGCGGCTCACCCGGCCCTTTTGCCGATACCATGCCGCCAAGGTCCCGACGGCGACCATGGCAGCGATGCCTGTCACGTTGACCCCGGCCTGCACGGCCCAGCCCGCGCGTTCCTCCATCACCAGCCGCCCCAGGAACGAAAGGAAGATGCCGGCGCAGAACACCGGGAGGGAGTGTTGGCCGCACAACACGATTGGCCAGGCAAACCAACCGCGGAGCCAAGCCGCATGGGCCGAAACGGTTCGAGACACCAGCCAAGCCAGCGCGAGTATGGACAGCAGCCGCATGGGATGCAGCCCTTCCTTGTCCACCGACAGAAGGATGCGCGCCGCCCCCGCCGAAAGCTGCGAGGTGATTTCGGGGTAGGGCCAGACCAGCCACAGCAGGCTCACTCCCATCAGGACGATCAATACGGACACGACATCAATCAAAACGGGGCGGACCGGCAGCTTGGGAGGCGCATAAGCGAGAATGGAGCCTATGACGAACAGCAACTGCCAGGCAACCGGGTTGAAATACCATCCCCCGCCCGTCCATGACGGAAGGTTGTATCCGGTAATCCTGACCGCCGTGTAAGCAGAAAACGACAAGATGAACAACAGCGACGGCACACGCAGCAACGGCATCACCACAGCGAACATGGCGAGCAGTGCGACATACATCGGCAAGATGTTCAAGTACGCCGGTTGGAACGTCAGAAACAAGGCTTCCAGCATCGCCCGATAGGGCGCTTCCGCGAGAACGTCGAGGTGGATTTCATCGAGATACTCAGACCGGTCCAACGCCGTCGCCGAGTAGGACACCTGGGCGCTGAACACCACGAACAGGAAGATGTGGGCGACGTAAAGCACCCCTGCCCGGCGCAGCACGTCCGCGCCCGCGAACAGCCACCCGTGCCGGTCCATGCTGCGGCCATAGGCCAACCCGGCGGCGTAACCGGCCAGCAACACGAAAATCTCGGTCGCGTCGCACAGCGCGAAGTTCCGAAGGCTGAACTGCGCCACCCAGTTGTCGGGGATGTGGTCCATGAAGATCCACCACAGCGCAATGCCGCGGAAGAAGTCGATCCGCAAGTCGCGGTTGGAACCGATCAGGACCATGCCGCCCCCTGCGAAGCTCGGTTGCCGAGCCGCCCTCACACGCAGATAGGCATTTCCAGAGACAATGACACCCCATGCCTTCGGGATCGCCCAAGGATCTCACCTTCCCGGCCCGGCGCCGGCGATCCTGGCGGCGATCTGCTCGACGTCGAAGCTGGCCGGGCAATTGGGATGGCGGGTCAGCAAAAGGCTTTGCCGGCGTATCGCGTCCTGCACGTGGGCGTCCCGCCGGATGGTGCCGAGCAGCGGCGGCGTGCGGCCGAGAAAGGCGTGGCAGGCCCGGGTCAAGGTCGCCGCGGTGCGCTCGCCGGCAGATGGGCTGCTGCACAGGTTCACCACCAGGCGCGCATCGCCCCCGGGCCGGTCGGCCGCGTGCAGCTTCACCGTCGCGTAGGCGTCCGTCAGGCTGGTCGGTTCTTCCGTCGCGACGACGAGCAGCGTGTCGGCCCAGGCCGCCATGCGCCGGACCGCACGGTCAACGCCGGCGCCGAGGTCGAGCAGCACCACGTCATACTGCGCGGCGGCGGCGGCGAGCGCCGATAGCAGGCCTTCCAGCGCCGCAGGGTCGAGCGCGGCCAGGCTCCCGGAGCCGGACCGGCCCGCCACCACGTCGAATCCGCCCGGCGCGTAGCCCGCAATCGCGTCCGCAAGCGTCGCCGCCCCGGACACGATGGACCCCAAGTCCAAGGCCGGCATCAGCCCAAGCTGGATATCCACGTTGGCCAGGCCGAGATCGGCGTCGAACAACAGCACCCGCTGGCCGCTCAGCGCCATGGCGTGCGCGAGCGTGATGGCGAACCAGGTCTTGCCCACCCCGCCCTTGCCGGACGCGACCGCGACCGAGCGGCCTGCCCTGGATGGCCGTGCTTGGGGCAGGGAAAAGGCGCGGGCGGCAGGCTGGGTCATGGCGCGGTGTCCTGAAGGGCGGGGGCGCGAACGCCCGGCGGGATCGTCAAGCGGCTGGCGAGGAACTCGGGCGTCAGCGGCCGAAGCCCGTCCGCCGCGCCCGGGCCGATGCCGGCCTCGGTGAGCGTCAGCCTGGCAAACGCGGCGGCCAGCACCCCGCCGAGGCGGTGGGACAAGTCGAGGCGCGTCGCGATCAGCAGGGTGGCGCCCGCTTCGGCAAACGCTTCCGCAAGCTCGCGCGCTTCGGACGGATCAAGCCCCGCCGGCAGCGCCAGCGCCGTGACGGCGCCGGCCGTGGCCGCCAAGGCCAGCAGTTCCTCCCGGGCCGAAGGGTCGAACGGGTCCAATCCCTGCGTGTCGATCAGCACCGGCGAGTCCTGGCTGCGGGCCAGGGCACGGCTGAGCGGCACCGGGGTGCTGGCGACCACGAGCGTCAAGCCCAATAGCCGGGTATAGGCGGCCAACTGCTCGGGCGCGCCGGCCCGCTGCCCGTCCGCGGTCACGACCAGGGGAGTCCGGCCGGCCATGACCAGGCGCGTCGCGAGCTTCGCGATGGTCAGGGTCTTGCCGGCGCCGGGCGGGCCGGCCACCAGCAGCGGGGCTGCGCCGTCGAGCGGCAGGGCGCCGAACAGCAAGGCATCGGGCAGGGCATCGACAAGCCGGCCCGGCGCAAGCGCCTCCACGAGACCGGGCGGCACGCCGTGCCAGGCGAGCGCCGCCTTTCGCGCGGGATCACCCGGCGGCGGCAGCGCCGGCAGCAGCGGCGGCTCATCAAGCGCCGGCTCCAATGCCGCCGTGACCTCGACCCCGCCGGCGACGCGGCGGGTGGACAGGATCAGCGCATCCGGGCCGAAGCTGTTCCGCACCAGCGCCATCGCCGCGGTCATGTTGGGTGCGTGGAACAGCTTCAGCCGCATGGCAAACGGTTCTAGCGGCTAAACGTTGCGCGTGGGTTAAGAACCGGTTGCCGGGCTATTAGATCGTACCGACCGTGCGGATGCGCGCCCGCGGGAAGATTTCGGCCTGCGCCAGCACGGGCGTCGCCGGGCGCAGGCGCTCGACGATGGCGCGGACGTGGGAGCGTATGGGGCCGGAGCAGAGCAGGACCGGCGCCTCGCCCGCCGCCGTCGCGGCCTCGAACACGACGCGGAACCGCTGCATGAACTCGCCCAGCCGGGAGGGCGCAATGGCAAGCTGCCGGTCCTCGGGCGGGCCGACCAGGCTTTCGGCGAACGCCGCTTCCCAATCGGGCGACAGGGTGACGAGCGGGATGTAGCCGCCGGGGCCGGTGTTGCTGTCGCTGATCTGCCGGGCCAGCCGGGCGCGGACGTGGCCGGTGATCGCTGGGATGGCGCGGAGCTGGCCGCCGCAGGCCTCGTGGATGCCTTCCAAAATGGTGGGCAGGTCGCGCAGGGACACGCGCTCGGCGAGCAAGCCCTGCAATACCCGCTGCACGCCGCCCACCGTGATCTGCGCCGGGATCAGGTCGGCCACCAGCTTCTGCTGCTCCCGCGGCAGCTCGTCCAGCAACTTGGCGGTTTCGGCGTAGGACAGCAGTTCGGCCATGGTTTCCCGCACCACCTCGGTCAGGTGGGTCGTGAGCACGCTGGCGGGATCGACCACGGTGCAGCCGCGGAAGATGGCTTCGTCGCGCTTCCCGGTGTCGATCCATAGGGCCGGCAGGCCGAACGCCGGCTCGGCGGTGCGCTCGCCCGGCAGGTCGGGGATGCCGCCGGCCGGGTCCATGGCCAGCAGCATGGTGGGGCGAAGCTCGCCGCGCGCGGCCTCGATCTCCTTGAGACGGATCGAGTAGCACTCGGCGCCGAGCTGCAGGTTGTCCTGGATGCGGACCGGCGGCAGCACGAAGCCCATCTCGGCGGCGATGGAGCGGCGCAGGCTCTTGATCTGCTCGGTCAGCCGCGGCCCGTCGCCGCCGGCCAAGGACAGCAGGCCGTAGCCAAGCTCAAGCCGGATGGTGTCGATGCGGAGCGAGTCGGAGATCGGCGGCTCGGACGGCGCTGCCGGCGCGGCCGTTTCGGCTTCGGGAACGACGGCCGGGTTGCGGTGGCGCATATAGGCCGCACCCCCCGCCAGCCCAGCCAGGCCCAGGAACGGCAAGGCGGGCAGACCCGGCATCAGCGCCAGCACCACGGCCGCCCCACTCGCAAGCGCCAGGGGCTTCGGGCTGCCGCCCAACTGCCGCACCAGCGCCGCATCGGCCGGCCCCTCGACCCCACCCTTGGTCACGACGATGCCGGCCGCGGTGGACACCAGGAGCGCCGGGATCTGCGACACCAGCCCGTCGCCGACGGTCAGGGTGGTGAAAGTGAACGCCGCCTCGCTGAACGGCATACCATGGCGCAGCAGGCCGATGGCCAGCCCGCCGAAGACGTTGATCACGGTGATCAGCAGCCCGGCAATCGCGTCCCCGCGCACGAACTTGGCAGCACCGTCCATGGCGCCGTAGAAGCCGCTCTCCTCCTCAAGCTCGCGCCGGCGGACGCGGGCCTTGGCCTCATCGATCAGGCCGGAGGAAAGGTCGGAGTCGATCGCCATCTGCTTGCCCGGCATGGCGTCCAGGCTGAACCGCGCCGCGACCTCGGCGATGCGGCCCGACCCCTTGGTGATCACCATGAAGTTCACGACCAGCAGGATCGCGAACAGGATCACGCCGATCACCACGTCGCCGCCCATCAGGAAGCCGCCGAACGCCTGCACCACGTGCCCAGCCGCGGCCGGGCCTTCGTGGCCATGGGACAGGATCAGCCGCGTGGTGGCGACGTTCAGCGACAGCCGCAGCAGCGTCGTGAGCAGCAGCAGCGTCGGGAAGCTCGTGAAGTCCAGCGGGCGCGCCAGGAACATCGCCACCATGAGCACCAGCACGGAACTGGTGACGGACAGCGCCAAGCCCACGTCCAGCAGCACCGTCGGCAGCGGCACCACCAGCACGGCCAGCAGCGCCAACATGCCGAGCGCCAAGCCGACGTCGCTGCCAGGCGCGAACCTGCGCAGGCGCTCGCCAAAGCCGCCAAGGGTCAGCGGAATCGCCGCCATGCGTCAGGCGGCCTCGTGCGGATGCGCACCGAACGGCGTCACCGGGTGCACGCCGAACGGTGTCACCGGAACGCCCGCCTGCGCGTAGTCCCGCAGCTTGTTGCGCAGCGCCCGGATGGAGATGCCGAGGATCGTCGCGGCATGGGTGCGGTTGCCGAGCGTATGGCTCAGGGTTTCCAGGATCAGATCGCGTTCCACCGCGTCCATCGTCCGGCCGACCAGGCCCGAAACGCCCGAAGCAGGGGAGGAGGCCGCAGCAGACGCCGGCGCCGCCTGGGCCGGGGCGCCCGGACCCGGCGCCAGCTCGATGGCCTCCGCGCCGATCTCCTCGCCCTGAGCCAGCAGCACGGCGCGGTGCACCGTGTTCTCCAGTTCCCGCACATTGCCGCGCCAGCCGTGCGCTGCGAGCAGCGCGTGCGCAGCGCGGGACAGCGGACGCACCGGGAGGCCGTTCACGTCGGCATAGCGCCGGGCGTAATAGTCGGCGAGCGCCGCGACGTCGCCGGGCCGCTCGCGGAGCGAGGGCAGGCGCAGGCTCACCACGTTCAGCCGGAAATACAGGTCGTCCCGGAACCGCCCGGCGGCGATCTCCGCGGTCAGGTCGCGGTTGCTGGTGGCGAGGATGCGCACGTTGACCCGCACCGGCGCCGTGCCGCCCAGCCGGTCGATCTCGCGCTCCTGGATCACGCGCAGCAGCTTCGCCTGCAGGCGCACGTCCATCTCGCTGATCTCGTCGAGCAGCAGCGTGCCGCCTTCCGCCGCCTCGAACTTGCCGATGCGGCGGGCAACGGCGCCGCTGAACGCGCCGCGCTCGTGGCCGAACATCTCGCTTTCCAACAGGTTCTCCGGGATCGCGGCGCAGTTCAGCGCGACGAACGGCCCGGCGGCCCGGCGCGACTTGCGGTGGATGTGCCGGGCCAGCACCTCCTTGCCGGTGCCGGACTCGCCGGTGATCAGGATGGAGGCTTCGGACGCCGCCACCTGCTCGGCCCGGCGCACGGCGGCCAGCATGGCGGGGTCGCGGGCGACCAAAGCGTGGGTTTCGCCCGACGCCGCTTCCAGGATGGCGGCGATCAGGTCAGGGTCGGGCGGCAAGGGCAGGAACTCGCGCGCGCCTTCCTGGATCGCCCGCACGGCCATGGGCGTGTCGGCTTCCAACCCGCAGGCGACCACGGGCACCACGATGCGCTCGGCGGCCAGCGCCTGCACCAGCGTGCCGATGTCGTGCGGCAGCTCGACCAGCAGCAGGTCCACCCTGGCATCGGCGCGGAGCTGCGCCAGCGCGCTCCGGTCGTCGTCCGCCTGATGCAGCTTGGCGCCGCGGGCGGCGGCGATCCGCGCGGCCTTGCCTAGCTCGCCGCCGAGGGAGCCGATGATCAGGACGTGCATCGCCGCTTACGCCCGGTCGGCCTTGACGATCTCGGTCATGGTGACGCCCAGCCGGGTTTCATCGACCATCACCACCTCGCCGCGCGCCACCAGCCGGTTGTTCACGTAGATGTCGATGGCCTCGCCCAGCTTGCGGTCCAGCTCGACCACCGCGCCGCGGCCGAGCTTCAGCAGTTGGCTGACCTGCATGGTCGCCTTGCCGAGCACGGCGCTGACCGTGACCGGGATGTCGTACACCGCTTCCATGTCGCGGGGCGCGCCGCCGCGGGACGGTCCCTGATCGGACAGGCCGGGTTCGGCGAGGTCCGACAATTCCAACTTATTCGGCATGAGCCATGCTCCTTTGCGGGGTGCGGGCGGCGACGACGGGTTCCAACAGGCCAAGCTCGGTGAGGGCGGTTGTGATGGCGGCGCGGATCGTGCCCTGGTCGCGCACCATCGAGCCGTCGGTCCAGGTCACGCGGGCGTCGCCGGGCGCGAGCGGGGCGGCGGTCAGATGGACCGCGGCCGCGAGATCCTCGTCCAGCAGGGCCAAATCCTCGCGCACCCCGTCCAGCACGGCGGGGGCCACGCGCACCGCGATGCGCGGCTGTTGCCCCAGCGTCGGCAGCAGGTGCCGCAGCAGCGCGCGCACCTCGGCGCCGCCGTGCTGCGCGCAAAGCTCCGGCAGCAGCCCGGCCAGCACGGACAGCATCGTGCGCGCCGTGCCGTCCGCCACCGCATCGGCCAGGGCACGCGCTTCCCCCTGGGCGCCGGCCATGGCGGAGGCGATGGCCGCGAGCGACTGCGTGCGGTCATGGAGCGCGGACCGCTCCCATTCCGCGCGCGCCGCCTGCACCGCCTCCGTGCCCGCGATCCGCTGGGCGGCCTCAAGGTCCGCCATCGTGAAGCTGGGCGGTGCCGGCTCCGGCGCCGGCGGCAGGTCGGCGTCCGGGGGCAGCTCCGGGTCGTCGTCGTCGAAGTCCTCGGCATACAGGATGCCGACGAAGCGGGGGGACATGCCGTCCATGGTCAGAGCACCATCTCGTCGTTCTTGCCTTCGCTGATCTCGATCGTGCCTTGGGCTGCCAGGTCCTTCGCCAAGACGACGATGGCTGCCTGGGCGTCATCGACCTCGCGCAGCTTCACCGGTCCCAGCGCCTCCATGTCCTCGCGCAGCATCTTGCCGGCGCGTTCGGACAGGTTGGAGAAGAACAGCTCGCGCAGCTTGTCGGACGCGCCCTTCAGCGCCAATGGCAGCTTGTCCTTCTCGACCGAGCGCAGCAGGATCTGCACGTTGGCCGGGGTCAGGCGCTGCAGGTCGTCAAAGGTGAACATCAGCGCCTTGATCCGGTCCGCCGCTTCCCGGTTGCGCTCTTCCAGGGCGGCCACGAAGCGGGTCTCGCTTTGGCGGTCCAGGCTGTTGAAGATGTCGGCCATCATCTCGTGGCTGTCCCGCTGGCTGGAGCTGGCCAGGTTGGACATGAACTCCAGCCGCAGCGTCTGCTCGACGCCGTCCAGCACGTCCCGCTGCACGCTTTCCATCCGGAGCATGCGCATGATGACCTCGATGGCGAAGCTGTCCGGCAGCAGGGTCAGCACGCGCCCGGCGTGGTCTGGCTTCACCTTGGACAGCACGACGGCGACGGTTTGCGGGTATTCGTTCTTGAGGTAGTTGGCCAGCACCTCTTCCTTGACGTTGCCCAGCTTGTCCCACATGGTCCGCCCAGCAGGCCCGCGGATTTCTTCCATGATCTGCGACGCGCGATCCGGCGGCAGGGCGCGGTGCAGCAGCCGTTCCGTGCTTGTCAAGCTGCCGACCAGGTCGCCTTGCTGGCCGATGCCCCTGGAGAACTCGATGCACAACTCCTCGACCACGTTGGCATGAACGCTGCCCAACTGCGCCATCGCGGACGAGATGTCCTTGATCTCGTCCGGGTGCAGGGCGCTCAGCAGCTTGATGCTCTGGTCCTCCCTCAAGGCGAGCATCAGGATCGCGGCCTTCTGCCGCCCGCTGACGTTCCCAAGCGCGGTGATCGCAGCCATCTAGCTGTCCTCCGGGGTGATCCAGTTGCGCAGCATCGTCAGGCTTTCCTCCGGGTGGCTGTCCACTAGTTCCGACACGCGGCGGATGGAGGCGACGCGCATCGCGCCCTCGACGTTGGCGAGCTGCATCATCTCGTCCTCGTCCGGCGCACCGAGCGCGGCGGGGCCGTCCGCGCCGCCGCCGGAACCGCCCTGGCCGGCCAGCGCTCCGGCGAGGGCAGGCTGTGGCGCCATCGTCAGCCGCAGCACCATGGGCCGCAGCACGAACAGCAGGACCAGCAGCGCCACGACGGCCAGGATCCCGGTTTGCGCCAGGCGGAGGATGTCGGCCTTGTCCAGGTGCATCCAACCGCCGGGCACCGCGGCGGCGTCCTGCCCGTCGGCCTCGGCGACGAAGCGCATGTTCACGACATCCACCCGGTCGCCGCGCCCTTCATTGAAGCCGATGGCGCCGCGCACCAGGGTGGCGATCCGCGTCAGCTCGTCCGGCGTGCGCTCGGCGTAGGTGAGCGTGCCGTCGGGTCCGCGCACCGCCGCGCCGTCCACCATCACCGCTAGGCTGATCCGCCGCAGTTGCGGCTGCTCGCGCACCAGGGTGCGGACGGTCTTGCTGATCTCGTAGTTGGTGGTTTCCTCCTGCTTTTGTTCCTGCGATCCCGCCGGGTTGGCGCCGGCGTCGGCGTTCGGCAGGTTGTTCTGCACGGAAACGCTCGCTGCGGCCTCCGTGGTGCGGCTGGTGCCGGTCGTGCTCTGCTGGCTGCGCACCACCTGGCCGTCCGGGTCGTAGCGTTCCTGGGTTTCGCGCACTTGGTCGAAGTCGAGTTCAACCGCCGCCTCCGCCCGGACCCGGCCGGGTCCCAGGGTGCGTTCCAGCATCTCCTCGACGGCATGGGACAGGCGCTGCTCGGTGGCGCGCTTCAGCTCTTCGGAGGCCTTGGCGGCGCCGGCCGCCTCGGTCGGCTGCCCGGAGCGGGCCAGCAGGTTGCCGCGGCTGTCCACGATGGCGATGTTCTGCGGGCGCAGGCCCGGCACGGCGGCGGCCACCACGTTCAGCACGGCCTGCGTGCCTTCCCGGTCCAGCCGCGCCGCGCCGGCCATGGTCAGCACCACGCTGGCCTGCGCGTCCTGGCGGTCCCGGGCGAACGGCTCGCGCTTGGGCAGCACCAGGTGCACCCGGGCCGCCTTGATGCCCTGCAGCATCCGGATGGTGCGGGACAGCTCCCCTTCCAGCGCCCGCGTCTGGTTGATGCCCTGCTGGAAGCCGCTGGCCGTCAGGTTGTCGCTGCGGTCGAAGATCTCGTATCCGATGGAGCCGCCGGATGGCAGGCCCTCCTTGGCCAGCAGCATCCGGGCGCGGGCCACCTGGTCCGGGGGCACGAGGATGCGGGTGCCGCCGGCCTCGACCTGGCGCGGGATGCGGGCGCGTTCCAACTGATCGACGACCTGCCCGGCTTCCCGCAAATCGAGGTCCGCATACAGCAGCGCCATCGGCCCCTCGCCGCCGCCGCGGACCATGAGGAACCCCAGCAGGCCGAGCGAGACCAGCGCCACCGCCGCCATCGCCCCCAGCTTCTTCGCGCCGAGCGAGCGCAGGCTGTCCAGCAGCGCCTTCATTGAACCTATTCGCCTCGCCTTTGCCGGTGCCACAGTGCCATGAACGCAGGATGCGCCCACACACCTTCCGGAAAGGTTAATAACCCGGCAGAAATTGCCGGGCTAGGCGAATGACAATTTATGGCGCAAGCGACTGCACCGCCGAGAGGTCAACCTTCAACGCGCCAAGCTGGACCTGCAGCGCGTTGCCGGACTTCTGCACGCCGGTTGCCGTGCCGTTGACGGTGAACGGCAGGCTTTGCGCCGCGCCGCCCATTTGGCCGCTGACGATTGTGCGATACGCGCCGTCCGGCACGGCGTTGCCCTGGCTGTCCCGCCCGTCCCAGGTCCAGGCGTTGCGGCCCGCCTGGCTGTCCACCACCGCCTCGTGCAGCTTCACCCCCGAGTCCGAGTAAACGCCGATGCTGACCGGCCCGGCGGACGGGGCGTCGAACTGCACGCCGCCTTTGCCGCCCTGCAGGGCGATGCGGTCGGAGGCCACGGTCACGGGCTTGCCCACCAGGGACGAGGCTTGCAGCACCTCGCCGCCCTGGGTGAGCTGGATGAGCTGGGTCAGGCTCGTGTTGGTGGCGATCTGCTGCTCGACGCTGGAATACTGGACCAACTGGCTGGTGAACTGGTTGGTGTCCATCGGGCTGGTGGGGTCCTGGTTCTGCAACTGCGTCATCAGCAGCTTCAGGAAGTCGTTGTAGTTGTTCGTCAGCGATGTTTGGGCGCTGCCCGTGGCGGAGCCGGCTTTGGCAGCGGCGGCCGATCCGGCCGCGGCGGTCGGCGCCGTGATGCCGGCGGGGGTCGTGAGGGGAGAGGCCATAGGTATGTGTCCTTTCAAGCCATGATATCGACGCCAGCCCGGCGGAACGCCGCCGGCCCGGGAATGGGTTCGCCGGAGAAGGGCGCGCCGTGCGCTGCGAAGCGGCCGGACTGCGGCTGCCCCGGCCGATGCTGCCCATGCCCCCCGTTGGCGTTGAACTGCGCCGCCATGCCGCCGGGCGCCGCGGCGTCGGGCGGGGCCAGGTGGAACTGCAGCGTGCGCTCGGTGGACGGCACCCCGGCGAGGTCGAGCGCGCGATGGAGCTGCGGTTGGTCGCGCAGCAGCAGAAGCAGCGTGTCCGGCTTCTCGACCTTGAGCTCCACCCGGGCGCTGCCATCCGGCGAGCGTTCGATCCGCACCTGCACGCGGCCGAGGTCCATGGGGTCGAGCCGGATCGTCAGGTGCTGCGGCGCCCCGGGGTGGGACACGCCGGCGGCGAAGCTGGCCAGGACGGGACCGACCTGGGCGGCGGCGGGCGGGGGAGCGGGCTTGTCGGCGGCCGGCGAGCGGGCCGGGGCCTGGGACGGCGCTGGCGCCGGGTGCGGCGCGCCCAACGGCGCCGGCGCGGCGTTCGGCAGGGGCGCGGAGGCAACCGGCGGAAGCGGTGCGGCCTCGGCTGGAAGGGCGGGGAGGGCGGCTGACAGTTCTTCCTCGGCCGTAGAAGCGGGATGCTTCTGCACGGCATGGGTGGCCGCGTCGCCGGCATTGGACGGGGTTGCGGCACAGGACGGCGGCGCGGATGCAGGCGGCGCGTCGGTCTGGGCCGCCGCGGGCGCGGAGGCAGACGGTGCCGGCTGGCGGCCGTCAAGGCCGGCAACAGGGGGCGTGGTGTCCTGTCCCGTCGATGGAGCGGCGTCACCGGCCTCGGACGGCAAAGCGACGGGCTGCGCGACCATCGGCGCGGCTTGCGGCGGCGTGGTTTGGGGCGGCGCGGGCAAGACCGGCTCCAACGGCGTGGGCGCCTGCGCTTCTGATGGCACGGCGGCCTCGCCGGACGGCTTGTCTTCTTCCTCTTCGGTTGCCGACACCGCCGGCCCATCTTCAGGCTTGCTCGGGTCGATCACCGCCGGATCAGCCTGAGGCGCGGCCACAGCGGCCGGCAAGGCCGGAAGCGCCTGCGCAGGCGGCGGCGCCTCGGTGGGGGCAGGAATTGCCGGCCCCGCCGAGCCGGCCTGCTCCGGCGACGCCAGCGCCTGGGTGAGCGCGTCGCCAAAACCACCCGGCACGTCCCGCGACGGCGCGGCCGGGCTGTGCGTCGTGCGGGTGGGGGCAGGCAAGGCCTGGGTGGGGGCGGTTGATTGCATGGCATCGTCTCAGCAAAAGCCGGGCCAGCGGATTCCCGGCCATTTCTGGCCCGTATCGGGCCCCACCCGGCAATCTTTGCCGGTCCCATCGTGCCGGGCAGGCCGGTTTGGACCAGACGTCAGGGTTGATTTCTGCCGCGTACGCTGCTGCCGCGGGTTGGCACGATTCCTGCCATGTGTCCCGGCGACCCCCGCCCGGCCCGGCCGCGCGCAACCTTGAAGGAGCACTGCCAATGTCGCTGTTCGGCGCCATGACCACCGCGATCAGCGGACTGACCGCCCAGTCCGCCGCGTTCACCAACATCGGCGACAACGTCGCCAACAGCCAGACCGTGGGCTTCAAGCGGGTGGACACCAGCTTCACCGACTACCTGACCACCAGCAACACGGCGACCAACCAGTCGGGCGCGGTCGTCGCGCGGCCGGACTACGTGAACACCGTGCAGGGCACCATCACCCAGACCGACAAGCCGTTGGACCTCGCCATCTCCGGGCAGGGCTTCTTCACGGTCAGCACCCAGGCGGGCGAGGCTCAGGGCGCGCCGGTGTTCAATCCGCTGCCCGAATACACCCGCGAAGGGGATTTCTCGCTGAACAAGGACAACTACCTGGTCAACCGTTCCGGCCACTTCCTGAACGGATGGCCGGCGGACGCCGCCGGCGCGGTGGACCAAACGACGCTGAGGCCCATCCAGGTCGGCCAGGGCGGCTACAGCCCGGTTCCTACCTCGGAGATCACGCTGTCGGCCAACCTGCCCGCGACGCCCGACGGAACCGCGCCGATCAACGCGCAGGTGCAGGTTTACGATGCGTTGGGCCAGCCCCGCCCGTTGCAACTGTCCTGGACCCCGGTGGCCGGCACGCCCAATGCCTGGCAGGTCGCGATCTCGCAGCCGGGCGCGGCGGCACCCATCGGGGTAGCCGGGGTCAACTTCGGCACGGCCGGCAACCCGGCGGCGCCGCAAGGCACCATCGGCAGCGTCACGGCGGTGAATGGCGCCGTGACCGGCAGCGCGTTCGCGGCCGGAGGCCCTGCCAGGCTCAACCTGACCGCCGATTTCGGTTCGGGTCCCCAAGCCATCGCCCTCAACCTCGGCAACTTTGGCCAGGCCAACGGGCTGACGCAGTTCTCGGGATCGAGCTACAGCCCCAAGTCCATCACGCAGAACGGCGTGCCGCCGGGCAGTTTCAGCGGGGTGGAAACCCGCGAGAACGGCGACGTGGTGGTGAAGTTCGACAACGGCCAGTCCCGCACCGTGGCGCGGGTGCCGATCACGACCTTCGCCAACGCGGACGCGCTGCAGCGGCAGGACGGCCAGGCGTTCACCGCGACCAAGGAAAGCGGCACGCCGCAGACCCTGGCGGCTGGCAGCAACGGCGCAGGGAGCCTGGTGGTCAGCTCGGTTGAAAGCAGCAACGTCGATATCGCCAAGGAATTCACCAAGCTGATCGTGGCCCAGCGCGCCTACACCGCCAATACCAAGATGGTCACAACGGCGGACGAGCTGCTGCAGCAGACGCTCGACATGAAACGTTAAGGCCGTAGGTCGCTCCCATGTCCCTCGACAGCGTCCTCCATGCGTCCGCGTCCGGCCTGGACAGCGTCAGCCGCCGCATCGCCACGGTGTCGCAGAACGTGGCGAACGCCGGCACCGCCGGCTACGTGCGCCAAACCAACGCGGTCACCAGCGCCGCCGCCGGCGGGCAGGGCATGGGCGTCCGCACCGGGGTCGCCGCGCGCAGCGTGGACGAGCGGCTGCAGGCGGACGCGCTGGCGGCGTCGGCGACCGTGGTGGGCCAGCAAACCCAGGCCGACGCGCTGGCCTCCATCGACGCGGCGTCCGGCACGCCCGGCAGCGGGTTCGACCTGCCCAGCCTGCTCGGGACGCTGCGCGACGCCTTCACGCGGCTGCAATCCGACCCGGCCAACGCGGCGCAGCAGCGCGTGGTGGTGAACCGGGCGGACGCGCTGGCCCGCGGGGTGAACACGCTGGGCAAGGCGGTCTCGGATGCGCGGCAGTCCGCGCAGGACTCCGCGGTGTCGGACGTGGCCGCGGCCAACAGCGCGCTCCGCGACATCGGCACCTTGTCCGACCGGATCATCGCCGCGAAGAATGTTGGCGCAAGCACGGCGGACCTGGAGGACCAGCGGGACCGCAGCATCCGTACCCTGTCGGACCTGACCGGCGCGCGTGTGCTGCGCCAGGCGAACGGGGACGCGTTGGCCATGGCCGGGGGCTTGGAGCTGCCGCTGCGCAGCGCGACCGGACCGTTCGCGCTGGCCGCGGCGACGCTTGCGCCGGACACCCCGGCGGCGGCCGTGCCGCAACTGAGTCTGGACGGCGTGCCGGTCGCGGGCCAGCCGGTCGGCGGGCGGATCGGCGCGAACCTGGCGCTGCGGGACGGCACGCTTCCCGCCTTGCAAGGGCAGGTGGACCAATTCGCGCAGTCGCTGGCCGCGCGGTTTGGCCTGCAGGGGATGACGCTGTTCACCGGCGCCGACGGAACCGTGCCGGCGGTGCCCACCTCCGGCTTCGCGCAGGGCCTGCGGGTGAGCGCCGCGGCGGTCGCCACTCCCTCGATCACGCGCGACGGCACCGGCCCGGCAGGCGCGGCCGGGTCCACGGCGCTGATCAACAACGTGCTCGACCGGGTGCTCGGCAGCGCCCCCGGCAGCTTGGTCGCCACCGCCTCGGCGCTGGTCACCCAGAACGCCGGGCTGGCGGCGGACGCGGCCGGGAAGCTCGCGACCGGGGAGGCGGTGCAGGCATCGCTGGACAAGAAGCTTGCCGACGGGACGGGCGTTTCAATCGACACCGAAACGGCGGACCTGATCCGCCTGCAGAACGCCTACGCCGCGAACGCCAAGGTCATCACGGCGGCGCAGGCGATGTGGACGCAATTGCTGGACTCCGTGAGGTAGCATGTCGGGCATTATCAGCACTTCGAGCGAAAGCGCGCTGCTGGCGCGCCTTGCCGGCAACAGCGCGGTCGTGCGCCGTCAACTCGACACGGCGAC
This sequence comes from uncultured Acetobacteraceae bacterium, assembly GCA_964235485.1. Lineage (GTDB taxonomy): Bacteria > Pseudomonadota > Alphaproteobacteria > Acetobacterales > Acetobacteraceae > CAHJXG01. The sequence goes on along the minus strand of CAXSAZ010000002.1, from coordinate 78,091 downwards.
GATGCAGGCCGCCACGGGGCGCATCGCCGAAAGTTACGCCGGGCTGGGCGTGGGGGCGAAGACGTCGCTCGACCTGCGGCCCCAGGTGACGCACGCGGAAGCGTGGCAGGCCAACATCGACAGCGCGACCGGGCGGCTCGGCGTGGCGCAGTCGGCACTCAGCGGCATCAGCAAGATCGCTGCCGATTTCTTCGCGAAGTCGGGCGCGATCAACGGGCTGGTCCCTTCGGAAGCCAGCAGCATCGCGGCCTCCGCCCGCGTGGCGCTGGAGCAGGTCGGGCAGTTGCTGAACAGCAAGGCGGGCGACATCTATGTGTTCGCCGGGCAGGACACGGCCAACCCGCCGCTGCCCGACGCCTCGGTCGCGGTCGTGGGCGCGGCGGTGCTGGCGAGCGACACGGCCACGGCGCCGTTCTCCGCGACGCTCGGCACGGCGCCGCCGACCATCGAGGTGGGGGAAGGGCAGCGGGTGCAGGTCGGCGTGCTGGCGAACCAGAACACGTTGACCCCCTCGGCCGCGCCGACCACGGGGTCCTACGCGCGGGACATCCTCAAGGCGTTGGCAACGCTCGCCAACGCGACGCCCGGGCCGGGCTTGCAGGCGACGGCCGCGGGCGCGCACGCCCTGCTGGGCAGCGCCGTGGGCGCGATTGCCGTCGAGTCCGGCGCGTTGGGCGACGTGCAATCCAGCCTCGCGGCCCGGCGCACCCAGTTGGGCGACACCGTGACCGCCTTGAACGCCCAGTTGGACAGCGCGGAGAACGTGGACTACGCGGCCCTCGCTACCCGGGTCTCACTCCTGCAAACGAAGCTCCAAACGTCGTATCAATTGATCGCCGGGGCCAAGAACCTGAACCTGGCCCAGTATCTATAAAGCGGCAAAGCGGCGCTCAGCGCAGCGGCTCAAGGATGCTGACGTAGTTCGCGACGCCCGCGCCGCCCATGTTGAACACGCCGCCCACGTCCGCCTGCGGCAACTGCATGGCGCCGGCCTGCCCGGTGAGCTGCATGGCGGCGATGGCGTGCATGGACACCCCGGTCGCGCCGACGGGGTGGCCCTTGGCCTTCAGCCCGCCGCTTCGGTTGACCGGCAGCCGCCCGTCTGGCCCGGTCGTGCCGTCCAGCACCACCCGCGCGCCCTGGCCCGGCTCGGCCAGCCCCATCGCCTCGTAGGCCAGCAGCTCGGCGATGGTGAAGCAGTCGTGCACCTCGGCGAACGACAAGTCATGCAGCGTCAGCCCGGCCTGCTGCAGCGCCTGCGACCAGGCCAGCGCCGCGCCGTCGAACCGGGTGGGGTCGCGGCGGGACAGCGGCAGGAAGTCGTTGACGTGCACGGCGCTGCGGAAGCGCACGGCCTTGCCCATGGCCCGCGCGGTGTCCTCGTCCGTGAGCACCAGCGCCGCCGCGCCGTCGCTGACCAATGAGCAGTCTGTGCGCTTCAGCGGCGGCGCGACGTAGGGGTTCTTCTCGCTGACGGTGCGGCAGAACTCGTAGCCGAGGTCGCGCCGCATCTGCGCATACGGGTTGTCCACGCCGTTGCGGTGGTTCTTGGCGGCAATGGCGGCCAGCGCGTCCGACTGGTCGCCATGGCGTTGGAAATACCGCTCGGCGATGCGGCCGAACACACCGGCGAAGCCTGCGGGGATGTCGCCTTCCTCCCGCCGGTAGCTCGCGCCCAGCAGGTTGTCGCCGACCTGCGGACCCGGCGTCGCCGTCATCTTCTCCGCGCCCACCACCAGCGCGAACCGGCCGCGCCCGGCCGCCAGGAAGTCCCGCGCCCCGTGGATGGCGGCGGAGCCGGACGCGCAGGCGTTCTCATACCGGGTCGCCGGCTTGAAGCGCAGCGCCTCGATGTCCTGCATGGGCAGGGAGCTTGGGAAGTCCTGGCGGGAAAAGCCGTTGTTGAACAGGCCGACGAACACCCCGTCGATCTCCGACGGCTCGATGCCCGCATCCGCGATAGCGCTGCCGGCGGCGCGGGCGATCAGCGCCTCCACATCCGGCTCCTCCAGCTTGCCGAACGGGGTATGCGCCCAGCCAACGATACATGCGGTCATAAGCAGCCTCCGATCCCTTGCCCGGGATTTCGGTAGGGCTGGGCCGGGATGCAAGCGGGCCTTCCGTCCAGGCCGGAATCGCGATACGGGCCATGCAACAAGAGGAACGCTGGAGGACGCGCCCATGCCGCCCATCACCCGCCGCAGCCTGGCCGCCGGGGCGGCTGCGCTGCCGCTGTTCGCCATACGCAGCCGGCCCGCCGGCGCTGCCGAGTTCACCTACAAGTTCGCGAACAACCTGCCGGCCGCGCATCCGATGAACATCCGCGCCAACGAAGGCATGGCGCGCGTGCTGGAAGCCACGGGCGGCCGGGTGGAGATCAAGGTGTTTCCGAACAACCAGCTCGGCTCCGACACCGACGTGCTGAGCCAGCTCCGGTCCGGGGCGGTCGAGTTCTTCACGCTGTCCGGCCTGATCCTTTCAACCCTGGTGCCGCCGGCCAGCATCAACGGCGTGGGCTTCGCGTTCAAGGACTACGACCAGGTGTGGCGCGCCATGGACGGCAAGCTCGGCGAGTTCGTGCGGGGAGAGGTCGCCAAGCGCGGTCTCCTCGCCATGGACCGCATCTGGGACAACGGGTTCCGGCAGGTGACGACCAGCACGAGGCCGATCCGCGCGCCGGAGGACCTCCGCAACCTGAAGCTGCGCGTGCCGGTCAGCCCGCTTTGGACCAGCATGTTCGCAGCTCTCGGCGCGGCGCCGGCCAGCATCAACATCAGCGAAACCTACTCCGCCCTGCAGACCAAGATCGTCGATGGGCAGGAAAACCCGCTGGCGGTGATCGACACGACCAAGTTCTACGAGGTGCAGAAGTTCTGCTCGATGACCAACCACATGTGGGACGGCTACTGGTTCCTGGCCAACCGCCGCAGCTTCGAGCGCCTGCCCAAGGACGCCCAGGAAATTGTTGCGCGCGAGGTCAACAAGTCGGCGATGGACGAGCGGAGCGATGTGGCCAAGCTCAACGCCGAGCTGCGCGGCAAGCTTTCGGGCACCGGGCTGGCCTTCAACGACACCGACCCGGCGCCCTTCCGCGACGCGCTGAAAAAGAGCGGCTTCTACAGCGATTGGCGCGGGAAATACGGCGACGCGGCGTGGGGCGTCCTGCAGGACGCCGTGGGCAGCTTGCCGTGAGCGCCCTCCCGAAACGCGGCCCAGCCCCCATATAAACGCGACCGATCCGAGGAGATCACATCATGTCCCTGTTTGCGACCAAGACCAAGCCGGCCGAGGCTTACGCCTTCACCCGGACCGACGCCGAGTGGCAGGCTATGCTCACGCCGGAGCAGTACAAGGTGATGCGCGGCCACGGCACCGAACGTGCCTGCACCAGCCCGCTCAACGCCGAGAAGCGGGACGGCGTTTACGAGTGCGCCGGCTGCGGCCAGGCGCTGTTCAAGACGGACGCCAAGTTCGAGAGCGGCACCGGCTGGCCCAGCTTCTTCCGGCCGGTCGCGCCCGATGCGGTTGGCACCACGGAGGACCGATCCTGGGGCATGGCCCGCACCGAGGTGCATTGCAGCAATTGCGGCAGCCATCTCGGCCACGTCTTCCCGGACGGCCCGGCACCGACCGGCCTGCGCTACTGCATGAATGGCGTTTCGCTGAGCTTCCAGGGTGCCTGATTTGCTGGCCTGAAAAAGCCGTGCGGGCCTTTCCGTGGAAAGGCCCGCGCGGCTAGGACTAGGGAGTCATCGTGACGGCTCAATCAGCCGCGAGCGCCATCGCCTTGCGAGCCATGATCTGGCCGACGTGATCCTCGATGGCCTGGCCGACATGCTCGGCGTGGCTGGCGAACACATGGTCCGCGCCGGGGTAAACCCGGTAATCCACCTGGACGTTCTTCTGCGTGTTCAGCTTGTCCACCAGCTTCCGCACCGAGGGTTCCGGCACCAGCTCGTCGCTGTCGCCGTGCAGCATCAGGCCGCCGCACGGGCAAGGGGCGAGGAAGCCGAAATCGTAGTGGCTGGCCGGCGTCGCCACGCTGACCCAGCCCGAAATCTCCGGGCGCCGCATCAGCAACTGCATTCCCACAAAGGCGCCGAAGGAATACCCGCTGATCCACAGCCCGCCCGAGTTCGGGTTGACCATCTGCATCCAGTCCAGCGCCGCGGCGGCGTCGCTGATCTCGCCGAAGCCGCCGTCGTACTTGCCCTGGCTGCGCCCGACGCCGCGGAAGTTGAACCGCATGACGGAAAAGCCGAGCTTCTGGAACGACTGGTACATCGTGTAGGAAATGCGGTTGTTCATCGTGCCCCCGTGCAGCGGGTGCGGGTGCAGGATGAGCGCCAGCGGGGCGCCGGTTTCCTTGGAATGGTGGTAGCGTCCCTCAAGCCGCCCATCAGGACCGGCGAACATGACCTCAGGCATGGTGTCCAGTTTTCCTTCTCTCCGCGGCCAAGCAGGGCCGTCGGTCGCTGCCGCGGCGGGCCATGCCGGGCACTGCCCAAGCGTCGCTCCGACCGCTTCCAATGAACATGCTCCACTCCGTCGCTGACCCGGCGAGTTGACCCCGCTTGGGCAAACGGCTTAGCTCGGATTGGCGCTGCCTCGGGAAATCTCTTTGCCGGGGGCGGCGCTAACCCGTGGATGCACCTATATAAGATGGCCGTGTCCTAAACACATAACGGAATTGTCGCATGGCATTCATGTTTTTGCGTGAAGCCATCAGCGCCTATCGGGAACGGGACCCGGCCGCCCGGTCCCGGCTGGAGGTGCTGCTGTGCTACCCGGGCCTCCATGCGGTTCTGTGGCATCGGCTATCGCATGGGCTGTGGCGGCGCGGCCTGCATCTTCCGGCGCGGATATCCGCCCATCTCGGGCGATTCCTGACGGGCATCGAAATCCACCCCGCCGTGCGCATCGGCCGGCGGCTGATCATCGACCACGGCATGGGGGTCGTGATCGGCGAAACGGCGGAGATCGGCGACGACGTTTACCTGTATCACGGCGTGACGCTCGGCGGCACCAGCAGCGAGCGGGGCAAGCGGCACCCGACGCTCGGCAACAACGTGATCGTGGGCGCCGGGGCGAAGATCCTGGGCGACATCCTGATCGGCGACGGCGCGCGGGTCGGCGCCAACGCCGTCGTGGTCCAGCCGGTGGGGGCCGGCGTCACCGTGGTCGGCATCCCCGCCCGCCCGGTCGAGCGCGACCCGTTGAAGCGGGCCGCCCCGCAGCCGGCCAGCCCCACGCCGATCTTCGTGGCCTACGGCACGCCGTGCGAGGAAACGCTTGATCCCCTGGTGCGCAACCTGGAGTCGCTGCGGGCGGAGCTGCTGGCGCTTGAAGCCCGGGTGTCCGCGCTGAGCCGGTCCCCCGCGGCCGAGTGATGGCCTACCTCGACGCCAACGCGACGGAGCCGTTGCGGCCGGAAGCGCGGGCGGCGGCCCTCGCGGCGCTCGACATGGTGGGCAACCCGGCCTCCGTCCACGCCGCCGGCCGCGCGGCCCGGCGCGTCTTGGAGGACGCCCGGACCGCTATCGCCGCCCGGTTCGGCGCCCGGCCTGAGAACGTCGTGTTCACCTCGGGCGGCACCGAGGCCAACATGCTGGCCATCGCCGGGCTGTCCCCGGCGCGGCGGGTGATCGTCGGCGCCACGGAGCATGACGCCGTGCGTGCGGCGGCGCCCGGGGCCGAGGTCCTGCCGGTGGATGCCGACGGGACCGCTGATCTCGATGCGCTGGCCCGCATCTTGGCTGGACCGCCGGCGCTGGTCTGCCTCATGCTGGCGAACAACGAGACCGGCACGCTGCAGCCGGTCGCGGACGCGGCGGCGCTTTGCCGCCGGCACGGGGCGCTGCTGCACGTCGATGCCGTCCAGGCCGCCGGGCGCACCGAGACGAGCCTGGCGGCGCTCGGGGCGGACAGCATGGCGCTGTCCTCGCACAAGCTGGGCGGGCCGAAGGGCGCCGGCGCGCTGCTGTTGGCGCCGGGGCGGGAGGTCGCGGCGGTCGTCCGCGGCGGTGGGCAGGAGCGGGGGCGTCGCGGCGGCACGCCGGCGCTTCCCTGCATCGCGGGCTTCGCCGCCGCGGCCACGCTGCCCCGCCCGGACCTGCGCCTGATGCGCGACGCGGCGGAGGCCCATGCCGTCCGCTGCGGCGCGGTCGTGCTGGGCGGGAGCCGCCGCTTGCCCAACACGGCCTGCCTGGCGCTGCCCGGGGTGCGGGCTGACACTCAGGTGATCGCGCTGGACCTCGCGGGCATTTCCGTATCCGCCGGGGCCGCGTGCAGCAGCGGCAAGGTTTCGCGCAGCCATGTGCTGGACGCGATGGGGGCCGGTGCGCTTGCCGGCGAGGCGATCCGCGTCAGCCTGCCGTGGTCCGCCGCCTGGGATGACGTGCGGGCATTCCAGGACGCCTACGGCGCGATGGCTGCACGGCTGGCGAAGTGGGCGGCCTAGCGCCATATCGGTGTTCATGCGCCCGAACCGTCCCGTTTACCTGGACAACCAGGCTACCACGCCCTGCGACCCCCGGGTGCTGGCGGCCATGCTGCCCTGGTTCACCGAACAGTACGGCAACCCGCACAGCGCCGAGCACCAGATGGGCCAGAATGCGGCGGCTGCCGTCGAGGCGGCGCGGGCCGAGGTCGCGGCGCTGATCGGCGCAGAGCTGCGGGAAATCGTGCTGACCTCCGGCGCGACGGAAGCGAACAACATCGCCATCAAGGGCGCGGCCCGCCATGCCCGGCGTATGGGCGATCCGCGCCGCCGGGTCATCACGGTGGCGACCGAGCATAAATGCGTGCTGGAAAGCGTGGCCGACACGGCGGAGGACGGGTTTGAGCCGGTCGTGCTGCCGGTTGGTCCTGATGGCCGCCTGGACCCGGCCGTGCTGCGGGCCGCGTTGGCCGAGCCGACCCTGCTGGTCAGCGTCATGGCCGTGAACAACGAGACCGGCGTGATCCAGGACATCCCGGCGCTGGCGGCGGCCGCGCGGGAGGGGGGCGCGCTGTTCCACACCGACGCGGCGCAGGCCGCGGGGAAGATCGCCATCGACGTGCACGGCATCGACCTGCTGAGCCTCAGCGGCCACAAGCTGTATGGCCCGAAGGGCGTGGGCGCGCTGTATGTCCGCCGCCGCCCGCGGGTGCGGCTCGCGCCGTTGTTCTCCGGCGGCGGGCAGGAGCGCGGGCTGCGGTCCGGCACCCTGCCCACGCCGCTGGTGGTCGGCTTGGGCGAGGCCTGCCGCTTGGCGCGTTTGGAGATGGAGGAGGAAGCGGCGCGCTTGGCCGGGTTGCGCGACCGCTTGCTGGCCGGGCTGCGGCGGCAGATGCCGGAATTGCAAGTGAACGGATCGCTGCGGCACCGCATCCCCGGCAATCTCAACGTCACGTTCCCGGTGCGGGCGTTGGACCTCATGCGGGCCGTGCCGGAGTTGTGCGTGTCCACCGGCTCCGCGTGCAGCTCGGCGGCGATTGAGCCGAGCTACGTCTTGCGCGCGATTGGTTTGACGGACGCCGCGGCGGCGCGGACCTTGCGCCTTGGGCTGGGACGCTTTACCTCCGCGGCCGACGTGGACTACGCCGCGGAGGCGTTGGCTGCTGCTGCCCTCCATCCTGCTCTTAATGCCGAGGCCTGAAATGCCCAAGATGACCTTCGTCGAACGCAACGGCGCACCGCGCGAGGTGGAGGCGCCCCTGGGCTTGTCGGTGCTGGAGATCGCGCACAAGCACGGGGTGGACATCGAGGGCGCTTGCGAAGGGTCGCTCGCCTGCTCGACCTGCCACGTCATCGTCGATCCCACTTGGTTCCAGAAGCTGGCCAAGCCAACGGAGGACGAGGAGGACATGCTCGACCTGGCGTTCGGCCTGGAGGAGACCTCCCGCCTCGGCTGCCAGATCGTCATGACGGCGGCGCTGGACGGGCTGGTGGTCAAGCTTCCGGCCGCGACGCGCAACGCGCAGGGTTAGGGAGCGGCAACATGCGTATCGTCGCCGCGATGTCCGGCGGCGTGGACAGCAGCGTGGTCGCCGGGCTGCTGCATGAGGCCGGGCATGAGGTGATCGGCGTCACCTTGCAGCTTTACGACCACGGCGCGGCCACCGGCCGCCGGGGCGCGTGCTGCGCCGGGCAGGACATCCATGATGCGCGGGACGTGGCCGACCGCCTCGGCATCCCGCATTACGTAATCGATGCGCAGGCCCGGTTCCGAAGTGCGGTGATCGGCGACTTTGCGGACAGCTACGCCGCCGGGCAAACACCGGTGCCCTGCGTCCGCTGCAACATGTCGGTGAAGTTCACGGACTTGCTCGCCCTGGCGCGCGACCTCGGCGCGGGGGCAATGGCGACCGGGCATTACGTGCGGCGCGTCGAAGGTGCCGGCGGGCCGGAACTGCACCGCGCCGCCGATCCGGCGCGTGACCAAAGCTGGTTCCTGTTCGCCACCACCCGCGACCAGCTTGCGTTTTCACGCTTCCCGCTCGGCGACATGCCCGGCAAGGATGCGGTGCGGGGCCATGCCGCCCGGCTCGGCTTGGCGGTCGCGGCCAAGCCGGACAGCCAGGACATCTGCTTCGTGCCTCAGGGGTCCTATGCCGATCTGGTGGCCCGGCTGCGCCCGGAGGCCGGCGAGGCGGGCGACATCGTGAGCCGGGATGGCCGGGTGCTGGGACAGCACGCCGGCGTGGGGCGCTACACTGTGGGCCAGCAGAGGACGCTGGGCGCCGCGTCGTTCGACGCCGGGCAGCGCCAGGCCGTGCTGGCGGTGGATGCGGGGCGGCGGCGCGTCGTGGTGGGGCCGCGCACGGCCGGCAGCGACCGCATTCGCTTGCGTGAGGTCAACTGGCTGGTCGATCCGCCCCTGGCGCCCCTGCGCTGCACGGCCAAGCTGCGGGCGCGGGAAGCGCCACAGCCGGTGGCGGTGGTGGCGACCGAGGACGACGCCATCGTGCGGCTCGACACGCCGGCGCTGGCCGCGCCGGGCCAGGCCTGTGTATTTTACGACGGGGACCGCGTTCTCGGCGGCGGCTTCATCGAGCGGGCCGACATCCCCGATTGACGCCTGAACCGCGCTGGGGCATATCCCCCGCCCGGCCCGGCGGCGTAGCTCAGTGGTAGAGCAGGGGAATCATAATCCCTTGGTCGGCAGTTCAAATCTGTCCGCCGCTACCAGCCGGCCCCTGGCGGCCCGGGTCAGCCCGGCGCCACCACGCGGCGATACAGGTGCCACGTCGCATGACCCAGCACCGGCATGGCGACCGCAAGCCCGACGAACAGCGGCAAGCAGCCAAGAAACAGCACCACGGCAACGATGAAGCCCCAAGCCAGCATGGTCCCGGGGTTGGCCGCCACCGCCCGCACCGAGGTTTGCACGGCGACCATAGGACTCACGTTGCGGTCCAGCAGCAGCGGGAACGACACCGCGGCAATCGTCAGCACCAGCAGCGCGAACAGGAAGCCCACGGCGTTGCCGACCACCAGCAACTGCCACGCATGGGGCGACGCCTGGATCGTCCCGATGAAGTCGCCCACCGCGGACGGCGCCTCGCCCCCGACCGTCAGGGCGTAGATCGCCCGCGCGGCGCCGAGCCATGCGAAGAAGATGACGAACAGCACACCGCCAAGCACAGTGACCGAGAGCATGGCCGGGTTGCGCAGCACGTCGAAGGCGTTGAGCCAGGACACCGGCAAGCCGGCCTCCCGCCGCCGGCTGAGTTCATACAGCCCAACCGCCAGCACCGGCCCGACCAGCGCGAAACCGGCGACCAGCGGGAAGGCCAGCGGCAGCAGGTTGTTGCCAACCGCGACCCGCGCTGACACCAGCCCGATGATCGGGTAAAGGATGCACAGGAACACCAACTGCGTGGGGATGGCGAGGAAGTCCCGCCAGCCCTCGGCGAGCGCCGCCTGAACATCGGCAAAGCCGATCCGCCGCACGACCGGGCTGGGCAGTGCAACCCCATGGGCCGTCATGGAAAGGTCCGACATGTTTCCTCCTTGTGCCCACGACTGATTGCGCAGGAGAGCCGAAGGCATGGGCCGCTTCGGCCTCTGTGCGGACGCTAACACGGCAATTTCTGCAAATGCACGCATAACCAGGACAGGCCCACAACCGAAGCGTGTCTGGCTTGGACTGAGGAACAGCGGCGCGTTACCCGCCGGCTGGGCCTACTCCGCCGGGGCGAGCCGGACAGGCGCCGCGGGCGGCGCGGGACGCAGGCCCAGGCGCATCGCCAGCGACATCGCGTAGAATACCCCCTTGAACGCCAGCACGGGGATCATGGACCCCCAGCTTCCCCGCAGGTTGCCGGCCAGCAGGCTCACCAGCCCGTCGCGCATCCGCAGCACGTTTTTCGGCGCCATGAACAGGTGGCGCAGCGCCGGGGTGTTGATGCGGTAGATCAGCCAACTGATGCGGTGCATGGCGTGCGTCACGTCGCGCTCCACCCGCCGCGCGCGCGCCCGCCCGGCGGCCGGGTTGTCGAGCCAGGCGTCGGCCACGTCGGCGCCCAGGTCGCCGGCCGTCATCGCCAGCAGCACGCCGGAGGAGAACACGGGGTCCACGAAGCCGAACGCATCGCCGATCATCATGTAGCCCTCGCCCCAGGCGGCCGTGGAGCGGTACGAGTAGTTGCCGGTGCTGGCCACCTCCGACAGCAGTTCGGCCTGGCGCATCCGGGCGCTGACGGTCGGGCTGGTGTCGATGCGCTCCATGAACAAGTCGTGCGGCGTGCCGCGGCGGCCCTTGAACGCCGATTGGTCGCCCACGAAGCCGACGCTCATCACGTCGTCCGGCAGCGGGATCATCCAGAACCAGCCGTCCTCGGCCAGGTGCACGGTGATGTAGCCCTCAAGCTCCCCGCCGCGCCGCTCGACGCCGCGGAAATGCGCGTAAAGGGCGGCGGTCGTGTTGTGCTTGTTGCTTTCCTTGGTGCGGAGCTTGCCCGCGAGGAACGTGTCGCGGCCAGAAGCATCCAGCACGAAGCGCGGCGCATAGCGGCGCAGCCCGCCGTCCGGCCCGGCCGCCGTCACCTGCGCCCGTCCGCCCGGCGGAGCGAACTGCATCTCGGTGACGCGGGTGTTCTCCTCCGTGCGGGCGCCGCGGGAGCAGGCAGTGCGGAACAGCAGTTCATCGAACTCGGCCCGGCGGACCTGCCAAGAATAGGTGTATTGCTTGTCGAGGCCGAGCGCGAAGGCGAAATGCACGCTTTGCCCGGTGGCGTCGGACACGAACTCGGCGCCGGGCTTGTGCACGCCGATGGCGGCGACCTGCTCGCGCAGGCCGAGCCGGTCGAACAGGGCGGTGTTGCGCGGCAGCAACGACTCGCCGATGTGGAACCGCGGATGCGCCTCCTTTTCCAGCAGCACGACATCCCGCCCGCGCTCCGCCAGCAGCGCCGCCGCGGTGGACCCGGCCGGGCCGCCGCCGATGATCAGCACGTCGCATTCTTGGGTCTGATCCGTCATGCCGGGCGCCCTCCTTCCCGGCCACCCTGTCGCGCCGCCGCCGCGCCCGTCAAGTCATTCCGCCATTGATCGAGACGCATTGCCCCGTGATGTAGCCGGCACGGTCGGACGCCAGAAAGGCAACGAGGTCCGCCACCTCCTCCGGCCGGCCGGCGCGCTTCATCGGCACCACCGCCGCGATGCGCTCGGCGCTCACCGCCGCGTCCGCGGCGGGCGAGGCGATGATGCCGGGCGCGACGGCGTTCACCGTGACCCCGCGGCTCGCGACCTCGCACGACAGGGACTTCACGGCGCCGATCAGCCCGGCCTTGGCGGCGGCGTAGTTGACCTGCCCGCGGTTGCCCAGCAGCGCCGAGACGGACGACACGGCGATGATCCGGCCCCACCGGGTCGCCATCATCGGCAGCAGCAGCGGCCGGACCGTGCCGAAGAACCCGCCGAGCGACACGTCGAGCACGCCCTGCCACTGTGCGGTGCTCATGCCCGCCATCGGCACGTCGGCATGGGTGCCGGCGTTGTGCACCACCACCTGCGGCACGCCGCGCGACAGCACGCCCTGCATAACCGTCTCGGTCGCGGCGAAGTCCGAAAGGTCGCAGGACATGGCCTCTGCCGAGCCGCCGCCGCCGACGATCTCGGCGGCCAGCGCCTCGGCGCGGGGCAGGCCGGCGTGGGCGTGGATCACGACGTGCAGGCCCTCCGCCGCGAGGCCGCGGCAGATCGCGGCGCCCAACGGGCTGGCGCCGCCGGTGACGAGGGCGCGCTTCATGCGGGCAGTGCAACCGTGGCGCGCCCGGACAGCAGCGGCGTGCGGTCGGCGGCCTCCACGGCGAGGGCGTAGATGATGCCAACCGCCTCCTGCCGTTCCAGCCGGGCTGCGACGCGCAGCTCGCCGAACGTTGCCGTATCAAGCCGCTCAACCCGCAGCGTCACGCCGCGCAGCGCCGCGACGTAGCCGGCCCGCTGCGCCACGCCTCCGGCCATCAGCGCGCCGTGCAATGCCGCCGCCTGCAGCGCGTATTCCAGGCCGCAGCACGCCGAAAGCCGCCCATCCCTCCGCAGCGGGTTCGCCGGGTCCAGGTGCGACCGCGCCCGGCACAGGATGCCGTCTGCGTCCCACGCTTCCACCCGGTCCAGCAGCACCATGGCGCCGGCATGGGGGACCAGCGCGGCGATGTCGATGGCACGCGCGTCGCTCATCCGGCCTCGTCCAACTCGATGTCGAGCCGCCCGTCGAGGTAGGGAACCGCGTGCCGATCCGACTCCCGGAGCGCCAGCGTTTCCAGCAGCCGCAAGGACTGCGCAACGGCGTTGCCAGCAGCCAGCGCGTGCAGCGCCGGGTTGCGCGGCGTCCACGCGCCCGGCGCCGGCGGGGCCGCATCGTAGCCGACCCGGATGGTCGCCATCGGCCGGCCCACGCCCAGCGGCGCCAGCACCAGCCCCGCGCCGAACGCGAACGCCGTCGGGCGCAGCGCCGCGAGCGGCGTCGGCAAGGGATGGTCGTAGCAGCACAGCAGCGCCGCCTCGCCATCCGCCGCCACCTCCGCCATCGCTTTCAGCAGCGCCGCCGCCCAGGTCCAGTCATGGGCGCCCAGGCATGTCGCCGGCTGCCGCCCCGCGGTCGCGATGGACCAGTAGCCGGCGGCGGCGTTGTGCACCGAGTTGCCGAACGCGGTGGGCGACACCACGCGCTCCGTGCCTTCCACGCCCGCCAGCGCCTCCAGGATGCTGCCGACCACCACGCCGTCGCCGTTGCTGCTGCCGAACACGCAGCGCAAACTGCCGGGCGGCAGCCCGGACGACGATGCAGCGTCCTGGGCGGCCTCATGCGCCACGGTCAGGGCCAGACGCACGACGGGTCCGGTGCGCCGCCGTTCGGTTGAGGCCAGGATTGCGGGCGCGGGCGGCGGTAAGTGGCACGGATCATACGGCTTGGCGCCCGCCAGGATGGGCCGGCTCGCGTCCCATCCTTCCAGCCCCGGACCCCAAACCGACACGCCGACGATGCCGGCAGCAAGGCCGCTTCGCTGCCGGTTCAACGCAGCAGGCCGAGAACCAAGCTGCAATTGGCGCCGCCGAAGCCGAAGGAGTTGCTGACCACGTTCCGCACCGGGCGGTCCAGGGTGCCGACCGCCACCTGCGCACGAAAGGCCGGGTCGGGCGCGTCGATGCCGAGACACCCGGCGACGAAGCCGCCCGCCATGCACTCCCCGGCCATCACCGCTTCCAGGATGCCGCACGCGCCGAGCGTATGGCCGGTCCAGCCTTTGGTGGAGCTGCACGGCACGCCGTCGCCGAACACGCCCGCCACCGCCAGGTCCTCCGCCGCGTCGTTTGCCCGGGTGCCGGTGCCGTGCAGGTTGATCCAGTCCACGTCCCCCGGCGCCAGCCCGGCGCGGCGCAGTGCCTGCCGCATCGCGCCGGCCGCGCCGACGCCCTCCGGGTGCGGGTGCGACATGTGGTGGCCGTCGCTGCTGGCCCCGGCCCCGAGCAGCGCCGGGCGGGGCGCCGTGCGGCCGTCCCGCCGCCGGGCGTCGGCGCGTTCCAACAGGGCAAAGCCCGCGGCCTCGCCGATGGAGATGCCGGCGCGGTCGGCGGCGCAGGGGCGGCAGGGCGTGGGGGACAGCAGCTCCAGCGCCGCGAAGCCGTGCAGCGTCATGCGGCACAGGCTGTCCGCGCCACCCACCACGGCCGCATCGCACACCCCCGTACGGATGAGCTGCTCCGCGTCCATGAAGCAGCGCGCGCTGGACGCGCAGGCGGTGGACACCACGAAGGCCGGGCCGCGCAGCCCGAGCACGGCGCGGACGTAGCTGCCGAGCGAGAATAGGTCCTGCGTATGGTCGTAGTTGAACCCGGCGGGCAAGGGGCCGTCGCCGCCGCGGCGGCGGTAGGCGTCCTCGGCCGCGGAAACGCCGCTGGTGCTGGTGCCGAGCACCACGGCGATGCGGTCTGCGCCGTACTCGTCCCGGGCTTCCGCGACGGCCTCGGCGAACCCGTCGGTGCGCAGCGCCATGTCGGCCAGGCGGTTGTTGCGGCAATCGAAGCCGGCCATCGCGGGCGGCAGCGCGTGCGCCTCGGTCCCCCCCACGCGGCCGATCCAGCCGCCGAGGCCCGGATCGAAGTCGTTGGGCTGGAGGCCGCTCGTCCGGCTGAGCAGGGCGTCACGATGCGCGAGGGCGCCCCGCCCGGCGGCACTCACGACGGTGCAGGCGGTCAGGACAAGCGGCTCGGTCATCGTGAAAGGCCCTCAGTGGGCGACTGGCCCGCGAACAGAAAGGAGAACGCCATCGCCAGCAGCGCGCCGGTGGCGACCGTCACCCCAATGTCGCGCAGAAGCGGTGTCTGGCAAGCCGCCAGCAGGCCGAACGTCAACAGGGTCATGCCGTTGCACGTCACCAAGGTGCGCAGCGTCCGGGCGCGTTCCTCCGCATCGAGCGGACGGCGGGCGAAGAACAGCGCGTAGTCCAGGCCGACTCCGGCCACAAGCTGCAGCGCCACCAAATGGATGAGCGACAGCCGCACCCCCGCGGCGGTCAGCCCGGCCACCGTCACCAGCAGCGCCGCCCCGACCGCGCCCAGCACCCGCAGCACCCGCACGGGATCGCGCAAGCCCAGCGCGAGCACGGCCAGCACCGCCAGCCCGCTCCAGCCCAGCCAGCGCCAGGCTTGCGCCGTGTAGCCGGACAGGATGCCGCCCAGCTCCGTCCGCATATCGACGTAAACGGCGTTTTGTCCCCCAAGGCTTGCGGCGAGGCGCGCGGGGTCGCGCACGCCCTGCAGGACGACCGGCCCCTGCCAAGTGCCGTCCCGCGGATACAGCAGCGGGTCAAGCCGGGTGGCGAGGGGACTGCCGGCCAGGTCTTCGGGCCGCAGTGGGGCCATGCCGCGCGACGCGGCGACCGCATCGAGGAAAGGTTGGAACGCGCCGGGCCGGAACGGCAGGCCGTCGCGCGCTTGATCGAGCCGCGCCGCCAGGGTGCCGGGGTCCGGCAAGGCGGCGATGCGGGCGGCCTGTAGGGCGGCGCTGGGAAGCAGGCGGGCGGCGTACTCGGCACCGCCGATCACGCCTTCGCTCCGCAACTGGCCGAGCAGCGGCGCCAACGCTTCCTGGGCCGTCAGCACCGTTTCCGGGTCCCGGCCGCGCAGGATCAGGAGCTGCCCGACATCGGGGGCGCCGAGCGCCGCGCGCAGCTCCGCGTCGAGCGCGCGGGACGCCGCCGGCACCGGGCTGAGGTTGGCAAGGTCGCCCTCCCACGCCGGGCCGCCCACGGCGAGCAGCCAGCCGGCCGCGGCGAGCACGGGAAGGAGGCCGAGCAGCCGCCCCCGCCGCAGCCGCTCGACTCGGCCGAGCCAGGCCGGGTTGCCGGCGGCGACGGGCGCCAGGTTGGCGGCAACGATCAACCGGGGCAGCAGCCACCAGGTGGCAGCCGCGGCCGTCGCCAGCCCGACTGTGGCGAACACCCCAAGCTGCGCCAGGCCCGGAAACCCCGAAAGCACCATGGCCGAAAGGCCCAGCACCGCCGTCACCACCGCCAGGACGAAGGCCGGGCCGATCCGGGCGCGGGTCGCGGCGGCCGGCTCGCCGCGCTTGCGGTGGCCGATCATCAGGACGGGGTAATCCACCGACACGCCCAGCATGGTCGCGCCGAACCCCAACGCCACGCCATGCACCGCGCCGTAAGCGGCCTGCACCGCGACGGCCGCGACGGCGACGCTGAGCACCACGGGTGCCGCAATGGCCGCGATCACCAGCGGCGAGCGGAACCGCCACCACAGCAGCAGGATGACCAGCGCCGTGGACACGGTGGCGATGCGGTGCACGTCGCCCTTGATCGCCCGGGCCGCGTCCCGCGCGAACACCGCGGGTCCGGCGATCAGCAGTTGGGCCGGGCCGGGGTTTGCGGCGCGAAACGCGGCTTCGATAGCGGCGGTCGCGGTTTCCTGCGCCGGCACATCCATGCCGCCGGCCCGGGTGCGGGCCAGCAGCAACGCCCGGTCGCGGCCAGGAACGGTTGACGGCGCGAACCACGCGCCGTCCACCGTGCGAACCTGGCTGCTGCCGATCCAGCTCCGCAGCAGCGCCCCGAACGCGCCCGGCGGATCGGCCAGGCCGAACTGGGCGGCGAGCGGCGCGGTGGACGAGCGAAGCTGGCGCAGCAAGTCCTCCAACCCGCGGCGCAGGGAGGGCGTGTCGAAGTCCGCCGGCGCCAGCAGGTAGCGCCGGGCGAACAGGTCGGTCCCCTCCGTGTCCGCAAGCGCCGCCTGGCCACCGGCCACGACGCTGAACAGCCCGGACTCGCGCAGGCCCGCCGCCAGGGCGGTGCTGATGCGGGAAAGCTCGGCGGTGGGCGCGTCCTCGATCCCCAGCAGGATCAGGCCGGTGGCGGTGCCGGCCCGCGCTTCCTGCATGACCAGCCGCGCGGCCTCCGTCCCGTCCTGCGGCAAGAAGTCCGCCATGTCGGTGCGGACGGTGATGGCGCTCAGCGCCGCCGCGAGCAGCAGCCCGGCCGCCAGCAGCGCGCCCAGCACCGGGACGGCGCGGCGCATCAGGGCAGCGGCCGGATGGCCATCCGCTGCTCGTCGCCGTTCGCCTGCACCAGCCGCACCGCCAGCACCTCTGGTCCCCGCCCCGACACCTCGGCTTGCCGAAGCAGGCGGGCAGCGCGCGGGTCGAGCGGCACGAGGCCGAGCGTCCAGCCGTCCACGGCCCCGGCCGCCGTCACGCTGAACGCCCGGCGCAGCGCGGCCAAGTCCCCCGCCAGCGGGCCGCGGATCGCGTCCACCAGCGTGCGCAGCTCCGGCACGGCGCCGAGGTCCAGCACCCGCGGCGCCTCGTTCCCCGCGGTCAGCACCAGCCGGGCGCCATCGACCACCAGGGTTTCGGGCTGCGGCCAATCGGTCGTCTTGGAAAAGTAGCCGGGGCGGCGATACAGCAGGCGACCGGTGCTGAGCAGCGGCTGATCGAGCGCCGCGAAGCGCCGGGTTTCCTGGAACGTGGCGCGGCGCTCTGGCACCGCGGCCAGGCCTGCCATCAGCGCCGGGAGGTCGAGGCCATCAGCCGCGTCCGCTCCCCAAGCCCCGCACGGCGCGAGCAGCGCCAGCAAGCCCGGCAAGCTCCGGCGCGGCAGAAGTCGAGGATCCATCAGGCAGTTCCCAGAACGGGTAAAAGTTGAACCAATTGAACGGATGCGCCCGGCACGCCTGCTCCAGCGCCGCGGCGAAGCGGGCGGCATAGTCATGGAGGTCCGCCGTCCGGCTGGCCCGGCGCAGCACGACGCGCTCGGCGAACGGCTCGAACCGCACGGCGTAGCGCCGCGGACCCGTCCGGACCCCGTGGAACAGCAGCACGGGAGCGGCGAGGGTGGAGGCAAGGATGAACGGCCCCGCCGGGAACGCCGCCGGGCTGCCGAGGAACGGCGCCAGGACCCGGCGCTGCCCGGACGGCGAGCGGTCGGCCAGAATGCCGACGATCTCGCCGCGCGCCACGCACTCATGGGCGCGGATCATGCTGGCGGGGTCGCCGATTTCCAGGACCCGGCGGCACAGGTCCGGGGCCAGCCGATCCAGCAGCGCGGTGAGCGCGCCCGCGTTGCGGCGGAACATCAGCGCCCAAACCGGCACCGGGCAGGCGCCCCCAACGGCGCGCAGCACCTCGAAGCTGCCGAGATGCGCGCCGAGCAAGATGCAGCCTCGCCCGCCCGCGACGATGGCGGCCAAATGCTCCAGCCCTTCGGTGTCGATGCGGAAGCCGCGGGGCCGGCCCGCGAGCAGGAACACGCGTTCCAGCACGGCGCAGGCGAAGGTGTGGAAGTGCCGCGCCACGTCGCGCCCCCGGGCTGGACGGCCGAGCGCGCGACACAGGTAGTCCCGCGACGCCGCCCGGGCACGGCCGGAGGTCAGGAGGAACCACGCCGTCACCGGCAGCACCAGCATCCGGCCCAGCGGCCACCCGGCGCGCAACGTGCACCACAGCGCCGCGCGCAGCAGGGTCCCGCTGCCCCGCTCCGGCTGCGCAGCCCAGGCGGCAGCCGGGGTCATGGCCGGGCGCCCAGCGCAACCGATCCATGCAGCACCGGCCGTCCCTCGACCGTGCAGGCAAACGCGATCCGGTCGCCGCCGGCGTCGCAGGACACGAGCACGTCCTGCCCGGGCCGCACCGGCTGGGTGAACTTGACCGACGGGACGCCGACCACGCCGCGGCCCGGCCGCTGCGCCAGGATCAGCGCGAAGGCCGCGTCCAGCAGGACCACGCCGGGCACGACCGGCCGCCCCGGGAAGTGGCCCGGCAGGCTCGGGTGGTCCTCCGGGATGCGGAACCCGCCGACCGGGTGCATCAGGCGGGCACGTCGTGCCGGGCCAGCAGCGCCAGCAGCGCCCCCTGGGGCAGCTTGCCGAGTTCGTTCCGCGGCAGCGCGTCCACGCACACCACACGGCGCGGCAGGAACAGCGGATCGACCCGGCCGCGCAGCTCCGCCAAGATGCTGTCCGGGCTGCGCCGGGGCGCCACCACCACCGCCATGAGCCGCGCGGTGGCGCGCTGCTCCAAGTCGCCCGGCACCACGAACACCCCGTCCGCCACACCGTCCAGCGCGAGAAGGATGCGGTTCAGCCCGGACAGCGACGCGCGGCGTCCCCCAAGCTTCACCAGGTCGGTCCGCCGCCCAAGCAGCCGGAAGCGCCGCGCATCCAGGGCCTCGAGGTGGTCGGCCAGCGCCACGGGTTCGGCCCAGGGCGCCGAGACCGTCGCCGCGTCCGCGTCCTGTTGCACCGCGACGCCCGGGTAAGCGGCCCAGGCGTTGCCGTCCACCGTGCGGCGGCTGGCGACGGAGCCGACCTCCGTGGCGCCGAAGATTTCCAGCATCGGCGCCTGCCAGCGCCGTTCCGCCTCGGCGGCGAGATCACGGTCCAGCAGCGCGGTGGCGGAGATCGCGGCCTGCAAGGGCGGCAGGCCGGTGCCGGCGCGCAGCAGGGCGCGGATCTGCAAAGGCGTCGTGACCAGGACCCGCGGGGCCGGCGCGGCGGACAGCGCGGCGTGCACGTCGCCGGGGTAGAAGGCCGGGCCGCACCAGCTTGCGGCGGGCGCATGAAGCGGCAGCAGCACCGTCAGCTCGAAACCGTACATGTGCTGCGGCGGCACGGTGCCGACGATTGTGCTCGGGCAGGCCGCGTCGAGCGCGAACTGGGCGGCTGCGGCCCGGCTGCGGGCGACCAACGCGCCCCACAGCTTGTTGTGCGGGACCGGCGCGCCGGTGCTGCCGGAGGTGAACACGACCGCGGCAAGCTGGCGCGCGGAGATGGGCGGAACCTGCGGCGCCGTGGCGGGGGCTTTGCCGACCGGGCGCACAAGGCAGGTGGGGAGCGGGTTGGCGCCGGGGTCCTCGGCGGCGGCATAGGCGTCGGGGAACCGCTCAGCCAGCGCCGCCAGCGCGGCCTCCGACTGGTCTCCCGTCAGCAGGCAAGGTTGGCGGCGGAGCAGCGCCGCGGCAAAGGCGACGGCAAAGGCGTAGCGGTCGCGGCACAGGTTGACCATGTGCCCGGCGTCCGGCAGCGTTCCCGCCAAGGTCAGCGCGTCATGCAGGAAGGCGGCAGCCGTCACCGGCCGGCCGCCATGGTGGAACAACACCGCATCCGACGCCCGGTCGGTTAGCGGCTGGAGGTCGGGGTTTGTCACGGAGGCCGTCACGCGGGCCACCTCTACCGGGTTCGGTGGGCCTCGATATGGCTGGTCAGGCTCCGGAGCGAGGCGAAGATCTGGTGGTTGCGCCCGTCATCCGACCGCAACTCGAAGCCATACGCGCGGGTGATGGCCAGGGCCAGCTCCAGCGCGTCAATCGAGTCCAGGCCCAAGCCCTCCCCGAACAGCCGCATGTCCGGGTCGATGCTGTCCGCCGCGACCTCAAGCTGCAGCGCGTTGACCAGCAGCTCGGCCACGGCCCGCTCGGATGCGGTCTGGTTTTGGGTGTTCAGCACGGGATCGGCCTTGAGTTCGCTCACGTTCGCTCCTGTATCGATCATAGCCGTGTTGCCGCGCGCCGCAACATCCTGGCGCGCCAGGATGAAGTAAAGGCTTAACGACGGGCAACGAGCGAGGCGTCAGTCCAGCCTGGCCGCGGGCCGCTGCTGTCCCATGCCCCGCAACCGTATGCGCTCCTCGGCCACGGCTTGGTAGAATTTGTCATAGAACGCCGGGAACGCCGGATCTTGCGCGTAGGGCGGCCGTTCCTGCCACCATCCGAGCGGCTGGCGGTCGGCTTCGGCGTCCCGGTAGGCCGCGGCGAACGCCGCCTCGTTCCGGTCGATGTCCAACATGGCGGGGTCGCTGAAGATCGCGTCGAACCAGCCCTGGTACGGGCCGAACGGCGGGGCGTCGTAGAAGATCAGCTTGAGGTCGGTGTCATACACCTTGTTCGGCCGCTGCGGCCCGCGCGACTCGGCCAGCACGCCCGGCCCGACCGGCAGGCGGCCGTACTCGGCCAGCGAGCGCCGGGCAGCCGGGTCGCGGTAGGCCTGCGCCAGGTCCAGCAAGCGCCGGTCGTTGGCGCGGCGCATCAGGTTGACGAACTCGTTCTTCGGCGTGGGAAAGTCGAACACCGAGACCAGGAACGGGCGGTGGATGCGCCACGGCGCCCAAAGCCCGGCCACGGCCAGCGCGTTGTGCGCCAGGTGGATGCAGTTGTCGGTGAACACGTCCCACTCGAACTCCTGCGCCCCGCTGCGATACGGCGCGTTCTGCTCGTTGAGGAACGCCACCATGGCCGCCATCTGCGCCCGGCTGACCGGCACGCGGGCGCAGTAACGACCGCGTCCGAGGCTGATGGCGTAGTCGGTCGCAACCGAAACCTCGTACTTCGTGTCCTCCGCCGCCCAGCCCGGCGGCACGGTGGCGAACACCCAGGGGTGGAAAACGATGCCCTCGTAGATGCGGAGGCGCTTCGCTTCTGCCTGCACCCGGGCGTAGGTCTCGCGCGTCACCGGCGCGTCCGGCGGCAGGCCGCCGTGGAAGAAGAACTCGCGGCCCGGCGTCGCCACCCATTTCGCGTTGACGAAATGCGCGTTCATGCTCAGGCCCACGCCGTCCGGCGGCTGGCCGCCCGCTCCGTCGCAGACTTCCAGCACCGGGTAGGCCAGGCCGGCGACCCGGCAAGCGCCGTTGAGGTAGAACACGGCGTGCCCGCCGATCTGCCCCCGGATGTCCGCGCCGAAGCCGGGCTTCTTCTTGATCTGCGACAGGGCGCAGTACTCGGCGTAGTAGGGGTGCCGGTCGGCATAGGCGGCCTCGTCGCCGCCAGCGCCGGGGATGTCGAAGCGGGCGACGCTGCATCCAGTGAGCCAAAGGGCGGCCAGCAGAGATGCCAAGCGTCGGGCCATGGCGCGTGCTGTATCGCGCTGTCCCGCCCGCTGTCCACCCGTCGGCCTGCCAGGCAAGTGCCGCTTTGTTGGGCAAGGAACGGAACGCTCCGCGGAACGGTTGCATAAAGGTGCAGCCTACTACTTGGTATGAGTTTTGCTTGCCTAATCGCGGATGGGATACTCCATGCCGGCTGGTTCCTGGCGGAAACCGGCCGGCGTGCCCATCTACGGCCCGGGCAGCGGCTGTGGACCCCGCAGTGCCGGGGCTTCCGCGTGCCTATGCTGAGGAGATTGCGTGATGCCCACCGATTCGCTGCTTGACCCAGCACCCTTCACGCTCGGCCTCCATGACTTGCGCGTGCTGCTGGTGGGTGGGAACGAGGCGGCGGCCGATTACCTGCTGCGCCAAGGCGCGGCGCTGCACGTCGTCAACCCGGCGCCCGACGCGGGCACGCTGGCCTTGGCGGCGGAGGGCCGGTTGCAACTGGATCGCCGGGCTTTCGACCCGGGCGACCTCGACGGCGTGCGGCTGTGCGTCGCAGCGCCCGGGCCGGCCCACCAAGCGGCGGCGGCACGGGGAATCATGGTCGGCGCGCTGCCCAAGGCCTCGGCCCGGACCGGACGGGCCACCTTGGTCGGCGCCGGGCCGGGCGACGCGGGCCTGCTGACGGTGCGCGCCGTGGAGGCGATCCGGGACGCCGATGTTGTCATGTACGACAAGCTGATCGGTCCCGAGGTGCTGGCGCTGATCCGGCCCGGCGCGCGGCGGATCGACGTGGGCAAGCGCTGCGGCCGGCACGCCTTGGCGCAAGGGGCCATCAACGCCCTGATCGTGCGCCATGCCCAGGCCGGCCGCCACGTCGTGCGCTTGAAGGGCGGCGACCCCTTCGTGTTCGGCCGGGGCGGGGAGGAGTTGGAAAGCCTGCGCGCCGCCGGCGTGCCTACGGAGGTCGTGCCCGGCATCACCGCGGCGCTGGCGACCGCGGCCCGGCTCGGCATCCCGCTGACCCACCGCGGCGCGTCGCGCAGCCTGCACCTGATCACGGCGCATGGCAGTGACGACCGGCTGCCCGAGCATGACTGGACGGCGCTGGCCCGCGCGGGCGGCACGCTTGCGGTCTATATGGGCGTCCGCACCTTGCCGCTGCTGGCGGCGCGGCTGCTGGCCGCCGGCATGGCGCCCGACACGCCGGCCATCGCGGTGGAGAACGCGACCCTTGCCCACGAGCGCCGGATGCCCGGCACGCTCGCCGGCATCGCCGATGCGGTCGCCGCCGCCGGGCTGGACGGGCCGACCTTGGTGCTGATCGGCGCGGTGGTCGCCATGGCGGATGCCGCGTCGGGCGCCCCGGCGGTCGAGAACGATCTTGCGGCCTGACCCCGCGGCAACGCCCGAGGAGCACCGCTTCGCCGCCTTTGTCCGCATCCTGGGCCGCGGCCCCGGGCGGTCGCGGGCGCTCACGCGGGAGGAAGCGCGGGATGCCCTGTCCACCGTGCTGGACGGCGAGGCCGACCCGCACCAGGTCGGCGCGTTCCTGATGCTGCTGCGCTACCGCGGCGAGGACCCGGCGGAGATGGCCGGGCTGGTCGATGCCGCCCGGGCGCATATGGGGGCGGGCCTGCCGGCGGGGGTGGCCCCGGTGGACCTGGATTGGCCGTCGTATGGGGCCGGGCGGACGCGCGACGCGCCCTGGTTCCTGCTGGCCGCCTTGGCGCTGGCCCGCGCCGGGCATCGGGTGCTGATGCACGGGACCAACGAGTTCTCCCGCGGCACGACGGTTCCGGAAGGCTTGGGGGCGCTCGGTTTGCGCCCAGCCCGCGACCGCGCGGAGGCCGCGGACCAGCTCGGCGAAACGGGGTTCGCCTACCTGCCGCTCGAAGCGCTCAGTCCGGAACTCAAGGCGTTGCTGGACCTGCGGCGCCTGCTCGGCCTGCGCTCGCCGCTCAACACGGCGGCGCGGCTGCTCAACCCGTTCGATGCCCGGGCCGGCGTGGACGGGGTGTTCCATCCCGCTTACATCGCGCTGCACCTCGCGGCCGCGGACCTGCTGGGCCGCCGCCGCTTGGTCGTCGTCAAGGGCGGCGGCGGGGAGGCCGAGCGCACCCCGGCCAAGGCCGTGGCCGCGCATTGGTTCGACCGCGCGCAGGGCCAGGGTGAGGCCATCCTGCCCTCATCGCCATCGCCCAACAGCGGCGGCGATGCCGAGTTTGCCGCCGTCTGGCGCGGCGCGGACGGCCCGGGCGCCGCCACGGCCGTCGCCACCGTGGCCCTGGGGCTGATCGCCTTGGGCACGGCGCCCGAACAGGCTGATGGGCAAGCCATCGAAATTTGGCGCAACCGTCACGGCTGACTGGCTTTGTCCCGGCGTCGGGGGCATGGTTGGCAGCGGAGGCGGCACATATGGCTGAGCAGGACAGGATGGAGACGGCGCTCCTGGCGGCGGTCGCCAACAGCACGGAACCCATGGCGCTCAGCGACGCCCGGCTGCCCGACCTGCCGTTGGTCGCGGTGAACGCGGCGTTCGAGGCCCTGTCGGGCTACCCCCGCATCGAACTGGTCGGCCGCAACTGCCGTTTCCTGCAAGGACCCAACACCGACCCGGCCACCCGCGCCCGCATCGGCCGCTGCGTCCAGGCGGGCGAGGGCTGCATCGAGTGGATCGTGAACCACCGCAAGAACGGTGCCGCGTTCTGGAACTTGCTGTTCATCTCGCCCGTGTTCGGGGCCGACGGCGACCTGCGCTATTTCATCGGCAACCAGCTCGACATTACTGGGGGCTTGCCGGCGTGGCTGGGGGAGGTCACGTTCGGCCGGGCGCATATGTCGCCAGCGGTCCAAGCGGAGTTCAACGCCCTGTTGCAGGACATCCTGGGCAGCACCGACCACATGCTCACCAACGCCGGCTCGGCCCTGCAGCACATCATCCACTCCGCCCGCCGCCTGGCGGAGCTGACCACCGAGCTTGAGCCGGGAGCCAGGCCGCTGCCGCCGGATGCGCCGCCGTTGCCGCCTACAGTCGCCGTTCCAGGACGAAATGGACGGGCCGGTCCGGCTGCGTCGTGACGAAGCCGCGCGGCACCACCGCGCCGCGCCCGGCGAACCGGATCCGGAAACGCCGCAGCAGCCGCGCCAGCACCAGCACCGCCTCCGTCAGCGCGAACTGCGCGCCGACGCAGATGCGCGGGCCGGCGCCGAACGGCATGTAGCTGTAGCGGTCCGGCGGCACGGCGCCCGGCATGAAGCGGTCGGCGTCGAAGCGGTCCGGGTCGTCCCACAGCTTGCGGTGCCGGTGCAGCACCCAGGGCGACACGCTGACCACCGTGCCCGCCGCGACCCGGCGCCCCGCGATCACGTCCGGCCCCAACGCTTCCCGCACGATCAGGAACGCCGGCGGATACAGCCGCAATGCCTCATCCACGTGGGCGCGAATCGCGGGCAGCGCGCGCAACGCGCCGGCGGCGCCGTCCTCTGACAAGTCGGCCGTGGCGGCCTCGGCGGCCAGGCGGTCCTGCTGGTCCGGCAGCCGGGCGGCGATGTAGCAGGCCCAGAACAGCGTCACCGCCGTCGTCTCGTGCCCGGCCAGGATCATCGTCGCGACCTCGTCCCGCAACTGCGCGCGGCCGAAGCCGGCGCCGGTCGCCGGGTCGCGGGCGGCGGACAGCATGTCCAGCAGGTCGCGCGGCCCGCCCTCCGCCGGCGCCTGCTCGGCGCGGGCGTCGATCAGCCGGTCGATGAAGCGCAGCCATCCCGCCCGGAACGCGCCGCGGCCGATGTCGAGCGGCGAAGGGATGGAAATCGGCAGCAGCAGGTCGAGCGCGCCGGGCTGGGCGAAGCGCCGGGCGTACTCCATGAGCAGCGCCCGCAACTCGGCGCCGAACCCGGCCATTTCCAGGGAGAACATCGACTGCCCCGCGATGTGCAGCGCCAAATGCTGCAGATGCGGCATCAGCACGACGGGCTGGCCGAGGAAGCGGTCAAGCTCGGCCTCGGTATGCCGGACGGCGGACACGACGTGGCGGGCCAGCACGGGCATGGTGCGCGGCGACATGGCGGGCGCGATGGTGCGGCGCTGGTGCCGCCACGCCGTGCCCTCCGCCAGGAACAGGCCGCGGCCCAGCAGCGGCTGCAGCACGCGCTGCGCGCCGATGTTGCGGCCGTAGTTCTCGTGGTTCGCCACCAGCACATGCCGGATCGCGTCGGGCGCGTTCAGCATCAATTGTTCGCGGCCCAGGAAGCGCCCGCCGAGCACGTCCTGCTCGTAGGCTGGGCGGCCCCATAGCTCCAGCGGGTTGCGCCGCAGCACAAAGAACGCCTCGACCTGCGAGCGTTCCCGCGTCGCCACCGGCGGGCGGGGCAGGATGGCGGTGGTCACGGCGGAAGGGCGGGGCGCATCAAGCATGAACCGCGATATGGGGCGTCCCGTCCATCGGACCAGCACCGGCAGATCAGCGCCGGAATTTGTTCGCCTCGCATTGACGCGAGCGCAATGAAGCCGGATGGTCGGGCAACTGCGGAGACAGCGATGCTTGACGGACCCAACACCTTGGCCGGCACCGACCTGCGCCGGATCGGCGCGCATCCCGACCATTGGTATCCCCTGGCGTGGTCGCGCGAGGTGAAGCCGGGCCAGGCGCTCGGCACCCGATTCGCCGGTGAGCCGATCGTGCTGGTGCGGCAGGAGGACGGCGGCGTGTTCGCGCTGGAGGACCGTTGCGCCCACCGCCAGGTGCCGCTGCACAAGGGGGTCGTGGACGGCGAGGCGATCCGCTGCTGCTACCATGGCTGGGCCTATGACCGGACCGGCCGCTGCACCGACGTGCCCTACCTCGGCAAAGGCCGCTTGCCGAACGGCGTGCGCGCCTATCCGTGCCGGGAGGCCGAGGGGCTGGTGTTCGTCTTCCCGGGTGATGCCGCCCTGGCCGAGTCGCGTCCCTTGCCCGTTCTCGGCTCCGTCGCCGATCCCGCCTACAAGACCCGGCGCTTCGGCAAGCCCATCGGCTGCCATTACACGTTCATGCACGAGAACCTGATGGACATGAACCATCAGTTCCTGCACCGCGCGCAAATGGGCCAGATCCGCCCGCGCTTCCTCGGCCGCCGGATGGGCGAGGGCTGGCTGGAGATCGACTACACCTTTGCCCGCAAGGGCGGCGGGCAGTCGCTGGGCGAGCGCGTGATCTTCGGCTCCAAGCGGGTCGGCGGATGGGAGAACAACCGCGACAAGATGACGATCCGGACCGAGTATCCCTATCAAACGCTGAAGATCTGGGCCGGGGACGAGATCCCGGTGATGGACCTGTGGATCGTGTATGTGCCGCTCGACGCGGAGCAGCGCACCAACCGCACCTTCGGCCTGTTGTCGGTGCGCCGGCCGCGCATCCCCGGGCTGATCGAGGCGGCCTGGCCGTTCCTGGTGTTCTTCACCGAGCGCATCTTCGCCGAGGACCGCGCCATCGTGGAAATGGAGCAGGCCGCGCATGACCGGCAGGGCTGCGACCAGAACCAGGAGGTGTTCCCGGCGATCCAGGACCTGCGCGGGCTGCTGGCGGCGTGCGGGGCGGTGCCTGTCAATTGATGGAGACTTGGAGCTTGGCGCCGCTTACGGCCTATGGCGCCAAACCCGGGAGATTTGAGATAGACGTGCGTTCGCTTGATGAAGTTCGGGACAACATCGACCGTCTCGACCGCGCCATCATCGCCCTGATGGCCGAGCGGGGCCGCTTCGTGCAGCAGGCTGCCCGGTTCAAGGTCTCCCGCTCGGACGTCGAGGCGCCCAAGCGGTGGCGGCAGATTAGGTGTATCAGTTTCGGCGTCCACGTATACGCCGCGGCTCTGAGACGGGACCATCACCATTAACGGTCGTGTTGTCCGTAGGACAGAACGCAGCTATGTAAGGCAAGGTAGCTGTTTTAGCCACATCCTCGCCCGAGAGTGCCTGGGGTGCTTTGTATTTATCTGAATGATAGTAGATGAAAGGTGCTTCTCCCACGTAGCCTCCATAGGCGTTCTTTGCATTAAGATAACCGCACACTGCCCCTGTGGACGTGTTTCGCTTCACTTCGCGAAAGCGCGCACTTTCAGGATCTCGCAGCCCCTCGCGGATCGCGTTTTCTGCGGCGGCCACAGTGAACGGTGCCAATGTCTTGGAGGCAATTGCCGCCCGAGCTGCTTCGGCTTCTTGGTGAGCTTCATATTTGGTGTTGTTTTGTAAGTTCTCCAAAAGGTTTGGGTAGCTGCTTGAGGAATAGGAGGAGATTGAGTAAGGTTGTGGAGCACAAGCAGTTAGCGCAAGTGATGAGAGCTGAACAACGATTAAAACTAAACGCATCACATCCTACCTTAGCTGCCAGCTCGCTAGAGTAACGATTAATTGCAAATTCGTAAAGAAAAACGAGCGTCAAGGCTTTCCTCCCTCTCCAAAGCCGACGGGTTCTGCCTAAAAGAACATAACATTTTAACAACAATCGTAGGGCGGATAGGCTCAGCGCCATCCGCCTTCGGCCCGCACCGCCGTTCCGGCCCATGGCGCTACGCGTTCTCCGCCAAGCGTGGCACGGGCTGCACGAGCCTGCTTAGCGGTACCCCGCCGCCTGCAACTCGAACAACTCGGCGTAGCGCCCGTGCTGCGCCAAGAGCGCCTCGTGCGTTCCAGACGCCTCGATCTCGCCGCCGGCCATCACGAGGATGCGGTCCGCCATCCGCACGCTGCTGAACCGGTGGGAGATCAGCACCGCCGTGCGCCCGGCGCTCAGTTCCTTGAACCGCTGGAACACCTCGAACTCGGACCGGGCATCCAGCGCCGCCGTCGGCTCGTCGAGGATCAGCAGGGGGGCGTCGCGCATGTAGGCGCGGGCGATGGCGATCTTCTGCCATTCGCCGCCCGACAGCTCGATGCCGCTGCGGAAGCGGCGGCCGATCATCTGCTCGTATTGCCGGGGCAGGCGGCGGATCACGTCGTCGGCCAGGCCGCGGCGGGCGGCGGCCTCGATCCGGCGGCGGTCGTCGCGCGCCTCGATGCGGCCCACCGCAATGTTGTCGGCGGCGGTCATGTAGTAGCGCACGAAGTCCTGGAAGATCACGCCCATGCTGCCGCGCAGCGCGTCCAGGTCGTACTCCCGGATGTCGTGCCCATCCAGCAGGATGCGGCCCTCGTCGGGGTCGTACAGCCGGGCCAGCAGTTTCACCAACGTAGTCTTGCCCGCGCCGTTCTCGCCGACCAGGGCCAGGGTTTCGCCGGGGTGGAGCGTGAAGCTGAGGTTGCGGACGGCCCAGCGCTCGGTGCCGGGGTAGCGGAAGCCGACGCCCTCGAACACGAAGCCGGTGCTGATCGCGGCCGGGAACGGGCGCGGCTCCGCGGGCGAATGGATTTCCGGCGCCACCTCGAAAAAGGAGAACAGGTCGTCCAGGTAAAGCGCCTGGCTGGCCAGGTTGGAGAACCCGGTGAGCAGCCCTTCCAGCAGCCCGCGCAGCCGCAGAAAGGAGCCGGCCAGGAAGGTGAGGTCGCCGATGCTGAACCCGCCGCTCACCGTCCGCCACGCGAGGTAGGCATAGGCGACGTAATACCCGACCGTGCCGAGCGCCGCGAACACCCCGCCCCAGCCGGCGCGGCGTATCGCCAACTGCCGGTTCTCCGCCTGCATGGCCAGCGACAATTGCCGGTAACGCTCGATCAGGAAGTCGTTGAGGCCGAAGATCTTGACCTCTTTCGCCGTTTCCGTGCTGGCGCCGGTCTGCCGCACGTAATCGAGTTCCCGCCGTTCCGTCGTGCGGGCGAAGCTCAGGGCATAGTCCTGCGCGTTGAAATGCGCCTCTCCCACGAACGCCGGGACCAGCGCCAGCAGCAGCAGCACGATCAGCCACGGCGCATAGGCCGCAAGCCCGGCGGCGAAGCTCGCCACCGTCACCACGTCCTGCGCCCGGCCGAACATCTGGCTGATCAGCGTCGTGCGCCCCGCGGTCTGCCGCCGGGCACGGTCCAGCTTGTCCTGCAGCTCGCTGTCCTCGAAATCCTCCAGGTCGAGCGTCGCCGCGTGCTGCATCAGCCGGATGCTGGACGCATTGGTGAACCGCTCGGCCAGCAACGCGTCCAGCAGCGACACCACCCGGCCCAGCACGTCCGTCAGCACCGCCAGGCCCAGTTCTGCGAGGAGCAGCAAGGCGAGCCGCCCCAGCAGGCCGCTCGCGATCCAGCCGGCGGCGTCGGCCGGGTGATCGGGTTGCTGCGACAGGTGCAGCACCTCGTCGATAATCAGCTTGCCCAGGAACAGCACCGCCACCGGCAGCAGCGCCCGCACCAGCCGGAGCGCCAGCGTCGCTGAAGTGAGCGCGGGGCTGGTGCGCCAGACCAACGCCAGGAATGGCGGCAAGGTGCGCAGCGCGCCCAAGCGTGCCCGCAGGGACGGGCGGGGCGGATCAATCGGCGACATGGGGGCTTGTTCCCGCATCGCCCCGGCTTGGCAAGCCTGCGATGGATCGCCAGGTCCCGGTTCGGCTTACCGAGCGCCACGAAGGAACCTCTGCCATGCCCCGCATCTTGCCCGACCCTCCCTTCGCGCGCGCCGAAACCCGCGTCGTCCTGCTGGAAGGCATCAGCGCCAGCGCCGCCGAGCTGTTCGCCGTCGCCGGCTACACCGACGTGCAGCGCCACGCCAAGGCGCTGGAAGGCGCGGCCCTGGTTGAGGCCGTCCGCGGCGCGCACATCGTCGGCATCCGCAGCCGCACCCAGCTTTCAAGCGCCGTGCTCGCAGGCGCCGGGCCGCTGATGGCGGTGGGCTGCTTCTGCATCGGCACCGACCAGGTGGACCTGCAAGCCTCCCGCGCGCTGGGCATCCCGGCGTTCAACGCGCCGTTCAGCAACACCCGCAGCGTCGCCGAGCTGACCATCGGGGAAATCGTCATGCTGCTGCGCCGCATCACGCCGCGCTCGGCGCAAGCGCATGAGGGCGGCTGGGACAAGTCGGCCGTCGGCAGCTTCGAGGTGCGCGGCAAGGTGCTGGGCATCGTCGGCTACGGCAACATCGGCAGCCAGCTTTCGACGCTGGCCGAGGCGATGGGAATGCGGGTGATCTACTACGACCGCACCACCAAGCTGCGCCACGGCAACACGGAATCGGTGGGAACGCTGCGCGAGCTGCTGGGCCGCAGCGATGTCGTGACCCTGCACGTGCCCGACCTGCCGGCGACCCGCGGCATGATCGGCACGGACGAGATCGCCGCCATGCGGCCCGGCGCCTACCTCATCAACAACTCCCGCGGCCGGGTCGTGGACCTCGATGCGCTGGCGGAGGCGCTGCGCGCCGGGCATCTGGCCGGCGCGGCGGTGGACGTGTTCCCGGTCGAGCCGAAGTCGGCGGGCGAGCGGTTCGCCACGCCGCTGCAGAGCTTGCCGAACGTGATCCTGACCCCGCACATCGGCGGCTCCACGGAGGAAGCGCAGGAGCGCATCGGCGAGGAGGTCGCGCGCAAGCTGCTGGATTTCCTCGACAGCGGCTCGACCGGCGGCGCCGTCAACTTCCCCCATGTCGAGCAGCCGCGCATTCCAGGCCGGCCGCGCTTCCTGCACGTCCACCGCAACGTGCCCGGCGTGCTCGGCCAGATCAACGCCGTGTTCAGCCGGATCGGCCTGAACGTGCTGGCGCAGGTGCTGCAAACCGATGGGGACCTCGGCTACGTCATGGTGGATGTGGAGCGCCGGCCGACCGGGCGCTCGGCGACCTTGGCGGCGCTGTGCGACATCGAGGGCACCGTCCGGGCGCGGGCGCTCGACTAGCCTTCCCCCCGCCGACCGTCCGGGGATTGGTCGCGGGGGGGCAGCCGCACTATATATGCGCGACCTTTCTGCAGGAGCTTACCTTGGCAGCATTCAACCGCTTCGCGCCGTATGCCGACGACGAGGATCCCGACGCCCCCGACGTGCCGGAGCCGATGGGTCCCGACACAAAGGAGCCGGACGACAACAAGACGCTGTCCTCGCCGATCAACGAGCTTGAGACGCGGCTGTTCAACACCCGCAAGGTGCTGGTGTTCGGCGCGATCAACGACAAGGTGGCCCGCGACGTGACGGGCCGCCTGCTGGCCTTGGCGAGCGACTCCGACAAGCCGATCGACGTTTACGTGAACTCGCCCGGCGGCCACGTGGAAAGCGGCGACACCATCCACGACATGATCCGCTTCGTCGATGCCGTGGCGCCTGTGCGGGTGATCGGCACCGGCTGGGTCGCCAGCGCCGGGGCGCTGATCTTCCTGGCGGGCGTCAAGGAGCGGCGGCTGTGCCTGCCCAACACGCGCTTCCTCCTGCACCAGCCGATGGGCGGCGTGCGGGGACCTGCCACCGACATCGATATCGAGGCGCGGGAGATCATCAAGATGCGCGAGCGCATCAATGGCATCATCGTCAAGGAAACCGGGCAGACGATGGAGCGGGTGACGCGCGACACCGACCGCAACTACTGGATGAGCGCGGAGGAGGCGATTGCCTACGGCATGGTGAGCCGGATCATCACCAACATGAAGGACCGCTGACCATTTAAGCGAGGGCCGGCCCTGCCACCGCGTCAAGCAGAGGACAAAGCGGCAGCAAGCCGGTTCCACCCATCGCCGGGGATGCCGACGCGGAGCCAGCCTGGCTCCGCGTCGAACCGCCGCACCAAAATGCCGGACCGTCCGAGGCGGTCAAAGATCGCCGCGGCCTCGGCGTGCCACGCCAGCCGGAACAGCAGCGTGCCGCCCAAGATGCGGAAACCGGCCTGCGTCAGCAGGTCGTCCATCCGTATCGCGTCGGCTTGCAGCCGGGTGCGCGTGGCATGGAGCCACGCGGCATCCGACAGCGCCGCCGTGCCGAACGCCACCGCCGCGCCGCTGACCGCCCAAGGCCCCAAGGCATCGCGGATGACGCGCGCCATGGGGAGGGACGCCACGGCGAACCCCAGGCGCAGCCCGGCAAGCCCGTATGTCTTGCCGAACGACCGCAGCACGACCGCATTGGTCGGCAGCACAGGCGCGAGGCTCAGGCCCGGCGCTTCAAGGTCGGCGAACGCCTCGTCCACCACCAGCACGTTGACGCGGGCGGCCAAGGCCAGCAGGTCCGCCCTGCTGGTGTGGCGGCCGTCAGGGTTGTTGGGGTTGCACAGCACCGCGGCGGGTTCCGAGCCGACCGATGCGACGCCGGGCACGGCCGAAACCGTGCTGCCGGCCGCGGCCCATGCCGCCGCGTGCTCGGCATAGGTAGGACCGACGACGGCGACGCGCCCGGGCCGCAGCAGGTGCGGCAGCAGGCTGATCAGGATTTGCGTGCCCGGCGCTGCCACGACGGTGCGAGGGTCGGCCACGCCGTAGGCCCGGGCCGCCGCGGCCTCCAGCCGCCCCACCTCCTCGGGTTCCGGTAGGCGTTGGTAAGCCTCCGGCGGCAGGGCGGGCACGGGGTAGGGCAGGGGGTTGATCCCAGTTGAAAGGTCGATCCATAGCGCAGGCGCCATGGGAAACATGGCCCGTGCAGCGATCAGGCCGCCGCCATGGGCCATCGCCAAGTCAGAGTCCGCCATGGTAGCTCCCGCCCGATGCTTCTCGCCTCCAACCTGGGCCTGACCGCCTGCGCCCTGGTGTTGGAAGCCGCGGCGGGATACCCCGGTGCCGCCCTGCGCGCCATCGGGCATCCCGTGATGTGGGCGGGCGCGCTGATCGGTTCCATGGACCGGGCCTGGAACCGCGAGGGGGCTGCCCCGCAAACGCGCCGCCTTCGGGGCGTCCTTGCCGTGGTGGCGCTGCTCGCCGCGACTGCCGGCCCGGCGGCGGCGTTGCAGGCCGCATCCCGCGCCTTGCCCCCGGCGCTGTCGCTGCTGCTGCTGGCCGCCGCCGCCAGCACCTTGCTCGCGCAGCGCAGCCTGTGGAGCTTCGTCGCCGCGGTTGGCCGTGACCTGCGCCGGGGCGGCCTGCCTGCCGGACGCGCCGCCGTTGCCCATATCGTCGGGCGCAACCCGGACACCCTGGACGAGCCGGCCGTCCTCCGCGCCGCCATCGAGAGCCTGGCCGAGAACTTCTCCGATGGCGTCGTCGCCCCGGCGCTTTGGGGGGCGTTGCTGGGCCTGCCGGGGATCGCCGCCTACAAGGCGGTCAACACCGCGGACAGCATGATCGGCCACCTCACGCCCCGGCACTGCGCGTTCGGCTGGGCGTCGGCCCGGCTGGACGACGCGGTGAACCTGCCGGCGTCCCGCCTCGCGGCCGGATGGCTCGTGCTGGCCGCGTGCCTGCATCCCGGCGCGTCTGCGCGGGGGGCGTGGGGGGCGGTGTGGCGGGATGCCGGGCGGCACCGGTCGCCGAACGCGGGCTGGCCGGAGGCGGCGATGGCCGGGGCGCTTGGCCTGCGGCTCGCGGGGCCGCGGGTGTATGGCGAAACGCGGGTGGACGATGCCTGGATGGGCAATGGCCGGGCGGAGGCCGTGCCGCATGACCTCAACCGGGCGCTGGCGCTATACCGCACCGCCTGCGGGTTGCAGATGGCGGCTTACCTGCTGCTTTGGGCCACTACGCTGCGAGGCTGAGCAGGCGGTCCACGTCGCAGTGTGCTTCCAGGTGTTGGGCCAAGTGGTCCAGCGCCCGCTCTACCGCCTCGTCGTGACGGTGGTCCGATGGCGCCGCACCCCAGCGGCGCAGCCACGCGCCGCGCTGCCCGTCATCGGCGAACAGCCCATGCACGTAGGTGCCGAGCACGGACCCGTCCGGAGAACAGGCCCCATCCGCGCGCCCGTCCGCCAAATGCAGCAAGGGCCGCGCGGTCGCCAGGCCGGTAGTATGGCCCATGTGCATCTCGTAGCCGCGGAACGCCACGCCGTCCCCGGTCCGGCCCGAGGCCTCCGTCAGCCGCTTCTCGCCCGTCAGCACGGTGTCCACGTCCAGCAGGCCAAGCCCGGCGACCCGGCCCGCCGGCCCCTCGATCCCTTGCGGGTCGGCAATCGAGCGGCCCAGCATCTGATACCCGCCGCACAGCCCGACGATCCGCCCGCCGCGCCGGTGGTGCGCCAGGATGTCGATGTCCCACCCGGCGGCCTGCAGGTCGGCCAGGTCGGCCATCGTCGCCTTCGATCCCGGCAGGATCAGCACGTCGCATACCGGCAGCGGCGTGCCGAGCGGCACTATCGCCAAATCCACGTCCGGCTCGGCGGCCAGCGGGTCCAGGTCGTCGAAGTTGGCGATGCGCGGCAGCATGGGGACGGCGATGCGCAGCCTGGCGCCGGGCCGGCGCTCACCTTGCCCCAGGTCCGCCGCGTCCTCCGCCGGCAGCCGGGCGGCGCCCGCGAAGTGCGGCACGAGGCCGAGCGGCATCCAGCCGGTCCGCGCCGCGATGAACGCCATGCCGGCGTCGAACAGCGAGAGATCCCCGCGCATCCGGTTCACGATGAAGCCGCGCACCAGCCGGGCATCCGCCGGGTCCAGCACCGCTTGGGTGCCGACGAGGCTGGCGATCACCCCGCCGCGGTCGATGTCGCCGACCACCACGACCGGCGTTCCGGTGGCCCGGGCGAAGCCCATGTTGGCGATGTCGCCAGCGCGCAGGTTCACCTCCGACGCGCTGCCGGCGCCCTCCACCAGGATCAGCTCGGCCTCGCCCGCCAGGCGGCGGAAGCTGTCGAGCACGAAGGGCAGGAGGCCGGGCTTCATCGCCTGGTACTCGCGGGCACGGGCCGTCGCATGGACCCGGCCCTGCACGACGACCTGCGACCCGGTTTCGCTTTGCGGCTTCAGCAGCACGGGGTTCATGTGGACGGAGGGGGCCACGCCCGCCGCCCGGGCCTGCAACGCCTGCGCCCGGCCGATTTCTCCCCCGCCGGGCGTGACAGCGGCGTTGTTCGACATGTTTTGCGGCTTGAACGGGCGCACGGCGATGCCGCGTCGCAAGCAGGCCCGCGCCAGCCCGGCCACCAGCAGCGACTTGCCGACGCTCGACCCGGTGCCTTGCAGCATGAGGGCGCGTGCGGTCAGAACTCGATCCCTTCCTGTGCCTTGATGCCCGCCGCGAAGTGGTGCTTCACCAACGTCATCTCGGTCACGAGGTCGGCGGCCTCGATCAGGGCCGGGCGGGCGTTGCGCCCGGTGACGACGACGTGCAGCCCCGCCGGGCGGGCCGCCAACGCCGCCAGTACTTCCGCTTCGGGGAGGTACTCGTAGCGCAGGGCGATGTTCAATTCGTCCAGCACCAGCAGCGACAGGCCGGGCTGCCGCATCAGCGCCACGGCTTGGTCCCAAGCGCGGCGGCAGGCGGCGATGTCGCGGTCGCGGTCCTGGGTTTCCCAGGTGAAGCCCTCGCCCATGGTGTGCCACTCGACCAGATCATCGAAGCGTGCCAGGGCGCCGCGCTCCCCGGTGCTCCACGCGCCCTTGATGAACTGCACCACCCCGGCCCGGCGTCCCCGCCCGACGGTGCGCAGCAGCAGGCCGAAGGCGGCGGTGCTCTTGCCTTTGCCTGGCCCGGTGTGGACCATGAGCAGGCCCTTTTCCAGTGTCTTGCCGGCGACCTCCGCATCCTGCACGGCCTTGCGCTTGGCCATTTTGGCGGCGTGGCGTTCTGCCTCACTCATCCGGGCCTCCCTTCACGAACAATGGCAGGCCCGCCACGGTGAACACCACCCGGTCCGCGCGTGCCGCGAGCCGCTGGTGCAAGCGGCCGGCTTGGTCGCGGAAGCGCCGGGCGAGCGCGTTGTCGGGCACGATACCGAGGCCGACCTCATTCGACACCAGCACCGTGGGCACTGCCCGGCCTAACGCCGCGTCGAGTGCCGCCTCTGCCGCGGGTAGGTCCGCGTCGGCCAGCAGGAGGTTGCTGAGCCAAAGCGTCAGGCAATCGACCAGCACCGGGGCATCCCCGGCGTTTCGCAGCGCGTCCGGGAGAGCCAAGGGCGCTTCGACCGTGCGCCACCCCGCCGCGCGGCGCGTGCGGTGTTCCGTGATGCGCGCCCGCATCTCGTCATCGAACGCCTGCGCCGTCGCGATGTACACCCAAGGCGGGGGCAGGCGGGTGATCAAGGCCTCGGCATAGCGGCTCTTGCCCGACCGTGCGCCGCCGAGGATGAGGGTCAGGTAGTGGGCCATGGAGGGTGTGGCAGTTTGAAGTTCCGCAAATGATGGCAAGCCGGACGCCGAGCTTGATGCTGTTCAGGGTAGAACATGTGTCAGATGCCCGCTAGGATTGGCCATGTACCAGATCACGACGCCTGGGTACCGCAAACGCGATCAGGCCATGCGGTGGGCGTTGCCGGATCGGGTGTTCTTTGCCTGCGGCGCCTGTCATATCTTGGCTTACGCATTTCTCGAACAGTGTAGCGATCGAAACGTCCAGGCGCTTTGGTTGAAGCCCGCCCAAGGCTTCACCGGAAACCACATTGTCGTGGATGGGGGATCCTGGGTTTTCGACTACCACGGCTATTCTGACCGAGACATCTTCCTGTGTCACACCTTTCGGAAAGCGAGGTATTGGTGGCCCGGTTGGCAAGCAACCCTGATCCCGCTGCCCCGTGACGTTCTAATATCCGAGGCGAAGTCGCGGACCTATGATGGTCTGTGGCTGCAGGAACCCGGGCAGTTCCTCCATGACGCCCTCCCGCGTGCCCGAGCTTACCTGGGCCGCTTTCCACCGCCAGGAATGCGAACCGCTCCGACATGCGCAACGTGACGATCCGCCCGGCCAACTTCGCCGATCTGCCGGAAGTGCTGGTGCTCCTCCGGCACCTCAGCCCAGATGATCCCCCTTCCGATCCGGCGAAGGCGGAAGCAGCATGGGCCACGCTTCTTGAGAACAAGCTGACCACGGTGTTTGTCGCGGATGTTGCAGATGGTCTGGCATCCACCTGTACGCTCGCGATTATTCCCAACCTGACCCGGAGTGCGAGACCCTTCGGCATTATCGAGAACGTGGTGACGCACCCGGGCCAGCGGCGAACCGGATTGGCTCGGGCCGTCCTTGCGGCTGCGCTGGAAGCCGCCTGGAATGCGGGCTGCTACAAGATCATGTTGGCGAGTGGGCGTGACGAGAACACGCTCCACTTCTACGAGAAGTGTGGCTTCAAGCGTGGGGGCAAGACTCACTTCGAGGCCCGTCGCCTATAGGGTGGTCTTGGATTGGAGGCTAAATTCTAAATCAACCCATCACCCAACAAAGCACCCGATTGACACGGCAAGCCTCCGGCCATACTGCACCCGTGATGGTCCCGCCACTCGGCTTGTCCGGAGGGCGGGTTAATAGGGAACGCGGTGCGATGCCGCGGCTGCCCCCGCAACTGTAAGCGGTGAGCTGTTCGTCGCGTGCCACTGGGCCAAAACCCGGGAAGGCAGGCGAACAGCGCGGTCTTCCACCCTTCTAAAAAGGGGCGAGGCCAGATCCGCGAGCCAGGAGACCTGCCATCATCGGGGCACGTGGCCAAAGCCGCGCGCTTCAAAGACGACGCGCGGCCGGGCGGGGTGCCTCGGCGGCGGCGGTGCCTTCCGGCATCGACTTGCGAAGCCACGGCTCGCAGGCGTTCGGCACCCCGTGCTTGGCCAGGACCCGCCGGAGGCTGCCCGAATATGACCCCCATGCCCACCCCCACGCTCCACGTCTGCACCACCTGCCGCGCCGGGCAGGTGCTGGCGGACAGCGACGAACGGCCGGGCCGGCTTATGCTCGATGCGTTGGCCGCCCTGCTCGATCCGCAGGCGCCGGTTGTCGATCTGCAAGAGGTCGTCTGCTTGTCGAGCTGCGACCACGGCTGCGCCGCGGCGATCTCCGCGCCGGGCAAGTGGACCTACCTGCTCGGCCGGCTCGAACCCGGCATGGCGGCGGACCTGCTGAGCTACGCCGAAACCTACGCGCGCTCGGCGAACGGCACCGTGCTGCCGTCCCGTCGTCCGGCGTCGCTGGCCCGCGTCGTGCTGGGGCGGATGCCGGACCTGACGCAGGGACGCGCGGCATGATCGGCGGGAAAATCCCGGCAACGGTCATCACCGGCTTCCTCGGCGCCGGCAAGACCACCGTGTTGCGCCACCTGATCGAGAACGCCGGCGGGCGGCGCCTCGCGGTCATCGTCAACGAGTTCGGCTCGGTGGGCGTCGATGCCGACCTGCTGCGCGGCTGCGGCATCCCGGCCTGCGAGGAAGCGGACATCGTGGAACTCGCCAACGGCTGCCTGTGCTGCACCGTCGCCGACGAGTTCCTGCCGGCCATGCAGGCGCTGCTCGACCGCGCCGACCCGCCGGAGCATATCGTGATCGAGACCTCGGGCCTCGCGCTGCCGAAGCCGCTGCTCAAGGCGTTCGGCTGGCCCGGCATCCGCTCCCGCGTCACGGTGGACGGGGTGATCGCCGTGGTGGACGGCCCCGCGGTGGCCGCCGGGCGCTTTGCCGACGACCCGGACGCGGTGGCGGCGCAGCGCCTGGCCGATCCCGGCCTCGACCATGACAACCCGCTCGCGGAGGTGTTCGAGGACCAGTTGCAGTCCGCCGACCTGGTGGTGCTGAACAAGGCCGATCTGCTCGATGCCGACGGGCTGGCGCGGGTGCGCGCGACGGTGGCCGCCGGGCTGCCGCGCGCCGTGCGGACGGTGGCGGCGCAGGAGGGGCGGGTCGATCCGGCGGTCCTCTTGGGCTTGCACGCGGCGGCTGAGGATGACCTTGCGGCCCGCCCATCGCACCATGACGCGGAGGATGGCGCGCACGAGCACGACGACTTCGAGAGCTTCGTCGTGCCGCTTCCCGAAACGGACGCGCCCGACGCGCTGCTCGCCCGGCTTCAGTCGGTCGCGGAAGCGCACCAGATCCTGCGCATCAAGGGTTTCGCCGCCGTCCGGGGCAAGCCGCTGCGGCTGGCGATCCAGGGCGTCGGCGGCCGGTTCCGCAAGGAGTTCGACCGCGCCTGGGCGCCCGGCGAAGCCCGGCTCGGGCGCCTGGTCGTCATCGGCGAAACCGGGCTTGACCGCGCGGCTATCGAAGCCGGCGTGAACGCCTGACGCCATGCACCTGCTGGTCCGCGAAGCCCGCACGCTGGACGAGGACGCCGCCGCCTGCGACCTCGGCCAGACCGCGGCCGATGTCGTCGTGCTGTCGTTCTCCG
The DNA here is from genome assembly GCA_964235485.1 of uncultured Acetobacteraceae bacterium. Taxonomy (GTDB): domain Bacteria; phylum Pseudomonadota; class Alphaproteobacteria; order Acetobacterales; family Acetobacteraceae; genus CAHJXG01. The sequence continues at coordinate 38,194 of CAXSAZ010000002.1, read as the reverse complement.
ATGCCGACCTCGGTGCGCTGGCGGGCGCGTGGCAGGGGATGGCCGGGGCGCCGGGCTTGCGGCTGGCGAGCCTGGGGCGGTTGCGGCACCCGATGTCGGTGGACCTCTACCTGGAGCAGGTGGCGGCCCACGCGCGCTGCATGGTGGTGCGGCTGCTGGGCGGGCTGGATTATTGGCGCTACGGGGCGGAGGAGGTGGCGGCGCTGTGCCGCGCCCGGGGCATCGCGCTCGCCTTGCTGCCGGGCGATGGCCTCGACGATCCGCGCTTGGCGGCGCTGTCCACCGTGGAACCCGACGCGCTGGCGCGCATGGACGCCTGCTTCCGCCACGGCGGCCCGGCCAACATGGCGCGGGCGCTGCGCCTCGCGGCCCATTGGGCGGGCCTGTGCCCGGACCCGCAAGATTTGGCCCAGCCGGTGCCGCAGCACGGGGTTCATGCGCTCGATCTTCTTCCCGACCGGCCGTTGGCGGCGGTGGTGTTCTACCGCTCGCACCTGCTGTCCGCCGACATCGCCCCGGTTGAGGCCGTGATGGCAGCGTTGCGCGCCCGGGGCCTGGCGGCCGGCGCCCTTTACGTGTCCAGCTTGAAGGCGCCGGAGAGTGCGGCCTACGCCGCCACCACGCTCCGTGCCTGGCGTCCGGCCGTGGTGCTGAACGCGACCGGGTTTTCGGCGCGGCAGGGCGACGCGGGATCGCCGCTCGACGCGCCGGGGGCGCCGGTGCTGCAGCTCGTGCTGGCGGGGTCATCGCGGGCGGGATGGCAGGACTCGGCGCGCGGGGTGTCGCCGGCCGACCTGGCGATGCAGGTGGTGCTGCCGGAACTCGACGGGCGGCTGTTGACGGGGGCGGTGTCCTTCAAGGATGAGGAAGCGGCGCTGCCCGCACTGCAATATGCCCGGACCGTGCACCGCCCCGACCCCGACGGCGTGGCGCTGGCGGCGGATCGCGCGGCGGGTTGGGTCCGCCTGGCCCAAACGCTGCGGGCGGAGCGGCGGGTGGCGGTCGTGCTGTCCGATTACCCCGGCGTCGGCGGGCAGCGCGGCCATGCGTTGGGCCTAGACAGCTTTGCCAGCCTGCACGCCATCCTGCATGACCTGCGTGACGCCGGGTTCGCGACGGGCACCCTGCCGGACCCGGGCGCGCTGGTGAACGCGCTGTGCCATGCGGCGCCCACGCCAATGCTGCCGCTGGCCGAGTATGAGCGTCTGTTCGCCACCTTGCCGAACACCGTGCGGGCCGGCGTGCGCGCCGCTTGGGGCGAGCCGGCGGGGGACTTTGCCCTCCAATTCCTGCAACTCGGCAACATGACGGTCGCGGTCCAGCCCGACCGGGGCGGCGCGGACCGGCGGGTGTCCTACCACGACCCCGACCAGGTGCCCTGCCATGCCTATCTCGCTTTTTACCTTTGGTTGCGGCATCGGCTCGACGTGCACGCCATCCTGCACTTGGGCGCGCATGGCTCGCTGGAATGGCTGCCCGGCAAGGCGGTGGTGCTGTCGCCGGCCTGCCTGCCGCGCGCCTTGTCGGGCGGCGTGCCGGTCATCAATCCGTTCATCGTCAACAACCCCGGCGAGGCCGCCGCTGCCAAGCGTCGGCTGGGCGCCGTCACCATCGGGCATCTGACCCCGCCGCTCGGCGAAGGGCGCGCGCACGGCGAGGCGGCGGCGCTGGAACGCTTGATCGACGAGTACGCCGCGGCTGACGGCCTGGACCGCCGCCGTGCCGGGCTGCTGCGCCGGGACATCCTGGAGCGGGCCGACGCCGCTGGGCTGCTGGCCGAAAGCGGCGTGCCGCGCGATGCGGCGGACGAGGACGCGCTGGCCCGGCTCGACGCCTACCTCTGCGACGTGAAGGACATGCAGCTTCGGGACGGCCTGCACGTGTACGGCCGCCCGCCGCTGCAGCGCGACCGCATGTTGGACGCCCTGCGCCGGTCCGATCCGGGAGCGGACGGGGCCGCGCTTGACGCTTCACCGGCTTTCGAGCGGGCGGCGTTGCTGGCGGCGCTGGACGGGCGATTCGTGGCGCCGGGTCCCGCGGGCGCGCCGACCCGCGGGCGGGCCGACGTGCTGCCGACCGGGCGCAACCTTGCCACCATCGACCCGCGCGGCGTGCCCACCCGCTCCGCCACGACGCTTGCGGAGCGCGGCGCCGCCGAACTGCTGCGCCGCCACCTGCAGGACCATGGCGACTGGCCGCGCAGCCTGGTGATCGACGTGTGGGGCAGCGCCTCCATGCGCACCGGGGGAGAGGACCTGGCGCTCGCCTTTGTGCTGCTCGGCGCGCGCCCGGTGTGGGACGACGGGTCGGCGCGGGTGAGCGGGTTCGAGGTGCTGCCCATCGCCCTGCTCGACCGGCCGCGCGTGGACGTGACCCTGCGCATCTCCGGCCTGTTCCGCGATGCGTTCCCCGGCCAGGTGGCGCTGTTCGACAGCCTGGTGCGCGCCGTCGCCGCGCGGGACGAGGCGGACGATTGGAACCCGCTCGCCGCGGCGGCGCGGGGCCTTGCGGGCGAGGCGCTGCGCCGGGCGACGACACGGGTGTTCGGCGCGCCCGCCGGGCAGTATGGCGCGGGGCTGTCCGGCGACGGCTACCTGTCCGCCTCCGCCGGCGCTTACGGCCAAGGGCTGGAAGGCGCGCCCGACCCGGCGGGCCTCGCCGCGCGGGTGGGCGCGGCCGACGCCTTCGTGCACGCGCAGGACCATGCGGAGGCCGACCTCCTGGACAGCACGGAGCACGCCGCGCACGAGGGCGGGTTCGCCGCTGCCGCTGCGGCGTTGGGGGGAGCGCCGGCGCTGTACCACCTCGACACCTCCCGGCCCGACTCGCCGCGGGCGCGCACGGTGGCGGAGGAGGTGGCCCGCGTCGTCCGGGGCCGCGCCGCCAACCCGCGCTGGATCGCGGGCATGATGCGCCACGGCTACCGCGGCGCGGCCGAGATCGCCCGGAGCATCGAGGCGCTGCACGGCTTCGCCGCCACCCTGCCCACCCGGTTCGACCGGCAGTTCGACCTGCTGTTCGACGCGACCTTGGGCACGCCAGCGGTGGACGCTTTCCTGCGCGTCGCCAACCCCGACGCCCGCGCCGCCCTGGCGGCCCGCTTCGCCGAGGCGCAATCCGCTGGGCTGTGGCACCCGCGCCGCAACAGCGGGTGCGACGTATGACTATGCAGCGCGGCTGGTGCCCCAGCCTGTATGAGCCGATGCAAACCGGGGATGGCCTGCTGGTGCGGGTGAAGCCGCCGGGCGCGCGGCTGGACGGTGCCGCCCTCCGCGCCCTGGCCGACGCTGCAACGCGCGTCGGCAACGGCGCTGTCGAGTTGACCCGGCGCGGCAACCTGCAAATCCGCGGCCTGACGCGGAGCGGCGTCCCCGGCTTCGTGGCGGCGATGGTCGCGGCGGGGCTGGCCGATCTCGATCCGGCCACCGAGCGCCGCCGCATCGTGATCCCGCCGCCGCTCGTCGGCGACGACCCGGCGGTGCCGGCGGACAGCCTGGCGCTGGCCGAGGCCATCGAGCGCACCGTCCCGCCGGGTTTGCCGCCCAAGTTCTGCGTTGCCATCGACGGGGGTGGGGTGCTGGCCGGCGCGCCCGCGGCGGACATCGTGATCGACGCCTGGGCCTACACGGCGGACACGCTCCTATCCGTGCAGCGGCGCATGGGCGACGCGGTTGGGATGGCGCGCAATGCGGTCCAGCCGGCCCGCGCGCCCGGCCGGGCCATCGGCTTCCATCCTTACGCGGGCGGATCGCACGGCGCGTTCGGCCTCGGCGTGCCGTTCGGGCAAACGGATGCCGCCGGGGTGCGGCAGTTGGCGGAGCTTGCGGACCGCTTCGGCGGCGGCGCGGTCCGCGTCAGCCCTTGGCGCGCAGTGGTGCTGGGCCGCATCGCCGTGGGCGACGTGCCGGGCCTGCTGCGGGCGGCTGCGGGGGATTGGGTGGTCGATCCCGCCGACCCGCGCCTCGGCATCACCGCCTGCGTCGGCAGCCCCGGCTGCGGCCAGGCCAGCGTGCCCGCCCGGATGGATGCGGCCCGGCTTGCGGCGCGCGGGGCAAAGGGACCGCTGCACATCTCCGGCTGCGCCAAGGGCTGCGCCTACCCCGGCGGCCCTGCGTTGGTCGGCGAAGCCGGGCGCTACAGCCGAGTGGAAAACTGGCGCGCGGGCACGGCGCCGCGGCCCCAAGGCCTATCGCTGGACGCGGCGGCATGAGTGGGCGGCCCTACATCCGCGATGGCGCCGCGATCTACGCCCAGTCCTTCGCCACCATCCGTGCTGAGGCCGACCTGTCCCGCTTCACGCCGGAAGAGGCCCGGGTCGCCGTGCGGGTGATCCACGCCTGCGGCATCGTCGGCATCACGGAGGACTTGGGGTTCAGCCCGGGCTTCACCGCTGCCGCCCGCGCGGTGCTGCTGGCCGGGCGTCCCATCCTGTGCGACAGCAAGATGGTCGCCCACGGCATCACCCGCGCCCGCCTGCCGGCCGGCAACGACGTGATCTGCACCTTGGACGCGCCGGAAACGCCGGGTATCGCCGCCCGCATCGGCAACACCCGCTCCGCCGCGGCGCTGGAACTGTGGCGCCCGCATCTGGATGGCGCGCTGGTGGCCATCGGCAACGCGCCGACCGCGCTGTTCCACCTGCTCGACTTGCTGGACGCCGGCGCGCCGCGCCCGGCGGCGATCATCGGGATGCCGGTCGGCTTCGTCGGCGCCGTCGAGTCGAAGCAGGCGCTCGCGGCGGACGGGCGGGTGCCGTTCGCCACCGTGCACGGCCGGCGCGGCGGCAGCGCCATGGCCGTCGCCGCCGTCAACGCCCTGGCCAGCGAGCGCGAATGACGGGCACCCTGCAAGTCGTCGGCATGGGGCCGGGCGACCCGGACCTGCTGACCTTGCGGGCCGCGCGGCTTCTGGCCACCGCCGTCGTCGTCGCGTTCTTCGCCAAGCGCGGGCGGCCCGGCCATGCCCGCACAATCGCGGGGGCGCACCTCAACCCCGCCGCCGAGGAACTGCGTTTCGAGTATCCTTATACCACCGAGATCGACGTGGACGACCCGCGCTACGAGCCGGGCATCCGCGCCTTCTACGAGGCCGCCGCCGCCATTGTCGCAGCACGGCTCGACGCCGGGCAGGACGTGGCGCTGCTGTGCGAGGGCGATCCGTTCTTCTACGGCTCCGCCATGTACGTGTTCGACCGGCTGCGCGCCGCCTATCCCACGGCCGTCACGCCGGGCATCACCAGCATGAGCGGCTGCTGGGCGCAGGCGCGGCTGCCGATGACGCACGGGGACGACGTGCTCACCGTGCTGCCCGGCACGCTCGATGCCGAGACGTTGGCCGCGCGGCTCGCCGGCACCGACGCCGCGGTCATCATGAAGGTCGGCCGCAACCTGCCGAAAATCCGCGCGGCGCTGCGCTCCGCCGGCCTCGCCGACCGCGCGCTGTATGCCGAGCGCGGCACCATGCCGGACGGCCGCATGATCCCCTTCGCGCACATGGGCGAGGACCGCGCGCCGTATTTCTCCCTCGTCCTCGTGCCCGGGCGGCAGCGGGCGCGGTGAGCGGGCGGCTTGCCATCGTTGGCCTCGGTCCCGGCGCCGCTGCCATGCAGACGCCGCAAGCGACGGCGGCCTTGGCAGCAGCGACGGACCTTGTGGGCTACGCGACTTACCTGGACCGCGTGCCGCCGCGGCCCGGCCAGGTGCGCCACGCCAGCGACAACCGGGTCGAGCTGGACCGTGCCCGCCACGCGCTGACGCTCGCCGCCGCCGGGCGGGAGGTGGCGGTCGTGTCATCCGGCGACCCCGGCGTGTTCGCCATGGCGAGCGCGGTGTTCGAGGCGGTGGAAGTGGGGGAGCTGGCCTGGCGCGCGCTCGACATCACCGTGGTGCCCGGCGTGTCCGCCGTGCTCGCCGCCGCCGCCCGGCTCGGCGCGCCGCTCGGCCATGACTTCTGCGTGCTGTCGCTGTCCGACAACCTGAAGCCGTTCGAGGTCGTACTGGCCCGGCTCGTCGCCGCCGCTTCCGCCGGGTTCGTGGTCGCGCTGTACAACGCCGCGTCCCGCGCCCGGCCCTGGCAGCTCGGCGCGGCGCTGGACGCGCTGCGGCCGGTCCTGCCCGGCGCGACGCCCGTGGCGCTCGCCACCGCGATCAGCCGGGCAGACGAGCGGGTCGAGGTTTCGACGCTGTCCGATGTTGACCCGGCGCGGGCCGACATGCGCACCTTGGTGCTGATCGGCTCCGCCGCCACGCGCCGGATCGAGCGTGACGGGAGGGCGCCTTGGCTTTACACCCCCCGTTTCCATGGGGCGGCGACATGATCCAGCCAGGCCAGCGCACCCGCGGCATCCGGCACCGTCTCTCCCGGCGGCGCGGCGGGCCGCGCGACCATGACCACCGCGATGCCCAACGCCCGCGCCGCCGCCAGCTTGGGTGCGGTTGCGGCGCCGCCGGAGTTCTTGGTGACGATCATTTCGATGTTCTCCTGCTCCAACAGGCCGCGTTCCGCGTCCTCCCGGAACGGCCCGCGCGCCGCGATGCAGCGTGCCGCCGGCGGCAGCAGGGCCGGGTCCGGCGGCTCGACGCTGCGGATCAGGTAACGGTGCCAGGGAGCCAGGCGGAACGGCGCCAACTCCTGCTGCCCGACCGTCAGGAACACCCGGCGCGGCGCCGAACCCAGCGCCTGCGCGGCGGTCGGCATGTCCGCAACTTCGGTCCAGCGGTCGCCGGGCTGCGCCATCCACGGCGGGCGCGACACGGCAATCATCGGGACGCCGGCGATCTGGGCCGCGGCCCGGGCGTTCCGGCTGATCCGGGCGGCGAACGGGTGGGTCGCGTCGATCAGCGCCGCCACGTCCTGCGCCCGCAAGTAGGCCGCCAGCCCGTCCACGCCGCCGAACCCGCCGCGCCGCGCCGGCACCGCCGGCAGCACTGGCGCCCGGGTGCGCCCGGCCAGCGACAGCACCGGCCGCACCCGCGGGTGATCGGCCAGCGCCGCGGTGATGGCCGAGGCCTCCGTCGTGCCGCCGAGGATGAGCACATTCATGAGTGACACAACCACGAACCCGCCCTGGCTGGCCATCCTCGGCGTGAACGAGGACGGCGTGCTCTCCCCCGAGGCCCGCCGGCTGATCGGCAATGCGGCGCTGGTGGTGGGCGGCGCGCGTCACCTGGCGCTGGCCGACGCGCTGATCGCCGGCGAGCAGATGGCCTGGTCCAGCCCGCTCGCGGCCTCCTTCGACGCCATCATGGCGCGGCGTCCGCAGCCGGTCGCGGTGCTCGCGTCCGGGGACCCGTTCTGCTACGGCGTCGGCAGCACGCTGGCCTCCCTGGTCCCGGCCGCCGAGCGGCAGTGCATCCCGGCGCCGTCCTCCTTGGCGCTGGCCTGCGCCCGGCTCGGCTGGGCGATGCAGGACTGCGCCACCATTTCCTTTTGCGGCCGGCCGCTGGCGCCGCTCGCGCCGCTGCTGCAGCCCGGCGCGCGCATCCTGGCGCTTTCGGCCGACGCGGGCACGCCAGGCCTGGTCGCAACCCTGTTGCAGGCGCGCGGCTTCGGCCCCTCCGTCCTGCACGTGATGGAGGCGCTGTCCAGCCCGCAGGAGCGCATCCGCAGCACCACGGCCGCGTGGTTCCGCCTTTCTGACATCCACCCGCTCAACCTCGTGGCCATCGAGGTTTCGGCGTTGCCGGGCGCGCAGTGCATCCCGCTCAACACGGGCCTGCCGGACGCGCTGTTCGAGCATGACGGCCAGATCACCAAGCGCGAAATCCGCGCGGTGACGCTCTCGGCGCTGGCGCCGCGCCGGGGTGAGCGGTTGTGGGACATCGGCGCGGGATCGGGTGCCGTCGCCATCGAGTGGCTGCTGCGCCACCCGGCGAACCAGGCCGTCGCCATCGAGCGCCACGGGGAGCGCGCCGCCCGCGCCGCGCGCAACGCGGTGTCGCTGGGCGTGCCGCATCTGCACGTCGCGGGCGCGCCGGCGCCCGGCGCGCTGGTCGGCCTGCCGCCGCCCGACGCCGTGTTCATCGGCGGCGGCGCGCACGAGCCGGGGGTGATCGACGCTGCCTGGGCCGCGTTGCCGCCCTATGGCCGGCTGGTCGCCAATGCCGTCACGGTCGAGTCGGAGGCGGCGCTGATCGCCGCCCGTGCCCGGTTCGGCGGCACGCTATCGCGCTTGTCGGTGGAACGGCTGGACCGCATCGGCGGCCTGCACGGCTACCGCCCGGCCATCACCGTCACGCAATGGCTGGCGGAGAAGGCGTGATCGTCGCTGGGCTGGGTTTTCGAAGTGGGTGCGCCGCGGACGACATTGTGCGCTTGGTGCAGGCGGCGGAGGCGCGGGCCGGCTGCGTTGCCGGGTCGCTCGCCGCCCCGGGTTGGAAGCGGGGCGCACCCGGTCTGCACGCCGCCGCCGCCCGCCTTTGCCTGCCCATAGCCTTTGTTGACGACGCCGCGCTGATCACCGTGCAGCCCCGCTGCCCCACCCGGTCCGCCGTTGCCGAGCGCGAAACCGGCGTCGCTTCCGTGGCGGAAGGGGCGGCGCTGGCGGCGTCCGGCGGGCGGCTGCTGCTCCCGCGAATTGCCGGGGGCGGCGCGACCTGCGCGCTGGCGGGGCCATGACGGTGCATTTCATCGGCGCGGGACCGGGCGCCGCCGACCTGATCACCTTGCGCGGGCGGGACCTGCTGGCGCGCTGCCCCGTGTGCCTGTATGCGGGGTCGGTCGTGCCGCCGGCCCTGCTGGCGCATTGCGGACCCGGCGCGCGCCTGGTGGACACGGCGCCCCTGTCGCTCGACGCCATCGAGGCCGAGTTCGTCGCCGCGCACCGAGCCGGGCAGGACGTGGCGCGGCTGCATTCCGGCGACCTGTCGATCTACAGCGCCGTCGCCGAGCAGCTCCGCCGGCTGGACCGGCACGGCATCCCCTGGACCCTGACCCCCGGCGTCCCCGCCTTTGCCGCCGCCGCGGCGGCGTTGGGCGCGGAGCTGACCGTGCCCGAGGTGGCGCAAAGCGTCGTGCTCACCCGGCTGCCGGGCCGCGCCTCCGCCATGCCGCCGGGGGAAACGTTGGCCGCCTTTGCCGCGACCGGCGCGACGCTCGCCATCCATCTCGCCATCGACAAGCTCAATGGGATCGTCGCCACCTTGACACCGTTCTACGGCGCGGACTGCCCGGCTGCGGTCGTGGTGCGCGCTTCCTGGCCCGACCAGCGCATCCTGCGCGGCACGCTGTCCAGCATCGCCGCCGCCCTCGCCAACAACCCGGCCGAGCGGACTGCCATAATCCTGGTGGGCCGCGCCTTGCAGCCGGCAGGTTTTCGCGACAGCGCGCTCTACAGCCCCGATTACCCCCGGCGATTCCGGGAAGGGGCGGCGTGAACCCGGTCGAAGCCCGTCCGGCCCATCAGCTTGCCGGTCCGGTCGAACAGCACGATTTCCAGCGCCGTATCTGTTCCGGCCAGCACCGCCGCCGCGGTGCGCCACGCGGCTTGGGCCACCACGTCCCCCAACGGCACGCCCTCCGCGGTGGCGGCGGTGAACGCTTCGGCCACGGTGTTGGCGCCGGCGATCCGCTCGGCCAGCGCCGGATCGGTGACCAACGCCGCAAGCGCCGCCAGGTCCGCCGAGCCGTGCCGGGAATGCAGGTCGAGCCGGCCCTGCGCCAGCTTGGTCATCTTGGCGACGCCGCCAGCGATGCTGACGCGCGGCACCGGGTGCCGCCGCAGGTATTTCAGCAGCGCCCCGGCGAAATCCCCCATCTCCAGCAGCCCCGTTTCCGGCAGGCCGTGCAGCGCCTGGATCGCCGCTTCCGACGTGCTGCCGGTGCTGCCGGCCACATGGTCGAGGCCGACGGCGCGCGCCACGTCGATGCCGCGGTGGATGGTGTCGATCCAGGCGGCGCAGGAATACGGTACCACAATCCCCGTGGTGCCGAGGATCGACAGCCCGCCCACGATGCCGAGCCGGCCGTTCAGGGTTTGCGCCGCCAAGGTCTCGCCGCCGGGGATCGACAGCTCGACGACCGCATCCGGCGCGGCGGCGAGTTCGGCCAGGGCCGCGCGGATCATGGTGCGGGGCACCGGGTTGATGGCAGGCTCGCCGGGCGGGATCGGCAGGCCGGGGCGGGTCACGGTGCCGACGCCGGGGCCGGCGCGGAACACCACGCCGCCGCCGGGCGGCCCGGCGGAGACGCGGGCGAACACCAGCGCGCCGTGCGTCACGTCCGGGTCGTCGCCCGCGTCCTTGACCACGCCCGCGACGGCCGCGCCGGGTTCCAATGCCGTTTCGGCCAGGGCGAACGACACATGCTGCCCGCGCGGCAAGGTGATCTCAACAGGGTCCGGGAAGTCGCCGGTCAGCAGGGCGGCGAACGCGGCCTTCGCCGCCGCCGTGGCGCAGGCCCCGGTCGTCCAGCCCCGGCGCAACGGTCGCAGCTCTTCCACGGTGCGGGATATAAGGCGGGGGCGCAATGATGCCGAGGGGCCTCGTGGTCGGCGCGCCGCGGTCCGGGTCCGGCAAGACCACGGTGACGCTGGCGCTGGTCGCGGCGCTGCGCCGCCGGGGCGTGGCGGTGCGGGCCGCCAAGTCCGGGCCTGACTACATCGACCCTGCCTTCCACGCTGTCGCCAGCGGCGCGCCCGTGCTGAACCTCGACAGTTGGGCGATGCCGCCGCCCTTGCTCGACCACCTGGCGCATGAGGCCGCGGCCGGCGCGTCGGTGCTGGTCGTGGAGTCCGCCATGGGCTTGTTCGACGGCGTTGCCGGGCCGCCCGGGCGCAGCGGGGCGGCGGCGGACCTTGCGGCCCGGCTGCGGCTTCCGGTGCTGCTGGTGCTGGACGTGACCGGGCAATCGCAGACCGCCGCCGCCGTGGCCCGCGGCTTTGCCGCCCACCACCCGGCGGTTGCCGTTTGCGGCGTGGTGCTGAACCGCGTTGGCAGCGAGCGGCACCGCCTCGGCGCCACGGTCGCCATCGAGGCGGCCGGCCTGCCCGTGCTGGGCGCCCTGCCGCGCGACGCTTCGCTGTCCTTGCCGGAGCGGCATCTCGGCTTGGTGCAGGCGGCCGAGCACCCGGACCTGCCGAACCTGCTGCACCGCTTGGCGGACAAGGCCGAGCAATGCCTGGACCTCGACGCCATCCTGCGGCACGCGGCGCCCGTCGCCGGTCCCGCTGTGCCGGCCGTCGCATTGCCGCCGCCGGGCCAGTGCGTGGCGCTGGCGGCCGATGCCGCGTTCGGCTTTGCTTACGCCCACCTCATCCAAGGCTGGCGCCGGGCCGGGGCCGAGATCGTCCGCTTCTCACCCTTAGCCGACGAGCCGCCGCCGGAACACTGCGACGTGTGTTGGCTGCCCGGCGGCTACCCGGAGCTGCACGCGGGCCACCTCGCCAGCTCCGGGCGGTTCATGGCGGGCCTCGCCCGGTTCGCCGAGACGCGCCCGGTGCATGGCGAGTGCGGCGGCCACATGGTGCTGGGGCAGGGGATCGAGGACGCTTCCGGCGTCCGGCACGCCATGGCCGGCCTGCTTGGGCACGAGACCAGCTTCGCGCGGCGCAAGCTCCACTTGGGATACCGCGAAGCGACGCTGCTCGCCGACGCCCCGATCGGCGCTGCCGGCGCCGTGGTCCGCGGGCATGAGTTCCACTACGCCAGCACGGTCGATCCTGGGAAGGATGCACCCCTGGCGGCTTTGCGGGACGCGGCGGGGAAAAGCCTGGGCGAGGCGGGCGGGCGGCGCGGCCATGTCACCGGCAGCTTCTTCCACGTTATCGCCCCGGTCGCCTGACCGCGGGGCATCATGGATTTTCCGACGGGGGCAACCGACCGGAAGACCCTGCGTTCAGCCCATCATCATCAGAGGAGAAACGGCGATGGCGGCAGGCACTTTCAACGACGCGGCACAGGACGCCAAGGAGCAGATCGCGCAGCTCCGTTCCCAGGTGCAGACCCTGATGGCCGAGCGGGTCACGCCGGCGCTCTCCAACGCCGCCGGGACCGCCGAGGACTACGCCCGGCAAGCCCGGGACCTGGCATCCGACCAAACAGAGATGCTGTCCGACCATGTGCGTGAGTCGCCCATCGTGGCCATCCTGATTGCGGCCGGTGCGGGCTATCTGCTCGGCCGCATCGCCCGTTAACCCGGATGCGTACGGTCGAGCTTGCCAAAGTTGCGGCGTCGGCGGAGGCGCTTCGCCTGCGCCGGGTCGCTGTCCGCCAGGGCAGGCGTGCGGCTTACGGCGTCGGGGCCGCGGTGTTCGGGATTGCCGTCTTCGTGCTGCTGCACGTAGTCGCCTACAACGCCATGGTGCCGGCGGTCTCGCCTTTGGTCGCCAGCCTTATTCTCTTGGCGGTGGATTTGATCCTGGCGGCGGTCCTTGGCTACCTTGCGCTCAGCAACAAGCCGGACGCGGTTGAGGACGAGGCGAAGATGATCCGTCAGCAAGCCGTTGTGGAATTGCAGAAGTCGATGACCGTTATGGCATTGGCAGGTGAAGCGGCGAGTTCGGTGATCCGGCGTCCCCGCACCGTCACCGTCGTGAAGCCGCGGGGGACAGTGCGGCTTGCCGGCGAACTGGCGGCGCGCTTGATGGCGCGTAGATAGGACGAGGGGCGTAGGCCGGGTGCTTCGAGGAAGGCCCGGCCTTGACGTTTGAAGCCGACCCGTCCGTCATCGTTCGCCGGCAAGGCCGGATCGGACGTCTGACAATCAATCGTCCAAGATCGCTCAACGCGATTGACCGCGCCATGGTGCGGAGCCTGCACAACGCGCTTTCTGCGTGGCAGAATGACCCGGCGATTGAGGCCGTCGTCATTGAAGGTGCGGGAGGCCGCGCATTCTGCGCCGGCGGCGACATCCGGCAAATCCACGGCCTCGTGTTGGCAGGACAGTATGCGGGTGCCGAGGCGTTCTTCGCCGATGAGTATGCACTCAACCTGGCAATCGCGCGCTATCCGAAGCCCTACGTCGCGCTGATCGACGGCGTTTGCATGGGCGGCGGCATGGGGCTGTCCATCCATGGCAGCGCGCGTGTGGTGACGGAAGCGGCCGTGTTGGCGATGCCGGAAACCGGGATCGGCTTTTTCCCCGACGTCGGCGCAAGCTTTTTCCTGCCGCGGCTGCCGGGGGACCATGGCATGTTCCTGGCGTTGGCCGGCAGCCAGGTGCATGGAGTCGATGCCATCGGCTTGGGCCTTGCGACCCACCATGTCGCGCATAACCGGACGGCAACGCTGGCCGACGAGATGGCCGAGGACGGAATGGCTGCCCTGGACCATGCGGCCCTGCCGTCTCCAACCGGCACACTGCCCGGCAACGCAGAGGTCATCGCCTGCTTTGGCACTGACAGCGTTGCAGGCATCCTGAAGCGTTTGGCGCAACTGGAAAGCGCACCCGCGCGGGACGTCTTGAACACGTTGCGCTCAAGGTCGCCGACCGCCGTGTTGCAGACGTTTGAATTGATGCGGCTTGGCGCAACCCGTACGCTTGAGCAGTGCCTGGCCATCGAGCGTGCGCTGGCCGAGCACGCTATCCGGCACTCCGACTTCGCGGAAGGGGTGCGCGCAATGGTCATCGACAAGGATCGCAACCCACGCTGGTCCCCGGCGCAGATCGAGGACGTTCCGCTCGACGCGGTGAAAGCGCCGTTCCGCCAGTTCGGCGCCGGTTGACGCCGCCGGGGGCGGAATTACCGATCCCGCCCCCGGCTGCTCCGCGTCAGGCCGCGCGGCTCATGTGGATTGCCTTCCAAACCTTCTCCGGCGTGGCGGGCATGTCGATGCTCTTTACCCCGGTATCGGACAAGGCATCGACGATGGCGTTGATCACCGCGGGCGGGCTGCCGACTGCACCGGCCTCCCCGGCGCCTTTCACCCCCAACGGGTTGCTGGCACAGGGCACCTCGATCAGGTCAACTTCGATGTCCGGCAGGTCGGCCGCGCGGGGCAGGGCGTAGTCCATGAAGCTGCCCGACAGCAACTGGCCAGATTGCGAGTCGTAGGCCGTTTGCTCCAGCACCGCCTGGCCGAACCCCTGGGCCACGCCACCGTGCACCTGGCCGCGCACGATCATCGGGTTGACCGCCTTGCCCACATCGTCGCATACGATGTAGCGCAGGATGCCGACCATCCCGGTGTCGGGGTCGATCTCCACCTCCGCCATGTGGCAGCCGTTCGGGAAGGTATGGACGTCGATGTTGGCGATCTCGGCCGCGTCGAGCGTGGTCGCAGCCTGGCCGGACGCCGCCCGGGCGCGCTGCGCGGCTGCGAGTTCCAGGATGTCCAACCCGCGGTCGGTGCCGGCGATGCTGAACCGGCCACCTGAGAACTCGATGTCGGACACGGCCGCTTCCAGGGCCTCGGACGCCGCTTTCTTGCCCTTCTCGATGACACTGGCCGCGGTGACCAGGATGGCCTGGCCCTCGGAGTATAGGCTGCGCGCCCCGCCGGTGCCGCCGCCGGTCGGGATGCTGTCGGTATCGCCCTGCTTGATCCGGACCTTGTCGCCGTCGATGCCGAGCTGATCGACCGTGAGCTGGACATAAGCCGTCTCGTGGCCTTGCCCGGTGCTCTGCGTGCCGACGAACACATCGACGAAGCCGTCATCGGCGAAACGGATTTCCGCCCGCTCGCTCGGCGCGCCGCCGGTCGCTTCCAGGTAATAGGACATGCCGATGCCGCGCTTCATGCCGCGCCGCGCGCTGCTTGCGCGCCGCCCCTCGAAGCCCGCCCAATCCATCTTCTCCAGCGCCGCATCCAGCACGCGCTGGAAGTCGCCGCTGTCGTAGGTCTGCTTCATCGCCGTCACGTATGGCATGGCGCTCGGCGCCACCATGTTGCGGCGGCGCAGCTCGATCCGGTCGATCCCGACCTCGGCGGCGGCGGCGTCGATCAGCCGTTCCACGACGTAGTTGCTTTCCGGCCGCCCGGCGCCGCGGTAGGCGTCCACCGGGACCGTGTGGGTGAACACGCCGAGCACGTTCACGTAGATGGCCTGGAACTTGTAAACGCTGGCCAGCACCTTGGTGCCTGCCTCCGTCGGGATGAACGGCGCGAAGTTGGACAGGTAGGCGCCCATGTTCGCCACGTTGCGGGTGCGCAGCGCCAGGAAGTTGCCGTCCTTGTCGAGCGCGATCTCGCCTTGGGTGATGTTGTCGCGGCCGTGGGTGTCCGACAGGAACGCCTCGCTCCGCTCGCTGGCCCATTTCACCGGGCGCTTGAGGCGGCGCGCCGCGTAGCAGGTCAGCGCGTGCTCGGCATACAGGAACAGCTTCATGCCGAAGCCGCCGCCGACATCGGGGGTCACGACGCGGAACCGGTCTTCCGGCACGTTGAACACCGCCTGGGCCAGCATCGACTTGATGGTCCAGCCGCCCTGCGTGTTGGTGTAAAGCGTCCAGCGGTCGGACGCGGCGTCGTACTCGGCCACCGCCGCGCGGGCCTCCATGGACGCCACCACGACGCGGTTGTTCACCACCGTGAGCCGGGTGACGTGCGCCGCCTGAGCGAACAGGGCCTCGGTGCGCTCCTTTTCCCCGGTTTCCCAATCGAAGCACACATTCCCCCGCGCTTGCGGCCAAACCGCTGGCGCGTCGGCGTCCAGGGTCGCTCCCAGGTCGGTGATGCTGGGCAGGATGTCGTAGTCCACCATAATCGCCTCGGCCGCGTCCCGGGCCGCTTGGTGAGTTTCCGCCACGATGAAGGCCACGGGATCGCCGACATGGCGCACCTCGCCATCGGCCAGCACCGGATGGGGCACCTCGGCGCGGGGCGAGCCGTCCCGGTTCTTCAGCGGAATGGCGCAGGGCAAGCCGCCGATCCCGTCCGCCTTGAGGTCGGCCCCGGTGTAGATCGCGAGCACGCCGGGCAAACCGGCGGCGGCGGTGGTGTCGATGGACAGGATGCGCGCCGCCGCGTGCGGGCTGCGCAAGACGATGCCCATGGCCTCGTTCGCCAAGGTGATGTCGTCCGTGTAGCGCCCGTTGCCGATCAGCAGCCGGGGGTCTTCCACGCGCCGTACTGGCTGGGCCATGCCGAACTTTGTCATGCTTGCGGTTCCTCGCTGGCTTTAGGCTGGCTCATGAGATGCGGATGGGGCGCGAAAGGCCAAGAGGCTTAATGCACGCGCTCCAGCGTTTTGCCGGTTCTGCCGAACCGGGCTTTGGTCCACTCCCGCATTCCTTGGAAGGTGACATACAGCATCGGGATCAGGAAAATGCCGAACAGGCTGGCGGCGATCATGCCGGCGAACACCGGCGTGCCCACGGCGCGGCGGCTGACCTGCGCCGCGCCGTTCGCGAGCACAAGCGGCAGCAAGCCGAGCACAAGGGCAATCGACGTCATCATCACGGCGCGGAACCGGGCCTGGGCGCCGAGCCGCGCCGCCTCGGCAATCGACTTGCCTTCCTCGCGCTGCTCCTTGGCGAACTCCACGATCAGGATGCCGTTCTTCGCCGCGATGGCGATCAGCACCACCAGCCCGATCTGCGCATACAGGTCGAGCGCCAGACCCGCCAGCAACAGCCCCAAGAAGGACCCCAGGATGCCGACGCTGACCGAAAGCAGCACCGGTATGGGGATCACCCAGCTTTCATACAGCGCCACGAGGAACAGGTAGGCGAACAGGATCGCGAGCGCCAGGATCTTCCCAGTCTGGCCCGACGCCGTCTTCTCCTGGAACGCCGTCCCGGTCCATTCGTAGCTGTATCCGGGCGGCAGGGTCCTGTCGCTGATCTGCTCCATCACCGCCAGCGCGTCGCCCGAGGACACGCCCGGCTTCGGCGTGCCGTTCACGGTGATCGAGCGGTAGTTGTTGTAGCGGCTGATGGTTTGCGGCCCCAGCACGATCCGCGCGTCGGCAATGGAGCGCAGCGGCACCATGGTGCCCTGCCTGTTGCGGACGTAGATGCGCCACACTGCCGGGATGTCGGTCCGGTCCGCGGCCTCGCCTTGGATGTTCACCTGCCAGGTCCGGCCGAACAGGTTGAAGTCGTTCACATAGATGCCGCCCAAGGTGCCTTGCAACGCCGTGAACACGTCGCTGATCGACAAGCCCAGCGCCTGCGCCTTTTCCCGGTCGATGTCGAGGAAGATGCTGGGCGTCGTCGGGCTGAAGGTGCTGAACACCCGGGCGAGCTTCGGGTCTTGGTTCGCCGTCGCGAGCAAGCCGTTCAGCACGGTGCCCATCTCCGCGGGGTCCCGGCCTTCCAGGTTCTGCAACTGGTACTCGAACCCGCCGCTGGTCGAAAGCCCGATGATCGGCGGCAGGTTGAAGGGGAAAATCGTCGCCGAGCGGATTTGCTGCACGCCGGCGAACACCCGGCCGATCAACGCCTGCGCCTTGTCGGCCACCGCCTTGCGGTCGGCGAACGGCTTCAAGCGCAGCACCAGGAACGCCGAGTTGGACTGGTTGCCGCTGTCGAGCAGGGAGAAGCCGACGATGGCCAGCACGTTCTGGATTTGCGGGATGTCCTTGACCACGGCCTCCACCCGCTCCACCACGCCGCGGGTGCGGGTCACGCTGGCGCCGTCGGGCAACTGCACGGCGACGAAGAACGCGCCCTGGTCCTCGTCCGGCAGGAAGCCGGTCGGCGTGCGCAGGTTCAGGGCGTAGATGCCGCCGCCGCACAGCAGCACGACCAGCAGGCCGACGATGCCGACCCGCAGGAGCCGCGCGACGACCGAGGCGTAGCCGTCCCGCACCCAGTCGATGCCGCGCCCGATCCGGCCGAGGATGCCGCGCTTCGGCCCGCCGTGCCGCAGGAACACGCCGCACAGCGCCGGGGACAAGGTGAGCGCGTTGACCGCCGAGATCAGCACCGACACGCTGATGGTCACGGCGAACTGGCGGAACAGCGTGCCGGAGATGCCGGGGATGAAGGCGATGGGCACGAACACCGACAGCAGCACCAGCGTGATGGCGATGATCGGCGCGGTGATCTGCGCCATGGCCTTCTTGGTGGCGTCCTTGGAGGACAGCTCCGGCTCTTCCTCCATCACGCGCTCGACGTTCTCCACCACCACGATGGCGTCATCGACCACGATGCCGATGGCCAGCACCAGGGCCAGCAGCGACACGGTGTTCGCGGAATAGCCGAGCGCCAGCAGCACGGCGAAGGTGCCGATCAGGCTCACCGGCACGGCGATGGTCGGGATGATGGTCGCGCGGAGGTTGCCCAGGAACAGGAACACCACGACCACCACCAGCGCGAACGCTTCCAGCAGCGTGGATTTCACCTCGTCGATCGTATCGGACACGAAGGTCGAGCTGTTGTAGAACACCTGCGACTTGAGGCCCTCGGGGTAGCGTTTGGACAGGTCGTCCAGCGCCGCCTGCACGCGGTCGGCGGTCTGCACCGCGTTGGCGCCGGGGGCGAGATACACGCCGAGCGTGACCGCCGGGTTGCCGTTCAGCCGGCTTTCGCTGTCCTGCGTCGCGGCGCCCAGCTCGACCCGCGCCACGTCGCGCACCCGCAGCACCGAGCCGTCGGGATTGGCGCGGAGCAGGATGTCGCCGAACTCCTCCGGCGTCGTGAGGCGTCCCTTGGTCTGCAGGTTGATCTGCAACTGGGTGTCGTCGCTGGTCGGGCGCGCGCCGACCCGGCCGACCGGCGCCTGCACGTTCTGCTGCTGGATCGCCTGGATCACGTCGCTCGGCGCCAGGTTGAGGCTGACCATCCGGCTGGTGTCGAACCAGATGCGCATGGAATAGTCGAGCGCGCCGAACAGCGTGGCCGACCCCACGCCACTCACCCGGGACAGCCGGTCGAGCACGTTGATCGTCACGTAGTTCGAGATGAACAAGGGGTCCTGCTTCGCCCCTTCGCTGGAAAACGCCAGGAATTCCAGGATCGCCGAGGACCGCTTCTGCACGGTGACGCCCTGGCGCTGCACCTCCGCCGGCAGGCGGGACAGCGCCGCCTGCACGCGGTTGTTGACGTTGACCGTGTTGATGTCCGGGTTGGTGCCCAGCGCGAAGGACACCGTCAGCCCATAGCTCCCGTCGTTGGCGGAGTTGGACTTCATGTAGATCATCTGGTCGGCGCCGTTGACCTGGGCTTCCAGGGGCTGGGCCACGGTCGCCTCGACCACCGCCGCGGACGCGCCGGGATAGCGGGTCGTGACCTGCACTTGCGGCGGCACGACATCGGGGAACTGGCTGACGGGAATCACGGTCATCGCGATCAGCCCGGCGATCACCGTGATGATCGCGATGACGATGGCGAGCCGCGGCCGGTCAACAAAGGTGGCGGAGATCATGGCGGCTCAGGTCCGCGGCGCCGACGCGGGGACCGTCGGGCCGGCGCTGGCCGGGCCGGGGTTCACGGTGATGCCGGGCCTCGCGCGCTGCACGCCGTCCACTACCACGGTTTCCCCTTCCTTCAGCCCGGCCGAGATCACCGCAAGGGCCGGGGTGCTTTGGCCCAGTTGGAGCCGGCGCTGTTCCACCTTGTTGCCGTCGCCCACCACCCAAACATAGCTGCCTTGCTGGTCCGACAGGACGGCGCTGCGCGGGATCACGATTTGGTCAACCGGCTGCACGCCTTCCAGCATCACCGTCACGAACTCCCCATCCGACAGTTCCCGGTCGCCGGGTTCGCCGGGCTTCGACCCCGGCAGCAGCGGGTTGGGAATGCGCCCGCGCAGCGTCAGGGTGTCGGTGTTGGCCGCCACCGTCGGATCGGCGTAGTCGAGCTTGCCGGTCTGGTCATACGTCTTGCCGTTGGGCAGTTGGAGCTTGATCGTCACCGCACCGAAGCCGCCCTCCTTGCCCCCGTAGCGGTCCCGCAGATCGGTGGCAGCCCGGACGGAAACGGGGAACAGCACATACATCGGATCCTGGCTCACGATGGTCGCGAGCACGCCGGAGCTCGGGCTGACCACGTTGCCCTCCGTCACGGTGGTGCGGCTGATCTTGCCGTCGATGGGCGCCTTGATCTCGGTGTAATCGAGGTTGGTCTGCGCCAGCCGCAACTGCGCCTGCGCGTTGGACAGTTGCGCCGCCTGGCTCCGCTGCGTGGCCCGCGCATCGTCCACCAGGCTGCGCTGGCCCGCCGGCGTGTTCAGCAGCGCCTCCGCCCGGCCCAGGGTCAGGCTGCTGCCTTGCAGCACGGCCTGGGCCTGGGCGACGGAGGCGGCCGCGGCGGCGACCTGCGCCTCGAACGGGGCACGCTCCAGCTTGTACAGCAGGTCGCCGGTGTGCACCTCCGCGCCTTCGGTGAAATGGCGCTCCTGCAGGAACGCCGTCACGCGGGCGACCAGATCGACGCGGTTGATCGCCTGGATGCGGCCGACGAACTCGCTGGTTTCGGTGACTGGCTGTTTCTTCGCCTGCGCGACGCCGACGGCGGGGGGGCCTGCAGGACCGGGCTGCGCCAGGGCAGGACCGGCAAGGGCGAGCAGGAGCGCCAGTGGGGAAAGGCGGCAGAGCATCGGGATCACTTTCGCAGTACGGACGCTGCGGGTCCAGCAAAGGCGGGCCTCCGCATTGTCAGCTTTTCGCCATTGCAGCACATTCCACCGAACCTTGCACGTTCGGCGGCATCGTCCCACCCCGGCCAACTGGGGAGGCCCCGAAGACAGCCGACGTGAGGCTTGCCGCGCCGGGCGAGGTTGATCGCGCCTTCGGTTCAGTACAAGGAAGGCGAGGGCGTGGATGGCATATCTGCCAAGCGCCGGCGTAGGTGCCAGCACGGGGCGTGCGAACCCCTGCGCGCGCCGGGCGATATGCCTCCATAGCAGGAGAGTGACAATGGCGCGCGACGACATCTTGGAACCGATCCGAACACGGGCATACCTGTTGTGGGAGCAGGCTGGCCGCCCCGAAGGCGGCGACCTGGACTTCTGGGACCGTGCCCGGCGGGAGATCGAGGCGGAACAGGCCGGAAAGGAGTCCGCCGTGCCCGACCCGGCCACCGGGGCCAAGGAGCAGCCCCTGTGACCAATGACCCTGGGATCGGCGACTCCGGGACGGGCGACCCTGGGACCGATACCCCGCCCGACCGCTTGGCGTCGCATCCCAAAAGCCCCTTCTACAATGCCGCCCTGCTTGAGCGCGGCGTGGGCGTGCGGTTCAAGGGCGTGGAAAAGAACAATGTGGACGAGTACTGCGTGAGCGAGGGCTGGGTGCGCCTCGCCGTCGGCAAGGCCGTGGACCGGACGGGCGCGCCGATGACGATGAAGCTGATGGGGCCGGTCGAGGTGTATTTCCGGGACACGCGGCCCGACAAGGCCTGACCGCGCATCTTGGGTTCAGCCATGGCGGCGGCAAAACTCCTCCGCACCCAGCGTGCGGAAGTCCGCCATCGCCGCGCCGATCCGCTCGTGCGGCCAGTCCCACCAGGCGATCCGCAACAGATCCGCCATCACGGCATCGGGGAACCGCATACGCAGCACCCGGGCGGGGTTGCCGGCGACCACCGCGAAGTCGGGCACGTCCTTCGTCACGATCGCCCCGGCGCCGACGGCCGCCCCGGTGCCGACCGTGACGCCCGGCAGCACCACGGCGCCATGGCCGATCCATGCGTCATGCCCAAGCGTCACCGGGCTGTTTCGGCGCCACGCGAAGAACTCGGGGTCGTCGGCGCCCAGGCCATAGGCGCTGCTGCGGTAGCCGACGTGGCTCAGCATCACCCGGCCGAGCGGATGGTTGCCCGGGTTCAGCCGCACATGCGCCGCAATCGAGCAGAACTTGCCGATGGCCGCGTGGATGATGTCGCTGTCGTTCACGACATAGGAGTAGTCGCCGAAGCTGCTTTCGGCGACCTTGGTGCGGGCGCCGACCTCGCACCAGCGGCCAAAGGTCGTGGCGCGCACGGACGCGGTGCGGTGGATGCTGGGCGTCTCGCCCAGCCGCTTCTCCAGAGACGCGGGGTCCGCGACCACGCTCAGTTCAGGAACACCTTGCCCGGGTTCATGATCCCGCGCGGATCGAGCGCCGTCTTGATCTGCCGCATGACCGCCAGCGTTTCGGCCCCGTGCTCCGCTTCCAGGAACTCGCGCTTGCCGAGGCCGATCCCGTGCTCCCCGCTGCAGGAGCCGCCCAGCGCCAGCGCCCGCCCCACGATCCGCTTGTCGAGGTCCCAAGCCCGCGCCAGCCCGTCCTCGCCCGGCGGCACCAGGATGACGGTATGGAAGTTGCCGTCGCCGACATGGCCGACGATGGGCGCCAGCAGGCCGGACTGCTCGATGTCCCGCTTCGCGCCGACGATCAGCTCCGTCATGCGGGAGATCGGCACGATGGCGTCCGTCGCCAGCCCGCGATAGCCCGGCCGCAGCGCCAGCGCCGCCCAGTAGCCGTCATGCCGCGCCTTCCACAGCCGGTTGCGCTCGGCGGCGTCGGTCGCCCATTGGAAGCCGCTGGCGCCGAAGCCCGCGGTGATCTCCTCCGCCAGCGCCGCCTGCTCGGTGACGCCCGCCGGGGTGCCGTGGAATTCCAGCAGCAGGGTCGGGCGCGCAGTGTAGCCGTCCAGCTTGGAGTAGGCGATGCAGGCGCCCATCTGCACCTCGTCCAGCAGCTCGATCCGCGCGATGGGGATGCCGGCCTGCAGGATGGCGATCACGCTGTCCACCGCGCCGGCCAGGTCGTCGAACTGGCAGATGGCGGCGCTCATGGCTTCCGGGATGCCGTGCAGGCGGAGCTGGATCTCGGTGATCACGCCGAGCGTGCCCTCCGATCCCAGCATCAGGTGGGTGAGGTCGTAGCCCGTGGCGGCCTTGCGGACGCGCCCGCCGGTTTCGATCAGGCGGCCGTCGGGGAGCGCGACCTGCAGGCCCAGCACGTTCTCCCGGATGGTGCCGTAGCGGACGGCGGCGGTGCCGGACGCGCGGGTGGCGCACATGCCGCCGATGCTGCACTCGCTGCCGGGATCGACGGGGAAGAACAGCCCCTGGTCACGCAGGTGCGCGTTGAGCTGCTGCCGGGTCACGCCCGCTTCCACCCGGCAGTCCATGTCGGCCGGGTTCACCTGCAAGATGCGGGTCATGCGCGACAAGTCCAGGCTGATGCCGCCGCGCACCGGGGTGACGTGGCCTTCCAGGCTGGTGCCGGCGCCGAACGGGACCACGGGCACGCCGTGCTGGTGGCACAAAGCGAGGACGCGCGCCGCTTCCTCGCCCCGTTCCATGAAGGCCACGGCGTCGGGCAGGCTGCGGGGATGGCTGTCCTCGCCGTGGCTGTGCTGCTCGCACAGCGCGGCGTTGGTGGTGATGCGCTCGCCGAGGAACTCGCGGGCCTGGGCGATGACGGCATCGACGGGACGTGACATGGAGGGTTCCTTTTCTCCGCAACCTAGCGCAACGCGGCCAGGCGCGTCACCCTGGGTTTGGCAGCAGAGGAGGTATGCGTGACCCTATCCGTGAACCAGGACCGGCTCTGGCAGGCGCACCTCGACATGGCCGCGGTCGGCGCGACGCCCGAAGGCGGCAGCAACCGCCCGGCCTTGTCCGCCGCGGACGCGGAGGCGCGCGCCCTGCTGCTGTCCTGGTGCGAGCCGCTGGGCCTCAAAATGGAGCGCGACGGCATCGGCAACCTGTTCCTGCGCCGCGCCGGGCAGGCGCCGCGCCCCGCCGTCGCCTTTGGCAGCCACCTGGACACCGTGCCGACCGGCGGGCGGTTCGACGGCGCGTTCGGCGTGCTGGCCGGGCTTGAGGTTTTGCGCACCCTCCATGACGCCGGGGTGCTGACCGCGGCGCCGCTGGAGTTGGTGGTGTGGACCAACGAGGAAGGCAGCCGTTTCCCGCCCGCCATGATGGGCAGCCGGGTGCACGCGGGGAACCTGCCGCTCGACCGTGCCCTGACGACGACGGACGACACCGGGGAAACGGTGGGCGAGGCGTTGGCTGAGACGTTCCAGATCGGCTTCCTCACGCCCGGCCCGCGCGGTTGGGCTGCCTGGATCGAGCCGCACATCGAGCAAGGCCCGGTGCTGGAGCAGGCCGGCGCCGCCATCGGGGTCGTGACCGGCACCGTTGAGGCCCGCTACTTCCAGTTGACGATCACTGGGGAGGCCAGCCACGCCGGCGCCACCGCCATGGGCGGACGCCGCGACAGCCTGGCCGCCGCCGCCGAGATGATCCTGGCCACCGAGCAGATCGGCCTGTCCAGCGAGCCGGGCGGGCGCAGCTCCGCGGCTTGGATCGGCAATGCGCCCAACGCCCGCGGCGCCGTGCCCAGCCTGACCCGGCTGCACTGCGACGTGCGGCACGAGGACCCGGCCCGCGTGGACGCGATGGAGGCGGCGGTCCGCATCGCCTGGACGGCCATCGCCGCCCGCCGCGGCGTGCAATTGGAGGTCGATGCCTATGCGTCCTTCGGACCTGTCCAGTTCGACCCGGGGCTTGGCGCGCTGCTGCGCGAGGCCGCGGCCGACCGGCAGCTTTCGGTGCGCGACATGGTGGCCGCCGCCGGGCACGACAGCGTGCTGATTGCCCCGTTGTGCCCGAGCGCCATGCTGTTCGTGCCGAGTAGCGGCGGCGTCACCCACCATCCCGCCGAGTACACCGCGCCGGAGCACCTGGCCGGGGGCGCGCAGGTGCTGCTGGATGCGGTCATGCGTTTGGCAAATTGACGCTGTTTGGCTCGGGGCCTAGCTTGCTGAGACCATAAGCCGTGAGGAACATCCGATGCCCAACAAGGTGAAGCAGGTCTGGCAGGACGGCCGCGCGGCGGTCAACGGCTGGCTCGCGATCCCCGCCGGGTTCTCGGCCGAGGTCATGGCGCAGGCCGGCTGGGACAGCGTGACCGTGGACCTGCAGCACGGCGTGCAGGACTACCTGTCGATGGTCGCCTGCTTCCAAGCCATGCAGGTGCATCCCGTGCTGCCGATGGTGCGCGTCCCGTGGAACGAGCCGGGCATCATCGGCAAGGTGCTGGACGCCGGCGCCTACGGCGTGATCTGCCCCATGGTGAACACCCGGGCGGAAGCCGAGGCTTTCGTGTCCTATTGCCGCTACCCGCCGGCGGGCAAGCGCAGCAACGGGCCAATCCGCGCCGGCATCTACGGCGTCGGCACCACCTACCAGTCCACCGCCAACGACGAGATCCTGTGCCTTCCGATGGTGGAAACTCAGGAGGCCGTGGACAACCTGGAAGCCATCCTGGACGTGCCCGGCATCGACGCCGTGTATATCGGGCCGAGCGACCTCGGCTTTTCCATGGGCCTGCCGCCGGTGCTGGACCGGGAGGAGCCGCAGATCATGGCGATCTACGAGCGCATCATCACGGAAACCAAGCGGCGCGGGCTGCGCGCCTGCGTCCATTGCCTGACCCCGGCCTACGCCGCCCGGATGATCGCGATGGGCTTCGATTTGGTTACCATCGCCAACGACAGCGGCCTGCTGCTCGGCGCCGCCCGCGCCGCGGTGCAGGCGGTCCGCAAGGGCTAGGAGCTTCCGCCATGCCGACACCCGTGATCCGCCTGCACCCCGAGGACGCCGTGGTGATCGCGCGCAGCACCCTGCTGCCCGGCGCAGAGGTCGCGCCGGGCGTCACGGCCGCCGAGCGTATCCCAGCCGGGCACAAGGTTGCGGTGCGCGCGCTGGCGGAAGGGGAAGCGATCCAGCGGTACGGCCAGATCATCGGCTTCGCCACCCGGCCCGTCGCGCCCGGCGCCCATGTCCACGTGCACAACTGCGGCATGGGCGATTTCGACAAGGACTACGCCTACAGCCAGGACGCCCGGCCCACGGCGATGGCGAACGAGGGGCTGACCTTCTCCGGCATCCGCCGCCCGGACGGCCGGGTTGCCACGCGGAACTACATCGGCATCCTGACCTCGGTGAACTGCAGCGCCCATGTGGCCGGGCTGGTGGCGGACGTGTTCAAGCGCAACCCGTTCACCGGGCACGACCCGCTGGCGGCGTATCCCAACGTCGATGGCGTGGTGGCGCTGACCCACAAGACCGGCTGCGGCATGACGGATGGGGAGCCGCTGCGCCTGCTGCGCCGCACGCTCGCGGGCTACGCGCGGCACGTGAACTTCAGCCACGTCGTGGTGCTCGGCCTCGGCTGCGAAGTGAATCAGATCGCCGGGCTGCTGGAAGAGCAGCGCCTGGCCGGGCGCATCCGCAACATGGACATCCAGAGCATGGGCGGCACCCGCAAGACGGTGGAGGCCGCGGTCGCCTTCGTGCATGAGGTGCTGACTGAGAGCAACGAGGTCAAGCGCGAGCCGGTGCCGGTCAGCGAGCTGACGGTGGCGCTGCAATGCGGCGGGTCGGACGGGTATTCCGGCGTGTCGGCCAACCCGGCGCTCGGCGCCGCGTCCGACCTGCTGGTGCGCCATGGCGGCACGGTGATCCTGTCGGAAACGCCCGAGACCTACGGCGCCGAGCACCTGCTGACCCGGCGCGCGGTGAGCCGGGAGGTTGGGGAGAAGCTGGTCGATCTCATGCGCTGGTGGGAGGAGTACACGGCCCGCGAAGGCGCCGAGATGAACGCGAACCCCAGCCCCGGCAACAAGGCCGGCGGCCTCACCACTATCTTGGAGAAGTCGCTGGGCGCCATGGCCAAGGCCGGCACCACCAACTTGGTGGACGTGGTGCGCTACGCCGAGCCGGTGATGGCGCGCGGCTTCGTGTTCATGGACACGCCGGGCTACGACCCGGTGGCGGCGACGGGGCAGGTGGCGGGCGGCGCGAATTTGGTGTGCTTCACGACTGGGCGGGGCAGCGTGTTCGGCTGCAAGCCGTCGCCGTCCATCAAGCTCGCGACCAACACGCCGATGTTCCGGCGCATGGAGGACGACATGGACATCAACTGCGGCACGATCCTGGACGGGGATGAGACGGTGCAGGAATGCGGCCATCGCATCTTCGAAACCATGATCCGCACGGCGAGCGGGGAGCGCACCAAGAGCGAGTCGTTCGACGCGGGCGGGGCGGAGTTCGCGCCTTGGGTGATCGGGGCGACGATGTAGGGCCGTTTTCGACCGCCGTGTTGTCAGCCTAGCTTTTTGGCAAATCCGGCGAGGTACTGACGCCCATCCTGCTCTGCCAGCTTGAGATAGGCTGGCAGCAACGGCGAGCCGAGGTTGTGGAAAACGCCCAAGGCGGCCATGCACTGGTACTCGTGCCCTGTGTCCCAGGCACGTTGGGCCAGTTCTTCCGCAATTGGCGCTTTTCTTTGGCCGAGCGCAATGAGCGCCCTGCGGTTGACGTGCTCGTCATCGTCGGCGGCATAGATTTCCAGCAAGGGCAGGACCCCGCCCTCCTCGGCCCCGACGCTGCCGAGGGCTGCGGCGAGTTGCCACCGCGCGTCCCGCTCCACCGAGCCTGTGCCAGCCCTGGCGAGCGTCAAAAGATGGTCTGGCCGCTTGGCAAGCTCACGCTTCAGGTCCTCAGTCTCGTTGTCGCGGGCGAGGACGTAAAGGAGCAGTTCGACGACGGGCCGATCCCACCGCTGCGGCTCGGAGGAGTCCAGGAAGGCGGCGGCGCTCCAAAGGTCCGGCCAGTGATCGTAGTCGATCTCCCATTCGGCGGAGCGTTCAGCCTCGGGGTAGGAGGCCGCCCAAGCCCGGAACTCGGCGACGACGTGCTCGAACTTGGTCCTTGCGCCTGACATCGGATAACGTGGCCTGATACGGATGGCTTGGTTGAACGACCATCAATGGCTGATGGGTTGCACCCATCCTACGGCATGGATCGCGTAGGATGGGTGCAACCCATCAGCCGCACACGGGTCGATCAATGATGCTGGTCCGGCATGGTGAACGCAAGCAACTCGTGAAATTGGGCCATAGAGTTGGCCTCAGCCCGGCGGAAATGCCCGTTGCATGAAGTCGAAATCGCAGCCCTCGTCCGCTTGCAGTACCGTGTCGTGAAATAGGTGGGCGTAGCCGCGCCGCGCCCAATCCGGCCGGGCTGGCGGCGCGAGCCGGGCTTGTCGCCGGGCCAACTCCTCGTCGTCCACCAGCAGGTCGATCCGCCGCCCGGCGACATCGAGCCGGATCTGGTCGCCTGACTGCACCAAGGCCAGCGGCCCGCCCACCGCCGACTCCGGCGTGACGTGCAGCACGATCGTGCCAAAGGCGGTGCCGCTCATCCGGGCGTCCGAGATGCGCACCATGTCCTTCACGCCCTGCCGGCCAAGCTGCTTCGGGATCGGCAGGTAGCCGGCCTCCGGCATCCCCGGCGCGCCCTTCGGGCCGGCGTTGCGCAGCACCAGCACGTCGTCCGGCCCCACGTCGAGCGCCGGGTCGTCGATCCGCGCCGCCATGTCGGGAATGGAATCGAACACCACGGCCCGCCCGGTGTGCTGCAACAGGCGCGGCGTCGCGGCGGAGTGCTTGATCACCGCCCCGCGCGGCGCGAGGTTGCCGTGCAGCACCGCCATCGCGCCCAGCGGCTTGATCGGGTCGTGCCGCGGCCGGATCACGGTTTGGCCCGGCACCTGCTCGGCCGCCGCCGCCACGTCGCGCAGCGTCCCGCCAGCAACCGTGCGCGCGTCCCCGTCGATCAAGCCGCCCAGCTCCGCCAGCAGCCGCGGCACCCCGCCGGCATGGTGGAAGTGCTCCATGTAGTGGTCGCCTGACGGCTTCAGGTCCACGAGCACCGGGACCTCGCGCCCAAGCGCGTCGAAGGCGTCCAGGTTGATCCGGTGCGGCGTCCGGTTCGCGATGGCGGTGAGATGGATCAGCCCGTTGGTCGAGCCGCCAATGGCCTGCAGCACCACCTGCGCGTTGCGGAACGCGGCCGGGGTCAGTAGCTCGCTTGGGCGCGGCCCGCCGGCTGTGGCCATCTCGGCGGCGCGCCGCCCGCTGGCCTCGGCGAGGCGCACGCGCTCGGCGTGGGGCGCGGGGATCGTGGCGGCCATCGGCAGGGCCAACCCCAGCGCCTCGGCGATGCAGGCCATCGTGCTCGCCGTGCCCATCACCATGCAGGTGCCGACCGACGGGGCAAGCCGGCCCTCGACGACCTCGATCTCCGCCGCATCGACCGTGCCGGCGCGGTGGGCGCTCCACAGCCGGCGGCAGTCGGTGCAGGCGCCGAGCACCTCGCCTTTGTGGTGGCCCACGACCATGGGGCCGACCGGGACCACGACCGTCGGCAGGTCCACGCTGGCCGCCGCCATGATCTGCGCCGGCAGCGTCTTGTCGCAGCCGCCGATGACGATCACCGCGTCCATCGGCTGGGCGCGGATCATCTCCTCCGTGTCCATCGCCATCAGGTTGCGCAGGAACATGGAGGTCGGGTGGGCGAAGCTTTCGTGGATCGAGATCGTCGGGAACACCATGGGCATGGCGCCGGCCAGCATGACGCCGCGCTTCGCCGCCTCGATCAGCGCGGCGGCGTTGCCGTGGCAGGGGTTGTAGTCGCTGCCTGTGTTGGTGATGCCGACGATGGGGCGGTCGAGCGCGTCGTCGGAGTAGCCCATCGCCTTGATGAACGCCTTGCGCAGAAACAACGAGAACCCAGCGTCGCCGTAGCTCGTGAGACCCTTGCGCAGCCCCTTGTCCATTTGCCGTTCCCTTCATGCCTGCACGCGCGGCCACATTGCACTTCGGAATGGCCTGCGAACAATGGCCTGGATCAGCCATCGGATCGCCCCCAGGAAACTGCACGCCCAGACCGGGCGAGCATCGCATCAAGAATCGGCGACACCCGCATCTACGAAGCCCGGGAAACGTATTAGTGCAACAGCGCAATTTTCAAAGGATCGTTCATGCTCAATCCCGTCCGTTCTGCAAGCGTTGCCGGCCTCGCGGCTGTTCTGCTGTGGGGATGCGCCTCGCCGCCGCAGGGAGGGACGCCGTATCAGCCCACGGCCGACATGGCGGCGGTGCTGGCCGCGCAGGCCGATCTTGGCGCCAAGCCGATCCAAGATTTGACGCCGGCGGAGGCACGCATGAACCCGTCGATTGCCGACGCGGTGATGAGGGTGGAGCAGCAGCGCGGCATGAGCATGGCGCCCATGCCGGCGCGGGTCGAGGACATCCAAGTGCAAGGCGCCGCCGGGCTGCTTCCGGCCCGGGTGTACCGGCCGGCCGCGGCGATGCCCGGCCCGCTGCCGATCATCCTGTATTTCCACGGTGGCGGCTGGGTGATCTCGACCATCGACACCTATGACAGCTCGGCCCGGGCTTTGGCGAACGGCGCCGGGGCGATTGTGGTGTCGGTGGAGTACCGGAAAGGACCGGAAGACCGGTTCCCCGCCGCGCATGACGACGCCATCGCGGCCTACCGCTTCGTGCTGCAGCACGCGGCGCCGCTGGGCGGCGACGAGCGGCACGTCGCGGTGGCCGGGGAAAGCGCGGGCGGCAACCTGGCCTTCAACGTGGCGCTGGCGGCCCGGGACGGGAAGCTGCCGATGCCGGCGCACCAATTGCTGGTTTATCCCGTCGCCAGCACGGACCTGACGGCGCCGAGCGTGCAGGAAAACGCGCGGGCGAAGCCGCTGAGCCGGGCCGCGCTGGAATGGTTCATCAAGTATTACGGCCGCGGGCCGCAGGACGTGGCGGATACGCGGTTGAACCTCCTGGGCGTGTCCGACCTCCAGGGGCTGCCGCCCACGACGATCATCCTGGCGCAGATCGACCCGCTCCGTTCGGGCGGCGAAACGCTGGGCGACCGCCTGCGCACGGCCGGCGTGCCGGAGGAAACGCGGCTCTACCCCGGCGTGACGCACGAGTTCTTCGGCACCGGCGCGGTGGTGCCGGAGGGCAAGGCGGCAGTGGAGTTCGCGAGCGAGCGGCTGAGGCAGTCATTCGCCGCCGTGCCGCCACTGCCTGCGACGACCCGGCGCGGCCGGGCGGCGGTCCGTGCCCACACGACGCCGGGATACTGAGCATGGAGGCCAGACGAAAGTTCTGGCCCTTCCTTTGCATGACGTGTTCTTGAATAGGCATCGCCGGTTGCGGCGGGGTCGGGACATGTCCCAGCAGGGGAGCGAGCTGACATGATTTCACGCCGTGTTGCCATCCAGACCGCGGCCGGTCTCGCCGCAACAGCCGCGCTGGGGTCGCAGGGCGCCCAGGCCGCCGACAAGGTGATCAAGGTCGGCGTCAACCTGTCCTTCACCGGGGCCGATGCCGAGAACGCTGCGCGGATCGGCAACGGCGCGGTGATCGCGTTTGAGGAGGCGAACGCCGCCAAGGCGGTGCCGGGCTACACGTTCCAGCTCGTGAAGCTCGACGACGCCACGGCCACCGCCGGGCAATACGACCCGGCGCAGGCGGCGACCAACGCGCGCACCATGGTGTCGGACAAGGGGTATGTGGCGGCGCTCGGCCCGCAGATGTCGGGCGCAGGCAAGGCGATGGCGCCGATCCTGAGCCAGGGCAACCTCGCGATCATTACCCCGGCCTCGACCAACCCGGACCTGACGGACCCGAAGTTCGCGCCGCAGTACCGGCCCGCGGGCAAGGCGATCTATTTCCGGACGGTGGCGACGGATGCCTACCAGGGGCCGAACATGGCCAACTACATGGCGGACACGCTGAAGGTGAAGACCATCTTCGTGCTCGACGACTCCGGGGCATACGGTGTGGGCATCGCCGACACGTTCCAAGCGCAGGCGGAGAAGCGGGGCATCAAGGTGCTGGGGCGCGACCGGCTGGACCCCAAGGCCGCGGACTACGCGCCGATCCTGACCAAGATCAAGTCGCTGGGACCGCAGGGGCTCTACTACGGCGGGGTCAGCCAGGCCGGGGTGAAGCTGGCCAAGCAGTCGTACGAGATCATCCCGGACGTGATCAAGGCGGGCGGCGACGGGATGCAGACAGTGGATCTGCTGAACGGCGCCGGGTTCCCGGCGGTCGAGGGCTGGTATGCCACGGTCGCCGCCCCGCACGTGATCGAGGACCCGAAGACGGCCAAGTTCAGCGAGCGCTACTTCGCCCGGTTCAAGCAGCGCCCGGACGACTACAGCATCTGCTGCTATGTCGGCGCCGAGATCATCATCGCCGCGGTAAAAAGGGTCGCGGCGACGGGCAAGCCGGTAACGCGGGACGCGGTGCGCGACGCCATCCAGCAAGTGAAGCTGCCCGACAGCCTGCTCGGCCCCATCGAGTTCGACGAGAACGGCGACCTGCGCAACAAGGTCATCAGCGTGTTCCAGATCCGCAAGGACCCCGCGCACCCGCTCGACGACCCGACGGCGCAATACAAGTACGTGGGCGTCGCACCGGTCGCCTGAGCCGTGACATCCGCCGACCTGCTGATCCAGCAGGTGATCAACGGGCTGAGCCTGGGGGCGATGTACTCGCTCCTGGCGCTCGGCTTCACGCTGGTTTACGGCATCGCCGAGCTGATCAACTTCGCGCATTTCAACGTGTTCATGGTCGGCGCGATGGTCGCCATGCTCACGCTGCAAAGCTTCGGGCTGGTGGGTCAGGAGACGATCCTGACCGGCCTGCCGCTGATCGGCACGCTGGGGGCGGCGTTTGCCGTCGCGATGCTGGTATGCGGCGGCCTCGGGGTGGGGATCGAGCGGTTCCTGCTGCGCCCGTTGCGCGGCGTTGCGGGGCCGGCGCCCATGATCACGACCATCGGCGTGTCCTACGTGCTGTTCAACGTGGTGCTGCTGACGCTCGGCTCGGACGCGAAGAACTTCCCCAACCCGCTGCCGCCCATCGCCTGGCACATCGGGGGCGCGGTGCTGCGGCTGCGGGAGGTGCTGATCTGGGTCATCGCCGTGGCGCTGATGGCCGGGCTGACCTTTTTCGTGCAGCGCACCCGGATGGGCAAGGCGATGCGCGCCACCGCCCAGGACCCGGAGGCGGCGCGGATGATGGGCGTCGAGGTGGACCGCGTGGTGATGGCCACGTTCTTCCTGAGTTCCGCATTGGCAGGCGCTTGCGGCATGATTTTCGGGCTGTACTACAACCTGGCGAAGGTCGATATCGGCTTCGCCGCCGGGCTGCGCGCCTTTACCGCGGCCGTGCTGGGCGGCATCGGCAACGTGCCCGGCGCCATGCTGGGCGGCGTGGTGATCGGGCTGATCGAGGCGGTGAGCGGGCAGACAGTCGGCACCGCCTGGGCCGACGTGATCATCTTCGGCCTGCTGGTGCTGGTGCTGGTCGTGCGGCCGGCGGGGCTGATGGGCCGCCTGGCCCCGAACAAGTCCTGAAAGGGCTTTGCGCATGGGATCGTCCGCACTCGCCTACGTGTCCCGCCCGCTGGCCGGCCTGACGGCGGAGCGGCGGCGGGCATTGGGGCTGCTGGCGCTCGGGCTGGCGCTGCTGCTGTTCCCGATGGTGTATGACGACGATGCCACCATCGACAGCTTCGCCAACGCGATGTCGTATGCGGCCTTGGCGCTTGGGCTGAACGTGGTGGTGGGGTTCGCCGGGCTGCTCGACCTCGGCTACGCCGCGTTCTTCGCCATCGGTGCCTATTATTACGGCATCTTCAGCAGCTTCCAGGTGATGCCCTTGTGGAGCGAGGCTTGGGCGCCGCTGGCCTTTCTCGGTTTGGTCGAGAAGATGAACCAGGGCGGCCCTGACCTGGTGCACTTCACCCTGTCGTTCTGGCTGGCGCTGCCGACGGCGGCTCTGGTGAGCGCGGCGTTCGGCGTGTGCTTCGGGGCGCCCACCTTGCGGCTGCGCGGCGATTACCTGGCCATCGTGACGCTTGGTTTCGGCGAGATCGTGCCCATCGTGGCGCGCAACATGGACGGCGTGACCAACGGCGCCGCCGGGCTGAACGGCATCCAGGCGCCGCGCCTGTTCGGCCAAAGCTTCGGCGTGGACTCGACGCCATACTACTACGTGGGCTTGGGCCTCGTGGCGCTGCTGATCTTCGTGTCGGTGCGGCTGCGCGACAGCCGGGTCGGGCGGGCCTGGATGGCGATCCGCGAGGACGAGACGGCGGCGGGCGCAATGGGGGTGAACCCGGTGCGGTTCAAGCTGCTGGCGTTCGCCATCGGCGCGGCGTTCGCGGGCATGACGGGGGTGTTCTTCGTCGCCAAGCTGCAAACCGCGACGCCGGAGATGTTCAATTTCAACGTGTCCTCCATGCTGCTGGTCATGGTGGTGCTGGGCGGCATGGGCAGCGTGTGGGGCGTGGTGGTCGGCGCCGTGTTGCTGCAGCTCATGCAGACCTGGTTCCTGCCGCAGATCACGGGATGGCTGCACGACCTGGGGGAGGCCGTGAACAGCCCGGCGCTCACCCGCATCGACCTCGTGCAATGGACGCAGTTGTTCTTTGGCCTGATCCTGATTGGCATGATGCTGTATCGGCGCAACGGGCTGATCCCCGCGACGCGCAAGACGCCGCCGCTCACCTTCGCCGCGCAGCACGCGGAGGTGACGCGCGGCGGCTTCCTCCACCTCGACCCCATCCCGCGCTGGGAGCCGGGGGAGGGGGCGTTGGACATACGCGGCGTTTCGGTGCGGTTCGGCGGCTTGGTGGCGCTGGACGGCATCGACATCAGCGTGCCCGCGGGTGGCGTGGTGGCGGTGATCGGGCCGAACGGGTCCGGCAAATCGACGCTGTTCAACGTGATCACCGGGCTGGTGCCGGCGTATTCCGGGTCGATCACGTTCCGCGGGCAGGAGTTGTTGGGTCTTCCGCCGCATCAGGTGCTGGCGCGCGGGGTGGCGCGGACGTTCCAGAACATCCGGCTGTTCCCGAACTTGACGGTGCTGGAGAACGTCATGGTCGGGCGGCACGCGCGGCTGCGCAGCGGGGCCGTCGCCTCCGTGCTGCGCACGCCCGGCAACCGGGCGGAGGAGCGGGCGGCGCAGTCCTCCGTGCTGGACCTGATCGCGATGTTCGGCAACCGGCTGGCGCCGCGGGTGGGGCAGGTGGTGAGCGGGCTGTCCTACGCCAACCGCCGCCGGGTGGAGATTGCGCGCGCGCTGGCGTCCCGCCCGCATATCCTGCTGCTGGACGAGCCGACCGCGGGGATGAACCCGGCGGAAACGCTGGAACTGGCCGAGCAGATCAAGTCGCTGCACGAGATGGGGCTGACGATCCTGATCATCGAGCACAAGCTCGACGTGGTGACGGCGCTGGCCGACACGGTGGTGGTGCTGGACCACGGGGTGAAAATCGCGGAAGGGCGGCCGGAGGAGGTGCGGCGGAACGAGCAGGTGCTGACGGCCTATTTGGGCCGCGCCGCCCGGGCCGCGGTGATGGAGGCCGACCGTGTTGCCTGACGCGGCGCCGCTGCTGCAGTTCCGCGGCGTGAACACGCATTACGGCGACCTGCATGTGCTGAAAGATGTGAACTACACGATTGCGCCGGGCGAGATCGTGTCGCTCCTGGGCGGCAACGCCTGCGGCAAATCGACGACCATGAAGACCATCATGGGCCTGGTGCGGCCGACGACGGGCACCGTGCTGTTCGAGGGCAAGCCTATTGAGCGGTTGTCCACGAGTGCCCGGGTCGCCCGCGGCATCGCCCCGGTGCTGGAAGCGCGGCGGCTGTTCCCGCGCATGACGGTGTTCGAGAACCTGGAGATGGGCGCCTACACACGGTCGCGCGATGCCGGGTTCGAGGAGGATTTGGAGCGGGTGTACGGGCTGTTTCCCCGGGTGAAGGAGCGGCGTTTGCAGTTGGCGGGCACGCTGTCGGGTGGGGAGCAGCAGATGGTGGCCATTGGCCGCGCGCTGATGGCCCGGCCGCGGCTGATCTGCATGGACGAGCCGTCGATGGGGCTGTCGCCGCTGTTCGTGGAGCAGGTGTTCGACATTATCCAGGCGATCAACCGGCAGGGGACGACAATCTTCATGGTGGAGCAGAACGCGGCCATGGCGCTGCAGGTGGCGCACCGGGCGTATGTGCTGCAAACCGGGGTGGTGGTGCTGTCGGGGACGGCGGAGGAACTGCGGCGGAACGAGGATATCCGGCAGGCTTACTTGGGGGAGATGACGGTGGGGGTGGCTTGAGAGGTTACGCCGAAATGCGTGTCCGTAGTTCGGCGACGGACAAGACCTCGATGGGTGCGGACGCTTTCAGGACGGACAGGTCGGAGTCTCCGCTGACCAACGGCGTTTGGGCGGTGGTCGCCAAGGCAAGGAACATAATGTCGCTTCGGTCACGGCACTGAACGGGTAGGGCCGGCACTTCCAAAGGCATGACCACGATCTCGGCATAGGGCAGGTAATCTTCGAGCAACGCGGTTCGGTCCGCGGCGGTTAAACGAAACTTTGGGTAGGTGAGAACACGGAGCAACTCCGCGGTGGTTTGCCGGGAGACGACCGGCACGAGCAGTCCGCTTGCCCAGGCGTTGCGCAGCCAGGCCAGGCGTCGCCCGAAGACGAGCGCCGAGATGATTACATTCGTATCAAAGACGGCGCGAATCGTGGCTGCCAGTCAGTGGTTCACTTGCTGCTTCTTGCCCAGGTGACCGCATCCGTTACGTCGCTATCCGAAAGATCAAGCGCCTGCAACTTGCGGCGCACTGCACCGGCTGACCCCGGACGTGAGGGGGTCAGCACAAGACGGTCGCCGTCGATTTCCACCTCGAAGTGCGACGGATTGCCGAGCGTTTCGACGATCCGCTTGGGTAAGGTGAGTTGGTTCTTTGCAGTGATTTTCGCGAGCATACGCCATAGTAAGGAAGTAAGGTGTTTGCCTGCAAGCAGCGTTTGGAGATGCGTTTATCATGGTTGTGACCGCGTATGTCGCTTTGCTGTGCAAGGAAGCCGACAGTGATTTCGGGGTGGAGTTTCCCGACTTTCCGGGATGCATCACTGCAGGCACCACGCTTGAGGATGCCCGACGTATGGCGGCAGAAGCGTTGCTGCTCCATGTCGAAGGGATGATGGAGGATGGCGATCCAATTCCAGAACCTTCGAGGCTTGATGAAGCTTCGATTGATTTGTGCCGCCCCGACACTACCATGGTTTTTGTTAACATTACGATATAACAAGTGTGTATGATCGTTCAATATACCTTAAACAATTTTCGTTTCTTTGTGTTAGCGATCTCTGATATTGTCTGGATTGTTGGTATTTTCGCAAGGCAAAAGCTTGTAGGTATATGCGTTCTCACCGGTAGTTCTCTTGCTCTTTCTAACCTCGGCAACAATAACTTCCTTAGGAACGAAGTCATTTGGATTTGCCATTGTGACGTTTGCATTTGGAGGTAAGTTTTTGCAAATTAAATGCTGAGCCTCTCTGCCACCACTTTCGCTTGTCTTGTTCGGGTAAAAAGACGACCAGATAAGGATCTGCTCAGGAAAGCTGATAAACTGACCTGACTCGTCTTTAAGCCAGGATGGTCGTTCAATAGACAGGGACATTATAGTGATGTACGTGCCAAGAGATAAAGCAGCAAAAGTGTCTATAAAAATGATGGATATGCTTCTAAAACTCACCATTTGGCTAAAGTTGCTTGCTAATTGGATAGCACGCCAGTTTGCCATATCCGGGTTTAATCTTAGTATGGCTTCAATCACGTCTTTAATGATTATTCGTGGCGCTAATAGAGGTATTCCAAATACAATTATTGCGCCTAAAACGGTATAGTACGCTATTTGCATTGTGATTCCAACAAGAAATATGACCCCCAATATTAGAAAATATAGGGTTAAGCTGTTCTGAGCATTTGGAAAATGACTTGCGTTTGTTTGCAAAATTGAGCTGATCACTCTGTCAGTGAGTGTTTTACAAGCAGTATATACGGTGGCCGATCCTAACACATAAACCAGCTTTCCCCCCGTGGTGCTCCATAACCAAAGCAACGGTTTTCCCCATCTATACAGGAGATAGGACATACAAACAGGGCCAACTGATTGCACAAGAAGCGTTCTCGTGATTTGAGAAACTTGCAACAATTTAAAATATAACAATGCTGATAGAATTATAAAATATCCTAATATTAACATTGACATCGGATACTCGCGTGCAAACTGTTCTACGTCAGACGTTACATTACGCAAAGCCTGAACAATCACTTTCGAAATCTGATTATCTTTCTTGTTCGTTTATCTTGCATCCTACATTAAACTAATTTTTCATAAAGGAATAATCAGCTTTCTTGACGATGAGATCGTCAGCATAATGACAAGCCACCCTCCTCCCATCCACCTCCCGTAACCCCGGCCTTTCCACCCCACACCGCTCCGTCGCATACCCGCACCGACTGGCAAACGCACACCCCAGCACCTCCTCAACCGGCGAAGGCGGCTCCCCCCGTACAACCACCGCCGCCACCCGCCGTGCCGGGTCAACGAACGGTGTCGAGGCCAGCAGCAGCCGCGTGTAGGGATGCCGCGGCCGGTTCAGCACGGCGTCCGCGTCCCCCTGTTCCGCCGGCC
>CAXSAZ010000001.1:461977-473062 GCA_964235485.1 uncultured Acetobacteraceae bacterium | reverse complement strand
ACGTGTTCGACCCGGCAGCCGTCGCCGCCGCCGGGCTGGATTACCATGGGGTCGGGCGGGCGGCCAAACCCGAGCGGTGAGGCGCCCGCGGCGGCGCGGAACAAACGGAAGGCACCCGTTCCGCGCCGCTAGGCTGTCCGGCGGCCTGCCTCATCCGGCGCCTGGGCCGGCTGCGGGACCAAGGCTCTGGACTCGCACCCGGGCGAGGCTTCCGTCTCGCCGGCGCACAGCCGCATGAACAGCACCGCCTTTTCCTTCCAATCGGCGGCGGCTGCCATGGCGCGCCCGCCGCGGCACAGCTCGGCGCGCAGCAGGGCATCGGACCGCAAGAGCGCCATGGCGGATGCAATGTCCGCAACCGAGTTCCCGTTGACGACCAAGCCATTCTTTCCGTGGCACACGGCATCCGTGCTGCCGCCGTCCTGCCCGGCGATCACCGGCAACCCGCAACTGTTGGCTTCCAGGAATACCAGGCCGAACCCCTCGGTATCGCCGTTGGCCAGCTCACGGTTCGGCATGATGAAGACATCGCCGAGCCGGTAATGATCGACCAGATCGTCGTCGGTCACCTCGCCGGTGAATATGATGCGGTCCTTGGCGCCGGTCGCGGCGGCGATCTCCTGCAATTCCTGCTGAAACGGCCCCATCCCGACGATCAGGTAGCTGCAGCCTTGATCGAGGACGGCCAATTCAGCAAAGGCCCGGATGGCATTGTCGATGCCCTTCTTCTCCAGCAGCCGGCAGACCGACACGAAGACGAACCGGCCCCGCAAGCCGTATTGGTCGATCAGCTCCGGCTGTTTCTCTCCGCACTGGAAGCGCCCGGTATCTACCCCATTGCCGATCAGGCTCAGCCGGGCGTCGGCGCTTGGGCCGAGCACGGAGCGGATCGCCGTCCGGGTGAACCGGCTGACGGCGATGATCCGGTCCGCCAGCAAGGCTTGGCGGCGTCGGCGGGCATCCTTGTCATAGCCGTCCTCGGTCGTGATTTCCTCGCCGTGCACGTAAACCAGGAGACGGAGCTTGGGCAGCCAGCGCAGGATGCCGAGCATCCAGCCGCTTGCCAGAAGCTCCCCGATGCAGACCGCCGAGATGCGCTCCCGCCGGATCACGACAAGGGTTGTCGCGACGAGGCGCAGCCTGATCCAGAGGTCATGGACGATGAGCGAAAGCTTCCGGATCGGCCCGACTTGCCCTTCCTGAAGCTCCGTGCGCAGCAGCGGGAGACGGATGATGCGGTAAGGCGCGTGCCGGTCATGCTCGCGCCAGCCGACGATGGGCAAGCCGTCCCGGTAATTGATCTTGGACGCCAAAACGATGATCCGCCCGCCAGCGTTCCGGGCGAGGTTGTCGTAAACAACGGCCGAACCGCCGCGCACGGGCGGAAAGTTGCTCGCGATCAGCAGGACGTTCCCTGGTGGTCTCATCTGCACGCTCCCACCGTGTCGGCGAGGACCGTCGGAGTGCAGGCCGAACCTATCGGGGGCGCGTCCAAAAGGTGATCCGGGACTTGCAGGACATCGGCAAAACTGAAACCGAGGTCGTTTGCAAGATAGTCCAGCACGGCAGACAAGCGGTCATAGAACCCATGGAGGTCAGCGCGCGCCACGACGTAGGGATTGCCGCCCACCTCCAAGGATGAGCTGTGGAAGCTCAACGCGAGGATGGTTTGGCCTCTGGCGCATAAGCCGTTCGCCAGGCGCCGCATGGCGGGGAAGTCGTTGCCTTCCGGCGAAAGGGTGATGCGCTCGGCGCATCGGGACCGGCTCAGCACGGCGGAAACGGGGCTATGCGTCGTCCAAGGTATGCTGAGGTTGCGATACAAGCTGCCCGCCGCCAGCCCGGCCCAGCCCACGACGCTGCGGCACAGCGGCACCTCCAGCAGGTTGCGCTGCTTGCCGAACCAGAACAGCCCGTAGTCGAGGGCCGTGGTGTCCGGCCCGCCCTCGGCGTCGAACGTCGTGCGGGGCGCGAGGCTGGTGTCGATGGCGAAGCCGTGCTTTTCCAGCAGCCCCGCCGTGTCCCGGCTCACGCCGTAACGCCCGCTTCGGTAAACCAGCGGCTCGTAGCCGAAGCATTCCACGAACTTGGATTTCAGGGACACCAGCTTGCGCTCTTCGAGATCGGAGCGGAGGTTGCCCGAGAACGAGTAGCGCGCCCCGATGTCGTCGCCGA
This sequence comes from uncultured Acetobacteraceae bacterium, assembly GCA_964235485.1. GTDB lineage: Bacteria > Pseudomonadota > Alphaproteobacteria > Acetobacterales > Acetobacteraceae > CAHJXG01. Next base: position 470,887 of record CAXSAZ010000001.1, on the reverse strand, counting down.
ACGGAGGCGTGACCCAGGGATGGAGCTGCACGCCCAGGATGCACCTGCCCTTTCCGACCTGGTGACGCAGGCTGCGGACGACATCGACGTCCTCCAGCACGGGGTAGGTCAGCAGGTAGGCCGGCACGAGGCCATAAGCGCCGACAATCCTGTGCAGTTCGCCGGTGTTGCGCATGCACGAGGTCGTGTAGGCCGTCCCGCGGACCGGCGCTTCCCAGTTGAAGCTTTCTTCCGCATCGATGACCAAGGTGCAGATGCGTGCCCCCGCCGCGATCAGCGCCGGGCGGGAAGCGTTGAAGAAAGGAGGGCTCATGGCGTCACTCCTAGATGAGCTGAGTTGCAGGCTGCAACGTGCTGTGGCGTTTTCGACTTGGGAACGGTCTGGTCCGCTCTCCCAGCACCGGGCATGGTGAGTCCATTGTTTACCAGAAATGATAGGCAGCATGACTGTTTCGGTTCGCTCTCGCTTCAAAAACCGGCAGCGGCTATGCAGGGAGGCAAGCCCTTGCCAGCGCTGCAACGGAGAAGCGCACCCATGCCGAGCGACTTGAAGCGTTTCCGACGTCTTTTAAAAAAAGTGTCTGTAAATGTCAGCCTGCTGCGCCGCGATCCAGAACGCCTGGCAAGAAACGTCCTACAATTCACCAACCCGGCGCTGTTTGAGCAACGTCTTCTGGATGTCCTGCACGCGACGCCGATGAACGTGCAGTACAACCCGGCCCCTGCCAGGGTGCCGACGCTCAACGTCCTGGACACGGCCTGGTCCGTCATGGGGATGACGGGCGGTCCCAACACCGTCATCAACCTCGCGTTCCGGATCGCGAGGAACGGTGTGCCGGTCCGGTTGGTGTCCACGGTTGAAGCCGCAACGATTGACCCGGCGTGGCTCCACAATCACGCAAAAAGCTTGCTGGGAAGCGGCGCCCCGAACGTTCAAATCGCCAGCGCGGCGCAGGCCGGGCCGCCCTTGCAGCTTGGCCCTGGTGATATCTTCCTGGCAACGCATTGGACAACAGCGCAGCAACTGAAGGCCGTGCTGCCGAAGCTGCCGTGCCGCCAATTCTTCTACATGCTGCAGGAGTTCGAGCCAGGCTTCTACCCCTGGTCCAGCAACTTCGCGCTGGCGCTCGAAACCTATGGGATGGACTACTGGCCGATCATCAACCAAGCGACGCTGGCGGATTACCTGCTGACCCAACCTCTCGGGCGGCTGAACGACCCGGCCACGCGAGACCGCGCCATCGTCTTCGAGCCTGCGGTGGACGCCGCCCTGTTCCACCCCGGCGCGGCCAGCGCGCCCCCCCGCCCCCGGCGCCTGCTGTTCTACGCACGGCCGACCAACACCCGCAACCTGTTCGGCATGGGCTTGACGGCATTGCGCCAGGCCGCCGCTGACCCGGCGTTTGCCGGGTGGGAGTTCCTGTCCATCGGCAGCCGAGGAAGCGTTCCGGATTTGCCGCTCGGCAACGGGCATGTACTGCGCCGTGCGCCGTGGATGGACTACGCCGGCTATGGCAACGTGCTGCGCGGGGCGGACATCCTGCTCTGCCCCATGCTGTCGCCGCACACGAGCTATCCCGTGCTGGAAATGGCTGCGTGCGGCGGCCTGTCGGTCACCACCACCTTCGCCACGAAGACCCGCGAGGCCCTGGCAGCGATGTCGGAAAACATCGTCGCGGTCGAGCCAACCATCGAGGCCATGACGCAGGGCCTGATACGGGGCGCTTCCCGCGTCAACGGCGGCCATCGCGGCTCGGCAGCGATCACCCTGCCGCGCGACTGGGGCGCCGCCCTTGACCCGGTGGCTCGCCGGGTGGCCTCCATCCTCAAGGAGTGGATTTCGGGTGGTTGGACAGCTCAGCAGGACGACGCGGCCCAGGCGCGACGCGCAGTGACAAGTGCCTTTTCGGTGCAGCCCAACGAGTAGCAGCCTTTGCCGGACTACCCTGCGCAGCAGCCAACGTGATTTCACGGCGTCAAATTGGATTCATTGGTGATCACTCCGACCCTTCCAGTCACGACCGGACGTGACTCCCAAGGGGTCAACAAGCGGCTCGCCTTGTTCCTGGAGGCGCTTGCGGGAGGCAACCGGCCTGTTCGGATCCTCAGACTGGTACCGAGCCAGGTCGTCGAGGAGTGGGAGGGACGGCGGCACCGCTTGAACAGGGTCGAATCGCATTATTGGGGTCACGCCGTGGATGTCACGCTCGTGGCAAGGCGGAGCAGGACGGAAACTTTCTACAACCATTACCTGCAAGGAAGCATCAGCGCGGCACACCAGCCGAACTTCTTTCCTTTTGGCGGAACCGCCATAGTTGACGCGATCAATCGCCAACTCGGCACATCGACAGGTCTGGTGCTCGCGCATCGCCTGCCCGCCATGTGCGCGGTGCTTCAAACCGCGCAGCACCCGCCGCGGATGTTCTTCGACCTGGACGACGTCGAGCATCGGATGCGGTTGCGGTCTGCCCTGCAAAGGCCAATCTGGCCGGGGAAGCTGATCTACGCCGCCCACGTCCCGGCGCTGCTGAAAGCCGAATGGCAAGGTGCGGCGTTGTCACGAGCGACTTTCGTTTGCTCGGAACGTGACCGCCGGCACCTTCTTGCGCTCAGGATGCGCAACGTCGTGACGATCCCGAACGCCGTCAGGGTGCCTGCTGCCCCATCACCCTTGGTTCCTGACCCAACGATACTGTTCATCGGCCTGATGACCTACGAGCCAAACATCGAGTGCGTGGCGCGCCTGGTCAGAAGGATCATGCCTTTGGTATGGCAGGCTGTGCCGCAGGCGCGATTGCTTGTCGCAGGAAGCGGCTCCGATGCCTTGGCCCAAGCGGATCCTGCCGACGCGCGCATTGAGTACCGAGGCTTCGTCCCCGACCTCGACGCGCTTTATGCACAGGCGCGGGTCGTTTGCTGCCCAATGGTGAACGGGGGCGGCACCCGGGTCAAGCTGATCGAGGCGGCCGCATATGGCAAGCCGATGGTGGCAACGAGCGTCGGCGCGGAGGGACTTGCCTTCCGCCACGACGAAGAACTCCTGCTTCATGACGATGATGCTGCGTTGGCCGAAGCATGTGTTCGATTGCTCGCCGATGACGCGCTCTGCATGAGGCTCGGCTCGTCCGCACGTTTGAGGATGCAGACCCTGTACGACCGCTCAAGCGTTTCCAAAGGGATAAGGGAAATCCTGCGTCCTGGCTGAAAGCCGCACAGGCTTCAACCTCACGGAGCTTGTTTCTCTAACCTTTAGCTACGCCTGAACAGCCGCCCGGCGAACAGCAGGGCATCGGTTTCGGCTCCGACCGGGCAGGACGCCGCGAACCACAGGGCGCCAAGGGTCAAAACGTAGATGCCGGCGCCTAGACCCGCCGCCACGACGATCCCGCAGGCGAGCGCCAGCGCGTCTCCGGACGTGGCAGTCCAGCCTAGTCCCAGGGCGTAAAGCGATGCCGCCATCACCACGGTGGCAACCAGCGGACGCCAGATGCGCCGCCACAGATCGCTCAGGCGTAACTTGAAGCGGCGCAGCGTGAGTTCGACATAGATTGCATACTCGCACAGCATGGGGATGCCGGCGGCAAACACCGCTCCCAGGATGCCATAGCGCGGCAGCAGGACGATCAAGAGCACGACCCTCAGCGTCATGCCGGCCAAGGTTATCAGAAATAAAGAACGCAGCATCGCATGAGCGCCGAATAAGACGTTGCTGATTTGCCCGAACACCGTGGTGGAGCAGAACAGCGCCGTGACCTGAATGATGAGAATCGCTTCAAGCCATTTTTGCCCGAACGCCAATCTGACTATCGGATCGGCCAGCAGAGAAATCCCGACGGCAATCGGAAAGGTGAGCAGGGTTACAAAGGCAACGACCCGCAAGTACGTCTGCCCGGAATCCTCGCCGGCGTGCCGCGCCGCGGTGAAACCGGAGAAGCAAGCGCGTCCCAGGGGCGCGACAAGCTCAGTGGTCGGCAAATCGGCGATCTCCGTGCCGATGCTGTAGATCCCGACCTGCGTCGCATCGAGCGACCATCCTATCAGGAAGCCGTCGCCGCGGTCGCGGACCAAAGAGGCGGTGCCCAGCGCCCAGGTCCAAGCCGAGAACCCGGCCAGATGCCGCCAAGCCCGCAAGCTCAAGCGCGGCCGGTACGGGTGCATGACGTAGCTCAGTATGATGGCAAGGCTTCGGCTGGTCAGGATGCCGGCAATGAGCGCCAAGTAGCTCCGCATCAACACGGCCGCGATAACTGTTGTCAGCACGCCAGCGAGGCGCGGCAGGATCAACAGGCGGAACTCTTTATCAAAGGAGAAATTGCGCCGGAAATCCACGATTCCGATGTTGGTCAAGCCGCTGGCGACCGTTCCCAGCGCCAGGGCTAAAAGCACGTCCGCAAGTCTCGGCTCCCGGAAGAAGTTGGCCGTGGGCCAGGCGGAAGCGGCCAGGATCGTGCCCGTCAAGGCTGAACGGATCAGGTTCAAGGTGAATCCGGTGTCGTAAAGCTCGCGATCAGGCGCTTTTTCGCGCACCAGGGCGTCCTCGATGCCCAGCGCAGACACGGCGTCCAGCGCGACAACGAAGCTGCTGCCCAGGGCGATCAGGCCGAAATCCGACGGCATCAGCAATCTGGTCAGGATAAGGGTGCTGAGCAGTCCCAGTAAGCGCGTCGCCATGCGCCAGCCAACGGTCCAACCCGCCCCGGCCGCGGTCCGCCCAAGGATGTTCGTCTCCGCTTCCGCCTCAAGGGGTGCCGGTGATGCCGCTTTTGAACTCTGGGAAATCCGCGTCACCCTGCCTGCTGCCAAACCGCGCGGTTTCCATTAACATATCGACTCGATATTTGCCAGGAGGGCCGCCCTGTGGGCCGCTGCAACGGCCCGGGAGGTTGCGCCGCAATCCTGGGCGCGGGGGCGTTTGACGCCAGCACCATGCGTCGCACCGCTTCGGGTTGGCCCACAAACCGCGGCGCAGAGATGGTGCTTGAACGAATCAACCGGAAAATTCAACGATCAGGAGATTCCATCTGAAAGAGTACGAAGCTGCAGTTTGCTTTATGCGGTTTAGCGCACATGTAGGGCATAATGGCCAATGGACGACGCCTGGAACCGCATCCAGCGTTTCGCAAACGTTAGGGATCGACGATGCCGCACGGTTCGAGCCTCAGCCTGAACGTTTTGGCCCCTGGAAAGGGCGAGGAAGGGCAGATTGCCGCGGAGAAGGACGCAGCGGACCGCCACGGGGCCGATGCCGAGCTGCGCACCGACGAGGACGCATTGGCCGTCCTGCCACTGCTGTCCGAGGACCGCGTTTCAACCAACCGGCGCGAACTGGAGCGCGACCTTCGGGAAGCGCTGGACGCCGGGCAGCTCCATCTGCATTGGCAGCCCATCGTCAACTGCCTGACCGGCACGCTCCACCGGTTCGAGGCATTGGTCCGGTGGAACCGCCCGGGTTGCGGCAAAGTGTCGCCCGGCACCTTTGTGCCGATTGCGGAGGCGCTTGGCTTGTATAAGCAGCTCGACACCTGGGTGCTCCGCGCCGCCTGCGCGGAGGCGCAGCGCTGGCCGCAGCCGTTTCGCGCCGCGGTCAACGTGTCCGCCTACTGGTTCGAGGGCGAGGACCTGTCGCACGCCGTGGAGGCCGCGCTGCGTGAAACCGGCCTCAGCCCCAGCCGGTTGGAAATCGAGGTCACGGAGCGCGTGTTCATCGACAACACGGGCAACGCCCAGCGGGAGCTTGCGCAGCTCAAGGCCGTGGGCGTCGGCCTGTCGCTGGACGATTTCGGCACCGGCTACTCGTCGATGAGCTACCTGCGCATCATCCCGTTCGACAGGCTGAAGCTCGACCGCTTGTTCATCGAGAACCTGGGCACCTGCCGGCGCACCGAGGCGATCACCCGCGCGGTGCTGCAACTGGGCGCCGGGCTGGACATGGCGGTTTGCGCCGAGGGCGTCGCGCACCAGACCCAGCTTGAAATCCTGCAGGCGTATTGCTGCGACGAGGTGCAGGGCTACCTCATCGGGCGGCCCGGCCCGCTCACGCCCGAGCGGTTCGCCCTCCATACCCGGCTCGACCGCAGCTCCTTGTTCATGGGGCCTGAACTGCTGGAAGCCGATGTCAGGAGCCTGGCGTGACGGCGCCGGCGACCCACGCCGCCCGAACCGACAGGTCACCGTTCAGGAGAACCATGTCCGCCGCGAACCCCGGCGCGATCCGGCCCCGGTCCGCGTCGAGCCGCAGGAACTGCGCCGGGTAAAGGCTCGCCATCCGCAGCGCCTCCGCGAGCGGCTGATGCAGGTGCTCGACGGCGAAGCGGACGGCCCGATCCATCGTGAGGTCCGATCCTGCCAGCGTCCCATCCGCCAGCGTCAGCCGGCCATGGCGCCGGGCCACGGTCCGGCCGTTGAGCATGAAGGTGTCGCCGCCCGACCCGGCCGGCGGCATCGCGTCGCTGACCAGGAACAGCCGCGCCGGCCCCTGCTTGGCCCGCAGCGCGACCCGCAACGCCGCCGGGTGGACGTGGTGGCCGTCGGCGATCAGCCCGGCCCACAGCCCGCCGTGGTCCAGCGCGGCGCCGACCAGGCCGGGCGCGCGGTGCCCAAGCTGCGACATGGCGTTGAACAGGTGGGTGACGCCCCGCGCCCCGGCACCGGCCGCCGCCGCCGCGGCCTCAAAGGGCGCGTCGCTGTGCCCGAGGCTGACGATGACGCCGCCCTCCGCCAGCCGCTTGATCTGCGTCGGCGAGACCGCCTCCACTGCCACCGTGAGCAGCACGGTGCGGAGGCCGGTGCCGAGCAGCGCATCAACATCCGCATCGGTCATCGGGCGGATCAGGCCGGGGTCGTGCGCCCCCTTGCGCGCCGGTGCCAGGAACGGGCCTTCGAGGTGGATGCCCAGGATGCCCGGCACCCCCGCCGCGACCGCCTCACGGACCGCCGCCACCGCCTCCGCCCGGCGGTCCCCGCGGTCGGTGATGAAGGTCGGCAGCAGGCCGGTGGTCCCATGGCGCGCGTGCGCCGCGGCGATGGCGGCCACCCCCTCGGCGGTCCGTGCCTCGTTGAACAGCACCCCGCCGCCGCCGTTCACCTGGGCGTCGATGAAGCCGGGCGCCAGGGTGCCGCCGGGGAGGTCGTGCCGGGGGCACTCGGCCGGCACGTCGGCCATCGGGCGCAGGTCGAGAACCCGGGCGCCGTCAACCAAGACCGCGTGGCCGTCGAGGAAACGCTCGCCGGTGAAGATGCGCGCGCCGCAAAGGGCTTGCAGGGCCATCAAACGGTTTCCGTCACCTTGCGCAGGTGCGACGGCCGGTCGGGATCGTGCCCGCGCGCCCGGGACAGCGACTCGGCGAAAGCATAAAAGGAGAGCAGCATGGCGAGCGGATCGAGCGCCGGGTGCCCCGCCGCCGCGGCGCCCAGGTGATCGGGCTGGCCCAAGCCCTCGGCTGATACCTCGAACACCCGCCCGCCCAAGGCCCGCAGCCGGCCGATGCTCTCCGCCATCGCGTCCCAGGACGGGTCGGCCTGGTGGAACGCGATCACCGGGAAGCCGGGTTCCAGGAGTTGCAGCGGCCCGTGCATCACCTCGGCGCCGGAGAACGCCTCGGCATGGAGCACGCAGGTCTCCTTGAGCTTGAGCGCCGCCTCCGCCGCGACCGGCAAGGCGGGTCCGCGGCCCAGCACGTAGGCGGACTGCGCCGCCCCGAACGCCGGCAAAGCCGCGTCCCAGCCGTGGCCGAGCGTCGCTGCCAAGGCATCCGGCAGGCGCATGACGGCCTCCCGCAGCGCCGGGTCCTCCCGCCACTCGGCGACAAGCGCCGCGAGGGCGGCGGCGGAGGCGATGCAGCTCTTGGTCGCGGCGACGCTGGCTTCCTGCCCGGCATGGAGGGGGATCACCACGTCCGCCGTCCTTGCGAGCGGCGAGTCGTCCTGGTTGACCACCGCGACCGAGAACGCCCCGGCTTCCCGCGCCGCGGCCTGCAAGGCGATGATGTCCGGGCTTTGGCCGGACTGCGAAACGGACACCACCAAGGCGCCTTTGAGCCTCAAGGGCGCTTTGTACAACGAAGCGACCGATGGGCCGATCGAGGCCACGGGCACGCCCAGGAGGATCTCGGTCAGGTACTTGAAATAGGCCGTCGCGTTGTCCGACGATCCGCGTGCGCAGGTGACGACTACGGCCGGGTCCAGCGCCCGCAGCCGGGCGCCAAGGCTTCGCAGGGTGCCCGCTTCCCGCGCCACGAACCGCGCGACCGCATCCGACGCTTCACGGAGTTCGGCCGCCATATGGGTTTCAGCTCCGTCCGGCATCGCTTCACCCCCGTTGCGGTTTGCCGCGAGACCATAGGCGCTTCGGCACCCAGCCGGCAAAGCGCGGGCGGTGGGATTCCGCGGCTGGCGCAAGGCGCGGCGCCGGCAGTCTCGGCCCATCCCGCGGGTTCGCCCGACGCGCCTCTGAGCCTACCGGGGCCGGCGACCTTCGACCTGATCGGCTATAAGACGATGCTGGGCCTGGGCACTTTTCTGTACCATTCGTCAACCGCCTGGTCGTCATGGTCGGCTCGCTCGCGGCGGTGCTGTTGTTCGGCACCATGGCGGCCTCAAATCGACGCTGCTGCGCGTGATCGCCGGGCTGGACGAGCAAACGTCCGGCGCCCCCCGGATCGACAGCCGGCTGATGAACGGCGTGCCGCCGGCCAAGCGCGGCGTCGCCATGATGTTCCAAGGCTGCGCGCTGCATCCGCATTTTACGGTGGCGCGGAACATGGCCCCCCCTTGTCGCAGGAGGGGGTGGCCGCGGCGGACATCAAGTGCCGGGTCGAGACGGCCTCCGCCATGCTGCGGCTCGACGCCCTCTTGGACCGCCGCCCGGCCGAGTTGTCGGGCGGGCAGCGCCAGCGCGTCGCCATCGGCCGG
>CAXSAZ010000001.1:0-461877 GCA_964235485.1 uncultured Acetobacteraceae bacterium | reverse complement strand
CCGCCGCCCGGCCGAGTTGTCGGGCGGGCAGCGCCAGCGCGTCGCCATCGGCCGGACCATCGTGCGCCAGCCCAGCCTGTTCCTGTTCGACGAGCCGCTGTCCAACCTCGACGCCGCCTTGCGCGCCGGCACGCGCATCGAGACCGCCAAGCTGCACCGCCAGTTTGGCGCCACCATGGTTTATGTCACCCACGACCAAATCGAGGCCATGACGCTGGCCGACAAGATCGTGGCGCTGCGCGGCGGCGCGGTGGGCGACCGCGTCGGCCTCACGCCGCAGGAGGGCAAGGTTTACCGCTTTGACAGCGACGACAGCGACGGGAGGTCCATCGCGGCCTGAGCGGACGCGCCCTCATGCGCCAGCAGCCAGCGCTTGCGCTCCAGCCCGCCGCCGAAGCCGGTCAGCGCGCCGCCCGCCCCGACCACGCGGTGGCACGGCACGACAATGGAGACGGGGTTGGCGCCGTTCGCGAGGCCCACCGCGCGCATGGCCGTGGGCCGGCCGATCCGCGCCGCCAGCGCGCCGTAGCTGACCGTCTGACCCGGCGGGATCTGGCGCAGCGCGTCCCAAACCAACCGTTGAAACCCAGTACCGACCGTCGCCACCGTCAGGCTGGCCAGGCAGCCCGTATTCCCGTCAAAGTAGGCCCGGAGTGCGCGGCTGGCCGCCGAGGCGCGCGACGCCACTTGGAGCCGGATCATATCCGCGCCGTACTGCCGCCGCAGAAGCTGATCCAGGCGTTGCTCGTGGTCCTCCCAATCCACCGCGCGCAAGCGGTCGTCATCGTCCGTGACGACCAGGATGCGGCCGGTCGGGGTGTCGATCTGCTCAACGGAAAAGGCCTGTACAGGCAAGGCGGTCACTCCTGGGGACGCAGGAAGGCTTGGGCCGGATCGACAAAGCCGGCGCAGCGCGGCAAGGGCCAAAGCCCCGCATCAAAAACAAACTACATGCAACACAAATGATAACGCAATCTCAGATTTAGTTGATTCGTGGCGCCGGTTGCAATGTCGTTTTCTAACCAAACCTGCTTGATCAATGCTCAATCAACTCTCTTTTGTTATAGTGTAACTCAGTCGATTTGGTGACTATCATTATGCAAAGCCGACCATTTCTGCTTTCGGCTTGCGCCATACGCAAAGGACGCAAAGTGGAAATGGCCGTATTCTTGCTGCTCCCAAGTGACGGACGGCCGCGGCGGTCATGAGGCTGCTTCTCCCGTCCGGCCCGGCGCACCTCACCTACTGCACCAACGTCCACCGCGGCGAAAGCTGGCCGGACATCTTCGCTGCGTTGCGGCGGCACCTGCCGGAGGTGAAGCGCCGCGCTTCGCCGCACGCCCCCATGGGCGTCGGGCTGCGGCTGTCCGCCGTTGCCGCGGAGGCCCTGGACGCGCCGGACGCGCTGGAAGCGTTGCGCGGGTTCCTGGCCAGCGAGCAGCTTTACGTCTTCACGATCAACGGGTTTCCTTACGGGCCGTTCCATGGCGAGCGGGTCAAGGAACAGGTGTATGCCCCCGATTGGCAAACGCCGGAACGGCTGGCCTACACCGACCGCCTGGCCGGGCTGCTGGCGGCCCTGCTGCCCGACGACCAGCCCGGCTTGACCGGCAGCGTCAGCACCGTCCCGGGCGCGTTCCGGGCCTCCGCCAGCACCGACGCGCGGAGCGCCATCGCGGAGGCGCTGCTACGGCACGCCGCCCACCTCGCGGCGCTGGAGGACCGGACAGGCCGCCGCATCGCCCTGGCGCTTGAGCCGGAGCCGATGTGCTTGATGGAAACCACGGCGGAAGCGGTCGGCTTCTTCGAGGAGTTCCTGTTCACCGCGGACGCCGCCGCGCGCTTCGCCGCCCTGTCCGGACGCACCCCGGCCGCTTCGGAAAGGCTGCTGCGCCGTCATCTCGGCCTATGCCTGGACGTGTGCCACGCCGCCGTGGAGTTCGAGGCGCCGGAAGACAGCCTTGCGGTTCTGCGCCGCGCCGGGGTGGCGGTGGTGAAGCTGCAGCTTTCCTCTGCCTTGGCCGTGCCGCGCATGGACCCCGCCGCCGCCGAACTGCTGCGCCGCTTCAACGACGGCGTGTACCTGCACCAGGTCGTCGAGCACGGGCCGGACGGGCTGACGCGCTACCTCGACCTGCCGGAAGCCTTGGCCGCCTGGCACGGCGGCGGCGCGCCCGGACGGGAATGGCGCGTACACTGCCACGTCCCGGTGTTCCACGACGCGCCGCTCGGCCGCTTCGCCACCACCCAGCCCACCCTGCTGGACATGCTGGCCCGGCAGCGCGCCGACGGCATCAGCCCGCATCTTGAAGTCGAAACCTACACCTGGGACGTGCTGCCGCCGGAGCTTCGGACGGGCGGCCTGGACGCCGCGGTCGCCCGCGAGCTGGCCTGGGTGCGGGACCGGCTGGCCGCATGACGCCCGCTGTCGCCTTGCGGCTCGGCCGGGTGTCGAACCTGCCGACGGTCTGGACCAATGCCTTGGCCGGCGTGGCGCTGGCCGGCGCCTCGCCCTGGCACTGGGCGGTCCTGCCGGCGGCGCTCGGGCTGTCGCTCGCCTACCTGGGCGGCATGTACCTCAATGACGCCTTTGACAGCGCCATCGACGCGCGGGAACGGCCGTCGCGCCCGATCCCGTCCGGCGCCATCGACGCCAACACGGTGTTCGCCCTGGGCTTTGCCCTGCTGCTGGCCGCCGTGGCGGTGTTGGCCGCCGCTGCCCGTGCCTTCGACGCGCCGCCGGAAGCGGCGGTGCTTGGCGGCTTGGCGCTCGCCGGCGCCATCATCGGCTACAACTGGAACCACAAGGGCAACCGGTTCAGCCCGCTGACGATGGCGGTCTGCCGCCTGTTGGCCTACGTCGTCGCCGGGCTGGCCGCGACCGCCACGGTGCCGGGGCCGCTGCTCGCCGCCGCCGGCGTGTCGCTGTGCTACCTGATCGGCCTCACCTATATCGCCAAGCGGGAGTCGGTGGGCCGGCTCGGCAGCCTGTGGCCGCTGCTGTTCCTGGCCGCCCCCCTCGCCTACGGCGCCCTGCTGGCTGGCGGGACGGCCGGGCAGGTCGTGCTTGTGGCGCTCGCCGGGTGGATCGGCGTGGCGCTTTGGTTGCTGCGCCGCCGTCGTCCGGGCGACATCCCCCGCGCCGTGGTGTCGCTCATCGCCGGCATTTCCCTGGTGGATGCCTTGTTCCTCGCCGTGGACGGATGGCCCGGCGCCGCCGCCCTCGCCTTCGCCTGCTTCGCCACAACCCTCGTGCTGCAACGCTGGATCAGCGGAACATGACCCCTGACGACCTCCTGACCACCTGGCTGCTGCGGCAGCTTCCGCCCGACGCCGCCGCTTGGCTCGCCGCGCAGCGCGACCGCTTGCGGGCCGGCGTGTCCGAGCGGGATTTCAACCTGGCGTTCAGCCTGGCGCCGCGCCGGCTCGGCAAGGCCGACCTCGCCCTCGGGCCGGACGACCTCGCCGCCGCCCACCGTGCCCGGCCCGGTTGGGACCCGCGCGGCTGGAGCGCGGACCAAGCCGGCCGCCTCGTGCTGCTGTTGGCCCAAGACGGCGATGGCGGCGACGACGGCCCGGCCTTCAACGCCCGGCTGCGCGGCTTGCTCGCCACCGCCGACTTGTCCGAGCAAATTGCCCTGCTGCGCGGCCTGCCGCTGTATCCCGACCCGGCGCTGCACCTGGCACAGGCCCGGGAAGGCGCCCGCACCGCCATGCGCCCGGTGTTCGAGGCCGTCGCCCACGCCAACCCCTACCCCGCAGAAGTGTTCGACGAGGCCGGGTGGAATCAGCTCGTGCTCAAGGCGCTGTTCATCGAAACGACGCTGGCGCCGATCCAAGGGTTGGACCGCCGCGCCAACCCGACGCTGATGCGTATGCTCTGCGACTACGCGCACGAGCGCTGGGCGGCGGGCCGTCCGGTCAGCCCGGAGCTATGGCGCTGCGTGGGGCCGTGGGCGGACGACGCGGCACGCGACGATCTCGCCCGAGTTTTGCGCACCGGCACCGCCGTGGAGCGGCAAGCGGCCCGCGCGGCCCTGGACGCCGCGCCCGCGCTCAAGAAATCCGCCTGAGGGACACCCATGTTCATCGACACCCACACCCACATGATCTCCCGCGTCACCGACGATTACGAGAAGATGGCGGCGGCCGGGGTCGTCGCCTGCATCGAGCCGGCATTCTGGCTGGGACAGCCTCGCACCAACGTCGGCAGCTACATCGACTACCTGTCCACCATCGTCGGCTGGGAGCGGTTCCGCGCCGGGCAGTTTGGGATGCGTCACTATTGCACCATCGGGCTGAACAGCAAGGAAGCCAACAACGAGGAGCTGGCCGAGGCGGTCATGGAGATCCTGCCGCGCTTCGCACTCAAGGAAGGCGTCGTGGCCATCGGCGAGATCGGCTACGACGAGCAGACCGAACTGGAAGACCGCTACTTCCGCCAGCAGCTTGACCTGGCGCGCGAGCTGGACATGCCGGTGATGGTCCATACGCCGCACCGCGACAAGAAGCGCGGCACCACGCGCTCCATGGACGTGGTGATCGAGCAGGGCCTCGATCCCGCTTCCGTCATCATCGACCACAACAATGAGGAAACGGCGCAAGAGGTGCTGGAGCGTGGCTTTTGGGCCGGGTTCTCCATCTATCCCGGCACCAAGATGGGCAGCGAGCGCATGGTGGAGATCGTGCGCCGCTACGGGCCGGAGCGCATCCTGGTGGACTCCGCCTGCGATTGGGGCGTGTCCGACCCGCTGGCCGTGCCGCGCACCGCGGAGTTGCTGCGCCACGGCGGGATCAGCGAGGAGGCGATCCGCGCTGTGACCTACGGCAACGCGCTCGCCGCTTACGGCCGCAACGGGCAGATGCGGGAAGCCGACTGGCTCGACCCGGCGCCCATCGACCAGCGCACGCTGTATATGGGCAACTCGGTGCTGCGCGGCGGGCAGACGCCCCGGGTTGACGACAAAGGCCGCGCCGATGCCGCTTGACGCGAACGCCGGCCGCGAGGGGATGCACCGCACCCTCGTGCTGCTGGTCGTCGGGCTGACGCCCAAGCTGGTCGGCGAGCACACCCCGCATCTGGCGGCCTTGGCGAAGGCCGGCGCGATGCGCCCGCTGCGCACGGTGGTGCCGGCGGTGACGTGCACGGTGCAGTCGAGCCTCGTCACCGGCCTCACGCCCGGCGAGCACGGCGCCGTCGCCAATGGCTGGTATTTCCGCGACCAGGCCGAGGTGCACCTGTGGCGGCAGTCGAACCGGCTGGTGGCCGGCGAGAAGATTTGGGAAGCCGGGCGCCGGCTCGACGCGGGCTTCACCTGTGCCAAGATGTTCTGGTGGTACAACATGTACTCCAGCGCCGATTTCAGCGCCACGCCGCGCCCGATGTATCCCGCCGACGGACGCAAGATCCCCGACCACTACGCCGAGCCGCCGGAACTGCACGACGAACTCGATGGGATGCTCGGCGCCTTCCCGCTGTTCCGCTTCTGGGGGCCGGCGACCGACATCTCCAGCAGCCGCTGGATTGCCCAAGCGACCGAGCACGTCCTGCGCGCCAAGCAGCCGACGCTCACCCTCAGCTACTTGCCGCACCTCGACTACGGCTTGCAGAAGTGGGGACCGGACCCAGCGGACCCGCGCATCGCCAAGGACCTGCGTGAGGTCGATGCGCTGTGCGGCGGGCTGATCGACGCGGCGCGCGAGCAGGGCTGCCGGGTCGTCGTCGTGTCCGAGTACGGCATCGTGCCGGTGCGGGACGCGGTGCACGTCAACCGGGCGCTGCGCGCTGCCGGGCTGCTGCGGATGCGGACGGAGATGGGGCGCGAGTTGCTCGATGCGGGCGCGAGCCGCGCCTTTGCGCTGGCCGACCATCAGTTGGCCCATGTCTACGTACGCGACGCCGCCGACCTGCCGGCGGCGCGGCGCGCGTTGGAAAACCTGGACGGCGTCGCCGCCGTGCTGGACGAGGACGGCAAGCGGGCGCACGGCCTCGACCACCCCCGGTCGGGCGAGCTGGTGGCGCTGTCCGCGCCGGACCGCTGGTTCAGCTATTACTGGTGGGAGGACGACGCAAAGGCGCCGGACTTTGCCCGCACCGTCGATATCCATCGCAAGCCCGGCTACGATCCGATGGAGCTATTCATCGACCCCAAGCTCCCGGCAGCCAAGCTGCGGATTGCCATGAAGCTGCTGAGCCGCAAGCTCGGGCAGCGCGCCTTGCTCGACGTCATCCCGATCCGCGGCACGTCCTTGGTCAAGGGGTCGCACGGGCTGATCACGGACGACCCGATGGACGGACCGTTGGTGATTTCTGACACGCCGGAACTGATGCCGGAGGAGGGCACGCCAGTCGCGGCGACCGGGTTCAAGGGCCTCGTGCTGGATCACGTGTTCGGCGGTGGAGCCGGCCGCCGGTCATCGGCCGGGGCACGCCGGTCGTCGCTGGATAGCTGATCGGCAGACGGCGCAGGGCGCGCACGGCCAGGAAGGCGAAGCACTCCGCCTCGATCGCGTCGCCGCGCCAGCCCACGGCCTCGGCCATGACCGGCTCGACGCGCGCCTGGCTGTGCAGCGCCGCTGTGATCGCCGGGTTCTTGCGCCCGCCGCCGCACACGATCAGCCGCGTCGGCCGTTCCGGCAGCAGGTCGAGGGCGCGGCCCACGGCGGCCCCGGTGAAGGCGGCGAGCGTCGCAGCACCATCCTCCAGGCTCAGCCCGTCCGCCATGGCGGCGCGGAAGCTGAAGCGGTCGAGGGACTTTGGGTAAGGCGCTACAAGGTAGGGATGCTCAAGCAGCCGCGCCAGCCGCGCTTCGTCCACCCGGCCCGCGAGCGCCAGCGCGCCGTCACGGTCCATGCCCTGCCCGGTCGCGCGCTCCACCCAATCGTTCAGCGGCGCGTTGGCCGGCCCGGTGTCGAAGGCGACCAACTGCCCGGCGCCTTGCCAGGTCAGGTTGGCGACGCCGCCCAGGTTGAGCACGGCCGCTCCCGCCGGGGCGTCGAGGCCGGCCAACAGGGCAGCATGGTATGTGGCGGCAAGCGGCGCCCCCTGCCCGCCCGCCCGCACGTCGGCGCTGCGGAAGTCGTACACCACGTCGATCCCGGTCAGCCGGGCCATCAACGCCCCGTCCCCAAGCTGCCGCGTGTCGCCGGGGCAGCCCGGCTGCGGCGCACGGTGCAGCACGGTTTGACCATGGAAGCCGATGGCGGCCACGTCGGACGCTTTCACGCCGTTCTGCGCGAGGAACTTGGCAACCGCGGCGGACTGCGCCTCCGTCAGCGCCGCCTCCGCTTCCCCGAAGATCGCCGGCTCAGGCCCGCTGAACTGCCATTCCAGCGCCGCCGTCAGGGTGCGGGCGAGCAGGTCGCGGACTCCCGGGGGATACGGCGCAAGGGTCCATGGCCCGAACTCCGCCACGGTCTCCCCATCGGTGCGGATCGCCGCGATGTCGATCATCCCGTCGAGCACGGTTCCCGTCATCAAGCCCACGGCCCAGGCTGGCGGCATCGCAGAACTCCCTCGGTTTCCGCACCCGGCGGCTACGGGGACGCTGATTTTGGCAAAGCGTCAAGCGTGTCTTGAGCGGCGTGGCGCGTGCCGGCGTCGGCCTCCCGCGTCGCCTGCCGGAGCCAGCGCGCCGCGGAGGCCGCGTCGCCAAGGGCTGCAGCACTTTGGCCGGCCTGCAAGTAGAAGCGCGCGGCGTCCTTTGGCGCGCCGGCACGCTGCATCGCCTGGGCGGCAAGCACCAACGCTTCCGCCATGGCGCGGTAGTCCAACTGCGTGCGGCGGATGTCGGCCGCCCGCTGCGCATGGGCCGCCGCCTCCCGGCACTGCCCGCGTAGCAGCGCCAGCCGGGCCATGAGGTCCTCGCGGTCGGCGTCCCAATCCGGAGGGGGCGCTTTCGGCTGGCCGAACGCGGCCAGCGCGGCACCCAGCCCGGCGGCATCGCCCCGCGCGTCCGCGATCACGCCGCGCAGGTAGCTCGCCCGGTCGCGCGTCGCCGGGCTGGCCGCCGCGCTGGCCTGCGCACGGGCGGCGAGGGCGTCTGCCTCCGCCTCGCGGCCCAGCCGGTGCAGGGCCGCCGCTTGCACCAGGTCAAGCTCGGCGAACCCCGGCGCCGCCCGCACGGACAGGGCCGCCCGCGTCCGCAGCGCCGTGCGCAGCGCCGCGGCGGCCCCGTTGTCGGCAAGCTGCACCACCGCCAGGTTGTAGCCGGCATCGCCGAGGGCCTGCACGTCGTCGCGCGCCAAGGCCAGCGTGTAAGCCTGCTCGTATTGCGCCGCCGCCTGCTTCAAACGGCTGTAGTCCAAGGCTTGCCGGCCCGACGCCATCGCCAGGGCAAGCGCGCTGTCCTCCGGCGCGCCCGGCGCCGCGCGTCCGCCGCAACCGGCCAGCAGCAGCACCGCTACCGCCGCGCCGAGCCGCTTGGTCAAGGCCGGATTTCTCGCGGCGGCAGGCGCAGGGTGTTGGGCTTCGGCGCACCGCCGCCGCCCAGGAGCCAGGACCCGCGCAACTGCGCCAACAGCCGGTTCAGCTCCGCCGTGGTCGCCTGCGCTTGGGTGAGCAGCGCCGGCAGGTTGTCCGCACTTTCGGCGACGCTGCGGACCAGGCCCGGAAGCTGCGGCGTGGCCCGCGCGGCGTCGCGGGACACGGACTGCGCGTTCGCCAGCACGCCGCGCGTTTGGTTCAGCAAGCCCGGCACGGGTGCCAGGATCGGGCCAAGCTGGGCAACCTGCGCCTTCAACGCCGCCACCGTGTCCTCCACCTGGCGCATCAGGCCGTCGTCGGTCAGCAGCCGCCCGACCGAGCCTTGCCCCGCCTTGATCCCCCCCACGATGTCGTCCAGCGCCGCCATGGCGTGCCGGGCGTGCTCCAGCGTCGGCAGCAGATCCTCCGTCACCTTGTTGAGCGTCGCAGTGATGGCGTCGGCGGGGTTGGGCTCGACGGTCGCGGTCAGCACCGCGTACTTCCAGTTCATCGGGGCGGCCGTGCCGGTCCCGCGGCTGATATCGACGTAGGCCGCGCCGGCGACGCCGTAGCGCAGGCGGATCGTGGCGGCGCTGTCGCGCTGGATGAACGCCCCGGCCTGCTGCTCAACCGTTGCGAGCGCGTATAGCTCGCCCGTGGGGTTCAGCACGATCTCCCGCACCGACCCGCCATGCGTGCCGAGCACGTCGATGTCCGCGCCCGCTGCCAAGCCGCCGAACCCTGCCTGTGGCAGCACGATGCGCAGTTGAAGGTCGGGCCGTAGCCAGCGCCGGAGCACGCCGGCCTCGAAGATCGCGCCGAAGAACAGCGCCAATGCCAGGATCACCAGCGCGCCGACCCACTCGTCGGTGTGGCGCAGGCGCAGCAGTCGCGGCGGGTCGTCGGGGCGGCGCTTTTGCAGCATCACACGCTCGGCATCGGTTTCAGCCCATCGTCCAGCAGGTACAGGCGATGGGCCAAGGGGAAATTCTGCGCTTGCCAGAACTCAGCGTCGCGGGCGAAGCAGACCGCCGCCGCCCCGCGGTCCAGCGCCCGCGACAGCAGGTCGAGCAGCGGCGTGGTCAGCCCCGGCCGGTCCGGGGTGATTGAGTGTTCCAGGAGCAGAAGCTGCGGCTCTCCCAGGAACGCCCGCACGCAGGCGGCGCGCATCAGGTCGCCCTCCGAAAGCCGGTCGGGCCGCGCCAGCGGCAGGCCCGGCAGCCCGAGGTGCCGCGCAAGCTCCGTCGCCGACCGGGTGACGGCGGCTTCCGGCTCGCGCGTGTGGTGCAGGCGGGCCAGCATGATGTTGACGTGGGTGCCGAGCATGGCAATCCAGGCGCCCCGGTGGTGGATGCGGCCGATCCGCCCGCGCAGCGCCGCCGCCCGTTCGCGGTCGAGGCCGGCCCAGTCATAGCCCATGAACCGCGCCTCGCCCCCGCGCAGCGCCGCCATGCCGCTGCACAACTCGGCCAGCGCCGTGCTGCGTGCCGGGTCGGGGGTCTCGATCAGGGCGCATTCGCCGGGCATCAGCCGCAGGTCGAGCGGCACGTTCGGCAGCGCGCTGTCCTCTGGAAACGGCAGGGCGGCGGCGAGATGGAGGACCGGCCCGGGCGCCATCGGCTAGGCAGTCAGGGTGAAGGCGATGCTGGCGACCATGACGGCCAGGATGCCATGGACGAAGCCGCGCGGGATCAGGGTCGAAAGGTCATCGTCCTCGCTGGCGCCCAGGCCCGTGAGGCAGGAACTCAGCCCGACCAGGAAGCCGACCGTCAGCAGCTTGACCGGCACCACCAGGTAGTCGTGCACCGTCATTGCCCCCAGCACCCGGTCGAGAAAGGCCCACAAGCTGTCCTGCACGCTGCCGATGGCCCCGCTGACGATGAAGCCGAACACCAGGGCCGTGGCCGCGAAGATGATGCCGAGGGTGAAGCTGCTGAGCGCGAAAGCGAGCGTGCGCGGCAGCACCAGCAGCAGGAACGGGTCGATCCCCTGGGCGAGCATCGCGCGGATCTGCCCGCCGGCCTGCAGCGTGCCCAACTCGGTCACGGTGAGCATCCCGCTGCGCCCCAACAGGATCAGCCCGACCAGCAGCGGCGTCAGCTCCCGCACTAGAACCGTCACCAGGATCGACCCGGTGAGCTGCGCCTGCCCGGCGACGCCCAGCCAGTACAGCGCCTCGTACACCATGCCGGCCCCGGCGAGCGAGGCCGTGACCAAGACGGTCGCCAGCCCGCCCCCGGTGGCCTGGCGCATGGTCAGGTTGAACTCCTGGCGCACCGTCCGCCGCCAGGACGCCGGCCGGACCGCTTCCCGCAGCACGCCCCACGACGCCGCGGCCAGCATCAGCGGGAACCCGGCGCGGGCGCGGCCAAAGCGCCCCACGGCGGCCAGCGCCGGACGGATGGCGACACCGCGGCTCACCGGCGGCCGGCCAGGGTGAAGATGCGCGCCGTGCCGACCCGCGGCACGTAGAACACGCCGCGCGGCCGGAACAGGAACTGCTGGCGCAACGGCTCGTAGGCGCGCTCGCTGACCTGGATGGAGCCGCCGTCCACGACGCTTTGCGCCATCAGCCCCGCCATGCGGATCGCGTCGCCCCACAAGTTGAACACCCGCGGCTCCTGCCCGAGCGCGCAGCCGAGCGCCGCGCCGAAGTCGATGCCGATCTGGAACACCGGCTCCAATCCCGCCTGCGCCAGCAGCGAAAGGCAGGCTTCGCGCGCGGCCAGGGCGGCATCGGCCAGGCGCACAACCGCGAGCGGGTCCGGCGCCGCGGTGCAGCCCGCCGCGGCGGTGATGTCCTGCCCGGCCAGCTTCATGTAGGGGAGCGCATACTGCGCCGCGATCCCCTGCATGGCCCGGGCGATCTCGTCCGCCAGCGCCGCAACGCCCGCCGGGTCTGGACGGGTCGGGGACAACGCATCGTCGAAGCGCAGGACCATGGCGGCGACCGAAAGGAACTGCGTCGCTGGAAGATCGGACGGGTCGGGCACCAGCGCCGCGCTGCGCGCGCCGGCGGCGTCGGCTGCTGAGAAATCCGGGGCGGGTCCGGCGGTCGCCGCCAGGTTGGAAACCGCGGCGTCCGCCTTGGGCGGGCGCCCGGCCATGCGCATCGCGGCGATGCTCGACACCGCCTGCGCGAAGCTGCGCGCCCGCCCGGGTTCGCGCGCATCCTCAAGCAGCACCGCGCCGGACACGCCGGCGGGTCCGCGCACCGGCAGGACGGACAAAATGCGGCTGCCGAACGGGCGCATCAGCAGGCGGTGCAGCTCGGCGGTGCGCGCGTCCGCCGCCGCGTCCGCCTCCTCGATGGCCTCGCCCCCGTCCAGCGACCGGAAGAACCGCGGCAGTTCCGAGCGTGACAGTTCCAGCCCCTCGACATGGCCGCCCTGCGGCTCGAACTGGTCCTCGCAGCGCAGCACCCGCCCCCCGCCGGCGAGGCGCCAGATACTGGCGCGCCGGGCGGCGCTCAGTTCGGCCAGGCTTTCGGTCAAGCCCGGCGCTGGCTGCGCCGGGTCGAACAGGCCCGGCTGCGCCGCCAAGGCCGTGAGCGCCTGCGCTTCGCGCACGCTGGCCTCGCTTTGCCGGGCCAGCAGCCGCGCCAGACGGTCGGCACGCCGGTTCTGCCGCACCAGGAACAGCCCGAGCATCCCGGCAAGGCCGATGGTGATGAGCGACAGCAGGGCGTCCTTGCGGCTGCTGTCCTCGGCGAAGCCGGTGAAATCGGATTGCGGCGCCGCGATCAGCAGCACCCAGTCCTGCCCGGCAGCAGGCAGGCGCGACGCAATGGCCACATAAGGCGTGCTGCCAACGTCGATGACGCGGTTGCCATAGCCCTCGACGCGGAAGCGGTCATAAGCGCCGATCAGCGCGGGGTCGGCCAGGGCGTCCGCCGGGGTGGGCACCGCCTGCCGGCCATCCGCTCTGATTGGCCGTTTCAGGTTGGCCGCGGCGATCACGCCGCCGGCGGCGTCGATGATGGCGGCCTGCCCCGTACGGCCGATCTGCAAGGAGCCGAGAAAGCCCGACAGCGCCTCCAGCGTGATATCCACCCCGAACACGCGATCTACCCGGCCCGGCTGCGTGAGGCGGATCGCCGCGGTGATGCCCGGCGCCTGCGTGGTGAAGAAGATGTAAGGCGCTGACCAATACACCCCGGCGGCTTTCAAGGCGCCCTTGTACCAGACGCGCTCCCGCGGGTCGAAGTCGTCCTGCGGGCTTGCCGTACGGTCCACCACCTGGCCGGCGGCATCCAGGTGCACGGAGGACACCTGGCGCGCGCCGGGCCGGTTCACGATCAGCTTGGTATCGGTGCCGCCCGCCGGGTTGCGCCGCACCATGGTGAAGTCGCCGTCGCCGGTGCCGACGTAGAAGCCTTCCAGGTTCGGCACCTGGCTCAACATGCTGGCGGCGAAGCCCTCGATGGCGGATTGGCTGTCGGCGACGGCGTTGCGGGCCACCATGTCGCGGGCGATCAGCGCCGCCTGGGTCGCCGGGCTGAGATAGCTGCCGACCTCCCGCGCGATGCGCGCCTGCAGCGCATCCAGCACCGCTCCGGACAGCATCAGGGCGCCGGCTCGGTTCGCCTGGTAGCTGTAAGCCGCGATGCCGAGGATGGATAGGATCACGAGCGCCACGGCCAGCACGGGGCCGCCGACGCGCAGGAAGGCTTGTCGACGCCGCGTTGCCTTGCGGCCGCTGATGTCAACGATTTCCTCGATGGGCGCTGATCCGTTTCTTTGGGGCCGGCCGCCTCTGGTGACGGCCATGGCGGCCACCCTAACGGGTGGGCGGCGGCTTTGACACCTTTCCGACACCGGGGCGGCGGCGCCTGGTCACGGCGCGGCAACCCAGGAAACGGACGCTACGCCGGCTCCATGGGGGTGCCGCGCCGCAACGGGCGGCGCAGGACGACGCCGGGGCTGCGGCTAGGGCTGTTGGCCGTTGTTGATGCGGTCCTGGGACTTGGTTTTCTCGTGGTGGCCGGCTGCCGCGCCGACCGCGGCGCCGGTCTTGGTGTGCCCGCCCATCATGTGGCCGGCCACGCCACCCACCGCAGCGCCCTTGAGGGTGCCGCCCTTCGGCTTCGGCTGGCTGTCCTCGGCGTGCGCGGCCAAGGGAGCCGCCGTGATGGCGACGGTTGCAAGGCTGGCAAGCATCAAAGCAGTAAGCTTCTTCATCGAAAACTCCTCATGTTGGCCAAAGGCAAACGCGGCCACCTGGCGAAAGCTTCATCCGTCCGGATGGCAAAAACGTGGCGGCGCGCGGTTCGGGATTGGACAGCAAGGATCGGGATGGCCGCCCCGCTGGAACGGTCCATGCTCCTGCTCCTCAACAAAGGAGCAGATCATGTCCTTTCGCACCCTCGGCCTCGACCCGGCGCCGTTCCGCCGCCTTTACGGCCTGTCCAACGCCGCGCTCGCCGCGCACGGCGTTCAGCGCCACGTCGCCGACGCGAAGCCCGGCTTCCCGGACCGTGTTGAGATCCGCGACGCCGAGCCGGGCGAAACGCTGCTGCTGCTCAACTACACCCACCAGCCGGCCGACACCCCGTATTGCGCCAGCCATGCGATCTTTGTCCGCGAAGGGGCGGAACGGGCCTACAACGAGACGGACAAGGTGCCGGAGCCGTTGCGCGGGCGCCTGATCTCGTTGCGCGCCTTCGACGGCAATCATCAAATGGTGGACGCGGATGTCGTCGCCGGGCAGGAACTCGAAGGCGTTATCGGGCGGTTCTTCGCCAACCCCGGCGTCCGCTACCTGCACGCCCATTACGCCAAGCGCGGCTGCTACGCCGCACGCATCGAGCGGGCCTGAGCCATGGAGGCAAACGTGAGCGTCCAACCCTTCGAGCCGAAGCCGGGCGATGACGGGCGCTACGCGGCGGTCCAGCGCCGCGACCGCTCGCAGGACGGCGCCTTTGTTTTCGGCGTGCGGACCACCGGCGTGTATTGCCGGCCGAGCTGCGCGGCGCGGCTGGCCCGGCGCGAGAACATTTCCTTCCACCCCACCTGCGCCGCCGCGGAGCGGGCCGGCTTCCGCGCCTGCAAGCGCTGCCGTCCCAACGAGGCGAGCCAGGCGGAGCGGCAAGCCGAAACCGTCCGCCGTGCCTGCCGCCTCCTCGACGCGGCGGAGGACGCGCCGGCGCTGGCAGAGATCGCCCGCCGGGTCGGCGTCAGCCCGTTCCATCTGCACCGCTTGTTCAAGCAGGTCACGGGCGTCACCCCGAAAGCCTACGCCGCCGCCCGCCGGGCGGCGCGGCTGCAAGACGGGCTGGTCACGGCAAGCAGCATCACCCACGCGATCTACGAGGCAGGCTTCAACGCGCCCAGCCGGTTCTACGAGGGCGCATCCGGCCGCCTGGGCATGACCCCGGGCGCCTACCGCAAGGGCGGACCCGGCGCGGCCATCCGCTTCGCCGTGGGCCAGTGCTCGCTCGGCGCCATCCTGGTCGCCGCGACCGAGACGGGCATCTGCGCCATCGCGTTCGGCGACGACCCCGACGCGATGGTGCGCGGCTTGCAGGACCGGTTTCCAAAAGCCGACCTCCTCGGCGGCGACCCGGCGTTCGAGGCCACGGTGGCCCGGGTCGTCGGCCTCGTCGAGGCGCCGGGCCAAGGGTTCGACCTTCCCCTCGACATCCGCGGCACCGCCTTCCAGCAGCGCGTGTGGCAAGCCTTGCGCGCGCTGCCGGCCGGCGTCACCGCGAGCTACCGCGACATCGCCGCCGCGGTGGGCGCCCCGGCCGCGGTGCGGGCGGTGGCGCAGGCCTGCGCCGCCAACACCCTGGCGGTGGCGATCCCGTGCCACCGCGTGGTCCGCTCCGACGGCGCGCTGTCGGGCTACCGCTGGGGCATCGACCGCAAGGCGGCGCTGCTGCGGCGCGAGGCCGCGGCGTAGCGCCGCCGGCTGGCGTCAAACGCGGCCCGGCATCCGCTCCGCGCGCAGCGTGCTGCACGCTTGCGGCTGGAACTCCACGCGGCGGTCCAGCACGTCGGAGGCATTGTCCTTGCCGGTGCCGACCAGCGGATCGCGCGCCCCACGCCCGCGCGCTTCCGTCCGCGCCTGCAGCACGGCGGCGCGCCGCACCATCTGCCCGCGCACGAACTGCGCCCGCCGCTCGGACAGGATCTCGTTGGCGGCCGGCGTGCCGGTGGGGCTGCTATGGCCGACCACCAGCAGGCAAGCGTTGCGGGCGGCGCTGCGTTGCGCGATCTCGCGGAGCCATATCGGGTACTGCCCGCTCACCGCCGGGTCCGGCCAGAACTGGACGGAGGCCGGGCGGAACACGAACTTTACCGCGAGCTTGCCCTGCGCCAGCCCGGCATCCACCATCTTGCCGAACGCTTCCTCGGCTTCCCGCGTCCGCCCAAGGGCCACGTTGGTCAGGTATGCCCCGTTCCACACCCGCATCTGGTCGCCGCCGGGCAGTTGGCTGGCTTGGGTGTAGTAGGCCAGCGCCTCCGGGTAGCGCCCGCCTTCATAGGCGGCAATCGCCCGGTTGACGACGGCGGAGGTTCCCATGCCGCTCAGGTAGGCCGGGTCCATGGTCTCGCCCGGCTTGCCGCCACAGACCTTCAGGTAGGCCCGCATACTGCCGTCCATCGCCCAGGCCGGGCTGTCCCGGAAGAACTTGGTCGGCGTCGAGTCCACATCCTCCGCCCGCACCCAAACGGTTTCCGACGAGATGATCTTGTTCGTGCGGGTGTCGGAGAGCGAGGCCCAGATGCGATACGTTTTGGGCACCCCGTCAAGGTCGGCCTTCGTTTCGCCCGGCCCGACCACCGGGATCATGCAGCTCAGCACCATGACGGGCTGGCGCTCCAGCGCGTCCTCGGCCAGGGGGGTGGGTTGGAGGTTGGGAAAGCGTTGGCCCACGACGTTCACGATCCGGCGCTCCACGTCGCGCGTCACCGCGGAGTGCCTGACCGTTGTCTGGTCAACCGGCGGATCGACGATGAGGACGCGCTGCTCGGACGGGTTGAGCTGCGCGTGGGCGACCAGCGTGGTGGCGAGGTTGTTTATGGCGGCGTCGAACGGCTGCGCTTCCGTTGATGGCGACTCCGCCGCCGAGCGCTCGGCCAGTTGAGGTTGCGGAGCGGCGCAGGCGCTCAGCAGGGCGGCGGTGGCCGCCGCCGCGAGAAACCGGCCCGGCCTACTTGGCGCGGCAGCCGTCGCGCAGGAATGAATGGTCGGCATTGGAAAGGTCCTTTCCTGATTGGGCATGGAACACGATGTCGCGGCAGCGCCGCTCGCCGGCGGGGCGGGTCGGCAGGGTCGCCGCCGCCCGCTCCGTTCCGCCGCGCGGGCGCCACGCCGGCGAAGGATCGTTGGGTGGAAGCGTGTCTGCCGGGCTGCTGCGCGGCTGTGGCGGCGGGACCGGCTCCGTGACGCCCGATGACAGGGTGGGAGCGGGCGAGGCATCGCCAGCGTTGTCTTCGGTCGGCGTGTCGGCGTTTCCTGGCACCGAAGCGTTTGCGGGAGCCGGCTCCGGCGGCAATTCTGCTTGCCTTTCTAGGGCTGCGTCGTCCGTCTGCTGCGCAACAGACGGCTCGGCCGGGCTTGGCGGGGCGGCGGGCATTCCGGGCGCGGCACGGACCAGGGCGGCCTGCTCGCCCAAGCCGGCGTCGCCTGCGTGCATGGCGGCTTCCGAAGGAACAGGCCCAAGATGCCACCCCGCCGCCGCGATCAGAAGCACGGACGCGGCGGCCACGCCCAGCCTGACCAGCGGCCCGGCGCCGCCCCCGCGAAGGCCGGCCAGCACGGACCATGGCCCCGGCGCCTTGTTCTGCATGGGACCGGGCAGCCTGAGCGTATGGGTGATGCGCTGGCGGAGGTCGGCGAACTCATCGGGCGCCAAGGCTCCGGCCAAGCCGGGCTGGCCGGCCAGCGCGACGCGCAGTTTCGGGCTGGAACGGCAGGCAAGCTGGATATACCGCATGGCCGCGGGCAGCAGGTTCTGGGCCTCGGTGACCAGCAGGACCACCCGGTCGTGGCCTTCGCCGGGTTCGGTCAGTGTCACGAACCCAGCTTTCAGGTCAGCGTCCGTGAGGGCGTCCGGGTCGGCCCGGGCCACGATCTGCCCTACGAGGTCCCGAAGGCTCAACCCGCCCGACGCAGGACCATAGATGCGCACGCAGCGAAGGCCGTGGCCGGACAGCTCGTTCTCCGCCTCGTCCAGCACCGCGGCTGTGCTGAGGCCTGGCTCGCACATCAGGCTCACGCACGCATCCCCGTGCGCCACGGCGCTCACCAGCTCCGCGGCGGCCCGGGCCTGACTGAGATAAAGCAAAGGATGTGACGCGCTCATTTCTGTTTAAGACGTTTTCGACCCGAATGGAGATTAGCAGCGAGACAACTCTAAACACGCCATGGCTGCAAGAGGGTCAGCTTGAATGATGAAGGCTATTCTAAGGCATGAGGATAACAACCGCGTGCAGACTGTCTGAACTTCTACAGATCACTAACGATTACATCTTTTTATCTACCTGATTGTTCATATGACAATTCTGATGCGTCGCTGCGGTACTTGATAATGTCGGCATCAGGACATTTTGGGATGCCGGCGCGCGATCTGCCAGGCTGCGCGCGGGACGCGCCTGGCGCCGCAGGAAGCGGGCAGCGCCAGGCACTCTATTGACCGCTGGCGTTGCGGGGGCAAACTGCTGCGCAAGCGGCCCCGGCCACCCCGCCGGCAGCCGTCTTGTGTTCAACCGTGAAAGCGCCCTATGCCTCTGACCGTCAACAATCGCACCGCCGAGCATCCCATTGATCCAGTGTTCCTTGAACGCTGGTCGCCCCGCGCCTATGACGGCCAGCCCGTGCCGCGCGAGGATCTGATGGCCATGCTGGAGGCCGCCCGTTGGGCGCCGTCCTCCTACAACTCGCAGCCCTGGCGCTTCCTATACGCCCTCAAGGACGGGCCGCATTGGGAGCAGTTCCTGGGTTTTCTGGCCGAAAGCAACCGCGCTTGGAGCAAGGACGCCGGCGCGTTGCTGGTGCTGCTGTCCAAATCCACCATGGCCGTGCCGGGCAAGGAGGGCGAGGTGCCGTCCTACAGCCATACTCACGACGCGGGCGCCGGCTGGGCTTATTTCGCGCTGCAGGCGACGCGGATGGGATACCAGGCGCATGGCATGGTCGGCTTCGACATGAACCGCGCGTTCGCCGAACTCGGCGTGCCCATCGGCTACCGGGTCGAGCAGATGATCGCGGTGGGCCGGCGCGGCGACCCGGCGCGCCTGCCGGAAGCGGTGCGTGCGCGCGAGCAGCCCAACGCCCGTCGCCCGATCAGTGAAAGCGCGTTCGAGGGCACCTTCCCCGCCGCCGGCTGAAACGCCTCAGGCCTTGGCGCGCGGCCCGCGCCTGCCCCGTCCCGCACGCTTCGGCAGTTCCTCCAACGTGTGCAATATGGCCTCGTCGGTGTCGGTCAGCGGCGCGGGCGTGGCCGCTGCGACGCCCGGCGGCACGGCGTCGCCCGGGTCGCGGTCGCGCCCGAAGGAGTAATCGTCGACGTCGGACGCAGCGGCAGGCTGGGCGCGCCCAGCCGCAAGCTGGTCGAGCCGGCGGTTCACCCCGCGCACCTCTTCGCGAAGCGCCGCAAGCGCGTCGATGCCCGCGGCGACCATCTCGGTCAGCGCCTTCAGCGCTTCCGGCGCACCAAGCTCGTGTGTGCCGGCAGCCCCCGTCGCCGCGGGTGGCTCAACAAGACCGGACGACGCCTCGCGCAATTGCGGCTGGTCCGCCTGTTTCGGCGGCGCAAGGGTGCTTTCCGGCTCCGGCTGCTTGGCGGCTGGGCTGCGGCTGCGCCGCGCCTTGGGCTTGGCCGGGGCGGCTTCCCCTTGGCCGGAGGTCTTGCCGCGCTGCGCCGGCGTGCCCGGCGCTTTCGATCGTGTTGCCATAGCGACGCAACGCCCGGGCGAAGGAATGGATGCGCGGCTTGAGCTTCCGGCTGAACATCTCGCTCGGTCGCCATTTGCATTTGACGGCTGCACAGTCATGTTAATTTCCAGTAAACAGAGGCCAAGTCCTGCTGCGTGCAGCGCCCGTCGCCACAGGGCGGCGTGCCCGGCGGCGACGGCGAGTCGCTGCCCCATCCACCCATTCGCAGGGAGCACGGCGCTGGATCAGGCGGTCGGAAGCAGGGCGGCGCCGCCGACCGAGACGCTGTCGGGCTTGGTGGAGCGCGTGACCTTTCACAACCCTGAAAACGGCTTCTGCGTTTTGCGGGTCAAGGCGCGGGGCCAGCGGGACCTCGTGGCCGTGGTGGGCCACGCCGCCACGGTCAACGCGGGCGAGTTCATCAGCGCGACGGGGCTGTGGACCACCGACCGCGAGCACGGGCTGCAGTTCAAGGCGAGCCAGGTCACGACGCTGCCGCCGACCACCTCCGAAGGGATCGAGAAGTACTTGGGGTCCGGGATGATCCGCGGCATCGGCCCGGTGTATGCCCGCGCCTTGGTGCAAGCGTTCGGCGAGCAGGTGTTCGACCTGATCGAGCAGGAGCCTGCGCGGCTGCGCGAGGTCGCGGGCATCGGCGCGAAGCGCGCCGCGCGCATCGTCGCCGGCTGGGCCGAGCAGCGCGCGGTGCGCGAGATCATGCTGTTCCTCCATGCCCATGGCGTCGGCACGTCGCGGGCGGTGCGCATTTTCAAGACCTACGGCCAGGACGCCATCGCGCTGATCACCGAGAACCCCTACCGCCTGGCGCGCGACATCCGCGGCATCGGCTTCCGCACCGCGGACCAGGTGGCGGCCCGGCTCGGCATCGAGAAGACGGCCACGATCCGGGTGCGCGCCGGGCTGTCGTTCGGCTTGGCCGAGGCGACGGGGCAAGGCCATTGCGGCCTGCCAGTGGCCGAGCTGACCCGGGCCACCGCCGCGCTGATCGAGGTGGAGCCTGCCTTGATCGAGGCGGCGCTCCGGCTGGAGCTGGCCGACGGCGAACTCGTGGCCGACACGGTGGACGGCGAGGCGTGCGTGTTCCTGGCCGGTCTCTACCGCTCGGAGCAGGCCATCGCCGGGCGGCTGCGCGCGCTGTCCGAAGGCCTGCCGCCCTGGCCCGCCATCGACGCGGCCCGCGCGATCCCTTGGGTGGAGGCCCGCACGGGGCTGGCGCTGGCGCCGAGCCAGGCGGCGGCGCTGCGCCGGGCGGTTTCGGCCAAGGCGCTGGTGATCACCGGCGGCCCCGGCGTCGGCAAGACCACGCTGGTGCGGTCCATCCTGCAGGTGCTCGGAGCCAAGGGCGTCCAGGTGGCGCTGTGCGCGCCCACGGGGCGTGCGGCCAAGCGCCTGACCGAAAGCACGGGTCTGGAAGCCCGCACGGTGCACCGCCTGCTGGAAGCCGACCCGAAAACGGGCGGGTTCAAGCGGGGCGAAGCGCACCCGCTCGACTGCGGCCTCCTGGTGGTGGACGAATGCAGCATGGTCGATGTGCCGCTGATGCGCTCCTTGCTGCAGGCGCTGCCGGACCACGCGGCACTGTTGCTGGTGGGCGACGTGGACCAGTTGCCGAGCGTGGGGCCGGGCCAGGTGCTGGCGGACGTGATCGCGTCCGGCGCGGTGCCGGTGATCCGGCTCACCGAGGTGTTCCGCCAGGCGGCGCAAAGCCGCATCGTCAGCAACGCGCACCGCATCAACGCGGGCGCCCTGCCGGAGCTTGCGGCGGCGGACGGCTCCGACTTCTTCTTCGTGGAAGCGGACGCGCCGGAGGACGCGGCGCGCAAGCTGCTGGCCGTGGTCAGCGCCCGGGCGCCGGCGCGCTTCGGCCTCCACCCGGTGCGCGACGTGCAGGTGCTGTGCCCGATGAACCGGGGGAGCCTCGGCGCCCGCACGCTCAACATCGCGCTGCAGCAGGCGCTGAACCCGCCGGGCGCCCTGCGCGTCGAGCGGTTCGGCTGGAGCTTCGGCCCCGGCGACAAGGTGATGCAGGTGGCCAACAACTACGAGCGCGACGTGTTCAACGGCGACCTCGGCCTGGTGGCGGCCATCGACATGGAGGAAGGGGTGCTCACCGCGAGCTTCGAGGGGCGCGCGGTGGAGTACGGCTTTGGCGAGCTGGACGAGCTGGTGCTGGCCTATGCGACCACCATCCACAAGGCGCAGGGGTCCGAGTATCCGGCCGTGGTGATCCCGCTGGCGACCCAGCACTACGCCATGCTGGCTAGGCCCCTGCTCTACACCGGCGTCACCCGCGGCAAGCGGCTGGTGGTGATCGTGGGCAGCCGCAAGGCATTGGCCATGGCGGTCCGCAACGGCGGCGCGCGCCGGCGATGGTCCAAGCTGCGCGAATGGCTGCAGCACGATGGGCGGACCATGCGCGGGCATGGCCTGCCGGCGCACCAGGGAGGCGGGGCGCAGGCCGGCAGCCTGCGGCCGTGAGAAGGTCAGCGCCTCTGGGACGGCCTGGATAGAAAGGGGCTATGGGCTATGACCGGGAGGGACCGGCCATCAGGGACAGGAGGCCGGACATGGACCGGCCGGCGCGGGACCAGGCGCCGCCTCGCGGACCGGCCGGCACGGGGAGCCACGCGGGACTGCCGCCCTTCAGCATCGCTCGCCGGCCAGACTTCGGCAGGGGCGCCATGGCCAGCAGCGCATCCGCCAGCGTCGGGCAGGATAGCGTCAGGCCAACGCAGTCCGTGACCAGGATCGAGGCGGCGGCGCGACGCGCCCGGAACGCCGGCGCCCTCGCCCGGGGAACGTAAACCTCGATGACCTCCTCGGCCTGCGCGTAGCAGGGCGTGATGACGACCCGGTAGCCGAGCGGGGCGACCTGCTCCGCCCAGCGGACCGCTATCAGGGCCTCCGCGATGGAGAACGCAGGCGCAGGCATCAACGCGCCCCCGCAGGCCGCGGCGCGGCGGCATCCCGGACTGTTTGCGCGCTCGTGAAGCACAGCCCGCCGCGGCGGCCCACGAAGCAGGCGGCCCGATCCCGGGAAACCACGTCGATGGCATGGGCGTGCCTGGCCACGGGCTGCCGGGCGCCGGTCACAGGCGCCCCATCCCGATGGGACCGGCGGGCGGGCGCAGGACGGGCCACGCGGCCACATTCCGGCAACCCGGCGTCGTCGGCGACGCGCAGCGCGTCAACGAGAACGGCCAGGCCCGCCCCACCGTGTTGTCAAGCTCGGCGGTCACGGTCCGGACCACCGGCGCCGCGACAAGGGCAAGGCCGAGCGCAAGGGCGACTTGCACCGCCGAACCGACATGAGCCGAACCGACATGAGACAGGCGCATGGCAGCTCACGTCACCAGTGTCAGGCGCGGCAGCGCCGCGTCGCTGCCTTCGGCCTCCATCAGGCCAGGAAGCAGGCGGCTCAGCGCGTCGAGCGTGCCGCCGCGCGCCCGGGTGAGCGGCAGGCGCAGGTCGCCGCCGCACAGGCCGGCCATGCACAGCGCGGCCTTGACCGGAATGGGGTTGCTTTCCCCGAACAGCGCCTGGTGCAAGGGCGCCAGCAGGTCGCGAAGCCGGGCGAACTCGATGAGGTCGCCCCGGTCCCATGCGGCGTGCAGCCGCGCGCACAGCCCAGGTGCCAGGTTCGCCGAAACCGAGATGCACCCGTGCCCGCCCATGGCGCGGTGCGCCGGCGCGGTCGCGTCGTCGCCGGAGAACTGGATCAGCGCCCCGCCGCACAGCGCGTGCAGCCGCGCCGGCCGCGACAGGTCGCCCGCCGCGTCCTTGATCGCCGCCACCAGGCCGCCCTCGTGCAGGCGTGCCACGGTTTCGTCCGCAACCGCGGTGCCGACGCGCCCGGGCACGTCATACAGGATCACCGGCAGGTCGGCGGCGTGCGCCACCGCCCGGACGTGCGCCGCGATGCCTTCCTGCGTCGGCCGGACATAAGGCGGAGCGGCGCACAGCAGCCCCGCCGCCCCGTTCCGCGCCGCGCCGACCGCGAGAACGGTCGCCGCGTCCGTCGCCGGGGCGCCGCACCCGGCGATGACTGGGACCCGGCCCGCCGCGACCTCCACAGCCAAGGCGACGACCCGCGCCTGCTCCGCGGCTGACAAGGCCGGCGCCTCGCCCGTGCTGCCGCACACGACGAGGGCGGACGTTCCCGCCTTGACCTGCCGCTCGCACAGGGCCATCAGCGCGCCGTCGTCAACCCGCCCATCCCGGAACGGCGTCACCAGCGCAGTCGCCGAGCCGCCGGCGCAGTCAAGGCCGCCGTGTGACGAGTTGGCCCGGCGTCCCATGGCGGAAAGCCCGGGGATCAAGCGCATGCCAAGCTCCCATGCAGCGGCAGCTCGGCACGGATCAGGCTCCCTTCGGCACCGCCCGTCTTGCGGAGGCCGGTGAAGCCATGCAGCAGCAGAAGCTGGCT
Source organism: uncultured Acetobacteraceae bacterium (assembly GCA_964235485.1). Classification (GTDB taxonomy): domain Bacteria; phylum Pseudomonadota; class Alphaproteobacteria; order Acetobacterales; family Acetobacteraceae; genus CAHJXG01. The sequence goes on along the minus strand of CAXSAZ010000001.1, from coordinate 438,085 downwards.
GGCCTGCCGGGCCAGCGCATCGGCCGGCGCGTCCAGGTGGAGGGCAACCGTGCCGAGCGGCGCCAGGACTCGCCGGGCATGGGCGATTGACCGTGTCAGATGGTCGGGCGAACGGATGCTGGGAATGATGGCCACGTCCGCCGTGCGCGCCTTGGGCCAATCGCAGATCCGCGTCGCGCAAACCTCGGCGCTGCCCCGGCGAAGCAGCGCGCACAGCAATTCCAGGGTGTTGGGGCCGATCAGGCTGATGCGGCTGTCCGGGCTTGGATCGGCCATCGCCAGCAAGGCGGCCTCGGCGGGGCTGAGTCGGGAAGGCCCGTCCTCCATCCCCATCGGCGCTGGCGGCTTGGCGGCAAGACCTATGTGTTGAAGCAAGGAAAGCTCCTGCAAGAGAACGGCACCTGGGAACCGTCGCAGCCGTTCCGGCTGAGGCGCCTTGACGTGCCGCGGGGCACGTCCCGCCATCGCATTCAAGGGCCGATCCATGGGTTCCCAGGATCGACGGAAAAGGTAAGGCGCGCCCGATAAAGGCTCCATGTGCATCAGCGGCCAGCGGCGTAAACAATGGATGGACGTTGCTGACATGGACGGCAGCATTGATTCCGGCGTCGAATCGCGTCATGGTGCAGGTGTCCAAACCATCCCCCGCGGGAGAGTGCTGGCTCCACCCAGCCGCCGAAGGCGCAACCGGCCCCCGGAAACGCTCAGGCTCCCAGGACCGCGAGGGTTTTTAGGACCTCTGGAAAGCCGGCGGCCGTTACGTGGCCGCCGCACCGACGGAGTAACGGCGCCCGGGAGAGCGCCCGAATCTCTCAGGTTTCCCGGACAGAGGGGGGTCGCACCCGTTGGCAGCCGCCGGCGGGCGACCCTGCGTCCGGAGTTTTCGCCCATGGCCGAACCCGTCCTGAACATCGAGGCCGATCCGCCGGACGAGTTGCGCACCACGCCGCTCGACGCGCTGCACCGCCGCCTGGGCGCGCGCATGGTGCCGTTCGCCGGCTATTCGCTTCCGGTGCAGTATGGACCCGGCGTGCTGGCCGAGCACCTGCACACGCGAAGCGGCGCCAGCCTGTTCGACGTGTCGCACATGGGCCAGTTCACCTTGAGCGGCGACGGCGCCGCCGCGGCGTTGGAAGGCTTGGCGCCCGGCGACTTCCAGGCGCTTGCGCCGGGCCGGCAACGCTACACGCTGCTGCTGAACGACATCGGCGGCATCCTCGATGACCTCATGGTCGCGAACTACGGCGACCGCTTGATGATCGTCGTCAACGCCAGCCGCAAGGAGGCCGACGCGCACCACATCGCGCAGGGCCTGCCGCCCGGCCTATCCTTTGACCAGCACCCGGACCGCGCGCTGCTGGCGCTGCAAGGCCCGGCCGCGGCCGGCGTCATGGCGCGCCTGTGCCCGGCCGCGGCGGCGCTGCCCTTCATGGGCGTGACCGAGGCGCCGGTCGGCGGCATCGCCGCCTGGATCAGCCGCTCCGGCTACACCGGGGAGGACGGCTTCGAGATCTCGGTCGCGGCGGAGGAGGCGGAGGCGCTGGCGACCCAGTTGCTCGCCGAACCCGGCGTGCTGCCGGCCGGGCTGGGCGCACGGGACAGCCTGCGGCTAGAAGCTGGGCTGTGCCTATACGGCACCGACATCGACGAGTTGACGACGCCCGTGGAGGCGGACCTCGCCTGGACCATCGGCAAGCGGCGCCGGGCGGAGGGCGGGTTCGCCGGGGCGACGGTGGTGCTGGACCAGTTGAAGACCGGGCCGCACCGGCTGCGCGTCGGGCTGCGGCCGACCGGCAAGGCTCCGGCGCGCGCCTTGACCCCCATCGTGGGCGCGGACGGCACCTCTGCCGGCGGCGTCACCTCGGGCGGCTTCTCGCCCACGCTCGGCGCACCGGTCGCAATGGGCTACGTGCGCCGGGACGTGTCGGCGCCGGGCACCGAGCTGCAATTGCTGGTGCGCGACAACATCCTGCCGGCGCAGGTCGTCCCCCTGCCCTTCGTCCCGCACCGCTTCAACAAAGCCTGATCCGGAGCCGCCCCGCATGACCGAGACCCGCTACACCAAGGACCATGAATGGGTCCGCCTGGACGGCGCCACCGCCACCGTCGGCGTGACAAACCATGCGCAGGAGGCGCTGGGCGATGTCGTGTTCGTCGAGTTGCCCAAGCCCGGCCGCGAGGTCGCGGACGGCGAAGCCTGCGCCGTGGTGGAAAGCGTCAAGGCGGCGTCCGACGTTTACGCCCCGCTCGCCGGCCGCGTGACGGAAACCAACGAGGCCGTCGTGGACGACCCGGCGCTCGTCAACCGCGCTGCGGGTGGCGACGGCTGGTTCTTCCGCATGGAATTGTCGGACCCCGCGAGCTTCGCCGCCCTGATGGACGAGGCCGCCTACAAGGCCCTGGTGGACAGCCTGTGATGGACGGACATTTCGACCCCCTCGCAGAGCTTGGCGCGCTGGAAAACGCGGACGGCTTCGTTTCCCGCCACATAGCTCCGAACGAGGCGGAGATCGCCGCCATGCTGCGGGAAGTCGGTGCGGCGACGCTCGACGACCTCGCGGCCAAGGCGGTGCCCGCCGCGATCCGCGGCGCGCCGGGCGACATGGACCTGCCGCCCGCGGTTGATGAGGCGACCGTGCTGGCCGAGCTGCGCGGCCTCGCCGGGCAGAACGAATGCAAGCGGTCGCTGATCGGCCAGGGCTACTACGGCACCCACGTGCCCCCGGTGATCGGGCGCAACATCCTGGAGAACCCCGGCTGGTACACCGCCTATACCCCCTACCAGGCGGAGATCGCGCAGGGGCGGCTTGAGGCGCTGCTGAACTTCCAGACGATGGTGTGCGACCTCACGTCCATGCCCATCGCCAACGCTTCCCTGCTGGACGAGGCGACAGCGGCGGCGGAGGCCGTGACGATGGCGCTCGGCTTGGGCCGGGCCAAGTCGGACGTGCTTGCCGTTTGCGCCGACCTGCATCCGCAAACCCGCGCCGTGCTGGCGACCCGCGCGGCGCCGCTCGGCATCCGGCTCGTGGATGTGGCGCCGGGCGACGCGGCGGGGATCGGCGGTGCCAAGCCCTTCGCCGTTGTGCTGCAATACCCCGGTACCACGGGCGCCATCCGCGACCTCCGGGCGGAGATCACCGCCGCGCATGAGGCGGGGGCACTTGCCGTGGTCTGCGCGGACCTGCTGTCCCTCCTCATGGTGACGCCGCCGGGCGAAATGGGCGCGGATGTCGTGGTCGGCTCCGCCCAGCGGTTCGGCGTGCCGATGGGCTTCGGCGGCCCGCACGCCGGGTTCTTCGCGACGCGCGATGCGTTCAAGCGCCAGATGCCCGGCCGTTTGGTCGGGCTGAGCCAGGACGCTGCCGGCAACCCGGCGCTCCGCCTCGCCCTGCAAACCCGCGAGCAGCATATCCGGCGGGAAAAGGCCACCAGCAACATCTGCACCGCCCAGGTCCTGCTGGCGGTGATGGCCGGGATGTATGCGGTGTGGCACGGGCCGGAGGGCCTGCAGCGGATCGCCCGGCGGGTGAACCTGCAGGCCCGGCTGCTCGCCGGCGCCGCGGTGCGCGCCGGGTTCACGCTCCGGCACCCGGCGTTCTTCGACACGCTGACGCTGGACGGCGACACCGCGGGCCTGACCGAGCGCGCGGCGGCTGCCGGGTTCAACCTGCGTGCGCTGCCGGAGGGCGGCGTCTCGATTGCGCTGGATGAAACGGTGACGCGGGGGGAACTCGGCCAGCTTGCCGAACTCCTCGGCGCCCCGTTGCTCGACGCCGCCGCGGGCGCGCCGGAGGGATTGGTCCGCACCTCCCGCGTGCTGACGGCCCCGGTGTTCAGCGCCTACCGCGCCGAGCACGAGATGCTGCGCTACCTCAAGCGGCTTGAGGACCGCGACGTGGCGCTGAACCGCAGCATGATCCCGCTCGGCTCCTGCACCATGAAGCTGAACGCGACGGCGGAGATGGTGCCGGTGTCGTGGCCGGGCTTCGCCGACATCCACCCCTTCGCGCCTGCGGAGCAGACGCGCGGCTACCGGGCGCTGATCGAGCGGCTGTCGGGCTGGCTGTGCCAGGTGACGGGCTTCGCCGCCGTGTCCTTGCAGCCGAACGCCGGCAGCCAGGGCGAATATGCCGGGCTGCTCGCCATCCGCGCCTACCACGCTTCCCGCGGCGAGGCGCACCGCGACATCTGCCTGATCCCGTCCAGCGCGCACGGCACCAACCCGGCCAGCGCGGTGATGGCCGGCTACCGCGTCGTCGTCACCGGCTGCGACCGCGACGGCAACGTGGACCTCGATGACCTCCGCGCCAAGGCGGCGCAGCACGAGGGCCGCCTCGCCGCGCTCATGGTCACCTACCCCAGCACGCACGGCGTGTTCGAGGAGGGCATACGCGAAATCTGCGAGGTGGTGCACCGGCACGGCGGCCAGGTGTACATGGACGGCGCCAACATGAACGCGCAGGTCGGCCTGACCAGCCCGGCTTCCATCGGTGCGGACGTGTGCCACCTCAACCTGCACAAGACGTTCTGCATCCCGCACGGCGGCGGCGGCCCCGGCATCGGTCCCATCGGCGTCGCGGCCCACCTGGCGCCGTTCCTGCCGAACCACCCGATGCGGGCGGACGCTGGGCCGGCCAGCGGATTCGGCCCGGTGTCCGCGGCGCCCTTCGGCAGCGCCGGCATCCTGCCGATCAGCTACGCCTATATCCGCATGATGGGGGCGGCCGGGCTGCGGCGCGCAACGACCGTGGCGATCCTCAACGCCAACTACATGGCCGCCCGCCTCCGGCCGCATTACCCCGTGCTCTACGCCGGCGCGGGCGGCCTCGTGGCGCACGAGTGCATCCTGGACTGCCGCGGCTTCGGGGCGGAGGCCGGGGTGGGCGTCGAGGACATCGCCAAGCGCCTGCAGGACTACGGCTTCCATGCGCCCACCATGAGCTGGCCCGTGACCGGCACGTTGATGATCGAGCCGACCGAAAGCGAAAGCCGCGCCGAGATCGACCGCTTCTGCGACGCCATGATCGCCATCCGGGCGGAGATCGCGGCGATTGCCGCGGGCATGCTGGACCGCGCGGACAACCCGCTGAAGCACGCGCCGCACACGATGGGGGAGGCCGCGGGCGCCGACTGGCCGCACGCCTACGGGCGGGAGCAGGCGGTGTTCCCCCTGCCCTTCGTGCGCGCCGCCAAGTACTGGCCGCCGGTGAAGCGGGTGGACAACGTTTACGGCGACCGCAACCTGGTCTGCACCTGCCCGCCGATGGAGGACTACGCGCAAGCAGCCGATTAGGCGCGCCGTCCGCAAGCATCACAAGGCGGCAAGCCGCGGCAATCCGATTGCAAGTCCGTGCCCCCCGTAGGAAGCTGGCCGCTTACGCCGGCGTTCGGCGCGGTGCGGAGGCCAAGGGATGAAATCGAGCCGGATGACGACCTACATCCTGATTGCGATGCTGCTCGGCATCGCGGTCGGCGGCTTGGTCCATGCGCAGATCGCGGACCCGGCCACGCATAAGCTCATCGCCGGCTACGTCGGGATCGGCAGCACGATCTTCCTGCGGCTGATCAAGATGATCATCGCCCCCCTGGTGTTCTCCACGCTGGTGGTGGGCATTGGCCATATGTCGGACGCGGGCGCAGTGGGCCGGGTCGGCGGCAAGGCGATGCTGTGGTTCATCAGCGCATCCTTGGTGTCGCTCAGCCTCGGGCTGGTGCTGGTCAACCTGTTCGAGCCGGGCGTTGGCGTCCACAAAGTCGTGAGCGGCGTCGCCTCCGGCATCGACGCGCACGCCATGTCGGTGGACGGCTTCGTGAAGCACGTCTTCCCCGACAGCGCGATCCGCCCGATGGTGGACAACGAGATCCTGCAGATCGTGGTGTTTTCCGTGTTCTTCGGCATCGCCTGCGCCGCCATGCCGGAGCGTGCCAAGCCGCTGCTCAAGGGCATCGAGAGCCTGTCCCACATCATCCTGGCCGTCACCGGCTATGTCATGAAGCTGGCGCCGCTCGCGGTGTTCTGCGCCATGGCGGCGACGATCTCGACCAACGGCCTCGGCATCCTGGTGAACTACGCGAAGTTCATGGGCGAGTTCTACGTCGGCCTGGTCTGCCTGTGGCTGATGCTGGTGATCGCCGGCTTCTTGATCCTGGGTCCCGCAGTGAAGCGCCTGGTGGCCCTGGTGCAGGAACCGTTCCTGCTCGCCTTCTCCACCGCAAGCTCGGAGGCCGCTTATCCGAAGATGCTGGAGCAGTTGGCGAAGTTCCCGATCTCCACCAAGATTTCCAGCTTCGTCCTGCCGCTCGGCTATTCGTTCAACCTCGATGGCACGATGATGTACTGCACCTTTGCCAGCGTGTTCATCGCCCAGGCCTACGACATCCCGCTGAGCTTCGGCACCCAGATCGCCATGCTGCTGACGCTCATGCTGACCAGCAAGGGCGTGGCCGGGGTGCCGCGCGCCTCGCTCGTGGTGATCGCGGCGACGCTTGGGCAGTTCGGCTTGCCGGAGGAAGGGCTGCTGCTGATCCTGGGCATCGACACCTTTCTCGACATGGGCCGCTCCGCCACCAATGTCATCGGCAACTCGCTGGCGACCGCCGTGGTGGCCAAGTGGGAAGGCCAGCTCGTCACCGACGCCGAGACCGTGCCGACGATCAAGGAGATGGAAGGCCAGCCGGCGTGACATCCTGGCGGCGGGCGCCCGGGCGGAGGAAGGGGCGGTGCTGATCGGTGCCTTGCAGGCCACAACCGCTGGCTCACGGCGCCTTTGCCGACCGGCGCGGCCCTGAACCTGCCGATGAGCCCGCATTTGGCCGAGATGTATCGGGCGCTCGGCAGCCCCGACTAGCCGGGCCGCGCGGGCTGGCATATCGCGGCGCGCACCCGACATTCCCGTCATGCCCCGTCCCTGGATACCCCGCCGCGTGCTGGTCACGCCTTCCGCCCTCGCCTGGCCGTCCGGCGCCGCGGCCGTGGAGCGCGCCGCCACCCTCGGCGCCGAGGTCGTGCGGCTCCCCGCCGACCGGCTGAGCGGGCTGCCGGACGCCTACCGCGACGCCAAGACCACCATGGCCGTCGTCACCGCAAGCCCCAGCCGGCGCCGCCTGCAGGCGATCCCGCCCAGCGCCGATTGGCGGTTCGACCTGGCCGAGGGCTGCCCGGCTCATTGCTCCTATTGCTACCTCGCCGGCTCGCTCGCGGGTCCGCCGATCATCCGCGCCTACGCCAATCTGCCGGAAATCCTGGCCGAGCTGCCCGCCGCCGTGGGCCAAGGCCGCGTCACCTCCTTGTCCCCGGAGCGCGCGGCGGAGGGCACGACGTTCGAGTGCTCCTGCTACACCGACCCGCTGGCCATCGAGCACCTGACCGGCGGCCTCGCCGCCTGCATCGCCCATTTCGGCGCTTGGAATGCCCCGGTGCAGCTTCGCTTCACCACCAAGTTCGACGCGGTCGGGCCGCTGCTGGACCTGTCCCACAACAGGCGGACGCGCATCCGCTTCTCCGTCAATGCCCAAGCGGCCGAGCGGCACGAGGGCGGCGCGCCCCGCATGGCGGCCCGGCTCGCGGCGCTCCGCGCGGTGGCCGGGGCGGGCTACCCGGTCGGCCTCACGGTTGCGCCCATCATGCGGGTGCCGGATTGGGCGGCGGCCTATGAGCGCCTGTTCGCCGATGTCGCCGTGGCGCTCGACGGCATCGCCGACGTGGACCTCACGGCCGAGCTGATCACCCACCGCTTCACCCCGAAGTCGAAGGAGGTGCTCGCCGGCTGGTATCCCGGCAGCGCGCTGGAAATGGACGAGGCGCAGCGGGCGCGGAAGATGACCAAGTTCGGCTCGGTCAAATGGGTGTTCCCGAAGGAGCAGATGGCCGAGATGCGCGCGACCCTCGAAGCCGCGCTGACCCGGCGGCTGCCGGCAGCACGTCTTCTATATTGGACGTGAGCGCAATAATCGGCGCCTTCTGTCATGGAAACGTCATAAATCTGCAACATGCGCGTCGCCGTTTCTGCCTAGGGTGCGCCTATTCGCCGGACCTGCCGGGCCACAGCGGCCACAGCAGCGGCCGTTCCTCAACAAGGAAAACCGCATGAGCTTGATGACGAAGATGCTGGCGACGGCTGCGCTAGGGTGCATGGTGGCGTTCCCCGCGGCGGCGCAGCAGATCACCGGCGCCGGGGCATCGTTCCCCAACCCGGTGTACCAGAAATGGGGCGAAGCGGCGCAAAAGGCGATCGGCGTCCAGTTGAACTACCAATCTGTCGGCTCCGGCGCCGGGCAGACGCAGATCAAGAACCGCACGGTGGATTTCGGCGCGTCCGACGCGCCGATGACCGACGCGGCGCTGAAGGAAGCCAACCTGCTGCAGTTCCCGTCGGTCATGGGCGCCGTGGTCGCCATCGTGAACCTGCCCGGCGTCGCCGACAACCAATTGAAGCTGACCGGCGACGTGCTGGCCGACATCTATCTCGGCAAGATCGCCAAGTGGAACGACCAGAAGATCGCCGCGCTGAACGAGGGCGTCACGCTGCCGAACCTGGCGATTGCGCCCGTGTATCGCGCGGACGGCTCGGGCACCACTTTCGTTTGGGCGTCCTACTTGTCGGCGGTGTCGCCGGAGTGGAAGGGGAAGGTCGGCGTCGGCACCTCCGTCCGCTTCCCCTCGGGCACCGGGTCCAAGGGCAATGAGGGGGTCGCCGGCACCGTGCGCAACACCCGCGGCGCCATCGGCTACGTCGAGAACGCTTACGCCACGCAGAACAAGCTGGTTTCCACCCAGTTGCGCAACAAGGCCGGCAGCTTCGTAAGCCCCTCGGCCGAAAGCTTCATCGCCGCGGCGCAGAACGCGGAATGGTCCACGCCGAACTTCGCGGCCAACCTGATCGACCAGCCGGGCGCCACGAGCTGGCCCATCGTGTCCCCAACGTTCATCCTGCTGCCCAAGGACCCGAAGGACCCGGCCCGCACGGCAGCCGTGCTGAAGTTCTTCGATTGGGCCTACACCAACGGCGGCAAGCTGGCGCAGGATCTCGAATACATCCCGCTGCCCAACACGGTGCAGACCGCGGTGCGGGCGGCGTGGAAGGCCGAGATCAAGGGTCCGGACGGCCAGTCGCTGGCGTCGCAATAGGCGTGTCGGGGCCGCTCCGAGCGGCGGCCCCGCCCCCGATGACACTCTCTCAACGGAACGTCCAGTGCAGCAGGCCATAAGCACCGCCCTCCCCGCAGCCCACGCCGCCCCCGCCACGCAGCGGCGCGGCGGACCCGGCGGCGACGCGATCTTCGAGTGGGCCTGCCGCCTGGCCGGGGTGTTCGTGCTCATCCTGCTCGGCGCCATCATCGTCGAGCTGTTCATCGGCGCGCTGCCGGCCTTTCGGCGCTTCGGGCTGGCCTTCGTCTGGACCGAGCTTTGGGATCCCGTCGCCGACCAATACGGCGCGCTGGTGCCGATCTACGGCACGGTCGTCACCGCGGTTCTCGCGATCCTCCTCGCCGTGCCGGTCGCCTTCGGCATCGCGTTCTTCCTGACCGAGCTGGCGCCCGGCTGGCTCCGCCGCCCCGTCGGCACGGCGGTCGAGCTGCTGGCGGCGGTGCCCAGCATCATCTTCGGCATGTGGGGCTTCTTCGTGATCGTGCCGTTCATGGCGCAGGTGGTGCAGCCCGCGGTGATCGACAGCATCGGCGAGCTGCCGCTGATCGGCGCCCTGTTCGCCGGCCCGCCTTTCGGCACCGGCATCCTGACGGCCGCGCTGATCCTCGCGGTGATGATCATCCCCTTCGTCGCCGCCACCATGCGCGACGTGTTCGCCACCGTGCCGCCCGTTTACAAGGAAAGCGCCTACGGCCTCGGCGCCACCCGGTGGGAGGTGATGCGGAGCGTCGTGCTGCCCTACACCCGCACCTCCGTGGTGGGCGGCATCATGCTGGGCCTCGGCCGGGCCTTGGGGGAGACGCTGGCCGTCACCTTCGTGATCGGCAACGCCAACCGCGTGTCCACGACGCTGTTCGGACCCGGCAACACCATCGCCTCGCTCGTGGCGCTCGAGTTCGGCGAGGCCGGCGAGGGCAGCCTAAAGCTTTCGGCGCTGCTGGCGCTCGGCTTTATCCTGTTCGTGCTGTCGTTCATCGTGCTGGCGATCTCCCGCCTGCTGCTGCGGCCCTCGGCGAAGGGGGCATGAGCATGAGCGGCGCGACCCTGGCCGCCATGCCGCCGCGGGACGGCGCGGCTGCGTCCCGCCTCGGCCGGCGCCGGCGCCGGCGGGACCGGGTGATGACCGGGCTTGCGGTCGTCTCGACGGTGCTGGGCCTCGTGTTCCTGGCGTCGATCCTGTTCACCCTGTTCTGGCGCGGCCTGCAGGCGATGGGGCCGCAGGTCTTCACGGAGGTCACGCGCCCGCCCGGCTCCGGCGGCGGGCTGCTGAACGCCATCATCGGCACGGTGATCCAGGTCGGTCTGGGCACCGCCATCGGCACGCCCATCGGCATCCTGGTCGGAACCTACCTGGCCGAGTATGCCCGTGGTTCCCGCCTGGGAAACGCGGTGCGCTTCGTGTCCGACGTGCTGCTGTCCGCGCCCTCCATCCTGATCGGCCTGTTCGTTTACCAGTTGCTGGTGCTGCCGTTCGGCGGCTTCTCCGGCATCGCGGGCGCGGTGGCGCTGGCCATCATCATCATCCCCATCGTCGTCCGCACCACGGAGGACATGCTGCAGCTCATCCCGAACACGCTGCGGGAAGCGGTGATGGGCCTCGGCTCGCCGAAGTGGAAGATGATCACGCTGATCTGCTACCGCTCCGTCATGTCGGGCCTGATCACCGGCGTGCTGCTGGGCATCGCGCGCATCGCGGGCGAGACGGCGCCGCTGCTGTTCACCTCGCTGGGCAACCTCACCTGGTCGGTGAGCCTGACGCACGCGATGTCGAGCCTGCCGCTGACGATCTACGCTTATGCCGGGTCGCCGTACGAGGATTGGGTGTCGCTGGCCTGGACCGGCGCGCTGCTCATCACCGTGAGCGTCCTGCTGCTCAACATCATCGCACGCATCGTGCTGCGGAAGTCTTGAGGGTTCCATGAGCGAGACAGCCAACAGCCTGCCGACGCAGCCCGCCCGGGCCGCCGTCCCCGCCGCGAGCGCCGCCATGCGGTCGGACGCCCTCAACCCGGCGCGGATCGCCATACGCGGTCTCGACTTCTTTTACGGGACCAACAAGGCGCTGAAAGGGATCGACCTCGACCTGCCGGCGCAGCAGGTCACCGGGATGATCGGCCCCAGCGGCTGCGGCAAATCGACCCTGCTCCGCGTGCTGAACCGCATGTACAGCCTTTACCCCGGCCAGCGCGCGGAGGGTGAGGTGCTGATGGACGGGGAGAACCTGCTTTCGCCCGAGATCGACATGAACGCGCTGCGCTCGCGCATCGGCATGGTGTTCCAGAAGCCGACGCCGTTCCCGATGTCGGTGTATGACAACATCGCCTTCGGCGTGAAGCTGCACGAGCAGTTGTCCAAGTCCGCCATGGACGAGCGCGTCGAATGGTCGCTGACCCGCGCCGCGCTGTGGGATGAGGTGAAGGACCGGCTGTCCGGCTCGGCGATGGGCCTTTCGGGCGGCCAGCAGCAGCGGCTGTGCATCGCCCGCACCATCGCGGTGAAGCCCGAGGTCATCCTGCTCGACGAGCCGACCAGCGCGCTCGACCCCATCAGCACGCTCAAGGTGGAGGAGCTGATCGACGAGCTGAAGCGCGACTTCACCATCGCCATCGTCACCCACAACATGCAGCAGGCGGCGCGTTGCGCCGACCAGGTGGCGTTCTTCTACCTGGGCGAGATGGTCGAGGTGGCGCCGGCGGCGCAGCTTTTCACCGCGCCGAAGCAGCGGCGCACGCAGGAATACATCACCGGCCGGTTCGGCTGAAAGGGACAGCACAATGTCCGAGGCTCAGCACATCGTCAAAAGCTACGGCCAGGAACTGCAAGCCCTGCGCAGCCTGATGACCGCGATGGGCGGCATGGTGGAGAACCAGGTGGCGCTCGCCACCGACGCCATCCTGCACGGGGACGCGGGCATCGCCACCCGGGCCGTCGAGCTTGACCTGCAAGTCGATGCGCAGGAGCGCGAGGCCGAGCAGCTCATCATCCGCATGTTGGCGCTGCGCCAGCCGATGGCCGACGACCTGCGGCAGGTCGTCGGCGCCATGAAGATCACCGCGGCGATGGAGCGGATCGGCGACTACGCGAAGAACATCGCCCGGCGCTCCATCGTGCTGGGCGAGCACCGCTTGCCGTTCAGCCTCACGGGCATCGCCAACATGTCGCGCCTGGTGCAGGAGAACCTGAAGCTCGTGATCGACGCCATCGGGGAGAACGACGCCGACAAGGCCCGGCAGTCCTGGCAGGCGGACCTGGCCATCGACGAGATCTACAACTCGATCTTCCGCGAGCTGGTCACCTACATGATGGAGGACGCGCGCAACATCACGCCCTGCACGCACCTGCTGTTCATCGCCAAGAACCTGGAGCGGATCGGCGACCACGCCACCAACATCGCCGAGCACGTACACTACGCCGTCACCGGGGAGCCGCTGCGGGACGAGCGGCCGAAAAGCGACGGGTCGGCCTTTGCCGGCGTCCGCCTGCCCGACGACGCGGCGTCCCGCTGATGCTGCCCACGCCCGCCAGCCTGTCCAAGCCCTATGTCCTGGTCGTAGAGGACGAGGCGGCGCTGGCGACCATGCTGCGCTACAACCTGGAAAAGCAGGGTTTCCGCGTCGAGGAGGCGGTTGATGGCCAGGAAGCGCTGACCCGCATCGCGGAAGGCGCGCCCGACATCGTGCTGCTGGACTGGATGCTGCCGGTCATGTCGGGCATCGAGGTGTGCCGGCAGATCCGCCGCCGCCCGGCCACCCGCGACCTGCCGGTCATCATGGTGACGGCACGGACGGAGGATCAGGACGCGGTGCGCGGGCTGAACACCGGGGCCGACGACTACATCACCAAGCCGTTCAACATGGACGCGCTGCTGGCCCGGATGCGGGCGCTGCTGCGCCGGGCCGGGGCCGTGCCGGTGCGGGGCCAGCACGTGTTCCACGACATCACCATGGACCTGTCTGCCCACCGCGTGCACCGCAACGACCGCGCAATCCACCTGGGGCCGACCGAGTTCCGGCTGCTGGAGTTCCTGATGCAGCACCCGCGCCGGGTGTTCTCGCGGGAGGAGCTGCTGAACGCGGTGTGGGGGCCGGACATCCATGTGGAGCCGCGGACCGTGGATGTGCACATCCGGCGCCTGCGCAAAAGCATCAACGGGGAAGGCGAGCTTGACGTGGTGCGCACCGTGCGCGCCGCCGGGTATGCCTTGGACACCGAGCAGATTTAAAGGCCCGCTCGGCTTGAGGCTCCTTGAAGCGTGTCGGCGGCCATGCCCCGCTGACGCCGTCCCAAGCGGGCCACCGGAAACGGGCGGGCGGGCAGACGGGGCGTCCAGACGGGGCGTCGCGCCGATGCGACAGGTCAGGGCGAAATTGCACTGCCATGACGCCGTTCCCGCGGAACAGTACGCTTACAGCGTGGCAGCGCCCGCCTCAACGGCCATAGTGTCCTCAACAACACTGTGGGGTTCCTATGCTGACCACGACCACGCCGACCGGCGCCGCATTGCGCATTCCCGAGACGCTCAACGAGGATCAGCCCTCCTTCCTGCCTAACGACATGGCCGGGGCGCGCGAGTTCTACGACGCCGAGGGCTACGTCGTGTTGCGCGGCCTGATCCCAGCCGAGCTTTGCGTCCGCGCCCGCGCCCGTTTCGACGCAAGCGTGCGCGCCTCGAAGATCCCGATCCTGCGGCAGAAGAACATGCGCTACGAACGCAACGAGTTCGACGCGGACGGATTCTTGACCAACCCCATTTTCAACGTGCAGGACCTCGGATCGCGCTCGCTGGGTGGGTTCCGGGACGCGGTGCTCGACATCCTGACGCACGGCGCGACAGCCGCGGCCACCGCCGCCTTGCTCGGCGCCGAGCGGGTGAAGCTGATCCAAAGCATGTTCTTCGAGGCACCGGCCGGCACCTGGGCGCATCAGGACAGCTACTACCAGGACAGCGCCGCGGGGCTGGGCGGCTGCGTCGCGGGCTGGTTTGCGCTGGAGGACATCGATGCCGGCGCCGGCCGCTTCTATGTCTGCCCCGGCAGCCACCGGTCGATGGCGCCTTTGCGCAATGCCGGCGCGCACAACTTCGCAACGGGCCATCACGTTTACCAGCAGGCCATGCTGGAAGCGATCCGCGATCATGGCCTTGCCTGCTCGGCCCCGTTCCTGAGGACGGGCGACGTGCTGTTCTGGAACTCGCTGACGGTGCATGGCAGCCTGCCGTCCAGCCGGCCCGGCGTGTCGCGGTCGTCGCTGACCGCCCATTACCTGCGCGAAGGCGATGCCATGCTGCAATTCCATAGCAGAATCCGCAATCAGGACATGAAGCTGCACGGCGACATGAAGGTTGGACTGCTGCACGACCAGGACCGGCGCCTGAACCGGGCGGTGCGCGAGGTCGCGTTCCACTTGCCGGGGATCTACGCCGCGGCGCGTCGCATGGCGATGCGTGCCGTGATCGTCAGGCGGGCGCTGCAGCCGGCGTTCCGTTCCGGCCGGGGGGCAGTGCCGGAATGAGCTGCCAGCGCGGGGCAAGGCGCCCATGAACGGGCAAGCGGACGCGGTTCCCACCCTCGACGACGTACGCCGCGCGGCGGAGCGGATCGGCGGCCGGGTGCGCCGCACGCCCATGCTGGAAGCGGCGCCGGCGCGGGGACATGCGGCCGTCGCGGCGCAGTTGGTGCTGAAGCTCGAATCGCTGCAGGTCACCGGCTCGTTCAAGGCGAGGGGCGCCTGCAACATGGTCCTCGCCTTGCCGCCCGCGTCGCTGGTGCGGGGCGTGGTCACCGCGTCCGGCGGCAATCACGGGCTGGCCGTGGCCTATGCCGGGTGGATCGCGGGGGTGCCGGCCACCGTCTTCCTCCCCGTCACCGCGCCCGAAGCGAAGCGCCGCAAGCTGCGGGCCTGGGGCGCCGAGGTCGTGGTGGAGGGCGAAGCGTGGGACGACAGCAACGCGGCGGCGCTGCACCACGCCGCGCGGAGCGGCATGGCCTACATCCACCCCTTCGCCGACCCGGCCGTGATCGCCGGGCAAGGAACGGTCGCGACCGAAATCCTCGATGCCGCGCCGGAGGTGGACACGCTGTTGGTCGCGGTCGGCGGCGGCGGGCTGATCAGCGGCATCGCCATCGCCGCCCGCGCCGTCAAGCCCGGCATCCGCATCGTCGGCGTCGAGCCGGAAGGGGCGGCCACCCTGCGGCGCAGCCTGGACGCCGGGCGCCCGGCGCCGCTCGACCGGATCGAGACCGCCGCCGGCTCCTTGGCGCCGCGCAGCACCGACCCGCTCAACTTCGGCATCGTCCAGCGCCATGTCGAGCAGGTCGTGCTCGTGTCCGACCCGGCGATGCGGGACGCCGCCGCCTGGCTGTGGTTCGAGCATGGCGTGGCGTCCGAGCTGGGCGGCGCCGCCGCGGTGGCCGCCCTGCTCACGGAAGCCTACCGGCCAGGGCCGGGCGAGCGGGTGTGTGCCGTCATCTGCGGCGCCGGCACGGACGGCATGGCGGGCTGATCCGCCAGGCTTCATGATTTGTCAGCGACGGCGTTAACCTTGTTGAACATCCAGGGGCCTTCGGTATTATCACGATAAATTGAGTGTCGAGATCATGCAGTTGGTGAGGGTGCGATGACTGGCCTGCTTCAATGGGAAGCTTCGTCGTCCGCGGCTGGACGGGAGCGCTTTGGCGCCGAACGAATCAGCTTCGGGCTTGAGCGCAGCCCGTCCTTGCTGTGCATGGCTATGGGCGTCCCCGACGACTGCGGCGAATGCTTTGATCAGGGCCACCACGACCGCGTGTGGCGCATCTCTCAGGAGCTGCTCCTGATTTGCGACGGACGGGGCATCATCCGTGCGGCCAACCCGGCCTGGACCCGGGTTCTCGGCTGGCAGCCAGCCGACCTCCTGGGACGGAGCCATCTTGATTTCGTACATCCGGACGACCGCTCCGTGAGCGCCGCCGCGTTCGACGCAGGCCCGGCCGACAGCCCGCTGCACTGCGAGGCCCGTATGCGGCACAAAGACGGCTCCTGCCGCTGGGTCGCCTGGGCCGCCCTGCCCGACGAGGGGCTGGTTTATGCCAGCGGGCGGCACATCACGGCGGAGAAGGAAGCGGCGGAGGCGCTGGCCCATGCGGAGGAACAACTGCGGCAGTCGCGCAAGATGCAGGCGGTCGGCCAGTTGACCGGCGGCATCGCGCACGACTTCAACAACCTCCTGACCGGGATCATCGGCAACCTGGAACTGCTGCAGCTCCGGGTCACCGCCGGGCGCATGGACGGGCTGGACCGCTACGCGGCGCTGGCCGCGACATCGGCCGAGCGTGCGGCGGCGCTGGCGCAGCGGCTGCTGACGTTTGCGCGCCGCCAGCCGCTCGACTCCAAGCAGGTCGAGGCGAACCGGCTGCTGTCCGGGATGGAGGACCTGCTCCGCCGCACCCTGGAACCGGCGGTCAGCCTGGAGATGACGCTCGCCGACGCGCTTTGGCCGACGCTATGCGACCCCAACCAGCTTGAGAACGCCATCCTGAACCTCGCGATCAACGCGCGCGACGCCATGCCGAACGGCGGGCGGCTCACGGTGGAAACCGTGAACACCGAACTCGACGCCGAGTATGCCGAGGCGCATGGCGACGTGAGGGCCGGCCAGTATGCCGCCATTGCCGTGACGGACACCGGATTCGGCATGGCGCCGGAGGTGGTCGCCAAGGCCTTTGACCCATTCTTCACCACCAAGCCGACCGGGCAAGGTACCGGGTTAGGCTTGTCGATGTTGTACGACTTCATCAAGCGGTCCAACGGCCATGTGCGCATCGACTCGGCGCCGGGCTTGGGCACGACGTTCAGGATCTACCTCCCTCGCCATTGTGACGGATAAGGCCGGGGTGGCCGGCGGCGGCTGCAGGGATGGTGGCGCGAAGACTCACGGCCGGACCGCAGTGACCTCGATCTCCACGAGCCAGCCAGGGTTCGCCAGGGCTGCGACCTGCACCACGGACCGGGTGGGCAGCCGGGGCTGGTCCGGGCCGCCGAAGAACTGGCGGTAGCCCTGCATGAAGCCGTCGAAATCCAACCGGCCGCCCTTTGCCGGGTCGCCCACCAGGAACACGGTCATCTTGACCACGTCGCCCGGCGTCAGGTCCAAACCCTTGAGCGTGGCGGCGATGGCGGTCAGCGTGCCGACCGTTTGCGTCCGGGTGTCGCCATAGGTCGCCAGGCTGCGGGCGGGGGCGGCGGGATCGCTGACCGGGGCGCCCGCCCCGCTGAGGAAAACAAGCGTCTTGCCGGGCGGGATTTCGACAGCGGACAGGATCGGAAAATCGGAAGGCAGCTTGTGGCGGATGACGTCGTCCGCCCGTGCGCCCGCGGCGGACGCCGCGAGCAGCAGGAGCGCCGCGATGCTTGCAGGCAGGTGGCGTGGCACGAAAGGCTCCATTCAATGGGCTTGCAGGATGCGGTCCGCCGCGGGCGCCGCGGCCCCGGTGCGCGCCGCCGTCACGAGGCTGGCCGGCACCGGGTCGGCATGGTTGCCCCAGGCGCCGCGGACATAGGAGGCAACGGCGGCGATCTGCTCGTCGGTGAGCTGCGCCTTGAACGCCGGCATCCCGCCCCGGCCGTTCAGCAACACGGCCACGATCCGCTTCGGATCGTCCTGCACCAGCGCGTCGCCGGCCAAGGCGGGGAAGGCTTGCGGGATGCCCTGGCCGTTGCGCTGGTGGCAGGCCGAGCAGTTGGCGACGAACAGCCCTTCCCCCGCCGCCGGGTCGGCTGCCCGGACGGGGCCGGCCAGCAGGAGGCCGGCGAGGGCACACCCGGCGATCAGGACGCGGGCCGGCACGTCACGCACTGGCTTGGTGGTGCAGCTTGGCGATCTGCAGCCAGGCCGACTCGATGGCCCCGGCCTGCCAGCCCGTCAGGTAGCTGAGGTGCTCGCCGGCCAGGTAGATGCGCCCGGCGGGCTGGCACAGCACGGGGTAGGCGGTGCGCCGGCCTTCCTCGTCCCACTCGGCCCAGCCGCCCATGTTGTACTGCACCCGATGCCAGGCGACCGAGAAGGATTTTTCCACGTTCTCCCGGTATTGCGGGAACACCTTCTGGCCGAACGCGGCGGCGAACTCCGCCCGCTCGGCCGGGGTCATGGCGCTCACCTTGATCGCCGCCGCGTCGAATTGGTAGTAGCCCAGCACCGTGCCCTTCGCGCCCTGCCAGCCCCAGGACGGGAGCGAGATGCTGCCGATGTCCTCGTTGTCGGTGTAAACGTGGCCGCCGTAGATGAAATGGTCCTCTTCCCAGAAGCGCCGCTTCATCTGCAGCCCTATCTTGCCCACCGGCTGGTAGGCGACCGCGGACATCGCCTGCTTCATTGCATCCGGCACCGCGGCCTCGATGTGCCGCAGCACCGAAAGCGGGATCGTGCACACGCAGTAATCGGCCTTGGTCGTGCCGCGCTGCCCCGTGCTGTCCACCCAGGCGATCTCGACGCCCCCGTCGTCCTGGCCGATCCGCTCGACCACCGTGCCATACTGGATCATGTGCCCGACCTTGGCCGCGAAGCCCGCGGCGATGCGGTCCATGCCGCCCACCGGCTGGAACATGGTGCGCTGCTGCGTGAACCCGGCGACCGAGCGCAGCGTGCGCCACGCCTTGGAATGCAGCACGTCGGCCATGGGGAACGGGGTGCTGAGCTTGCCTGGCCCCGGCTCGGTCAGCGCGCCGGGCCACAGGTCGTAGCCGCGACCGTCCGCGCCGGAATAGGACAGGTCCTTGGACGACAGATAGCCTTCGCGCACCAGGTAGGACACGAACATGTCCCGGTCCTCGGCGCTCATCGGCGTGTCGAGCTGGCCGCCACGGACCGCCTTGGCCAGCAGCTCCGCCGTGTGCCCGCGCATGTCGGCCGCGACCTGCGCCTTGCGCATCGGCTTGCCCGCGAGCGGGCCGGAGCCGCCCTCGAACAGGACGTAGGAGGCGTCGTTGTCGTTGACCATGACCTCCAACGGCACCCCGAACTCCTTGGTGTAGTGCAGGGTCGATTGGTGGTTGAACGGGATGCGCCACGGGCCGTGGTTGATGTATTGGCCGTCGTCGAACGTGCAGTGCTGCGCTTCGCCGCCCAGCTCGGTCAGGGAGAACCCGGCGCGGGCGGTTTGGCACCGGCCGCCGGCGAAGCCGCGCGCCTCGATGATCTGGCATTGGTAGCCGAGCTTGGACAATTCGTAGGCAGCCGTCATGCCGCCGACCCCGGCGCCAAGGATGACGACCCGCTTGCCCGTCCCCGATCCGGTCAGGGCCGGCGGCGCGGTCTGGGCCGACGCCACCGACATGCCGAACGCTTCCAGCCCCGCCATGACCGCGCCGACCCCGCCGATGGCGCCGAGCTTATATAGGAATTGCCGGCGCGACGGGCCGGACAGGAGGTGCGGCGCAGGCTCGGGAAGGGCTTCAGTCATCTTGACCTCTTTGGCGGCAGAACCGGCAGCACGGGCCGCGTTGCGGTGAAAGCGACAGCCTTGATGCAAGCAACGCGCCAAGATGGCCGGCCCGGGAGCATCTTAAACTTACGCGAGAGTCCTGCTTTCCGATCAGCACTCCAGGTTGAACCGAGCTTCGCCCTATGGGCTGCGGTCCAACGTCATCCACCTGTGGTTTGCCTCACCCGGGCGGAAGCCGTATTGGGCGTACAATCCTTGTGCGTCCGCCGTCGTCAGCGTCCAGTTCTGGACGGTCGTGAGTTCGGGATGCGCGAGCATGGTTTCCACCAGGGCCTTCCCGAGGCCAAGCCCACGCGCCGCCGGCAGGACGTATACGTCGGCGAGATGGGCACGGAAGGTGTAATCGGTGAGCAGCCGGCCGAAGCCGACCTGGGCGCCGTCCGGGGCATAGATGCCGAAGCACAGGCAATTGGCCCAACTGCGCTCCGTCAGCGCGCGTGGCCGGCCCAACGCCCAGTACTCGCCGGCCAGCGAGACATGGACGAGGTCCATGTCGAGGCGGGCGCGGTCGTCGCTGATCACATAGCCATTCGGCAGGCTGGTCGTGTGGGGCATTGAGGCGGTCTTGCCAGCTCAGGGCGGGCGGCCAGGGCAGCGGTCGATAAACTCCGCGATCAGGCCCGTGATGTCCGCCGGCCGCTCCAGGCTGGGCAGGTGGGCGGCGCCGGCCAGCTCATGGCCCGACCCGCTCAGCACCGTGGCCGCGACGTGGCGGCATCGTTCCTGGATGTGGGAAAATTCGAGGTCGCCCCAGATCACGAGCGTTGGGGCCGATATCTCGCCCAAGCGGCCGAAGGCGGGCGCGACATCAAGGTTTCCCCCGGTCGGCGGCGACCGGAGCGCAAGGGCGTGCATGTCAAGAAACAGCCGACGAGCCTCGCCGGTGACACGACCTTCGGGTGCCAACGGGCCGTCCAGCCAAAGGCGCGCCTTGATCGCGCTCACCCGGTCCGGGTCGCCGTCCTGTTCGGCTTCTTTCAGCAGGGCCAGCGTGTCCTTGATTTCGGGCGGATAGACCGCTTCGGGCGCGCCGGTCACGGAGGGCGCAATCAGGATCAGGGCACGGATGCGTAATGGGTGCCGAAGGGCCGCATCGAGGGCGATCCGTCCACCCTCCGAACACCCGACGAGGATCACAGGCGCGCCGTCCGCCGTGGCGTCGATCACTGCCATCAAGTCCGCAACGGCGGAGAAGTCCTCCCTCTCGGCGCGGGTCTCGCCGCGGCCCCGCCGGTCGTAGGCGATGGCCTCCGCAGCCAACATGGCGCGGCCAGACACAACCCGGTGATTACGGCTCATGGCTCATCTTCCGGTGCCGGAGAGAATGCCGCTTTTCTTTTGAAGGGGACGCCCATGCCGCCATCACCCCGCGTCGGGCAACCCCAGTTCAGCCACCACCTCCGCCAGCCGCCCGGGATCGGAGCAGGCCAGCAACGCACCGGAAAAGCCGTCTTGCACCCCGGTCAACAGCAGGGTCCGCGGCACAAGGCCCTCCGGCGCGTCCCCCGCGCCGATCTCGGCCAGGTCGGGCCGCCGGCGCAAGGCGTCGAGGGCGGGGGCCAACTCGGCCGCCGTGCCGAACAGGAAGCGGTGAGCCGGCCACTCGGTGCCGTCGTGGCGCTGCCCCGACGCCGCGGGGAGCGACATGGCCGCCAGTTCCTCCCGGCTGGTCAGGTCGTGGAACAGCGCCAGCGCCGCCGCGCGTGCCGGGGCAGGCCAGGCGAGGGTGTCGGCGGCGGCCTCGATCTCGACGGGCGACGCGGCGGACAGGATGGGCATGGCTCGTTCTCCGAAATGTTGCGCCTTTAGCGGCCGGCAGCGGTGGCAGTTCCGGGCGCTGCGCGCGAGGACCAGCCCGGCCGCCGCGTCCCCTAACCGAGCAGGTCCTCCACCCGGATCGGCAGGTCCCGGACCCGCCGACCGGTGGCGTGGTGGACCGCGTTGGCGACCGCCGCGTTCACCCCCACGATGCCGATCTCGCCAAGCCCCTTGATGCCCAGCGGGTTCACGGTGCTGTCCGTTTCCGGAACCATCACCACCTCCACCCGGCGCACGTCGGCGCAGACCGGGATAAGGTACTCGGACAGGTTGTCGTTGACGTAGCGCGCGGCCCGCGGGTCGATCTCGGTCTTCTCGTGCAGCGCCGACGACAAGCCCCAAATCATGCCGCCCATGTACTGGCTGTGCGCCGCCACGGGGTTCACGATCGTGCCGGACGCGAACGCGCCGACCATGCGGGGCACCCGGATTTCGCAGGTCCGACGGTGGACTCGGACCTCGACGAACTGGGCGCCGTAGGCAAAGGCCGTCGCGTCCTTGCGCTTCTGCCCGCGCAGCATCGGCAACTGCCCGCTGTACAGCTTGGCCATGGCCCCGTCCGGCACCCCTTCCGGCATGTTCTCCGCATAGGCCTCCATCGCGCCGCCCGTGACCCGCTTCACCGCGTCGGCCAGCGGCTCGGTTGCGCCGTCCGCCGCCGTGAGCGTCCCGTCCACGAGCCGCACGCCCGCCGGGTCGCGGCCGGACAGCGGCCCGTCGTTGGTCGTGACGGCCGCCCGCACCAAACGTTCGCGCAGCTCGTCGCAGGCCCGCGCGACGGCATGGCTGATGCTGGCGGTGTGGCTCGACCCGGCGGCCAGCGAGGCGGGCGGGTACTCGGTGTCCCCCATTTCCACCGCCACCTGCTCCACAAGGAGGCCGAGCCGGTCGGCGGCGACGATTGCGACCACGGTGTAGGCGCCGTTGCCGACCTCGTGCCCGGCCAGGCGCACGCGGGCGCCGCCTTCCGGGCGCAAGGTGACGCGCGCCGCGCTCGCCGCGATGTTGGTGGGATAGCTGGCCGCCGCCATGCCCCAGCCCACGAGCCAATCCCCGTCGCGCATGGCGCCGGGCCGCGGGTCGCGCCCGGCCCAGCCGAACCGCTCCGCCCCTTGGTCGAGGCAGTCCAGCAGGTGGCGGCTGGTGAACGGCAGGCCGGTCACCGGGTCGCGCTGCGGCTCGTTGCGGCGGCGCAGCTCAACCGGGTCGATGTCCAGCGCGCAGGCAAGCTCGTCCATCGCCGATTCCAGCGCGAACATGTAGGGCACGTCGGGCGGGGCGCGCATGAAGCCGGGCGTGTTGCGGTCGGCGTGCACGATGTTCACCCGGGTCAGGATGTTCGGGCAGGCGTAAACCCGCGCGGTGGATTCGGTGCCGGACACGTTGTAGGTGCTGGGCCGGGACGTGACCTCCCACCCTTCATGCCCGAACGCGAGGAGCCGGCCGTCGCGGTCCGCGCCGAGCTGGATGCGGTGGCGCGTTTCGGCCCGGTAGGTGGCAACCGTGTAGCCCTGGTCGCGGGTCGCCACCAGCTTCACCGGGCGCCCGAGGCGGCGCGCCGCAATCGCGATCCAGGCGGTGCGCGCCGTGGCGCCGCCCTTGGACCCGAAGGCGCCGCCCACGAACTTGGACACCACCCGCACGTCGTTCGGATCGACCCCGATCTGCTTCGCGACGTTGCCGCGCAGCCCGTACACGAACTGGCTCGGCTCCCAAATGGTAAGCTGCCCGCCGTTCCAGGCACAGGTGGTGGTGAACAGCTCGATGGGGTTGTGGTGCTGGGTCGGCGTGCCGTACAACGCGTCCACCTTGACGGGCGCCGCCTCAAAGGCTGCGGCGGCGTCGCCCACGGCGTAGTCCTCGTGCTCGCCGTCGTCGCGCTGTTCTTCAACCGCGCCGGGGCTGTCGAAGGTCGCGGCCGGGGAGTCCTCGTGATAGGAAACCTCGACCTTGTAGGCGGCTTCCCTGGCGGCCTCGTAGCTGTCCGCCAACACGACGCCGATGATCTGGCCGTCGTGCCAAACCTGGTCGCTTTCCAGCGTGCTCGTGGTGTTGCCGCCGCTCGCCAGCGTTGGCGGCTTCGCCTCGCCGCCTACGTTCCAATGCGTCAGGATGTCCAGCACGCCCGGCACGGCCCGGGCCGCGTCCAGCCCCATCGAAGCGACCCGGCCGCGGGCAATGGCGCTGGTCACGAGGAAGGCATAGGCCGGGTTGGGCACGGCCTCGTCCGAGGCGTACAGCGCCCGGCCGGTGACCTTGGCCCGGCCGTCGATGCGGATCGCGGGCTTGCCGATGCGGGTAAAAGCGTCGCCGTCCATGTCAGATCTCCATCTCGGCGGCTTGCAGCAGGGCGCGAACCAGCGTCCGCCGCCCCAATTCAGGCTTGAAGGCGTTGTCGCCGTGGGTGACGGCGCCGGCGAAGGCGCGCTCCGCCGCGGCTTGAGCCGTGCGCTCGTCCAGGCGCTGGCCGGTCAGCGCGGCTTCCGCCTCGTGCGAGCGCCAGGGCTTCGCGGCCAGCCCGCCGAGGCCGACCCGCGCCGCCGCCACGGTGCCGTCGGGCCGCAGGTCCAGCGCCACGGCGGCAGAGGCCAGGGCGAAAGCGTACGACTCGCGGTCGCGCACCTTGAGGTAGAGCGACCGCCGCGTCCAAGGCGCCGCGGGCACGCTGAAGCCGGTGATCAGCTCGCCCGGCCGAAGCGTCGTCTCAATGTGCGGCGCGTCGCCGGGCAGGCGGTGCAGGTCCTCGAACCCGATGCTGCGGGCGGCACCGTCCGGCCCGAGCACGTCCACCTCCGCGCCGAGGGCCACCAGCGGGATGGCGAAGTCGCCGGGGTAGTGCGCGATGCAATGCTCGCTGACGCCCAAGACGGCCAGCAGCCGCGTGACCCCGCCGATGGCGGCGCAGCCGGAGCCGGGCTGGCGCTTGTTGCAGGCGGCCCAGCTTGCGTCGCGGAAGTAACTGCACCGGGTGCGCTGCAGCACGTTGCCGCCGAGGGTCGCCATGTTGCGGATTTGCGGGCTGGCCGCCAGACGCAGCGCGTCGGACAAGGCCGGGTAGTCGCGGCGGACCGCGGGGTGGTCGGCGGCGGCCGACATCCGCGCCAGCGCGCCGAGCCGCAAGCCCGCCGCGTCCGCGGTGATCGCGCCGTAAGTCCCGCGCAGCCCGGCAATATCGACCAGCCGGTCCGGGCGCATGACATCCAGCTTCATCAAGTCGAGCAGGGTCGTGCCCCCGCCCAGGTACTGCGTAGGGGACTGGATGTGCGCGGCATCCGGCGGGAAGCTGCCGGCAAGCCGCTGGACGGCTGCGGCGTCCACCGCCCGCTCGACCGTGATCGGGCGCATCAGGCCGCGTCCTGCCGGGCCGCAAGCTGCGGCGCCGCTTGCAGGACGGCCTGCACGATCTTGGGATAGGCCGCGCACCGGCACAGGTTGCCGCTCATGTACTCGCGCACCTCGTCCTCCGTGCCGGCATGGCCTTCGGCGATGCAGGCGATGCCGCTCAGGATCTGGCCCGGCGTGCAGTAGCCGCATTGATAGGCGTCGCAGTCCAGGAACGCCTGCTGCATCGGGTGCAGCGGCCCGGTCTCGCCCGACAGCCCCTCGACCGTCGTGACCTTGCCCGTCATCGTGGCAACCAGGGTGAAGCAGGCCAGCACCCGCACCCCGTCGATCAGCACGGTGCACGACCCGCATTGCCCTTGGTCGCAGCCCTTCTTCGTCCCGGTCAGGCCGATGCGGTCGCGCAGCGCGTCGAGCAGGGTCACTCTGGGATCGAGGCTGAGCCGGTGCGCTTGCCCGTTCACGTCCAATGTTACGTCCATGGGGTTGTGTTCTCCTGGGCCGATACGGCGAGGGATAAAAGCTGGCGCGGCCCGCGGTCGCTGCCCGGGTGGGCGTTGCCCACGCTGTATCAGGCAGCGTGCGGCAAACAGTTCCCTGCGCCAGGCAGCCAACGCGGCTGCAATGGGCCGTGGTCAATCCCGTTCGGGCATCCGTATGCTTGCAGGCATGGCACGCAAATGGCGCCGCCGTCCGGGCCGGGATGCTTGTTCGGCGGCCCGCCCTGCCCTACCTGAGACGGCATGAGCACCGAACCGACCACGCCCCCCGAGGAGGACCCCGCGTTGCAGGGTGACGCCCGAGCCCACGCCACGCCGCCCGGCGCCGAGCCGGAGCAGCCGAGCCACGACGCCGAAATCGCCAAGCTGACGGCCGAGCGCGACGACATGCGCGACCGCTGGATACGCGCGGAGGCCGAGATGGCCAACGTGCGCGCCCGCGCCAAGCGCGACGTGGACGACACGCGCCAGTATGCCGTGCAGAAGTTCGCCGCCGACGTGGTGGAAGCGGCCGAGAACCTGCGCCGCGGCCTATCGAACCTGCCGGCGCAGGCGGCGGACGAACCCGATATCGTCACCAAGCTGCGCGACGGGCTGGAAGGGGTGGAGCGCAGTTTCGTCGCCATCCTGGAGCGCAACGGCATCCAGCGCATCGACCCCACCGGCCAGCCGTTCGACGCCAACCTGCACCAGGCCATGGCCGAGCAGCCGTCGGAGGAGCACCCCCCGGGCACGGTGCTCCAGGCCTGGACCACGGCGTGGACGTTGAACGGGCGCCTGCTCCGCCCGGCGATGGTCGTGGTCGCGAAGGCCGCGCCCGCCGGAACCGCACCGGGCACCGAGGCCGCATAAGCGGCACGACAGTTGTGCGCCGCCGGGCCTTGTCCGGCGGGCTTCCGCTGAATACATCCGCATCGTTACAACCGTAGGGTGGCGCCTGGTGCTTCGGGCCGCGCGCCGCTGCTGAGAAAGGAATACGAATGAGCAAGGTCATCGGCATCGACCTCGGGACCACCAACTCCTGCGTCGCCATCATGGAAGGCAGCACGGGGGCCGACACCCGGGTGATCGAGAACAGCGAAGGCGCGCGCACCACGCCGAGCATGGTCGCGTTCAGCGACAGCGGCGAGCGGCTAGTCGGCCAGAGCGCCAAGCGCCAGGCCGTCACCAATCCGACCAACACGTTGTATGCCGTGAAGCGCCTGATCGGCCGTCGGTTCGAGGACCCGCTGGTGGAGAAGGACAAGGGCATGGTCCCCTATACCATTGTCCGCGGGGACAACGGCGATGCCTGGGTGGGCGCGCGGAGCGAGAAGTATTCGCCGAGCCAGGTCAGCGCCTTCGTGCTCGGCAAGATGAAGGAGACCGCCGAGTCCTACCTCGGCGAGAAGGTGACGCAGGCCGTCATCACCGTGCCCGCATACTTCAACGACGCGCAGCGCCAGGCGACCAAGGACGCCGGCCGCATCGCCGGGCTGGAGGTGCTGCGCATCATCAACGAGCCGACGGCGGCGGCGCTCGCCTACGGCATGGACAAGAAGCAGGGCGGCACCATCGCGGTGTACGACCTCGGCGGCGGCACGTTCGATGTGTCGGTACTGGAGATCGGCGACGGCGTGTTCGAGGTGAAGTCCACCAACGGCGACACGTTCCTGGGCGGCGAGGACTTCGACAACCGGGTGATCGGCTACCTAGCCGACGAGTTCAAGCGCGAGCAGGGCATCGACCTGCGCAATGACAAGCTCGCCTTGCAGCGGCTGAAGGAAGCGGCGGAGAAGGCGAAGATCGAGCTGTCCTCCTCCAAGGAGACGGAGATCAACCTGCCGTTCATCACCGCCGATGCCAGCGGGCCGAAGCACCTGGTGATGAAGGTGTCGCGCGCCAAGCTGGAAAGCCTGGTCGATGACCTGATCGAGCGGACGCTGGCGCCGTGCCGCGCCGCGCTCAAGGATGCCGGCGTGACCGCGGGCGAGATCCAAGAGGTGATCCTGGTCGGCGGCATGACCCGGATGCCCAAGGTGATCGAGGTCGTGAAGCAGTTCTTCGGCCGCGACCCGGCCCGCAACGTGAACCCGGACGAGGTCGTGGCCATTGGCGCCGCGGTGCAGGGCGCGGTGCTCAAGGGCGACGTGAAGGACGTGCTGCTGCTGGACGTGACGCCGTTGTCGCTGGGCATCGAGACGCTGGGCGGCGTGTTCACCCGGCTGATCGACCGCAACACCACCATTCCGACCAAGAAAAGCCAGGTGTTCTCGACGGCCGACGACAACCAGGGCGCCGTGACCATCAAATGCTTCCAGGGCGAGCGGGAGATGGCGGCGGACAACAAGCTGCTGGGTCAGTTCGATCTGATGGGCATTCCGCCCGCCCCGCGCGGCGTGCCGCAGATCGAGGTGACGTTCGACATCGACGCCAACGGCATCGTTTCCGTCCAGGCGAAGGACAAGGCGACCGGCAAGGAGCAGCAGATCCGCATCCAGGCCAGTGGCGGCCTGTCCGACGCCGACATCCAGAAAATGGTCAAAGAGGCCGAGGCCAATGCCGACGCCGACAAGAGGCGGCGCGAGCAGGTCGAGGCACGCAACCAGACGGAGGCCATGGTCCATCAGGTCGAGAAGACCTTGAAGGAAAACGGCGACAAGGTTCCGGCTGACGCCAAGTCCGAGGCGGAGGCGGCGGTGACTGCTGCCAAGAGCGCGCTGGAAGGCGACGACGCGGACACGCTGAAACAGGCGAACGACCGTCTCACGCAGGTCGCGATGAAGATGGGCGAGGCGATGTACAAGGCCCAGTCGGAGGCGGCTCCGGCCGACGCCGCGGGCGCTCCTGGTTCGGCGGCGCAGGGCGAGAAGGTCGTCGATGCCGAGTTCGAGGAAGTGGACGAGAAGAAGAAAGCCTCGTAGTCGCGTCGAGGCTTGACCATCAGGGAAAGGCGTCCGCGCTCGTTCGAGGCGGGCGCCTTTTCCGTATTCGCCGGGCCGCGCCGGACTGGCAGCGGCCGGCGCTGAGGACGGTGCGTGGAGGCCGCGAGCGCCGGCCCAGCGCCAAGGATGAGGGCTGAAGTGGCAGCGAAGCAGGACTACTACACGACGCTCGGGGTGGGCCGGGAGGCTGGCGCGGAGGAACTGAAGAAAGCCTACCGCAAGCTCGCGATGCAGTATCACCCCGACCGCAACCCGAACGACAAGCAGGCCGAGGCCAAGTTCAAGGAGCTGAACGAGGCTTACGACGTGCTGAAGGACGAGCAGAAGCGCGGCGCCTACGACCGGTTCGGCCATGCCGCCTTCGAGCAGGGCGGCGGCCCCGGCGCGGGCGGCTTTGCCGGTGGGTTCAACTTCCAGGATGCCGGGGGCTTAGGCGACATCTTCGACCAGATGTTCGGGGAGATGACGGGCCGCCGCGGCGGCACGCGGACGCGCGCCGGCGCGGACCTGCGCGCCCAGGTGGAGATCGACCTGGCCGAAGCCTTCGCCGGCACCAAGACCCAGCTTCGCGTGCCCACCCGCGTGCAATGCGACCATTGCCGGGGCACGGGGTCGGAAAGCAAGGAGCGCCAGGCCGATACGTGTTCGACCTGCGGCGGTGCCGGCAAAGTGCGGGCGCAGCAGGGCTTTTTCCTGATCGAGCGCACCTGCCCGACCTGCGGCGGCGCCGGCCGGGTGATCAAGAACCCCTGCAAGGTGTGCGGCGGCGGCGGCACCGTGCAGCGGGAGCGCAACCTGCAGGTTTCGATCCCGGCGGGCGTGGAGGATGGCACGCGCATCCGCCTGACCGGGGAAGGCGAGGCCGGCGCCAGCGGCGCGCCGCCGGGCGACCTGTATGTCCACGTCGCGATCCGGCCGCATGAGATCTTCCAGCGCGACGGCGCCAACATCTACTGCCGGGTTCCGCTGCCGATGACGCAGGCGGCTCTGGGCGGCGACGTGGAGGTGCCGGCCATCGACGGCAGCCGAGCGAAGGTGAAGATTCCGCCGGGCACGCAGACCGGGGATCAGTTCCGGCTGCGCAGCAAGGGCTTCTCGGTGCTGCGTAGCGCGGCGCGCGGCGACATGTACGTTCAGGTCGCGGTGGAAACGCCGCAGCACCTGACCAAGCGGCAGCGCGAGTTGCTGGAGGAGTTCGAGACGGAGGCGAAGGAGCACGCCAAGGGCAGCCCCGAAAGCGAAGGCTTCATGGCCAAGATCGCGAAGTTCTTCGAGGGACGGGCCTAAGCTCAGCCCAGGCGCTTTGCTCCGGGAACAGGTGGCAGGTCTTCTTCCAGGATCGTGATATGGAGCGAGAACGATACCTCGCCGTCTTCCTCGTCGCGATGCAGGGTGCCGAGGAACTCCTTATCCACCGTGACCTCAACCGAGGCGCCCTTGCGTTTCGGCGCTTCGACGTGGATGCGGTCGGACCCGAGCGTGCGGCGCAGGTAGGTTTCAACCCGGGCGTAGTCGGTCGGCTTCATTGGGCAAGTCCTTGCAGGTCGTCCGCCCCGGCTTAGCAGCCCGGCGGCGTCAGAGGAACCGTCCCGGGCCGGCAGGTCAGCGCGGCACGGGGCGGGGCACGCCGGGGAAGATGCCGCCCTGCACCGGGGGCGACTGTCCCAAAGGCGAAGCGGGCTGTTGGCGCGGCGGCTCGGGCGGGCGGGGCCGCTCGAAGTTCCGGCTGCGTTCAAACCGTTCGTGGTCGTCACGGAACCGGCGGTCGTCAAACCCGCGTCGGAACTCACGCTCCCGGTAACCGGGGTATCCGTAGTCGCGCCGAGGCCCGTAGCCGAACCCGGGCGCGACCGGGACCGGAGCCGGGTAGCTGTAAGGCGGCACGTAGCCGAGGCCGGGGTTGGGCGCGAGGTAGCCCGGCTGGGCGTAAGGGGATGGCACGTAGCCGGGCTGGGCATATCCGTCATAGGCCGACTGCACGCCGCCGTAGTAGTTGTCCGGTTCCGGCGCGCAGGCTGCCATCGCCGTGCAGGCCACAAGCCCCATCCACCATCCCGCCCGCATCGCACGCTTCCCCCGCCTGCCGTGACACATCCCACACCATGAGCTTATCGTAGCCAAACGTGGCGGGACCGCGGCGGTTTGAGGGAGGACACAGGATGCCGGTAAGCGGCCAGGGGCCCTATGACGACCAGAACATCTTCGCCCGCATCCTGCGCGGCGAAATCCCGTCGCGCCGGGTGTACGAGGACGAATGGGCGGTGGCGTTCCACGACATCGCCCCGCAAGCGCCGGTGCATATCCTGGTCATCCCCCGCGGCCGGTATGTCGCGCTGACCGACTTCGCGGCGACCGCCTCCGACGCGGAGATCGCCGGCTTCTTCCGCGCCGTGGGCCGCGTCGCGCAGCAGATGGGGCTGGAGCAGCCGGGCTACCGCGTGCTGTCCAACATGGGCGTGCATTCCGGGCAGGAGGTGCCGCACCTACACGTTCACTTGTTCGGCGGCGCCCCGCTCGGCCCGATGCTGGCGAAGGCTTGACATGCCGGGCGGCCCGGCCAACTCTCAACCAATCCGAGGGGAGCCCTGGCAAGGGGCTGAGAGTCCGCAGGCCCGCAAGGGCGGCGCGGAGACCCTGTTCAACCTGATCCGGGTCATGCCGGCGTAGGGACGGGAATCGTCATGCCACTCCCGGCTCGGCTGCATGTCCTTTCTGGGAGGCGACCATGACCTATCAGCAAAAGCCGAGCGCCGTCACCACCGGGCCGATCACCGGCTCCCGTAAGGTGTATTCCAGCCCGGCGGACCGCCCGGACATCCTGGTGCCGTTCCGAGAGATCGTGCTCGACCCTTCCGCCAAGGAGGAGCCGGTACGGCTTTACGACTGCTCCGGTCCCTACACCGAGAGCAACGCCCAAATCGACCTCGCGGCTGGCCTGCCGCCCATTCGCGCGCCTTGGCTCGCCAAGCGTGGCTTCGCGCCCGCCGCTGCCCGCACGGTCAGGCCCGAGGACAACGGTTTCGTCCCCGCGGATCGCCTGGTGCCCGCCTGCCCGGCGCCGCAAGCCTTGCTGGAAGGCCGGGACGGCCAGCCTGTCACGCAATACGAGTTCGCCCGGGCCGGCATCATCACGGAAGAGATGATCTACGTTGCCCACCGCGAAAACCTGGGCCGCGCCGCGGCGCACGCGGAGGCTGAGGCCCGCGTCGCCGACGGCGAAAGCTTCGGCGCAGAAATCCCGGCCTTCGTGACGCCCGAGTTCGTCCGCAGCGAGATCGCCCGCGGCCGGGCCATCATCCCCGCCAATATCAATCACCCGGAACTGGAGCCGGTCATCATCGGCCGCAACTTCCTGGTCAAGATCAACGCCAACATCGGCAACTCCGCCGTGACCTCGGGCGCGGCCGAGGAAGTCGAGAAGCTGGTTTGGGCCATCCGCTGGGGCGGCGACACGGTGATGGACCTGTCCACCGGGCGCAACATCCACAACATCCGCGGCTGGATCCTGCGCAACTCCCCCGTGCCCATCGGCACGGTGCCGATCTACCAGGCGCTGGAGAAGGTGGGCGGCGACGCTGACAAGCTGGATTGGGAGGTATTCCGCGACACCCTGATCGAGCAGGCGGAGCAGGGGGTGGACTATTTCACCATCCACGCCGGCGTCCGCCTGGCGCATGTGCCGCTGACAGCCAAGCGCACCACGGGCATCGTGTCCCGCGGCGGCAGCATCATGGCGCGCTGGTGCCTGGCGCACCACAAGGAAAGCTTCCTCTACGAGCGGTTCGACGAGATTTGCGACATCATGCGCAAGTACGACGTGAGCTTCTCGCTCGGCGACGGCCTGCGCCCCGGCTCCAACGCCGACGCCAACGACGCGGCGCAGTTCGCCGAACTGGAAACACTGGGCGAACTGACCCAGGTGGCCTGGGCCAAGGGCTGCCAGGTGATGATCGAAGGCCCCGGCCACGTGCCGATGCACAAGATCAAGGTCAACATGGAGAAGCAGTTGCGCGAGTGTGGGGAAGCGCCGTTCTACACGCTGGGACCGCTCACGACCGACATCGCGCCGGGCTACGACCACATCACCTCGGCCATCGGCGCGGCCATGATCGGCTGGTTCGGCACGGCAATGCTCTGCTACGTGACGCCCAAGGAGCATCTTGGCCTGCCCAACCGGGACGACGTGAAGACCGGCGTGATCACCTACCGCATCGCTGCCCACGCGGCCGACCTGGCGAAGGGCCACCCCTCGGCCAAGCTGCGCGACGACGCGATCAGCCGCGCCCGCTTCGAGTTCCGGTGGGAGGACCAGTTCAACCTCGGCCTCGATCCCGACACCGCGCGGGCCTACCACGACGAGACCTTGCCGAAGGACGCGCACAAGGTTGCGCACTTCTGCTCGATGTGCGGCCCGAAGTTCTGCTCGATGAAGATCAGCCAGGACATCCGGGCGGATGCCGAGCGGCTGGCCGGGATGGAAGCCAAGAGCGCCGAGTTCCTGGAGGGCGGCGCCGCGATCTATGTGCCGGCGGCGGAGTAGGCTGTTGCCGGTTGCAGCGTGCCGGGTCCGATCCCATTTTTGACGCTTGATGGGATGGGATCCGAGCATGAGTGACCCGCGGGACGCGCTGGATGCGATCGGACAGTTGCCGGACGTGGAGATCGACCTCGCTGGCGCTGCGATCCAGCTCGCCCGCATCGACGCGCCGCGGCTGGATTGGCAGGCGGCCGACAGGCACCTGAGCCAGCTTGCGCGGGATGCGGTCAGCCTGGCGAACGACCTGCCCGGCACGGATTTGACGGCCCGCGCCGGGACCTTGGCCCAGTTGATCACCGGGCGCCATGGATACGGCGGCGACACCGAGGCTTATGACGACGCCGCCAATGCCAACCTCATCCAGGTGATCGAGCGTCGGCGCGGCCTGCCGGTGGCTTTGGGCATCTTGTGGTTGCACTGCGCCCGCGCAGTCGGCTGGGGCGCGCATGGGGTGGACTTCCCCGGCCATTTCCTGGTGGCGTTGGAAGGCCAGAACCCAACCCGGCGGGGCCGCACGGCCGAGCACCGGCAGATGGTCGTGGATGTTTTCGCCGGCGGCGTGCCGTTGGCCGCTTCGGACATGCGCAGCCTGCTGAAACGGGTGGAGGGTCCGGATGCCGAACTGCGGCCCGGCGTGTTGCAGCCGATGTCGAGCCGCAATGTCCTCGTTCGCCTGCAAAACAACATCAAAAGCCGGCGGCTGGCGAACAACGACCTGTCTGGCGCCTTGTCCACCATTGAAGACACGCTGCGCATCGCACCGGATACCGCCGCGCTCTGGCGGGAGGCCGCCTTGGTCAACCAGCACCTGGAGCATGTGGGCGCCGCGGTGCACTGCTATGAGCGTTTCCTCGACTTGGTGCCGCAAGGGGACGCAGCCTTGCGTACCCGTGCGGCGATTGACGAACTGCGCTCCCGGCTGAATTAGTCTTTCTTCGCCGGCTTGTTGTCTTCGACATACTCGGCCGGGGCACCCGGAGCGTGGTTCGCGTCCTTGCTATGACTGCCCAATCCGCGCGCCGCGTCGCTGCTGCCGGTCTTGGGATTGGGGGCGCCGGTGGTGCCGGTCACCTTGGGGTCCTGTGGCTTGTCGCTCATGATGTTTCCTCGGGTTGCCTGCTTGAGAACGCAGCGGCGCGTGGACGGTTTGCCTCCCCCCATCCTTCGCGCGGCGCCCTTCCATCCGCCCGGCGCAAGCGCCACATCCCGCGCATGAACCGTCGTACCTTGCTGCTCGCCCCCCTGGCACCGCTTCTTGCGTCGCCCGCCCAGGCGCAGGTGCCCGCAGCCTTGACGCCCCAGGACCGTGCCGACATTGCCCGGGTCGAAACCTATCTGAATGGCATCCGCACGCTTCATGCCCGCTTCCGCCAGATCGCGCCGAACGGCAGCACCAGCGGGGGACAAGTCTGGCTGGAACGGCCGGGCCGCCTGCGGTTCGAATATGATCCACCCAGCCCGTTCTTGCTGGTCGGCGGACATGGCCTGCTGGTGTTCCATGACAGCCGGTTGCAGCAGACCAGCAACATCCCGCTCGGCTCGACGCCGCTGGGCCTTTTGCTGCAGGACAACTTGCGGCTGTCTGGCGATGTCACGGTGGCGGGGCTGACCCGGGCGCCGGGCCAATTGCAGCTTCGGCTGTTTCGCACCAAATCTCCGGCTGACGGCACGCTGACCCTGATGTTCGCCGATGCGCCGCTAGCTCTTCGGCAATGGTCCGTGGTGGACGCCCAGCGGCAGGAAACCCGAGTTACGCTCTACAACATCGAGTTGGGCGGAACCTTCAAGCAAAGCCTTTTTGAGTTCATTGACCCCAGGTTTTTCCAAAACAACGGTGGCGGCTAAATTATCCTTCATTTGCCCCGGCCAAAGCGGCATGATCGCGCGATGAAGCCGTTGGTTGGGATTTCTTGCTGCACCAAAGCGTTCGGCGTGTATGGCACGCCCAACCACGCAGCATCCGACACCTATGTCCGGGCGGTCGATCAGGTCATGGACGCCGTGCCCGTGCTGGTGCCCGCGAACGGCGACGCCGCCGACATCGACACGCTGCTGGCCCGGCTCGATGGCATTATCCTGACCGGCAGCCGGTCCAACGTGCGCCCCGCGCTGTATGGCGGTCCGCCCCACCCGGAGGGCACGCCCGAGGATGCCAAGCGGGATGCGGTCACCATGCGCCTGATCCGTGCTGCCGTCGCGGCTGGCGTGCCGGTGCTGGCGATCTGCCGCGGCCTGCAGGAGATGAACGTCGCCCTGGGCGGCAGCCTGCACCAACGCTTGCAGGATTTGCCGGGCCGCATGGACCATTCCACCCCACTGCATCCAGACGCGCGGATACGCATCGGCAAGGCGCACAGCCTCGCGGTCGCACCCGGCAGTTGGCTGCAACGGGTGGCGGGGGCCGAGCGGATCGCCGTGAACTCCCTGCACAACCAGGGCATCGACCGGCTCGCCCCCGGCTTGGTGATCGAAGCAACGGCGCCGGACGGCACGGTCGAGGCGGTGCGTCTGCCGGGGTCCCGGGCGCTGGCCGTCGGCGTGCAATGGCACCCGGAGTACGATTTCACTAGCGACGCCGTGTCGCGGGGCATCTTCGCCGCGTTCGGCGCCGAGGTGCGCGGCCGGATGGGCAGCGCCCTGCTGGCAGCCGACTGACGCCCGCCTTAAGCGGCAAGCTCCACGATGCGCCGCAGGTCCGCGACGAAGGCCGCGTATTCCCGCGCCTTGGTCTCCTCGTCCGGCACGCGCAGCAGGTAGGACGGGTGCACCGTGATGAAACCCGTGGTGTTGCCGCCATTGCCGTCCGGCAGCGGCATGGGCTGCCCGCGCTCCCGCGTGATGGCGACGGCCCGGCCCAGCACCGCCCGCGCCGCCGTCGCGCCCATCATCACCGTCAGCGCCGGCTTGATCGTGGCCCGCTCTAGGTCGAGCCAGAAGCGGCAGGCGTTGATCTCTCCGATGCCGGGCTTCTCGTGGATGCGCCGCTTGCCGCGGGGCACGAACTTGAAGTGCTTGACCGAGTTGGTGACATAAACCGTTTGCCGGTCCAGCCCGGCCTCCTGCATCGCGCGGTCCAGCAACTGCCCGGCCGGGCCGACGAAGGGACGCCCGGCCAAGTCTTCTTGGTCGCCCGGCTGCTCGCCGATCATCATCACCCGGGCGTTGGGCGAGCCTTCGCCGAACACCACCTGCGTCGCCGGCTCCCACAACGGGCAGCGCCGGCAATCCGCCGCTTCCCGCGCGGCCTCGTGCAGCGGGCTGCCGTGTTCGGCCACCGGCGGCGTGACGATGCTGGGAGAATGGGGACGGGACGGACGCGGGGCTGAGAACACAGGCTGCTCCACCATGCTGTCCACGCGGCCCGACGCCGTGCGGATCAATTCAGGAATCGCTGCGGCTTCCGGAAGGTTGCGCCAATACTTTTGTGGCATCTCCGCCCGCATCGCGCCGACCTTGAGCCGGGCGGGGTTGAAGATGCTGCTGTAATACGCGCGCCAGTATGCTTCCAGCCGGTCGTCGTCCGGCACGTCGGACGGCGAGGCCCCCACGTCGAACCGCAATGCCTCCCCATCCCAATGCGCGCTGCGGTATGGCGTCAGGATGGACCAAATCATCGTGGCGAAGCGCCGGGCAAAGAACGGCGCGTTGGCCTCGACGATGTAGTGCTCCGGCTCGAACCAGCTCACGTAGCGGGTGCCTTCGGGTTCCGCGACCTCGCGGAACCGCACGAAGGCGCGCATCTTGTGGGTGTCCCGCCGTACGGTCTGGGCCAGGCGCTGCGCGCGCTGCACCTCGGGGTCGGTGGTCATCTCCAGGATGTGCTTCTCGCCGCGGTGGGCGCGCCAGATCAGGCGGTAGAGCAGGGCGAACCGCTCGGGATCGCGCGCCTGGATGACCGTTTCCGCCAGCGTCACCAGGGCGCGCGGCACGGTGAAGCCGCCGGGCGGGGCGGCGATGGCCTCCTCTTCCGGCTCGGCGAACAGGTCGCTGACGTTGCGCACGGACCAGACGACATCCTCCGGCGCCGCGTCCGACAGCGCCAGCGCCCGCGCCGCGGCGCGCCACCCGGCCCAATCGACCTCGTGCGCCAGGACGACCGGCCTCACGCGAACATCTCCAACTGCGCGGGCTTGGGCGCCAGCCGCTGCGCCAGGCGCGCGCTGTCCAGCAGTCCGCCGGGCTGGTAGTCCAGCGCGGTGACGAACGGTGCCACCTTGTCCATGGGCATACGCAGCCGGGCCAGGTCGTCCATGCGCAGCCGCCGGTGCCGCCGGGCTTGCAGCAGCTTGTCCACCGACTTCACCCCCATGCCCGGCACCCGCAGCAATTGTTCTCGCGCCGCCGTGTTCACG
Source organism: uncultured Acetobacteraceae bacterium (assembly GCA_964235485.1). Lineage (GTDB taxonomy): Bacteria > Pseudomonadota > Alphaproteobacteria > Acetobacterales > Acetobacteraceae > CAHJXG01. The sequence continues at coordinate 400,983 of CAXSAZ010000001.1, read as the reverse complement.
TCCATGGGGAACAACTCCCGGTGCTGCAACGCCCAAGCGAGCTTCGGATCCATCGACAGGTCCATGTTCCCCGTGGCATCCAGCGCCAGCTCGTCCGCTTTGAACTCGTAGAACCGCATCAGCCAGTCGGCCTGGTACAGCCGATGCTCCCGCAGCAGCGGCGCGCGCTTCGGCGGCAGGATGGCGCTCGCATCGGGGATGGGGCTGAACGCGGAGAAATACACCCGGCGCAGCCCGTAGTTGCTATACAGGTTGGTGCTCTGCGCCAGGATCTTGCGGTCCGAGCTGTCATCGGCGCCGACGATCATCTGCGTGCTTTGCCCGGCGGGTGCGAAGCGCGCCGCCTTCTTCTCAGCCCTCGCCTCGTCAATGCGCAGCCGCATACGGCCCATGCTGCGGCGGATGCTCGGCATGTCCTTCTCGGGCGCCAGCCGGGCCAGCCCGTCCTCCGTCGGCATTTCCACGTTGATGCTGAGCCGGTCGGCATACCGCCCGGCCTCCAGCAGCAGTTCCGGCGAAGCGTCGGGGATGGTCTTCAGGTGGATATAGCCGCGGAAGCCATGCTCCTCGCGCAGCGTCTTCGCCACCCGGACCACCTGCTCCATCGTGTAGTCCGGGCTGCGGATGATGCCGGAGCTGAGGAACAAGCCCTCGATGCAGTTGCGGCGGTAGAAGCCGAGCGTTAGGGTCACCACCTCCTCGACGGTGAAGCGCGCCCGCTGCACGTTGGAGGACCGCCGGTTGATGCAGTACAGGCAGTCGTAGATGCAACTGTTGGTCAGCAGGATTTTCAGCAAGGAGATGCAACGTCCGTCCGGCGCGTAGGCGTGGCAGATGCCCATGCCCTCCGTCGAGCCGACCCCGCTCTTCTCTCCCAAGGAACTGCGCGAAACGGTGCCGCTTGAAGCGCAAGACGCATCGTACTTCGCCGCGTCGGCCAAGATCTTGAGCTTCGCCAACAGGTCCATAGAACGTTTGTTCTCCATCAACCGGAATTAAGCAACGGTGGCGAATGTTCAACCCGTTCGGGCCGGCCTATGCTGCGGCATGATTGCTGATCCTTTGGATTACACGGCCATCGGCGCCGCGAGTTCCCCGGTCTTCTCCTACGACGGGCGCATCCTGTTCCACCTCCGCGGCGCCGGGCTGGCGCAAGTGTGGGCGCTGCGGATCGAGGACGGCCAGTCCTGGCCGCTCACCACCCACGACGAGAAAGTGGCCTTGCTGCGCCGCGCGCCCGGCGACGACCGGCTGATCTATGGCATCGACGCCGGCGGCGACGAGCGCCAGCAGCTTTGGCTGCTGCAGGACGGGCAGCCGCGCCCGCTCACGGTTGCGCCCGAGGTGATCCACGGCTTCGGCGCGTGGTCCCCGGACGGCAGCCGCATCAGCCTGACCGCCAACGACCGGGACCCGGCGCATTTCGACGTGCTCGTGATGGACCCGGCCACCGGGGAGCGCACGCGGCTGTTCCAAGGCACGCATGAGGCTGCCGCCGCGGCCTGGCATCCAAGCGGCGACCGGCTGATTGCGATTCTGGACAGGAACAGCGGCGACCAGCGGCCGATGATCCTCCACCTTGACGGCGCCGCGCGGCCCGTGCCGCGGGCGGCGCCCGCGCGCTACGCCAGCCTGCGCTGGACGGCGGACGGCATGGCGCTGATGGGCCTGACCGACGCCGGGCGCGACGAGATGGCGCTGTGCCGCATCGACCCGGCCAGCGGCGAGACCGCCCCGGTGTTCGCCCCGCCGGGCCGCGACGTGGAGGCTTGGGCGCTGTCGCCCGGCGGCGCCCTGCTCGCCACGGTGGAGAACGACCGCGGCTACGCCCTGCTGCGCGTGGGGCCTCCGGACGGCGAGCGCCCCGTGGTGGCCGGCCTGCCGCGCGGCGTGGTGTCCGATCCCGCCTGGTCGCCGGACGGCGCCACCCTCGCCGTCACCGCCGCGTCGCCCACGAAGCCGCCGGGCTTGTGGCTCTGGCAGGACGGCGCAGTGCGCCCGGCGTGGCGCCCGGACTGCGCCTTGCCCGTGCAGGATTTCGGCCTGGTCGAGTGGGAAAGCCTCAACGGCCGCACGATCCCCGGCTGGCTTGCGGTGCCGCCCGGCCCGGTTCCGCCCGGCGGCCATCCCGCGGTGGTTTGGGTGCATGGCGGCCCGGCGTCGCAGGTCCGCGCCACCTTCCGCCCCGACATGCAGGCTTTGCTGGCCCAGGGCTACGCCGTGCTGATGCCCAACGTGCGCGGCAGCACCGGCTACGGTCGCGCCGCGATGGAAAGCGACGACCGGGAGCATCGCCTCCTGTCCGTGCACGACCTGGCCGCCGGGGGCCGCTGGCTCGCCGCCCGTCCCGGCATCGACCCGGCGCGCATCGCCGTCATGGGCCAGTCCTACGGCGGCTACATGGTGCTCGCCGCCATCACCGAGCACCCGGAGCTTTGGCGCACGGCCATCGACCTTTACGGCATCGCCGACTTCGGGACGCTGCTGGCCAGCACGGGGCCTTGGCGCCGAGCGCACCGGGCGGACGAGTACGGCGACCCGGTGCGCCACCGCGCCTTGTTCGACCGCATCTCGCCCATCCGCCATGCCGACCGCATCCAAGTGCCGCTGCTGGTGCTGCACGGGACGCGCGACCCCCGGGTGGCGTTCTCCGAAAGCGAGCAGATCGTCGCGGCGCTGCGGTCCCGCGGCAAGCCCGTGCAGTTCGAGGCGTTCGACTATGCCGGGCACGGCTTCGTGCGCCCGGACGACCGCCGCCGGGCTTACGCGGCGGTCGCGGCGCACCTCGCCCGCACGATGCCGGTCAGCCGCCCATCGCCTGGCGCATGAACAGCCGCTTCAGCCGCGGCATCCGGTGCACCCCGGCAATCCCCACGTCCCGCGCGGCGCGCAGCAGCGGGTTGTCGGTGCTGAACAGCCGATCCAGCACGTCCGTCGCGGCCAGCATCAACAGGTTGTCCGGCCGCCGCCGCCGCTGATACTGCGCGAGCAGCGCCGGGGCGCCCGGGTCCGCGCCCTCTCGCACGGCCGCGATCACCAGGTCCGACAGCGCGATCACGTCGCGGAACCCGAGGTTCAGCCCCTGCCCCGCGATGGGATGGATGCCGTGCGCCGCGTCGCCCACCAGCGCCAGCCGGGTATCCACGTAACGCTGGGCGTGCATGGCGGACAGCGGGTAGATCCACCGCCGCCCGATGGGCCGGACCGCCCCCAGATGGTCGCCCAGCCGCCGCGCCACCTCCCGCCCGAACGCGGCGTCGTCCAACGCGATCACCCGGTCCGCCGCTACTGTCCGCTCGGTCCAGACCACGGCGGACACGTGCGGCGCGCCCTCCGTCGGACTCATCGGCAGTTGCGCGAACGGGCCGCCGGGCAGGAAGTGCTCCAGCGCCGTGTTGTTGTGCGGGCGCTCATGCGCCACGGCCGAGACGATGCCGCGCTGGTCGTAGGGCACCCGCGTCACCGGGATGCGCGCCTGCTCGCGCAGCGGCGAGTTGCGGCCCTCGGCGGCGACGACCAGGCGGCACGCGATGGCGGGACCGCCGGCAACCTGCACCACCGCGCGGTCGGCGCGGCGCTCCGCCCTCGCCTCCGCCGGGGCGTGTACAAGGAGGTCCGGCGCGCGGTGCATGTGGGCGTTCAGCGCGACGCGCAGGGCGCGCGCTTCCACCATCCAGCCGAACGGCTCATCACCGACATCCTGATGGTCGAAATGCAGGAACAGGCTGGAGGCCCGCTGCCCGACCCGGCCATCGGACACCCGGATGTCGAGGATCGGCGACGGCGCCTGCGGCAGCGCATCCCAAATGCCCGCCGCTTCCAGCAAGCGGCGCGAGCCGGCCGCGACGGCATAGGCGCGCCCGTCGAAATTCGGATGCTCCATCGGCGGCAGCGCCGCGCGGTCGATCACCGCCACGCGCACCCCGCCCGCCGCCAGCCGGCACGCCAGCGTGCCGCCCACCGGCCCAGCCCCTACCACGCAGACATCCACGGCCAGGTCCGCCATCGGCTCCTCCTCAAGTGCACAAAAATTCAGCAGCGATCCGTTGCACCGAAGTTACAGCACGGGGCAAAGGTTGCCCATGCCGCGGGCAGAGATCGTGGCGCAGACAACCGTGTGTCGGCTTGCTCGCTCGGCACGGTTCTTGAATATGCTCGCCCGACGCGGCCTGCCGAATGTGGCGCGAGGCGCGGATTTGGAAAGAGGAAGGTTCGATGAAGCTGATCGTAGCCGTCATCAAGCCCTTCAAGCTCGACGATGTCAGGGAGGCTTTGACGCCCTTGGGTGTGCAGGGACTGACCGTGTCGGAGGTGAAGGGGTTCGGGCGCCAGAAAGGGCAGACGGAGATCTACCGCGGCGCCGAGTACCACGTGAACTTCCTGCCCAAGGTGAAGATCGAGGTCGCCGTGTCGGAGGACCTGGCCGAGCAGGTGGTGGAGGCCATCATGAAGGCGGCGCACACCGGCAAGATCGGCGACGGCAAGATTTTCGTGATGGACATCGAACGCGCGGTGCGCATCCGAACCGGCGAGACCAACGAGGAAGCACTATGAAGGGACTCGCCTGGCGGCTCGCTCCGCTGCCGCTTGTATTGTTTGCAGCACTTCCCGCCTGGGCGCAGAACGCCGCGACGGCGGCGGCTCCCCCCGCTGCCGAGGCCGCCGCCGCAGTGGCCGAGGCCAAGGTCGATACCGGCGACACCGCCTGGATGCTGACCAGCACGGCGCTGGTGCTGATGATGACGGTGCCGGGCCTGGCGCTGTTCTACGCCGGCATGGTGCGCAAGAAGAACGTGCTGGCGACCATGATGCAGTCCTTCAGCATCTGCGCGTTGGTGACGGTGCTGTGGATGGTCGCGGGCTATAGCCTCGCCTTCACCAACGGCAACCCCTACATCGGCGACTTCTCACGCTTGTTCCTGAACGGGATCGCGACCAACTGGGACAAGCCCTTCACTCTGGGCGCGGGCACCGACAACAGCACGGTCAACACGATTCCCGAGACCGTGTACCTCATGTTCCAGATGACGTTCGCGATCATCACCCCGGCGCTGATCGCCGGCGCGTTCGCCGACCGGATGAAGTTCTCGGCGCTGATGGTGTTCACCGCGCTGTGGTCGCTGCTGGTGTACTCGCCGGTGGCGCATTGGGTGTGGAGCCCGCTCGGTTGGATCAACGCCCTGGGCGCGGCCGACTTCGCCGGCGGCACGGTGGTGCACATCAACGCGGGCGTCGCCGGGCTGGTCTGCGCGCTGGTGCTGGGCAAGCGGCTTGGCTACGGGCACGACAACATGGCGCCCTACAACCTTGCCTATGCGGTGATCGGGGCGTCGCTGCTCTGGGTCGGTTGGTTCGGCTTCAACGCCGGGTCGGCGGTGGGCGCGGGCGGCCGGGCAGGCATGGCGATGCTGGCGACGCAGATTGCGACAGGCGGCGCGGCGCTGGGTTGGGTCGTGGCGGAGTGGGTGGCCAAGGGCAAGCCGAGCGTGCTCGGCGTGATCTCCGGCGCGGTGGCCGGGCTGGTGGCGATCACGCCGGCATCCGGCTTCGTGCTGCCGGGGCCGTCGCTGATCATCGGCGTGGTTGCGGGCGTGGTCTGCTTCTGGTCGGCGACCGGGTTGAAGCACCTGCTGGGCTATGACGACAGCCTGGACGCCTTCGGCGTGCACGGCATTGGCGGCATCATCGGCGCGTTGCTGACGGGGGTGTTCGCCTACGGCCCGCTTTCGGCCACGACGGCCAAGCCCGACGGCGTTTATGTCGCCGGGACGGAGCTGCTGACCAACCAGGCCATCGCAGTGGCGGCGACGGTCGCCTACAGCGCGGTGGCGACGTTCATCCTGCTCAAGATCGTCGATGTGGTCGTCGGCCTGCGCGTGTCCACGGACGAGGAGCGCGAAGGCCTGGATGTCGTGCTGCACGGCGAGCAGCTCGGCTAACGGCGACGCTTGCCGAAACGGCACGCCGGGGCCGCGAGCGGGCGGTCCCGGCTTTCCGTTTTGGTTCTGCAGGTTCTTGCGTTAAGCTCCGGCTATCCTTCAAGCTGACCGGTGTACAACGATGGCATCAATCGCCCAAGGCCGCCGCTTTGCCTCGCCGGAGGTGCGCAGCATCGTGCTGGCGCGCTTGGGGCAGCTCGGCGGCATCGCGTTCGCGGTCGGCGCGCTGCTGCTGCTGGTGGCGCTTGTGTCCTACAACCCGCATGACCCGTCGCTGAACACCGCCACGTCCCGTTCGCCGACCAACCTGGCGGGCGTGCCGGGCGCGATGGCAGCCGACGTGCTGCTGCAGTGCTTCGGGGCGGCGGCGGCGTTGCCCGTGCTCGCCCTGCTCGCCTGGAGCTTCCGCACCGCCACCCGGCGTCCCCTGCGGCTGACGGTCCGGCTGCTGTTCACTCTTTTGGCGCTGCCGGCCCTGGCAGCCGTGCTGGCGGCGGCGCCGGGACCGTCCTGGCCGACCGCGGCCGGGCTGGGCGGCGCCATCGGGCGCTTGCTGGCCGAGGGCGCCGTCCGCACCGGGAACGGGCTGCTCGGCACGGCCGGGGCCTTGCTGGTCCAAGCGGCGGCGCTGGCGCTGGCGCTGCTCTTGGTCGTGCTGAGCCTTGGGCTTTCGGCCGGGGAATGGCGCGCGGCGGGCCAGGGCGCGGTGGGCGCTGCCCGCGGGTCGATGCGCGGCGGCGGATGGGCGGCCGGGCTGCTGGCCCGCGTGGGGCTGCGCGCCGCCGCGGCCGGGCGGGTGGCCGTGGAGCCTGTCCTGCGCCGCTCGCCGCTGCTGCCCGAAGCCGTATCGCCAGCGGCGCCGACGCTCTTTCGCGCGTCCAGCCCCAGTGCCGCCCCGGCGAGCCGAGACGTGGGGGCCGACGCCGTGCGCGCCCCCGCGCGTCCGGACCCGGCCGGCATTTCGATCCCGGTCATCACCCAGTCGGTAATTACCGAGGCCAAGCGCAAGCCGCCGCCGCGGGCCGAGACCCCGCCGCCGGCCGAGGGCTGGCAGTTCCCGCCGCTGTCCCTGCTCAGCCCGGCGCCGGTGCGCGCCGGGTCAGGCCCCAGCCAGGACGCGTTGCAGGCCAATGCCCGCCTGCTGGAAACCGTGCTGGGCGACTACGGCGTGCAGGGCGCGATCCGCGACATCCGGCCCGGCCCGGTGGTCACGCTGTATGAATTGGAGCCGGCCCCCGGCATCCGCAGCGCCCGGGTGATCGGCCTGGCGGACGACGTGGCGCGGACCCTGTGCGTCACCGCCGTCCGCATCGCCACCGTGCCCGGCCGCAACGTGATCGGCATCGAGGTGCCGAACGAGAAGCGCGAAACGGTGTTCCTGTCGGAACTGCTGGGCAGCGAGGATTGGCGCAGCCATCCTGGCCGCCTCGCCTTGGCGCTCGGCAAGGACATCGGCGGCGTCCCAGTCATCGCCGACTTGGCGCGTATGCCGCACTTGCTGATCGCGGGCACCACCGGCTCCGGCAAGTCGGTGGGCATCAACGCCATGATCCTGTCGATCCTGTTCCGCTTGTCGCCCGACCAGTGCCGGCTCATTATGATCGACCCGAAGATGCTGGAACTGTCGGTCTATGAGGGCATCCCGCACTTGCTGGCGCCCGTGGTGACGGAGCCGTCCAAGGCGGTGACCGCCCTGAAATGGACGACGCGGGAGATGGAGCGGCGCTACCGTGCCATGAGCCAGCTCGGTGTGCGCAACGTCGGCGGCTACAACGACCGCGTGGCCGAGGCGCTGGCCCGCAACGAAACCGTGACCCGGCGCGTGCAGACCGGCTTCGACAGCGAGACCGGGCGGCCGACCTATGAGGAACAGCCGCTGGTCCTGAAGCCCCTGCCCTACATCGTCGTGGTGATCGACGAGATGGCGGACCTGATGATGGTGGCCGGCAAGGAAGTCGAGGCGGCTGTGCAGCGCCTGGCGCAGATGGCGCGGGCCGCCGGCATCCACGTCATCATGGCGACGCAGCGCCCCTCGGTCGATGTGATCACCGGCACGATCAAGGCCAACTTCCCGACCCGCATCAGCTTCCAGGTGATCAGCAAGTTCGACAGCCGCACCATCCTGGGCGAGCAGGGCGCGGAACAACTGCTGGGCCAAGGCGACCTGCTGCACATGCAGGGCGGCGGGCGCATCGCCCGGGTGCACGGCCCCTTCGTCGCCGACCGCGAGGTGGAGGATATCGTCGCCTTCCTGCGCACCCAGGGCGAGCCGACCTACGACGAGGAGGTGACGGAGGGCGCGGACAGCGACGACGACGGCGCCAACTCCGCCCTGTCCGGCATCGCCGCCGCCGGGGACGGCGAGAAGGGGCTGTTCGACCAGGCAGTCGCCCTGGTGTCCCGCGAGGGCAAGGCGAGCACCAGCTTCATCCAGCGGCACCTCGGCATCGGCTACAACCGCGCGGCGAAGCTGATCGAGCAGATGGAGAAGGAGGGCATCGTCAGCCCCGCCAACCACGTGGGCAAGCGCGACGTGCTGACCCGCTCCACCCGCGACGACGACGAGTAAGGAGGCCCGCCATCGAATTCCAGGTTGGCTGCACGCTGCAGTATGACGTCCAAGGCCCCACGGCCTTCGTGTTCAACTTCGAGATCGCCCGCTTCGACCGACAGGTGGTGCGCAACGAGTCGCTGCAACTCACCCCGGCGCTTGATGTCGAGCGGTTCACCTTGCCGGAAAGCGGCAACCGCATCCTGCGCGTCCTGGCGCAGCCCGGCCCGCTTCGGGTGGAATACCGTGCCGAGGCAACGCTGGACCCCGTGCTGTGCGACCCGGCGGAGGTCGGCGAGGTCCCGGCCAGCCGCCTGCCCTTCCCCGCCCTGGCCTTTCTCAACCCCAGCCGCTACTGCCAGTCCGACCGCCTGGCGCTGTTCGCGCAGCGCACCTTCGGCGGCATGGCGCCGGGGCACCAGCGGGTGGGGACCATCTGCAACTGGATCTGCGACCACGTGGATTACCGAAGCGGCACCACGGACGCGATGACCTCGGCGGCGGACACCCTGATCGAGCGCCAGGGCGTGTGCCGGGACTTCGCCCACTTGGCCGTTGCGCTGTGCCGGGCGCTGGGCGTTCCGGCGCGCTATGTCAGCGCCTATGCCTGGCGTTTGGAGCCGCCCGACTTCCATGCGGTGTTCGAGGCTTGGCTGGAAGGGCCAGACGGCGGCGCCTGGTACCTGTTCGACGCGACCCGCAAGTCCGCCATCGACGGCCTGATCCGCATCGGTTTCGGCCGGGACGCCGGCGAGGTCGCGTTTTCCTCCATCTTCGGTACGTCCGGGAGCAAGGCGCCCCAGGTGTCGGTCACGGGGCCGCCCGCCACGGGGCCGGCCACGAGCCAGGCGGTGTCCACCGCGTCGGTCTGAACCGTGCTCAACCCGGCTTCTCCGCTCGCCCGGCTGATGGCCGCGCCGATGCGGCCCGGCGTCGTCGCGTGGCTCGGCGTGCGCCCGGCCCGCCTCGCGCCGATGCGGGCGGTGGAGGCCATCGCGTTGACGCCGGGCGGGGGCGTCGAGGGCGACCATTACCAAAGCGCCACGCAAGGCGCCCGCCAGGTCACGGTGATCGCGGCCGAGCACCTTGCGGCCATCGGCAGCTTTCTGGGCGGGGACAGCGCCCCGCCTGAGTTGCTGCGGCGGAACGTCGTGGTGCGCGGGGTCAACCTCCTCGCTTTGAAAGGGCGGCGCTTCCGCCTGGGCGGTGCGCTGCTCGAACACAGCGGGGAATGCCACCCCTGTTCCAAGATGGAGCGGCTGCTGGGCACAGGCGGCTACAACGCGGTGCGCGGCCATGGCGGCATCACCGCGCGGGTGCTGGAAGGCGGCGAGGTGCGTTTGGGCGATTTGCTCGTGCCTTTGGACTGACCGCGGCACCGGGCGCCCCGCCGGCAGGGGGCGGTTATGCGCCATCGGCGCTTCGCCGGGGCGGGACAGACTGGCATGATGGCGGAATGACATATCCGGCATGGCTGCCTGTGCTGCTCGGTTTCCTGACCGCGGTGGGGCCGCTGTCCACCGACATGTACCTGCCGGCGTTCCCAGCCATCGAGGCGTCGCTGGGCGGGCGGCCCGGCACGGCGCAGGTCACGCTGGCGACTTGGTTCGCCGGGCTGGCCGTCGGGCAGATCACCCAAGGGACGCTGTCCGACCGCTACGGCCGGCGGGCGCCGTTGATGGCGGGCACGGCGGTTTACACGCTGGCCAACGCCGGCTGCGCCTTGGCGCCCGACCTGCTCACCTTGTCGGCGCTGCGCTTCGTCGCGGCGTTCGGCGGCTCGGCCAGCATGGTGATCCCCCGGGCCATCGTGCGCGACCTGGCGGACGGGCTGGCCGCGGCGCACCTGATGTCCCGCTTGATGCTGGTGATGGGGGTCGCCCCGATCCTGGCGCCGACGCTGGGCGGCCTCGTCCTCGGTTATGCGCCGTGGCACGCGATCTTCTGGCTCACCGCGGTCTATGGCGGCGTTTGCTGCGTGCTGGTCTGGCGCCTGCTGCCGGACACCCTGCCGCGGCACCGGCGGGCGCAGCTCGGCGTCGGCAACCTGGCGGCCCGCTACGCCGCAGTGCTGCGGGACCGGGTGTTCCTGTGCTTTGCGGCGATCAACGGCTGGGGAATGTTCGGCATGTTCGCCTATATCGGCGGCTCGCCGCCCGTTCTGATCCAGCGCTTCGCGTTCAGCCCGGCGCAGTACGGCATGTTGTTCGGCGCCAGCGCCGGGGCGTTCATCCTGTCCTCGCAGCTCAACCCGCGCATTCTGCCCCGGGTGGGTGCGGCGCGCGTGCTGCGGGTCGGCACCCTGACCTACCTAGCCGCCGCGGTTGCCCTGCTGGCCTGCGCCGTGCTGGATGTGGGCGGCGTGTATGGCATCGTGCTGCCCGTGGTGCTCGCGATGGGCAGCATGGGGTTCGTGATGCCCAACTCGGCGGTTGGCGCGCTGTCCCGCCACGCGGCGCAGGCTGGCAGCGCGTCCGCGTTGATGGGCACGGTCGGCTTCTGCCTCGCGGCGCTCAGCGGCGTGCTGGTGGGCGAGTTAAGCGACGGCACGGCGCGGCCTATGGCCCTCTTGATGCTGACCGGCGCCGTGGGCGCCGTGCTCGCCGACCGCCTCCGACCCGGGCCTGCCATCCCGCAAACCGTGGACATCGCAACATGACCCTCCTGATCGGCATTCCCGCCTGCACACGGCCATCCGCGGCACGCCACCACCTTGCCGCTGACCCGTGGGATGCTGCGTCTTACCGGCTGAGCTGGCCGACATCCCGAACGGCGCCGCGCGAGGCCGAGGTGGTCAACGCGGCATAAGCGCGCAAAGCGGTGGAAACGGCGCGGGCGCGCGGGCCAGGGTGCCAGGCGTCGTGCCCCTTTGCATCCATCGCGGCCCGGCGCCGGGCCAGTTCCTCATCCGGCACGGCCAAGCGGATGGTGCGGGCGGGGATGTCGATCTCGATGCGGTCCCCTTCTTCCACCAAACCAATCGTGCCGCCCTCCGCCGCTTCCGGCGACACGTGGCCAATCGACAGGCCCGATGAGCCGCCGGAGAACCGGCCGTCCGTGACCAGGGCGCAGGCTTTGCCCAGGCCCTTCGACTTCAAGTAGCTGGTCGGATACAGCATCTCCTGCATACCGGGACCGCCCTTCGGACCCTCGTAGCGGATCAGCACGACATCGCCAGCGGCCACCCGGCCGCCCAGGATGCCCTCCACCGCCGCGTCCTGGCTTTCAAAGATGCGGGCCGGGCCGGCGAACGCCAGGATGGCCGCGTCCACGCCCGCGGTCTTCACGATGCAGCCATCCTCGGCCAGGTTGCCATACAGCACGGCCAGGCCGCCATCCCGCGAAAAGGCGTGCGCGGCATCGTGGATCACGCCCGCCTCGCGGTCCGTGTCCAGCGCGCGGTAACGGCGGTCCTGGCTGAACGCCACCTGCGTCGGCACGCCGCCGGGGGCTGCTTGGTAGAAGGTCCGGACGCCCTCGCTTGCGTTGCCCGCCACGTCCCACCGCGCCAACGCCGCGCCCAGCGTTTCGGCATGCACCGTCGGCACGGTGGTGTTCAGCAGCCCGGCGCGGTCCAGCTCGCCCAGGATCGCCATGATCCCGCCCGCGCGGTGCACGTCCTCCACATGCACGTCGGCCACGCTCGGCGCCACTTTGCACAGCACCGGCACCCGGCGGGACAGGCGGTCGATGTCGGCCATCGTGAAATCCACCCCCGCCTCGTGCGCCGCCGCCAAGAGGTGCAGCACGGTATTGGTGGACCCGCCCATAGCGATGTCCAGCGTCATGGCGTTCTCGAACGCCGCCCGCCCGGCGACGCCGCGCGGCAGCACCCGGGCGTCGTCCCGCTCGTAGAAGCGTTGCGCCAGATCGACGATCAGCCGCCCGGCCTCTTGGAACAGGCCGCGGCGGTCGGCGTGGGTCGCGACCAGCGTGCCATTGCCAGGCAGGGCAAGGCCCAGCGCCTCCATCAAGCAGTTCATGGAGTTGGCGGTGAACATGCCGGAGCAGGAACCGCAGGTCGGGCAGGCCGACCGCTCGATGGCCTGCACGTCCGCCTCGCTGACCCGGCTGTCCGCGGCGGCCACCATGGCATCAACCAAATCCACGCTGCGCGTCTTGCCGCCGACCGTGACCTTGCCCGCCTCCATCGGCCCGCCCGAGACGAACACGGTGGGCACGTTGATCCGCATGGACGCCATCAGCATACCGGGCGTGATCTTGTCGCAGTTGGAGATGCACACCATGGCGTCCGCGCAGTGCGCGTTGACCATGTACTCGACGCTGTCGGCGATCAGGTCGCGCGACGGCAGGCTGTAGAGCATCCCGTCATGGCCCATGGCGATGCCGTCATCGACCGCGATGGTGTTGAACTCCTTGGCGACACCGCCCGCCGCCTCGATCTCGGTTGCCACGAGCTGGCCCAGGTCCTTCAGGTGGACATGGCCGGGCACGAACTGGGTGAAGGAGTTGACCACGGCGATGATCGGCTTGCCGAAGTCCCCGTCCTTCATGCCGGTCGCGCGCCACAGGCCACGCGCCCCCGCCATGTTGCGGCCGTGGGTGGTGGTGCGGGAACGGTAAGCGGGCATGGTGGCGTCTCCAGTCACGTGTGGGGCGGCGGCGTGCCCACAAGCTGTGAACACGGCAGGCCGGATTGGATCAAAAGGCGGATCTCGTTACAGTCTATCAACTTATGAGCAATTGCAAACCTTCAGGTTCAATACCCCCGTGCGGTGTCAAAGCGGTTCGGCAGCGGCGCGCCGTTGCGGAGCGCCCGCAGGTTCTGGAAGAAGATGTCCAAGCTGAGCGGGATATACGTATCGGGGTCGTCGGCCGAAACGTGCGGCGTCATCACCAAGTTCGGCGTTGCCCAAAGCCGGTGACCCGGCGGCACCGGCTCCGGCACGAACACGTCCAGCACCGCGCCGGACAGGCGGCCGTCCTCCAGCGCGTCGCACAGCGCGTCCTGGTCGAGCAGCGCGCCGCGGCCGATGTTCACCACCCCGGCGCCCGGCGGCAGCAGGGCGATGCGGCGGCGGTCCAGCACGCCCCGCGTCGCGTCCGTGAGCGGCAGCGCCAGCACCAGGAACTCCGTATCGCCGAGCACCGAGTCCAGCTCGGCCAGGGCAACGACCTCCGTGCAGACCGGGTGCGGCTCGGCCCGGGTGCGGACGCCGGTGACGCGCATACCGAACCGCGCCGCCTGCTCGGCGACCGCGCCGCCCAGCGTGCCCAGCCCGGCCACCGTCACCCGCCGCCCCGCCAGCACGGAACCGTGCCGCGGCGCCCACTGCCCGGCCCGCTGCGCCGTGGCGAAGCCCGGCACGCCGGCGGCCAGCATCAGCAACGCCATGATGCCGTACTCGCCGGCCTTCACGCCGTGCGTGCCGCGGTTGTTCAGCAGCGCCGCGCCGGGCGGGAGCCGGTCGAAGGGGGCCAGCGAGTCGAGGCCAGCCGCCGTGCAGTAGATCAGCTTCAGCCGCGGCGCGTCCGCGGGAAATAGCCGGCGGACCGCGCCGGTCTGCGCCACCAGCGCCTCAGCCTCGCCGATTGCGGCCTGGAACGCCTCGGACGTCTCGCCAAAGGTCACGGCGTGCCCGTCCGACACGTCCGGGGCGCGGGCTGCGGCGGCGTCCCACTGCGCCGGGGTGATGGCGAATGCCCGGTCGTCAGGCAGGTTCTGGACGTGGATGCGCATCAGGTCCTCGCGATTGGGCTGGTGAGCGTATGCAGCAGCACGGCGGCGGCCTGCGCGACGTTCAGGCTCTGCATCGCGCCGTGGCCCTGGATTCGGACCCGGCGGCGGCAGGTTTCCAGCGCGTCGAAGCCGACCCCCCGCTCCTCGTTGCCCAGCACCAGCGCCACCGGGCGGTCCCGCGGCAGGGCGGTGACGGGCACGGCCTCCTCCGTCAGCGTCGCGGCAACGGTGCGGTAATAGGGATCGAGCGCCAGCAGCGCCTTGCGCAGGTTGCGGGTCTTGGACACCTCCAAGTACTCAAGCCCACCCTCCGCCACGCGGTAGGCGGCGTCCGACGGCATGGCCTGCAGCGGCGTGTCGTGCAGCACCATGGCGCGCACGCCGAAGAACGCGGCGCTGCGGGCGATGGCGCCCAGGTTGTGCGGGTTGCCCACGCTGTCCAGGATCAGCAGCAGCGGGAGGCGCGGCGGGCGCACGAAGTCCAACATGCCCAGCGGCCGGGGCGTCGCGATGGCCACGACGCCGCCATGGTGCGGGGTGCCGGCGGCGCGTTCCAGCTCGTCAGGCGGCAGCAGGCGGTAAGGGCGGCGCATACGGGCCAGCTCGGCGCAGAGCGGGCCGACCCGCGTTTTGCTGTCCTCGTTGTAGAACAAGCGGATCACGTCGGGGGCGCGGCAGGCGAACAGGGCGGTGACGGCGTTCAAGCCGCAGATCCGGTCGTCGGGCATGGGGGTGCTTCCGCCGCCGGGGCGCCGCTGTCAACCTGGCGGGATGATCCCGATCCTGTTCCAAAGCCAGCATTTCGTGGTGTTGAACAAGCCGGCCGGCTTGCCGGTGCATCCAGGACCCGGCGGCGGCGCCAGCGTCGAGGACAGCTTCCCTATGTTATCCCGGCGCAAGGACGGCCCGTGGCTCGTGCACCGCCTGGATGCCGACACCGCCGGGTGCCTGGTGGTGGCGCTGCGCAAGCAGGCGCTGCTCGCGGCGCAGGCGGCGTTCACGGCCAGGTCGGCGCGCAAGACCTACTGGGCCGTGGTGCACGGCGTGCCCAAGGCGGCGTCGGGCGAGGTGTCCAACCGTTTGCAGAAGCGCAGCACGCCCTCGGGGTGGCGCATGGAGCCGGGACCGGACGGCGCCCCGGCGCGCACGGGCTGGCACGTGATGGGCCAGGCCGGCGGCCTCGCCTGGCTGGAGCTGCAGCCCTGGACCGGGCGGACCCACCAGATCCGGGTGCATTGCGCCGGGCTGGGCCATCCCATCGTGGGCGACCCGGTTTATGGGCGCGGCGACGGAGGGTGCGAGGATGGGCCGATGCAGTTGCTGGCCCGCGCCATCGCCTTGCCCTTGGTGCCGCCGCTCGCCGCCACGGCCCCGCCGCCGCCTCACATGCGGCCGGCGCTGCTGGCCTGCGGCTGGCCCGGCGGCGACGCGGGCGGATGATCCACCAGGAACCACAAGCGGAACATCAACGTCTCCTGCCAGGTTTGCCGCGACAAGCCGCCGAGCTGCAGCGCCGCCAAACGCTGCGGCACCCCGCCCTGCAAGCCTGCCTCCACCACGTCCAACGCCGCCGCCGCGTCCGGGGTGAGCAAATCCGGCTGCGCCCGCAGGGCCGCGACGTGGCCGCGCAGCACGGCCATGAACGCGCCGGGTCCGCGCCGCAGCGCCTCGAAGAACCGCCGGCGCATGGAGGCAGGCGCACCCACGGCGTTGCCGCCGTGCTGGCGATACAGCACCGTGGGCGTCGCGTCCGCCACCACCCGGCCGCCATGGGCGGAGACGACCAGGTAGCTCCACCAGTCATGCAGCGTCGCCGGCGGCGGGCGGCTGCCGGCCACCAGCCGCGCCGCGGCCTGGTTCAGCACCAGGGTGCACCCCGTGGCGACGTTCTGCGTCAGCGCCGCGGGGAAGCCCGGCGGTTGATGCAGCCGCGCCGACACGCCGATATGCCGGAGCGCCTCATCGACCAGGAGCTGCCGGCTGCAATACAGCGCCGGGCGCGAGTCGGGCTGCAGCGCCGCGACCGCGCGGGCCAGCTTTTCCGGCAGCCACACGTCGTCCTGGTCGGCGAAGGCCACGGCAGCCGCGTCCGTCTGCACCGCGGCGCGCAGCAACGCCATGAAACTCCCCGTCGGGCGCAGCCGGCCCGGCGGGTCCAGCACCGCGTGGCACCGCCCGGCACCGGGTCCCGCCATGAAGCGCCGCATGATGTCCACCGTGCCGTCGCTCGACCCATCGTCCCGCCAGTACAGCACCCAATCCGCCACCGTCTGCCGCAGCAGGCTTTGGAGCTGGTCGTCGAGGAACTGCTCGCCGTTGAAGGTGGACAGCAGGACGGCGACGGTCGGCATCCGGGCCGCCGAAAGCGTCCGCTCCGCGGTGAGCGGCGGGGCCGAGCCGGGATGGGGCAGTGCCGACACGGCCGCCTGTCAAGGACGCAGCGCGGACGTCGCCAGCAGTTCGGCGACCACCCGCGACAGGCCGCTGCGCCAGTCCGGCAAGCGCACGTCGAACACCTCCGACAGCTTCGTGCAATCGAGCCGGCTGTCCGGCGGGCGCCGCGCCGGCGTGGGCCAGTCCGCGGTGGCGATGGCGTCCACCGCCGGCGCGGGGTGGCCGTAAAGGGCCGCATCCTCGAACAGCGCCTCGGCCAGCCCGTGCCATGTAGTGGAGCCGGCGCCGGCCGCGTGGAACACCCCGGCATACTGATCCTGCCACCCGTCCCGCAGCCGGGCCGCAATGGCGAGGATCGCGACTGCCAGGTCCCGCGCCGCGGTCGGACAGCCCTGCTGGTCCGCCACCACGCGCAGGCGGGGGTTCTTCTGCGCGGCGGCCAGCATGGTGCGGGCGAAGTTCTTGCCGGTGGCCGAGTACACCCAGGACGTCCGCAACACGATGGCATGGGGCCAGGCGGCCAGCACGGCCTGCTCCCCTTCGAGCTTCGTTGCGCCGTACACGCCGGTGGGGTTGGTGGGATCGTCCTCGGTGTAGGGCGCGCCCTTGGTGCCGTCGAACACGTAGTCGGTCGAAACGTGGATCAGCGGGATGCCCGCATCCGCGCAGTGGGCCGCAAGCGCCGCCGGCCCGTCGCGGTTGGCACGGCCGGCGGCCTCCGGCTCGGCCTCCGCCGCATCCACCGCGGTCCAGGCGGCGGCGTTGACCACGAGGGTCGGCTGCACGGCCTGCACGGTTTCCGCAATCGACGCTGGCCGGTCGAAGTCGAACGCCGGGCGGCCCACCCGGCGCACGACCGCACCGCCCTCCTGCTCCATCGCCGTCGCGAACTGCCCGGCGCCGCCGGTGACCATGATCACTGCCATGCCGCGATACTAATCATGTTTTCCCGGTTCTAGAAGTTGCCTCGCCACCGCGCCCTGGCCGGAGTCCGGGGAGCCATGCGGCCCAGCGGCGGGGTGTCAGGCTACCGCACCCGCATCCCGGCAGCCTGGTCGAAGTGCAGCGGCCGGTCTGAGCGGGGCAGCGGCGCGTCGCCGGGACCGATCGCCACGCCGAACGACCAGCCAGGCGGGCAGATCGCGACGTAGCGGGCATAGCCGCCGGTGCCGCCGCCGAACTTCGGGTATCCGATGGCGACCAGCGCCCCGGCCTCCGGCACCTGGTCGAGGTGGGCGACGCCCTCCGCCTGCGCGTAGCCGTTGTGCATGAGCCAGGACTCGCCTTCCAGCGTCGGCGTGGAGTCGGTGTCGAGCGGCTCGTGCCCGTGGAACAGGATATGCCGTTGCTCATGCAGGAACTTCAGCGCGTCGAGCGTGACGCCGGGGAACTCCTTGAGGGTCGCGAGCTTCGGGTCTGGCCACGCCTCCGACCAATCGGAGCGCACGAACACCACCGCGCCCTCTGGAATGCGCCCATGGGCGGCCTCCCACCGCCCGATGTCGGCCACGGTGAGAGCGTAGTTCGGGTTTGCCTTGACCTGCTCCACCATCGAGATCACTGCGAGGGGGCGGACAGCGTAGGTCGGCGGCAGCTCGTCGATGGCCGGGTATTCCGGCGCCCAATGCGCCGGCGGGTCGAGCTGCGTGCCGAGTTGGTCGGTGCGCAGCGTGTACTGCGTCGCCTCGAAGCCGTGCTTGCCGTAGGTGAAGGTCTCGCCCTTCTTGGCCATGCCCTCGATGTCCGCGCCGGCCTGCGCTTGCGCGAAGGTGGAAGCGGCGAAGCCCGCCCAAACGGGGATGCGCGGCGTGATCGTGTGGGTCAGGTCCACGTACTTCGCCGGCTTCAGCACGTTCTGGTAGGCGGACCAAAGCGAGAGGTCGTCGGCTGCCCGGGCCGGAAGCGGTGCAGCGACGGCCATGCCGAAGAGCGCGACCGATGCGGCAAGCCGTGCGATCCAGGGCGACATGCGATCTCTCCGACTTGAGGCGGGCTTGCACCGGCTGACGCGGCGCCAGTGTTGTCAGCAACCCGCTTCCGCCGCAAGGCGCCGACCCGCCTGGCTCCGCCGAGGCCGCGGCCAGCCGTGCTTCAGAACAACGCCGGCGCCTCGGCCCAGCGCGGCAGCAGCCGGTCCTTGTCGGACAGCACGGCTTCCGCCTCCCCCACCGGCCAGGGCAGCGCCAGGTCCGGATCGTTCCAGGCTACGCCCCGCTCCGACGCGCGGTCGTACACGTCCGTTACCTTGTAGATCACCTCCGTGTCCGCCTCCAACGTGCAGAACCCGTGCAGGAAGCCCGGCGGCACCCAAAGCTGCGCCCAGTTCTCTGCCGACAGCTCCGCCGCCGCCCATTGCCCGAAGGTCGGCGAGGCCCGGCGGGCGTCCACCGCCACGTCCCAGATCGCGCCCCGGACGCAGCGCACCAGCTTGCCTTGCGGATGCGGCGCCACCTGGCAATGCAGGCCGCGGATCACCCCGCGCTCCCGGGACAGGCTTTGGTTGTCCTGCACGAACGGCATGTCGATGCCGGCCTCGGCGAACCGCGGCGCGTTGAACACCTCGGAGAAGAAGCCCCGCGCGTCGCCGAACCGCGGCGGCGTGACCAGAATCAAATCGGGGACCCGCAGGCGCTCAACCTTCATGCGTGCAATCCGTCCGCGAGTTCCAGCAGCAGGCGCCCCAGCTCCGTCTTGCTCAAGCCCTTGGCCGCGCTGCGCAGGGTGCCCGCGTCGATGTAGCCCATGCGGAACGCGACCTCCTCCGGGCAGCCGACCAGCATCCCCTGGCGGTTCTGGATGGTCTGCACGAAGGTCGCCGCCTGCAAGAGGCTGTCCGGCATCCCGGCATCGAGCCACGCGCAGCCGCGGCCGAGCCGCTCCACGTGCAGCGTGCCTTCCTCCAAGTACATCTGGTTCAAGTCGGTGATCTCCAGCTCGCCGCGGGCCGAGGGCCGGATGCGCCGGGCCAGCTCGGACACGCGGCCGTCGTAGAAATACAGCCCGGTCACCGCCCAGTTGGACTTCGGCGCGGCCGGCTTCTCGACGATCTCCTGGGCGCGCCCGCTTTCGTCGAAGGCGACGACGCCGTAACGCTCGGGGTCGCGCACCTGGTAGGCGAACACGGTGGCGCCCTCCGGCCGGGCAACGGCGGCGCGCAGCAGCACGCTCAGGTGGTCGCCGAAGATCAGGTTGTCGCCCAAGGCCAGCGCGCAAGGCTGCCCGGCGATCCAGTCCTCGCCGATGTGGAACGCCTGGGCCAGCCCTTCCGGCCTCGGCTGTTCCGCATAGGTGAAGCGCACGCCGAACCGCTCCCCGCTGCCCAGCAGGCGGCGGAACTGTGGCAGGTCCTCCGGCGTGGAGATGATCATGATGTCCTTGATCCCCGCCAGCATCAGCACGGACAGCGGGTAGTACACCATGGGCTTGTCGTAGACCGGCAGCAGTTGCTTGCTGCTGGCCAGCGTGATCGGGTGCAGCCGCGTGCCGCTGCCGCCGGCGAGCAGGATGCCCTTCCCCGTGCCCGCGCTCACGCCGCCGTCCCCAGCCGCTGCCCGGCGTAGCGGGCGGCGCGCACGCCCTCCCACCATGCCCGATGGTCCAGGTACCATTGCACGGTGCGGCGCAATCCTTCGTCGAAGCCGTGCGGCGCGGTCCAGTTGAGCGCCGCGTCCGTGCGGGCCGGGTCGATCTCGTAGCGGAAGTCGTGGCCCGGGCGGTCGGTCACGAAGTGGATCAGCCGCGCGCGCGGCCCGGCGGGGTCCGGAGCCAGTTCGTCCAGCACGGCGCAGATGGCGTGCACGACCTGCAGGTTGGTCCGCGGCTGCCGGGCGCCGATGGCGAGGGTGGCGCCGGGTTCGGCGTGCTCCAGGGCGCGGACCAGGGCTTCGGCGTGGTCATCGACGAACAGCCAGTCCCGCTGGTTGGAGCCGTCGCCATAGACCGGCAGTTCCTTGCCTTCCAGCGCGTTCAGCGTGACCAGCGGGATCAGCTTTTCCGGGAATTGCCAGGGGCCGTAGTTGTTCGTGGTGTTGGTGACAAAGGCCGGCAGGCCGTAGGTGTGCCACCAGGCGCGCACCAGGTGGTCGGAGGCTGCCTTGCTCGCCGAGTACGGGCTGCGTGGGTCGTAGGGCGTGTCCTCCGTGAATGGCGGGTCGTGGGGGCCGAGCGCGCCGAACACCTCATCCGTGGACACGTGGTGGAAGCGGAAGCGTGCCTGGGCCTCGCCGCCGAGCGCCGCCCAGTGGGCGCGCGCCGCTTCCAGCAGCACGAAGGTGCCGACGACGTTGGTTTGAATGAACGGCGCCGGGCCGTCGATGGAGCGGTCCACGTGGCTTTCGGCCGCGAGGTGCATCACGGCGTCGGGACGGTGCGCCGCGAAGATGTCGCGCATGGCGGCGGCATCGGTGATGTCGGCGCGGAGGTGCCGGTGCCGCCGGTGGTTGCGCGCTTCTTCCAGCGCGTCCTCGGACGCGGCGTAGGTCATCTTGTCCACGTTCACGACATGATGGTCGGTGACGCGGATCAGGTGGCGGATGACGGCCGAGCCGATGAAGCCGCATCCGCCGGTGAGGAGAATCCGCATGAGGGGTGGGGTGTCCTGTTCACCGTTTCGGTGCTGCAAAATGCCAGCGATGATGGGACGGGGCAATCTGGATTTAACGGGGGTGGTCATGCAAAGAATGCTACGGACTGGTTGAGAAAGTGTATCGCCAACTCGGTTCAGTTCGCGATATGTCGGTTTGTACACGCGCAACGGTTGCAAGCAGAGGCCTGGATGGACACGCTGCCCGATACGGCTTCGGACATCGCAAGCGACCCGGTGGTGCTGCAGGATGGCGCGCTCTGCTTGCGGCTTGACGGGCGAACCGTGCCGTTGCGGCTGGGGGGCGCGCCGGTCGAGAGCTTCATCCCGGGATGGCGTCCGGTATTCCTTTATACCGGGTTCTTCCCCTTCGCCGTGCTGCAATTCAGCAGCGACTCGGGCGAGGCCGCCATTTGGGTTGTCGATGCGGACGGCACCCGGCTCGGCGGCTCCGTGGGGGAGTTGGAGCCGGACGCTCGGGAGGCGCTGCGGGCCGCGGCCTCGCCGCGCGTCGCGCACCTGATGGACGTGGTGCTGCAGCCGCCGGCGTTGTCGCTCGACGCGCAGGCCCGCGCGTTCCTGCGGCTGCCGGAAGCGTTCCGGCACGATGTTGGCCAGCTTTGCGCCGGGTCGGCGCTGCCGCCGGTGCGCCGGGTCGTGCTGGACGCGGCGCCGGACGGGTGGGACGGGGCATGGGGCCTGGACCGGGGGCATGTGGAAGCCCTGTTGGCGATGCCGTTCGGGGACCGCCTGTTGCGGACAGCGGAGGACGGGATGCTGAGCTGGCCCAGCCCGGTGGACGGGCGGATGCTGACCGTGCAGGGCAGCCTGTGCTCCGACGATTTCCGGTTTGCTTACCGGCTGGCCGATCCCCTGCATGGGTTGGTGTGCTACCCGATTGTGTCCCACCACCATGCGGCGACACTTGGGCTGTATGTGCCGGCTTTGGGTCTCCTGCTGGTCCATACCGGGTGGGCGGCGGGTTGGCTGAATGTTTATGCACCGAGCGTGACGGATTGGCTGATCCCGCTGGTTTGTCGCTTCGGGGATGCGCTGGAAGGTTATTTCGGCGCGGGTGCCAGCCGGGTTGCCAGCATCATGCGCGGCTGGCCGTCCAACCATTTGGGCCATCAGCTTTGGAACGAGTTGAGCGGGATTGACCAGTTCCTGCAATCGGCCTCCGGGCCGCATCTACCCGAATGGATCGTACCCGGCCCGGAAACCGAGCTATGGGGACCGATTGACCAGGTGTTCCCGCAGCTTCAGGGCCGGGTGGACCGATCTGCACCCAGCGTCGATGCCGCCATTAAGGCCTCCTACGACACTGGCGCTTGCCTTGTCCGGATCACGAGCGAGTACGTGTCTGCGGGGCTGCGCGCCAGCTTGCAACGGCTCGTCGAAGCGGACCCGGTTTATGGCGAGGTCCGCCGGGTCATCGCGGGGCGGGCACGGCCGAACGCGCCGGTAATCCTGATCGGTTTGCGCGTTGAGAACCGGACGATGGTTGATCTTCTGGAGTTCTGCGAGGAACTGCTGGAGCGTGTGGCCGGCGCCTTCCCCGGCGCGATCCTTGTCCTGGATGGGCACAACTCCGGCGGGGATGGTCGGGTAATCGTAAGCCATGGCGAGTTAGGCGCCCGCCGGCCTCCGATCGAGGTGGAACGACAGATCGCGGCGCACTTGCGACGGTTGCAGGTTGGGCGCGACGTGATGGTGGTGGACACCTTGGGCGCGCCGATGCGGGCGAGTCTCGCTTGGTGCGGGCAGGCAGATTGCTTTTTCTCGATTTGGGGAGCAAGCCTCGCGAAATACCGTTGGGTTTGCAACAAGCCTGGCTTTGTTGTGACGAGTCGTTGGAATATCACAAATCGCACCGATTTACATATCTACGACGCACCAGAATTCATGGACACGCCGACTGAGCTAAAATTTGTCGATGCGACAACTGTCCGGGATGACCCTGAAGCATTTTTGCTACTGGATGTCGGCCCCGGCCAGCCCTCATTCTTCAACTTTGAAACCAACATTCAAGACATTTTTCCTAAAATATCAGAAATGGTACGCACCGTTGTTTCCGCTTCTGGTGCCGAGTTTTAGTTAAACGTGACGTTGTACAACTGCAAGAATTGCGCGAAATGTCGCTGGCTCATCAACTGAAAAGTTCGTCACCCATGGGTCGTGCTCATTTCCGAGCGGAATTAGCAAAGATGCGTCAGGATGATCGATCACATGGTCAGGGTTTATGAATTCAACAGGGGTCGGCTCTTCCATAAACTTCAGCGCGTCATAGATATGCAGATCGGTGCGATGATGTAAATTCCAGCGACTCGTAAGAATAAATCCAGGTTTGTTGCAAATCCACCGATACTTTGCAAGTCCGGCTCCCCATGGTGCCACGAAAACATGACAAAATGACGCCCAAATGAGGCTATCAGCAAGTGGGCGGCCTATCGTCGAAAAGATTTTTATCTTGTCACTCTGAATTCGACGTTGCATTGCCGCAACAATTGCAAGCTCCATTTCAATTGGCGCGTGATTGTTTTCCTTCTCGCCATGACTCCACATCATTTTGCTAGTGTTACCCTGCCGAACGTTGTGTCCATCAAGAACCAGCACGGCCTTGTCGACACTCTCGGCTAAGAAGTCAGTCAGGCGTTCGTAGAAACCTACGAGGTCCACCAACGTGCGGTTCTCGGTCCGCAGCCCCAGAACGATGATTGGCTGCCCCGTGGCGGCGATTGCCTTACACTCGGCAATCTGCTGACCGTGAAACGGATCGCGCCAAATCGCATTGATGATCCGCTCTCGAATTGTCCGACGGATGAACATACCGGATGCTTTGATAGCCAGCACGCCATCGCGGTAGAGTTCTGGGATTGTTCTCATGAACGAGTTGGGATCCCGCATCACACGCCCCTTTAACTCAGGAAAAATCTTGTCGAGTGGACCGTACATCTCTGGTCCATATTCACAATCAAACAAACGAAAGTTTGGAAGCTTATTTGCCGGAACGCTCTCCACAAGTTGGCCAATTCCAGAGATGTCTTGCCACAGCACATGGCCAAGGTGCATCGCAGCGGTGCCGCGCCAGATGTTTTGCACCTGTGAGACAGGTCGTTGCAGGTAATCACAAAGACTGGCGCCATGTTCAATCACATGCTGGAACATGGCTCGGCCCAAATCAGGCATCAGCGTCCGCGCCCGGTCCGGATCGGGCGCCAAGGCAAGCTGTGCTTCGGGCACGTATATGCACGCCGTCCGAAACCAAACTTCATCTGCAATGATGTAAAACGTTAAACCGTTTTGAACATCAGGCACGCGATAAGCGAACCGGTTGGGGCCGATAATGAAGCAATGCGTCGCCTGAATGTCATGCCCATCGATTGGCGACGGCCACGTCAGAGCTCCTGTCTGCAAAAGGCGAACATAGGAAGCCTGGAAAAATTCC
Source organism: uncultured Acetobacteraceae bacterium (assembly GCA_964235485.1). Classification (GTDB taxonomy): domain Bacteria; phylum Pseudomonadota; class Alphaproteobacteria; order Acetobacterales; family Acetobacteraceae; genus CAHJXG01. Next base: position 376,368 of record CAXSAZ010000001.1, on the reverse strand, counting down.
GGGTCAAACAGACGACGCATGACCGAGGGATCAAGCAACACGCGGCGACAACTGGCATTGATAAGCTTGCCTTTAGTTGGGAGACCTGAAGGATTATCGATGGAGCGATAAGACGTTGAGAAATCAGTTTGCGAGAGGTATGCATCAAGCAACTGATACCGGATAGGAAGCGGCAGCATGAAAAACGAAAGGACAACATCGGAGAGCGCTGGTGGACGTTGCCCCACAATGATCTGTTGCCAAAACTTTCCAAAAAGGTTTGCTGCGGCGACGCTGAGCTTGTCGACAGAGATGGGGGCAAGTTCCGCAAAGCTGCCTCCGAGGCGGCTCATTGACTCGTCTAAATACCAGATTGCCGGTCCTTGTTCCGCATGTTCAAACAGCACGAGGTTGATCGGCCTCAGCCCGGTATAAACAAATCGCGGTTGCCAGCCGGGCACGAACGCACGAGCGGGTTCGCCACCGTTGTAAATAAACCGCGTTGGCGACGACTGCACTATCCCATCAGACGAGATCGGGATGATCGACGAAGCACTAGTTTCGGCGCACACTACTTGCAACTGCTCATCCAAAATAGACCTCTAATTCAACAGATAGCAGACCGAACAGGTTCTTCGAAACTAAACCCGCGCTAGAAATCTTCTCAAAATTCTGATCGCATCGAGCTTAACAGACGCTCCTGTTAGGGCTATAAAGATATTCATCAAGCTATGCGACAGCCATCTCAATTTTTTGTAAACACTGGGAAGGTTACCCGCTTAACAGAAGTCCATTCCAGCATCGTGTCTAGTCCGGGGCCGATTCGCAAGCTGGCTTATCAATCCCGGTGCTAAGGTTGGTCAGCCTCTGCTATAATCCTCACCGATCACGTATCCACAGCAGCAGTTCGGGACACCCAACATAGACGCAGCGCCCCATGCAGGGCTGAACAGCCATTATGTCGCCTTGTAATCGGGTTTATCTAATATGCCCGAAAACGTTTTATCAAGGATCGTGATCAAAGTATGATCGATATTCGACACTTTGTTGTAATAAGCTATCTGAACGGCTTGCCATGAAGAACGTGTCTATCTGCTTCTCCGGTCATCCCAGGGTTTTTCTCGAATATAAAGCAGCTTGGAATCAATGTTTTTCCATGATCCGAGGTCACTATAACTTAGCTATATATTTTCACTGTTGGGCAGACCAAGGGCTTGTCCCGTGTGTTGACGGAAAATATGCCGAAGGTCATCTCATACCCGGGTACTACCAAAGAATGCAGGAATTGGTGGACTTCCTTTGTCCTGCTGCATTCGCGATTGAGAGTGCTTTACCTGATTTGGTTTGGAAGAACAAGAATTTTCCATCTGTCATACTTTCAAGTATGCAGGGAAGCCGAAGAAAGATTTTTTCGCAGCTTTACAGCATTAATCATGCGAATGCGATCCTTGAAGCCTTTGAAGCTTCCGAAAGAATCCAGTCTGATGTTGTGGTTCGGATGCGTTTTGACGTCGTTCCTCACACGTTTACTCTCAAAGAAATCAACTATGTTGCTGCCCATCCCAACATGAGAGTGCTATTTGCCCCTTCCCCCGCCTTCCATGTTCATCCGGGCGGCGGAGGTGGGTGTCAGGATTGCCAAAGATTCTTTGATGCCAATTCGTTGCGGGGCGACTTTGAAATTTGCATACAGAAGTTCCTGAAATACCATCGGCCTCATGCAAACGATATTTGCGATATTTTCGCAGTCGGCAGTTCAAAAACGATGAAGCACTACACACAAATATACAACAAGGCGCACCTGCTAATTGGTCAGATTCAAGATAGCATAAATCCCCGCATCATGCAGGACTACTGCTTTGTTCAAGATGATGAAGAAGCTTCCGACCGCCGAATACAATCCACATCAGCCTATCCGTTCGACATCGAAGAAAGTCCTATATTTGTTCCGGAAAAACTGATTCGGTTCCAAATGGCCGGATTCCTCATCGTGCATGGCGAAACCGTCGTGGTGATCCACAGGTGCTGACGTGCCCATAGCGGCCCGACAGCCGCCTCAACCCGCCCCCTCCCCCCGATGGATCGCATCCACCCAAGCCACCGTCTCCGGCCGCTCCACCCCCGCAATTTCCAAATTCACCACCACCGCCTCGTTGTCGCTTCGCACCAGCACGCATTCCAGCGTGTCCGTGGCGCTCGCGTTGATCTCCTGGTGCGGCACGTAGGGCGGCACAAAGATGAAGTCGCCCGGCCCGGCCTCCGCCACGAACTCCAAAGCGTTGCCCCACCGCATCCGCGCCCGGCCGCGCAGCACGTAGATCACGCTTTCCAGCGCGCCATGGTGGTGCGCGCCGGTTTTGGCGTCGGGGTGGATGTGCACCGTGCCGGCCCACAGCTTCCGCGCGCCGGCCCGGGCGAAGTCGATGGCGGCGGCGCGGTTCATGCCCGGCGTTTGCGGCGTGTTGGAGTCCAGGCTGTCGCCCGGGATCACCCGCACCCCGTTCTCCTTCCAATCCGTCTCCGCGGTTCCGCCCATGTCCGGCCTCCTCCAACACCGGCAGCCTGGCCCGTCCAGCCCGGGTCCGCAAGGCGGTGCCAAACCCGGCAAGCCGCGCTATAAGCCCCTGGACGCGGCCTGAGCCGCCGCAAGCAGGACGCCCGCCATGGACATGCCAACCCCGCACCAGGCCGAACGGACCCAAAACGGCCAGCAGGTCGCACGGGTGGCGCTCGCCGTCGCGCTCGCGGCGCTGGGGCTATACGTGCTGCAGGGCTTCCTACGCGCCCTGGTCTGGGCGGCGATCCTGGCCATCGCGACATGGCCGCTGTATCAGCGGACGCAGCGGCGGTTCGGCGCCGGGCGGCACAAGGTGCTGCTGCCCCTGCTGTTCACCACGGGGATCACCCTCGTGTTCGTGATCCCCTTGGCGCTCACGGTGGTGCAGCTCAGCCACGAAGCGCGCCTGCTCGCGGGCGTGGTCGTCGATGTGCGCACCCACGGCATGGCGCCGCCCCCTTGGCTCGGGCGCCTGCCGCTGGGCGCGGCGCAGGCAACCACTTGGTGGGACGCGAACCTGCGGGACCCGGCGGATGCCCAAGCCCTGCTGGGCCGGGTCGGCCGGGAACGGGTCATGCTGGCCAGCCGCGAGTTCGGCACGCAGTTGGCGCATCGCGGCCTGCTGTTCGGCTTCACCCTCGCCACCTTGTTCTTCCTGTTCCGCGACGGGGCGGGCCTGATCGCGCAGATGCGCACGGCCAGCCGCCGCCTGCTCGGCCCGGACGGGGAACGGCTAGGGCGGCAGGTCATCGCTTCGGTGCACGGCACGGTGGACGGCTTGGTGCTGGTGGGCCTCGGCATCGGCGCCGTGCTGGGCGTCGGCTATTGGCTGGCCGGGGCGCCGCATCCGGTGCTGCTGGGCGCGCTGACCGCGGTGGCGGCCACGGTGCCGCTCGGCTCGATGCTGGTGCTGGCGCTGGCGGCGCTGCTGGTGCTCGCGACGGGCACGGTGACGGCCGCCGCGGTGCTGCTTGCCGCGGGCGCTGCCGTCATCTTCGTCGCCGACCACGCGGTCCGCCCGGCGCTGATCGGCGGTTCCACCCGCCTCCCCTTCATCTGGGTGCTGCTCGGCATCCTGGGCGGGGTGGAAGCGTTCGGCCTGCTCGGCCTGTTCGTCGGCCCCGCCATCATGGCGGCGCTGATCCTGCTCTGGCGGGAATGGACGGGACCGGCCCATGATGACGTCGAGATGCCGTCGCGCATGGCGTAGTCGCGGCTCTCACCGGTCGAACGAAGACCAGGCAGTCACAGCCAACCGCTGGACAGGAAGCACGAACATGGATGTAGCGATACCGGACCCTGACCGCGCCGACGCCGCCTCGCCCGCCGACCGGATGCGGGCCAGGATCGTCGCCCGGCTCACCTACCAAGTCGGCAAGGCGCCCGCCGTCGCCAGCGAGCGCGACTGGTTCGTCGCGACCGCGCTGGCGGTGCGGGACGGCGTGCTGGACTGCTGGTTCGACAGCACCCGGCGCACCCGCGAAAGCGGCGCCAAGCGGGTTTATTACTTGTCCCTCGAGTTCCTGATCGGCCGGCTGCTGCACGACGCCATGGGCAACCTGGGCGTGCTGGAAGAGGTGCGGACGGCCCTGGTGGCGGAGGGCGTGGACCTCGAACGCCTGCGGGAGCAGGAGCCGGATGCAGCCCTCGGCAATGGCGGGCTGGGGCGCCTCGCCGCCTGCTTCATGGAAAGCATGGCGACGCTCGGCATCCCTGCCTTCGGCTACGGCATCCGCTACGAGCACGGGCTGTTCCGCCAAGTCATCGTCGATGGCGTCCAGCAGGAATTGCCGGAGGACTGGCTGTCGCTCGGCAACCCCTGGGAGTTCGAGCGGTCGGAGGTCGCCTACCCCATCGGCTTCGGCGGCACCGTGGCCCGGCAGGACGGCCCCGGCGGCACGGCCTATGCCTGGCACCCGGCTGAAACGCTGCTGGCCGTCGCCTACGACATGCCGGTGGTGGGCGGTCCCACCCCGGGCGGCCCAATCCAGGACGACAACGGCGCGGCCCCGGCGCGCCACGCCAACACGCTCCGGCTTTGGTCGGCGCAGGCCACGACGCCGATGCAGCTCGACGACTTCAACCGCGGCGACCACGTGGGCGCGCTGCGCGACCGGGTGCGGGTCGAGGCGGTGTCCCGCGTGCTGTATCCCGGCGACGAAAGCGAGTCCGGGCAGGAACTGCGGCTGCGCCAGGAGTTCTTCTTCGCCTCCGCCTCCCTGCAGGACCTGCTGCGCCGCCACCTGAAGCAGTTCGGCACCCTGTCCAACCTGTCGGACAAGGTGGCGATCCAGCTCAACGACACCCACCCGGCCATCGCGGTCGCCGAGATGATGCGCCTCCTGGTCGATGTGCACGGCATCGAGTGGGGCGCCGCCTGGGCCACCACCGTCGCGACCTTCGCCTACACCAACCACACCCTGCTGCCGGAGGCGCTGGAAACCTGGCCGGTTTCGCTGATGGAGCGCCTGCTGCCGCGGCACATGCAGATCATCTACCTGCTGAACGCGCGCCACCTGGAGCACGTCAACGCGCACGGCCCGGTGGACGACGCGCTGCTCAGCACGCTGTCGGTCATCGACGAGCGACACGGGCGCCGGGTGCGGATGGGGCACCTGGCGTTCCTGGGGTCGCACTCGATCAACGGCGTGTCGGCGCTGCACACCAGCCTGATGCAGAAAACGGTGTTCCGCGACCTCCACGCGCAATATGGCGGGCGCATCAACAACAAGACCAACGGCGTCACCTTCCGCCGCTGGCTGCACCGCGCCAACCCGGGGCTGACGAAGCTGCTGGTGGATACGCTGGGGCCGCGCGTGCTGGGAGACGCCACGGCGCTCGCGGACCTCCGCGCCCATGCGGACGACCCCGGCTTCCAGGCCGCGTTCGCCCGGCAGCGGCTCGGCCGCAAGGAGGCGCTGGCCCGGGTGATCGCCGACCGCACCGGCATCGCGGTCAACCCCGGCGCGCTGTTCGACGTGCAGGTCAAGCGCATCCACGAGTACAAGCGCCAACTGCTGAACATCCTGCACGCGGTGGCGCTATACAACGCGATCCGCGCACGGCCGACGCGCGATTGGGTGCCATGCGTCAAGATCTTCGCCGGCAAGGCGGCGCCGGGCTACCGCGCGGCGAAGCAGGTGATCCGGCTGGCCTGCGACGTGGCGCAGGTCATCAACTCCGACCCTTCGGTCAATGGCCGGCTGAAGGTGGTGTTCCTGCCGAACTACAACGTGAGCCTCGCAGAAGCCATCATGCCGGCCGCCGACTTGTCGGAGCAGATCTCCACGGCGGGCATGGAGGCGTCCGGCACCGGCAACATGAAGCTCGCCTTGAACGGCGCGCTCACCATCGGCACGCTGGACGGCGCCAACGTCGAGTTGCGCGACCACGTTGGACCGGAGAACATCTTCATCTTCGGCATGACCGCCGACCAAGTGCTGGCCCGCGCGCAGCGGGGCCTTGCGGCGCATGACGACGTGGCCGCCTGCCCGGCGCTGCAGCAGGCCCTGGACGCCATACGCTCCGGCGTGTTTTCTCCCAACGAACCCAGCCGCTACCAAGAACTGGTGCACAACCTGTTGGAAAGGGACACGTTCATGATCGCTGCCGACTTCCAAAGCTACTTGGACCAGCAAACGGTGGTCAAACAGCTCTGGACCAACCCGGCCGCGTGGTGGCGCGCAAGCATCCTCAACACCGCAGGCGTCGCCTGGTTCTCGTCGGACCGCACCATCACCGAGTACGCCACCGAAATCTGGAACGCTCCGCCTCAGGTGCAGCCAAGGTCGGGGAGCGCCGAGGCATGATCCGCACCAGCCCCGGGGTGAACGCGCCGCTCGCCCGCTCCGCCATGGCCTACGTGCTCGCCGGCGGGCGGGGCAGCCGGCTGATGGAGCTGACCGACATCCGCGCCAAGCCGGCGGTTTACTTCGGCGGCAAGAGCCGGATCATCGACTTCGCGTTGTCCAACGCCCTCAACTCGGGCATCCGCCGCATCGGGGTCGCCACCCAATACAAGGCGCACAGCCTGATCCGCCACCTGCAGCGCGGCTGGAACTTCTTCCGCCCGGAGCGCAACGAAAGCTTCGACATCCTGCCCGCCAGCCAGCGCGTGACCGAAACCGGCTGGTACTCCGGCACCGCCGATGCCGTGTTCCAGAACACCGACATCATCGAAAGCTACGCGCCGCGCTTCATGGTCGTGCTGGCCGGCGACCACATTTACAAGATGGACTACGAGCCGATGCTGCAGCAGCACGTCGAGCAGGGCGCCGACGTGACGGTGGGCTGCATCGAGGTGCCGCGCATGGACGCGACGGCGTTCGGCGTCATGGGGGTGGACGCCGAGGACCGGATCACCTCGTTCCTGGAAAAGCCCGCCGACCCGCCCGGCATCCCCGGCGACCCCGGCCACGCGCTGGCCAGCATGGGCATCTACGTGTTCGAGACCCGGTTCCTGCTGGACCAGCTCCGCCGCGACGCCGAGACCCCCGGAAGCAACCACGATTTCGGCAAGGACATCGTGCCCGACATCGTGAAGGGCGGCAAGGCGGTGGCGCACCGCTTCGCGCGGTCCTGCGTGCGCTCCTCCTTGGAAACAGAGTCCTACTGGCGCGACGCCGGCACCGTGGACGCTTATTGGGAAGCGAACATCGACCTCACCGACTTCGTGCCGGCCCTTGATCTTTACGACCATGACTGGCCGATCTGGACCTACGGCGAGATCACGCCGCCCGCCAAGTTCGTGCACGACGAGAAGGGACGGCGGGGCCAGGCCGTCAGCTCCATGGTGTCCGGCGGCTGCATCGTGTCCGGCAGCGACGTCCACCGTTCGCTGCTGTTCACCGGCGTGCACGCCCACTCCTTCTCCAAGATCGACGGAGCGGTGATCCTGCCCTACGTCCAGGTGGGCCGGTCCGCGCGGCTGCGCAACGTGGTCATCGACCGCGGCGTGCGCATCCCCGAGGGCCTGGTGGTCGGCGAGGACCCGGAGGAGGACGCCGCCCGCTTCCGCCGCACGGGCAAGGGCGTGTGCCTGATCACGCAGCCGATGATCGACAAGCTGCAACTGGCCGACAAGCCGCAAGCGTGACGCCGCCGCTCCGCGTCCTGTCGGTTACGTCCGAGATCTACCCGCTGGTCAAGACCGGCGGCCTCGCGGACGTGGCCGGCGCGCTTCCGGCGGCGCTGGCGGCGCAAGGGGTCGAGGTCCGGTCGCTGGTGCCGGGCTACCCCGGCGTGATGGCGGCCTTGCGGGGGGCTGCGGCCGTGCACAGCGTGCCCGACCTGTTCGGCGGCCCGGCCCGCGTGCTGGAAGGCAAGGCGGCCGGGCTGCACCTGTTCTGCATCGAGGCGCCGCATCTGTATGACCGGCCGGGCACGCCGTATGGCCAGCCCGACGGCACGGACTTCCCCGACAACCCGCAACGCTTCGCGGCGCTCGCGCAGGTGGCGGCGACCATTGGGCTGGGCGCCGCCGGGTCCTATGCGCCGGACGTGGTGCATGGGCACGACTGGCAGGCGGGGCTGGCGCCAGCCTACCTGCACTACGCCGGCACGGCGCGGCCCGCGACGGTGATGACGATCCACAACCTGGCGTTCCAGGGCCGCTTCCCCGCGGAACTGCTCGGCGCGCTCGGCCTGCCGCCGGCGTCCTTCGACGTGAACGGCGTCGAGTACTACGGCGGCATCGGCTTCCTCAAAGCCGGGCTGCGGCTTGCCGACGCGATCACGACGGTATCCCCGACCTATGCCGCCGAGATTTGCACGCCGGAAAGCGGCATGGGCCTCGACGGCCTGCTCCGCACCCGGTCGGGCGCGCTGTCGGGCATCCTGAACGGCATCGACACGACGGTTTGGGACCCGGGCGCCGACGTGCATCTCGCCGCCGAGTTCGGCGGGCACCGCCTGCGGCGCCGGCCCCGCAACAAGGCGGCCTTGCAGGCGCGCCTGGGCCTCGCGCCCGATCCGGACGCCCTGTTGTTCGGCGTGGTCAGCCGGCTGACCCGGCAGAAGGGCATGGACCTGCTGTTGGACACGCTGCCGGCGCTGCTGGGCCACGGGGCGCAGCTTGCCGTGCTCGGGTCCGGCGACCCCGCGTTGCAGGACGGGTTCGCCGCCGCGGCCAGCACCCACCCGGGCCGGGTCGGCCTGCTGGCCGGGTTCGACGAGAGCCTTGCCCACTTGATCCAGGGCGGCTCCGACGCGCTATTGGTGCCGTCCCGGTTCGAGCCATGCGGCCTGACCCAGCTTTGCGCCTTGCGATACGGCGCCGTGCCGGTTGTCGCGCATGTGGGCGGGCTGGTGGACACGGTGATCGACGCGAACCCCGCGGCGCAGGCCGCCGAGGTGGCGACGGGCATCCAGTTCGCCCCGGTGACGGCGGCCGGGCTGGAGCACGCCATCGCCCGCACGGCCCGGCTTTGGCGGCAGCCGAAGACCTGGGCGCGTATGCAACGCAACGCCATGCGTGGCGACTACGGCTGGGACGGACCTGCCGCCGAGTATGCGGCGCTGTATCGCACCCTCCGGCGGCATTAGCTGCTTTTCTGGATCGACCGTCAGAACGGCGTCGGCGGGTTCTGGGCGACGCAGGTTTTCCCATTTGCCAACCCCGCCCCGGTCGCCGGCTTTGTCGAACTCGACACCGCGGTCTATCAAAGCCTGACTCTTCAAAACGTCGCGTAGCCCTTGGCCAAGTTCCTCGCGCCCGCCAAAATGGGCAGGGGTGCCTGGGCACAATCCATCGGGAAACACGACATGCGCATCGGAGTGGCAGGCATTGGCGGACGGATGGGCCTGCTGCTGGTGTCGGAGATCGCCGCGGCCGGGCAGGAGGTCGCCGGCGGCACGCTGCGCCCGGGGTCGGGCCGGACGCCGCCCCCGGGCGTTGCCGTGCTGCCGGACCTCCCGGCGCTCGCCGCGCAGTCGGACGCGGTGATCGACTTTACCCATGCCTCGACGGCGCAGGCGCACGCCGCCGCCATGGCGCGGGCCGGCACCGCGTGGGTGCTGGGCACCTCCGGCCTGTCGGCCGCCGACGAGGCCGCGGTGGCGGAGGCTGCAACCAGCATTCCCGTGGTTTACGCCGCCAGCTTCGCGCCGGGCGTAAACCTGGTGCTGGCCCTCGCCGAGCAGATCGCCGCCGCCCTGCCGCCCGAGGATTACGACGCGGAGATCGTCGAGATGCACCACCGGCAAAAGGTGGACGCCCCTTCCGGCACTGCCATCGGCCTGGGCCGCGCCGTGGCGCGGGGCCGCGGCGTGCGGCTCGACGACGTGATAGCGAGCGGGCGCGACGGCCACACCGGACCCCGCCCGCCCGGCGCCATCGGCTTCGCCGCGCTGCGCGGCGGCCAGGTCGTGGGCGAGCACACGCTGCTGTTCGCCGCAGGCAGCGAGCACATCGCGCTGACCCACCGCGCCTTTGACCGCCGGGTGTTCGCGTCCGGCGCGGTCCGGGCGGCGGGCTGGGCGAGCGGCCGGCCAGCCGGCCTTTACTCGATGTTCGACGTGCTTGGGATGATGCCCCGCCCCATCCCGGCGGGCGGGGTCCCGCCTTGACCTCCTTACGCCGTTGCGCCAAACCCGGCCCGCCCCGGCGTCCGGCCGGTGCGGCGGGCTGTCCAACGCGACGCCGCTCCCGCTTCATGCCAACGCGACAAGAGGAGAATCCATGCGCGCCAAGGGCGAGTACCTGTTTACGTCTGAATCGGTGTCCGAGGGGCACCCCGACAAGGTGGCCGACCGCATCAGCGACACCGTTTTGGATGCCTTCCTGGCCGCCGACCCCTATAGCCGCGTCGGCTGCGAAACGCTGGTCACGACCAACCGCGTGGTGCTCGCGGGCGAGACCCGCGGTCCCAACACGGTGACGCCCGAGCTGCTGTGCCACCTCGCCCGGCTCGCGATCCACGACATCGGCTACGACCAGGGCGGCTTCAGTTGGCGCAACGCGGTGGTCGATTGCCACCTGCACGCCCAAAGCCCCGACATCGCCGTGGGCGTCGATAGCGCCGGCAACAAGGACGAGGGCGCCGGCGACCAGGGCATCATGTTCGGCTACGCCTGCACCGAAACGCCGGAGCTGATGCCCGCGCCGATCCACTACGCCCACCTGATCCTGCGCCGCATGAGCGAGATGCGGAAGAACGGCGATCCCACCGTGGCTGGGCTGCAGCCGGACGCGAAGAGCCAGGTCACGCTGCGCTACGTGGACGGCCGGCCGGTGGGCGCCACCAGCATCGTGGTCTCGACCCAGCACGACGAGGGCATGGACCAGGCCCGCATCAAGGAGATGCTGCACCCGCTGGTGGAAAGCAGCCTGCCGCCGGGCTGGATGCCGTCGGACTCCGAGTTCTACGTGAACCCGACCGGCAACTTTGTCATCGGCGGGCCGGACGGCGACGCCGGGCTGACCGGGCGCAAGATCATCGTCGATACCTATGGCGGCGCGTCCCCGCACGGCGGCGGCGCATTCAGCGGCAAGGACCCGACCAAGGTGGACCGCAGCGCCGCCTATGCCTGCCGCTACCTCGCGAAGAACGTCGTCGCGGCCGGCTTGGCGGACAAGTGCACCTTGCAGATCAGCTACGCCATCGGCGTATCGCACCCGCTCTCGGTGTATGTCGATCTCGACAACACCGGCAAGGACGTGGACGAGGCGAAGCTGGAGCGCGTGCTGCGAGAGCTGATGAACCTCAGCCCGCGCGGCATCCGGGAGCACCTGCACATGAACCGGCCGATCTACGCCGTGACCTCGGCCTACGGCCATTTCGGCCGCACGCCGGACGAGGACCTCGGCACGTTCACCTGGGAACGGACCGACTTGGTGCCGGCCCTGCGCAACGCCTTCAACCGCTGAAGCAGGCGGGCGCTGAGCAGGCCCTCGGAGGAGCGGGCGGCGGCGCTCAAGCCGCCGGCCGACCGGCTGTATGGACGGAGCCGCAGCCACCCGTTGCGGCCCCGGCAGCGGCTGCTCCTCGACGTGACGCTGCCCCGCCTGCGCTTCCCCGGCGCGGGGACGGCGGACCCGCTCGGCGCCTTCGCGCCCCGGCCCGAGACGCTGTGGCTGGAAATCGGCTTCGGCGGCGGCGAGCACGCGCAAGCCCTGGCCGAAGCCCACCCGCACGCCGGCCTGATCGCCTGCGAGGTGTTCGAGAACGGCCTCTGCTCCCTCCTGTCCCGCCTGGTGCCGGAGGGCGGGGAAGCCACGGCGCCGTTGCCCGGCAACCTCCGCCTTTGGGACGAGGACGCGCGCCTGCTGTTGCGGGCGTTGCCGGATGCGTGTTTGAACCGTGTTTTCCTGATGTTCCCGGACCCTTGGCCCAAGGCGCGGCACGTCAAACGCCGTTTCGTCCACCCGGCGCAGGTCGCATTGCTGGCCCGGGTCATGGCGCCGGGCGGCGAATGGCGCGTGGCGTCGGACGATCCGACCTATCAGGCTTGGGTCGGCGAGGTCATGGCGGCGCAGGGCTGGTTCGAGGCCGCCGCACCCGCCGCCACGCGCCCGGACGGCTGGCCGCCCACCCGATACGAGGCCAAGGCGCTGCGGGCCGGGCGTGCGCCGCTCTACTGGTCGTTCACCCGTCGCCCGGCGGCAGCGCCGGCTTGCGTGCCACTTGCATGAAGGGTGGGACCGGACTATCTGTTGTCAGCATAACAATAAACCTTCCGTTGACTTCGGGGGTGGCCTTCACGGGCCGCCTTTTTTGTTTCTGGACCCTTTGATGACGCGCCCTGCCGCCGGCGACGAGCCGAACCATTCCGGGCTGGAAGCCAAGATCGCCGGCACCATCACGCCGCAACTGTCCCATCTCGGCTACGAGTTGGTGCGGGTCCTCGTGCTTGGCCGCGAGCGCCCGACGGTTCAGGTGATGGCGGACCGGGCGGACGGCTCTCTGATCAGCGTCGAGGACTGCGAGCGCATCACCCGCGCCATCGGCGCCGTGCTGGACGTGGAGGACCCGCTCCCCGGTGCCTGGACGCTGGAGGTCAGCTCGGCCGGGATCGACCGGCCGCTGACCCGGGTGAAGGATTGGAACCGGTTCGCCGGGCACCAGGCGCGGGTCGAGATGCTGATGCCGCAGGACGGCCGCCGCCGCTTCACCGGCATCGTGCTTGGCGCGGACGAGACACAGGCTCGGCTGCGCCTGGACGACGGGACGGATGCGGCGCTGCCATTCTCCGACATGCGGCGGGCCAAGCTGCTGCTGACGGACGCGCTGATCGCGGCGACTGCCCCGGCGCGGCCCGATCCCGACACGGACGACCCCACCCGGCCCGACCCGGCCGGCCCGCTGGCGAATTAGGAGAGCACCCATGGATACCTCCGTTTCCCGCCCTGAACTGTTGCTGGTGGCCGACGCGGTGGCGCGGGAAAAGATGATCGACCGGGACGAGGTGCTCGAAGCCATGGAGCAGGCCATCCAAAAGGCTGGCCGCGCCAAGTACGGGCACGAGAAGGACATCCGCGCCACCATCGACAAGAGGACCGGCGACGTGCGCCTGTCCCGCTGGACGGAGGCGGTGGAAACCGTGGAGAACGAGGAAACCCAGATCCCCATCCACATCGCCCGCAAGTTCCAGCCGGACATCCAACTCGGCCAGCACCTGATCGACCCGCTGCCGCCCATCGACTTCGGCCGCATCGCGGCGCAGACCGCCAAGCAGGTGATCGTGCAGCGGGTGCGCGAGTACGAGCGCAAGAAGCAGTTCGACGAGTTCAAGGACCGCGTGGGCGAGATCATCAACGGCGTGGTGAAGCGCACCGAGTACGGCAACATGATGGTGGAGCTTGGCCGGGCGGAGGCGCTGCTGCGTCGCGACGAGCTGATCCCGCGCGAGAGTTTCCGGAATGGCGACCGGGTGCGCGCCTACATCTACGACGTGCGGGAAGAGCCGCGCGGCCCGCAGATCTTCCTGTCCCGCACTCACCCGGCGTTCCTGGCCAAGCTGTTCGCCCAAGAGGTCCCGGAAATCTACGACGGGATCATCGAGATCAAGGCGGTGGCCCGGGACCCCGGCAGCCGCGCCAAGATGGCGGTGATCAGCCGCGACCAGAGCATCGATCCCGTGGGCGCCTGCGTCGGGATGCGCGGCAGCCGGGTGCAGGCGGTGGTGCAGGAGTTGCAAGGCGAGAAGATCGACATCATCCCGTGGTCCTCGCAGCACGCGACCTTCGTGGTGAACGCCCTGGCGCCGGCGGAGGTGACAAAGGTGGTGATGGACGAGGAAGCCGGCCGGGTCGAGGTGGTGGTACCGGACGAGCAGCTTTCGCTCGCCATCGGCCGCCGCGGCCAGAACGTGCGCCTCGCCAGCCAGTTGACCCGATGGGACATCGACATCCTGACGGAAGCCGAGGAAAGCGAGCGGCGCCAGGAAGAGTACCGCCGCCGCACCGGCCTGTTCGTGGAGGCGCTGGACGTGGACGACGTGATCGCGGGCCTCCTGGTCACCGAGGGTTTCAACACCATCGAGGAGCTGGCCTACGTGGAGCCGGAGGAGTTGGCGGAGATCGAGGGGTTCGACGAGAGCGTGGCGGACGAGCTGATCCGCCGCGGCCAAGCCTTCCTGTCCCGGCGCGACGACGAGCTGACGGAGAAGCGCGTGGCGCTCGGGGTCAGCGACGACGTGGCGTCCATCGAGGTGCTGACCCCGGCCATGCTGGTGGCGCTCGGCGAAAAGGACGTGAAGACGCTGGACGACCTGGCGGACCTCGCTTCGGACGAGCTGGTGGAGATCGTCGGCGCCGCCGCGATGGACGAGGACACCGCCAACCAGGTCATCATGGCCGCCCGCGCCCATTGGTTCGACGGCGAGGACGCCGATGCGGACGCGCTCGGCAAGGACGCGGACGCGCTCGGCCAGGAGGCCGACGCTGACACGGTCGGCGGGGAGGCGTCCCACGCCTGACGAGCCAGAAGACGCGCCAGAGGACGAGCCGGAATCCGGGCCGCTGCGCCGCTGCGCGGTGACGCGGGAGCGCGACCACCGCGGGCGGATGGTCCGGTTCGTCGTGTCGCCCGACCGCGTGGTGGTCCCCGACCTGCTTGCAAAGCTGCCCGGCCGGGGAATCTGGTTGAGCGCGCGCCGGGATGTGTTAGAAACTGCTCGCACCCGCGGCGCGTTCGCACGGGCGGCGCGTGGAACCGTCACCGTGCCGGTCGATCTAACCGGGTTGGTGCAATCCGGCCTGGTTCGGCGGATCACCGAGCTGTTGGGCCTGGCCCGGCGCGCGGGACAGGCGGTGTGCGGGTTCCAGAAGGCGCGCGAGTGGCTGGTGGCGGGCCGGGCCGGGCTGGTCGTCCAAGCAGCGGATGGGAGCCGGGACGAGCGGATGCGCTTCTTGAGCGGAGCCAAAGACGTGGGCGTGGTGGCGCCGTTGCCCGGCGCGGCCCTGGGCGCGGTCTTCAGCCGTGACCATGTGGTGCATGTGGTGATAGCGCGCGGCCGGCTTGCCGAGGCGCTGAATATTGAGACACACCGCTTGTCCGGCATCGCCGGGCAGGACGGATTGATTGAACGGGCGGATGCATGAGCGACACCAACGATCAGGATGCGGCCAAGGGCCGGCTTTCTTTGCGGCCCGCGGGCCGGCTGGAGCTTGGCCGGACCGTTGACGCCGGGTCCGTGCGACAGAGCTTCAGCCACGGCCGCTCCAAGGTCGTGCAGGTTGAAGTGCGCAAGAAGCGCGCCGCCGCTCCCCCTCCCCTCCCGAGCGCGCCCACGCCGATTGCGCCCGTGGTGCCCGGCGCGCCGCCGCGCCCGCCGATCGCCGCCCGCCCGGCCGCAGGCGCCGGCCGTGCGCTGACGGCCACCGAGGTCGCCGTGCGCCAGCGCGTGCTCCAGGAGCAAGCGCGCGAGAACGCCCGCCGGGAAGCCGAACGCCGCGAGCAGGAAAAGATCTCGATCCTGTCCGCCGCTGAGGAAGCCCGCCGCCGCGAGGAGGAAGCCCGCAAGGCCGCCGAGGAAGAAGCGCGCCGCGCCGCCGAGGAAGCGGTGGCCAAGGCCCACGAGGAAGAAGCCGCCCGGACCGCCGCGGAAGCGGCTGCCGCCGCGCCGCCGCAGGCCAAGGCCGCCACGCCCGCAGAGGAGGTCCGGCGCCCCGCGCGTCCGGCCACGACGCCCGCCGCGCCCGGCACCCCGGTCGAAACGCTCCGCCTCAAGCCGGCCCGGCCTGGCGAGGAAGAGGAAGCCCCGCGCCGCCGTCCCGGCATCGTGCTGCCCGGCCGCAAGCCGGCCGTGCCGGTGGCCAAGAAGGCCACGGACGACCGCCGCCGCCCCGGCCGCATCGATGTGCAGGCCGCCATCGAGGGCGACGACGACAAGTCCCGCAGCCTCGCCTCCGTGCGCCGCCAGCGGGAGCGGGAGCGCCGCCAGGCCGAGCTTGAGCTGCTGCGCAGCGACCAGGTGAAGGTGGTGCGCGACGTGGTGCTGCCCGAGGCGATCACGGTGCAGGAACTGGCGAACCGCATGGCGGCGCGCGTGCCGGACGTGATCAAGGCCCTGATGCGCATGGGCGTGATGGCGACGGTGACGCAGGTGCTGGACGCCGACACGGCGGAACTGGTGGTGGAGGAGTTCGGCCACCGCAGCCGCCGGGTCAGCGAAAGCGACGTGGAGCTTGGCATCGACGGGGAGGAGGACGTCGATACCGCGCTGGAGCCGCGTCCCCCGGTCGTGACCATCATGGGCCACGTCGATCACGGCAAGACCAGCCTGCTGGACGCGCTGCGCGCCACGGACGTGGCGGCGGGCGAGGCCGGCGGCATCACCCAGCACATCGGCGCCTACCAGGTGCAGTTGTCCGGCCATGAGGACAAGCTGGGCGGCGACAAGAACGGGCCGCGCATCACCTTCATCGACACGCCGGGCCACGAAGCGTTCACCGCCATGCGCAGCCGCGGCGCGTCGGTGACGGACATCGTGGTGCTGGTGGTGGCCGCCGACGACGGCGTGATGCCGCAGACGATCGAGGCGATCCGCCACGCCAAGGCGGCCAACGCGCCGCTGATCGTCGCGATCAACAAGATCGACAAGCCCGACGCCAACCCGTCCCGCGTGCGCCAGGAACTGCTGAGCCACGAGGTCGTAGTGGAGGAGATGGGCGGCGAAACCCAGGACGTGGAGGTTTCGGCCACCAAGCTCACCGGCCTCGACACGCTGGAAGAGGCGATCCTGCTGCAGGCGGAAATCCTGGACCTGCGCGCCAACCCCAAGCGCGCCGCGGAGGGATCGGTGATCGAAAGCCGGCTGGACCGCGGGCGCGGCCCGGTGGCGACGATCCTCGTGCAGAAGGGCACGCTGAACCAGGGCGACATCGTGGTGGCCGGCGCCGAGTGGGGCCGGGTGCGCGCGATGCTCGACGACAAGGGCAAGCAGATCAAGGTGGCGGGTCCCTCCACGCCGGTCGAAATCCTGGGCCTCAGCAGCGTGCCCACCGCCGGCGAGCCGTTCGTCGCGGTGGAGAACGAGACCCGCGCCCGCGAGATCAGCGAGTTCCGCCAGCGCAAGCTGAAGGACCGCTCGGCGGCTGGCGCCACGGCGGCGCGCGGCACGTTGGAGGAGATGCTCGCCCGCGTCGTGGCCGGCGAGCAGAAGGAGGTCGCCATCTTGGTAAAGGCGGACGTGCAGGGCAGCGCCGAGGCCATCCAGGGCGCGGTCACGAAGCTCGCGCACGAGGAGGTCAAGGTCCGCGTGCTGCTGTCCGGCGTGGGCCAGATCACCGAAAGCGACGTGCAGTTGGCGCGCGCCAGCGACGCGGTGATCGTCGCCTTCAACGTCCGCGCCACCAGCCAGGCGCGCGAACTGGCGCAGCGGGACGGGGTGGACATCCGCTACTACTCGATCATCTACGACGTGTCCGACGACATCGAGAAGATGGTCAAGGGCAAGGTCGCCCCGAAGGCGCGGGAGAACTTCCTGGGCTACGCCGAGATCCGCAAGGTGTTCGACATCACCAAGACCGGCAAGGTCGCCGGCTGCATGGTGACGGAGGGCTTGGTGAAGCGCGGCGCCGGGGTGCGGCTATTGCGCGATGGGGTGGTGATCCACAACGGCGATCTGAGCCAGTTGAAGCGGTTCAAGGACGACGTGCGGGAGGTGGCCCGCGGCTACGAGTGCGGGCTGAGCTTCGCCGGCTACAACGACCTGCGCGAAGGCGACATGGTTGAGTGCTTCGAGATCGAGATGGTCCCGGGGTGAGCAAGCCGCCTCGGTCCAAACCGGGAGCGGCGCCGGGGCGGGGCCAGGCGCCGGGTGGCAAGCCGCGCGGCCGGCCCTCGGCCAAGGCGCCGACCCAGCGGCAGTTGCGCGTGTCGGAGGAAATCCGGCACGTGCTCTCGACGCTGTTCTTCCGTGGCGACTTCCGGGATCCGGAGCTTGCGGATGCGAAGATCACGGTGACGGAGGTGCGGATCAGCCCGGACCTCAAGAACGCCACCGCTTTCGTCGCCCGGCTAGGGCGCAGCGACATCGACGCGTTGCTGCCGGCGCTGCGCCGCGCCGCGCCGTTCTTCCGTATGCAGCTTGCCCATGAGATGCGGCTGCGGGTGGCGCCCCAGGTGTCGTTCCAGCCGGACACGACGCTCGACTACGCAATGCACGTGGACCGGCTGCTGCGGGCGCCGGAAGTAGCGCGCGACCTGGCGCCGGTCGCGCCGTCCGCCGATCCCGACCCGTAGGGCCGGCTTCACAACCAAGGACTGACAATGCGACGCAAGCATGGCCGCCCGCTCAACGGGTGGCTGGTTGTTGACAAGCCGCCGGGCATGACCAGCACGGACGTGGTGAACCGCGTCCGCCGCGGCTTCGACGCGCAAAAGGCCGGGCATGGCGGCACGCTCGATCCGCTGGCGACGGGCGTGCTGCCGGTAGCGTTCGGCCATGCCACCAAGACCGTGCCTTACGTCATGGACGGCACCAAGCTGTATCGCTTCACCCTGCGCCTGGGCGATGCGCGGGACACGGACGACGCGGACGGGCAGACAATCGCGACCTCCGACGCGCGGCCGACCGATGCGCAGATCGCGGCGGCGCTGCCCGCCTTCCTGGGCGACATCATGCAAATCCCGCCTGCCTACTCCGCGATCAAGGTGGCGGGCGAGCGGGCCTACGACATGGCGCGTGAAGGCCGGGCGCCCGTGCTGGAGCCGCGCCCGGCGCGCGTGGACCGCTTCGCCCTGGTGGAGCGCCCCGACGCCGACACCGTCATCTTCGAGGTGCAGTCCGGCAAAGGCGTGTACATGCGCAGCCTCGCCCGCGACCTGGCGCAGGCCTGCGGCACGCTGGGCCACGTCGCGGCGCTGCGCCGGCTGCGCGTCGGGCCGTTCACGGAAGGGCAGGCGATTTCGCTGGACAAATGCGTGGCGGGGGCGGACAACGCGCCAGCTTCCCCGAACCTTTTGCTTCCCGTCGCGACCGCGCTGGCCGACATCCCGGCGCTGGCCTTGACGGAGGCGGAGGTCTTCGGCCTATCGAACGGCCAGGCGATCAATCTGGTGGACCTGATGGGCCGTATTCCACAGGCGGCCGACCCGAATGGCGGGTTGGCCCGTGCCATGGCGGGGACGCGCGTGATCGGTTTGTGTCGGCTGAGCGATGGCTGGCTGAAACCGGAACGCCTCCTGTAACCCCCTCACGGAGTTCCATCCGATGTCGATCACTGCGGAGCGCCGCACGGCGCTTGTTTCCGAATATGCGACCGGCGCCGCCGACACCGGCAGCCCCGAGGTGCAGGTCGCGCTGGCCACCGAGCGCATCGTGAACCTGACCGAGCACCTGAAGGTCCACGCCAAGGACTTCCACAGCCGCCGTGGCCTGCTGATGCTGGTCGGCCGCCGCCGCCGCTTGCTGGACTACTTGAAGAAGAAGGACGACGCCCGCTACCAGGCGCTGATCGGCCGCTTGGGCCTGCGCCGCTAACCGAATGCTACCCCGGCGCCATGGGGGCGCCGGGTGACCGCCGCGTGATGCGGCACGAGCCGTAGCCGTCCGCGACGGCGCCTCCGGCCACATGGCTTTCGGGCTGGCCTTCCAGCCCGACGCGGCTGCACAACCTGCAGTCCGCTTCCATGTCGCCCGAGTCGCCGGTTCACCGGCAGGCCTCGCCCACTCGTCGCCCGTCCCGCGTTTCCGAGGACACGACATCCATGTTCAACTACTTCCGCAAGGAACTCGACTGGGGTGGGCGCAAGCTGGTCCTGGAGACCGGCAAGGTCGCGCGCCAGGCCGATGGCGCCGTGATGGCCCGCTACGGCGACACCATCGTGCTGTGCACCGCCGTCGGCGTGCATTCCGTGAAACCCGGCCAGGACTTCTTCCCGCTCACGGTGAACTACCAGGAAAAGACGTTCGCCGCCGGCAAGATCCCCGGCGGGTTCTTCAAGCGCGAGGGCCGTCCGTCCGAAAAAGAAGTCCTGGTCAGCCGCCTGATCGACCGCCCGATCCGCCCGCTGTTCCCCCAAGGGTTCCGCAACGAGGTCCAGGTGGTGGCGACCGTGCTCAGCCATGACATGGAGAACGATCCGGACATCGTTGCCCTGATTGGCTGCTCGGCCGCGCTGACGCTTTCGGGCATCCCGTTCTTCGGCCCGGTCGGCGCCGCCCGCGTGGGGTTCGCCAACGGCGAGTACCTCCTGAACCCGACCGCGGAGCAGCTTGCGGGCAGCAAGCTCGACCTCGTGGTGGCCGGCACGGGCGAAGGCGTCCTCATGGTCGAGAGCGAGGCGCAGGAATTGTCCGAGGACGTGATGCTCGGCGCCGTCAACTTTGGCCACACGCAGTTCCAGCCGGTGATCCAGGCGATCATCGAGCTTGCGGAACACGCGGCCAAGGAGCCGTGGGCCATGGCCGAGCCGGCGCCGGAGTTGGCCGCGCTGACCGCCCGGATCAACGAGCTGGCCCGCGCCGGCCTGGCGGAAGCGTATCAGGAACGGCAGAAGCAGGTCCGCCAGGAGAAGGTCGGCGCAGCCAAGAAGGCCGCGCTCGAAATCTTGGCAAGCGAGGGACAGGACGCGGAGAAGGCGAAGCCGCTGTTCAAGCAGCTTGAAGCGGACGTGGTGCGCAACGCGGTGCTGGATACCGGCCTGCGCATCGACGGCCGGGATACCAAGACAGTGCGGCAGATCGTGGCCGAGGTTGGCGTGCTGCCCCGCGCCCATGGCAGCAGCCTGTTCACCCGCGGCGAAACCCAGGCGCTGTGTGTGGCGACCCTCGGCACCGGGCAGGACGAGCAGGTGATCGACGCGCTGGAAGGCGAGCGTCGCGAGCACTTCATGCTGCACTACAATTTCCCTCCCTACAGTGTTGGCGAAGCAGGCCGCATGGGCAGCCCCGGCCGCCGCGAGATCGGCCACGGCAAGCTCGCCTACCGCGCCGTCCGCCCGGTGCTGCCCGGCAAGGGCGTGTTCCCCTACACCATGCGCGTGGTCAGCGAGATCACCGAAAGCAACGGCAGCTCCTCCATGGCGACGGTTTGCGGCACCAGCCTGGCGCTGATGGACGCGGGCGTGCCGCTGGCGCGCCCGGTGGCCGGCATCGCCATGGGCCTCATCAAGGAGGACCGGGGCTTCGCCGTGCTGTCCGACATCCTGGGCGACGAGGACCACCTCGGCGACATGGATTTCAAGGTAGCCGGCAGCGAGCAAGGCGTCACCAGCCTGCAGATGGACATCAAGATCACCTCCATCACCCCTGACATCATGAAGGTCGCGCTGGAGCAGGCGCGGGACGGCCGCCTGCATATCCTGGGCGAGATGGCGCGGGCCATCCAGGGCGCCCGGTCCGATGTGGCGGCGACCGCGCCGCGCATCACGATCATCACCGTGCCCAAGGAAAAGATCCGCGAGGTGATCGGCACCGGCGGCAAGGTGATCCGCGACATCGTGGAGCAGAGCGGCGCCAAGGTCGATATCGAGGACGACGGCACCATCAAGATCGCCGCCACCAGCGACACGGCCAGCCAGAAGGCCATCGACATGATCCGCGGCATCGTGGCGGAGCCGGAGGTCGGCCAGATCTACAACGGCAAGGTGGTCAAAACGGCCGATTTCGGCGCTTTCGTCAACTTCCTCGGCGCTAAGGACGGGCTTGTGCACATCAGCGAGCTGCAGCAGGGCCGGGTCAACAAAACGACGGACGTGGTGAACCAGGGCGATGCGGTGAAGGTGAAGGTCCTGGGCTTCGACGACCGCGGCAAGGTCAAGCTGTCCATGCGCGTCGTGGACCAGGCAACCGGGGCGGACATCACCGAGCAGGTCGGCAGCAAGGGCGGACGTGACGGCGGTGGACGCGATGGGGGCCGCCGTGAGCGGGCGGAGCCTGACGCGGCCGAGTAAGTTAGGAAACGTGAACGTGCGCGGCTGGGCCTGGTAAATCGGCGCCCAGCCGCTAATGTTTCAGACTGTTACAAAGCAAGGTTCGGGCGGGAATGAAGGCTGTCAACGCAATACAGATGGGCGGCGTGGACGTCCTCCCGTTGATCGAGGGCGGGAAGGGCATCGGCGTGTCCACCGGCGTGAGTTCGGGCCACTGGGCCAGCGCCGGCGGCGCCGGAACGTTCAGCGCAGTGAACGCCGACTTCTACGACGAGAACGGCAACCCGCTCGACCAGACCTACTACGGGCGCACCCGGCGGGACCGCCACGAGGAATTGGTGCAGTTCGGCATCCAGGGCGGCATCGCCCAGGCCCAGCGCGCCCACGACATCTCCGGCGGCCAGGGCCGTCTGCACGCCAACATCCTTTGGGAAATGGGCGGGGCGGAGCGGGTCATCACCGGCGTGCTTGAGGGCGCCAAGGGCCTGATCCACGGCCTGACCTGCGGCGCCGGGATGCCGTACCGCTTGTCGGACATCGCCGCGCGGTTCGGCGTGCATTACTATCCCATCGTGTCCTCCTCCCGCGCGTTCAGCGCCTTGTGGAAGCGCGCCTATTGCAAGGCGGCGTCCCTGCTGGGCGGCGTCGTGTATGAGGACCCCTGGCTTGCGGGCGGGCACAATGGCTTGTCCAACGGCGAGGACCCGACCAAGCCGGAGGACCCCTTCCCCCGCGTGCTGGCCTTGCGCAAGCTGATGCGCACCTTCGGGCTGGACCAGACGCCCATCATCATGGCCGGAGGCGTCTGGTGGCTGGAAGAATGGGAGGATTGGATCGACAACCCGGACCTCGGCCCCATCGCTTTCCAGTTCGGCACCCGGCCTTTGCTGACAAAGGAAAGCCCGATCAGTGATGCCTGGAAGCAACGGCTGCTGAGCCTCAAGGAGGGCGACGTTTTCCTGAACAAGTTCAGCCCGACCGGCTTCTATTCCAGCGCCGTCAACAACGGCTTCATCACCGAGTTGCGGGAGCGCGGAGAGCGTCAGGTCGCCTACTCGACGGAGCCGGTCGGCGAGCATGTCGCCATGCTCGGCATCGGCCCGCGTAAGCGGCCAGTTTACCTGACGCCCAACGACCTGTTCAACGTCGAGGGCTGGATCGCCGCCGGGTTCACGGAGGCGTTGCGCACGCCGGACAGCACGCTGATCTTCGTGACGCCGGAACGGGCGGCACGGATCACTGAAGACCAGGTGTCCTGCATGGGCTGCCTGAGCCAGTGCCGGTTCAGCAACTGGAGCCAGCACGGCCCCGACTACGACAACGGCAAGAAGGCCGACCCGCGCAGCTTCTGCATCCAGAAGACCCTGCAATCCGTGCGGCGGGAGGACCAAACGCCGGAAGCCATCGAGCATCAGTTGATGTTCAGCGGCCACAATGCCTACCGCTTCGCCAGCGATCCTTTTTATTCCAACGGCTTCATCCCGACAGTTAAACAATTGGTGGAGCGCATCGTCTCCGGCCGCTAGGTTTTGCCAAGCGCCAGGGCACGGGCATAAACGGTTTTACGCGGCAGCCCGGTTGCGGCGGCGACCAGGGCCGCGGCGTCCTTCAAGCTGTTCTCCGCCAGTGCCCAGCGCAGTTGCTCGTCCAGGTTCTGCGCATCGGCGGCATCCTCGGGCGCCGGGCCGACAACCACCGTGATCTCCCCCCGGGCCGGCGCGGCGGCATAGTGCGCTGCAAGCTCGGGCAATGGGCCGCGCCGGACCTCCTCGAATCGCTTGGTCAACTCGCGTGCGACCGCGGCTGGGCGGTCCCCGAACTGGGTCGCCAGGTCGGCCAGCGTGTCCGCCAAGCGGTGCGGGGCCTCGTGCCACAGCAGGGTCGCCGACAGCCCGGCGCCTTCCGCGGCGCGCAGCCGGCCAAAGGCCGCCCGGCGCGCCGCCAGCCGCGGGGGTGGAAAGCCCAGGAACAGGAACGGCTGCGGCGGCAAGCCCGACAGGACCAACGCCGTCACCGCCGCGTTCGGACCCGGCACCGCCGACACCGGCACCGCCGCCGCAACGGCCGCCCGCACCAGCCGGTATCCGGGATCGGATACCAGCGGCGTCCCGGCATCCGACACCAGCGCCATCCGGCTCCCGCTTCGCAGCCGCTCGATCAGCGCCGGAATGCGGTCCTCCTCGTTGTGGTCGTGCAGGGGCGAGGTGCGCGCGTTGATCCCGTAATGCGTCAGCAGGCGTGCAGTCATGCGGGTATCTTCGCAAAGCACGAGGTCTGCGCCGCGCAGCGCGTCCAACGCGCGCGACGACACATCCGCCAAGTTGCCGATCGGGGTAGCTACCAGCACGAGGCCCGGTGGTATAAACGAGGCGCGATCCGGAGCGTGATCGCCAACAAGGGATTCGGGACATGGTTCGTCGTCGAGGGTTTGCTCGGGCATTCACGCTCCTTGTCGCCGCCGCCGGGCTGGCTGCCTGCGTAGCCGACACGGGCGGCGCCGGCTATGCCCCTCCAGCCGTGGCCGGCGCACCGCCTGCCGGGTCGCCGGGCCAGCGCGTGACGATCCTGCTGCCGCTGACCGGGCCGACCGCCGAGGTCGGCCAGGCGATGCTGCGGGCCGCGCAGCTTTCGCTCGACCAGCCGGGCGGGCCACCTTTGGATGCGCGCGACACCACAGGCACGCCCGGTGGCGCCGCCGATGCCGCCAAAGCGGCGATTGCCGCCGGAACCGGTATGCTGCTCGGCCCGCTCACCGCGGGCGAGACCGCGGCCGTGGCGCCGCTGGCCAAGGCAGCCGGCGTGCCCGTGCTGGCCTTCACCTCCGATGCCACGTTGGCCCAGCCCGGCGTTTGGACGCTCGGGGTTACGCCCGCCCAGCAGGTGCGCCGGCTGGTTCCGGCCGTCCAAGCCGAGGGTAGGACGCGCATCGCGGCCGTGCTGCCGAAAAATGCGTTCGGGGACGCGCTGGAGAACGGCGTGACCACCGCCGCCGCTGCCGGCGGCCTCGCGCCGCCCGCCGTCCTGCGCTACGGGAGCGGGTTCCCGGCCCTCAACGCCGCGCTGAAAACCGTGTCCGACTACGACGCGCGGCGCGGCGCCATTGAGCAGCAGCAGCAGGCGGCACGGACCCGCGGCGATGTCGAGGGCCGGCGGGAAGCCGCGGAGATCGGCCGGCAAACCCCGTCGCCGCCGCCCTTCGACGCCTTGCTGCTGGGCGCAGCCGGGGAGCCGCTCGGCCAGGCACTGCTTTTGCTCGCGGCCTATGACATCGGGCCGGGACAGGTCCGCATCCTCGGCCCGGCGCTTTGGAGCCGCGAGGCGTCCCGTCTGCCCGCCCTCGCGGGCGCCTGGTACGCCGCCCCTGACCCGGCGCAGCGCGCCCAGTTCGAGCAGGCATACGCCGCCAAGTACAACGCGCCGCCGCGCGACCTCGCGAGCCTCGCCTACGATGCCGCCGGCGTCGCGCGCGTGGCGGCTGAAAGCGGCGGCTTCACGCCCGGCGCCCTCAGCCGGCCCGAAGGCTTCACGGGGGCGGACGGGCTTCTGGGCCTGCAGCCCGACGGCCAGGTGCGGCGCGGCCTCGCGATCTTCGAGATCAGCCAAGGCGGCTCCCGCGTCGTGCAGCCTGCGCCGCAAAGCCTGCAAGCGCCGGGCGTGTAGCGGGCCGCGTCGCCGGGCCGCATGGGCGTGATACCTTTCCGGCTCGCCGCGCTGTGGGCCGCGGTGCCGCTCTTTGTGCTGCTGGGCTTGGTGGCCTTGGGGCACCTCGACTGGCGTCCGGCGCTGGGCGCGGCGGCGGTGGTGCTTGCCGGGTCGGTCGGGCTGGCACAGCTTTGGGCGCGCGACCTCCGCCACGCGGCGTCGATGCTGCATTGGGCCGGCTCGGCGCAGCCCGGCGATCCGCCGCCCCGCCCCTTTCTCGCCGCCACGGCCCACCTCGCACGGGAAGCGGAGCGGCTGTCGCGGTCGCTCGCGGTGCGGACGGCGCAGGTCGAGGGCCTGCTGCGGGCGGAGCAGGTCATCGTGCAGCGCCTGCCGGACCCGCTGATCGTGCTCGGTCCCGACCGGCGGGTGCAGCGCGCCAATGCGGCGGCCCAGGCCGCCTTTGGCGAGGAGATGGCGGCCGTGCTGCGCCATCCGGGTCTCCGCGCCGCCATCGACCGGGCGCAGAGCCAGGGCGAGAACCAGGCGGCCGAACTGAGCCTGCCGGTTTCCGTGGCGCGGGAAGTGTACGCGACGGTGATGGCGCTCGATCCGCCGCTGTCGGACGGCGGGCGCATCGTCGCCGTGCTCTCCGACCGCACCCGGGAGCGCGCGGTGGAACGTATGCGCGCCGATTTCGTCGCCAACGCCAGCCACGAGCTGCGTACGCCGCTGTCCAGCCTGATCGGGTTCATCGACACCCTGCGCGGCCCGGCGGCGGACGACCCGCCGGCGCAGACCCGGTTCCTCGGCATCATGGCGGAACAGGCGCAGCGGATGAACCGCCTGATCGACGACCTGCTGAGCCTGTCGCGCATCGAGCTGACCGAGCATCAGTTGCCGGCCACGCGGGTCAACCTTTCGGACCTGATCCATCGCCTCGCCGCGGGCTTCGAGCCGCAGGTCGCCGCGCGACGCATCCGGCTCGACATGCACGTGCCGTCCAGCCTGCCGCGGGTGCTGGGCGACGACGACCAGTTGGAGCAGGTGCTGCAGAACCTGCTGGACAACGCGGTGAAGTATGGCCGGGAGGGAGGGGTCGTCACGGTGTCGGCCGGCCGGGCTGCGCCGGGCGGACGCTGGCCGGGGCGGCCCGGCGTCACGCTGTCCGTGTCCGACGACGGCCAGGGCATCGCGCGGGCGCACATCCCCCGCCTGACCGAGCGGTTCTACCGGGCCGACAAGGGGCGGTCGCGCGCCGTGGGCGGCACCGGGCTGGGCCTTGCCATCGTCAAGCACATCGTCAACCGCCACCGCGGGCAATTGCTGATCGAAAGCCAGGAAGGCGCCGGCACCACCGTCACGGTCTGGCTGCCTCAAGGCGAGGCGGCGGAAACCGCCGCAGCAGCCCCAGCATGAGCAGCATCGCCGGGGCGGCGGCAAAGATGGTGAGCGCGTAGAACGGCACCCAACCCAAAGCCTCCGCCAGCACGCCCGAGAACCCGCCCAGCGTGCGCAGCCCCACCGCGGCGAGCGAGGACAGCAGCGCATACTGCGTGGCGGTGAACGCGCTGGAGCACAGCGCGGACAGGTAGGTGAGGAACGCCGCGTCCGCCATCGCCTCGGCGAAGTTTTCCAGCACCACCTTGGCCAGCAGGATGCGCGTGTCCCCGCCGGAGACGGCCAAGGCGAAGTAGAGCGCCATGGAAGCCATCTGCACGAAGCCGGTCAGCACCAACGCCCGCCCGGTGCCGATGCGTATCACGAGCCAGCCGCCCGCGGTGACGCCCAGCAGGCTTGCAGCCAGGCCGGGCACGCCGGTCGCGAAGGCGACCTGGGCGCGGTTGAACCCCATGTCGCGGTAGAACGGCGTCGCCATAGTATGGGCCAAGGCCTCGCCGAGCTTGAACAGCATGACAAAGGCGAGGATCTGCCCGGCCCCCGGCCGCTGCCAGAAATCGCGGAACGGTTCGACCACCGCGGCCCGTAGCCGGGCGCGCAGGCCGCGGGCGCCGTCCGGGGCGGCCCGCGGCGCCGGCTCGGCAGCGGCGAGCGTCACCAGCACCCCGGCGCCGACTAGGCCCGCCATCACGCACAAGGAGAAGTGCCACCCCGCGATGTCGGCCAGCTTGATCGCCCCGGCGCCCGAAATCAGCAGCGCCAGGCGGTATCCCCAAACGTAGGCGGCCAGCGCGATGCCTTGCAGCCGCTCCGGAAACGTTTCGATCCGCCAAGCGTCGATCACGATGTCTTGGCTGGCGGACAGGAACGCGATGGCAACCGCGGCAGACACGAGCAGGGTCGGCGCCTGGCGCGGGTCGGACAGCGCCAGCGCCAGGCACGCCACCACCAGGGCGGGCTGGATGGCCAGCAGCCAGCCGCGCCGACGCCCAAACCGGGCCAACCCGGCGGGCGGGCGCACCTGGTCGAGCAAGGGCGACCAAAGGAATTTCAGCGTGTAGGCCAGCCCGATGTTGGCGGTTAGCCCGATGGCCGCGAGCGAGGTGCCGCCCTCCGTCAGCCATTGGCGCAGCGTGAAGCCCGACAGCGACAAGGGAAGGCCGGCGGCAAAGCCGTAGGCGCCCATGATCCACAGCGAGCGGTCGCGGAGATTGCCGAACGCCTGGCCGGCGCGGAAACCGGTCAAGACGGACCCGAGCCTGCGGAGGCGAAACGCTTTGCCTGGCGCGCGCGACGGCGCCGGGCGAGAAGCGAAAGGGTCAGCGGGACGAGGCTTCCGACCCATTCAGGCCGGCGGCGGAACTGACATCGGCCACGGCCACCGCAAGCAGCACGGCGGAAAAGCATTGAGTCACGCTGTCCATCGCGGTCCCCGAGTCGAGAAGCAGGACAAGATCGCCATGCCTGCCGGAGTTAGACAGGATCAGATCGGACTCGTCGAGAGATGCGGCGCTACGCGGCCTCGCTGTCCGCCTTGCGCTCCGCCCGCTTGCGCTCGTTGGGGTCTAGGTAGCGCTTGCGCAGCCGGACGGCGCTCGGCGTGACCTCGACCAACTCGTCGTCTTCGATATACGCGATGGCCTGCTCAAGCGACATGCGGCGCGGCGGGATCAGCAGCATCGCGTCGTCCTTGCCAGACGCCCGGACGTTGGTCAGCTTCTTTTCCTTGATCGGGTTCACGTCGAGGTCCGCGCCGCGGCTGTTCTCCCCCAGGATCAGGCCGACATACACTTTGTCGCCGGGATCGACGAACAGCGTGCCGCGCTCCTGCAGGTAGAACAGCGCGTAATGGATCGCCTCGCCGCCCTCGCTGCTGATCAGGCTGCCATTGCGCCGCCCCTCCATGGAGCCGGCCCACGGCTCGTAGCCCGTGAAGATGCGGTTCATGATGCCCGTCCCGCGCGTGTCGGTCAGGAACTCGCCATGGTAGCCGATCAGGCCACGGCTCGGCATGTGGAAGGTGAGGCGAACCTTGCCGCCGCCGGACGGGCGCATGTCCTGCAGCATCCCCTTGCGGCGGCTGACCTTCTCCACCACCACGCCGGAGAACGGCTCGTCCACATCGACCAGCACGTCCTCGAACGGCTCTTCCCGCTCGCCCGTCTCCTCGTTCTTCCGGGTCAGCACGCGGGGGCGGCCGATGGTCAACTCGAACCCTTCCCGGCGCATCTGCTCGATCAGCACGCCAAGCTGCAACTCGCCGCGCCCGGCGACCTCGAAGGCGTCGGTCTCATTGCTTTCGGTGATCTTGATGGCGACGTTGCCTTCCCCTTCCCGCAGCAGGCGGTCGCGGATCTGGCGGGAGGTGACCTTCTTGCCTTCCTTGCCGCCCAGCGGGCCATCGTTCACGCGGAACGTCATGGCAAGCGTCGGCGGATCGACCGGGATGGCCGGCAGCGGCTGGCCCAGTTCCGGCGCGCCGATGGTGTCCGGCACCGTCGCGTCCTCCAGCCCGGCCACCGCCACGATGTCCCCGGCCTCGCACTCGTCCACTGGCACGCGGTCCAGGCCGCGATAGCCCATCAGCTTGGTGAGCCGCCCCGATTCCACGGCCGTGCCGTCGGCGCGCAACACCCTCACCGGCATGTTCAGCCGCGCCCGGCCCTGCTCCACCCGGCCGGTCAGCACGCGGCCCAAGAAGTTGTCGTAGTCGAGGATGCTCGCCACCATGGCAAATGGCGCTTCCTTGTCCAGCACGGTCGGCGGCACGTGGCTCATCACCAGGTCGAACAGCGGCGCCAGGTCCTTGCGCGCCCCGTCCATCACCGGGTCGGCCCAACCCTGGCGGCCCGACGCATACAGCATGGGAAAGTCAAGCTGCTCGTCGTTGGCGCCGAGCGCCGCGAACAGGTCGAACACCTCGTTGTGCACCTCGTCCGGACGCGCATCACCGCGGTCAACCTTGTTGATGACCACGATCGGCTTGATGCCACGGGCCAGCGCCTTGGTCACCACGAACTTGGTCTGCGGCAGCGCGCCCTCGGCGGCGTCCACCAGGACCAGCACGCCATCCACCATGTTCAGGATGCGCTCGACCTCGCCGCCGAAGTCGGCGTGGCCCGGCGTGTCCACGATGTTGATCCGGCTGTCCTTCCAGACCACGCTCGTGCACTTCGCCAGGATGGTGATGCCGCGTTCCCGCTCCAGGTCGTTCTTGTCCAGCGCGCGCTCGGCCACCTGCTGGTGCTCACGGAACGCCCCGGACTGCCTCAGCAGTTGATCGACGAGCGTTGTCTTGCCGTGGTCAACGTGGGCGATGATGGCGATGTTGCGAATGTCCATGGGAAACCTTGGCGCCTGGCGTGGCCGCGAATAGGGATGGCGCGGGGGCATGGCTTGCCGCCCGCGTGTTGCGTCGCACACATAAGCGGGCGCTTGCGGCTTTGCGAGGAAAAAACGCCGTGGCCGCCCGGCGCGCTACCTTCCCCGGCAACGCGGCGCGGAACCAGGGCGCTGCCAAACCCGGGTTCCGTCAGATGCCGGGGCCGGCCTGTCCGGGCCAGCCCCTGCCGGACCTACCCCGCGTTGCCCAGCGCGGCGCGGATGGCCGAGCGCGCGCCGGGGATGTCGCGCGCCGCCAGGGCTTGGCGCGCTTGGCCGATCTGCTGCACCGTCGGCATGTCCGCCGGGGTGGACGCCGCGGATGCCTCGGTCGAGCGGGTCAGCAAGCGCGTTTCGGCCCGTTCCAACGCTTCCTGCGCCGCGCCGGTCCTGCCCGACGCGAGGGCGCGCTGCGCCGCCGCGAGGTAGGCTTCCGGCGTGTTGCTGGCGGTCGCCGGGTCCGGCAAGCGCGGGGCGATCTCGGAGTGCGTGTTGGACGGGCCGATGTTGCTGGCCCGGTTGGACCGCGGCGAGCCTGCGCCGCCGCGATAGGCGCTGGTGGGCGGCGCATCGACGCCCGCCTCGCCGGCCATCCCGGCATCGCCGCCCGCCATGCGGTGGTGGCGCATCCGGCCCTGCGTGGACTGCCCGCCCATCGCGTCGGCGCCGCCGGAGGAGGCCATCGGCCGCGCCCGCGGCGAGGACGTGCGCGTGGTGCCGATGTCGGTGCCCGCCGGACTGCGGGTCGCAGTGGCGGCGTCGTCCGGCAGGCTGTTGGTCGGCTGCGGCGTGCCCTGCGAGGAGTTCGGCGCCGGCGGACTCTGGGTGGAGGACAACGAGTTCTGTGCAAGCGCCGGCCCCTGAGCCAAGGCGAGCAACGCTGCCGACATGAGCAGTGTCTTACGCATTTGCGGTGTTCCTTTGTTGATCGCTCGCCACGCGCCATGCATGGCATGTCGGGGGATCACAACAACGGTTCCCGCTTCGGGTTTCATTATCAATCCCGGATTGATGCGATCAGCTCACGAAGATCGGCCTGTGGCCGGGCGCCGTATTGCGCGATAACCGCCGCCGCCGCCCGGCTGCCCACCTCCCCGCAAGCGCGCGGGCCGCGCCCAACCGCATGGGCGGCCAGGAAGCCGGCCGCATAGGCATCGCCGGCCCCTGTGGTATCGACCACGCGCACGGGCGCCGCTGCCACCTCCACCCGCTCGGCGCCGCGCAGCACGATGCTTCCCGCCTCGCTCCGGGTCAGCGCCGCCAGCGCCACCTCAGCGCCCGCGCGCCGCGCCGCCGCCTCGAACCCGTTCTCCTCATAAAGGCTGCACAGCTCGGCCTCGTTGGCGAACAGGATATCGACGTGGTCGCGCACCAGGCCGCGGAACGCCGTCCTGTGCCGGTCCACGCAGAACGCATCCGACAGCGACAGCGCCACCAGCCGCCCCGCCGCATGGGCCGCCGCAGCCGCGCGCCGGAACGCCGCCTGCGCGGAGGGCGGGTCGAACAGGTAGCCTTCGAGGTAGGTCACGGCGCTGTCGGCCACCAAGGCTTCGTCGAGGTCCGGACCGCCGAAACTCACGCAGGCGCCCAGATACGTGCTCATGGTGCGCTGGCCGTCCGGCGTGACCGCGATCAAGCAGCGCGCGGTGGGCGCCCCGGCCCGTAGCGGCTCGGTCGGGAAGTGCACGCCGGCCGCCGTGATGTCATGGCGGAACACCGCGCCCAACGGGTCGTCCGCAACCTTGCCCATGAACGCCACCCGGGCGCCCAGCCCGGCCGCCACGGCGCAGGTGTTCGCCGCCGAACCGCCGCTGCTTTCCGCGCCCGGCGGCATCGCCGCATACAGCGCCTCCGCCTGGTCCGCGGAGATCAGCGCCATGCTGCCTTTCCGCAGGTCGTGCCGCGACAGGAAGTCGTCCCCGGCGGGCGATACCACGTCCACGATGGCATTGCCGATGCCGAGGATGTCGAACCGGGCGGGGGAAGAGGACATAAACTGCTCCTGATGCGCTCCCCGGGACGCGAGGACCTGGCGTGCGCCTAACATCCGGCTTACCTGCCCGCAACCCGCCTTGCTTGTTCCAGTCGTTGAGGTCGCCTTCCATGCTATCCCCGCTTTCCCGCGCCGTCGCCCAGTTGCAGGACCCGGTGTTCCTGGGCGTCGTGTGGCGCAGCCTCGCGTTGTCGGGCGCAGTCTTCCTGGGCCTGCTGGCCGGCAGCGTGTGGGCGGTGGAGCAGGTGGTGGCGCAGCCGGGCTGGCTGGGTTGGCTCGCCGGGCTGGCGGGGGGCGTGGGAGCGGCGCTGCTGGCCTTGTGGCTGTTCGTGCCGGTCGCCCTGCTGATCGCGACGCTTTACATGGACCGCATCGCCGCCGCGGTGGACGGCCGGTTCTACCCGGGCCTGCCGGTGCCGCTGGGCGCGCCGCTGGCCGTGCAGGCGTGGGACGGCCTGGCGCTCGGGGCGCGGGTCCTCCTGCTGCAGATCGTCGCCCTGCTGCTGGCGATCCTGCTGCCCGGAGTCGGCCTCGTGCTCGGGTGGCTCGTCGCCGGCTGGGGCATCGGCCGCGGCCTGTTCATGGGCGTCGCCATGCGCCGCATGGGACGGACAGAAGCGTTGCAGCGCTACGCCCGGCTGCGCGTGCCGGTGCTGGCTCAGGGCGTGGCACTGGCGCTGGCGGGCAGCGTGCCCGGCCTGAACCTGCTGGTTCCCGTGGTCGGCACGGCGGCGATGGTGCACGTGCTGAACCGCGCGCGCTGAATTTTCGCAACGGGTTGTGAAATGATGCCGGCTTATGTTAGGCCACGATGAACGCGCGCCGTGACACGGGGCGCGCAGCCTCGAAGGAGGACCCGCTTGTTCAAGCGCCGCAGACCCGAAGGTTCCATGAGCGACTCAGCCATCCCGCAGCATGACACGTTTGGCGCCGCCGACGGCATGGCCGACGGCCCTGCCGTGCTGGACGCGCCGCGCCCGCCTTGGCCGGTTGACACCGGCCTCGGCGTTCCCCCTTACCGCCCCGTTCCGTCCAAGGAGGCTCCCGCCATGGCCCGCACGCCGCTGTCCGCCCCGAGCCTCGGCGTGCCCAGCACGCCCGCGCCGCCCCCGGCCCCGACGGCTGCCCCGAGCCTCGTCGCCCCGCCGCGCCCCGTCCCGGTGCCGGACCGCGTGCGCGAGGCCCCGGAACGCCGCACCCTGGTCGTCGGCCGCGGCATCTCCGTCCAAGGCACCGTTGCGGACGCCGAGCGGCTCGTCGTCGAGGGCACGGTGGAGGCCAGCATGATCCACGCGGCCGAGCTGAGCATCGCCCCGGGCGGCGTGTTCAAGGGCGAGGTCGAGGTCGAGGACGCGGAGATCGGCGGCACCATCGACGGGACGCTGACGGTGCGCGGCAACCTGATGGTCCGGGCGACTGGCAAAGTGCTGGGCACCGCCCGCTGCCGCCGCCTGCAGGTCGAGGACGGCGGCCAGATCACCGGCCGGATCGAGATGCTGACCGAAGGGATGGCCAAGGTTGAAGCGCCCCGTCAAATCGAGGCCGTGGGCTGACCGCGGGGTTTTGCGCAAGCTTGGTTGATGCTGGTTTCAATGACCTTTTCGACGCGCGGAAGCCTGTTGCTTATTGTTCCATCCGCGTGTGCGCCTTCGTGTCCCGCATCAGCGCATAAACCAGCAGGGACAGGAATATGAGCGCAGTCACGTACCAATAGAACCAGCTTTCATGCCCCGCCTGCTTGAACTGCAGCGCGATCAGCGGCGCCGTGCCGCCGAACACCGAGGCCGCGACCGCATAGGGCAGCCCTACCCCCAGCGCCCTCACCTCGGCGGGGAACAGCTCCGCCTTCACCACGGCGTTGATCGAGGTGTAGCCGGACACGATCACCAGCGCCGCCAGGATCAGCAGCAGCGCCTGCGTGTATCCGGTCGTGGACCCCAGCGCCGTCAGGATCGGCACGGTGAACAGCGTGCCCATGACGCCGAACCACATCAGCACCGGGCGCCGGCCGATTCGGTCGCTGATGGCGCCGAACACCGGCTGCATCGCGGCGTAGAGGATCAGCGTGATGAAGCTGATCTCCGCCACCCATTCGCGCGGGAACTTCAGCGTGTTGGACAGGTAGGTCGGCATGTAGCTGCTGAAGGTGTAGAACGCCGTGGTGCCGCCCATGG
Organism: uncultured Acetobacteraceae bacterium; assembly: GCA_964235485.1. GTDB lineage: Bacteria > Pseudomonadota > Alphaproteobacteria > Acetobacterales > Acetobacteraceae > CAHJXG01. The sequence continues at coordinate 341,922 of CAXSAZ010000001.1, read as the reverse complement.
TCAACCCGAACACCAGCAGCAGCTCCTTCGGATGCTTGAGCAGTTCCCGGATCAGGTTGCGCCGCGGCTCGCGGCTGGCCCGTTCCCATTCGGCGGTTTCCGCCAGGTTGCGGCGCAGGTAAAGGCCATACAGCGCGCCGAACGCGCCGATGGCGAAGGGGATGCGCCACGCCCAAGCTTCAATTTCAGCGCCGCTGAACCTTAGTTGCATGAATAGCAACACAAGCGCCGCCACGACCTGGCCGCCAATAAGCGTCACGTATTGGAACGAGCTGTAAAAGCCGCGATGCTTCGAGCCGGCGACCTCACTGAGGTAGGTTGCGGACGACGCATACTCGCCGCCGAGCGACAAGCCTTGCAGCAGCCGGGCCAGCAGCAGCAGCAACGGCGCCCACACGCCGACGCTGGCGTAGGTCGGCAGCACGGCAATCAGGCCGGAGCCAACGCACATCAGAAGGACCGATAGGGTAAGCGCCGCACGCCGCCCCTTCCGATCCGCATAATAGCCAAGAATAAACCCGCCGATCGGCCGAACGAAAAAGCTCACGGCAAAGATGCCATAGGCGGTAATCAACTGCGCCGTAGGGTCGGCACTGCTGCTGAATGCCTGGGCGAAATAGGGCGCAAAAGCAGTGTAGACGTAGAAGTCATACCACTCGATCAGGTTGCCGACCGACCCGGCGAAAATGCTCTTGAGGCGGCTTGCGACCTCCGACGGCTGCGCGTCGGTGCTGGTCGGGGAAGCAGGGTTCGGCAGGTCCAATTCTTCGGTTCCGGTGACCAGGGGTTCAAGTCGCGTCGATGGCTTGATAGGCGGCAAGCCCGGCCAGGTCCACGATCTGGCTCACCGATGCCCCCATCGGCACGATCTGCGCCGGCCGCGACAGGCCGAGCAGCAACGGCCCGACCGTGCTGCCCTGGCCGAGCCGCGGCGCCAAGCGCGAGGTGATGTGCGCCGAGTGCAGGCCCGGCATCACCAGGACATTCGCGTTCCCCGTCAGCCGGCAGAACGGATACAGCGCGCGGATCGCGGGATCGAGCGCCACGTCCGGGCTCATGTCCCCGTCATACTCGAAATCGACGCCGCGGCTGTCCAGGATCGACACCGCTTCCCGGATGCCGTGCGCCGTGCGGTGCATCGGGTTGCCGAAGGTCGAGTGCGACAGCAGCGCCACCCGCGGCTCGTGGCCGAGCTGCCGGGCCGCGGCGGCGCTGCCCATCGCAATGTCGGCCAACTGCTCCGGCGTCGGCCGCTCGTGGCGCAGCGTGTCGCCGATGAAGATCGTGCCCTGGCCGCCCAGCATCAGCGTGAGGCCGAAGCTGATCTTGCCCGGCACCGTGTCGATCACCTCCCCGATGTCGTCCAGGCACACCGCGGCGGAGCGGGTCAGCCCGGTGAGCATGGCATCGGCGTCGCCGGCGGCCACCATGCAGGCCGCGAACACGTTGCGGTCCTGGTTCACCATGCGCTGGCAGTCCCGCTCCAGCGCGCCCCGCCGCTGCAGCCGCTCGTAGATCAGCGCCACGTAGCGCGCGTTGTGCTGCGACAGCCGGGCGTTGTGCACCTCGATCCCGTCGGCGACGCCGAGGCCCAACCCGGCCATCGTCTGCCGCACCCGGTCCTCCCGCCCGATCAGCACGGGGGTGCCGTAGCCCGCGTTGCGGAAGGCCACGGCGGCGCGCACGACCTTCTCCTCCTCCCCTTCCGCAAACACTACGCGCTTGGGGTCGGCGCGCACCCGCTCCATAATGGCGTCCAGCGCGTTGGCCGTGGGATCGAGCCGCCCGGACAAGGTGCGGCCATACTTGCGGAGGTCCGCCAGGGGCCGCCGGGCGACGCCGGTTTCCACGGCGGCGCGGGCCACCGCGGGCGGCACGCGGCTGATCAGCCGCGGGTCGAAGGCGTTGGGGATAATGTAGTCGGGGCCGAAGCGCAGCCGGGCGCCGCCGAAGGACGCCGTGTGCACCTCGTCCGGCACGTCCTCCCGCGCCAGCGCCGCCAGCGCCTCGGCGGCGGCGACCTTCATCGCATCGTTGATGGTGCTGGCCCGCACATCGAGCGCGCCGCGGAAGATGTAGGGGAAGCCGAGCACGTTGTTGACCTGGTTCGGGTAGTCGCTGCGCCCGGTCGCGATGATCGCGTCGTCCCGCACGGCGCGGGCGTCCTCCGGCGTGATTTCCGGGTCGGGGTTGGCCATGGCGAAGATGATCGGCCGCGGCGCCATGCTGCGCACCATCTCCGCCGTGAGCGCGCCCTGCACCGACAAGCCGAAGAAGGCGTCGGCGCCCGCCACCGCGTCCGCCAGCGTCCGCGCCTCGGTGGCATTCGCGTGGGCCGACTTCCACTGGTTCATGCCGGCGGTGCGCCCCTGAAACACGACGCCCTGCGTATCGCACAGCGTCACGTGCTCCGGCCGCACGCCCATCGCTTTCAGCAGCTCCACGCAGGCGATGGCGGCGGCGCCCGCGCCGTTCACCACGAGCCGCGTGTCCGACAGGCTGCGCCCGGTCAGGTGGCAGGCGTTGATCAGCCCGGCCGCCGCCACGATGGCCGTGCCGTGCTGGTCGTCGTGGAACACCGGGATGTCCATCAGCCCGCGCAGCCGGCTTTCGATCACGAAGCACTCCGGCGCCTTGATGTCCTCCAGGTTGATGCCGCCGAAGCCCGCGCCCAGGAAGCGCACGCAGTTGACAAATTCCTCCACATCCTCCGTCGAGATTTCGAGGTCGATGCCGTCCAGGTCGGCGAACCGCTTGAACAGCGCGACCTTGCCCTCCATCACCGGCTTGGAGGCGAGCGCGCCCAGGTTGCCGAGGCCCAGCACCGCCGTGCCGTTGGAGACCACGGCGACCATGTTGCCCTTGGTCGTGTAGTCGTAGGCCAGCGCCGGATCGCGCCGGATATGGAGGCACGGCTCGGCGACGCCGGGCGAGTAGGCGAGGCTGAGGTCGCGCGCCGTCACCAGCGGCTTGCTGATGCGCGTTTCCAGCTTGCCGGGCCGACCGGCCGCGTGCAGCGCCAGCGCCTCCTCGGCGGAAACGCGGCCCACGCGCGGTTCGATGATGCCGTCAGCCATGGTAGGTCGCCTCCTCAAGCGCGCCGGAGTTCATCCGGTCGGATCAACCTGCATACGCCAGCCGAACCGGGCGCGTAACCCAGCCGCTTCGCAGGTGCGGCATGGTTTGTTAGAATGGCGGGATGGAGCTGCCCAGCGCCGCCGGCGCGTCCCCCGCCCCCAGCGCCGCAGGCGCGACCCCGGCCATGGCCCAATGGTTCGCGCTCAAGGCCGACAACCCGGACGCCCTGCTGTTCCTGCGCATGGGCGATTTCTACGAACTATTCTTCACGGACGCGGAGGCCGCCGCCGCCGCCCTCGACATCGCGCTGACCCGGCGCGGCGAGCACAACGGCGAGCCGATCCCGATGTGCGGCGTCCCGATGCACGCGGCCGAAACCTATTTGTCCCGCCTGATCCGCCGCGGCTTCCGCGTCGCGGTGGCGGAGCAGATGGAGCCGGCCAAGGGCCGCACCGGCAAGGGTCCGCTGCGCCGCGCCGTGGTGCGCCTGGTCACGCCGGGCACGCTGACGGAGGACAGCCTGCTCGACGCGCACCGCCCGAACCTGCTGCTGGCGCTGGCCCGGGTCGGCGCCGGGCTGGGTGCCGCGTGGCTCGACGTGTCCACCGGGCTGTTCGAGACCGCGGCCCCCTCCCCCGCCGACCTGCCGCCGCTGCTGGGCCGGCTGGAGCCGGCGGAAATCCTGGCGCCGGATGACGTTCCGTTAGGCGATTGGTCCGACCGCCGCGGCCCGGCCACCGTCGCCCTGGCCCCCGCCGCGGCCCAGCGCCGGGTGGCGGAAGCGTTCGGCGCCGCAAGCCTCGATGCCTTCGGCACGTTCACGGAGGCGGAGGCGGTCGCCGCCGCCATGACGCTTGACTACGTGCGCACGACGCAGGCCGGCGCGATGCCGCGGCTGTCCCGGCCGCAGCCGGCGGTGCTCGCCGGGCAGATGATGCTGGACGCGGCGACCCGCGCCAGCCTGGAGATCACCCGCGCCCGGGACGGCGGGACCGCGCACACCTTGCTCGCCGCCGTCGGCCGCACGCTGACCGCGCCCGGCGCCCGCCTGCTGGCGGCCTGGCTGGGCGGGCCGCTGCTGGACCCGGAGGCCATCGCCCAGCGGCAGGACGGCTGGGCCTGGATGCTGCTGCAGCCGACCACGGTGGCCGAGCTACGGGCGGCGCTGCGCGGCGTGCCGGACGTGGCGCGCGCGCTCGGGCGGCTGTCGGTCGGACGCGCCGCGCCGCGGGACTTGGGCGCGGTGGCGCAGACGCTGGCCGCGGCCCGCCAGGTTTCGGCGGCGCTGGCCAGCGCGCCCCTGGACCAGGCGGCGCTCGACACCGACCCGGCACTCGGCGACCTCCTGGCCCGCGCCTTGGCCGACCCGCTGCCGGCGCGGCTCGACGACGGCGGGGTGATCGCCGCGGGCTTCGATGGCGAGCTGGACGCGGAGCGGCGGCTGCGGGACGACAGCCGCCGGGTGATCGCCGGGCTGACGCTCGACTACGCGCAGCGATACGGCGTGGCGTCGCTCAAGATCCGGCACCACGCGCAACTCGGCTACGTCATCGAGGCGCCCGCGGTGGCCGTTGAGCGGCTGCAGGCGCATCCGGACCTCACCTTGCGCCAGGCCATGGCCAACGGCGCCCGCTTCGGCTGCGCGGAGCTGGCCGACCTCGACCGCCGCATCAGCGAGGCCGCCGACCGGGCGGCGGCGCGGGAACGGCTGGTGTTCGCGACGGTGGTGCAAGCCGTGCTCGCGGAGGCCGATGCCATCACCGCCTGCGCCGACACGCTGGCCCGGCTGGACGCGCTGCAATCCTGCGCCCGTCTGGCCGAAGGCGGGCGGTGGTGCCGCCCGGCGGTCACGGAGGGCGACGAGTTCTGCATCGTCGCCGGGCGCCATCCCGTCGTGGAGGACGCGCTGGGGGGCACGGCGGCCTTTGTGCCGAACGACTGCGACCTGTCGGCGGCGCGGCGGGTGCTGCTGCTGACCGGGCCGAACATGGCGGGCAAGAGCACCTTCCTGCGGCAGAGCGCGCTGATCGCCATCCTGGCGCAGGCCGGGCTGCCGGTGCCGGCGGAAAGCGCCCGGGTCGGCGTGGTGGACCGCTTGTTCAGCCGGGTGGGCGCCGCCGACGACCTGGCGCGCGGGCGCAGCACCTTCATGGTGGAGATGACGGAAACCGCGGCCATCCTACACCAGGCCGGCCCGCGGTCGCTGGTGATCGTGGACGAGATCGGCCGCGGCACCAGCACGCTGGACGGCCTGGCCATCGCCTGGGCGGTGCTGGAAGCCTTGCACGGCCAGGTCCGCTGCCGGACGGTGTTCGCGACGCACTTCCACGAGTTGGCGGACCTGGCGGCGCAGATGCCCCGGCTGCGCCCGCACACGATGCGGGTCAAGGAATGGCGCGGCAGCGTCGTGTTCCTGCACGAGGTCGCGGAGGGCGCAGCCGGCCGCAGTTGGGGCGTGCACGTGGCGCAACTGGCCGGCGTGCCGCAGGCCACGGTGCGCCGGGCGTCCGCCCTGCTGGGCGCGTTGGAGAAGGCCCGCCACGGCAGGCCGGCGGAACTGCCGCTGTTCGCCCAGTTGGCCCCCGCCGCCCACGATCCCGTCCCCGCCGCCCCGCCGCCCGATGCGTTGCGGGACGCGCTGGAGGAGGTCGATCCCGACCGCCTGACGCCCCGGGACGCGGTGGAGATTCTCTATCGCCTCAAAGCACTCGCTGCTGTTCCCCCAGCGCATCCGGGAGTAACATAGGGTTGATGTCCCAAATCCTGCCTTTGCCCGACCGGCCCGAGGAGGCCGTCACGCTGCTGACCACGGCGCTCCGCGGCGCCGCGGTTGGCGGCGGGCCGCCCCCGCGCGACGCCGCGCTCAGCGTCTTCCGCCGCTACCTGACCCGCGTGCAGCACCACGTGCAGGAACGGTTCGAGGCCGGAGGCATGAGCGGGCTGCAGGCCGGACGCCTGCTGGGTCGGCTGACCGACGGCGTGATCGGGGCGCTGCGCGACCACGCCTGCGCCGCCAGCGCGACCGGCCTCCATGCGGACCCGGCCCCCGAACGGATGGCCGTCCCGGCCCAGGCCGGGCGAATGGCCGTGGTCGCCACCGGCGGCTACGGGCGCGGCGTGCTGGCGCCGTTCAGCGACATCGACCTCTTGTTCATCACCGCGGACCGCCCCGCCGCGCCGACGCTCGCCGCGGTCGAGTTCGTGCTGTACTTCCTTTGGGACCTCGGCCTCAAGGTCGGCCACGCCACGCGGTCGGTCGCGGAGTGCATCGCCGAAGCGGAGCGGGACCTCACCGTGCGCACCGCGCTGCTGGACGCGCGGCTGCTGGCCGGCGACGCCGAACTGTTCGAGGCGTTCGGGGCGCGCTTCAAGCAGTCCTGCATCGACGCCGGCGGCTTCATCGCGGCCAAGCAGGCGGAGCGCGACGCCCGCCACCACCGCTACGGCGAAACGCCGTTCCTGGTCGAGCCCAACATCAAGGAAGGCCGCGGCGGGCTGCGCGACGTGCAAACGCTGTACTGGATGTCGCGCTACGTGTTCGGCACCCAGGTGATGGGCGAGCTGGTCGGTCCCGACAGCCCCGGCGGCGGCATCCTCACCCACCAGGAAGCCAAGCACGGCCGGCGGTCCTGGGACTTCCTGTGGACCGTGCGCTTCCACCTGCACTACATCGCCGGGCGCGCCGAGGACCGGCTGACCTTCGACCTGCAGCCCGTTGTCGGCGCCCGCATGGGCTACATCCGCCACGGCCGGCAGGACGGCGTCGAGCGGTTCATGCGCCACTACTTCCTGACCGCGCGCGAGATCACCCGGATCACCATGGTGCTGGAGCCGGCCATCGTGCGGGCCGCCCTGGGGCCGCCGGCGCTGGCGGCCGCCACCGACGCGGCGCTGCTGGAGCAGGGCTTCGTGCTGGCGGACGGCAAGCTGATGTCCGCGCCGGGCCGGCAGTTCGGCCACCATCCCATCGCCATGCTGCGCATCCTGCAGGTGGCGCGGGACCGGGCGCTGGAACTTCATCCGTTGGCGCTGCGGGCGCTGATCCGTCACGAGCGCGGGGCGATCCAGCTTCGCGGCACCCCGGCGGCGGCCGAGCTTTTCCTCGACCTGCTCTGCGGGCGGGACGGCGAGCATAGCCGCGCGGACGGCGCGAAGTGGCTGGCGGTCCTGAACGAGACCGGCTTCCTGGGCCGCTACATCCCGGACTGGGCGCGCATCGTCGGGCAGATGCAGTTCGATACCTATCACGTCTTCACCGTGGATGAGCACACGATCGAGGCGGTGCGCGTGCTCAACGCCCTGGAACGGGGCGAGCTGGCGGACGTGGCGCCCATTGCCTCCGGTTTGGTCGAGGACCTGCAATCCCGCCGGGCGCTTTACGCCGCGACGCTGCTGCACGACATCGCCAAGGGCCGCGGCGGCGACCATTCCGAGCTTGGGGCCGAGCTTGCGGTCCAGATCGGCCCGGCCATCGGCCTGTCCGCCGAGGAAACGGACACGGCGAGCTGGCTGGTGCTGCATCACCTGCTGCTCAGCCAAACCGCGTTCAAGCGCGACATCGACGACCCCAAGACCATCCTCGACCTGGCCGACACCATCCAATCGCCGGAACGGCTCAAGCTGCTGCTGGTGCTGACCGTCGCCGACATGCGCGCCGTCAGCGCCAAGGTTTGGAACGGCTGGAAAGCGACCCTGCTGCGGGAGCTGTATTCCCGGGTCGCCGACGTGCTGGCCGGCGGCCTCGCCACCACCGAGCGCGACGTGCGAGTGGCGCGGGCCAAGGAAGCGGCCGGGCACTACCTGACCGACTGGCCGGAAGCGGACCGCGACTTCTACTACGGCCTGGGCTACCCCGGCTATTGGCTCAGCTTCGATCCCGAAACGCACGCCCGCCACGCCCGGCTGATCCGCGACGCGGAGCGCCGGGGCGCGCCGCTCACCGTGGATACCGAGCCGCTGCCGTCCCGCGCGGTGACGGAGGTGACGATCTACACCGCCGACCACGCCGGGCTGTTCAGCCGGATCGCGGGCGCGCTCGCGGTGGCGGGCGCTTCCATCGTGGACGCGCGCATCCACACGCTGACCAACGGCAGCGCGCTCGACACGTTCTGGATCCAGGACACGGCCGGGGGCGCCTTCGACGCGCCGCACCGCCTGGCGCGCCTCCACGTGCTGATCGACCAGGCGCTGTCCGGACGGCTGGCGCTGGCCGGCGAGATCCGCCGGGCGTCCCGGGCGCTGCTGGGCCGGCGGATGCGGGCGATCCACGTTCCGCCGCGGGTCGTGGTCGATAACCGCGCCAGCAACACGCATACCGTGCTGGAGGTGAACGGCCGCGACCGCCCGGGGCTGCTGCACGACGTGACGGCGGCGATCAGCGAGCAAGGGCTGCAGATCGCCTCCGCCCACGTCACGACCTACGGCGTGCGGGCGGTCGATGTGTTCTATGTCAAAGACGTGTTCGGCCTGAAGATCGAGAACGAGCGCAAGCTGGCCGTGTTGCGCAAGGCTTTGCTGACAGCCCTGCAAACGCCCGACGACGGCACGCCGGAAGCCGCGCTGCCCGGCCGACGTAGGCGCGAAGCGGCGGCCTGACGCCGGCGCCGGCTCGGAACGCCCAAGCCGATGCAGGTTCGATGCCGCGTCGAAAGGTCCAGCGGGAGCCGACGCCGCCATGCGGCGTTGTGGACCCATGATCAGACCACAACGCGCGATCCAGGCCCAACTGCCAACGGCACGCATGCTGCGGTACATGCAATATGCGATGCCGGCGGCGCTGCTGCTCGGCTGGCGGCGCAGCGGCCATCTCAAGCGGACGCTCCGCCAATCGCAAGCGGCGCTGCGCGACGTGGAGGCCCAGCTCGGCGCCATCGTGGATTACGCTCCGATCGGCATCGTGCAAACCGGGCTGGACGGGCGCATCCACCTGGCAAACCACTGTTATTGCCGGTTGACCGGCCATGGGGAGGCGCGCCTGCAAACGCTCACGCTGCACGACATGACGCACCCCGAAGACCGCACGTCGCACCTGCAGCAGCACGCCCGGATGCTCGCCACCGGGGAGCCGTTCCGGATCGAGAGCCGCCTGGTGCGGGCCGACGCGAGCCATGTCTGGGCCGCCAGCCACGCGGCGCTGACCCGCGACGGCAACGGGCGGCTGGCTGGCGTCGTCGTTGCCGTGCTGGACATCTCGGAGCGCCGGGCGGCAGAAGTCGCGGCGCGAAACCTGGGCGCGACCTTGGAGCAGCGCGCGACGGACGCGGCGGCGGAGCGGGTTGCAGCCCAGGAACGTCTTTGGCACGCGCAGCGCCTGGAGTCCTTGGGCCAATTGGCCGGCGGCGTCGCGCATGACTTCAACAACGTGCTGCAGGCCATCGCCGGGGGCGCCCGGCTGATCCAGCGGCGCCCGAACAACGCCGCCGCGGTGGAACGGCTGGCCGGGCTGATCGTGGATGCGACCGAGCGCGGCGCGGTGGTCACCCGGCACCTGCTGAGCTTTGCCCGGCGCAGCCCCCTGCAAGCCCAGGAAACCGACATCGGCCAACTGCTGACCGGCCTGCGCGATGCCTTGGCCGGCACCCTGGGCGGCCGGGTCGCCGTCGAACTCGCCCTGCCCGATGCCCTGCCCCCGGCCTGGGTGGACAAGAACCAGCTCGAAACGGCGCTGGCCAAGCTTGCGGCCAACGCCCGGGACGCGATGGACGGCGAGGAGCCGGCTGACGGGTCAGGGCCTGTCCACACGCTCAGGCTTGCGGCCGAGTTGTCGGACGGCGCCGCGGCCGGACTGAGGGCGGGGCGCCTCATCCGGATCGACGTCGGCGACACCGGGTCCGGCATGTCCCCCGCCGTGCTGAAACGCGCCACCGAGCCGTTTTTCAGCACCAAGGCAAGGGGACGCGGCACGGGCCTGGGCCTTGCGATGGCGCGCGGCTTCGCCGAGCAGTCCGGCGGCGCGCTGGTGCTGCGCAGCCAGGCTGGGCAGGGCACCACGGCGAGCCTGTTCCTGCCCCAAGCCCGCCCTCCCGAGGCTCGCGCCCCGGCGGATGCGGCGGGCGGCGCCCCGGCAGCCGCCGCAGAGCCGCGCCGCATCATGCTGGTCGATGACGACGCCGAGGTGCTCGAAGCGATGGAGGAGATGTTGGAAGCGTCCGGCTACGCCGTCGAGAGCTTCAGCAGCACGGCGCCCGCCCTTTCGCGGTTGGAGCACGGCGAGCCGGCCGACCTGCTCATCACCGATCTGTCCATGCCGGGCGCCGATGGGCTGGCGCTGATCGGAGAAGCGCAGCGGCGCTGGCCGGGAATGCCTTGCATCCTCCTGACCGGCTACAACCGCGACGAACTGGCGCCGGTCGCGTCCTTTCTCACCGGCGGGCGGCTGGTCGTGCTGCAGAAGCCGATCCGGCTCGGCGCGTTGCTCAAGCAGGTCGCGGTTTTTTTGGCCGGCCCGGCGGCCTGACACACGCCGAAGCGCGTCCTGTTGTGTCGGGCGGCCTGCGGTGTGGCCGTCCCGAGGCGCCTGGACCCGGCCGGCATAGGGGCTTGACCCAAGCCCAATTTGGAACATAAAGTGAACATTGCCACTCGCGGTGCTGGCAGAGTGGAGCAGGAACCTTCAACGAACAAAAAGGGTCTATGATGCACGTGGTCCTGGCTTCCGCCCCAAACCGGCCTTCCCCGAGTCGCTGGGTTCACGTTTCACACTCGGCGCGGCGCAGCGCGAGGCTGCTCGGCACGATGGCGCAGGGCTTTGTTTTCTTCGCGGTGCTGTGGCTTCTGGCCGCCGGGCCGGGTTTCCTGTCTGCGCGGGACAGCCTCGTGCCGGCCGGGGAACGCCCGGCGCTTCAGGCTTCCCGGTAAAGCAGCAGGATCGCGCCGACCATCAGGAAGCAGACCGGCCAGGCCCAGCCCGCCATGCGCCGGATCGGGCTGTCGGCCCGCAGCTCAAGCCAGCGCGCCCAGCCCGCGCCGATCCCGGCCAGCGCCAGCGGCGTGTGCGACATCTCGATCAACAACTGGTCCTTGACGTTGGCGATGGCATGGCTGTGGGTCAGCAGCAGCGCCCCGCCCGCCGCCGTCAGCAGCGGGAACACCAGCGCCGCCCCGGGGCGGCGCAGCCGCCCGGTGCGCACGCCCCATTCAAACAGCGCGAACGCCGCGATCAGCACGACGAATACGCGGTGCTGCAGCACCTCCACGTCGCGCAGGCTTTCAAGAAGGCCGACATCGCCTAACGGCCAGACTTCGGAGTCCGACCGCACGAAGAGAAACCCCGCCAAGCCCAGCAGCAGCAACGGCCAGTGCCGCGCCGCGCGCAGGCCCGCGTGCTGCAGCAACCCCAGCAGGCCCACGGCGACCACGAACAGCCCGGCCCAATGGTGGTTGTACTCGCTCCAGGCGATGTCGGCGGCGTTGCGCGCCGGCAGTTCGCCCGATCCTGGCACGACCGCCGGCGGCGGCGCGGCCTTGGCGCGGGCGGCCTCCGCGTCCAACTGCGTCTGCAGTTCCGAAAGCGCCAGGGTGTCGTGGTCCGGTGACGCAAGCCGCGGCCAGCGCGGCGTGTTGCGCTCGGCGATCTCGGCCCAGGTCACGCGGTCCTGCGTGAGGTCCACTGCCGGCGGCACGGAGGTCAAGGAGGCAGCGGCGAAGAAGATGCTGAAACCGATGCCGACCTCCACCTCGGCGAAGCGCCGCATCCGCAGCACGGGCGTCGCGGGATCGGCCCGCAGCCGCTCCACCACCAGGAAGTTGCCCAAGCCCAGCAGCAGCAAGGCCGCGAACATGGCGGCCTTGGCCCCCACCATCACCCCGTAGGCGGTGCCATAGACCGCGTTCCAGGAGCCGATGTAGAACCACGTCATCGTCGCGGCCGACACGAGGATGCAGGCGACGCCGACCATGCTGATCCGCGAGAACCGCGCGCCCACCCGGCGGAACGCGGCCCCGTCCCGCAGCCGGCGCAGCGCCACGATGAAAAAGGGAATGCCGCCGATCCAGATCGCGGCGCCCAGGATGTGCAGCCCGGTCGCGGCCAGCAGCACGGGGCCATGGGCGAGCCGCGCCGCGGCATGGGTCGTCATCACCGCCGCCAGCAGCACGGCGCCGCACAGCCCCAGCAGCGCCGGCGCCGGCGCCGGGCGGCGCGCCAGCAGGACGGCTCCCAGCACCCCGGCCGCGGCGGCCTTGACCAGGCCGGCCACCGCGAACTGCGCCGTCAACGCTTCGGGGAGGCTGAGGTCCACGCTGCCCATCAGCACGGCAACCTGCAAGGCGACGGCCAGCAGTTCGCAAGCCACCAGGGCGAGCGCGCTCCAGCCCGCGACGACGCCGGTGCGCCGGGCCAGCAGCGCCCCGTCCGGCAGCGTCGCCGCGAAGGGCCGCGCAAGGAAGACCAGGAACAGGACGCCGCCCACCGCCATGCTCTGCGCGCCCACCGTCAGGCCGTGCAGGATGATGGACAGGTAGCCGAACAGGTCGATCAGCAGCGCCATGTCATGGCGCCTTCACAGACTGGGCCTGCCCAGATTGGGTCTGCCCAGGCTGGGCCTGCACGGTCAGCGGCACCTCGCCCCGCGTGATGTGCCCGTCCACCGCCAGCACTTGCCAGCGCAGCACGCAATCGCCGGGCGCGAGAACGGAGGATGCGGCCATGACATCCGCCGGGCTTGCCGGGTCGAGCGCCAGCACCCGCTCTTCCCCGCCGCTGCGCAGCGCTAGGCGGGAGCGCGCATGGTCGATCCGGCTGTTGAAGCGCAGCCTGATCCCGGTCGGCCCCGGCGGCACGGTGGCGCGCGCCGCCGGCTCGCTGTCCAGCAGGATGGCATGGGCGGCGGCGCGGCCGGGGGACATGCACCCGGCGGCGGCCGGGATGGCAAGCAACAGCATGAAGCGCAGCATGGGCGGAGATTCCTTGGCTGACGGCGCATGGCACGGCGTACAGCTCTGGCGCGGTGGCGCAGGGATCGCCATGATCCCCACCCCATGAGCAGAGCTTCGCCCGGCCTGCGTGCCGTTATCGCCGCTTCCTCCCGATCACCACGCGCTGGAGGGACAACGATGTGTTCGGGCACGTGAACGCGGCGTATTACAGCTTTTTCGATACGGCAATCACCCATTTTCTGGTGCAGTGCGGCATCTTGGCCTGGCAAGGATGCAGCCACGTGCTGATGGTCGCCGAAAGCAGTTGCCGATACCATTCCAAGGCCGCCCCCGACCCACTGACCGCCGGGCTGCGGCTCGCCAGGCTGGGCACCAGTTCGATTCGGCACGAGGTCGCCGTGTTCCGGGACGGCGCGGACACCGCCGCGGCGGAAGGCTGTTTCGTGCACGTCTGCGTCGAAGCGGCGACGCGCCGGCCCGCGCCGATCCCGGACCGATGGCGCCAAATCCTGGACGCCGAGATGCCGGGCGCATCCGCAAGGGAGGACTGACGATGGACACGGGTTTGCACGGCAAGCGCGCCTTGGTGTGCGCCGCGAGCAAGGGTCTGGGACGCGCCTGCGCCATGGCCTTGGCGCGGGAAGGCGTTTCGGTGACGATCACGGCGCGGACCTCCGGCGCGCTGGAGCGCACGGCGGACGAGATCCGCGCCGCCACGGGCGCCACGGTAACGACGGCGCCCGGGGACATCGCGACGGAGGACGGCCGCGCAGCCGCGCTCGCCGCCTGCCCCGATCCCGACATCCTGGTGAACAACGCCGGCGGCCCGCCGCCCGGCGATTTCCGGGACTGGGAGCGCGAGGACTGGCTCCGTGCGCTCGACGCCAACATGCTGACGCCCATCGCGCTGATCCGCGCCGTGGTGGACGGCATGGCGGCGCGGCGGTTCGGGCGAATCGTCAACATCACCTCGGCCAGCGTGAAATCGCCGATCCCGACGCTGGGCATGAGCAACGGGGCGCGGGCCGGGCTGACGGGGTTCGTGGGCGGCCTGGCCCGGCAGGTGGCGCGGCACAACGTCACGATCAACAACCTGCTGCCGGGTCCTTTTCTCACGGACCGGCTGCGCGCCAACACTGCGGAGGCCGCGGAACAGGCCGGGCGTTCGGTGGACGAGTTGCTGCAGGAGCGCGCCCAGCGGACCCCGGCCGGCCGGGTCGGCGACCCCGCCGAGTTCGGCGATGCCTGCGTGTTCCTGTGCGCCGCGTCCTCGGGCTTCATCGTGGGGCAGAACCTGCTGCTGGACGGCGGCGCGTTCAACGCGACGATGGGGTAGCAATCGGGGGCGGGCCGGCTGACGCATTGCAGCATTGCGCTGGTAGGCGCACGCACGTAACGTTTAATCCTCGCGATGCCGGGGGGTGGACAATGCGGACGTGCCTGTTGCTCAGCGGCTTGTCCCTCGCTGCGGGCCTGCTGGCGGGCAGTCCGGCGGCGGCGCAGAAGGCGCAGGACACGCTGCGGGTCGCATGGCGGGACGCGGTGCCGGACGTCGATCCCTATTACAACACGCTGCGCACCGGGCTGGTGGTGGCGCACCACGCCTGGGATACGCTGATCTACCGCGATCCCGAAACCTTCCAGTTGAAGCCGCTGCTCGCCACGTCGTGGCGCTACGCCGACGACACGACCATCGAGTTCGAGCTGCGCGCAAACGTCAAGTTCCACGACGGCAGCCCGTTCACCGCGGCGGACGTGGTTTACACGGTGCAAAGCACCCTGGCCGACAAGCAGGTGGCGGTGCCCAGCAACTTCAGCTTCATCGCGGGCGCCGAGGCCATCGACGACCTCCATGTGCGCATCAAGCTGAAGCGCGTGTTCCCGGCGGCGCTCGAATACATCGCGATGGTGCTGCCGATCTACCCGAAGGCCTACCGGGAGCGGGTGGGGGCCGAGTACTCCAAGGCGCCGGTCGGCACCGGCCCGTATCGCATCACGCTGGTGGACGGCGCGGGCCAGATCGAGATGGAGCGCAACGACGACTACTTCGACAGCCCCAAAGGCAAGCCCGCCATACGCCGCCTGGTCATCAAAACGGTGGCGGACACGACCGGCGAGATGTCGGCGCTCCTGGGCAACCAGGCCGACTGGATTTGGATGTTCAACCCGGACCAGATCGACAGCTTCAACCGGATGCCGGCCCTGCAGACCATGCGCCAGGAAAGCATGAGGGTCGCGTACCTGAACATGGACAGCGCCGGGCGGACCGGGGCCGACAACCCGCTGACCAACCCAAAGGTGCGCCAAGCGGTCCTGCACGCCCTGGACCGGCCAACCATGGCCAAGCAGTTCATGCCCGGCGGCTCCCGCGTGCTGGACGCGCCGTGCTTCCCCACCCAGTTCGGCTGCGACCAGGCCATCGCCACCAAGTACGAGTACGACCCGGCCAAGGCCCGCGCGCTGCTGGCCGAAGCCGGCTACCCCCAAGGCTTCACGACCGAGATCGTCGGCTACCTGCTGCCGCAATGGCAGAGCGCCGTCCAAAGCTACCTGGCGGCCGTCGGCATCCAAGCGAAGGTCAGCGAGCTTCAGGCCGGCGCCGTGGTCCAGCGCAGCACCGAGGGCAAGAACCCGATGGAGCTGGGAAGCTGGGGCAGCTATTCGATCAACGATGTTTCCGCCTTTATGCCGTACTTCTTCACCGGCGGCCGGCAGGACTACGCGCGCGACCCCGAACTGCAGGCCATGGTGGAGGCAGGCGGCAGCAGCACCGACCCCGACAAGCGCCGCGCTTCCTACAACGCGGCGATCAAGCGCATCACCGAGCGCGCCTACTTCGCGCCGCTGTTCACCTTTGTCACCAACTACGCGATGAGCCGCGGGCTGAACTTCAAGGCGTTCAGCGACGAGCTGCCGCGGTTCTATCTTTCAAGCTGGAAGTAGCGGTGCCGTCACCGGCTCCCGGAACAGGCAGGACCGCCCTATCAACCGGGCCGTGTTGCAGCAGGCGGGAACCCGGGCCAGGATGCGGCCATGCTGCATCCCTTCCTGGCCATCGCGGCCCTCGCACCCTGTTGCGCGGCGGCGGAGCCGCTGCGCCCGCCGGTCGAACCTGCCTGCTCCTCCCCGTTTGGCTGGCGCCGCGCGGTGGGGCCGCACGCCCCGGCCGGCGCGCTGGTGCGCGGCGGCGCCGCGGTCGATCCGGCCTTGCTGGGCGTGGCGCGATGCCGGTAAAGCCCCCGGTGAGCGACCACTTCGACGGCGAGCACTTCTTCAACCCCGGCGCCTCCCAGGCCCGGGGGCTGGGCGCCGTGCTGCGCTGGCAACTGAACCGGCAACGGGCGCGCTGGCCCGTCCACGTCCCCAACCCGGCCTTTCCCCCGCCCGGCGATGCCGTCGAGGCGGGCCAGGTCAGCCTGACCTTCATCGGCCACAGCACCTTCCTGATCCGGCTGCCGGGGCCGGGCGGCGTGTTCAGGGTCCTAACCGACCCGATCTTCAGCGAGCGTTGCTCCCCCGTGCAATGGATGGGACCGCGCCGGGTGCGCCCCCCGGGCCTGGCGCTGGAGGCGCTGCCGCCCATCGACGCGGTTCTGGTGTCGCACAACCATTACGACCACATGGACCTGCCGAGCCTGCAGGCGCTGCACCGGCGCTTCCGGCCGCTGCTGCTGACGACGCTCGGCAACGCGGGGCCGCTGCGCGACGCCGGCGTGCCGGGCGCGATTGAGCTTGACTGGTGGCAGACCGCCATGGCCGGCCCTGTCCAGGTCACGGCGACGCCGGCCCGGCACTTCGCGGCGCGCGGCCTCCGTGACCGCAACCGGACGCTGTGGGCCGGCTTCATGCTGGACATGGCGGGGGGCCGCCTGTTGTTCGCCGGCGACTCCGGGGCCGGTCCGCACTGGGCGGCGATCCGCGACCGGCTCGGCGCGCCGGGAGTCGCCCTGCTGCCGGTCGGCGCCTACCTGCCGCGCGAGGTCATGCAGCCCGTCCACATGGACCCGGCCGAGGCGGTGCAGGCCCGCGCCGACCTCGGCGCCCGCCGGGCCATCGGGATGCACTTCGGCACCTTCCAGCTCACGGACGAGGCCATAAACGCCCCGGTGGACGCGCTGCAACAGGCGCGCGACCGCGCCGGGCTGCCGACGGAGGCGTTCGACGTGCTGGGCTTCGGCGAAACTCGCACCCTGCCCTTGTAATACCAGCAGCCGACTGGTCCGACCTGTCCGGGGCAGCCGGTGACGGATGACGCTGCGCTGATCCGTCCTACGAAATGGTGCCGCGTAGGACGGATGAGCGGAGCGTCATCCGTCGTGGATGGAAGGCATTCAGCCGCTGGCGTAAGCGCCGCTCCCGTCAGATCGGGGCCAGGCTCCCGCTGCTGCCGCCCGCGTGGTCCAGCAACGGCGCCTGCCGCACGACGGCGGTTTGGCTGGACTGCACCCAATCGATCTCGCCGGGCGTGTTGCAGGCGTCGCAGACCGGGTGCCATCGGGCATGGGCGGTGCCGCACGCGGCGCAGCGCCAGAACGGGTCGGGGTCCGCCGCCGCAACGTGACGCAAGGCGTCCTGCGCCTCGTTGCCATGGCCCCCCTGGTCCGCGATGTCGGCCAGCAGCACCCAAACCCGGCGCTGGTTCAGCCCAGCGGCGCGCACGGCCTTGATGTGGCGCAGGGCTTCTTTCGTCATCCCGGCGTCCAATGCCGCCTGTGCCTGCAGCAGATGGCTTTCGGGGTGGTTGGCGTTCTGCTGCGCGAGACCGCTCGCCGCCCGGAGGCGGTCTTGCTTGTCGTCCAGGTCCGCCATGTATTCCATGGCGATGTCGGGATGCGGCTGCGTCGCCCAGGACCGCCGCAGCACGTCGTTGGCCTTGCCGGCCTTGCCCGCGGCACGCAGGCGGCTCGCGTAGGCGATGGCGGCGGGCGCCAGCGTCGGGCTCGCGGTCCAGGCCTGCTTGGCGTAGCGCAGCGCCGCCGCGGGGTCCCGCTCCGCTTCGGCGGCGGCGACGGCCAGCGGCGCGCGCAGGTTCGGGCCGGACAAGCGCAGCGCGTCGGCCCAGTTCTCCGTGCGCAGCGCCAAGGTCCGGCGTTCCTCCTGCAGCCACCGCGCGCCGGGCCGCACCGTTTCGGCTTGTCGCGCCAGCTCGTCCGCCGCGGCCCAGTCCTCGCGCGCCGTCGCCTGGCGCATCAGGCCGCGCAGCCCCAGGAACGCCGCGTCCTTGCGCCCGGCAAGCTGCCGGAACGTGGCCGCGGCGGCGTCCTCCCGCCCGGCTTGGCGGTCCGCCTGGGCCGTGAGCAGCAGCGTCAGCGGCGTGTCGCCCAGCAGGCGCCGGCTGCGTTCCGCTTCGCGCTGCGCAGCGTCGGAGTCGCTCGCGGCCAGCGCCACCAAGGCCCGGGTCACGGCGTTGTTGCCCCGCACGCGGTTGCGCCGCTGCCGGCTGCGTCGGGCGGCGCGCGGCGCGCGCATCAGCGCCGCCAAAGCCCGAATCACGAAGTAGATCACCAGGAACAGCAGGGCGAGCAGCACCAACGCGACCGGGCTGGAGGTCGAGAACGTCGTGTCGCCAACCGTCGCCGACACCGTGCCGGGCAGCCCGGCCACCCACCACGCGAGCGCAATCGCCGCCGCCGCGAGGACGGTCAGTCCGAGAACGGCGCGCATCAGCCGCGGGCCGCCATGGTGGCGAGCGCAGACCGGGCGTCCAGCAGCGCGCGGGCCTGGCCGACCCAATCGGCCATCGCCGCCGCCGCCGGGCCGCTCAGCCCGTCCAGCGCGGACACCGCGCCGGAAAGGTCCCCTGCGTCCAACCCCTGCCGTGCATGGGCCAGCACGCCGGCCACCGGGTCGCCCAGCACTACGCGGTCGCCCTGGCGCACCGACAGCGATTGCTGCGCGCGGGTCCAAAGCCGGGACGCGAAGGGCTGACCCTCCATGGCGCCGGGCTGGCTCGCGCTCTGCGCCGCCTCCGCCGCGGTGTTGAAGGACAGGCGCAGCCCGGCCTCGGTCGGCGGCGCGTTGTAGGCGAAGCGGGCCAAGGCGGGCGGCGCGCCGGGGATTTCGCCCAGCTTCTGCCCGGCGTCCAGCGCGGCGGCGGCGACCTGGATGCGCGACGTGCGTTGCGCCCGCTCCGCGACGCCGCCGAGCTGCCCGGCGATGGCGCTGTCCTGCTTCTCCAACCCCGCGACCCGGCCTTCCACCGTGCCAAGCCGGTCCGTCAGCCCTTGAAGGCTGGCGGCGTCCTGATCTTGCGCCGCGGCCACCCGGCCCTCGATTGCGCCGAGCCGGTCGGTCAGCCCTTGAAAGCTGGCGGCATCCTGCACCTGCATCGCGGACACCTGGCCCGTGACCGCGCCGAGGCGGTCGGTCAGCCCTTGGATGCCGGCAGCGTCCTGCTTCTCCGCCGCCGCCACCCGGCCCTCCACCGTGCCGAGCCGGTCGGTCAGCCCCTTGAAGCCGGCGGCATCCTGCTTCTCCGCCGTCGCCACCCGACCCTCCACCGTGCCGAGCCGGTCGCCGAGGTCTTGAAGGGTGGCCCCCTGCTTGGACAGCGCGGCGTCCTGCTTGGAAACGCTGGCCTCAAGCTGCGCGGTGATCGGGCCGAAGTCCGGCTGCGGCACCGGGGTCGGACGCTGCTCCACGGCGGACAGCCTCGGTTCCAAGGCGGAAATCCGTCCGTCCAGCGCCCCGACGCTCGCGGCCGGCACCGCCCGCTGCTCCAGATCGTTCAAGCGGTTGGTCAGCGCGGCCACCTGCTGCTGCAAGGCATCAGCCCGCGCCGCTTCCTGTTCCACCCCGGCGGGCACGCCGGGGTTGCGATACAGGTAGAACAGCGCCCCGGCGAGCACCAGGAAGCCGAGCAGATACAGCGTCGGCAGGAAATCGGGGCGCGGTCGCGGGGGCGGCCCCTCGATCCGGACGCGCTCGGGCGGTCCCGCCGGGGTGGAAGGGATGGGGTCGGGCGCGTCTGGTTCGGTCATAGCAATGCCAATAATGAGTCCTGTGTCGGCTTAGCCGAGACGCGCACGCGACGCCAGGGCAAGACGCACAGCGCGTCCGCCGCCGGCCGGCCAATCGCCAAGGCATCCACCGCGGCCAAGGCGGGATGCAGCGGCGGCGGCAGCAGCCGCACGAACGCGCGGGCGGTTTCCGCCGACAGGAACAGCGCCGCCGCCAAGCTGCCATCCCGCAAGGCCCGCGTGGCGGCGGGCGGCATCCGGGCGGCGGGGCGGGCGGCATACACGGCCCGGCGATGCACGGCAAAGCCATGCGCCCGCAGCGCCGCGGCGAGCGGCGCGCCCTGTCCCCGCGCGGTGGCGAACAGCAAGGCGGTGCCGGGCGGACAGGCCCGCCGGGTCAATTCGGCCAGCGCCGCCGCGTCGCCGTCCGCGCTGGCGACTTTGGAAAATCCCGCCGACCGGGCGCGGCCGGCCGTGGCATGGCCCACCGCCAGCAGCGGCACGTCCTGCAGGCTGGCCGGCAAGAACGGCACGGCGTTGCCGCTGGTGACCAGCACCGCCCCCACCTCCCCGAACGGCGCAAGCGCGAGCGGCCGGATTTGCAGCAGCGGCGCGATGATGGGATCGTGATGCAGCGCCCGCAGGCGCCGGGCCGTCTCGGACGCGCCCGGCTCGGGGCGCGTGACCAAGACGCCTTTAGGCAAAAATGTCGCGCGGGCTGTCGGCCCGCAGGCTGGCGCCCAGCTCGGCACCCAGCCGCGCGGCGTCGTCCGCCGAGCCGTGCAGGCCGCGCTTCAACAGGAACGACCCGTCCGCCCGCGCGACCAAGCCCGTCAGGTGCAGCCGCGGCACCTGCCCCGGCGCTGCCGGCAGCAGCCGGGCATGGCCGCCGATCGGCGTGCGGCAGGAGCCGTCCAGCGAGGCCAACAGGCTGCGCTCCGCCGTGGACACGGCGCGCGCTTCCGGGTCCTCGATCCCGGCCAGCAGCTCCCGCAGCACCGTGTCGTTCCGGCGCACGGTGATGCCCACGATGCCCTGGCAGGCCGACGGCACCATCGCGTCGGGGTCGAGCGGCAGGACCGCCTCGCTTTCCAGCCCCAGGCGGCGCAGCCCGGCGAGCGCCAGCAGGCTCGCGGTGCAGTCGCCGCGCATCACCTTGGCGATCCGCGGCTGCACGTTGCCGCGCAGCAATTCCATGCGCAGGTCGGGCCGGGCGTGCAGCAGTTGCGCCTGCCGGCGCAGCGAGTTGGTGCCGATCACGGCGCCCGGCGGCAGCACGGCGAGCGGGTCGCCGGGCCGGGGCGGCAAGCAGCCAGGGCCGAGGATCAGCGCATCCCGCGCGTCCTCCCGCCGCAGCGTGCAGGCGAGCACGATGCCGGGCGGCATCTCGGTTTCCAAGTCCTTGAGGCTGTGCACCGCGAAATCGATGCGCCCGTCCAGCAGCGCCTCGTGGATTTCCTTGGAGAACAGCCCCTTGCCGCCGATGTCGGCGAGCGAGCGGTCCTGCACCCGGTCGCCCGTGGTGCGGATGACGTGCTGCTGAAACACCTGCTCGTCGCTGAACCCCGGCGCCAGTACCGGGCAGAACCGGGTCAGCAGCGACAGGAACAGCCGCGTCTGCGTCAGCGCGAGCGGCGACCCGCGCGTGCCCACCCGCAGCGGCAGGCTGCGGCCATGGTGGCTCGGAGCGCCTTCGGCGGGGCTTTTGTGCAACACAGGGGCAAGCGCAGGCTGGGCGTCTGGCATCCAGGTGTCCTATGAGATCGGGCCGAAGGAGGAAAGCCCGACTGATGCACGGCCTGCGACCCCGAAAGCCTGTAATTGGGATCGAATCGTCCTGCGACGAGACGGCCTGCGCCATTCTGGCCCCGGACGGCGCGATCCTGGCCGAGGCGCTGCTGAGCCAGCAGGCCGACCACGCCCCGTTCGGCGGCGTGGTGCCGGAGATCGCCGCCCGCGCCCACCTGGCGCACCTGCCCGGCCTAGTGCAGCGGTGCATGGACGAGGCCGGCCTCGATTTCGGCGATTTGGGCGGCGTTGCAGCGAGTTGCGGGCCGGGCCTCATCGGCGGGCTGATCGTCGGCGCCGGGGTGGCGAAGGGCTTGGCCCTCGGCGCCGGCTTGCCGTTCGTCGCGGTCAATCACCTGGAGGCCCATGCGCTGACGGCACGGCTGCCCGGCTTGGTTGCGGAGGGTGCGCCGTTTCCCTACCTGCTGCTGCTGTTGTCCGGCGGGCATTGCCAATGCATGGCGGTGGACGGCGTGGGCCGCTACCGCCGGCTCGGCGGCACCATTGACGACGCGGTGGGGGAGGCGTTCGACAAAGTGGGAAAGCTGCTCGGCCTGCCCTGGCCCGGCGGCCCGGCGCTGGAGCGGCTCGCGGCCAGCGGCGACGCGGCCCGGCATCCGTTTCCGCAGCCGTTGCGCGGCCGGGCGGGCTGCGATTTCAGCTTCTCCGGCCTGAAGACCGCGGTGGCTCAGCGCATCGCCGGCCTGCCGTCGCCGCTGCCGCCGCAAGAGGCCGCCGACATCGCGGCCGGGTTCCAGCGTGCCGTGGCCGAAGTGTTGGCCGACCGTGCGGGGCACGCGATGGCCATGATGCCGGAAGCGCGGCTCCTGGTCGTCGCAGGCGGCGTCGCGGCCAACGCGGCGGTGCGGGCGTCGCTGTCGGGTGCGGCGGCGACCCGGGGCGTGGCGCTGGTGGCGCCGCCGGTGCGGCTGTGCACGGACAACGCGGTCATGGTCGCCTGGGCCGGCATCGAACGGCTGCGCCTGGGGCTGGCGGACGCGCTGGACGTGGCGCCGCGCCCGCGCTGGCCGCTGGCCGAGCTTTCGGCCACATGAACTACCGCCACGCTTTCCATGCCGGCAATCCGGCCGACTGCATGAAGCACGCGCTGCTGGTTTGGATGCTGCGCGCCCTGGCCCGCAAGCCCGCGCCGGTGTTCGTGCTGGACACCCATGCGGGCCTGGGGCGCTATGAATTGTTGTCCGGCCCCGCGGAGCGCACGGGGGAATGGCGCGCCGGCATCGCCCGCCTCCTGCACGAGCCGCCGCCGCCGCTTGCGGACTACGTGGGCCTGGTGGAGCGCCTCGGCTTGTATCCCGGCTCCCCCGCCCTGATCCGCGCCCTGCTGCGGCCCGACGACCGGATGGCCTGCTGCGAGCTGCACCCGGAGGACCACGCCGTGCTCGCCCGCTCCTTCCGCGGCGACCGGCAGGTGGCGGTGCACCTCCGGGACGGCTACGCGGCCATCGGCGCCCTGCTGCCGCCGCGTCAGGCGCGCGGGCTGGTGCTGATCGACCCGCCGTTCGAGGCGCCAGGCGAGTTCGACCGCGTGCTGGCCGGGTTGCGGGCGGGCGTCGCGCGCTTCGCCACCGGGGTCTATGCCGCCTGGTATCCGATCAAGCACCGCAGCCCGGTCCGCGCCTTCCACGAGGCCGTGCGCTTCGCCGGGCTGCGCGACGTGGTGTGCGCCGAGATGTGGTGGCGCGAGCCGACCGACCCCGCCCGCTTGAACGGCTGCGGCCTCCTGGTCCGCAACCCGCCCTGGGGCTTCGAGACGGCCGCGCCCGACATGCTGGCGGCGCTGCTCGGCCGCTTGGAAGACAAGCAGCCCGGCCATGGCCACGCATTGCTGCGGCTCGCCGATGAGTAGCGTCCTGGTCGTGGGCGCCGGCGCCTGGGGCACGGCGCTGGCGCTGCACCTGGCCCGGGAAGGCCGGCGGGTCACGCTGTGGGCGCGCAACCCGGCGCCGATCCTGGCCACCCGGCGCAGCCCGCGCCTGCCGGGCCACTGCCTGCCGGATCAGGTCACGGTGACGGGGCGGCTGGACGCCCAGCCTTTCGACGCCGCGCTGCTGGCCGTCCCGGTGCAGCACATGGCCGCGGTCGCCGCCGAACTGCCCGGGCACGCGCCCGCCGTGGCTTGCGCCAAGGGCGTGGAGGCCGGCACGCTTCGCCTGCCGTTGGAGATCATCGCCCACCTCCACCCGGGCCGGCCCGCCGCCGTGCTCACCGGCCCCAACTTCGCGCACGAGGTCGCGGCCGGGCTGCCCGCCGCCGCGGTGCTGGCCGCGTCCGACGCCGGGTTGCGGGCCGAACTCGCCGAGGTGATCGGCGGCCCGGCGTTCCGCATCTACGGCAACGACGACCCGATGGGCGCGCAACTGGGCGGGGCGGCGAAGAACGTGATCGCCATCGCGGCGGGTGCGGTTATTGGCGCCGGCCTGGGAGAGAACGCCCGCGCGGCGCTGATCACCCGGGGTTTGGCGGAGCTTGGCCGCTTGGTCACGGCGCTCGGCGGCCGGGCGGAAACGGTGGCCGGCTTGTCGGGCCTGGGCGACCTGCTGCTGACCTGCACGGGGCCGGGGAGCCGCAACTACTCGCTCGGCCTCCTGCTGGGCCAGGGCATGACGCTTTCCGCCGTCCTTGCCGGCCGAAACGCCGTGACGGAGGGCGTCGCGACCGCCCCGGCGCTGGTCGCCCGGGCGCGCGGGACCGATCTGCCGGTGTGCGCCGCGGTGGTGGCATTGCTGGATGGGCGCTGGCGGCTGGAGGAGTCCATCGCCGCCCTCTTGGCCCGGCCGCGGCGGGACGAATAGGATGCTGCGCGGCATCGTGACCGTCGGCGGCTGGACCATGGCGAGCCGCGTGCTGGGCTTCCTGCGGGACATGCTGCTTGCCGCCCTGGCCGGCACCGGGCCGGTCGCGGACGCCTTCTTCATCGCGCTCCGCCTGCCCAACCTGTTCCGCCGGCTGTTTGGCGAAGGGGCGTTCAACGCGGCCTTCGTGCCCGAGTTCAGCGGCATCCTGGCGACCGAGGGCGCCCCCGCCGCCAAGCAGTTCGCCCAAGAGGCCATCGCGGCGCTGGCCTTCTGGCTGTTGGTCCTGACCGTGCTGGGCGAGCTGTTCATGCCGCAGCTCATGGCGCTGCTGGCCCCGGGGTTCGAGGCCATCCCGGGCAAGGCGGCGCTGACGGTCGAGTTGGCGCGCATCACCTTTCCTTACCTGTTCCTGATCTGCCTTGCGGCCCTGCTGTCGGGCGTGCTGAACGGCTTGGACCGGTTCGCCGCCGCCGCCGCGGCGCCGCTGGTGTTCAACGGCGTGTCCATCGCGGCGATGCTGCTGCTGACGCCTTTCGTGCCCACGGTGGGGCACTCGCTGGCCTGGGGCGTCACGGTGTCGGGGGTGCTGCAACTGGCGCTGCTGGCCTGGGCGGTGC
This sequence comes from uncultured Acetobacteraceae bacterium, assembly GCA_964235485.1. Lineage (GTDB taxonomy): Bacteria > Pseudomonadota > Alphaproteobacteria > Acetobacterales > Acetobacteraceae > CAHJXG01. The sequence continues at coordinate 316,785 of CAXSAZ010000001.1, read as the reverse complement.
GGCGGGCCGGCATGGCGCTGCATATCCCGCGCCCGCGCATGACGCCGCGCATGGCGGTGCTGCTGCGCCGCATGGGGCCGGGGCTGATTGGCGCCGGGGTGACACAGCTCAACCTGGCGGTCGATGTGGTGATCGTCAGCCTGCTGCCGCCGGGTTCGGCGTCCTTGCTGTACTATGCGGACCGGGTGAACCAATTGCCCTTGGGGGTGATCGGCACGGCGGTCGGCACGGCGCTGCTGCCGCTGATGTCCCGCCAGGCCCGGGCGGGCGACACCGCGGGCGCGGTTGCCACGCTGAACCGGGCGCTGGAGATCAGCCTAGTGCTTACCCTGCCGGCGGCGCTGGCGCTGGCGGTCGCGGGCCAGCCGATCATGCTGGTGCTGTTCGGCCGCGGCGCGTTCGACGCCACGAGCGCCCTGCTGAGCGCGCAGTCCCTTGCCGCCTACGCCTTCGGCTTGCCGGCTTTCGTGGTGCTGAAGGTGCTGGTTCCCGCGTTCTTCGCCCACGGCGACACGGGAACGCCGGTGAAAGTCGGCATGGCGTCGATTGCGCTGAACCTCGTGCTGAACCTGCTGTTCATGGTGCCGCTGGCCCATGCCGGCCCGGCTCTGGCCACCAGCCTGTCGGCGATCTTCAACGTGCTGTTGCTCGCGGTCCTGCTCAGCCGGCGGGGGCAGCTTGCGCTGGACAGCCGGCTGCGCCGGCGCTTGCCGCGCATGGCGCTGGCGGCGCTCGCCATGGCAACGGCGCTGTGGGCCGCGGACCGCACGGTGTTTGCTGAGCTGGGCGCGACGGCCGGGCTACGCTGGCTGGCGCTGGCAACGCTGGTCGGCTTCGGGCTTGCCGTTTATGCGGTGGCCGGGCAAATCCTGGGGGCGTTCGACATCCGGCAGTTGCTCAGCGTGATGCGGCGGCGCGGGCGTGGCGCGACAGCCCCTTCCCTGCCCGACTCTGATCGCGCTTGACCGATCTTGGCCGGACAGGGACAACGCTGGATATGGAACGCATTTTCTCCGGCATCCAGCCGTCCGGCATTCCCACGCTCGGCAACTATCTCGGCGCGATCCGCAACTGGGTCGCATTGCAGCACGACCACGAGTGCTTGTTCTGCGTGGTGGACCTGCACGCGATCACCGTTTGGCAGGATCCGGCCACGCTTCGCGCTGCCACGCGCGAACTGGCGGCGTCGATCATCGCCTGCGGGATCGACCCGAAGGCGCACGTGCTGTTCCACCAATCGGCGGTGCACGCCCACGTGCGGCTGAGCTGGATCTTCAACTGCGTTGCCCGGCTCGGCTGGCTGAACCGCATGACGCAGTTCAAGGACAAGGCCGGCAAGGACCGGGAGCAGGTGTCGTCGGGGCTGTATGTCTATCCCAACCTGATGGCGGCCGACATCCACGCCTACCATGCGACCCGTGTGCCGGTGGGCGACGACCAGCGGCAGCATCTAGAGTTGGCGAACGACATCGGGCAAAAGTTTAACCACGATTACGGCGTCGCGTTCTTCCCGGTGATCGAGCCGCTGATCCTGGGTCCCGCCGCCCGGGTGATGAGCCTGCGCGACGGCAGCAAGAAGATGTCGAAGTCCGACCCGTCCGACCAGAGCCGCATCAACCTGACGGACGACGCCGACACGATTGCGTCCAAGATCCGCCGCGCCCGCACCGATCCCGAGCCGTTGCCGCACGAGCCGCAAGGGCTGGAGGGCCGGCCGGAAGCGCGGAACCTGGTCGGCATCATGGCGGCGCTGCTGGGCCAGGACGTCGCAGCCATACTGCGGGAACACGGCGGCAAAGGGTTCAGCGCCTTCAAGGAAAGCCTGGCGGCCCTGGTGGTCGAGAAGCTCGAACCGATCGCCGCCGAAACGCGGCGTCTCCTGGCCGACCCCGGCACATTGGATACCATCCTGCGCGACGGCGCGGGCCGGGCCGCCGCGATTGCCGACCCTATCGTGGCGGAGGCCGAGCGGCTGGTCGGCTTTCTGAGGGTGTAGTCCGGTCCCGGAACGCGGGACCGGACTGGCCGGCGGAGCTTAGCGCCGGCGATACACCACGCGCGGGGCCGGCTTGGTCGCCATGGCGATCAAGAAACCCACCCCGGCTGCAACCAGGATGGCCGTGATCGGGCGCTGGTCAACCTGCTCGGCCAGGTAGTCGCCCGCTTCCTCAAGCTGGTCGAGCATCTGCGAGCCGTAGTCGCTCGCTTGGTCGCCCGCCTGCCCGGCAAAGCTGCGCACGCTGTCCTTGGCCTGCCCATACACCCGCTGCGCGCTGCCGGCGAGTTGGTCCACCGTGCCGTCCGCCTGCATCCTCTTGTCCCCGGTCAGGTCGCCGACGGCCCCCTCGACCTTGCCGCCGACCTTGCGGGCCGCGCCTTCAAAACGGTTCTCGTCCATCGGATATGCTCCTTCGATGTTGTCGACGCAGGGTGAAACCCTTTTGGCGCAAGACGGTTCCATGACGACCAGGCTTCGCTAATCATCCCGCCCGGCCCCGATGCGCGTCACCGAGCTATAGGCGATGCTGGCCTGGATGGCCTCGAGGATCGGCACCCTGAGCGCCACGTGCAGCAGACAGCGGATCGGCCCGGCATGGGTCACCAGCAGCGTGGTGTCGGCCGAGCTTGCGATGCCGGTCCAGGCGCGGCGGACGCGCCGCAGCACGTCGGCGACCGACTCGCCGCCGCCGGGCTGGTAGCGTAGCGGGTCGGCGGCCCAGGCGTCGATCTCGGCGCGTGGGATGGCGGACCAGGCCTGGCCTTCCCAAGCGCCGAAATCCATCTCCGCCAAGCGGTCGTCCAAGCGCAGCGGCGCGCCGGTGCGGGCGGCGACGGCACGGGCCACGTCCTGCGCGCGGGCGAGCGGGCTGGCGATGATGCGCTCGATGGGATCGCCCGCGGCGGCAATCAGCGCGGCGGCGCCGGCCGCGGCAGGCTCGGCCAGCGGCACATCCAGCGTGCCGTAGCAGACGCGGCTGGCGACCCGCGGGCGCGGGTGCCGGGCCGCGAGGATCAGGCCGCGCGCCATAGCGCCACAAGCAGGATGGCCAGCTCCGTCACCTGCTGCACGGCGCCCAGGCCATCCCCGGTGTAGCCGCCCAAGCGCCGGCGGAACCAACGCGCCATGCCCCAGGCCAGCCCGGCCGCCAGCAGAAGCGCCGGCACCGCCCGGCTTCCCAGCAGGAGCAACGGCAACACGCCGCAGCACCCGGCCACGGCCAACTCCGTGCCGCCCACCCCGCCCGCCACCGGGACCGCCTTGCCCTCTGCGCGGGCGTAGGGCAGGCGGGCCAGCACGCACACGACGAAGAACCGGCTGCCGGCATGGCCCGCCACCAGCGCCGGCCCCGCCGCGGGCAAGGCGGACAACGCCGCCACCTTCAGGCCCAAGGCGACCGCCAGCCCCGCCGCGCCGAAGGTGCCGAGCCGGCTGTCCCGCATGATGCGCAGCGCGTCCTCCCGGGTCGCGCCGCCAAACAGGCCGTCCAGCGTGTCCGCCAGCCCGTCCTCATGCAGCGCGCCGGTCAGCAGCAGGGTTGCGGCGACCGACAGCACCGCCGCCGCCGGCCGCGGCAGCCCGGCGCCGGCCAGCGCCAGCACCGCCGCTCCAGCCAATCCCACGCCGACGCCGACCAGCGGCAGGTAGCGCATCGCCCGGTCGAGCTGCCCCGGGCCGTGTCCGACCCAGCCTGGCACCGGCAGCCGGGTCAGGAACTGCACTGCCGTCAGCAGCAGCCGCATTTCCTGCCGGATCAAGAAACGTCCCGCAGCTCCGCCATGTCCGACAGCACCGCCGCCGCGGCGCGCAACAGCGGCAGCGCCAGGGCGGCGCCGGACCCCTCGCCCAGCCGCATCCCGAGGTCCAGCAGCGGCACGGCGCCCAAGTGGGCCAGCATGGCATCGTGGCCCGGCTCGGCGGAGCGGTGGGCGAACACGCAGGCATGGAAGCAGTCCGGCCGCATCGCGTGCGCCAACAGGGCAGCGGCGGTCACGATCACGCCGTCCACCACGACGCACACCCGGCGCTCCGCCGCGCGCCCAATCGCGCCGGCCAGCATGGCGATCTCGAACCCGCCATACTCCGCAAGGGCGTCCAGCGGCAGGAGCCGAGCCGGCGTGCGCGCGGCCCCCCGCGCGGCCACCGCCCGCTTGCGCGCCAGCCCGGCATCGTCCAGCCCGGCGCCGCGCCCGATCAGCGGGTCGAGCGGCAACTCTCCGGCCTTGTGCGCCAGCAGCGCGGCGCTTGCGGTGTTGCCGATCCCCATCTCGCCCAGCGCCAAGGCGGTGCAGCCCCCATCCGCCAGCCGGTCCACGACGGCGGCGCCCGCGTGCAGGCACGCTTCCGCGTCGGCCCGCGTCATGGCGGGGCCATGCGCCCAATCCTGCGTGCCCCAGCCGATCTTGGCCGCGACCAGGCCGGGATGCGCCGGCAGCTCCGCCGCGACGCCGGCATCCACCACCACGACCCGGGCGCCCGCCTGCCGCGCAAACAGATTCACCGCGGCGCGCCCGGCCAGGTAAGTCCGCACCATGGCCGCGGTCACGGCGGAGGGATAGGCCGAAACGCCCGACGCCACCGCGCCGTGGTCGCCGGCGAACACCAGCACCACCGGGTCTTCGACCCGCGGGCGCAGCGTGTTCTGAAGGGTGCCGAGCTGCACGGCCAGCGCCTCGATCCGCCCCAGCGAACCCAAGGGTTTGGCCTTCTCGTCCAGTGCCCGGCGCAGGTCGTCCTCGACTGTCATCGGCTGAACAAGCGTCCCCAAAACCCGGTCGCCTCCGCCCGCCCATGCGTCACGTGCGGGCGCCGGGCCGGCGGGCGGAGGGCGCTGCTGATCATGTGGCGCCCGGGATCGGCGGCGGCGATGCGGTCGCGCTGGAAGGCCAGAATGGCGGCGCTGTTCTCGTCAAGCGCCGTGCCGTCCAGAGCCGCGGCACGGGCCGCAGCAGCATCGAACTCGCCGGCCCGGCGCAGCACGTCGATCAGCCGCAACCCGTCCTCCGGCCCGTCCGGCTCCCCGAACAGCGCCGCGGCGCGCAGGCGCAGGTCCACGGCATCCTGTTCGGCGTCGTCCAGCGCCCAGGCGGCGTGCAAGGTCGCTTCCGCCGCCCCCGCGGGATCGCCGGTCCGCTCGCAGATCAGCGCCCAGCGCAGGAACGGCGCCGCCGGACCCGAGGCGCGCAGCGCGCGGTAATCGTCGGACCGCACGACATCGCCCGCGCCGGCCGGCAGCGCCGCAAGGTCCGGGCCGGACGCGCCGCAGCGGCGGCAGGTGGCGACCCAGCGCGGCAAGGTGGAGCGGGCCGGCTCACCGGGCCGGTGGTCGAGGTCGGGGGCAAGCTCGGCCGCGGGCGCGCGGAACGGCGGACGGGCCGGCGCGCCGCAAACGCCGCAAGCCGCCCCACTGGCAACTCCACTCATCGCGCTTGCAGCCCGGCGCGCAGCCGGTGCACCGCGCGCTCGATCCGCTCCGGCGCTTGGGCGAAGCACAGGCGCAGGTAGCCCTCCCCTGCGTCCCCGAACGCGCTGCCCGGCGCCAAGGCGACGCCGTGCTCGTGTACCAGGGACAAAGCCAATGCCAGGCTGTCCCGCAGCCCGTCCACGCCGATAAAGGCGTAGAACGCGCCATCCGGGGCGGCCAGCCGGATGCCGTTCAGCCCCGCCAAGCCGTCCAGCGCCAGTTGCCGCCCGAGAGCGCAATGGACGCGGAACGCGCCGACAAAAGCCTCGTCCTCCAAGGCGGCGAGCGCCCCGGCCTGCACGAAGGGCGCGACGCCGCTATGGGTGACCTCCACGATCTCCGCCACCTGGTCCCGCGCGCCCGTGGGCAGTACCATCCAGCCCAGCCGCCAGCCGGTCATCGCATAGGTCTTGCTGAAGCTGTTGCACACCATCACCCGGTCGGACGGGTCGGCCAGGTCCAAGAGCGACGGTGCCGCCTCCGACCCGTCATACACCAGGCGGGTGTAAACCTCGTCCGCAATGAGCCACACGCCATGCGCCCGGCACAGTTCCAGAATCGCCGCCAGTTCGGCGAGCGTCGCGGTCCAGCCCGTGGGGTTGTTGGGGGAATTCAGCACCAGCGCGCGAGCACCGCGCAGCTTGGCCGTGAGGCGGTCCAGATCCAGGCGGAACCGCCCATCCGGGGTAGCGTCGAGCGGCAGCGCATCGACGCTGGCGCCGCGCAGCCGGGTGGCGTTGGCCGGGTTGGGCCAGGCGGGCGTGTGCAGCACCACGCGGTCCCCCGCGCGCACGATGGCCGCGAGCGCCACGTTCACCGCGGTCATGCCCGATGCCGTGACCTGGATGCGGTCCTCCGCGACCGGCCGGGCGTGCAGCCGGGTCAGCATGGCCGCGAGCGCGTGGCGCAGCGCGAGGACGCCGCGCACGTCGGAATACAGCGTGTCGCCGCGGGCCAGCGCCGCTGTTGCCGCCGCGATGGCACCCGCCGGGCCGGGCCGGTCGCTTTCGCCGAAGCACAGGAACTCCGTGTCTGGCCGCGCATGGGCGGCCCGCGCGACGGCGACGATGCGCGACGGCATGGGGGTGGCAAGGTCCATGCCCGTCCCTACGCCATCCCTGCGGACCCGGCTAGCCGTCAGGCCATCAGGGCGCGGAGCTTGGCCGCAATCGCGTCCGGCGCCGTTTCATGCGTGAAGTTGGCGACGAAGCGGCCGCGCGGGTCCATCACGTAGATGATGCTGCTGTGGTCCATGTCGTAATCGCCGCCGGCCTTGGGGTGTTTGGCGTAGTACACCCGGTAAGCCTTCGCCGCCGCCGCGATCTGCTCCGCCGTGCCGCTCAGCCCGGTGAAGCCGGTGTCGAAGGCGGACACGTAGTCCTGCATCAAGGCCGGGGTGTCGCGTTCCGGGTCCACCGTGATGAACAGGACGGCGGTCTTGCGCTTCGCCTCCGGCCCCAGGCTGTCCAGCGCGTTCGCGATGTCCTGCAGCGCCGTCGGGCAGGCGTCGGGGCAGTGGGTGTAGCCGAAATAAACCAGCATCCAACGGCCGCGGAACTCCGCGTCCGTGACCTCCCGCCCATCCGCCGCGCGCAGTCGGAACGGGCCGCCGATTGGCACCGGCTCCTCCTCCCGGCGCAGCGCCGTCCAGCCGGCCGCGCCCAGCAGCCCGGCCCCAAGCAGCCCCGCCGGGGCGAGCAGCAGCAGCCGGCGCCGGCCGGTCAATGCGTGTGCTCCATGCCCGGCCCTTGGGCACCGACGGGCGCCACCCGCACCTGCAGATCGACCGGCGGCGCGTGCTCGAAGCGGAACTGCACCGGGATCACCTGCCCGGCCGCCAAAGGCTGCTTCAGGTCCACCAGCATGACGTGCAAGCCGCCCGGCGCCAGCGCGACCGCTTTTCCAGCCGGCAGCTTCAACCCGCCCGTCAGCTCACGCATCCGCATCACGTTGCCCTCCATCGTCATCTCGTGCACTTCCGCGTGGCCGGCGACGGGGCTGCTGACGCTCAGCAGGCGGTCATCGACGGGGCTGGTGAGGGTCACGTAAACCCCGCCCACGGTTTGGCGCGGGGCCGTGGCGCGTGCCCAGGGCTGCTCCGCGCGAATGGTGGGCTGGGCGGCGGCGTGGGTGGCGAAAGGGGCAAGCAGGCCAAGCGCGAGAACAAGGCGTCGCATCGGGTCACTCCTGCGCAGGGAAAGGCCCCGCGGTGCCTGTGAGATAGCATGGGCGGCGGACGTTGCACCCCCTTACGACCGTGGTACGAAACGATACGGGCTGGCACTTGCCAAGAGCGGGTCGAGCGCCAGGCGGTGCTCAAGCGGCGGAAAGGCCCGGCTGCGGCAGTTCTGGCGGTCGCACAACCGGCAGGACAGCCCGATGCCGATTGCGGCGCGCTCCAGGTTGATCCCGTCCGCGTAAGCCAGCGCGTCCGCGTGCTCCACGGCACAGCCCATGGCGATCACATGGGTCGGCGGCGGCTCGCCCCAGGCGGAGGCGCGGCCGACCACGCAGCGGGCGAAGCACAGAAAGGTCGCGCCATCCGGCAGTTGCGCGACCTGCACGTGCACCTGGCCCGGCGCGGCAAAGGCGGCGTGCACCACCCAGCGCGGGCAGGACCCGCCGTAGCGCGCGAACGGGAAGCCGGCGGCGGAGAAGCGCTTGCTGACGTTGCCCGCCGGGTCCACGCGCAGGAAGAAGAACGGCACCCCGCGGCTGCCCGACCGCTGCAAGGACGACAGGCGGTGACAGGCCTGCTCGAAGCTCACGCCGAACCGGGCGGCGAGCGCGTCCACGTCGTGGCGCAGCTCGGCGGCGGCGGCCCGCACCGGCTCGTAGGGCATGAGCAGCGCCGCGGCGGTGTAGTTGAGCAGGGCCAGGCGGATCACCGATCCGGCCTCCGGCGTGCTCGGCGCGATGGCCGCGACCTGCGTTTCCACGGCGTCGCGCGCTTCCAGCAGGGCCAACTGGAACGCCAGGTGGAAGCCCCGGCTTTCCCGCGGCAACTGCTCGGACAGCACCAGGCTGCGGGCGGCCGGGTCGTAAAGGCGGAGCGCGCCGTCCGTGGGCGCGACCCGGATATGCAGGCCGTGGTCCCGGCGCAGGCGCTCGGCGATGGCGTGGTTCAGTTCGGACGGCTCCGGCGGCAGGGACGCGCCGACCGACTCGGCCGCCGATTCGAGGTCGGGGAAGTGGTTGGCGCGCTCGTGAAAGGCGTCGCGTGCCTCTTCGTGCGGCAGCAGCAGGCGGCGCCCGGACGGCAGGGCGATGCCGCTGCTGTCCTCCCGCGCCACGCGCCACGCGCGGTAAAGCGCCAGCACGGCGCGCCCGGCGGCCGGGCTGCTGGCGGCCAGCGCCGCGACCTCCGACTCGGGCACCGGCTGGTCCAGCAGCGCATCGGCGAACACCTCGCGCAGCCCGGCCTCAAGCTGCCGCTCCTGCGCGCCGGACAGGGTGGCGAGATCGACGTGCAGGGTCTCGGCGAGCCTGATCAGGAGGCTCGCGGTGACGGCGCGCTGCTCGTGCTCAATCAGGTTCAGGTAGCTGGCGGAGATGCCGAGCCGCACCGCGAGCGCCTGCTGCGTCATGGATTGCTCCTGGCGCAAGCGGCGGACGGTGCGGCCGATCAAGGGAGCAGCCATTTACAAACTTTACGACTTTACGGAAGGTATGAACAATTCAGCGACTCCCTTGCCCGTTCCGTGATGGATTATGGGTTGGCCTTCGCAGGTGCAATGTCAATAATTCACGAGTGACGAACAGGAGGCTTACGATGCACCCGACCCCGACCTTTGCGCCCGACGGCATGTCCGGCGGCCCCGCCCCGATGCCGCACGGAGACCCCGGGCGCTTCGCCGGGATCAAGCGGGACTACACGCCGGCCGACGTGGCCAAGCTGTCCGGCAGCTTCCGGGTCAAGCACAGCTTGGCCGAGATGGGCGCGAACCGGCTGTGGCGCCTGTTGAAGACCGAGCCGTACGTGAACACGCTGGGCGCGCTGACCGGCAACCAGGCCATGCAGCAGGTGCGCGCCGGGCTGAAAGCGATTTACCTGTCCGGCTGGCAGGTGGCGGCGGACGCCAACACGTCCAACGAGATGTATCCGGACCAGTCGCTGTATGCGGTGAACTCGGTGCCGCAGGTCGTGAGGAAGATCAACGCCTCGCTCCGCCGCTGCGACCAGATCGCCCGGCTGGAGGGCGGTGACACGACCCACTGGATGGCGCCCATCGTGGCCGACGCGGAAGCCGGGTTCGGCGGCGCGCTCAACGCCTTCGAGCTGATGCGCGCCATGATCGAGGCCGGCGCCGCGGGCGTGCACTTCGAGGACCAGTTGGCTTCCGAGAAGAAGTGCGGCCACCTCGGCGGCAAGGTGCTGATCCCGATCAGCCAGCACATCCGCACGCTGAACGCTGCCCGCCTCGCGGCCGACGTGGAGGGCGTGCCGACCGTGCTGCTGTGCCGCACCGACGCGCACTCCGCGCAACTGCTGACCGCCGACGTGGACGAGCGCGACCGCCCGTTCCTCACGGGCGGGCGCACGCCGGAAGGCTTCCACCGCATCAAGCCCGGCGTCGGCGTGGATTACGCCATCGCCCGCGGCCTGGCCTTTGCGCCCTATGCCGACCTGCTGTGGTGGGAAACCAGCGAGCCGAACCTGGCCGAAGCGCAACGCTTCGCCGCCGCGATCCACGCGCAGTTCCCGGGCAAGATGCTGGCCTACAACTGCTCGCCCTCCTTCAACTGGGCGAAGAAGCTGGAAGCGGAGCAGATCGCCGACTTCCAGCAGGCCATCGGCGCCATGGGCTACAAGTTCCAGTTCGTGACGCTGGCCGGGTTCCACAGCCTGAACCTGTCCATGTTCAAGCTGGCCCGCGGCTACAAGGAGCGCGGCATGGCGGCGTACTCGGAGCTGCAGCAGGCGGAGTTCGCCGCGGAGGCCGAGGGCTACACCGCGACCCGGCATCAGCGCGAGGTCGGCACTGGCTGGTTCGACGCCGTGGCCGTCGCGGCGTCGGGCGGCAAGTCCAGCACGACCGCCATGGCCGGCAGCACGGAAACCGAGCAGTTCCATGACGACGCGCCGGCACCGGACATGAACCACGAGCCGATGCAAGGAAGCGGTGCCGCGGCGCACAACGACCATGATGACGGCTTGGTGCACAGCCACGCTTGGGCGGTGTCCTCGCCGGACCGCTGAGCCGCGGCGCCGGCTGCAAGCCGCGGGCAGATAAGCCGCGGCCAAGTTTAGGGAGCAAACAGCCGCCCCGCCATGCCCAGCATGGCGGGGCGTGCTTCCAGTTTCAGGGTCCGATCCTTGCGGGCCGGATGCGCTGTCCTCCTTTTGCCGCGGCAGCGGCGCCCTCCTGCTCCCCCATCTCGGCCTTCGCCTCCTTGATCAGCCGCGCCTCGTGCCGGTGCACGAAGCGCACCGACAGCAGGGCGACGACCAGCGCCACGACGCCGACCGCGATGCCGAGCGGCCCGGCCAGCCGATGCACCTGGTCGCCCAGCAGGTAAGCGCCGAAGCCGTAAAGGCAGGTCCAGAACACGCCGCCCAAGGTGTTCCAAAGGAGGAACCGCCCCCACGGCATATGGCTCGCCCCGGCCAGCACGGCGGCGAAGGTGCGCAGGAACGCGACGAAGCGCCCGAAGAACACCACCTTGCCGCCGTGGCGCAGGAACAGGAAGCGCCCCAACTGCTGCCGTTCCAGGGTCAGGCCGATTTTCGGGCCGTAGCGCGCCAGCACCGGCGGGCCGATCCGCCGCCCGATCAGGTATCCCGCATTGTCCCCCAGCACCGCGCCGAGCGCGGAGGCCGCGACCACGTGCTCGATGGTGATCTCGCCGGTTGTGGCGGCATACAGCGCGGCGGCGATCAACATGCTCTCGCCGGGCAGCGGCAGGCCCATGCTTTCAAAGAAGATGACGGTGCCGACAACCCAGAAACCGTGTTGGTGCACCAGGGCGGCCCAATCGATGCCGAACACGCCGCTACTCCCCCCGCCAGCGCCGCCACCCGGCGGCGCGCAGTTCGCACGCCGGGCACGCGCCGCAACCCCAACCCCAATCGTGCCGGTGGGTCCGGTCCCCGAGATAGCAGCTATGCGTGTGCTCGACCGTCAGCCCGACGATGCCCAGGCGGTCCGCCAGCGCCCAGGTTTCGGCCTTGTCCAGCCACATCAGCGGCGTTTCCAGCACGAAGCGGCGCTGCATCCCGAGGTTGAGCGCAAGCTGCATCGCCTTGACCGTATCGTCGCGGCAGTCTGGGTAGCCGCTGAAATCCGTTTCGCACATGCCGCCCACGACCCGGCGCAGGCCGCGGCGGTAGGCGAGTGCTGCGGCATAAGTCAGGAACAGCAGGTTGCGGCCGGGCACGAAGGTGTTGGGCAGGCCGTCCTCGCCCATCGCGATGGCGGCGTCGGAGGTGAGCGCCGTTTGTCCCAGCGCACCGAGCGACGGCGAAAGGTCGATCACGGTATCCGGCCCGAGCCGTGCCCCCCAACGCTCCGCAAGCGCCTCGCGCACGGGGCCGCGGCACTCAAGCTCGATGGCATGGCGCTGGCCGTAGGCGAAACCCACCGTTTCCACGCGGCCATACCGTTCCAGCGCCCAGGCCAGGCACGCCGTGCTGTCCTGCCCGCCGCTGAACAGCACCAACGCGCCGTCATCCATCGCCCATCCCCATGGTTTTCCGCCCCTGCCTTCCCCAATTGCCCCTTTATGGACCTGGACTTCACTGAAGACGAGATCAGCCGCTATTCCCGCCACATCCTGCTGGCAGAGGTGGGCGGCGTGGGCCAGGCGAAGCTGCGCGCGGCCCGGGTGCTGGTGATCGGCGCGGGCGGTCTCGGCAGCCCGTTGGCGCTTTACCTCGCCGCCGCCGGGGTCGGGACGATCGGGCTGGTGGACGACGACGCCGTGGACCTGTCGAACCTGCAGCGGCAGATCGCCCACACGACGGACCGGCTGGGCCAGCCCAAGGTGCAGTCCGCCGCCGCCGCCGCCCGCGCGATCAACCCGGCGGTCGCCATCGACGCGCACCGGGTCCGGCTCGACGCCCGCAACGCTCTGAGCCTCATCGGCGATTATGACTTGGTGTGCGATGGCAGCGACAACTTCGCCACCCGCTTCCTGGTGTCCGACGCCTGCGTTTTGGCCCGGCGCACCTTGGTGTCCGCCGCCGTGCTGCGCTTCGACGGGCAGCTTTCGACGTTCAAGCCGCACGGGGGCGGCCCCTGCTACCGCTGCCTGCACCCCGAGCCGCCGCCCGACGGCATCATCCCCTCCTGCAGCGAGGCCGGCATCCTGGGCGCCGTGGTCGGCGTCATGGGCAGCCTGCAGGCTACCGAGGTCCTGAAGGAGATCATGGGCATCGGCGAGGGCTTGTCGGGCCGGCTGCTGATCTGGGACGCGCTGTCCGCCCGCGTCCGCACCATAGGCCTGCGGCGCGACCCGGCCTGCCCGGCTTGCGGCGACCACCCGACGCTGCGCGACCTTTCGGCGCATGGCTGAGCCGCTCGGCATCCTGTTGATCTCCGGCGGGCACGAGCGGGCGCACTACGCCTTCGTGCTGGCTGCCGGCGCCGCCGCGATGGGCCGCCGGGTCTGCGTGTTCGCGACCAATGCGGGCTGCCATGCGCTGCTGCAGGACTGGTCCGGCTTGGGGGACTCGGCGCGGGACGCGGCGGTGCGGGCGTCGGGCGTCGCCGGGCTGGACGAGCTGCGGGACGCGGCGGGCGAGCTGGGGGTGGCGCTGCTGGCCTGTGACGCCGGGCTGCGGATGGCGGGGCTGGACGGGGCGCCGTTGTGGCGCGGGGTGGAGGTCGCGGGCGTGCCCACGTTCCTGTCGGCCACGGCGGGCGGCCAGATCATTTCGCTCTGAACTTGACCCGGCGCCGCCCTCCTTGGCAGGAATGGCGCATGGTCCCACGGCTCCTCGCCTTTTTCGCGCTGCTGTTGCCCGCGGCGCCGGCGGTGGCACAGCAGCAGCCCCCTGCCCCGCCCGCGTCCAGCCGCCCGCCGCCGCGGACCGCGCCGCACGCGCCGGCCCGGCGGGACGCCGCGCCGGTGGTGCAGCCCAAGCCCGGAACGGCCGCCAAGCACCCGGTCGTCCGTCCCGCCGTTCCCCCTGTTCCTGTTCCCGCCCCCACGCCGCCGCCCCCGCCCGCAGCGGAGAAGCCGCCCGAGCCGGCCAAGGGCAGCGTCACCGGGATGCCGCTGCCGCGCTTCGCCGCCCTGCGCGCCGACGAGGTTTACATGCGGATCGGCCCCGGCAAGCGGTATCCCATCATCTGGGTTTACAAGCGCCGCGACCTGCCGGTGCAGATCGAGCGCGAGTTCGAGGATTGGCGCCTGGTGCGCGACCAGGAAAACACCAAGGGCTGGGTGCACCAGGCGACGCTCGCCCCGCGGCGCACCGGCGTGGTGACCGGCGGCGAGCAGGTGCTGCGCCATGACGCCCGGGACGACGCGGAACCGGTCGCGCGCTTGAAGCCCGGGGTGATCGTCAGATTGCGCGACTGCGACGCCGGATCGGACTGGTGCCAGGCGCAGGTGCAGGATTATCGTGGCTGGGTGAAGCGCAGCGAGGTTTGGGGCCTGCTTCCCGGAGAAATCATCCAATGAGCCAAAGCGAACCGAGCGATGCCTCCGAACGCCCGCGCGCCCACCACGACATGGGCGGCGTGCCCAAGTTCCTGTGCGAGCCGATCGACACGGAGGCGCACGCGCTGACGCCGTTCGACCGGGAGGTGGACGCGATCCGCGGCATCCTGGGCGCCAAGGGCGTGATGTCCGTCGATGAGTTGCGGCGCGGCATCGAGGCCATCCCGGAAGCCGATTACGCCCGGCTATCCTATTACCAGCGCTGGATACGCTCTATCGCCGACAACCTGCTGGCCCGCGGCGTGATCTCGGAAGCCGAGCTGCGCGCCGCCTTGGAGCAGGCGTGATGCTCACACCCGGCGCCGCCATCCGCGTGCGGGACGACTGGCCGGAAGCGCGCGGCCCCTGCCACGTCCGCACGCCGCACTACCTGCGCGGGCGCCGCGGCACGGTGGTCCGGCAGCTCGGCGCGTTCCGCAACCCCGAGGACCTCGCCTTTGCCCGCCCGGCGCCGACGCTCGCGCTGTATCACGTCGCGTTCGAGCCACGGTCGATCTGGCCGGACGCGGGCGCGGATGAGATCGTGGTGGAGCTTTACGAACACTGGTTGGAGGCCGCATGACCCCGCTGATCGAGGCCCCGAGCGAACGCCTGCTGGCCGGCCTCAAGTCGCTGCTTGCGAGCAAAGGCATCGCCACCGCGGAGGAGATCGCCGAGCGCATGGCGCAAACCGACCGCGCCAGCCCGGCCCAAGGCGCGCGCATGGTCGCCCACGCCTGGACGGACCCGGAATACCGCGCCCTGCTGCTGCGGGACGGCGCGCAGGCGGCGGAGGCCATGGGCATCGCCATGCGCGGCCTGCCGCCCTTGGGCGTGCTGGAGAACACGGACGACACGCACAACCTGGTCGTCTGCACCCTGTGCAGTTGCTATCCGCGGGCGGTGCTGGGCTACCCGCCGTTCTGGTTCAAGTCGCCGGGCTACCGCGCCCGGGCGATCCGCGATCCCCGCGGCGTGCTGGCCGAGTTCGGCACGGTGCTGCCGGGCGGGCAGCGCATCCGCGTGGTGGACAGCACCGCCGACTACCGCTGGATGGTGCTGCCCCAGCGCCCAGCCGGCACCGAAGGCTGGGATGCCGACCGGCTGGCGGCGCTGCTGCGGGAAGGCGACATGATCGGGGTCACGGTCCCGTCAGCCTGATGCGCATCCAACGAAATCCCGGCGCATGAGCGTCGTCGGCGGCTTGTCGCGACGCTCGACAAGCCCCGCATGTTGCCATCCGACCCGGGCATACACCCTCTCGGCGGTGCTGGTGTAAAGCCAAAGAGTAGGGATCGAGGCGGACCGGCACGCTGCTTCCACGGCGGCGATCAGGTATGCGGCATAGCCCTGCCGGCGTTGCGCCGGGACGACATAGACCCCGGCCAGCCAGGGCGTCAGGTCGGGCCGTTCATCCAAATCCTCGCTTGCGAGGCTTGCGGTTCCGATAGGCTGGCCATCCCGCAGCAGGACGAAGCATTGCGGCATCCCTGATGGGCGCCGCGCGTCGGCCACTGCCTGATAGGTTTGTTCAAGCGTATAGCCGTCCGCGCGCCAGAACTCCTGCCAAAGCCAATCGGCAACGATTGGGATGAGATCAGGCCGATCAGCTACGGTGACGGTCCGCAGGTCGTGCACAGCCGCGTTGGCTTCAGGCCGCCGCGTCCCACACCGGCGCCCAGCCGGGGTTCACGAACCGCTGCGTCTTCGGCAACATGGAGATCGCCGCGCGGTCGGTGTCGTCCAGCTCGATCCGCAGCGCATCCAGGTTGGCCTGCTGGCTTTCGGCCCGCATCGCCTTGGGGATCGCGGCTACGCCCGGCTGGTCCAGCAGCCATTTCAGCGCCACCTGCGCCGGGGTCGCGCCGTGCTTGCGGGCGATGGCTTGCAGCTCCTCATGCTCGGCAAGCCGCCCCTGGGCCAGCGGGGCGTAGGCCGACGCCGCCACGTCGTGCGATTGGCAATAGCCCGTCAGCGACGATTGCCCGAGCAGCACATGGTACTCGAACTGGTTGCAGGCGATGGGCGCCTGCACCTCCTCCACCGCGCGGCGCAGCAGCGCCACCGGGAAGTTGCTGACGCCGATGGCCCGCGCCTTTCCCTGCTCCTTGACCCGCATCAGGTTGTGCACGGCGTCCGGCAGGTCCATGTCCACGGCGGGCCAATGGATCAGGTAAAGGTCCACGTAGTCCGTCCGCAACTTCGCCAAGGATGCATCAATCGAGCGCTGCATGGCGTCGGCGGACAGGTTCTCGTACCAGACCTTGCTCGTCACGTGCACCTCCTCGCGCGGCACCCCGGCGTTGGCCAGCCCCTCGCCGACCGCCTCCTCGTTGCCATACATCTCGGCCGTGTCGATGTGGCGATAGCCGAGGCCCAAGGCGCGCTGCACCGCCTCCGCGCACTCCGCGCCCTTCATGCGCCAGGTGCCGAGGCCGAGCTTGGGCATCGACATGCCCTGAGTCGTGATGCGGTCCATGGCAATGCTCCGTCAGCGTGGGGTGAAGTCGATCAGCGCGGCAAAGCCGGTCTCGGTTCCCAGCGCCAAGCGGGAACCGTCCGGACTCCACGCCAACGCCGACACCGCGCCGCGGCCCGGCGGCGCCACCGGCAGGATGCGCCCGGTCGGGATGTCCGCCATCGCCACCAACCCGTCCGAGAACCCGGCCGCCACCGCCTCGTGCTGCGGATGGCAGGCGACGCGGGTGCAGAGCACGTTGTCGCCGCCCGCCAGCTCGGTCGGCGCCTTGCCCATCGGGCCGCCGCCGAAGAACGGCCACAAGACGATGCTCTCCGCGCCCGCCGTCGCGAGCCACTTGCCGTTGCGAGTGAACGACATGCTTTCGGTCTTGCTGGGATAGCCGCTCATCCGCATGTGCTGGCCGTCCGAAAGGCGCCAGCCGTGCAGGGCGTTTTCCTGCATGGACGTGACGACGGCCTCGGCTGCCGGGTGCAGCACGATCCCGGTGTGGCTGCCTTTCCATTCCAGGACGCGCGGGCTGTCGGTCTTGGCGGCGACGAACCAGAGGCTGCACCCGTTGTAGTGCGACGCGGCGACGCGCTTGCCCTTGCTGTCGAACGCCAGGCCGGTGACGGTGGAGGGGTGGGCCAGCGTCTTCAACGGCTCGCCCGCCGCGGTGAACAGGTGCACGGTCTTACCAACGGCGCAGGCCAGCACGCCGGCTTTCGCGTCGGCGAACGCCGCCGCGTGCTCGACCCATTTCGAGCCGAAGCGGGCGATTTCGGTCACGGCACCGTCCAAGCCGATGCGCAGGAAGCGGCCATCATCGCCGCCGGTGACGAAGCCCGGGCGCGTGTCGGCGGCGACGGCGAGGACCGCGCCGCCATGCGCCTCCACGGAAAGCCAGTCCGCCGCCGGGTCGGACGAGGCGAGGCGCAGCGTGCCGTCGCCCAGGGCAAAGCCGGCGGCGCCGCCGGCACGGTCGAACGCCGCGCCCACGACAAAAGCGCCAAGCTCCCGGCTGGCGCCGCGGCTGTCCAGTAGGAATTGCCGATCCAACGCCTGGCTCAAGCGGTGGCCGCCCCGTGCGAGACCATGGCCTGCGGCACCCCGGCCTGGCACGCCTCGAAACCGCGGCGCAGTTGCGGGCGGTTCAGGTTGCGGCCGATGAACACGATTTTGGAGGTGCGCTCCGCCCCCGGCGCCCACGGCCCGATGAAGCCGCCGTCGGCGATCATGTGCACCGCCTGGAACGCGAAGCGGCGGTCGTCGCCGGCATAGGCGAGGATGCCTTTCGTGCGCAGCATGTCCTGGCCCTTCTCCGCCAGGAGCGTGCCGATCCAGGCGTTGAACTTCTCCGGGTCGATGGGGCGCTTCGCCTCGAAGCTCATGCTGACCACCTCGTCGGAATGCGAATGCTCGTCGCTGTCGAGGAAGCCGGGTTCGCGCTCCAGGACGCGGGCCAGGTCGAAGGCGCCCTGGTCCAGCACTCGGTCGATGGGCACGGCGGCGCGGCTGGTGCGGTGGATGGCGGCGAAGCGGTTGATGCCGCGGATGCGCGCTTCCACGGCGTCCAGCTCCTCGGGCGTCACCAGGTCGGTCTTGTTGAGCACGATCACGTCGGCAAACGCCACCTGCTCCTCCGCCTCGTGGCTGTCTTCCAGCCGGGCCAAGAGGTGCTTCGCATCGACGACGGTGACGATGGCGTCCAGCCGGGTGCGGGCGCGCACGTTGTCATCGACGAAGAAGGTTTGGGCCACGGGCGCCGGGTTGGCGAGGCCGGTGGTCTCGATGATGATGCCGTCCAGCCCGCCCTTGCGCTTCATCAGCCCGCCCATGATGCGGATCAGGTCGCCGCGCACGGTGCAGCAGACGCAGCCGTTGTTCATCTCGAACACTTCCTCGTCGGCGTCCACGACCAGGTCGTTGTCCACCCCAAGCTCGCCGAACTCGTTGATGATGACGGCGTATTTGCGCCCGTGATTCTCGCTCAGGATGCGGTTGAGCAGCGTGGTCTTGCCGGCGCCGAGGTAGCCGGTCAGGACGGTGACGGGGACGAGCGTGTCGGACATGGAAGCTCCTCTGGGCGGTTGGCCGTCATATAGGCGCGCGCTTCCGCCAATCCAAAACCGGTGAGAAGGAAGAACCAGCCGGACAGCGGCATGGAGCTGAAGGCGCTGGCGGAGGCGATGGGCCATTCCTGGATCAGCACCGCCGCGAACAGGCCGACGCGCAGCGGGTCCGGGTCGCGCCACAGGCCGCGCCCGACCCCGTGCAGCCAGGCCAGCATCAGCGTGCAGAACAGCACGAGGCCGGGGATGCCGGACTCGGTGAAGGCTTGCAGGTAATGGTTGTGCGGGTGCTGGACGCAGATCGCCGCCCCGCCCCCGTCGCCGCCGTGCCAGCCCTGGAAGTAGGCGGGGTCGCTGCATAGCCGGCGGAACGCATCGAACCCGGCGCCCGTCACCGGATGCGCCGCCCCGATGGCGAGCGCGCGGGCGGTGATCTGGCCGTAGGGGCTGTCGGGGAAGTGCTGCATCTGGCCGGAGAACTTGGTGACCAGGCGGTTGAACGCGGGCGGCGACACGGCCGGCGCCACCGCCAGCAACAGCCCGGCCGCAATCAGCGAGAACAGCACGACCCCGCGCAGCCGGGGCAGCAGCAGGGCGGTGACGAACAAGCCGAGGAAGGTCAGCAGCAACGGCATCCGCTGGCCGATCAGCACCATAACGGCGACGCCCGCCAGCGCCAGCAGCAGGCCCGCGAGCGGTCGCCACCCGGTCATCCCCGCCCAACGGGCGACGACGGGCAGCAGCGCCGGGAACAGCAGGCGGGACAGCGGCGGCCCGGCGCGCGGATTGGCATAGGGTCCGGTCAGTTCCCCGTCCAGGCCGCGCGGGTAGCCATACAAGTTCCGCCCGGTGGCGAACTGCAGCAGCGATTGCAGCGCGATGTAGAGCGCCGCCCATTGCAGCAGCCGGGCCAGCCAGGCGCGCGCGGCCGGGTCGCGCAGCGTCCAATGCTCCAGGGCAATGACGAGCGCCAGGAAGCGGATCAGGCCCGCCGCCTGAACCGCTGAGCCGATCCCGGCCGGCACCGAGCAGACGAACAGCCACGCCCACCAGGCGAGCGCGACCCGCACCCAACCTTCCCGCAGCCAGCCCCAATCCCGCAGCGCCACGCAGCGCGCCGCGAACAGCAAGCCGAGCAGGATCAGCACCGCCTCTGCGATGCCGCGCCCATGCAGCAGGAACAGCGGCAGCACCAGCGTGAGCGCCAGCCCGGCGCGGTCCAGCAATGGGAACAAGCGGCGCTTCCTAGACCGTGCTGGCCGCCTCGTAATGCGCCAGGCGCCATTCCGCCGGCTCCTGCGCCGCCGCGTCATACCAGGCGGCCACGAGCGGGTGCGCCCGAATTGCGTCGCAATAGGCGCGGGTGTCGGCGGCAAGCGGCGGCTGGTAGCACAGCAGCCGGGCCACCACGGGGGCGAACATCGCGTCGGCCGCGTTGAACGCCGGCCCGAACAGAAACGGCCCACCCGCGCCGAATTCGGCCCTTGTGTCCCGCCACAGCGCCTCGATCCGCGTCACGTCCGCCAGCGACTCCGGCGTTTGCCCGGCGCCGGGCGCAGCCTTGTTCAGCACCATCGGCATCGCGGTCCGCAAAGCGCGGAAGCCGGCGTGCATCTCCGCGCTCACCACGCGGGCGCGGGTGCGGGCGGCACGGTCGGCGGGCCACAGGGCCGGCTCGATCTCGGCGCAGTACTCGCAGATCGCGAGCGTTTCCCAGACCCGTTGCCCGTCATGCTCCAGATAGGGCACGAGGCCGTTGGGAGACACCGCCGCGACCGCGGGCGTGCTGCCCTGCCGGCTGTCGCCGAGCGGGATCACCACCTCCTCCACGTTCAGCCCGGCCAAGCGCACCGCCAGCCAGCCGCGCATGGACCAAGAGGAATAGCGGCGGGTGCCGATATACAGGCGACCGTCGGGCATGGGATGCTCCCTTTGTTTCCATCGGCACGATGCCATGCTTGCCCCGCGCCCGCCAAAGCGCGAACTTGAGGGGCCTGGTATGCAGGACCGCTTCCCGAAGGTGACGCCATGAATGAGATCAGCCGCCCGAACAACCTTGACGCCTTCTGGATGCCGTTCTCGGCCAACCGGTCGTTCAAGGCCGCGCCGCGCCTGCTCGCCCGCGCCGATGGGATGTTCTATTACACCAACGACAACCGGGAGGTGCTGGACGGCACCGCCGGGCTGTGGTGCGTGAACGCGGGCCATGGGCGGCTGGAGATCGTGGAGGCCATCCAGAAGCAGGCGGCCGTGCTGGACTTCGCCCCGACCTTCCAGATGGGCCACCCCATCGCCTTCCAGGCTGCGGCGCGCCTGGCCGAGATCCTGCCGGCCGGGCTGGACCGCGTGTTCTTCACCAACTCCGGGTCGGAAAGCGCGGACACCGCGCTGAAGATCGCGCTGGCCTACCATCGGGCGCGCGGCGAGGGGCAGCGGGTGCGGCTGATCGGGCGGGAGCGCGGCTACCACGGCGTGGGCTTCGGCGGCATGTCGGTCGGCGGCATCGGCCCGAACCGCAAGCAGTTCGGCGCCACCCTGCCCTACGTGGACCACCTGCCCCACACCCATGCGCCGGAGCGCAACGCCTTCAGCAAGGGCGAGCCGGCCTGGGGCGCGCATTTGGCCGACGTGCTGGAAAGCCTGGTCGCGCTGCACGGCGCGGACACGATTGCGGCGGTGATGGTGGAGCCAGTAGCAGGGTCCACCGGCGTGCTGGTGCCGCCGGCGGGGTACCTCAAGCGCCTGCGCGAGATCTGCACGAAGCACGGCATCCTGCTGATCTTCGACGAGGTGATCACCGGGTTCGGCCGCATGGGGACCAACTTCGGCGCCGAGCGGTTCGGGATGGTGCCGGACCTGATGACGATGGCCAAGGGCCTGACCAACGCCGCCGTGCCGATGGGCGCGGTGGCGGCGAGCGAGGCGATCTACGCAGGCATAGTGGACGGGTCGCCCGCGGGGATCGAGCTGTTCCATGGCTACACCTATTCCGGCCACCCTCTCGCCTCCGCCGCGGCCATCGCGACGATGGACCTGCACCGTGCGGAGGATTTGCCCGGCCGGGCGCGGGCCATCGAGCCGTATTGGGAAGGGGCGGTGCACAGCCTGCGCGGGCTGCCGAACGTGGTGGACATCCGCAACGCCGGGCTGATCGCCGGGATCGAGTTGCAGGCACGGGCGGGGAAGCCGACGGACCGGGCGGTGCGGGTGTTCCAGCGGTGCTTCGACGCCGGGCTGCTGATCCGGACGACGGGGGACATCGTGGCGCTGAGTCCGCCGTTGATCATCGAGACGCCGCAGGTGGACCGGATCGTGGAGACGCTTTCGGATGCGATCCGGGCGGAAGCGGCTTGAAGGAGAGGGAACAGCGCCGAACCCTCAAGGCTTGCGAGCAAGGGCAAGCGTTCCTATTGTGACCACAATAGTCACAAAAAGGGGCTGCAATGCAGGAAGTTCAGCTTCGGGACGCCAAGGCGACTCTTTCGGCGGTTATTGACCAGGCCAAGCAGGGACAGCCTTCAATCATCACCCGGCATGGCCGCCCGGAGGCCGTGGTCCTGAGCTTTGAGGAATGGCAGCGCTTATCTCAGGTGCCATCTTTCGGCAGGTTGTTGATGGCGGCTCCCTTGGAGCCGGACGACCTACCCATACGCCAAGAAGGGCTACGAGACATCGAGTTCTGACCTTGATGTATCTCGTGGACACGAATGTCCTTTCGGCCGGGGCGCCGACGAAGACTGTTTCTATGCCGGCCCTCAAGGCTTGGATGGACAACAACAGCGCCGGCCTCTTTCTTTCGGTCATCACCGTGGCCGAGGTGGAGGACGGCATCGCTAAGAGCCGCCGATTGGGAGCGTACCGGAAAGCCAAGCGGCTGTCGGACTGGTTGGAAACTCTCCTGCATCTTTACGGCTCGCGGGTGCTTCCCGTGGACTTGATGACCGCGCGGTGCGCCGGCCGCCTCGCGGATCGGGCACGCGGCCAGGGTCATGCGCCCGGGTTGGCGGATCTGGTCATCGCCGCCACGGCACAAAAGCACGGCTATACCATCCTGACCCGCAACCTGCGGCATTTTGGTCCGCTTGACGTGCCTGCGCTCGATCCGTTTGACACATTGCCGACCGACATTTTGTGAGTGAAGGCGAAGCAGCGCGTGCAGGCCCTCGCAATCCGACATTCCGTTTCGCCCTCCGGCGAGAACATTTACTGGCCCGGCAATGAGCCTCCTCGCGGCGGCGTGGTGTGCCAGCACGGGAATGGGGTGGCTGGGCCGGTTGGAACGACTTCCATTGCGCCCTGTTTGCCGCCCACGGTTTCGCGGCGCTGGCGCGCAACTACTCGCCGCAAGGCACCGGCTTGCTGGTGCGCCCCGACCTCGACGGCGTGCCGTTGGACGGAACCGAGGCGGCGCTGACCGCGCTACGGGCGGAGCTTGCTTCCTTTGGTTGCGGCATTGGCCTGTTCGGCGTCTCAAGAGGGGCGGAGCACGTTTTGTTGCTGGCACAACTGCTTGCGGAGGACGACTGCCCTGGCCCCGACGCAGTGGCGCTCCACTCCCCGCCTGATGCAGCTTGGCCAGCCTTCGTCGTGACGGATTTCCAAACCGGCCAGCCCTGGACGGGGGACCCGCAGAAACCCGCGTGGTCTTGGCGCGGCGGCCACGGGCGGACCCGGCCGGTCGGTAGCAGCGCCGTTTGGATACCCGCAATTGGCAGGAAACAGACCTACGCCTGCACCTTCTTCAGCAACGGCCATGAAACGGCCCATTGCTTGGTCCGCAGGCGTTCCTCGTAGATGTGACGTCTTTCTCGGGCAAAATGCGGCGTCGGTCGCAAGACGAGGCTTAGGAGATCATCCAGTCCGAAGGGCGCTGCCACCTCGCAGCCTTCCTCGTCGGTCCGCCTGACGGCAACCGCCGTCGCGGTTTCGGGCCAGTGCCGCATCGCGTCGATGGTCGAGGCATAGGGAGCGTCACCGTTGCGCGTGCATCCGCGCTTGGTTCTTCACCGACCAAGAGATTGACGGTTCTGCCGCCTGGAGTGCGGCCTCAAGCCGCCTGTCTTCGCCGGGATCAGCGCGCCAGGGGTCATGTCAGACAACATCGACATCGCCGTCCAACGGTGAACGGGAACGCTGATGCAGGTAATCCCAAACGGCATTCCTGACAAAGCCCGCTCCGATCCAGCAGTCCGGCAGGTGCAGGGCACGCACCACGCCGAGAACGTGCCAGCGAAGCGGGTCTGCCTGGATGATGTACTGGACCATGACGGCGGCAGTCATTTTGAGAGCCTAGAAGTGCCGTCGGGACCGGGAAAGAACCGTTTCGGGCCGCAAGCCGAAATCCAAGTCAGGACACCACCGCCCCCTTGCGCTCAAGCCCGCGCAGTGGTCAGAAAGCGCCGAAGCAACCCGGACCCCTTGCCATGAGCGACACCCCCACTCCCGGCCCAACCGAAGCCAAGCGCCGCTATGGCGCTCCCCGGCAGAAGGTTCCCCCGTTCGCACGCTATGAAGGCACCTCGGCCTGGCACAAGGACCGCAGGCGCGTGCGTGCCTACGCCCGGTTCCGCGCCGCGGCGAAGCAGGCCAGCGAGACACCGGGCACGCCAAAGCCCTAACCCTCCCCACGGCCACTGCTCCCGCCGCCGCCGGGCTGAACGCGGCTACGGTCCGGCCGGCACCACGTCCCGGACCGTGCCCGGCTGGAGCACCCGTGCGGCCACCGCCCGCGAGGCGGCGACGCCGGTGCTGAACGCCGCCTGCAGCAAGTAGCCGCCGGTCGGCGCTTCCCAATCCAGCATCTCGCCCACCGCGAACACGCCGGGCAAGCGCCGCAGCATGAACCCGGCATCCAGCTCCGCCAGCGCGATCCCGCCGGCGGACGAGATCACGCGCTCAATCGGCCGGGTGCCCACCAGCCGGAGCGGCAACGCCTTGATCCGCTCCGCGAGCGGCCCGTTCCCCCCGACCTCCCGCACCAGCCCGGCGGCAGCAGGCGCCAGCCCGCCCCGGCGCAGCGCGTTGGCCAGCGACTGGCCGTGGCCGCCCAAGCGCCGGGCCAGCGCCGCCGTATCCAGGTCGGGGCGCAGGTCCAGGGTCAGGGTGGCGCTGCCCTCGGCGTCGATGGCGTCGCGCAACGGGCGGGACAGGGCGTAGAGGACGCCGCCCTCGATGCCGTCCGCGGTCAGCACCGCTTCCCCACGCACCGTCTCGCCGCCGAACGTCGCCGCGATGCGCTTCAACGGCGCGCCGGCGTGCGCCCGGAACACGGGGGACCACGGATGCAGGAAGCCGCAATTGGCCGGGCGGAACGGGTTCACCGCGACGCCCCGTTCGCGCAGCAGCGGCACCCAGCCGCCGTCCGACCCCAGCCGCGGCCAGCTCGCGCCGCCCAGCGCCAGCAGCGTCGCCGCTGGGCACACCAGGGCCTCACCCGTTGCCGTGGCAAAGCGCAGCGCGCCCGCGTCGTCCCAGCCCATCCAGCGGTGCCCGGCATGGACGCGCACGCCCAGGCCGGCCAGCCGCACCAGCCAGGCGCGCAGCAGCGGCGTCGCCTTGAACGCGCGGGGGAACACCCGGCCGCTGCTGCCCACGAACGTGTCCTGGCCCAGCCCGGCGCACCAGGCGCGCAGCGCATCGGGCGGCCAAGCCTCGACGGCCGGGGCCAGCACGGGCCGCGCCGGGCCGTAGCGGCCGAGAAAGCGGCTCAGCGGCTCGGAATGGGTCAGGTTGAGGCCGCCGCGCCCGGCCAACTGGAACTTGCGGCCTACGGACGGCATCCGGTCGAACACCGACACGGCCAGCCCCGCCTGCGCCAGATGCTCCGCCGCGATCAGCCCGGCCGGGCCGCCGCCGACCACGGCAACCTCGGCCACCAGCCCGGCCGTCAATCCTTGAACAAGTCGGCCGGCGAGGGCGCGTCGCGCGAGTACTCGGCGGTGCAGTAGCCGCCGCCCTGGTAGCGCTCGGCCACCGGATCGCCGCTGGTCTTGCCGGCGAGCTGGCCCGCGAACGGGTCCGCGCTGTCCTCCGGCGTCCAGCCGACCCGTGCCCGCTGGTCACGCCGCCACCAGGTCATGCGCGCGTTGGCCGAGGCGCCCCACACCACCGAATGCCCGACCGGCCCGGCCAGCGTGCACCGCGCCATCAGCCGGTGCAGGTCCGCGTAGGACAGCCAGGTCGCCAGCATCCGGTTGTCGATCGGCTCAGGGAAGCAGGAGCCGATGCGGATATTGATGTTCTCCACGCCGTGCTTGTCCCAATACAAGCGGCCCATCAACTCGCCGTATGCCTTGGACAGGCCGTAGAAGCTGTCGGGCCGGAAATCGCAATCGGCGTCCAGCACGGTGGCGCGCTCGTGGAAGCCGATGCTGTGGTTGCTGCTGGCGAACACCACCCGGGCGCGCTCCCGCCGCGCAGCCTCATAAACGTGATACAGGCCGCGGATGTTGGGTCCCAGCACGTCCTCGAACGGCTGCGCGGTGGAGACGCCGCCCAAATGGAGAATGGTGCCGCAGCCCTCGGCAAGACGCAGCAGGGCTACCCCGTCGTTCAGGTCCGCCATCGTGAAGACCATGCCGCCCGGCGGCGTGCCCGGGAACGGTGCGATGTCGGTCAGCCGGAGCGGCCAGCCCAGCCCCGCCAGGTGGGCCGCCAGGCTGCGTCCCAAAGCGCCGCTCGCGCCGGTCAGCAGGACGGGTTTTGCGGGATGTTCGGCCATGGCGCCCTCGGCAGCGTGCGTGAGCCATGCATTGTTTCGCGGGCTTGCCCTCCGGTCAACCGCGCGGCAGGGTGCGGCGATGCTGACCTTAGCCCAGGCCGCAGCCGACCTCGCCTCCGGGCGCACGACGGCGCGCGCGCTGACCGATCAATGCCTGGAGCGCATCGCCGATCCCGACGGCGAGGGCGGGCGCGCCTTTGTCGCTGTGTATGCCGAGCAGGCGCGGGTGGGCGCGGACGCGATGGACGCGCTGCGCCGGGTCGGCCGCGCGCCCGGCCCGTATGCCGGCATTCCCGTCAGCCTCAAGGACCTGTTCGACGTGGCCGGCGAGCCGACCGCCGCCGGCAGCGCCGTGCTGAAAGGTGCTGCGCCCGCCAGCGCCCACGCGCCCATCGTGGCCCGCATGTTGGCGCAGGGCTTCGTGCCGGTGGGCCGCACCAACATGACGGAGTTCGCCTTTTCCGGCCTCGGTCTCAACCCGCACTACGGCACGCCGCGCAGCCCGTGGGGGCGCGATGCCGGGGGCGGCGGGCGCATCCCCGGCGGCAGCAGTTCGGGCGCCGCCGTATCGGTGGCCGACGGCATGGCGTTTGCGGCGCTCGGCACCGACACGGGCGGGTCTTGCCGCATCCCGGCGGCGTTCTGCGGCGTGGTGGGCTACAAGCCGACCGCGCGCCGGGTGCCGCTGGCCGGCGTGCTGCCGTTGGCGCCGTCGCTGGACAGCGTCGGGCCGCTGGCGCGCAGCGTGCGGTGCTGCGCGGCCGTGGATGCGGTGCTGGCCGGGCAAGCGCCGCGGGCGGTCGAACCGATGGCGCTGCGCGGCCTGCGCCTGGCGGTGCCGGGCAACGTGGTGATGGACGGCGTGGACCCCGCGGTGGCCGAGGTGTTCGGCCGCGCGCTCAACCGGCTGGGCAACCTGGGCGTGCGGGTGACTCACCTGAGCTTCCCGCCCTTCGAGCGCATCGCCGCCGCGAACGCCGGGGGCGGCCTGGCCCCGGTGGAAGCCTATGCGTGGCACCGCGCGCTACTGGCCGAGCAGGGGGACGCCTATGACCAGCGGGTGCGCAAGCGAATCGAGCGCGGCGCGGCGATGACCGGGGCCGAGCTGATCGCCTTGCAGACCGCCCGCACCGAAATCTGCGCCAGCATGGACGCGACTACGGCCCCGTTCGACGCGGTGGCGATGCCGACGACGCCGATCCTGCCGCCCCGCATCGACGCCCTGGACGACGAGGCCGAGTACGGCCGGACCAACGGCCTCGTTCTGCGCAACACGTCCCTGGCCAACTTCCTCGACCGTTGCAGCATCAGCATCCCCGCGCACCGCCCCGGCGATGCGCCGGTGGGATTGATGCTGATGGGGGAGACCGGGGGCGACGCCCGGCTGTTCGCCATTGCCGCCAGCATTGAGGACACGATCAAGGAGTCGTATCAATGATGGCCCTGCTGCGGACCGTGCTGGTGCTGCTGGCCGTGGCGACGCCGGCCCGGGCGCAAGCGGTGCTGGATGCGATCCTGGCCCGCGGCGTCGTCCGGGTCGGCCTGACCGGCGACTACCGCCCGTTCTCCATCAAGGACGACGCCGGCCGTTTCGAGGGGTTGGACGTGGACATGGCGGAACGCCTGGCCAAAGACCTGGGCGTTCGGCTGGAGATCGTGCCGACCACCTGGCCCACGCTGATGTCGGACCTGCAAAGCCAGAGATACGACATCGGCATGGGCGGCATCACGGTGACGCTGGACCGGGCCAAGATCGCCTTTTTCTCCGCGCCCGTGATGCGGAGCGGCAAGACGCCGATTGCGCGCTGCGCCGACCAGGCCCGCTTCGCCTCCTTGGCCGACATCGACAAGCCCGGCGTGCGCGTGATCACCAACCCCGGCGGTACCAACGAACGTTTCGTCCGCGCCAACATCAAGCAGGCGGAGATCACCGTGTTCCCCAACAACACGGCCATCTTCGAGGAGATCATCGCCGGCCATGCCGACGTGATGATGACCGACGCGGTGGAAACCCGCCTGCAGCAGCGTCTCCACCCCGAGCTTTGCGCCATCCACCCGGACCAGCCGTTCAACTTCTCCGAACTCGCTTACCTGCTGCCGCGCGACCCGGCGTTGAAGGCGTGGGTGGACCAATGGCTGCACATCCAGACGGAGACCGGCGAGCGGCAGCAACTGCTTGCGAAGTGGCTGAACTGAGCCGTCACGCCCAGAATTGCCTGGTGGCCTTTGTCCCGCGGAAAAGCGTCAGCATCTTCCGCCACCAGCAACGCGGCGGCGTATGACGCTTCGCTCACACGCCCTACGCCACCAGGCCGCCCGGGCATAACGCCCGGCGTCAGGCGAAGCTGACCTTCTCGTTCCCGCCGGGATGCGGCGGCTCCCCGGTCACGACGGCCTTGAGATAGCCATAGGCGTGCACCATCGTGCTGCTGGGCGCGTCCCAGTACTCGGCCATGGTGACATCCACCTTCAGCAGCGCGATGTCGGGGTCGTCCTTGCCCTTGGGGAACCAGGTCCGCATGGCCTCGCCCCAATGCGCGTCGATGGCCGCTTTGTCGCGCACGAGCTGGGCGCGGCCGGACAGGCTCACGTAATCCTGCTTGTGCGGGTCGGAGTAGGTGACGCCGACGCGATGGTCCGACTTCACCTCGTCCACCTTGTGGCTGCTGGCGCGGGTGAAGAACCACAGCGTGCCGTCGAACCCGCTCTGCGCCGCGACCATCGGGCGGGCGCGCAGATGGTCGTCGTCCTCCGTCGTGAGCATGGCAAAGTTGATGCTCTTCATCATGCCCCACATCTTCTGGGTGGCTTCGGTATGGTTGCTCTCGGTCATCTTGGTCCCCCTTGCGTGGTCAGCCGTATCAACCGATCAAGGCAGGGTTCGGTTGCACGGGGTTCACGTCCTTAAGGCGCCTCGACCGTCAATGCGCGCTCGGCAGAACGCGCAGCCATGCTGTCGACCACCCGCAGCGTCCACCGCCCGGGCGGCGCCGACTCCGGCAGCGCCACCGTCCAATCCGCCCCGCCCGGCCCGACCCGCAGCACGCCGGACAGCGGACGCGCCGGCGCGCCCTCGGGATCAAGCAGGTCCACCCGCATCGCGTGGGTGTCGGCCGGCGTCGGCCCGTCGAGGCCCACATGCCAGGTGACCTGCGCGCCGGGCCGGGCGTGGTCCGGCCCGGACAGCACGGGTCCCGGCAGCGGCGCCGCCGACACCGCCAGGATCGTCGGCTCGATCGGGTCCAAAGCGATGTCGAGGCGGTCGGCCTGCCGCGGCCCACCCGCCCGGCGCATGTCATAGACGAAGCCCGGGGCCGGAAGCCGCACGCCCAGTTGGCCGGGCGCGCCCCACGGCACGGCGGCCTGCAGCGCCAGGATCAGCACGCCGCCGTTGCGGAAGACGTGCGCCTCCACGTTGCTGGCGCGCAAGCCGTCGGGACCGGTCATCGCCAAACCCAGCGTCGCGCCGGCCCGGGTCAGCAGGTCCGCAAGCGCCGCCAGCCCGGCGGCGCCGGAGGGTTCGGCATCCGGGCGGACGACCTGTGGCATCTGCGCCACCCCGGCCAACGGGGACTCGGCCCGGCGGCGGCTGTGCCCGTCGAACACGCCAGGCTCGGTGTCGGCCAGCACCGTGCCGCCGCGGGCGGCGAACCGCTTGATCTCCTCGACCTCCGCCGCGGACAGGGCAATCGCGTGCGGCAGCATCAGCACCTTGATCGCCTCGTCCCGCAACGCGCCGCCCTCAAGCGTCTCGGTGGACAGCCAGCGCGGCTCGGTGCCGAGCTGGGTCAGGCGGTCCACCATCTGGCGACGCGCCGCGCGCCAGGCGTTGTCGTCCAGCTCGCGCTCCGCGTCGCGGTCGGACCAGGCGGCGCCGCGGGGCCGCTGGTCCAGCATCCAGCGGGTGCGGAAGCTGGCCTGAGAGTACAGAATGGCGACGGGGCCGGCCGCCGGACGGCTGGCGATCAGCGCCGGGGCGACGACGCGCAGCCCGGCCACCAGCGCCGCCAGCACCCGGCCGCGCGGACCCGGCTCGCCGTCCGGCCGCACCGTGTCGTTCAGCTCGTCCCAGACGATCAGGCCGCGCCCGCCGCGCAGCAGGTCGCGCCAGGCCGCATGGTCGGCGCGCAGCCCGGTCTCGAACGCCGTGTGCAGCGGGATGAGCGCCGGGTTCAGCCCATGCGCGATCTGCAGCGCGTTGCCGGAGTCGTAGATTTCCATCACGTCCACGGCGTGCGCCAGCCGCCCGTAATCGTAGCCGCCCCAGCCCGGCACTTGCGCGCCCTCGATGGCCGAAAGCGCGGCCGGGTCGGCGCGATGAACCGCGTCCGTTCCCGCGCGGAGGGCGGCGGCGAAGGCGACGTCCATCCACGCCTTGAAGTCGGCCCAGGCGGAGAAGTTGTCGTCCGTCCGGCGCATTGCCTCGTCCGTAAGGTCCGGCACGACCGCCTCCCACGCCTCGAATCGGCTGCCCCATTGCCGGTTCAGCGCCCCGAGGTCCGGGTACTGCGTCCGCAGCCAGGCCCGCATGGCGCCGAGCGACGTGGGCGACAGGTCGAAATCCCAGTTGGCGGACAGATCGCCGATGCCAGTCTCATCGCCCAGGTTGTAGAACAGCGGGCGGTCGGGCGCCTGCCGGCGCACCACATCGGCCAGCCGCGCCTCCACCGCATCAAGCCAGGCTGGGTCCGACAGCCCCGGGGCGCGCACGAACACGCCGCGGTCCTCCGGCGCTTGCTGGCGGCGGGCACGCGCGGCGTCGAACAACCAAGTCACCGATTTGCCCTCCGTGTAGCGGTGGTAGGGCGCGTAGAAGTCGGTGGCGATGTTCTCGACAAACCATGGCAGGCCCGCTTCGCGCCGGGCGGCGACATCGGCCGGGTCGATCCGGCCACCGGTGCCGCGCAGCTTCACGCCGGTGAAGCCCAGACGGGCCAGCCCGGCCATGCCGGCCACCCCTTTGTCCTGCCACATGATGAGCTGGTAATCGTCCCAGCGGTTGGCCTCGGCCGCCGCGGGACCCGCCAGGCCGGCCAGGCACAGCAGCGCCGCCGCGAGGCGGCGGGTCAACGGCCCAGCACCTGCCGCTTCGCCAAGCCCAGCAGGCTGCTCACGCCGGCCTTCGCCTCGTGCAACACCGCGCCCACGCGATGGCGCCAAACGCCGTCGGTCCGCACTTCCTGGTCACCCGGCACGACCACGTTGTCCTCCAGCCTCGGCGTCTCGCTCGACCAGTCCAGCAGCAGCGCCGCCGGGCGGCCGGTGTCGTTGGCCAGGCGGTTGCGCCGCATGACCACGCGGGTGTCGCCGCTCGCCACCACCGCCGCCTGCCGCCCGTCGTTGTCGGGCGCAAGCTCCAGCACGTTGTCCTCCAGCAGCAGGTTGCCGGCCGCCGCGGAGACCGCCATCCGGGAAGTCTCGATCCGGTTGCCGGTCAGCTCGGTCTGCAAGGCGGTCGAGCCGACCTGGCTGCCCTTGACCCCGGTGAACACCGACTGATGCACCTGCAGCACCGCTACCGGCCCGGCCAGCAGCGCCACCGAGGGCCGCTCCCCCGAAACGCCGCCGCCCTCGAACCGGCATTGCACGACCCGGATCGCGCCGGGTCCGCCGATGCCGGCGAGGACGCCGACCTCGTTGTTCACGAACTGCACGCGCTCCAGCAGCAGCGACTGCCCTTCCAGCCGCACGCCGGCGCCGTTGCCGTCCGGCACCCGCGCCCGCGCCAAGGTCAGGTCGCGCACAACCGTGTCGTCGCCCTGGATCACCAGGATGGCCTTGGCGCCGCAGGTCTTGTCGGACAGCACGACGCCCGGGGCGCGGCCGGCCACGGTGACGCCGTTCGCGGTCAGGGTGGCGCAGTCGTAGTAGGTGCCCGGCTCGATCAGCACGGTGTCGCCGTCCGCGGCGGCGGCGATGGCGGCGGACGGCTGGTCAAACTCCTGCCCCGGCCCGACGAGAAGGTCCCGCGCCGCCGCGGGTGTCGTAGCCCAAAGCATTGGGGCCAGGAGTGCTGTGGCGAGCAGGACCGGAGCAGGCGGGGCCGGGCGCATCGCCGGGTCAGTTCGCCGCGACCACTTCGCCGTCGCCGTGCAGCGGCTTGACCCGGCCGGACATCCGGTTGCCCCGCACGATCGCGTCCGTCGCGGTGAAGTTGGACACGAAGAAGGTGTCGTAGCCGCCGTCGTTCCTGAAGGTGTTGTTCTCGATCAGCAGCTCCCGGGTCGGCTGGGTCACGCCCTCCGCCCCAATCTCGATGGCCGTGCTGCGGTTCTCCGCTCGCGGCCCTTTTTCCATCGTGTTGTCGCGTATGATGGCTGAGCCGCCGTTGGGAATGTCGATCAGGTAGCTGGCCGTGCCGTTCGGGCCGTCCTTGATCGTGTTGCCGATGATCTCGGTCCGCTGGGCGCGGGACTTGATGTGGTGGCCCTGCCGCGTGTCGCTGAACTGGGACCCTTCGACGTGCAGCAGCTTGGAGTTGCCGACATAAATGCCGTGCGAGCAGGCCTTCTCGCAGGTGCCGTTTCGCTCGAACACGCTGTTGCGCACGATAACCGTCGAGTCTTCGTAGCCGGTCAGGATGCCGTTCTGGTTGTTGATGAAGCGCACGCCTTCGACCAGCAGCTTCTCCCCTTCCCCGCGGATGCCTGCGCCGTTCGCATCCGGCACGCGGGCGCGGGTCAGGGTCAGGTTGCGGATGGTGATGTCGGCGCCCGCGGTGATGAACAGCCCCTTGCCGCCGCAGGACTTGTCGGTGATGACCACCTTGTCGGCGTCGCCCACGCCCTCCACCACCAGCTTGCTGGCTTCCCACGTCGCGCAGTCGAAATACTCGCCGGGGTAGATCTTCACGGTGTCGCCGTCCCGGGCCGCGGCGGCGGCGAGGGAAGGCAGCTTGTAGGCCTTGCCCTCTCCGACCTCGATCACCCGGGCTTGGGCGCTTCCGGCGAACACGGCGAACGTCCCTGCCAGGACAGCCAGGCGGGTGCATGATGTGGCCATGGTGGCGCTCCTTGATTCGGTCGATACGTTAACCGACCGAAATCAAAGCCACAACACCTCAAGTGCCGACGCGCGCGCTTGGGACCAAGGCGCAGCCGGCGATGCGCCACGCGCCGGCGGCGTCCCGCTCCATCGAATAAAGCGCCAGTTGCAAGGCGCCGTCCGGCCCCACCAGCTCGACCTCCTGCACGACGCCGCATTCGCCGGGTCGCAGGCCCGTGAACTCCATGGCGCGGGGCCGGTGCACGGCGGGGTAGGCGCGGCGCACCATGTCGAGAAAGCGGTCCGGCGTGCCGAACTGGGCCTGGATGCCCGGGGACGCGAAGGCGAAGGCCGCCGCCGCGTCGTCACGGCGGAAGGCGTCGATCTGCCGGGTGATCACGCCTTGGATCGCCATGCGGTCGGCGGCGGACAGGTCGGCCTGCGCGTAGCCGGGTCCGATGGTCGCGCACAGGAACAGCAGCGCGGCGATGGCCCAGCGGCGCACCGGGTCAGTCCCCGTCCGCGCTGCTGGGCGCCAGATGCAGCCCGGTCAAGGCGGCGTGGGGCCGCCCGGGCACCAACGGCCCGGCCATCGCCCGCTGGAACGCGCGCAGGACCGGCGGCGGCGACAACTCTTCCGGCGTCAGGAACAAGCCCCAACGGCGCGCCAGGCCGCCCAGCGCCGTGCGGCTGGACCAGATCGCCATGGGCAGCGCCATCACCAGCCCGAACACCAACGGCGCGCACCACGCCAGCATCGCCGCGTTTGTTTGCGTCAGCAGCAGGAGCCAGCCCAGCCCCACCAGCAGCGTGCCCCGCAGCCGCAGCCAGCCTTCCGCCCAGGACACGCCGCGGTTGTCGCGCGGCTGCGCGTCCCAACGGACCGTTTGGCCGAGCAGCAGGGCGACGACGTAGCGAGTGTAAAGCACGATCAGCGTGGCCGAGATGCCGAGCGCCGCCACCTGTTCCAGCGCCGCGCTGGCGAGCAGGCGGGCACGGCCGCCATAGGACCGCGCTTCCCGGTCGTCGAAGAACGCCGTGCCCAGGCTCAGCAGCTTGCCGGCATACAGCAGCCCGAGCACCAGCGCGGCCAGGACGCCGTGCGCCGCCCCGGTGCCGAGCAGCAGGGCGGACACGAAGCCGCCGCCGATAGCCGCGTCCAGCGTCGCGAGCGCCAGGAACAGCACCGCAAGCGGGCCGGAGATGTAGTGCAGGACGCCGTAGCCCAAATGGAACCGGCCGACCGGGCGCAGCCCGGGGCGGTCCAGCAGCCGGGCATGTTGCAGGTTGCCCTGGCACCAGCGGCGCTCCCGGCTGGCATAATCGACGAAATTGGCCGGAAGCGCCTCGTAGCTTTCCACGACCTGCGGCAGCACCCACACGTCCCACCCAGCGGCGCGCATCAGCCCGGCCTCCACCACGTCGTGGCACAGGATCTCGCCGCCGAACGGCTCCCGCCCCGGCAGCACGGGCAGGCCGCAATGCGCGACAAAGGGCGCGATCCGCACGATGGCGTTGTGGCCCCAGTAGTTCCCGTCGCCCCCCTGCCAGAACGTCAGGCCCTCCACCAGCATCGGCGTGTATAGCCGCGCCGCGAACTGCTGCACGCGGGCGAACAGCGTTTCGCGCCCCACGGGGTAGGGCACGGTCTGCACGATGCCGACTTCGGGGTTCGCGTCCATCAACCCGATCAGGGTCGCAACCGTGCCGGCGCCCATCAGGCTGTCGGCGTCGAGCACGACCATGTAATCGTAGCTGTCGCCCCAGGCAGCGCAGAACTCCAGGAGGTTGCCCACCTTCCGTCCGGTGTTGCTGCTGCGGCGCCGGTAGCGCAGCGTGGGCGCGCGGGCACGGACCGCCGCGAAGGCCCGCATCTCCTCTGCCGCGATGGCGGGGTCATGCGTGTCGGACAGCACGAACAGGTCCGTGTTGCGCATCCCCGAAGCGGCGATGGCCTGGGACATCGCTTCCATCGCGGCGAACACGGCGCGCGGGTCTTCCTGGTGGATGGGCATGACCAGCGCCGTGCGGCTCTGCCCCGATGGCGTCGCCGCAACGTGCAGCGTGCGGCCGGACAGGCGGGCCACGAAGCCCAGCACCGTCGGCCAGCCGGTCAGGGCCGCGTATAAGACGTTGACCGCCAGCAGCGCCAGCAGCGGCCAGCGCAGCGGATCGGCGATGCCCGCGGTCAGGACGGCGGCAAGCGCCGTGGCCAGCGCCGTGAAGCCGAGGACCGGCACGACAAACGCCGCCCGCCGCAGCCAGCCCGGTGCGGCACGGAGCGTGCTGACCCGGCACAGGCTGGCGGCCGCCTGGTCCATTAGAAGCGAGTCGCTGAGCGGTTGCATCTTCATTGCCGGTAAAACCTGTACCCAAAGGGGCGGTGAGACGGCAATGATCTTACCCCTACAATATGGCCGCCTAATGGCTGCCTGACAGCAGATCCAAGGCACGCGGCGACGCCAGGAAGCGTTCCGCCGGGCGGTTCTGGCCTTCACGCACGGCGAACTCCCGCAGCGCCGCCGCAAGCCGGTCGGGGCCGCCGAACTGGAAGCCGATCTGGCTGCAATAGGCGCAGGACGCCGCGATCTTGCGCTCCAGCCCGGCGGCGATCCCCGGCGCGCACTCATGCAGCCCGGGCTGCATATGATCCGGGACCGCATCTGTGTCGCGGAGTGCGTAGGGCGTGTCCCGGTAGAAGGCAAGATGTTGCGGCGCCGCCTGCTGCACGGCACGGATCATCTGCCGGTGGTCCACGTGGTTGCCGAGGCCTTGCGGCGCCAGCACCAGGTCCGGCTGCAGTTCCTCCACCAAGGCCCTGATCCCGTCCGCAAGCGGGTGCCAGATTGCGTCGTCCTCCCGGATCGCGCCGAACAGAGCTTTGGCGGAAGCATAGCCCCGGTGCGGCGCTTCCGGCAGGCCAAGCCAACGCAGGTCGGCCACCCCCAGGATAACCGCCGCCGCACGGTCCTCCTCCCGCCGCAACGCCATGTAGTCGACCTCCGCCCCTAAGCCCTTGTCGAGTTGGCAGGCCAGGGCGAAGCCTGTGACGGGCAGCACGGTCGCGGTGAAGGCGGTGGCCATGACACTGCGCCAGCCGGCGTCGGCCAGTTGCGCCATCGTCCCGCCGCAGGAGAACGCGGCATCGTCGAGATGCGGGGACAAGACCAGCGCGGTCGGCATCTATAAGAGGTGCGGCTCGGCGCGGAAGCGGCAAGGGGCGACGGGCAGGTCCGGCGACCAGCGGAGGTCCGGTTTCTGCCCCGCGACATCGGCATAAACGTCCATGATCTGCCGGCCGACCTCCGACCACGAATACACCGCCCGGCACTCTTGCAGCGCCGCGTCCGCCAAACGCCGGCGCAGCGCGCCGTCGCGCAGCACACGGCGCAGCGCCTCCGCCAGCCCGCTTCGGTCGCCGGGTTCGGTCAGCAGGCCATTCTCGCCGTCGCGGATGCAATCGACCACGCCGACGGACCGGCAGGACACGACGGCCAGCCGCGTCGCCATCGCTTCCAGGATCGTGTTGCTGAACCCTTCGGCATAGGTCGGGGACACGAAGATATCGGCCCGGCGATACACCGCGGGCACGTCGGCATACTCGACATATCCGCTCATCTCCACCAGGCCGCGCAGGCCCAGTGACGCGATGGCGGCGGCGGTCTCCTCGAAGGTCGGCCCGATCCCGGAGATCAGCAGCCGGAACCGGTCCCCGGTGTCCCGCAACTGGCGCGCGGCGTCCATCAAATCCAGCACGCCTTTCCGCGCATCGACCCGGCCGTGATACAGCATTACGGGCGGGTCGCCTTCCGCGCGGGCGAGGTCCGGGCGGAACCGGTCGATATCGACGGCGCCGGGCACAATGGTGAAGCGGGCGCGGTCGGTGCCGAGGCGCTGCACCACCTCGTCCGCAAAGGAGTCGCAGCCGATCAGCACGGCGTTGGCATGGTCCAGCACCCGGACCATCGCCAGCCGGTGCGTTTCGCAGCAACTGCCGACCCAGTGCCCGTCGCCGCCCTGGATCGACACCACGTTGGGCACGCCGAGCCGGCGCGACGCTTCCAGCACCGCCCAGCCGCAGGGGTAGCCGTATTGGGCGTGCAGCACGTCGAAGGGCTGGCGCGCGTGCTCGGCGGCCACGGTTTCCACCATGGCGGCGACGTCGCGCTCGAAGTCGCCGCCGTCCTGCTCGCCCAACTGCTCCAGCCCGATCACGCGCACGCCGGGCACTTCGGGGGGCGGACCGCCGCCATAGA
This sequence comes from uncultured Acetobacteraceae bacterium, assembly GCA_964235485.1. Taxonomy (GTDB): domain Bacteria; phylum Pseudomonadota; class Alphaproteobacteria; order Acetobacterales; family Acetobacteraceae; genus CAHJXG01. Next base: position 279,184 of record CAXSAZ010000001.1, on the reverse strand, counting down.
CCTTGCGGCCGAACGCATCGCCGCGATACTGGCTGATCATCGTCACGTCGTGCCCGGCCGCGACCAACTCACGCAGCAGGTTCAGCGCGTAAACGCTCATGCCGGAAATCGCCGGGAAGAACCGCCGGCTGACGAAGCAGATCCTCATGCGGCGGCTTTCAGGTAGGCCAGCGATGCCGGGATGATCGTATCGGCACGGTGGCTTTCCCGCGACATCTCGACGCAAATCAGCTTGGAGAAGCTGATGGCCTGCAAGGCGCGTAGCACGCCGGGCACGTCCATGTCCCCTTCCCCGAACGGTAGATGGACGTGGACGCCGCGCTTCATGTCCTCGATCGTGACGGTGCCGAGATGCGGCGCGAACTCCGCCACCGCGGCGGCCGGGTCGCGCTCCCCGGTGACGATGCAGTGCCCGGTGTCGAGCGCGAGACGCAGCCCGGGGATGTCCAGCGCGGCCCAGTCATCGACGGTCTCGACCAACATGCCGGGTTCCGGCTCCAGCGCCGCGACGGTGCCCAGGGCCTCGGCCCGGCGCGCCACCTGCTCGGCACCGACGCGCAGCCAGTGCTGGGCGTCCTCGCGCCGGACCCCCGGCTTCGGCACGCCCGCCCAGAACGACATGGCGTCGGCTCCCGTCTCGGCGGCGACCTCCAAAGCGCAGAACAAGAACTCGACCCGGCGCGCCCGGCCGTCCGGGTCGGCGGCGAGCAACGTCGGCTCGTGCTTGGCGCGCGGGTCCAGCAGGAACCGCGCCCCGGTCTCGACGACGCAGCCCAGGCCCAACTGCCGCAGCCGCCCGGCCACGCGCCGACGCTCGGCTGCGAAGTCCGCGGCGAACGGGTCCAAATGGTGGATGTCGAGCGTCAGCGCCACGCCGTCGTAGCCCGCGTCCGCGATCAGCGCCAAGGCGTCATCGAGCCGATGGTTGGCGGCGCCGTTGGTGTTGTAAGCAAAACGCAGCGTCACGGCCGTTCCATCGCGATGGGCGCGCTATGCACCTCGGGTTCCCGATACAGCGGATACAAGCCGCCGACAATGCGGTCCACCGCCGCGATGTCGAGCCAGGGATTGCCGCCCAGCCGTTCCGCCGCGTCGGGCGGCAGGCGCACCGGCGCGGCACCGGCTGGCGGCGCGCCCAACCCGACCAGCTTGCTGCCGCGCTCCATCAGCTTGCGCACCCCGCGCTCGCCGATGCGGTGGTAGCTCATGGTTTCGACCTCCAGGCCGGGCACCACGGCCTTGACCACGTGCACGCCGGGCGCACCCGGCGGCGAGTAGTCGAGGTAAAGGATTTCCATGCCGACCGAGGCGAAGCGCCGGGCCAACTCCTCCACCAGCCCGGTGCCGGACAGCGGGCCGTCCCAGGTCGGCAGTTCGTCGAATCGCTGCGTGCCGCGCCGGGACAGCACGGTGTCGGCCAGCAGGGCTTTGAGCGACCGCTGATCCAGTCCCAGCCACTCCACCATGGCGCGCAGGCTGCGGCTTTCCTCGCCGCCCAGGCTGTGGTAGGCGCGGAACCGCTCGAAATAGCCCGGCGGCGCCACGCCCGCGATGTCTGCCAGCGGCGCATGGCTGAACACCTTGCGCATCCGGGCGGCGGCGAACTCGAACACGGCCTTGCGCAGCGCGTGCTCGCGGTCGAGCGACGCCGCCTCCCCCGCCGCCGTCACCATGATCGGGTAGGGCGCCGCGACTCCGTCCTGCTCGGCGCCCACGCAGTACACGTTGGCGGTGCCGAACTCGGTCGTGGCGAACTTCGGGATCACCTCAATGCCGAAGGCGCGCAGCCGGTCGAGCAGGGCCCGGGTGCGCCCGTCCACTGGCCCATCGCCCAGGTCGAGCGCAATGCCGCGGTCCATCGCGCGGAACCCGGTCCCGTTGCCGTCCCGTTGCAGCAGCTCGCACAGCCCGTGCCCGATGGCGAAGTCGAGCGTCGGCCCGGCGCCCAGCCCGTTGGTGATCGGCGTCGTGAACGGCGCATAGCCCGGCGACAGGTCGCCCACTGAGCACGCCGCGATGTCGATGGGTAGCCACACCGTTTCGCCGCCGGGCCAGCGGCGCGCCGGCACCCATTCCAGGGTCGTATCGCCATCAACGGGGCTGCCGGCTGGCAGGCACAGGGTCAGGGGATCGGCGACGTATCGCGCCCCCGCCTCGGCGCGCAGCGCGTGGAAGCTGGCGCGCTTGCGCTCCATGCGGTGGATCTGCACGGCGGAATGCACCGCCTCCGCCAGTTCCCCCGTGGTGCCGATGATGGCGCTGTCGTCGTCCACGCCATAGCCGACACCGTGCGGCGCGACGCCGTGCCAGCGCGTGCCGTCCTGGTTCAGGAAGATCGCATTCCAGCAGGACACGCCGGTGCGGTCGAGCGGCGACAAGGAGAACAGCTCCACCCGCCCTTCGGGCATGGAAGCAACGTAGGCGGCTGCGGCGTCGGGCAGCGTGGGCGGCAGGAAATGCTCTGTCATCGCTCGATCTGGGTGAAACGGGTCAACGCCGTCGGTTGCAGCTTCAAGACACGCCCGGCGGTTGCGCCATCGCCTGCGCTCGCAGCACCAGGGCCATGATCGACAGGTCGCGTTCGGCGCTGAAGGCGAAGGGCCGCGCGCCCAGCACGGCATCCGCGAAGCTTTCGACTTGGTTGAGGAACGGCGAGCGTTCGGCGCCGGGAACCGGGACGGGCTGCACCACGCCGGTGGCCGCGTCGATCCAGTCCAGCGTGCCGCCCGCGGTCTGTCCCATGGTGTCGGTCGCGACCGCCTGCCCCGCCGTGCCCACGACCTCCAGCCGGCGGCGCGGCAGGGTTTCCGGGCAGTTGTAGGCGACGTGCATCTGTACCATGACGCCGGAGCGCGACCGCGCCATCAGCAAGGCTCCGTCTTCCACGGTGTAGCGGTGCACCCGGGCCTGGCCAATCGCGGCAACGTCCACCAAATCCTCGTTGAGCAAATACGACGACAGATCGAGTCCGTGCGGCGCCAAATCCATCAGCGCGCCGCCGCCCGCACGCGCGGGGTCGATGCGCCAGTTGTCCCCTGCCCCGCCCGCCGCCCAATCCGCCGGCAGCCAGCACGCATACACGATGCGGATGGCCGTGACCGTGCCGAGCCGGCCCTCAGCGACCAAGGTGGCCAGCACGCGGTGCGCCGCGTGGAAACGCTGGTCGAACGCGGTGGCATACAGCACGCCGGCGCGGCTGCACGCAGCGACCATGGCCTCGGCGTCCGCCACCGTGGTCGCCATCGGCTTCTCGCACAGCACCGGCAGGCCGGCCCCCGCCGCGGCCTCGACCAGCGCGCGGTGCGCGTGGTTGGGCGCGGCGACATACACGGCGCCGAGGCCGGGCGTCGCGAGGAAATCGTCGATACTCGTATGGGCCGGCGCGCCGAACAGCTTGGACGCCTGCTGCAAAGACGCGGCGGAGGGATCGTACAACGCGGCCAAGCGCCCGTTGCGCGACGCCTGCATCGCAGGGCCGGCGTAGTCGCGCGCCACCCAGCCGCACCCGGCGATGCCCCAACCCAACGTCACCATTGCTGCGGCAGGTCCAGGAGAACCCGGCGCCGGGCAAAGCGGTCGGTCGCGTCGTCCGTCCCGGCTACGGCCCGCTCCGGCGCGTCGGACCACAGCGGGTAGGTCGCCAGCGGCCCGTACTCCCGTTGGTAACGCTCCGACGGCCACCGGATTTCCGGCCCGGCGTAAAGCGGGTTGCGGCGCAGCACCGTTCCCGGCGTCGGCACCGTCAGCCCGCCCGAAAGCGCGCGCGGCGTCCCGGCGCCGGTCGCCCAAGCCACCGCCGGCGCGTCGGCCAGCGCGTCCGCGCCGCCCGGCGCCGGCGCCCGCATCTCGACCAGCGCGCGGGTGAGTTCCCGGTCGTCATACAGCATCGGCGTCCCGAACAGCGCTGCGTAGCCGGCCGGCGGAAGCGGGTCGCCGGCAGACAGGTTGTCCACCAAGGAATTATGCGCGTGCCCGACCAGCACCCGTCCACCCGGGCCGGCGACCCGCAGCATCTCCGCCGCCACGTGCGGCTTGTCCGGCAGGAAGTAGAAGGCGTCGTGGCAGAACACCAACTCGGCGGACGCCCCGGCCAGCGGCCAGGACGCCGCGGCGTCGAAGCACAGGAGCCGCGCCGCGGGCGCCACGTAGCGCCGGGCCAGCCACAGCTTGGCGAACACGATGTCTGCGCCGGCCACCCGCGGGGCGAAGCGGGCGAACTCGCGCAGGTAGTGCCCGGCGCCGCAGGCCAGCTCGAACACGCAGGATGGGCTGTTCCAATGCGCTTCCGCCAGAGCCAGGCCGGACAGAAATGTCGGGTCCGACCAGCGGTGGGCGAAGTAGGTGCCAACCGGACCGAACGCCAGGGCATCCATCGCCGCACGGAAGGTGAAGCCCTCCGGCCGTCTCGCCAACGCGGCCCGGTCATCCTCCGAGGGCGGGGGCGTGCGCGCCCAGTTGTCCTGATCCCCCAACAACAGCACCAACGCCCGGTGCGCGTCGCCCGCATCGAGCGCCGCAAGCGCCGCGTCGGCCAGGCAGCGACGGTCGGCGCGCAGGAACGGGATGTCTGACACGACCGGCCAGCGTTCCGGCCCGGCGGCAAGGGAATGCGGCGTGTCCGCGGCCAGCGCCCGGCCGGATACCGGGCTGGACAACGCGCCGTCGGGCCACCGCGTCACGGCAGCCCGGCGTCCCGCAGCACCGCCTGGTGGAAGCTTTGGGTGGGGCCAGCGTGCACCAGGTCCATGTCGTCCAGCGCCTGATCCACCGTGAAGCGCGCCACTTGGTCGTAATGCCGCATCTGCAGCACGCGGTCGATCACGTCGGCCGCATGGAACGCCCGGCCCACTGGGGTCGAGGCGTCCGGGATGGCCGCCAGTGCGGCGCCGGTCGCTTCGGACAGCGGCGCGGGCAGCGTCGCGAGTTCGCGGTCGAACAGCCGCCGCATCACCGGGCCGAGATGGTCGCCCAGCAGCATCTCCCCGGCGAACCCGCTGTCGGGCAAGAGCGCATTGTGCAGGTGGTGCGCCATGCCGGCCAGGAACGCCGCCGCCGGGTCGGCCTCGTAGCGCGGCGACAGGATGACGGCCAACGCCGCCACGACCATGCAATGGTCGCCGTGACCTTCGGGCGGCTCCAAGACGATGCGCGGCTTGCCCGGGCATGTCGCGCCGGCACGGGGCTGACGGATTAAAGCCTCGGCGAACTCCGGCGCCGTCCCGGGACGGAGCGTCTGGCCGAGTTGATCCCGCAACTGCGCGGCCAATGCCGGGTCAATCGGGGCCGATACCTCGTCAAAGGAGCGCGCCAACACTTCAGCCGCCTCGGCTTCGGTCAGCCCGGCGGCGAGCAGCACGGCGCGATCAATGCCGCTGAGCCGGGCCGCCGCAACCGCGTCGGCGGTGGCCAGCAACGCGACATCCAGCGGCGCCTGGCCCGCAAGCAGGGCGCCCCAAGCGCCGCGGAACAGCCGGGACGCTAGGCTGTCCGGGCTGGACGCATCCCGCACCCGCTTCAAGTCGCCAAGCTCCGCCGCAAGCGGAACGAGGCCGGCCAGGCTGGACGCCTGGCCGCTCACGTCATCCAGCACGTTGCTGACCCACAACTCCCTATGCGGCCAGCCAATCGAGCAACGCACGCTCCTGCACCGGGAAGCTGTGCTCCTCCCGCTTGCCGGCCCGGGTCATGGGCGCCTTGAAGAACAAGCCAAGCTGCTCCTGAATGCCGCCTGCGCCGCGTTGCCGGGCCAAGTCGAGCACCCGGGCGATCTCGATGACCAGAGGCGCTGCGAGGATGCTGTCGCGGCACAAAAAGTTGACCTTGATCTGCATCTTCTGGCCGAGGAAGCCCACGAGGTCGATGTTGTCCCAAGCTTCCTTGTTGTCGCCGCGCGGCTTGTAGTAGCGGATATCGACGATATGGTCCTCGACGGGATAGCCGAGAATGTCGTCGAGCACCGACCCCTTGGTGTTCAGCTTGCTCTTCAAGCTGTCGGGGTTGTCCAGCGCCAGGCCGTCGCGATTGCCGAGGATGTTGGTGCTGAACCAACCCTCGACATACAGGCTGCGGCTGCGGAACGCCGGGGCGAGCACGGTCTTGATGAAGGTCTGGCCCGTCTTGCCGTCCTTGCCGGCCACGGGGACGTTGCGGCGCTCGGCCAGGGTGGTCAGGGCTGGGATGTCCGCGGCAAGGCTCGGCGTGAAGTTGCCGTAAGGCACGCCCTCGACGATGGAGGCGTAGGCATACAGCATGGCCGGGCTGATGGCCGGGTCGCTGCTGTCGAGGCCTTTCTCGAAGCCTTCCGGCGTGCTGAGCGCCCCGGCCGCCTTATCGGGCCACCGCTCGACGGAGGCCAGGTTCACCACCACCAGGTTCTCGATCCCGGAGGTTTCGCGGTAGCGGCGGATGTCGTCGCGGATGCGCTCCACGGCTTCCCGGTGCGACCCGGCAGCGACCTTGTTGGCGCCGTCCACGTTTTTGCAGAAATCGACGCTGCCCACGGCGGGCCAGGGCGTCATCCCGCGCAGCGCCGGCGCCACGATCCCGGCCTGCTCGCCGTCAAGCACCCGATGCTCCCGCACCGCGCTCTCCAGGTTTTCGCCGTGCAGGTCCCAGCCTGCGAAGTGCAGGTTGCGATAGGCCGCGATCCCCGAGGCGCCCACGCCGGCCAACGGCAGGCCCGCCATGTCGTTGGAGCCGGCGCGCAGCATCTCGATGCCTGCTGCCGCCGTGGAGGCGACAGCGCCGCCGAGGCCCACGACAAGCACGCCAACACGCCGTCCTGTCGTGGACACGTCTAGCCCGGTATCAGGCATCAGAATTTCTCTTCTTGTTGAGGGCCGCACCCGGAATGGGGGCCTTGTGGTAGAAACGAGGACATAAGCGCCGGAGGCAGCATGAAAAGGCAGTCGTGGTCGCTTTGTGACAGTAAGCGGACAGCCCCGACTTCCGTGGGAGCCACGCGCCTTAGTGCCGTTGCAGAAGGAAGTCGAGCCATGTAGGCGCTTCATATGGCGAAATTCGGGCATGGCTGCCGCCCGTTTGCCGCTCAGGCCCGCATGTCCGGGCCATTCTCGCCGTCCTCGGGATCCGTGTCGTCGAGCGTTTTGCCGGGGAAGCTATGGTCGCCTGCGTGCTCGATAACCTCGTGTTCCAGCCGTCCGGCGGTGCGGTCGAGTACGAATACCTGGCCGATCCCCTCCGACTCCGCCACCTTCTGCGCGGCCGACACCGCCTCGTCCAACGACATCGCCGTGCCGTCAGCGCGCACGGGCTGCACCGCCTCGGCACGGTCGGGCGGCCCCGTGAGGGTGATCTCTGTCACGATCTTGTGAGGATCGTCCTCATCAAAACGGCGCAGGACGATGACGCGGCCTGACCGCCCTTCGGGCAACGGGTCGTGTGGGTCCAGTTTGCGGATTTCAACCGTGTTTGGCATGGGTGCCGCCTCCGCCGTTCACAACGGATGGGGTCGGACTGAGTTCACTTTGTTTTAGCGCCAAAATAGCTTGCCACCAAACCGCCCAAGCCTGCCGCCCGTTCGGCTTGACGGCGTTTTGCCGGCGGCAGGGTTTTATGGTCCAAGGTGCGGCGCATTCGCCGGAGGAGGATTTTCATGAGCGACGACCTCGACCAAACCGACGGTGCCGGCGGCAAGCACGCGGCGGCGCGGCAACTGGCAGAGCAGGCCCTGCGCGCCCAAGCCGCAGGCGACGAGGAAGAGGCCGAGCGGCTGTTCGCCGATGCCGAGCGGGCCGACCCGCAGGCGGTGATCGCCGTGCTGGAGGAGCATCGGGACGACCCGGTGACCGCCGCCCCTTCCGAACCGCAGGACGATGCCGAACTGGCCGCGGAGTCCCGCACCGTGGAGCCGGGAACCGACGCGCCGAGCCGCGCCGGCGTGTCCGGCCGGGGCAGCGGGGCAGACACCCAGGGCACGTAACCAGCCGCATTGGGGCCGCCAACGTATTGAAAAGCCCGGCATCGCGCGGCATATGGCCGCGGCACGGCAGCCTGGGGAGAGATCGCGATGACCGACATGCAAACCGAAACCCACGAGTTCAGCGCGGAAGTCGGCCGGCTGCTCGACCTGGTGGTTCATGCGCTCTATTCCGACCGCGAGATCTTCCTGCGCGAGCTGGTCGCCAACGCCGCCGACGCCACGGACCGCCGCCGGTTCGAGGCGCTGACCGCCCCCGCCTTGGCATTGCCGCCCGATGCCAGCGTCCGCATCGTGCCGGACAAGGCCGCGCGCACGATCCTGATCGCGGACCAGGGGGCTGGCATGGACAAGGGAGAGCTGTCGGCGAACCTCGGCACCATTGCCCGGTCCGGCACCCGCCGCTTCGGCGACGCCGCGGCCGCGGCCAAGCCGGAGGAGAAGGTCAGCCTTATCGGCCAGTTCGGCGTCGGCTTCTACTCGGCATTCATGGTGGCGGACCGCGTGGAGGTCACGAGCCGCCGCGCCGGGTCAGAGGAAGCGTGGACCTGGGCGTCGGACGGCGCCGGCGCCTTCACCCTCACCCCGGCCACGCGGGACATGCCCGGCACGGACGTGCTGCTGCACGTCAAACCCGACGCGGAGGAGTTCCTGGAGCCGATCCGGCTCGAGACGGTCGTGCGCAAGTGGGCGGACCACATCACCGTGCCGATCACGGTGGCGACGGAAGGCGAGGACCGGCCGGCCAACGCCGGCACCGCACTGTGGCGCAAGCCGAAGGCCGAGGTGACGGCCGAACAGTATAAGGAGTTCTACCGACACCTCGGCCAATACGACGAACCCTGGGCCACCCTGCACTGGCGGGCGGAGGGCGCGCTTGAATACTCGGCGCTGCTGTTCGTGCCGGGCGCCCGGCCGTTCGAGGCGGTGGAGGGCGTGCGCGAAAGCCGGGTGCGCCTGCACGTGCGCCGCATGTTCATCACGGACGAGGCCGGGCTGCTGCCGCCCTGGCTGCGCTTCGTGCAGGGCGTGGTGGATACCGAGGACCTGCCGCTGAACGTCAGCCGCGAGATGCTGCAGGCGACGCCGGTGCTGGCCCGCATCCGCAAGGCGGTGGCCAACCGCGTGCTGGGCGAGTTGAAGACGCGCGCCAAGGAAGCGGACGACTTCGCCAAGCTGTGGGAGAACTTCGGCGCAGTGTTGAAGGAGGGCGTCTGGGAAGACACCGAGCACCGCACGGAACTGGCCGGGCTGATGCGGTTCCGCTCGTCCGCGGAGGCAGGCTGGACCGGGTTGGACGGCTACGTGGAGCGCATGAAGCCGGAGCAGGACGCGATCTTCATCCTGACCGGCGACGACGCCGATGCGCTGTCCCGGTCGCCGCAATTGGAAGGCTTCAAGGCCCGCGGCGTCGAGGTGCTGCTGCTCACCGATCCCGTCGATACCTTCTGGCCGGAGCGGCTGGCCGAGTGGGGCGGCAAGCCGATCCGCAGCGTGACCCAGGGCGGCATCGACCTGTCGAAGCTGCCGGTCACGGCCGAGCCGGAGGGCGAGGCCGCGGACGTGGACAAGCTGCTGCCCGCGCTGAAAGCGGCGCTGGGCAACGCCGTGGGCGAGGTGCGCGCGACCGACCGGCTGGTGGACAGCGCGGTGGTGCTGGCGGCGGCCGGGTTCGGCCCGGATTTGCAGATGCAACGGTTGATGCGGCGGCACGGGCAGGCCGGGCTGGGCCTGCCGCCGGCGTTGGAGGTGAACCCGCGCCACCCGCTGATCCGCAGCCTGTCCAAGCAGGTCGAGGCCGGCGCCGACCTGACCGACACGGCGCATACCCTGCTCGACCTGGCGCGAGTGCAGGACGGGGAAATGCCGTCCGACCCGGCCGCTTTCGCCCGGCGCGTCACCGCGGCCCTGGCTGTTTGACCCCTCCCCGCCGGCGTGGCGCCGGTGAGGGCCTTCTCGGCTAGTGGGTCGGCAGAATGGCTTGGGCGTTCGACGTGGTGCCGATGCTGAGCGCGGCGGCCGGAATGGCAAAGGACAGCACCCCGTTGGCGTAAAGCGTCGCGCCCAGCACCACATGCTGGGCGTTCACGTCCATCGAATCGACGTAAAGGTTGCGGTCCGTCGCGGCGGTCCCGCCCCAGGCGTCGTTCACGAACGCGACCGACACGGCGTGCGGCCCGGCCGGGAGCGGAACCAGGAAGGAAATCTTCTGCTCCTGGCCCAGCGCGTGCGACGCGGTGATGGTCTGCGCCCCGCCGAGCTGCTTCCCGTCGATGCTGATGATCGCCTGCGCGTCGCCCTGCCAATAATCCTCGGACAGGTTGAGCGCGATGCTGTGCACGCTGCTGCCGACCGGCGAGGCCAGGCTCAGCGCCGGGCGGCTGGCCAGCGCCGTCGTTCCGGTCTGCGCCACCGCGCCGAGCGTCTTGGCCGTGCTGCTGAAGCCGTAGATCCGGTTGCCGTTCATCGCCGCCGGCATGTCCGTGGCGTTCCACACGGCGATTGGGGCGTCCGATTCGACGATGCCGCCCGTCTTGTCGTTCACCACCGTGTTGCCGCGCACGACCAGGGCGGAACCGGGGTTGAGGTTGCCCTCCTCCCCGAACGCGATCATCGCGAAGTTGGTGGCGTTCGCCCCCTGCTGGATCACGTTGCCCTGGATCAGCGCGTTGCCGCCCTGCGGCAGGTCGATCTCATAGCTTGCGTTGCCGCCGTTGTTCTGGATGCGTGACCCGGTGATCGTCGTGTTGAGCGCCCGGCTCTTGACCTCGTGCCCGATCACGGCGTCATGGATGTAGCTGTCCTGGATCGTGAGCTGCTTGATCACGCCGACGTAGAGGTTGTGGGTGAGGCCGTTTCCGTTGCCGTTGTGCCCGAACTCCGAGTTCCTGATGGTGATCGTGCCCTGGGGGTCGGGGGCGGCCAGCAGCCCGTTCTCGTTGTCGTGGAAATACGAGTTGGCGACCGTCAGCTTGCCCGCCTCGTAACGGATGCCCGCGCCGTTCTCATCGGCCACTTTGGCGCCGGAGAACTCGAAGTGGTCCACCGTCACGTCGTTGGCCGTGGTCAGGATGGCCTTGCCGTCCGTCGGCGGCACGGTGGCAACCATTTTCACCATCCCGCCCACGCCCTGCAGCGTGATCTTGCGGGTGACGGTCGTGAAGTCGTTCACGTACGTGCCGGCCTGGACCAAAACCACGTCGCCGTCCCGCGCCGCCGCAACCGCATCCGCAATGCGCCGAAACTGCTGGTTTGCGCCCACCGTCAATGTCGCCATCCCGCCCCTCCCCGGATGCGCCGAGGACCACCCCGGCAACCTCTCATTCACACTTTTGTGATACCGGGTTCCGGCGGGATCGTCAACGGCTTCGTAACGAATAGCGGGGGTGTCAGCGGACGTTGCGGAACCGCTCCACGGCGGACACCAAGGCCCGGCGCACGCCCGGTTCCAGGGCCGAGTGCCCGGCGTCGGGGATGACGGTCAGCCGGGCGGCGGGCCAGGACGCCGCAAGCTCAAAGGCGGTGCGCGCCGGGCAGATCATGTCGTAGCGGCCCTGGACGATCTCGGCCGGCAGATGGCCGATCCGGTGCATACCGCCGAGCAGCCCGCCATCCGGCAGGAACAGGTCATGGGCGAAGTAGTGCGCCTCGATCCGCGCGAGGCCCAGCGCCGTGCGGTCCTGCGCAAAGGAGGCCACCGTATCGGGGCTGGGCAGCAAGGTGCTGCAGGACCCCTCGTAAACCGACCAGGCGCGGGCGGCGGCGATGTGCACGGCGGGGTCGGGGTGGACCAGGCGACGCAGGTAAGCGCCGAGCACGTCATGCCGCTCCGCGGGCGTCAGATGGCCCACGAAGGCCGCGTGCGCGTCCGGGAACACCGCACCCAGGCCGTGCAGGAACCACTCGACCTCCGCCCGCCGGCCCAGGAACACGCCGCGCAGCACCAGGCCGCGCACCCGGTCCGGGTAGGCCTGCGCATAGGCGAGGGCCAGGGTGGACCCCCAGGACCCGCCGAACAGCAGCCAGCGCTCGATGCCGAGATGGCGGCGCAGCGTCTCGATGTCGGCCACGAGGTCGGGCGTGGTGTTGTGCGCCAGGCTGCCCAAGGGCCGGGAGCGCCCGGCGCCGCGCTGGTCGAAGATCACCACGCGCCAGAAATGCGGGTCGAAGAAGCGGCGATGCACCGCGCCCGCCCCGGCGCCGGGTCCGCCGTGCAGGAACAGCACCGGCTGGCCGTGCGCCGCGCCCACCTGCTCCCAATACATCACGTGCCCGCCGGACAGCGGCATGTAGCCGGTCTCGAACGGTCCGATTTCGGGGAACAGGTCTCCGCGGGGCATGTCCTGCAAGCTACACCGGACCGCACAATGGCGGAACTGGCCCGCTGCGGGTAAATGGCATCCATGAACACGATATCCATGAACACGGGCACGTATCGCGGCTGGATCGCCTTGGGCGGGGTGGCCGGACTGCTGGCGGTGGCCGCCGCGGCCGGGGCGGCGCACCTGCCGGTGGAGGCCGGCGAGGCCCGCGCCCTGGCCAGCGCCGTGCAGATGCAGGGCTGGCACGCCCTGGCGCTGCTGGGCTGCGGGCTTTGGGGCGCGCGGGGCGGCGGGCTGGCGCACGCGGCGGGCGCGGCGTTCGCGCTCGGCACGCTGTTGTTCTGCGGCACGGTCTATGCGGGGGCGCTCGGCGGTCCGCACCTGGGCGTGCTCGCCCCGGTGGGCGGCAGCCTGCTGATGCTGGGCTGGGCGCTGCTGGGCTTGTCCGCGCTTCGCCGGAGGTGACTGAGACCGCCGCCGGGCCGGTCGGCAGCGCCTACCTGGCCGCCGAGGACCTGGAACAGCCGCTGGCCGAGGAGTTGGCCCAGGCCGGCGTTGCCGTCACCGCCTGGCACGGCCGCCTGGCGCTGTCACCTGACCCGCCATTCGCCAGCGTCTGGGCGCTCGACGTATGGACCGCCCCACAGGTGCATGTGGCCGCGTCGATCAAAGCCGCGGCCGGGCTGCTCCGGCAGCAGCAGCGCAATTGGTCCGCTTACCCCGTCCTGCACCACCGCCGCATGGCGCTGATCGGGGAACACCTGCCTCCGGTCCGCGCCCGCCCGCTCCGCTTTCCCGAGCCTGCGCCGGCATCGCATCTTGGGGCATGGACCCTGCTGGACCACAATCGGCTGCTGGCCAGCCCGACCAAATCCAGCCCGTTCCCCATGGGGGAATGCCGATTCGAGGAGGACCGTGCCGGCCCGCCCAGCCGCGCCTACCTCAAGCTATGGGAAGCCCTGACCCGGCTCGGCGCCCATCCCGGACCCGGCGACACGTGCTTGGACCTCGGCGCCTCGCCGGGCGGTTGGACTTGGGTGCTGGCCAGTTTGGGGGCGTCGGTCCGGGCCGTGGACAAGGCGCCGCTCGACCCGGGCGTCGCCGCGATGCCTGGGGTGGAGCCGGTGGTCGGAAGCGCCTTCGCCTTGGCGCCGGAACCAGTGGACTGGATGGTGTGCGACGTGATTGCCTACCCGTCACGGACGTTGGGCATGGTGGAGCGTTGGGTGGCAGCAGGCAGTGCACGGCAGATCATCTGCACGGTGAAGTTCCAAGGGGCGACAGACCACCCGACAACACGCGGGTTTGCCGCCCTGCCACGGGGACGCCTGGCTCACTTGTTCCACAACAAGCACGAACTGACATTCTTTTGGACCCGGGCCGAACCTTGAACGGCTAGGTTCCTACCAGCGGACCCGTTTCGGTGGCCTGGCGATCGTCGCTGGGCCGTGCCTCCGGCGCTTGATCCCTGATCCCTTTCGGGATGCCATGCGGTGTTTCACCGGTCGGGTTGTGGTCGGGGCTGGTGCCTCCAAGGGGCGGATCGTCGGTCTGGACTTTTGGCTGATTCATGGCAAGGGAACGCCGGCGGGGCGGAGCGGTTGCCTCAACCCAGCGTGGCCACAACCGCGCCGCACACCCGCTCGGCATCAGCCATCGACAGGTCCGGGTGGATCGGCAGCGCCAGGATGCGGGCGGCCAAGTCGTCCGACACCGGCAAGGCTGCGCCGTCATGGTGGGCGGCGTAGGCCGGCTGCCGGTGCAGCGGGAGGGGGTAGTAGATCGCGGTCGGCACGCCGGCCTCCCGCAGCGCCGCCTGCACGCGGGCGCGGTCCGCCCCGTCCGGCAGCAGCACGGAGTATACCGCCCAGGCGCTGGCGCTGTCCGGCACGCGGGCCGGGGTGGCGACGGCATTGCCCAATCGGCGGTCATACACTCCGGCGATCCGTTCGCGCACCGCCAACTCGTCATCGAACACGTCGAGCTTCGCCAGCAGCACCGCCGCCTGCACCGTGTCCAGCCGTCCGTTCATCCCGGTGCGCAGCACCTGGTAGCGCGTGGCGCCCTCCCCGTGGCTGCGCAGGCTGCGATACAGCGCGGCGCGGGCATCGTCGTCGGTGAACAGCGCGCCGCCGTCGCCGTAAGCGCCCAGCGGCTTGCTCGGAAAAAAACTGATGGCCGTCGCCTGCGCCTGGGTGCCAAGCTTTGCCCCGTGCAGCGCCGCGCCGAAGCTTTGGGCGCAGTCGTCGAGGGTGAACAGGCCTTCCGCCTCGGCGATCCGGTTCAGCGCGGGCCAGTCGGCCGGCTGGCCGAACAGGTCCACCCCCACCAGGGCGCGCGGACGGAGACGCCCGGCGGCGCGGGTCTCGGCCACGCGGGCGGCGAGGTGCGCCGGGTCGATCTGGAACGTCCGGGGATCGACGTCCACGAACACCGGGGTGGCGCCCAGCACCAGCGGCACCTCGGCCGTCGCGGTGTAGGTGAAGGCCGGCAGGAACACCGCGTCGCCGGGGCCGATGCCCTCCGCCATCATCGCGATCTGCAAGGCGTCGGTGCCGGAGCTGACGCCCACGCAGTGCTTTGCCCCGCAATACGCGGCGAGCCGGCCTTCCAGCTCTGCCACCTCCGGTCCCAGCACGAATTGGCAATGCGCCAGCACGGCATCCAGCCGCGGGCGGAGCGCGTGGGCGATGCGGGCCTGCTGCGCCTTGAGGTCGAGGAACGGGATAGCCAAGGAAGACGTGGAATGGGCCATGCTATTCTCCAGGCAGGCGCACGCGCCCGGGGGCGGCCCCGGCGTTGTGCTCGAATTCCGGGATCATGCGGCCCAGCAGCGCCAGCGCGGCGCCGACCTGCCCGGCCCGGCAAGCGGCGGACACCTCGTCGATGGCGCGGCCGACAATGGCCGGGTCGGCGGTGCGGGGGGCGGCCATCAGCAGGCCGGGGTGCCCGGTCGGCACCGGCGGCTCGCTGCCGTGGAACAGCTCCTCGAACAGCTTCTCGCCCGGCCGCAGCCCGGTGAAGCGGATCGCGATCTGGCCCGGCCCTGGCTCGCCGCCTTCCGCCGGGTGCAGGCCGGCAAGCCGGATCATCTGCCGCGCCAAATCGATGATCCGGACCGGCTCGCCCATGTCGAGCACGAAGATGCCGCCCTGCGCGCCGGTCGGCAGCGTGGTGTCCGCCATGCCGACGACGCTTGCTTCCAGTACCAGGCCCACCGCTTCCCGCACCGTCATGAAGTAGCGCCGCATCTCGGGGTGGGTCACGGTCAGCGGCCCGCCGCGCTCCAACTGGCGGCGAAACAGCGGCACCACGGAGCCGGTGCTGCCCAGCACGTTGCCGAACCGCACGGTGACGCAGCGCATCCCGTCGCCGCGCCGCGCCGCCACGTCCAGCGCCTGGCAGTACATCTCGGCCAGCCGCTTGCTGGCGCCCATCACGCTGCTCGGGTTCACCGCCTTGTCGGTCGAGATGAACACCATGGCGGCGGTGCCCGCGGCGCGCGCCGCTTCCGCGACGTGCCGGGTGCCGACGGCGTTGGTCAGCAGGTCCTCCAACGGGTTCGCTTCCCCCATCGGGACATGCTTGAGCGCGGCGGCGTGGAATACCAGCTCGGGCCGCATTTGGTCGAACACCACGCGGATGCGGGCCTCGTCGCGGATGTCGGCGATGGCCGTGTCCCGCGGCACGCCGGGATGCGCTTCGCCTAGCTCCTGGTCGATCAGCCACAGCGCGTACTCGCCGTTGTCCAGCAGCACCAGGCTGCCCGGCGCCAGCGCCGCCAACTGCCGCGCGAGTTCCGACCCGATGGTGCCGCCCGCCCCCGTCACCAGCACCCGGCGCCCCCGCACCAGCCGCGCCATGCCATCCCGGTCGAGCGGCACCTGCGGGCGGTTCAGCAGGTCCTCGATCATGACGGGCGCCAATTCCAGCGTACCCGCGCCCGCCGCCGCCTGCAGCGCCGTCGGGCGCGGGACGCGACGCACCGGCACGCCTTCCACGTCCGCCTGGGCCAGCAGGGCCGCGAGCGGCGCGCCGGACAGCTTGGGCTGGGTGACGACCAGGGCGGAAGGCAGCCGGTCCTCCGCGCGCAACCGGGCGAGCACGGCGGCGGTTTGGCTGATCGACCCCAGGATGGTTTGGCCGTGGATGCGGCGCCCGGCCTGGCCTTCCCGCACCGACAGCAGCCCAACCACGCGGAACGCCGCCCGGCCTTCCCCGAATTCCAGCGCCCGCATGAACAGGTCCGCCCCGTCGCCCGCGCCGACCAGCAGCACGGATTGGGCGTCCGTCGCTTCCCGCCCCGCCCGCTGCGCCATACGCAGGCGGTACACCACGCGCGGCGTGCCGAGCGCCACGATGAGCACCAGCGCGTGCACCACGGGGAACGTCGGCGTGGGCAGCGGAAAGCCGGACACCACCAGCAGCAGCGCGAACAGCGCGGCGCTGACGACGCTGCTGCCTACCAGGCCCACGAGGTCCTCGATCCCCGCGAACCGCCAGTACTGCTGCGGCATCCGGAACGGCAGCCCGGCGACCAGCAAGGTGATCGCCCCCCCGGCCACGAACCACAGCGGGCGCAGCAGCCCGCCGCCGGGGTCGGCGACGTAGCGGGCCAGCGGCGTCGCCACGGCGGCGAGCACGCCGTCCAACGCGACGTTCAGCAGGATGCGGTTGACCGAGCGTTGCGATGGCATCGTGCCGACCCTATAGCCCACCGCGCGCCGCTTCACAGTCCCCCTTTCTTGGCCTCCTTCCCTGGCCCCCTCCCCGGAACGCCCGATTGAGCACCGACGCCTTTCTGAAACATTTGCTGTTCATCGCCGCCTTGGCGCTGCTTTCGGCGGCAATCGTACGGGTGATGATCGGCCTCGGCCCGGCGGACCGGCCGGACGCGCGCAAGGCGCACACGCGGGCCGTGCCGAAGGGCGGCGGGGTGGGGGTGGTCGCGGCCTTCCTGGTCGGCATCGGCGTGCTTTACCATTACGCCGAGTTTTCCCGGCTGGCCGACCCTTACTTCCGTGGCGTGATCCTGGCCGCCGCCGCCATCGCGGTTGTGGCGTTCCTGGATGACGTGCTGGATTGGCCGTTCGCCGTGAAGCTCGCGGCGCAGTTGGGCGCGGCGGCGCTGGCGGTGGGCAGCGGGCTGGTGGTCGCCGACCTGCACCTGCCGTGGTGGGGGCCGGTGGAGCTGGGCTGGGCGGCGGCGCCGTTGACGCTGGCGTGGATCGTGTTCGCCACCAACGCCGTCAACTTCATCGACGGGCTGAACGGCCTGGCATCCGGCGTGTCGGCCCTGGCCTGCCTGGCGCTGGCGGCGGTCGCCGCGGCGTATGGCGGGTGGTTCGTGTACTTCGCCGCTTTGCTGCTGGCGGCGGGGCTGCTGGGCTTCCTGCCGTTCAACTTCCCGCACGCCCGCATCTTCATGGGCGATGTCGGCAGCCAGTTCTGCGGCTTCGTGCTCGCGGTGCTGGCGGTGGCGGCCGGGCGGTTCCAGGGGGTGGAGCTGTCGGTGCTGCTGGTGCCGATGCTGCTGTTCGGTGTGCTGTTCGACGTGGCGTTCACCTTGGCGCGCCGCGCGCTGGCCGGGGACCGCCTGACGGAAGCGCACCGCAGCCACCTGTATCAGGTCGCGCACCGGTCCGGCATGGGCGCCGCGTCGATCACCCTCGTACATTGGGGGTTCGTGCTGTGGGGCGGGCTGTGCTGCCTGCTGTTCATCGCGGCGCAGGGATCGGCCAAGCCGTTGCCGGTGCTGCTGGTGCTGCCGCCGCAGCTTGCCTGGGCGGCGTTCGTTGCGGTTCGCGCCCGCCGTGCCTCGCTCGGCCGCTGGTGACGGGCCTGATGTGGAAGAGGCGCTGCTTTGTTTGCAGGTGTTCAGCGTTTGCGACGTGGATTACGCCGCCGTCGCCGCAGCGATGTTCTTTGTACTCACTTCGTTGTTGACGGTGCTTGCCTACGCGCCCTGGCGGACTGCGATCCTTGGCTTCGTTCTTGGCGAAGATACTCTTACATCCGGCATCGTATCGGCCAGGCACAAACAAGGGCGTTGCTTGCGGCCTGCATCCCAATGCTCAAGCGCATCAGCAAAAAGCCGCCGCCGATGGCGGCACTGCTGGCCCCGGTGCCAGCGTTGCTGACGCCCCATGCAACAGAAGACCGTGGCTAAGTTGACCCCGTGCGGCGGAAGGGCGGCTCGGCCAAGCCGCACCGACCCCGCTATGGCAACCTCGGCGGCAACGCAGCCCAACGCAGAAGCTAGACGGCCTGAGCCTTGCGCGAGGACTCCTGGGCGCCGCTGGCCGCAGCCGGCTTTTTCGCGCTGGCCGTCGCCTCGACCATGATGCCGCGCAGGTCGCGCAGGAACGCCTGGCCCTTGAGCGTCCGCTGCACCAGCACGCTGCGACGGTCCATCGGGTCAACCTTGCGGCGCGCAAGGTCCAGCTCGCCCAGCCGGTCCAGCGCACGGGTGATGGCCGGCTTCGACACGTTCAGGTCCGATGCCAAGCCGCGCACCGTATGGGCGCCGTCCTGCAGGTAGCAGGTCAGGAAGACCCCAAGCTGGCGCGCAGACAGGTCGGGGCCATCGCGCCGCACAAGGGCAACGATGGTGTCACGGAGGATACCGACTGACTGGTCGGTCGTTTGATTGGCTGCCACGGTTCTAGGTCCTTTCTTTAATGGGCACTTTCCTCGCCCAAGCAACATTCACATGGAAACGGCGGAGCGGTAACCCAGCGTCATCGATTCGTTTTTAATCGGTGACACTACGGATCGTTAACAGTCATATGCAACAAATCCAGTACCGAAAACGATCACAGGACAGTCATTCGGCCGTTTAAGCCGCTTTGTTAACGCGATTTAATGTTCTGACCGCCGAAAACAGCGCGCGAAGCCCCAAAGCCTCCCCGCCCTCCGGCCGTCCAGGGCGCGTTTGGTCGTTCCAGGCATAAGTGTCGAGGTGCGCCCAAGCCGTCCCCGGCGCAACGAACCGATGCAGAAACAGCGCCGCGGTGATCGCGCCCGCCATCGGCTTGCTGGACACGTTGTTGAGGTCGGCCACCGGGCTGCCGAGCCAGCCGTCGTAGCCCGCCCAAAGCGGCAGCCGCCACATCGGGTCGGCCTCGGCGCGGCCCGCCGCCAGCACGGCTTCGGCCACCGCGTCGCCCTCGGGCGTGTGCGGCGCGAACAAGGCCGGCAGGTCCGGGCCGAGCGCCACCCGCGCCGCCCCGGTCAGCGTCGCGGCGTCCAGCAGCAGGGCGGGCCGCTCGTCCGACGCTTCCGCCAGCAGGTCGCACAGCACCAGGCGCCCTTCCGCGTCCGTGTTGCCGACCTCCACGCTGAGCCCGCGCCGGGTGCGCAGCACGTCCAAGGGCCGCATCGCATCGCCCGACACCATGTTCTCGACGCAGCCGATCCGCACGGCCAGCCGCACCGGCAGGTCCGCCTGCATGACCATCCGCGCGAGGCCGAGCATCAGCGCCGCGCCGCCCATGTCCTTCTTCATGCGCAACATGCCCGCCGACGGCTTCAGGTCATAGCCGCCGCTGTCGAAGCACACGCCCTTGCCGCACAAGGACACGAGCGGCGCGTCCGGCCCGGCGCCGCTGCCGCGCCAGGTGAAGCTGGCCACCAGCGGCGCCCGCGCCGAGCCGCGGCCCACCGCGGCGACCGCCGGGTATTCGGCCGCGAGCCGCTCGCCGTCCACGACCTGTCCCTCCGCGCCGAAGCTGGCGCCCAAGGCCCGGGTCGCCGCGGCCAGCTCGGTGGGGCCGAGGTGGTTGGCAGGCGTGTTGATCAGGTCCCGCACGAGCCAGGTCGCCCGCGCGGCCGACCGTGCCGCCTCGTACCCGCCGGGCGCCGAAAGCTTGGCGGTCGTCCGCGGCGCCGCCAACTGCGCATCGTAATGATACGCGCCCAGGCAGAAGCCCAGCACGGCGCCGTCCATGTCGAAGTCGCCCGGCTCCAGCCGCGCGACCACGCCCTTTGGCAAGGCCTGCGCCAGGCCGCCATGCGCGAAGGGCGTCCGGTCGTCGCCCAAGCCCAGCAGCGCGCCGTCCAAGCCGTCCGGACCCGGCAGCAGCGTGAGTTGCCCCGGCAAGGCAGCGAACCCGCTGGCCCGCGCGAACGCGGCCTGGCCGGGCGGCAGCGCCGCCAGCGCCGCATGAAGGGCGTCCGGCCGCACGGAGCGGACCGGCAGCGCCGCCCCCTCCGCACCCGGGTCGGCAAAGCAGTCCAGGTCGCGATTGAACATTCCCGTCACTCCGGCCACGCACCGATTCGCGAAAAGCCGCGTCGGGCGTTAACCGTTGCTTTATGTTATCTGGTTCCGTCCACGGACAAGGCGGCACCTCAGCAGTGCGCGTGGCGTTCATGGGCCGCGGCTTGCCATCCAAAACTTGCAATCCGGCAGCAAAGGCCCAACCATCCCCGCATGTCGGGCTTTCCTTCCCGGGTCAAGGCGGTGCTCGGGCCCACCAACACCGGCAAGACCCATCTTGCCATCGACCGCCTGCTCGCCCATGCGTCGGGGATCATCGGTTTCCCGCTCCGCCTGCTCGCGCGGGAAAATTACGACCGCATGGTGGCGAAAAAGGGCGCCAAGTCGGTGGCGCTGATCACCGGCGAGGAGAAGATCGTGCCGCCCGGCGCAAGGTACTTCTCCTGCACCGTGGAAGCCATGCCGCTCGACCGCGCCGCCGAGTTCGTGGCCGTCGATGAGATCCAGCTCTGCGCCGACCCCGACCGCGGCCATGTGTTCACCGAGCGCCTGCTGCACGCCCGCGGCCTGGTGGAGACCATGTTCCTGGGCGCCGAGACCATCCGCCCGCTCTTGCAACGTCTGGTGCCGCAGGCGGAGATCGAGACCCGGCCGCGCTTGTCGCAACTGACCTATGCCGGCCCGGTCAAGCTGGTGCGCCTGCCGCCGCGCAGCGCCGTGGTCGCGTTCAGCGCCGGGGAGGTTTACGCCATCGCCGAGCTGATCCGCCGCCGCCGGGGCGGGTGCGCCGTGGTGATGGGCCGCCTCTCGCCCCGCACCCGCAACGCGCAGGTGCAGCTTTACCAGAACAAAGAGGTCGATTTCCTGGTCGCCACCGATGCCATCGGCATGGGGCTGAACATGGACGTGGATCACGTCGCCTTTGCCCGGCTGAGCAAGTTCGACGGCCACCGCCCGCGCCGCCTGACCGCCGCCGAGGTGGCACAGATCGCTGGGCGTGCCGGGCGCGGGATGCGGGACGGCACGTTCGGCACCACCGCGACCTGCCCGCCGCTCGATGACGACCTGGTGCGCGCCGTGGAAGGGCACGAGTTCGAGCCGTTGGAGCAGCTCTACTATCGCAACGCCGCCCTGGACTTCACGACGCTGGACACCCTGCTCGCCACCCTGATGGCGGCCCCGCCCCGCCTCGGCTTGGTGCGCGGACCCGACGCGACGGACCTCGAAACCCTGGAGGCGCTGTCCCGCGAGGAGGACATCCGGGCCATGGCGCGGGGGCGCCGCATGGTCCGGCTGCTGTGGGAAACCTGCCAGATCCCCGACTTCCGCAAGCTGGCGGATGACACCCACACCCGGCTCTGCGCCCGCATCTTCGGCCATCTTGCGCGGGAAGGCACGCTGCCGACGGACTGGCTGGAGGGCGGGATCGCCGGGCTGGCCCGCACGGAGGGCGACATCGACACGCTGATGCAGCGGCTGTCGGGCGTCCGCATCTGGGCCTACATCGCCGCACGGTCCGATTGGGTGCGCGACGCGCCCGCCTGGCAAGCCCGCACGCGGGAGGTCGAGGACCTGCTCTCGGACGCGCTGCACGAGCGGTTGACGACGCGCTTCGTGGACCGCCGGGCCGCCCACCTGCTGCGCCGGCTGGAGGAAATCGACGGCAAGGAACTCCTGTCCGCCGTGACCGCCCGCGGCGAGGTCGTGGTGGAGGGCCATTCGGTCGGCCATGTCGGCGGCTTCGCCTTTTTGCCGGACCCGCTGGCGGAGGGGGAGGAGAAGCGCCTGGTGCTGCGCGCCGCGCGCCGGGCCTTGCGCGAATGGATGCCGCGGCAGGTGGCGGAGCTGGAAGCGGCGGACGACGCGGCCTTGTCGCTGTCGCCCGACCACAAGCTCGCCTGGAACGGCGTCCCGGTCGCCCGGCTGCGCCCCGGCCCCAGCCTGCTCCGCCCGGCCGTCGAGGTGCTGGACAGCGAGTTCCTGGACGGCCCGCAACGGGAACGGGTGCGGGTGCGGCTGGCCCGCTGGGTGGCCGGCTTCGTCGCCCGCGACCTGGCGCCGCTGTTCGCCGCGGAAGCCGCGGCCGGCCAAGACCCGGCGCTGCGCGGCCCGCTGCACCGCATCACCGAGGCCGGCGGCGTGGTGCCGGGCGGCGCGGGGCAGGAGGTCGAGCCGGCGTTGCGCGGCCGGCTCAAGGCGCTGGGCGTGCGCGCGGGCCGCTTCGCGTTATTCCTGCCGGCGATGCTGAAACCGCGGGCGCAGGCGGCCCGCGCGACGCTGTGGGCGGTCCGGGCGCGGGTGCCGACGCCCGTGCTCCCAGCGCCGGGCCTGGTGTCGGTGCCGCCGCCGCCGGACTGGCCGCCGGGCTTTGCCGCGGCGATGGGCTGGCTGCCGGCTGGGCCGGTGTTGCTGCGCCTGGACGTGGCGGAGCGGATCGCGGCCGAGCTTGCCTATGCCACGCGGAGCCGGGCAGCGGCGGTGCCGGACGGTTTGGCGTCGCGCCTTGCGGTGCGGGCCGACGCCGTACCGGCGGCGCTGCGGGCGCTGGGCGTGCGGCTGGCACCCGGCGCCGTGCTGGCGGCGGACCAGTACGGCCCGCCCTCGCCGTCCATGATGCTGCCGGGGCGGCGGCGGGAGCACCCGGCGGCCCGCGCGCCCTCCCCCGCCCCGCCGCGCGTGGCGGAGGGGCCGTTCGCGGCGCTGGTGGCATTCCGGCGCTGATGGAGGCGGAGGGCGGCGAGGATCGGGTGTGGCAGCGCCTGGACAAGTGGCTGTGGTGCGCGCGCTTCATGAAGGCGCGGTCAGACTGCGCGCGCCTCGTCGCGGGCGGCTCCGTGCGGATCAACCGCCAGGTGACGGACAAGCCGCACGCCCGGCTGCGGCCCGGCGACATCCTGACCCTGCCGTTGCGGCAGCAGGTGCGGGTGGTTCGCGTGCTGTCGCTGGCCAGCCGGCGCGGCCCCGCGCCGGAAGCGCAGGCGCTTTACGAGGAGATCGCCGACGGGCCGTGACGCGCGGTCCTGGTATGCCCCAGCACCTGCGCTTCCGCCGCTTGCGCCCGGGGTGAAAGGACCGCATATCGCCCCACTTAATGGCGAACCCGGGGACAATGGCCCGGAAGTGGAAGGGGCTGGCGATGACCTACGTGGTCACCGAGAACTGCATCAAGTGCAAGTACATGGATTGCGTCGAGGTGTGTCCGGTGGACTGCTTCTACGTCGGCGAGAACATGCTGATGATCCACCCTGACGAGTGCATCGACTGCGGGGTGTGCGAGCCTGAGTGCCCGGCGGAGGCCATCGTGCCGGACAGCGACGACCGCGCCGCCGCCTGGGCCGAGCGCAATCGCATCTACTCGCTGGAATGGCCGAACATCGTCCGCAAGGGCGAGCCGCCTTCGGATGCGGATGAATGGAAGGACAAGCCGGACAAGGAAGCCTTGTTCTCGACGCAACCGGGCAAGCCCTGACGGCGCCGCGCAGCAAGGCACGGCATCAGCCACCGTGACGTCTTGTCAAAATTGTGTTATGGTTTGTTGGCTGGTGCTAAATCGTACTGAACAGCACCAGCCGACAAGGCCGGTCCGCCGGTCCTTGCACAGTTCATTCAGCAGGCGTCTGCAGGTTTGCAGGCCAGGAGAGTCATTCAGGTGCCCACCAAGCCCGTAGCAGCCAAGGACACGCCGGACAGGGTTGCTCTCATGCCCGGCGACGCAAGCGCGGCAAACGCTGTGGCGGCGGACAGGCCGGGGACAGGCCCGGTCGAGGCAAAGCCGCAACCGGATGCGCCAGAGGCCCCGTTCCGCTCGCCGCCCAAGATGCCCGGCCACATGCCCGGTATGCACGGCCGGCCGCAGATCGTCCCGCGCGCCATGGCCGCCAAGGAGGACTTCGCGGAAGGCGACTACGTGGTGTATCCGACCCACGGCGTGGGCAAGGTCGAGCGGATCGCGACGGAGGAGATCGCCGGGCACAAGCTCGAACTGATCCACATCACGTTCGAGGAGAACCGCATGACGCTGCGCGTCCCCGTCGCCAAGGCGCGGACGGCGGGGCTGCGCAAGCTTGCGACGCGGGAGATGTTCGACAAGGCGCTCGACTTGCTCAAGGGCCGGGCGCGGATCAAGCGCACGATGTGGTCTCGCCGGGCGCAGGA
This sequence comes from uncultured Acetobacteraceae bacterium, assembly GCA_964235485.1. Classification (GTDB taxonomy): domain Bacteria; phylum Pseudomonadota; class Alphaproteobacteria; order Acetobacterales; family Acetobacteraceae; genus CAHJXG01. The sequence continues at coordinate 254,547 of CAXSAZ010000001.1, read as the reverse complement.
ATACGAGCAGAAGATCAACTCCGGCGATCCGCTGCAGATTGCGGAGGTGGTGCGCGACCTGCACCGCAACGCCGGGCAGCCGGACCAGAGCTTCAGCGAGCGGCAGATTTACGAGGCCGCGATGGACCGCCTGGCGGCCGAGATGGGCGCGCTGGACGGCACGGACAAGGCAACGGCCGCTGCGAAGCTGGCCGAGAAGCTCAAGGCCATCGTCAAGGGCGCGGCGGTCGAGATCGATGCCGACGGCGCAGAGGTCGAAGCGGAGATAGAGGCCGCGACGGAAGCGGAGTAGTGCGGCTGATGGGTTGCACCCGTCCTACACGGTTCATGCCGTAGGATGGGTGCAACCCATCAGCAATTGACAACCGCTCAACCAAGCCGTCCGTGTTGCGCGACGCCAACAAAAAGGCCCGAAGGATCGCTCCTTCGGGCCTTTGCCACAAGCGGGCTAGGTTAGTTGCTGCTGTTGCGGTTGCCAAAAAGCTGCAGCAGCAGCATGAACAGGTTGATGAAGTTCAGGTACAGGCTCAGCGCATCGAACACGCTGCGCTTGGCCGCCATGTCCGTGCCCTCGGCATAGGCGAACTGCTGGTAGTCGTTCTTGATCCGCTGCGTGTCGTAGGCGGTCAGGCCGACGAAGACCAGCACGCCGATGATGCTGATGGCGAACTGCAGCGCGGTGCTGCCGATGAACATGTTGACCAGCGACGCGATGATGATGCCGATCAGGCCCATCATCAGGAAACTGCCCATCTTGCTCAGGTCGGAGCGCGTCGTGTAGCCGTAAAGGCTCATCGCGCCGAAGGTCGCAGCAGTCACGAAGAACACCCGGGCGATGCTGGCGCCGCTGTAGATCAGGAAGATGTTCGCGATCGAGGCGCCCATGGTCGCGGCGAAGGCCCAGAACAGCGCCTGGCTTGCCGAGCGCGACAACCGGTTGACGCCGAAGCTCAGCACCATGGTGAACACCAGCGGCGCGAAGATCGCGGCGTAGCCCAGGATGGTCGGCTGGATCGCCACGCCACGCGGGGTCGCGACCTGCTGATAGAACAGCGAGATCAGGCTCGTGTTCGCGATGGCATAGGCGGTGATGCCGGTCAGCAGCAGGCCCGAGGACATCCAGTTGTAAACGCGCAGCATGTATGCGCGCAACCCGGCGTCGAGTACCGCGGTGTCTGCGGCCGCGCTGGGCGCGTATGTTCGAGAGTCGGGGATAAAAGCCATTGTCCTTTTCCTCATGTGGGCGTGACTGCCCGTGCCGCGTATGTTGGTTGATTCCAACTCTGGATCAAGCGAAATCGAGAGATCCGTATTCTGAGCCGCGTGCTACTCGTTTCTTAAAAAAGGCGCGGCCCGCGCCCGCAGCGCCGAGGCCGTTCCGGCATAGCCGAAGCCCAGCATCAGCACGATGCACCCCCCGATCGTCGCCGCCAGGATGCCCGGCAGGAACACCCAATCCGCCCGCATCAGGAAGCGCACGACGCCCCAGCTCGCCAGCGTCCCCACCAGCGCCGCGATCAGCCCGGCCGCCGCCCCGATCAGCCCGAACTCCACCAGCCACGCCGCCCGAATCTGCTGGCGCGTCGCGCCGAGCGTTTTCAGCACCACCGCCTCCGCCATGCGCCGGCGCTGCCCGGCCGCCACGGCGCCCACCAGCACCAGCGCCCCGGAGGCCAGCGTGACCGATCCCGTCGCCGCCAGCGCCGCGGCGATCTTGCCGACCAGCGCCGCCACTGCGCCCAGCACGTCCGCGACCCGGATGCCGGACACGTTCGGCAGCGCGTCCGTCACGGCGCGCAGCACCGCGCTCTCATCCGCCGCCGCCGCCCGGACCGTCGCGATGTGCGTGTGCGGCGCCCGCTCCAGCAGGCCGGGCGAGGCGACCATGACGAAGTTGATCCCGAGCGACCGCCACGCGATGTCCCGCAGGTTGGCGATCCGCAGGTCGATGTCGCGGCCCAGCACGTTGACCCGCAGCGTGTCGCCGATGCCCACCCCCCAGCCGCGCGCCAATGCGGCGTCGAACGACACCAGCGGCGGCCCCGCGTAGTCCGCCGGCCACCACTCGCCCGCGACCAGGCGCGACCCTTCCGGCAACGTGCGGCTGTAGGTCAGGCCGCGGTCGCCGCGCAGCGCCCATTGCGTTTCGGGCGTCGCGCGCACCTGATCCGCCGGCACGCCCTTCACCGCGACCAGCCGGGCGCGCAGGCTCGGCACCTCGGCGATGGCGCCGACGCCGGGCTGCTCGTGGAGGACCTGCTGGAAGCGGGCGAGCTGGTCGTTCTGGATGTCGATGAAGTAGAAGCTCGGCGCGTTGGCCGGCAATTGCTCCAGCACCTGGTTGCGGATGTTGCCCTGGATCAGCGCGACGGCGGCCAAGGTGGACAGGCCGAGGCCGAGCGACACCAGCATCAACGGCGTGGCCGCGCCGGGCCGGTGCAGGTTGGCGACGCCGAGCCTGGCCCAAGGCGCCGACAGCCGCGGCGCGCGGCGGGCCAAGGCCATCAGCACCCCGCCGCCGATGCGGAACAGCAGCAGGGTCGCCATGGCGCCGCCGCAGAACCACAGTGCGAACCCGCGCTCCGGCGACGCCGCGACCGTCAGCCCGACCAGCGCCGCGACCAGCGCACCCTGGGTCAGCAGCAGCCAAGGCCGGGCGCGGAGCCGAGCCGGCAGCAGCGCGTCCCGGAACAGCGCCGCCCCCGGGATTTGCGACGCCCGCGCCAAGGGCCAAAGCGCGAAGGCCCCGGCGGTCAGCAGCCCGTATGCCGCCGCCAAGGCCAGGGACCGCGGATACAGCCCGGCCTGTGGCGGTACTGGCAGCGCGTCCCCGAACAGCGCCACCCCCACGACCGGCAGCACGGCGCCAACCGCGACGCCGATCAGCACGCCCACGGCAGACAGCGCCAGGATCTGGATCAGGAACACCGAGAAGATCGTCCGCGTGGACGCCCCCAGGCAACGCAGGGTGGCAATGGTCCGCGCCCGCGCGTCCAGCCAGGCCCGCACGCCGGTCGCGACCCCGATGCCGCCCACCAGCAGCGCGGTGAGGCCCACCAGCGTCATGAACAGGCTGGTCTGGTCGATGAAGCGCCCGACGCCGGGCGCGGCCTCCGAAGCGTTGCGGATGCGCCATCCCTGGTTCGGGAAGGCGGCCCTGAGCGCCGCGGTGGTGGCCGCCGGGTCCGTGCCCGGCGGCAGCACGACGCGCAGGTCATAGTTCAGCAGCGAACCCGGCTGCACCAGCTCGGTCGCCGGCAGCGCCGCCGCCGCGATCATCGCCCGCGGGCCGAAGATGGTCGGCGTCGCGACCCGGTCCGGCTCGCTTTGCAGCACGCCGCGCAGTTGCACGGTGCTGCGGCCCAGGCGCAGCATCGCGCCGGGCTGCACCCCCAGACGGTCCAGCACGACCTGCTCCGCGACCAAACCCGCCACCCCGTCCCGCTCGGCCAACACGTCCTGCAACGGCCCGGCGGACACGGCGGCGGCGCCAACCAGGGGATAAGCGCCGTCAACCGCCTTCAACTCGACCAACTGACGCTCCCCGGAGGCGCCGTCCGGGGCGGTGCCGGGCGGCGGGGCCACCAGCATCGAGCGCATCTGCACCACGTCCGAGACCTGGCCGCCGCGGGCGCGCAGCCAATCGCGCAGCGCGTCCGGCAAGGGCTGCGCGCCCGACTGGATTTCGAGGTCGCCGCCCAGGATGCGCCGGCCCTCCGTCGCGAGGCCGCGCTCGATGCCTTCCCGCAGGCTGCCCACCGCGGCGATGGCCCCGACGCCGAGCGCCAAGCACGCCAGCACGATCCGGAGGCCGCGCACACCGCCGCGCAGTTCCCGCCGGGCAAACCGCAGCGCGATCACGCGGGCACGCCCACGCGGCCATCGGCGATTCGGATGCGCCGGTCGCAGCGGTCGGCAAGCGCCGGGTCATGGGTGATCAACAGCAGGGTGGTGCCGGCGTTCGCCTGCATCCCGAACAGCAGGTCCATCACCGTCCGCCCGGTCGCCACGTCAAGGTTGCCGGTCGGCTCGTCCGCCAGCAGCAGGCGCGGCCCGGGCGCAAAAGCGCGGGCCAGCGCGACCCGCTGCTGCTCGCCCCCGGAGAGTTGGCCCGGCAGGTGCGTGAGGCGGTGCGACAACCCAACCGAGGCAAGGCTCTTGGACGCCCGCGCTTCCGCGTCCCGCACCCCGGCGAGTTCCAACGGCACCGACACGTTCTCCAGCGCCGTCATGGTCGGGATCAGGTGGAACGATTGGAACACGATGCCGATGTGGTCGCGGCGGAACCGGGCCAGCGCGTCCTCGTCGAGTCGCGTCAGCTCCTCCCCCGCCACCTGCACCTGGCCGCCCGTCGCCTGCTCCAGCCCGGCCAGCACCATCAGCAGGCTGGTCTTGCCCGACCCCGACGGACCCACGAGGCCCACGGCCTCCCCCGCCTTGATGTCGAGATCGACGCCTCCCAGAATGTTGACCGGCCCGGCCGCGGAGGGCACGGTCAGCCGCAGGTCCCGCACCCGCACCAGGGGCGCAGAGGCAGGGTGAGCCGTTGAGATGTCCATAATAGGCCCATATGGCGTGCGCCGCTGGCCGGCCAACGTCGCGGCGCTGGCGATGCTGGCTTTTTTGGCGGCCGTCCCGGCGCAGGCGCGCACGGCCCGCATCCTGGTGCTGGGCGACAGCCTGACCGCGGGCTACGGCCTGGCGCAGCCGGACGGGTTCCAGGCGGTGATGCAGGCGGCGCTGCGCGCCCGCGGCTTGGATGTGGTGCTGGTGGATGCCGCCGTGTCCGGCGACACCACGGCGGGCGGCCGGGCGCGGCTCGATTGGGCCTTGGCGGACGGCGCGGACGCGGCGTTCGTGGAGCTGGGCGCCAATGACGGGCTGCGCGGCCTGTCTCCCGCGGAGATGGAGGCCAACTTGGCCGCGATCCTGGACGCGCTGGCGGCGCGCAAGATCCCCGTGCTGCTGTCCGGCATGTTGGCGCCGCCCAACCTCGGCGCGGAGTACGGCGCGGCGTTCAAGGCGGTGTTCGAGCGGCTCGGCAAGCGGCCCGGCCTGCTTTACGACCCGTTCTTCCTGGAGGGCATCGCGGGCGACCCGGCGCTCAACCAGGCCGACCGCATCCATCCCAACCCCGAGGGCGTGCGCCGGGAAGTCGCGCGGCTGCTGCCGATGATGGAACGGCTGGTCGCCGCGGCGAATCGGGGGACGTGATGCGGCTGTTCGTGGCGCTCGACCTGCCGCATTCGTTGCGGGAGCGGCTGTCCTGGATGGCGGGCGGCCTGCCCGGCGCGCGCTGGGTGGCGCCGGAGAACTACCATGTCACCCTGCGCTTCATCGGCGAACTGCCGGGCTACCGGGCCGAGGAGGTGGACCAAGCATTGGCGGCGCTGCGCGCGCCGGGCTTCACGCTGCAACTGGCGGGCATCGGCACGTTTGAGAAGGGTGGGCGCGTGAACAGCCTGTGGGTTGGAGTGGAGCGCAGCCCGCAGCTCGACCATTTGCAAACCAAGATCGAAACCGCCCTGCAGCGCGCCGGGCTGGAACGGGAGCGGCGGCGCTTTCTGCCGCACGTGACGCTGGCGCGCTTGGATGGGGTGCCGGAGGCGAAGATCGCCGGCTGGGTCGCCGGACACAACCTGTTTCGCAGCGAGCCGGTGCCGGTTGAGCACTTCACGCTGTTCAGCTCAAGGCTGGGCAAGGAACAGGCGGTTTACACGCCCGAAGTTGAGTACGACCTGGCGTGAGCAGCGGGCACGTTCTCCGCTCTCCTCGACCAGTCTTCGATCCCGGCACTTCGCCCCGCTTGAGAGCAATCAGCATCGGTCGGTCATCCCAAGCACCATAATTACAGAAGCCATCAGGAAGACTTTACAATGTGCCCAATCTCAGGAAAAAGCATTTGGCACAGCCGAGTGCGCCATTCTCTTTCGGTCGGGTCCATTGCTTTATCTGGATGAACGGCGCTCATAACCACTCGCCGGATTTTCTGGGCCAATTCGTTACCCTCTTGCGGTTGGGCGTGTTGCTCTGCAACCATTTCGGCCATCGCAGCACGCTTTTCTGCCATTGCCAAAGCTCCCTCCAAACGTTCTATTTCCGCTCGTAGAGTGGCGAGGTGCTTTCGTTGTGTCTCCTCCTTAATCTCAATCTGCTCATCCCACGTCGGCCATCGCTTGCTGACCATAAGTTCGTTCAGTGCGGCTCCCAGGCTGCCCCAGGCTTCCGACAAGTGCCCGTGAGCGTATGTGCATTTGGCGTCCCAGTCAGCCTTATGTTCTGTTCCTTTGGGTGTGGCGTCCAGCATGTCGCGGATAACCATCACCTCGTTCATTGCGTTACTGATCCGCTCGATGCAGTTGCCTGGCGTTGGGCGTTTGGCGAAAACTCCCATATCGGAGGCTCCAAGTGGTGTCGCATCGTAACATATTTTCGTAGTTGCTGTCGCTTACCTCGTGCCCACCTTGGGCTGAGAGCGTCCACCTCAGCAGTATGCCATTTGGCCCAGACGTACGGCCCTTCTTTGCGCACGCAGCGTCCGCCTTCACCCAGGACAGCCGGAAAAGTCACCCAAGCTTTCATTGCTGCGCTGAGAGTGTAGCGAGATATAAGGTACGATGACCCTTGACGACCTCGCGGCGGAGGTCCGCGCCTGCACGTTTTGCGCCGCCGTGCTGCCTTTGGGGCCGCGGCCGATCCTGCGCGTGTCCACCACGGCCACGATCCTGATCGCGAGCCAAGCGCCCGGCACCAAGGTGCACGTGAGCGGCACGCCCTGGACCGACGCTTCCGGCGTGCGGCTGCGCACCTGGCTCGGCATGACGCCGGACGAGTTCTACGACCCGGCGCGCGTCGCCATCCTGCCGATGGGGCTGTGCTATCCGGGCCGCTTGCCGCAGGGCGGCGACTGCCCGCCGCGTCCGGAATGCGCGCCGCTGTGGCGCCGCCGCCTGCTGGACGCGATGCCGGGCCTGCGCCTTACCTTGCTGGTCGGCAGCTACGCCCAGGCCGACGCGCTGGGGCCGGGCCGGATGACGGACCGGGTGCGGGGCTTCCGGCAGTACCTCCCGCGATACTTCCCCCTGCCCCATCCAAGCTGGCGGACCGGCGTGTGGGAGAAGAACAACCCTTGGTTCGTCACAGACGTGCTGCCGGCGCTGCGGGCTGAGGTGCGGCGGGTGCTGGCCGCCCACGCGACGTAGTCATCCGCCGATGGGTTTCACCTATCCTACGATATGAATCGCGTAGGATGGGTGACCATCAGCCGCACACGGGTCGATCAACGGTGCCGACCGTATCACCGCAGCCCGTCCAGGATCGCAACCAGCTTGCGGTCGCGATCCGCGGCCATCTCGGGGATCGGCTTGCCGTCCGCCGCCGCCTCCACGCCGTCGATCAATGCCTGCTTGAAGGCGGGCGTCATCTCCGGCGTGCCCAGGTCGGGCCACAGCTTGTCCACGGCGATATGGTCCATCAGGTAGCGCAGCCCCCCGGCACCCCCGGCCAGATGGAAGGTCATCATCGGCCCCATGATCGCCCAGCGCAGGCCCGGCCCCTGGCTCACCGCGGCGTCCACGTCCGCCACGCTGACGACGCCTTGCTCCACCAAGTAGGCCGCTTCCCGCCAGATCGCCGCCTGCAGCCGGTTGCTGACGTGGCCCGGCACCTCTTTCCTTAAGCGGATCGGGTGCTTGCCGATGGCGGCGTAGAACCGCATCGCGCGTTCCACCGCTTGGGGCGCCGTTTGCTCGCCGCCGACCACCTCCACCAACGGGATCAGATGCGGCGGGTTGAACGGGTGGCCCAGCACCAGGCGCTCGGGATGATGGGTCCGCGCCTGCATGGCGGTGGGCAGCAGGGTCGAGCTGCTGGACGCGATCAGGGCATCCGACGGCAGCGCGGCGCTGATTTGCTCGAACAGCGCGACCTTCAGATCGATGCGCTCCGGCCCGTTCTCCTGCACCCAGCCCGCGCCCTCCACGGCGGCGACGGGATCGGCGGTGAAACGCAGGCGGGCCGGGTCGGCCTCAGGATGCAGGCCCAGGCGTTCCAGGGCCGGCCAGGCGGTCTCGACGAAGCGGCGCAGGAAGGCCTCGGCCTGCGGCGCCGGGTCGCTGGCGGCGACGGACAGGCCGCGCGACAGGAAGTAGGCCGCCCAGCTTGCGCCGATGGTGCCGGTGCCGAGGACGGCGACGTGGCTGACGCCTTCATACATGGCTGCTCTCCCGTGTTGCCTGGCCATCGTCGAGGAACCGCTGCATGAACACCAGGTCGAGCCAGCGGCCGAACTTGGTGCCCACCTCCCGTAAGGTGCCGACCCGCTCGAAACCGAGGCGCTCATGCAGGCGGATGGAGGCCGGGTTGGCCGCGTCGATGCCGGCCACCATGACGTGCTTGCCCAGGTCCGCGGCCAGGCCGAACAGCGGCGTCACCAAGGCTGCGCCCACACCGCGTCCGCGCACATCGGCCCGCACGTAAACGGAGTGCTCCACCGTGCGCCGGTAGCCCGGCCAGGGCCGGAAGTCGCCGAAGGTCGAATAGCCCAGCACCGACCCGTCCGCGGCGTCGGTCGCGGCCAGCACCGGATAACCCTGGGCCGTGCGGCCCGCAAGCCAGGCCCGGCGGTCCTCCAGCGTTGTTTCCTGCTCAGTATATACGGCTGTGGAGCTACGGACGATCTGGTTGTAGATGGCGAGCATTCCGGGCAAGTCGGCCTCGGCGGCGGCGCGGACCAGCATGGGCATCCTCCTTTCGGTGACGGGCCGCGCTTACCCGGACGTGACCGGCTGCTCGCGGGCCGCCTTGAACCCGGCCACGAAGCGGGCCAGCGTGTCCGAGGTCTGGCCGCGCGGCAGCATCACCTCGATCAGTTGGAAGCGGCCCCGCGTGGCATGGGCGCGGGCCAGGGCGTCCGCCAGCGCGCGCCGGGTCGCGACCCGCACGCCGTCGCCGCCCAGCGGACCCGCCAGCTCGGCGAAGCGCCAATCGTCCAGGTTGTTGAAGGCGCTTTCCGGCTGGAACACCCGCAGCATCTCCCAGGAGGCGTTGTTGAACACGACCACAACCGGGTCCCAGCCGGCGCGCCGGAGATGACGACGACCGGCACGCGCTCGGCGTAAGCCCCGGCGACCGCGTTGACCAGGTTGAAGGCGCCTGCGCCCCACGTGGCGACGGCGACCGAGATGCTGCCGCGGAACCGGGCGGCGTCTGCGGCGAAGCCCACGGCCGGCTCGTGGCTCAGGGTGTAGAACGGCAGCGCGCCGCTCTCCTTGATCACCTTGAAAAACGGCAGCACGAAGTCGCCGGGGATGCCGAACACCTCCCGCGCCCCGTGCTGGCGGAGGGCGTCGAGCAGGGCGCGGCCGAGTGTGGGCATGGCAGCCTCCGGGTCGTGGCGGCCTCAGTGTGGCATCACCGCTGCCGCGGATCGAGGGCGGCCTGCACGGCATCAACGGCGGCGTTGGCCAGCACGACGAAGAACGACGCATACAGCACGGTCGCCATCACCACCGGCAGGTCGAGGTTCTGCAGCGCGTCATAGGTCAGCTTGCCGATGCCGCGCAGGCCGAACACCACCTCGGTCAGCAGCGTGCCGCCGCCGATCAGCGCGCCGATGTCGAGGCCGAACAGTGCGATCACCACCACCAGCGCGTTGCGCAGCGCGTGGCGCAGCATGACCCGGCTTTCGCTGATGCCCTTCGCGCGGGCGGTGCGGATGTAGTCCTGGCGATACGCCTCGATCAGGCTGGATCGCAGCACCCGGCCATACACCCCGGCATACAGCAGCGCGAGCGTGACCCACGGCAGCACGAGGCCGCGCGCCCAGCCGCCGGGGTCCTGCAACAACGGCACGTAGCCGAGCGGCGGCACCCAGCGGAACGCCCAGGTGTCATGCAGGCGGCTTTGGGTGAGCAGGTTCACCACCTCGCCCAGCCAGAACACCGGGATGGAGATGCCGACCAGGCCGAGCGCCGTCACCGCGCGGTCCCACGCGCTGCCTTCCCGCGCCGCGGCGACCAAGCCGATAGCGAGGCCAGCGAGCAGCCAGACCGCCGCCGCGCCCGCGGCCAGGGACAGGGTGACGGGCGCCGCACGCAGCACGGCCGGCACCACGCGCTGCCCCCGGTTCACCTGCGACGTGAGGTCGCCGGCGATGAACAGGCGGTGCATCAACAGGCCGTACTGCACCGGCAGCGAGCGGTCGAGGCCGTACTCGTGGCGCACGGCGGCCAGCGCCTCCGCCGAAGCGCCGCGCCCGGCCAAGCGCGCAGCCGGGTCGGCGCCGGGGGTCGCGAAGAAGATCAGGAACACGAGCACGCTGATGCCGAACATGACCAGCAGCGAGCGGAGCAGGCGCGTGATCATCGGCGCGTGTCGAGCGACGCGCGCCACGCCTCGCCCACCACGTTCAGCGCCAACACCGTTGCCAGCACCGCCAGTCCCGGCGCGACGGCGACAACCGGCCGGGTGTAGATCAGCGCCTGCCCATCGGCGATCAGCGTGCCCCAGCTCGCGGCGGGAGCCTGCACGCCGATGGACAGCACGGACAGCGCGGCCTCCGTCAGCAGCGCCATCGCCATGACCACGGGGGCGAAGCCGATCAGGCCGGGCCAGATTTGCGGCAGGACGTGGCGGCGCAGGATGTGCAGCGGGGCGCCGCCGGTGGCGTGGGCGGCCTCGATGAACTCGGCCCGGCGCAGCGCCAGCACCTGCGCGCGGATCGGCCGGGCGACGTAGGGCACATACACGATGCCGAGGATCAGCACCGGCAGCGCCAGGCTGTCGGCGGAAAGCCGCAGCGGGCCGACCCGCAACTCCTGGCTGATCAGCACGATGGAAAGCGAGATCGCCAGCAGATAGACCGGAAACGCCCAGAGCAGGTCGAGCAGCCCGGCCAGCACGGTATCCACGGTTCCGCCCACGAAGCCCGACAGCACGCCCAGCGCGACCGCCAACAGCAGGCACAGCACGGTCGCGCTTCCCGCGATCAGCAAGGACGTGCGCCCGCCATACAGCAGCCGCGCCGCCACGTCCCGCCCCTGCGTGTCCGCGCCGAGCAGGTAAGCGCCGCGCCAGGTCGGCCCGATGGGCGTCACCCCGAGGCCCAGCCCGGCGGTGTTCTCCGCCAGCACCTCCTGGCCGAACGCCGTGCCGTTCACGTTGGAGCGGAACGGGTCGGTCCCCGAAACCCGCGACGCATAAACCGGCGCCAGCAGGCAGACCAGCACGATGAAGGCCAGCACGGCGATGCCGGTCCTCATCGGACCCAAGATTGGCCGATGAGCCAACGGAACTGCTCGTGGTAGCCGACATGGCCGACGCGGGCGGAAACAAAATCAATGTAGCGCGGGTTGAACAGCACCACGGCCGGCGCCTGGTCGGTCACGGCGCGGTCGATGGCGGCAAGCTCGGCCGCGCCCTCGGGGTCCGCCAGCGCCGCCCGCAGCCGCGCGTCCAGCGCCGGGTCGCAGAAGCCGCTGATGTTGGGCGAGGCGTCCGACCCCGGGCGGAAGGCCGAGCAGCCGAAGATGCCGCCCAGGAAGTTGCCGGCGGAGGCGTAGTCCGCATACCAGGTCGTAAGGCTCGCCTGCACCCGGTTGTCCGTGTTCTGGATGTAAGTGAACTGCACGTTGGCCGACAGGCTGCGCAGCCGCGGCACGAAGCCCAGGTCGCGCAGCACGTCCAGCATGTAGGTGCCGATGGCGCGGGCCGCCGAGCTGTTGTCGATCACCAGCGTCACTGTTTGCCCGGCCGTGCCGCTTTCGGCCACCAGCCGCTGCGCCCGGGGCAGGTCCAGCGGATATGGGCAATACGGCTGGTAGCCCGGCAGGCCCGGCGGCAGCACCTGGCAAGACTCGGTCGCGAGCTTTGCGCCGCCGAATAGTTTCACGACCGCGCGCCGGTCCACCGCGAAGTTCAGTGCCCGGCGCACCCGCACGTCGTCAAAGGGCGGCAGGCGGGTGTTGAGCGGCAGGAACCACATGGCAAAGGCCGGATTCAAATGCACCTGATCCGCGTAGCGCGTCCCAAGCTCGGCTAGCCGGTCCGCCGGCGGCGCGTCAAAGGTCCAGTCGGCCTGGTTGTTCTCGATGGCGGTGATCTCGGCCTCGTCCTCCAGGCCGAAATCGTAGTCGATGGCGTCGGGAAAGCCGTCCGGCTGCGCGTCCGCGCTCCATTCGCGGAAATGCGGGTTGCGGAGGAGGCGCAGGCTGCCGCCGGGGTCGTAGCCGTCAATGCGGTAAGCGCCGGTGCCGGGCAGCGGAACGGTGCCGGTGTCCGCATCAGGCGCGGTGTCCGGCAGCACGCTGGCGTGGGGCAAGGCGAGCTTCTTCGCAAACTCCGGGTCGGGCCGCGACAGGCGGATGGTGACGGTGCCCGCGGCGTCGTCCGCCGTGACGCCCTCCAGCGCGCAGCCGGCGGGCGCGCGCAGGCAGGCCTCGGCCCCCTGGATCGCGCCGTAGAAGCTGTCCGCGGTGGGGCTGGAAATGCGGAACAGCCGGCGGAACGACGCGGCCACGTCGGCCGGGCGCACCGGCGCGCCGTTCGAGAAGCGGATACCGGGGCGCAGGCGGAACGCCCAGGTCAGGCCGCCATCGGTCGGTATTGGCACAGCCTCGGCCAAGTCTCCCACGACCTCGTTGCCCCCGGGACCCGGCACCTTGCGGAACGCCAGCAGCCCATCATACGCCATCGAGAAGATTTGCCAGAACTGCGCGGTATAGTTCACCTGGGGGTCGATGGTGCCGGCGGCGGAGTGGGCCAGCAGCCGCATGGTGCCGCCGCGGTGCGCCCGCATCAGCGCCGCCCGGTCTTCCTGGGCAAAGGCCGGCGCGGCGGCGAGCAGCGCCAATAGCAGGGTGGCCGGGCGGATCAGCGGCGGAGCACGAAGGCCGTGCCGTCCCAAACGCCGAAGGGCTGGGCACCGTCCTGTTCCAACGCGAAGCCGTGCGCCGCGGCGAGCGCGGCAGCATCGGCGCGGTCGGCGGCCCGGTCTCCGCGATAGGAGAAGTTGAGCACAACCAGCGCCCCGCCCGGCCGCAGCACCCGGGCAGCCCCGGCGACATGGCGGCCCACCACGTCCGACCCGGCCTGGACCATGTAGGGAAAGCTATCGATCGCCAACACGAGGTCGAACGCACCGCCGGGCAAGGCGTCGAGGTCGTGCCCCGCCGTGTGGTCGAACCGCACGTTCGGCAGCGCCGCGCGCCGCCGCGCCTCCGCGACCATGCCGGCCGACACGTCCAGGCCTAGCACGGTCCGGCACAGCGGCGCCACGGCCGCCGCGATCCGGCCGATGCCGCAGCCCAGATCCAGCACGTCGGCCTCGGCGCGCAGAAGCTGGTTGGCGCGCAGCCAGCCGACGATCTCGGTGGTCGCTTGGGCCAGGATCGCCGGGTCGCCGAGGGAATACAGCGCCACGCTGGCCTCGGGCGAATGCGCCACGGCGCGGTCAAAGAACGCGGCGATGCGCGCCAGGCCGCCGTTGCCGGAAGCGTCGTGCTGCGCGCCGGTCGCCTCCACCTCCGCCGCCAGCCGGTCGAGCGCGGCGCCCCTGCCCTCCACGAGCCGCGCCATCGCCGTCCAGCGCGCGTCCTCCGCGCCAGGGCGGTGCCGCGCCAGGGCCGCCACGATGCCCTCCGCCGCCACGCCGGCCAGCAGCATACGCGCCACGGCGACCTCCGGCGAGATGCGCGCGGCCAGGCAGTCCTTGATCGGCTGGTCCAAGCTCACGCTGCATTCACTTGAATGTCGGACCCCGGAAGCCGCAGCCAGCCGAGCCGCGCCAGCCGCGCGCCCTCCCCGGCCAAGAAGCGGTCGCCGATGTCGCCGCGCCAGCGCAGGTCGGGGATGACCACGTTGCGCGCCCGCGCCGCCGCTTGCGCCTGCGCTTCCTGCACCGTGAGGCCGATGCCGGTCACGACCATGGCATAGCCGGTGCGGCGCCGGGCGAACAACTGGCCGCCCTCCCGCCGCATGTCGGAGAAATGGTAGTGCGGCAGCTCGGCCTCGTTTGGCGGCTCATGGAAGAAGATCGGCGGGTCCGCCGCGGGATCGGCGCCGGGCCGCTCTTCGGGAAAGCCCGGCACGGTCAGCACGATGCCGACGGACCAGCCCGGCGCCGTCGCGAACCCCCCGGCGCCGCCGCGCATCATGCGGCGGAGCAGGTCGCCCCAGCCGTCCCGCTGCAACGGCGCCAGCACGGCGAAGCCGGGATTGCCGAAGCGGCAGGTGAACTCCAACGGCCACAGCCCGGCCTCGTTGGCGATCATGTTGAGGTTGACGTAGCCGACGTGCCCGGCGCCGGCGAGCAGCGGCGCGATCCGGTTCAGCGTCGCGTCGAACAGCGCATCGGCGCCCTCGTAGGACAGCAGGGTGCCCATTTCCCCGGTCATCTCGCCCATCTCGCCGGGGAAGAAACGCTTGTGCTCGAAGTCGATGCAGGCGGGGCGGAGGAACGCCCGGCCGTCGAAATACGCGCCGACGCCGACTTCCACCCCGTCCAGCCGCGGCATCAGCAGCACGCGGCCCGGCGGCGTGCGGGACAATTGGAACAGCGCGTCGGCGCCTTGCCGGTGGTCGCCCACAAAAGTCGCCCGCGCGTTGTTGTCGTGCTTCAGCACCGTGCGCCCGGGATGGGCCTTGAGCCAGGCGGCGGCATCCGCCGGGCTGTTGAACGGGTGGCTCGGCGCGATCTGCAAGCCGGCCTCCCGCAGCGTGGCCTGGCCAAAGGCGCGGTCGTACTCCAGCCGGTCCCCCAAGGCGCTGCCGCCGATCACCTGGAAGCCGGCCTGCCGCAGCGCGTCCTGCTCGGCGCCGCGGCCGACCTTCTCGAACAGCACCAGGCCGTCGCGGCCAACCCAGTCAAGCTCCGCCCGCCAATCCGCCACCGGGTCGAGCAAGCCCGCGAAGCAGCCGGCATAGGACGGGTCCCCGGCATGGACGCGCACCTCATGCCCTTCGCGCACCAGGCTGAGGTAAAGATCCCCCAGGTCGATCCGCGCGCCGATGCCGAGAACCCGCAACCTTGCCTCCGTGCCACCTTGTTCCCACCGCGTACCGCACAACCCCGGCCCTCACAAGTCGGGGGTCGAGGGCGTGCGGCCCCGTTGGGGTGCGGACGCGCCCGCAGCCACCAGGGGTCACCAGATCATCCACGGCCCCAGCTCGCTGCCGAGCCGCTTGGGACAGGCGTGCCATTCCTGCACCGGCATGAAGCGCGGGGCCAGGAAACGGTAGGTGCGGCCCAGCAGCGGCCAGGTCGCGGCCGACCAGCCGGGCGGCGTGAGTTCCCATGCCGCCAAAATCGGTTCCCAGCCGCGCAGGCTGCAATACAGCCAGTCCCGATGCTGGCGGATGACGGCGCGCCAGGCGTCCAGCGCCCGCAGCACGTCCAGCACGATTGCGGTCTGAGCGTCCACGTCGGCGAAGCGCGCGCCGATCTTTTCGACGGCGATGCCCGTCAGCCGGGTGACGCGGGACAGCAGCTCCAAGCCGGACAGGTTCTGCGCTAAGCCGGCCGTGAGGCGCTGCACCTGCTCGGCCAGCAGCACGACCCGGCGCAGCAGCCGGTCCCGCAACGCCTCGACGAAGCCCAGCTCAAGCGCCGCGCCTTCCACCAGCCGGGCGGCAGCCGCCGCGTCTGGAACGCCCAGCCGCGCCGCGGCCTCGATGTGGGCCGCCTGCAGGGCAAGGCGCATCCCGGGCTGCGCCGCCGCCAGCAGCACGGTTTGCGGCGCGGCCCGGTCCCAATCCACCGACGCATCCTCGTTAAGCTGGCTGATGAGCCGCAACCTCAGGCGCGACGCCGCCAGTTGCTGGTGCGGCGGGCTTGGCTCCCAACTCGCCGCGCCGTCCAGCACCTCCACCGGCAGGGGATCGCCGAGCCGCAAGTCGGTGACGAAATTGAGCGACCGTGCGACCTGGATCAGCATCTGCCCGTCCGCCGAGGCGCCGTCGATGCCAAGCTCGGCCTGGAGCGACCGCAACGGCAGCACGGCGGTGCTGCGGCCCAGCGGCATGACCAGGGACGGGGCGCCGTCCGTCTCGGCAGGACGGAACACCACCTCGCCCAGCTTGCTGAACAGCGGGTGCTCAAACGTGCACCGGTTGGAGGCGGCCTCCCCGGGCGGCAATGGCGATGCGGCAAGCATGGGCGCATCCTACGGAGGGATCATTAACAAGCCCTGAGCGGCGCCGTCCGCGGAGGGCCTACTCCCAGTCCGCCTCAAGCGCCGCGATGTCGGCGTCGCTGAACCCGAAATGGTGGGCGATCTCGTGGATCAGCACGTTGCGGACCAGGCGGAACAGGTCTTCCCCCGTTTCGATCCATTCCAGCAGGATCGGCTCACGATACAGCACGATCAGGTCCGGCGCGTGCGGCGTGCCGCCCGCATCCTTTTGCCCGAGCGGCACGCCGCGATACAGGCCGGTCAGCTCCCAGGCATTCTCGATGCCCAGTTCGCCCAAGGTCTCGTCGTCCGCGACCTCCTCCACCAGGATCGACACCCCGCGCACCCGGCGGCGCAGCGTGTCCGGCATCGCGGCAAGCGCCCGGTCGGCCAAGTCGGCGATGTCCTCGGGCGCGGGAGGCAGGGTATAGTTGGGCATATGCTTATCCGCCCCATCCTGCGCCGGAGGTCAACCGAAATGCCGCGTCCCGCTCCCATCGAGCCGTTGCCGCCGGGCGAGCGCGACCGGCTGGCGGAAATCCTGCCTGGTTGGCGCCTGTTGCCGGACCGGGACGCCATTGCCCGGGATTTCAGGTTCAAGGACTTCAGCGCCGCCTGGGGGTTCATGGCGCGGGTGGCCCTGCTGGCGGAACGGCATGACCACCATCCCGAATGGTCGAACGTTTACAACCGGGTCTCGATCACCCTCACCACGCACGATGCTGGCGGCTTGTCGGAGCGGGACATCGCGCTGGCCCGGGCGATTGACGCCGTTTTGCCCAGATGAGGGCGTGAGTAGGACGAGCCATGGACCTCGACATTGCCACTCTCCCCGAACGGTCCCTAGCGATCCGGCGCGCCGCGTCCCGGCTGTGCTTCCAGCTCGGCTGGTCGCCGCTGCACGAGATGCCGCTGCCGAACCACCGCCGAGCGGACATCATGGCGTTGCGCCCCGATGGCGGCTTCGCCTGTATCGAGGTGAAGTCCGGGGCGCGCGACTTCCTGTCGGACAACAAGTGGCCGGAGTACCGCGACTACTCGGATTGCCTGTACTTCGCGGTGGATCCGGATTTCCCCCCGGCGCTGCTGCCCCCCGACACCGGTTGGATCATTGCCTGCGACGGAACCGCGGAGGTCGTGCGCGAGCCGCCGGTCCATGCCCTGTCCCCGGCCCGCCGCCGCGCCCTGCTGCACCGCTTCGCCACCTTGGCCGCCCAGCGCCTGGCTTGGCTGCAGGACCCAGACGGACAGAACAGCCTGCGGATGGCGCTGCGCGCGGAGTAGGCCGAAGGCCGGACGCGCGGCTTGCGACGGCTTGCCGCGGTGCTACGCTGGCGACCTGTGGCGCTTCTTGCGGTTGGTCCTCACATGCACCCACGCCTTGCGATCCGTCTTGGTGTCCTGGCCGCCTGCCAAGCCGTGGCGTTGCACTATGGCGCTCAAGCCTCATACGCCGCGGATGCCGGGCCGCCGTTCCGCGAGTGCGTCACGCGCCACCCCGCCTACTCCATGCAGTCCTCGTCGATGGCCCCGCAACTGCCATATGGCCGGATGGCGTGTTTCGAGTGCTTCGACCATGCCCTCCGAGACAGCGCCGTTCCTCTCGGCGCCATCACGATCAGAACGCTGCACCCTGGCCTCCAGGCCGGGGATGTCGTGGTGTTCCGCCCGTCCCATGCCCCTGAAACATCCTGGACAAAAAGGGTGATCGGGTTGCCCGGCGACACGGTTGAGCTTGTCGACGGCAAGCTCGTCATCAACGGCGCTGCCGTCAGGACGGAACCCGGCGGGACCTACCACACGGACGATGAGCACGCGGCTCCCATGGCCCTCGTCCGGGAAACCCTGGCGAACGGCCGATCCTACGTCGTCCTGCCCGACGAGCCTGGACGCTGGGCTGCCACCATGGGCGCTGTCACGGTGCCTCCGGAAAGCTTGTTCGTGCTGGGCGACAACCGGCCCCATTCCATGGACAGCCGCTTCCGGAAAGAGTTCGGGTTTGTGCCGGTCGCCCACCTGATCGCCCGCGCCACGGTCGCGGAGGCCGCAGGCCCAGCAACGATCCAGGACGCACGGCTGAGCGGGCCGGCGACGGCGCCCTGAACGCGCCCTACCCCCCGCTCCGCACCGCCGTCATCCGCTGCACCGTGGCCGTGGTCGAGTAGCCCGGCAGCAGCTCGGCCAGCCAGACCCGCCCGCCCCAGCCCTGCACCAGGTCGGCGCCGACCACGGTTTCCACGGTGTAGTCGGCGCCCTTGATCAGCAGGTCCGGCCGCAACTCGGCCAAGGTCTCGACCGGCGTGTCCTCGTCATAGACGCACACCAAGTCCACGGCGGACAGGCTGGCCAGCACCGCCGCGCGCGCGGCCTCCGGCTGCACCGGGCGGCTGCTGCCCTTCAAGCGCCGGACGCTGGCGTCCGAGTTCAACCCGACCACCAGGCGGTCGCACTGGCTGCGCGCCTGCTCCAGAAGGTGGACGTGGCCGGGGTGCAGCAGGTCGAAGCAGCCGTTGGTGAAGCCGGTCCGCCAGCCCCGGCGGCGCCAGCGTTCCACCTGCTCGGCCGCTGCTTCCCGCGTCACCACCTTGCGCAGCGCGCCGCCCTGGGGGCTGAGGGCCGAAAGCAGGTCCCCTTCCCGCGCGACGGCGGTGCCGACCTTGCCGACGACGATCCCGGCCGCGATGTTCGCCAAGCGCGCCGCCATCGGCAACGGCAGCCCGGCCGCCATCGCCGCCGCAAGCGTCGCGACCACCGTGTCGCCGGCGCCGGATACGTCGAACACCTCCGCCGCTTCCGCCGGGAAATGGTGGACGCCGTCGGCGTCCAGCAGGGTCATGCCGTCCTCCGCCCGCGTCACCAGCACGGCGCCGAAGCCGTGCGCCTCGCGCAGCGCCGTGCCGGCGGCGACGATGGCGGCCTCGTCATCGACCGGCAGGCCCGTCGCTTCCGCCAATTCCCGGCGGTTGGGCGTCACCACGTCGGCGCCGGCATAGCGGGCGTAGTCCGGTCCCTTGGGGTCCACCACGACCCGGCGCCCGCCAGCCTTTGCGGCGGCGATCAACTGCGCCGGGATGTCGCCGGCCAGCACGCCCTTGTTGTAGTCGGACAGGATGGCAACCGAGGTCGCCGCCAGGGTGTCGCTCGCGATGCGCATCATGCGCTCGGCGAGCTTCGGGTTGACCGGCGCCGTCACCTCCCGGTCGGACCGCAGCAGTTGCTGGCCCTGGCTGACGTAGCGCGTCTTGACCGTGGTGGCGCGCCCACCCTGCACCAAGAGCCACGGCTCCACGCCGGGCTGGCCGCCGACCAGGCCCGTGAGGTCCGACCCGGCCTGGTCGTCCCCCACCACCGACACGAAGGCCACCGCCGCGCCGAGCGCCGTCAGGTTGCGCACCACGTTGCCCGCGCCGCCCGGCATCGCCACCTCGCGCTCCACCGTCAGGATGGGGATCGGCGCTTCCGGGCTGATCCGCTCCACCGTCCCGTACACGTAGCGGTCGAGCATCACGTCGCCGATCACCATGACGCTGGTGCGGGCCAGGCGGCGCACGGCGTCGGCGAGGCCGTCTCCATCAAGCGCCGCCGGGTTTCCGGGAGCGGGATCCTGGGCTGGATCGCCGCCGGGCTGGCCAGGCTGGAATGTGTCGTCCATCACCATGGGCTACCGTTCCCCTGCGCAGGTGGCAAGTCGCGCGTCGCCGTCATGGGGGCGTTTGGTGCTGGCCGGGCGCGTCCGCCTGGAGAAAACGCACGTCGTCGCCGTCCAGCACGGCGCAGGTCAGCGGCCCGCCGCGGCCGGCGCCGGTGTCGATGCCGATGCGGTTGGCGCGCAGCGTCGGCTCCGGCTGCGGCGTGTGGCCGTGCACCACCACGAGGTCGGGAGCGTCGGGCAGCAGGGGACCGCGCCGGTCGAGGAACGGGCCGCGAATCCAAAGCAGGTCGGACCACATCTGCCGGGCCAGCGGCACGCCGGGCCGGACGCCTGCATGGGCGAACACGTAGCCGTCGCGCTGATACCAGGCGGCCAGGCCGCGCAGGAACAGGACGTGCGCGCGCGGCACCAGCGCCGGCCAGCGCGCGAGCGGGACGGACGGGCGGATGCCCCAGCTCGCCAAGGTCTCGGCGCCGCCGTTGTCGAGCCAGTTGTCGGCTTCGCGCTGGTCCTGCCGGGCCAGGGCCGACAGGAACATCCATTCATGGTTGCCCATCAGGTTCACGGTCGGCACGCCCGGCACCGGCGGCCCGGCGGCCAGCAACGCGAGCACCCCGGCCGAATCCGGGCCACGGTCGATGAGGTCCCCCATGTGGACCAGCAGCGGCCGGCTGACCGGGCGCTCGCTGAGATCAGCGGCAACCGCTTCGTGCAGCGCCTGGAGCTGCGGCAGATGCCCATGCACGTCGCCGATGGCATACACCCGGCGCCCCGGCGCCAGCCGGGGAAGGTCCGGCGCCCGCGGACCCATGCCGAAGACGGAGGCGAAGTTTGCTAACCGGCTGGTAATCATAATGCCGCATCTTACCCCCACCAAGCGGGGATCACGACACTGAAATCTCAAAGCGCCATCGCCGGTATCCGTGGAAACATGGCTGCGGCAGCCCCTCACATCGGGCGGCACCTGCTGGATGCGGTGGAGCGCGCCATGCGCGCGCCGCACGGGCGAATGGCGCTGGTGCTGCATTTGTCGCAGTTGGCCCCGCCCGCGCCGCGCCCGCATCACCGGCGCGTCGCCCGCGCCGTGATGGAGGACGCGGCGCAATGGCAGGCGGGCCAGGTCTTCGCGCTGCGCAACGATGACCTGCTGCTGTTGTTCCGGTCCGACGACGGCGGCGCCCCGCTCGCGGCCACGCTGGCGCAACTGTTCCAGGTGGACGTGCCGGACCCCGCCGAACTGCTCACGCTGTGGTCGCTGGAAAAGGACGGCGCGGCCCTGCTGCGCTATGCCCAGGCCCGCGTGCTGGACGCCTTGCCTGCGCCTGCTCCCGCCGAGCCGAAGGGCAGCGCCCAGGCGATCAACGACCTCGAATCCGTGATCGGGCACAGCCGCATCACCGACCTCACGCAGCGGCAAACCGCCGTCCTGCTCGCGCCGGGGCGGGAAGCCCGCTTGCAGCCCTTGTTCCGGGAAATCTCCTTTTCCGTCGCCGTGCTGGAAGCCCGGATCGCCGCGACGGGGCAGGCGCACGCGGACCCGTTCCTGTTCCGCCACCTGGCCAGCCGGCTGGATGGCCGGATGCTGGACGCGCTGCGTCAGGATTTGCAGGCGAACGGTCCGCTGACCGCCGGGGCGCGGGGCGGGGGGCCGAAGCTGCACCTCAACCTCACGCTGTCCGGCATCCTGTCCGACCCGTTCGCGCGGTTCGCGGCGGCGTGCCGGGCCATCGCCGCGGAAGTCGCCGTGGAGATCCCGCTGGTCGAAGCCTGCGCGGACCCGGAAGCGTTCATCGCCGCCCGCACGCGCCTGCGGTTTGCCGGGCTGTCGCTCGTGCTGGACGGCGTGTCGCACCACGCGCTGATGCTGACGGTACCGGCGGTGCTGGAGCCGGACCTCGTCAAGCTCGATTGGTCCCCACGGCTGCCCGAGGCCGGGGCCGCGGTTGCGCAGGCGGTCGCCGCATTGGGGGAAAGCCGCGTCGTGCTGCACCGGGCGGAAACGGAGGACGCCCTGCGTTGGGGCTTGGCGCACGGCATCCGCCGGTTCCAGGGACGCTGGGTGGACACGATGCTGGCGGCCCAGCGCATCGGCGCCTGCGGGGCGGGACGCTGCTCCATGCGGCAGTGCGTGGAGCGTGCGTCCTCCACCGGGCCGGCCGGGCGGGCGGGCTGCGGCAACCCGGCCCTGCTCGATGCCGCGTCCCCGCTCGCGGCCCGATCCATGGCCCTGGCATGAGCGGCAACGGTCTGGACCACCCGGAAGCGCCCGTGGCGCCGCCGGCCGTCTCCTCCGGCCTTGCGGCGTTGCAGGGCCTCGTGCGCGATTGCGCGGCGGCCGGCGTGGAACGGCGCGTCCTGCTGCTGCGCGCCGACCTGCTGCCGCCGCGGCTGGCACGGCCGCACCACCTCCGGCTGATGCGGGACGCGCTTGATCCGCTGCTTTCGGCCGAGCGCGCCCGCCTGCATGACCTGCCAAAGGGACGGCTTGCGGTGAGCTGGCGCGGCCCGGCGCCGGCGTTGCTCCAGCAGTTGTCGGATGCCATGGAGCACTTGCTCGGGGCCGGCCATATCGGACCGGCCATGGCGCGGAACCTGGTCCGGCTGTTCGAGCTGCCGCGCGACGGCACGGAGCTTCTGGCCGCCGCCGGCCTCAAGGACGATGCCGAAGCCGCACCGCACCGCCAGTGGGCCATCCCTGCCGCTCCGCCCCCTGTGCCGCTGGATGCCGCCGCCCTGGCCACGATGGAGCGGGAACTGGCCGCCGCCGACATGACCCGGTTCGCCCGGCGCACACCCGTCCACCGTTTGGACGGCAGCCAGGTGCAGCTCGCCTGGGAAAAGCGTTACCTATCCATCCCGGAACTGGCGGACACCCTGGCGCCCGGCCGCGACATCCGGGCCGATGCCTGGCTGTTCCGCCGGCTGACCCGGGTTCTCGACAGCCGGATGCTGGCCCTGCTTGCCGCGCCGTTTGAGCTGCACCGCGCCGGGCCGTTCAGCCTCGGCCTGAACGTGGGCAGCATTCTCGGTCCGGAGTTCCTGCGCTTCGACGCCGCGCTGCCGAGCCGGCTGCGCGGGCGCATCGTGCTGGAGGTGCAGCCGGCCGACGTGCTGGCCGACCCGGCCGCCTTCGCCTTTGCCCGGGGCTTCGCCCATGCCCGCGGCTACCGCCTGCTGCTGCGCGGCGTCACCGCGGCGTCGCTGCCCCTGCTGTGCCTGCCGCCCATGGCGCTGGACTACGTGCAGCTCCGCTGGTCGCCGGAGCTGATGCGGATCGCGCCGGCTACCTTGCAGGCCGGAACCGCCGAATGGGTGCTGGGCCGGGCCGACGACGATGACGCCCTGCGGTGGGGACGGGACCAGGGCTTCTCGCTGTTCGGAGGCCGCGCCCTCGCGGCGATGGCGTAGCAGCAGCCCTTGGCGAACCGCTTGGAGGCGCCTAATCCCGGCCATGCACGCCATCCAAGTCCAGGGCCTGACCAAGCGCTACGGCGACGTGACCGCGGTGGACGGCATCGCGTTCAGCGTGGCGTCCGGCGGCACGCTGGGCCTCCTGGGCGGCAACGGCGCGGGCAAGACCACGACCATCGCCATGCTGCTCGGCCTGCTGATCCCGACCGCCGGCAGCATCCGCATCCTGGGGCACGACATGGCGCGCGACCGGTTCGCAGCGCTGGCCCGGATGAATTTCTCCTCGCCCTACATCGCGCTGCCGTCCCGGCTGAGCGTTGCGGAGAACCTGCGGGTATACGGCCACCTTTACGGTGTGCGCGGCCTGGAAGCGCGGATTCGCGAGCTTGCGGCGCAGCTCGACCTGACCGGGCTGCTGGACCGCCCTTCGGGCAACCTGTCCGCGGGGCAGAAGACCCGGGTGGCGCTCGCGAAGTCGCTGATCAACCGGCCGGACGTGCTGCTGCTGGACGAGCCGACGGCGAGCCTTGATCCCGACACCGGCGACATGGTGCGGAGCTGGCTGGAACGCTATCGGCGGGACAGCGGCTGCACGGTGCTGCTCGCGTCGCACAACATGGCGGAGGTCGAGCGGCTGTGCGACTCCGTGTTGATGCTGAAGCAAGGACGCATCGTGGACAGCGGCTCGCCGCCGGAACTGCTGGACCGCTACGGACGGGACGACCTGGAGCAGGTGTTCCTCGACATCGCCCGCAATCGCGGCACGGTGGCGGCATGACGCGCGGCGCCACGCGCGGCTCGCTGCGGCGCATCTGGGGCCTGACGTATCGGCACCTGGCGTTGTATCGCCGGTCCTGGCCGCGGCTGCTGGAGCTGATGTACTGGCCGGTCCTGCAGATGTGCATCTGGGGCTTCACAACCAGCTTCCTGGTCGGGCACGCGGGCAGCACGGCGGTGGCCGCCGGGGCGCTGCTGGGCGGCGTGCTGCTGTGGGAAGTGGCGCTGCGCAGCCAGATGGGCGTAGCCGTCAGCTTCCTGGAAGAACTCTGGTCCCGCAACCTCGGCCATGTGTTCGTCAGCCCGATCCGCCCGTGGGAGATGGTGTCGGCGCTGATCGGCATTTCCGTGCTGCGGATGCTGACCGGCGTGCTGCCGGCGATCCTGCTCGCCTTCCTGCTTTACGCCTTCAACCTGTTCGCCATGGGGCCGGTCGTGGTGCTGTTCTTCGCCAACTTGATGGTCATGGGCTGGTGGGTGGCGCTGGGCGTGGTCAGCCTGATCCTTCGCCATGGCGCCGGGGCGGAAGCATTGGCCTGGTCGGTGCTGTTCGGCTTGACGCCGTTCTCGGCGGTGTTCTACCCGGTGTCCGTCTTGCCGGCCGCGGTGCAGCCGATTGCCTTTGCGCTGCCGTCGTCGCACGTGTTCGAGGGGATGCGGGCGGCGCTGGACGGCGTGGTGCGCTGGGACCAGCTCGCTTGGGCCGCGGCCCTCAACATCGTTTGGATGGCCGCCGGGATCTGGCTGTTCGCAGCCCAGTTCCGCCAGGCCCGGCTGCGCGGCGCGCTTTTGAGCATAGGGGAATAATGCCCACCAACTTCTGGCTGATCCGCCACGCCATCGTGGCGGAGAACGAGCGCGCCACCCTGTACGGCGTGCGGGACGTGCAGCTTTGCCCCGACAGCCTGGTGGCGCAGGCGCCGATGTACCAGGCGCTGGCCGCGCGCCTGCCTCGTGCCGCCGCCTGGATCTGCACGCCGCTGTCCCGCACCCGCCGCACCGCGGAGGCGATTTTCAAGGCGGGCTACCCGGCGCAGGACCTCGCGGTCGAGCCGGGCCTGATCGAGCAGGACCTCGGCGACTACCAGGGCCTGCGCCACGCCGCCCTGCCGCCGCTCCTGTCCGCGCCGGCCCACCCATTCTGGCCGTTGGCCGCCGACGAGCAGCCGCCCAACGGGGAAAGCATGGCCCAGGTGCTGAACCGTGTCGGCGCGGCTTTGGAGCGCCTGGCCGAGCGGTTCGACGGGCGCGATGTCGTGATCGTGAGCCACGGGGGCGCCATCCGGGCCGCCGTCGCCCACGCGATGGACATCGACGCCCGCCGTTCCCTGCACCTGTCCGTTTACAACCTGTCCCTCACCCAGTTGGAACGCTTGCCGGAAGGCTGGCGCGTGGTGTCCGTCAACGAGTCGCCCGGGTTTGAGGACCAGATTAGTTGAAGCGATACGTCAACACTCCTTGGTAACGCCATAATCTGCCGTTAGGATCGCGCATCGTAAGAAGGAAGATGCACGATGAACCGTGTCGTTCTGCTGGCCGTCCTGGCTCTCGTGCCGCTGGCCGCGCACGCGCAGTCCGAGCAGCAGCAGTTGGTGGACCGCGCCACGCTCGCGGCGCAGGACATGCTGAACGACCGGGACGGCAAGGACGCACAATACGTGCTGAAGCGCGCCCGCGCGACCATGATCTGCCCCCAGGTGTTCAAGGCGGGCTTCGTGTTCGGCGGCCAGGGCGGGAGCTGCGTGCTGGTGGCGCGGGACGCCGCCGGGTCATGGTCGGCACCGGCGTTCTACGGCCTGGGCGGCGGCAGCATCGGCTTCCAGGCGGGCATCCAGGACGCGGAAGTCATGCTGATGATCATGTCCGACAACGGGCTGAGCGCCATCATGGACAGCCAGTTCAAGCTGGGCGCCGATGCCAGCGCGACCTTTGTGGACCTGGGTGGCGGGATTGAGGGCGCGACTACGGCGGCGCTGCGCGCCGACATCGTGGGCTTCACCCGGGCGCGCGGGCTGTATGCCGGCGTGTCGCTGAGCGGCAGCCTGCTGAGCAGCAAGTCCGAGTGGAACGCGGCCTACTACGGCCGGCCCGTGGCGGCGCAGCAGATCGTGCTCGGCATGGAGGCGACCAACCCGGCCGCCGACCCGCTGCGGCAGGTGCTGATCCAGTATGGCCAGCAGGCCGAGGCGGTGTCGCCCCCCGCCTTGCCTCCGCCCATACCGTTGCAGCCTGCGCCACGGTCCGCGCCGATCCAGCAGCAGCCGCTCGCCGCGCCGCGCCGGTAGCCCTTCCCGTTCTGCCCGGCCCTGGCTAAGCTGCCCGGCATGGACCGGCCTTTCTGGACGACGACGCCGCTGGACCGCATGACGCGGACGGAGTGGGAGTCGCTATGCGACGGATGCGGACGCTGCTGCCTGCACAAGCTGCGGGACGAGGAAACGGAGGAGCTGTCGTTCACCAACGTGTCATGCCGCCTGCTGGACGGCACGACCTGCCGCTGCAACCAGTATGAAACCCGGCAGGCCAAGGTCCCCGACTGCGTTTCGCTGACCCCCGACTCCCTGGACGGCATCGACTGGCTGCCGCCCACCTGCGCCTACCGCCGCCTGGCCGAAGGCAAGAATCTTGCTTGGTGGCACCCTCTGGTGTCCGGCGATCCGGAAACCGTGCACACGGCCGGCATCTCGGTGCGCGGCCGGGTGGTGAACGAGCGCCGGGCCGGGCCGCTGGAGCACCATGTCGTGGACTGGCCCGGACGCTCGCCCCGCGTGCCGCGCCGCATCAAGCAGAGGTCGGGATGATGAAAGACGCACTTTACGGCGGCGTGAACGCGGCCGTGCTGACGGCGATGCGCGCGGACCTGTCGGTTGACCTGGACCGCATGGCCGCCCATTGCCGCTGGCTGCTGGCCAATGGCTGCAACGGGCTGGGCGTCCTGGGCACGACGGGCGAGGCCAACTCGCTCGGCGTGTCCGAGCGCATGGCGGTGCTGGAAGGCCTGGTCGAGCGCGGCATCCCGCCTGCCCGCCTGTTGCCCGGCGTCGGCACGCCGGCCTTGACCGATACGGTGCTGCTGACCCGGCACGCGGCCGACCTCGGCTGCCCCGGCGTCCTCGTTTTGCCGCCATTCTTTTACAAAAGCCCGAGCGAGGACGGTTTGTTCGCCTGGTTCAGCGAGGTCGTCCAGCGCACCGGCGGCGGGGCGCGCGTGTTCCTGTATCACTTCCCCGCGCAGTCCGCGGTGCCGTTCACGGTGGCGCTCGTGGGCCGCCTGCTACACGCCTACCCCGACGCCATCAAGGGCATCAAGGACAGCAGCGGCGATTTCGACAACACCCGCGCTTACGTCGAGCACTTCGCCCAGGACGGGTTCGAGGTGTATTGTGGTGACGACAGCCACTTGCACCAGCTTTTGCAGGCCGGGGGCGCCGGGTCGATCTCGGCAGCCAGCAACGTGACGTCTGCCGTGAATGCGCAGGTTTACGCGGGCTGGGACGCCGATGCCGGCGCCGCGGCGCAGGAGGTGCTGACCGCGCTGCGCCGGGCCGTAACCTCGGCGGCGTTGATCCCCGGCTTGAAGGCGCTGGTCGCGCGCCACACCGGGGACGATGCTTGGCTGAACATCCGCCCGCCGCACCTGCGCTTGGGCGAGGAAGCCACCGCCCGCTTGTTCAAGACCTTCGACGAGTGCGGAGTGCGGCTGGCGGACGCCGCTTGACGGACCCCGCGACGGAGGAAGCGCGGCGGCAAGTCGCCCGCCTGCTCCATGTCATGGCCGCGCTCCGTGATCCCGCCTCGGGGTGCCCGTGGGACCAAGCACAGAGCTTCGAGACGATTGCGCCCTACACGGTCGAGGAAGCCTACGAGGTCGCCGACGCCATCACCCGGCGCGACATGGCGGCGCTGCCGGACGAGCTTGGGGACTTGCTGTTCCAGGTGGTTTACCACGCGCGGATGGCCGAGGAGGCCGGCGCGTTCGGTTTCGCCGACGTCGCCCGCGCCATCACGGACAAGATGATCCGGCGCCATCCCCACGTTTTTCCCGCCGGGCCGGACGCGCCGGCGCCGCCCGGCTGGGAAGAGCAGAAAGCCCGGGAACGCCTGGCCCGCGACGAAACAGGCGTCCTGGCCGGGGTGTCCGTCGGCCTGCCCGCGCTGACCCGCGCCGCGAAGCTGGCCAGCCGCGCCGGCCGGGTCGGCTTCGATTGGCCGGACGCGCCCGCCGTGCTGGACAAGCTTGATGAGGAAGTGGCGGAACTCCGCGCCGAACTGCCCGGCGCCGACCCGGACCGGCTGGCGGATGAGGTCGGCGACATCCTGTTCGTCGTCGCCAACCTGGCGCGCAAGCTGGGCCTGGACCCGGAAGCCTGCCTCCGCGCGGCAAATGCGAAGTTCACGCGCCGGTTCAATGCGGTGGAGCGTCGCCTGGCGGAAGCGGGGCAAAGCCCGGCCGACGCGACGCTCGACGCGATGGAGGCGCTTTGGGCCGCCGTGAAGCGGGCCGAGTAGCTCAGTCCTCGAACAAGGCCGAGCGGAGCGCCCACCAACTGGCCTCGTCCGGCGCGCAGATCAGGCCGCCGGTGATTTCGGCCGGGCTGTATGGCGTGCCGTCGAGCCGCGCCGACCAGCCGCCGGCTTCCCGGTGCAGCAGCCACCCCGCCGCATGGTCCCACGGCATCAGCCGGTGATAGATGCTGAAGTGGCAATGCCCCGCCGCCAGCATCCGATACTGGTGCGCGGCGCAGCGGTAATCCCACGCCGCGCCGAGCCGCGGCAGGTTGCGGCACACTTGGGATTGCAGCGGCTCCGGCATATACTTCCACGACAGGGAGCCAGCCATGGCGTCCAACGGCACGGGCGCCGCCACGCGCAAGGCGGTGCGCTCCCCCGTTGCGGTTTCCAGCCAGGCCCCCTGTCCCGCCGCGGCCATCGCCGTGTCGTCGCCCACGGGATCGTGGATCACCGCGCCGACCACCGCGCCCCGGCGCACCATGGCCACCATCGTGCCGAACAGCGGCAGCCCGGCGCAGAAGTTCGCCGTCCCGTCCACCGGGTCCACCAGGAAGCAGAGATCCGCCGCCGCGACCGCCTCCAGCAGTGCGGGATCACGCGACGCGGCCTCCTCCCCCACCACGGTACAGCCGGGGAACAGCCGGCCCAAGCCCGTGGTCAGGCGCAGTTCGGCCTGCTCGTCGGCCGCCGTCACGAGGTCGAGCGGGCCGGTTTTCGCCTGAACGTCGCCGGGCGCCAAGTGGCGGAACCGCGGCATGATCTCGGCGCGGGCCACGGCCCGGACCAACTGCACGACCTCGGCCAGGTCCCCTGTGGCGCTCATGCGCCACGCTCGAATCGTGCCCGGTTGGCGGCGAGCATACGGACGACCAGGTGAATGCCGTCCTCCTCGTCCCGCCGCTCTATCACCTCGCCGTGCTCGTACAGCCAGGCCATCCGCGCGCCGTCCGAGGCCGGAAGGTGATAGTCGGCCACCTCCATGCCCGCCGAAATCCGGTCGTCAACCGCCCGCAGCAGCGCGGGCAGGCCATCGCCGGTGATGGCGGAGGCGGCGATGCAGCCGTCCCGGGCCGGCACGGCCTTGATGCCGCCCATCAGGTCCGCCTTGTTCAGCACCTCAACGGTGCGGGACGGCCAATCGGCGTCCAGCACGCCATCCTTCACCATGCTGTCCAGCACGCGCACCACGTCGGCGCGTTGCGCCGCGCTGTCCGGGTGGGCCACGTCGCGCACGTGCAGGATGATGTCGGCCTCGCTCACTTCTTCCAGCGTCGCCCGGAATGCCGCCACCAGCTCGGTCGGCAGGTCGCTGATGAAACCCACTGTGTCCGACAGGATCACCCGGCGGTGCGACGGCAGCCGCAAGCCGCGCATGGTCGGGTCGAGCGTCGCGAAAAGCTGGTCCTGTGCGTGCACCTCGGCCCCGGTCAGGGTGTTGAACAGCGTGCTCTTGCCGGCGTTGGTGTATCCGACCAGGGCGACGATGGGATAGGGCACGCGCTGCCGGGCGCTGCGGTGCAGGCCGCGGGTGCGCCGCACCTGCTCCAACTCCTTCTTGACCCGCACGATCCGGTCGCCGATCAGCCGCCGGTCGGCCTCGATCTGGGTTTCGCCGGGGCCGCCCAGGAAGCCGAAGCCGCCGCGCTGCCGTTCCAAGTGGGTCCAGGAGCGCACGAGCCGGCTGCGCTGGTACTCAAGATGGGCAAGCTCGACTTGCAGCGCACCTTCCTTGGTGCGCGCGCGCTCCCCGAAAATGTCCAGGATCAGGCCGGTGCGGTCGATGACCTTGCATTCCCAAGCCCGTTCCAGGTTGCGTTGCTGCACCGGGCTGAGCTGCGCGTCCACGACGGCAACGGCGACCTCCTCAGTATGGATCGCTTCCCCGACCGTGGCGACCTGGCCCTGACCCAGCAGCGTCGCCGACCGCCGCGTCCGCAACGGCAGGACGGCGCTGTGCACCACCACAAGCCCGATGGAGGCAGCCAGGCCCACCGCTTCGGCCACTTGGGCGTCCGCCGCGCGGGAAGCATCCTGCCGGGACGGCTTTTCCCAGGGCAGGACAACCGCCGCGCGGGTCGGCGCGGCGGCAGTGTCAGCCGGCGGCGCCGCCAGAACCCGCCTCCTGCGCTACGGCTTCGATCTTGCTGGCGTCGAAAAGCTGGATCGGCGCGCCCGGCATCACGGTGCTGATCGCATGTTTATACACAAGCTGCGTATGCCCGTCCCGGCGCAGCAGCACCGAAAAGTTGTCGAACCAGGTGATGATGCCCTGCAGCTTGACACCATTGACCAGAAAGACCGTTACCGGAGTCTTGGACTTACGCACATGGTTCAAGAAAACATCTTGAACATTCTGCGATTTCTCAGTGGCCACGTTCGTGTCCTATTTGTTGTGTGACTCCGGCGGGATGCTGGACGCCACAAGGATGCTGCCGCAAGCCCGGATATGGGCCGGCCAGCCAAACCTAGCAACGTCGCCTGGCGAAACAACCCTAAGCACCATTCTGCATGATGCGTCTGCTCAGGCGGCGTTGGACATGCCGTGGACGTGTCGGGCGAACAACGCGAACAGTTGGCGGGACACCGGGCCGACCTGGCCGTCGCCGACCGGCTGGCCGTCAATCGACACGATGGGCTTCACGAAACTGGTGGCGCTGGTCAGGAATGCTTCTTGTGCCGCGCGCAGCTCGGCCTCGCTGAACGCCTGCTCGGCAAAGGCGATGCCGGCGTCCCCCATGACCGACAGCAGCGCGTCGCGGGTGCAGCCCGGCAGGATATGCTGGTCCAGGTGCCGGGTGCGCAGCCGGCCCTCGGCGTCGACGATCCACAGGCTTGTCGCGGCGCCTTCCGTCACGGTGCCGGCCGCGTCGATCAGAATGGCCTCGGCCGCGCCCTGCTCGGCCGCCGCCTGTCGGGCCAGCACGTTGGGCAGCAGTCCCGTCGATTTGATGTCGCACCGCGCCCAGCGCAGGTCCGGGTGGGTGATGGCGCGAACCGTCCACCGCTCGATGTCCGTGGGATAGGGCGGGATGCGGCGCACCGTGACCACCAGGGACGGCTTCACGCCGGGGGCGGGAAAGGCGTGGTCGCGCCGGGCGACGCCGCGCGTCACCTGCATGTAAAGCAGCCCGTCTTGCACCCGGTTGCGCCGCGCGACCTCGGCCAGCACGCGGAGCAGGGCTTGGCCCCCCATGGGCATGGCGATCCGCACCTCGCCCAGAGAACGCTCCAGCCGCGCCAAATGGCGGTCGCTGTCGATGAACCGCCCGCGATGGAGGTGGACGACTTCGTAGATCCCATCGGCGAACTGGTAGCCGCGGTCCTCCACGTTCACGCAGGCGTCGCGCTGCGCCAGGTAGCGCCCGTTGACGTAGGCGATCCGGCTCACGCGGCCCCGCGGTCGTCGGAGTTCACGCCCAATTGCTTGAGCTTGCGGTGCAGTGCGCTGCGCTCCATGCCGACGAACCCGGCGGTGCGGCTGATGTTGCCGCCGAACCGCAGCAGTTGCGCCTGCAGGTACTGCGTCTCGAACAGGTCCCGTGCTTCCCGCAGCGGCAGGCCCATCAGGTCGGCGCTGGGATCGAAGTTCAGCAGCGCCGGGGCGCCCTGGCTGATCTCCGCGGGCAGCATCTCCGCCCGGATGCTGTCGTTCGCGGTGCCCGGCGCCATGATCAGCAGCCAGTCCATGAGGTTGCGGAGCTGCCGGACGTTGCCGGGCCAGTCATAGGCTTGCAGCGCCGTCAGCGCGTCGGTGGACAGCTCGCGCCTCAGCATTCCCGAGGTTTCGGCGGAACGTTCGAGGAAGTAGCGGGCGAGTTCCGGCACGTCCTCCCGCCGCTCCTTCAGGCTCGGCATTCGGATCGGCACGACGGCGAGGCGGTAATACAGGTCCTCGCGGAACCGCGCGTTGGCGATCTCCGCCTGCAGGTCGCGGTTGGTGGTGGCCAGCACGCGGACATCGACCTTCACGCGGAACGAGCCGCCCAGCCGCTCGAACGTTTGGTCCTGCAAGGCGCGGACGATCTTGCCCTGGGTTTCCAGCGGCATGTCCGACACCTCGTCCAGCAGCAGCGTGCCGCCATGGGCGCGCTCCAGCACGCCGGCGCGGCGCGGGGCGGCGATGGGGTCGGCGCCGGCCTCCACGCCGAACAGCTCCTCCTCGAAGCGGGCCGGGTTCAGCGTGGCGCAGTTCAGCGCGACGAACGGCCCGTCCGCCCGGCGCGACCGCGTATGCACCATGCGCGCCGCGACCTCCTTGCCGGACCCGGCGGGTCCGCTGATCAGCACGCGGGAGCCGGTCGGCGCCACCCGCTCCACGGCGGCGCGGAGGGTCGTGATCGCGGAGCTGTGCCCCGTCAGGTTCGATTCGAACCCGGCGCGCAGCCGCAGCTCCGCGTTCTCCTGCGCCAGCCGCGCCGCTTCCAGCGCCCGGCGGATGATCAACAGCAGCCGGTCCGACTTGAACGGCTTCTCGATGAAGTCGTAGGCGCCGAACTGGATCGCGGACACCGCCGTCTCGATGGTGCCGTGGCCGGAGATCATCACGACGGGGACGTGCGGCTCCTCCTTCAGCAGCGCCTTGAGCACGCCGAGGCCGTCGAGCCGCGACCCTTGCAGCCAGATGTCGAGGATCACCAGCGAGGGCCGGCGCATCCGGAAAGCCGCGAGCGCCGCGTCCGAGTCGCCGGCCTGCCGGACCGTGTAGCCTTCGTCTTCGAGGATGCCCTCGATCAACATGCGGATGTCGGGTTCGTCGTCAACGATCAGGATCTCGTTCGCCATTGCTAAGCTTTCACTGGTTCGGCCACCAAGAGCGGCAAAGACAACGTGGCGACCGCACCAGGCCCGTCCGTGCAGTCGTCCAGCGCGAGGCTGCCGCCATGGTCCTCCATGATCTTCTTCACGATTGCCAAGCCTAGCCCAGTGCCCTTTGGCTTATGCGTGACATACGGCTCAGTGAGCCGCTCGCGGTCCCCGTCCGGAAGTCCCACCCCGTCGTCGCGCACCTCCATCGCCACGGTGCCGGCGTCCGCGCGGACGGACAGGCTGATGCGCCCGGCCGGCTCGCCGGGGCCGCGCGGGCGCATGGCCACGGCGTCGGCCGCGTTCTGCAGCAGGTTGGTCAGCGCCTGGCCGACCATCCGGCGGTCGCACAGCGCAATGGGGCCGCGCTCCGGGATGTCGGTGGACCAGACGATCTCCGGCCGGGCGCTGCGCTGCAGGACCAGCGTTTCCCGCGCGATGCGCCCGGCGTCCTCGGGCCGCAGCACCGGTTGCGGCATCCGGGCGAAGGCCGAGAACTCGTCCACCATGCGGCCGATGTCGCCGACATGGCGCACGATGGTGTCGGCACATTGCGAGAAGGTTTCGGGGTCCGAGGTGATCTCCTTGGTGAAGCGCCGCTTCAGCCGCTCCGCCGAAAGCTGGATGGGCGTCAGCGGGTTCTTGATCTCGTGCGCGATCCGCCGGGCGACGTCCGCCCAGGCGGCCTTGCGCTGCGCCGATTGCAGCTCGGTGATGTCATCGAACGTCACGACGTAGCCGTCCGGCCGCCCGCCATGCAGGTCGGCGCCGATCCGCACCAGCAACGTGCGGCGCCGCGACGGCGGGCCGATCTGCACCTCGGCGGTCCGCGCCCGCTCCGGCTGGGCGGCGGCCTGGTCCAAGAGCGGCGCGAACTCCGGCACCACGTGGCCCAGCGGCAGGCCGATGGCCGCCATCAGGTCCATGCCGACCAGCTCGCTTGCCGCCCGGTTCGGCAGCTCGACGTTGGCCGCGGCGTCCAGCCCGATCACCCCGGCGGACACGCCCGCCAGCACCGTCTCGGTGAACCGGCGGCGCCCGTCGATCTGGCTGTAGGCGTCCATCAGCTCCGTCCGCTGCGACGCGAGCTGGCCCGTCATGCGGTTGAACGCGCGGGACAGCCCGGCCACGTCGTCCTCGCTCTGGATTTCCGGCACCCGCACCGAAAGGTCGCCCGCCCTGACCCGCTCGGCCGCCAGGATCAGCCGCGCGACCGGACGCGCGATCTGGTTGGCGAGCACCAGCCCGATCAGGATGGCGGCGCACAGCACCAAAAGCGCGACCAGGGCGAAGATCAGCGCGAACGTCACTTGCAGCCCGGACCGGTTCTCGTCGAGCTGCTTGTATTCGGCCACCGCGCGCTCGGTCCGCGCCATGTGGCCGAGGATCTGCAGATCGACGGGGCGCCCGATCAGCAGCATCAGGTTTATCGGTTTAGTGTTAAGCTGGACGACGGCCCGCACCTGGTTGTCGTCGGGCGATCCCAGCACCGCGACATCGCCGCTCTTGGCCTGCTCCGTCGCTTCGGACGGCGCCGGCTCCACGCCAAAGCCCGACATCGGGCCGACGCCGGCGTACACCGAGCCGGTCACTGGGTCGTAGATGATTGCCTCGGTCAAGCCGCGCAGCACGGTCTGCGTTTGCAGGATTTGGCCAAGGAGATAAGGGTTGCTTGCTACGAACCGCCCATCGCGCGCGATGTCATTGGCCATGCCGAGCGCAATGTCATTGGCCATGCCGAGCGCGTCGGCCCGGATGTTGTTGCGGTGCTCGTCCAGGTAGCCGCGCGACGCTTCCAGCCCTTCGTTCAGCGCGATGCGGACCGAGTCGTTGAACCAGGACTGGATGCCCAGGTTGAAGAACGCGGTCGCGAACACGGCGACGACGATGGCAGGCGTCACGGCCACGACGCTGAACAGCAGCACCAGCCGGACATGCAGGCGGGAGCCGGCGGAGCCGCGGCGCTGCTCCACCCAGATCCGGGTGATCCGCCCGGCCAGCACCGCGCCCAACAGCAGCAGCACGACCAAGTTCGCCAGCACCAGCGCGAACATCAGGTTGGGCGTGAGCGGCACGCCGCCGGACAGCA
Source organism: uncultured Acetobacteraceae bacterium (assembly GCA_964235485.1). GTDB lineage: Bacteria > Pseudomonadota > Alphaproteobacteria > Acetobacterales > Acetobacteraceae > CAHJXG01. The sequence continues at coordinate 219,134 of CAXSAZ010000001.1, read as the reverse complement.
TGGCAAAGGTCGAGATGCCCAGCGCCAGCGCGAACGCCGCCAGCAGCAGGGTCACGATCTTGCCCAGCAGCGCATCCGCCACCCGCCGCGGCAGCGACCGGCGCGGCGGCCCCGCCGCCGCCCGGAGCGCCAAGCGTTTGCCCGAAGCCACCCTCAGCCGATCCCGCGCACGACCGGGATGTCCAGGTCGCGTATCTTCTTGCGCAGCGTGTTGCGGTTGAGGCCCAGCATGGAAGCCGCCTTGATCTGGTTGCCGCGCGTTGCCGAGAGCGTCATCTGGATCAGCGGGCGCTCCACCTCGGCGATCACCTGGTCGTAGATGTCGCGCATCGGCATCCCGTCGCGGCTCGCGGCCAGGAATTGCCGGATGTGCCGCTCCACCGCGAGCGCCAGCGGCTCGGGGCTGCCAGTGCCGTGCGCCGGCTCGGCGTCGATGCCGCTTTCCAGCAGCTCGGTGCCGATCACCTCGTCGGTGATCACCTCCTGCGCATACAGGGCGGCGAGGCGCCGCATGAGGTTCTCCAGCTCGCGCACGTTGCCGGGCCAGCGGTGCTGGCGGAGGCGCTCAATGGCGGACTGGTCCAAAGACTTCGCGGGCAGGCCGCTGTCCCGGGCCTTTTCCAGGAAATGCCGGGCCAGCACGGGGATGTCTTCCAGCCGCTCGCGCAGCGGCGGCAGGCGGATCGGCACGACGTTCAGGCGGTAGAACAGGTCTTCCCGGAACTGCCCGGCGCGGATCGCCTGGCGCAGGTCGCGGTGGGTCGCGGCCACGATGCGGACGTTGGCGCGGATCGGCTGCCGCCCGCCGACCGTGGTGAACTCGCCTTCCTGCAAGACGCGCAACAGCCGGGTCTGCGCCTCCGCCGGCATGTCGCCGATCTCGTCCAGGAACAGGGTGCCGCCAGCGGCCTGCTCGAAGCGGCCTTGGGCGCGGTTCATCGCCCCGGTGAAGGCGCCGCGCTCATGCCCGAACAGCTCGCTTTCGATCAGCTCGCGCGGGATGGCGGCCATGTTGATGGCGACGAACGGCCCGGTGCGGCGGCGGCCGTAGTCGTGCAGCGCCCGCGCCACCAGTTCCTTGCCCGTGCCGCTTTCCCCGTTCACCATGACGGTCAGGTCGGTCGTGGTGAGGCGCGCAATGCTGCGGTAGATTTCCTGCATCGCGACGCTGCGGCCGATCAGCGGCAGGCGCTCTTCCGCGTCGCGCGGCTCGCTGGGCGGCGTGTCCGCAACCGGCGCCGGGGCTTGCAGCGCCCGCCCGACGACGGCCAGCAGTTCCTTGAGGTCGAAGGGTTTGGGCAGGTACTCGAACGCCCCGCGCTGCGCCGCCTTCACCGCGGTCATCAGGGTGGACTGCGCGCTCATCACGATGACGCGCAGGTCCGGACGGACCCGCTTGATGCGCGGGATCAGGTCGAGGCCGTTCTCGTCCGGCATCACCACGTCGGTGATGACCAGGTCGCCCTCGCCATCCTCCACCCAGCGCCAAAGCGTGGCGGCGTTGCCGGTGCAGCGCACCTGGTAGCCGGACCGGCCCAGCGCCTGGGTCAGAACCGTGCGGATCGACCGATCATCGTCGGCCACAAGAACTGTGGGGGGGGTCATCGCGACTCTTTCAGGGTGCGTCCGCCTCGGCCTCGATGATCACCGGCAGGAACAGGCGGAACTCCGTCCGGCCGGGCCGGCTGTCCACCTCGATCAGCCCGCCATGGTCGCCGACGATCTTCGCCACCAAAGCCAGGCCCAGGCCGCTGCCGGAGGGCTTGCTGGTCACGAACGCCTCGAACAGGTGGGACCGGATGTCCTCCGGGATGCCCGGCCCGTTGTCGCGCACCGTCACCACCAGCGGCAAGTGCAGCCGGTGGTCGCTGCCCGCGACGGCGAGCCGCATCCCGTGCTGGTAGGCCGTGGTCAGCACGATCTCCCCGGCGCCGCGCCCGGTCAACGCCGGGTCGCCGGTGATCGCCTCGGCCGCGTTCTTCACGAGGTTGAGCATGACCTGCACGAGCTGGTCCCGGTTGGCCCAGGTCGGCGGCAGCGAGGGGTCATATACCTCCGTCAGCCGCACATGCGCCGCGAACCCGGTGCTGGCGAGGCGCCGCACGTGCTCCAGCACGCGGTGGATGTTGACGGCGCGGCGCTCGATCGGCTTCTCGCCGAAAATCTCCATACGGTCCACGAGGTCCCGGATGCGGTCCGCCTCGTCGCGGATCAGCACCGTCAATTCGCGGTCGCCCTCGGCCACGCTGCCTTCCAGCAGTTGCGCCGCGCCGCGGATGCCGGATAGCGGGTTCTTGACCTCGTGCGCCAGCACCGCCGACATGCCGGTGACGCTGCGCGCCGCCCCGCGGAACTGGATCTGGCGGTCCAGCGCCCGGGCGGCGGAGCTGTCCTGGAAGGTCAGCAGCACGCAACCCGGCTCCTCCAGCAGCGCCGTCGCCTGCACCGCGATGCCGCGCTTGTGGAGCCGCGGGCCTTCAAGCGTCAGGTCGTGGTCGAAGATCGTAGAGCCTTGCTGCCGCACCTGCGCGAGCAGCGCGAACAACGGGTTGTCCTCCGGCAGCAAGGAGGCCAGCGTCATCTGGCGCAACTGCATCAGCGACACGCCGAGGAACTGCTCGGCGGCCTGGTTGGCGAAGCGGAAGCGGTTGGCCGCGTCGAGCAGCACGACGGGGACGGGCAGCGCGCTCAGCAGCGCCTGCGCATCCACGTCGCCGGACGGGGCCGGCAGCGCCAACCGCTCCACCGTGGCCGGGCGCTCCCGGGTCAGCGCGTCCTTCATGCGGCGAGCACTTCCGGCCCGCGGGCGGCGTTGCGGTCGATCAGCGGGTCGAAAAAGGCGTCGATCAGTACTTCCACCGCCGCCCGGCTCGACAGCTTGTTGATTGCCGCGCGGAACTCGGTCGATCCGAACAAGCCGCGCGAGTACCAGGACAGGTGCTTGCGGGCGACCCGCACGCCCGCGTCCTCGCCGAAATGGCGCAGCATGGCGTCGTAATGCTCCAACATGGTGGCCTTCTGCTCGGCCAAGGTCGGCTCGGCCTGGCGCTGGCCGGTCAGGAGGAACCGCGCGGCGAGCGCCGGGAACCAGGGCCGGCCGTAGCAGCCCCGCCCGATCATCACGCCGTCCGCGCCGGACTGGCGCAGCGCCTCCGCCGCGTCGTCTTCCGTCAGGATGTCGCCGTTGACGATCACCGGCAGGCGGACCGCCTGCTTGACCTGTGCCACGAAGCGCCAATCGGCCGTGCCCGTGTAGAACTGCTGCCGGGTGCGCCCGTGCACCGTGACCATCTGGATGCCGGACGCTTCGGCGATGCGGGCCAGGCTGGGCGCGTTGAGGCTCGCGTGGTCCCAGCCCATGCGCATCTTGAGCGTGACCGGCACCGGCACGGCCCGCACCGTCGCTTCCAGGATGCGGGCGGCCCCGGACTCGTCGCGCATCAGCGCGGACCCGGCCGCTTGGCCGACCGCGACCTTTTTCACCGGGCAACCGAAGTTGATGTCGATCAGGTCGGCGCCGTGGCCGACCGCGATGCGCGCCGCTTCCGCCATGGCGGCCGGGTCGCAGCCGGCGAGCTGGACCGCACTGGGTCCGCCGCAGCCGTCAACTTCGGCCATCCGCAAGGTGACGCGGTTTTCCCGCACCATGGCCCAGGACGCGATCATCTCGGACACGACGAGGCCCGCGCCATGCCGCTTTGCCAGGCGCCGGAATGGCAGGTCCGTGACCCCCGACATCGGCGCCAGGATAACCGGCAGGTCGAGCGTTACGGTATGGCGCCCTGACCCCAGAGTGATAGGGCCGATCAGGCCTGTGGTATTTGGGTTGCCCATGATTTGGGCAAACTAATGCCGGGCCGCGCTTGACGCAATCACTGACCGCAGCAAGTTGGCCACGTTGGCTGCACGGGTTGACGCCGTGACGGCTGGCCGGCATTGGGTCGCGCCATGCGCGTCGCTGCCATCCTCGTCGCCGCCGGCTCGGGCACCTGGTTCGGGACTGGCCAGCCGAAGCAATACGCCGCCCTCGCCGGCAAGCCCGTCGTGCGCTGGGCGGCGGAAAGCCTGCTGCCCCATGTGGCGCACCTGCAGCCGGTCGGGGACCCGGCGCTGCTCGGCCCGGCGCTGGCCGGCCTCGGCTGCCTGCCGGCGGTGCCGGGCGGCGCCGCACGGCAGGACAGCGTGCGCGCCGGGCTTGAGGCCTTGGCGCCGCTTGCGCCGGAGGTTGTCCTGGTCCACGACGCCGCGCGCCCTTGCGTGCCCGGGCATGTGGTCCCGGCCCTGCTCGCCGCGCTCGCCCGGGTGCCGGGCGCCATCCCGGCCCTGCCGGTCGCCGACACGCTGAAACGCGCCGCGGGCGGCCGGGTCGAGGCCACCGTGGAGCGGGCCGGCCTGTTCCGCGCGCAAACCCCGCAAGCTTTTCACTACCCCACCCTGCTCCGCTTGCACCGCGAGAGCGCCGCGTCCGGCGTCACAGACGACGCCGCGCTGCTGGAAGGTGCGGGCCTCGCCGTGGACCTCGTGCCCGGCGCCGAGGACAACATCAAGCTGACCTATCCGGAGGACCTCATGCGGCTCGAACGGGCGTTGGCGCCGGCGATGCTGCCGCGGGTCGGAACCGGCTTCGACGTGCACGCGCTCGCGGCGGGCCGCAGTTTGGTGCTGTGCGGTGTCGCGGTGCCGCACGCGCTGGGGTTGGCCGGGCATTCCGACGCGGATGTGGGCATCCATGCGCTGTGCGACGCGATCTACGGCGCCTTGGCGGAGGGCGACATCGGCCGCCATTTCCCGCCGAGCGAGGCGCCATGGAAGGATGCCGACAGCGCCCGTTTCCTTCTGCACGCCGCCGGGCGGATCGCGGCGCGGGGCGGGCGGTTGGCCAATGCCGACGTGACGCTGATCTGCGAGCAGCCCAAGATCACGCCCCACGCCGCGGCGATGCAGGCCCGGCTGTCTGAACTGCTGGGCGTTGGACCCGGCCTTGTTTCCGTGAAGGCGACAACGACGGAACGGCTGGGCTTCGCCGGACGGGGCGAGGGCATCGCGGCGCAGGCGGTGGCGACGGTGCTGCTTCCGGCCTGATGCTTCGATGATGCTTGGGAGCGATGTGGTCGGAGCGGCGGGATTCGAACCCACGACCCCCAGTCCCCCAGACTGATGCGCTACCAGGCTGCGCTACGCTCCGACACGTCCTCCGTCTAGCAGGGTGCCGCGCAGGCCGCAACGGCGCGGCACAACCGAATCCTGGGCTTGTGCATCAATCCAGCATGGCCCGGAGCGCCGTCAGCTCGTCAAGGCTGTGCCGCAACAGCGCACGAAGCCGGGCGACCTCGTCCGTGTCGGGGCTGGGAGCCGGCTCAAGCGGCTCCGGCGTGGCGACGCCGGCCCGTTCGGCCTCGGCGGCGGCGCGCTCGGCGGCGGTCGCCGGCGGAATGTTGTCTGACAATTGGCCCCCACCTTCCCTTAACAGGCGCTGCACGCCCTTGATCGTGTAACCCTGGATATACAGCAAATCGGAGATGCGGCGCAGCAGCAGGATGTCGTCGGGACGGTAATAGCGCCGCCCGCCGCCGCGCTTGAGCGGTTTGATCTGCGGGAACTTGGTTTCCCAGAACCGGAGGACGTGCTGCGGGATGTGAAGCTCGTCCGCCACCTCGCTGATGGTGCGGAATGCGTTGGGCGCCTTTTTGGCCCGCGGCCGGCTGTCGTCCGTGCCCGCCTCGCCCAAGCCCGTATCGACCGGGACGGCCAGGGCGGCTTCGTCCGCCGTCCCTTCCTCCGGCGGCAGGTCGTCGGGGCCGCTCATACGTCGTCGCTCGCCGGGATGGCCGCGCCGTTCACGTGCGCCTTCAGCACCTGGCTGGGCCGGAACGTCAGCACGCGGCGCGGCAGGATCGGCACCTCAACCCCGGTCTTCGGGTTGCGGCCGATCCGACGGCCTTTCTGCCGAACCGAGAACGTCCCGAACCCGCTGATCTTCACGGAGTCGCCAGCCTCCAGCGCCCGCGACATTCGTTCCAACACCGTTTCAAGCAGGTCCGCCGAGTCGTTGCGCGACAACCCGACCTGCGCGTAGATCGTCTCGGCCAACTGCGCCCGCGTCACCGTGTTCATTGCGACAAGCTATGAATTTGCCGCATAGCCGTCAAGCGAACATGCTGACCTTAAACAATTTTCGTCCAGGCTGTTGCGTCCACGCCTCAAAAGCGGACGAGGGCGGACCCCCAGGTCATGCCGCCGCCCAGGGCTTCCATGACCACCAGGTCGCCCCGCTTGATTCGCCCGTCGCCGCACGCCTCCGCCAGCGCCAAGGGCACGGACGCGGCCGAGGTGTTGGCGTGGCGGTCCACCGTGACCACCACCTGCTCGGACGGCAGGTCGAGCTTGCGCCCCATCGCGTCGATGATGCGGCGGTTCGCCTGGTGCGGCACCAGCCAGTCGATGTCCGCGTGGCCCAGGCCGTTCGCCGCCAAGGCCTCGTCCACCACGGCGGCGAGCTTGGCGACCGCATGGCGGAACACCTCGCGCCCGTTCATCACCAAATGGCCCGACCGGTCCGGGCGCCCGACCGCGCCATCGACATACAGCAGGTCGCCCAGCGTGCCTTGGGCGTGCAGGTGGGTGGACAGGATGCCGCGTGTCCCGTCCCGGTCCGTGCCGGGCCGCACGAAGACCGCCCCGGCGCCGTCGCCAAACAGCACGCAGGTGCCGCGGTCCGCCCAGTTCATGATGCGGGAATACACCTCGCTGCCGATCACCAGCACGCCCGACGCCTGCCCGGTGCGCACCACGGCGTCAGCCATCGCCAGCGCGTAGATGAACCCGCTGCACGCCGCCGATACGTCGAAGCCGAAGCCGCGGGTGATGCCAAGCTCCGCCTGCACCCGGAGGGCCGAGGCGGGAAACGCCTGGTCCGGCGTCGCCGTGGCCAGGATCACCGCGTCCACGTCCTCCGTCCCGGCACCGGCATGGGCCAGCGCCGCCGCCGCCGCCCGCGCGCCCATGGCCGCGCAGGTCTCGGTCGGCCCGGCGATGTGGCGCTGCTTGATGCCGGTGCGCTCCTGAATCCACTCGTCGGTGGTGTCGATGGTACGGGACAACTCGTCGTTGGAGACGATACGCTCCGGCAGGTAGCCGCCCACCCCCGCGATCACGCTGCGCCGCGCCATCGCGCTTAAACGGCTGCCAGGAGTTGCGGGCCGCCCTTGTCCGGCTTCATCGCCTCGATCCGTCCCAGGCCGTCGCGGATCTGCTCGTTGAAGCGGTGCACCACCATGTCCATCGCCACGTCGAGCGCATGGGCAAACCCTTCCGCGTCGGCGCCGCCGTGCGACTTCACCACGACGCCGTTCAGCCCCAGCATGACCGCGCCGTTGTAGCGCCGCGGGTCGAGCCAGAGCCGCATCCGGTCCAGCCCGGGCCGGGCGAGCAGATAAGCGAGCCGCGCCGCCAGGCTGCTGCGGAAGATCTGCTTCAGCAAGTCGCCCACCAGCTTGAGCGCGCCTTCCCCGGTTTTCAGCGCGACATTGCCGGTGAAGCCGTCGGTCACGATCACGTCCGTGGTCCCGGCGGCGATGTCATGCCCTTCCACGAAGCCGTGGAACTGCGGGGCGAGATGGCTGGCGCGCAGGATTTCGGCCGCTTGCCGCACGCGGTCGTCGCCCTTCAACTCCTCGGACCCCACGTTCAGCAGGCCGATGGTGGGCGCCGGCAGGCCCAGCACGGTGCGGGCAAACACGTCGCCCATGACCGCGAACTCGACGAGATTGCGCACATCGCACTGCACGTTGGCGCCGAGGTCGAGCATCACCACGTCGCCCCGCGCCGAAGGCCCGATGGCCGCCATGGCCGGGCGGTCGATGCCGGGCAGGGCCTTGATCACGATCTTCGCCAGCGCCAGCAGCGCCCCGGTGTTGCCGGCCGAAACCACACCCGACGCTTCGCCGCCCGCAACCGCGTCGATGGCCACCCGCATGGAGGACGCGCGCACCCGTAGGGCCGCGGTGGGCTTCATCTCGCTGGAAATGGCCGCGGGCGCGTGGCGGATCGTGCAGGACGCCTGCACGCGCTTGCGCGACGCCACCAGGGGACCGAGCCTCGCCTCATCGCCCACCAGCAGGAAGCGGGCAGCCGGGTGGCGCTCAGCCGCAATCGCAATGCCGTCCAGCACCGTATCGGGCGCATGGTCGCCGCCCATGGCGTCGATCGCGAGGTTGAATGGCACGGTCATCGCTGGGCGCCCCAGCCTAGCGGCACGCCCGGCACCCTCAGGCGCGAACGGCCCCTTTGAGCGCCTTGCCGGCGGCCACGACCTCGCGGCCGTCGTAATGGCCGCAATGGCTGCAAAGATGGTGCGGCCGCTTCAGCTCGCCGCAATTGGAGCACTCGGCATGGGACTCAACCCGCAGCGCATCGTGGCTACGGCGCATTCCACGGCGGGATGGGGACGTCTTCTTCTTGGGAACAGCCATGGGACAGCGCCCCTCCGGGCTAATGGGCACGCGGCAAGAAAGCGGCGCGCCAGGATCACAAAATCAATAACGAGAATAACGAGCCGCGCGGTCTAGCAGAGCCGCACCCCGGCTGCAAGTGACGGCATCACTCCTGCGTCCGACGCGCAAGCAACGCGGCGAACGGGCTGGCCATTTCCTCGGTCGCCTCGGCCGGCAGCGCGGCGCCGGGCTTGCGCGGAAACGGGTCGAGCGCCAAGGCAAGCTGCTCCACCGCCGCCTCGCCAAGGTCGGCCGCGCCGCCCGTGTAGGGGATCTGGTCAACCGCCTCTGGGTCCGGATCATCGTCCTCGGCGCCGGGCGGCACGAAGTGGATGGTGAATGTCTCTTCCACGTCGTGGCAGAACGGATCGAGCGAGACGACACAGGTTTCGGCCACCCGGGCGCGCAACGCGCCCTCCGCCTCCACCGTGGACGCGCCGACCCGGCGCAGCTTGAACGCGCAATGCAGGCTTTCGAGCGCCAGAACGCGCAGCCGGGCCGCGACCGCCGGCAGCTCGTCCGGCCTCGCCTCGATGTCCACGGCCATGCCGCGCGGCCCGATGCGGTCCAGCGCGACCGGGCGGTGAAGCTCCGGAGTCATTCCGTGGCCCGCGCCGGGCGGAAGCTGACCCGGCCCGCCAACAGCGCCTCGACCGGCTGTTCCGCCAGATGCTTGGACTGCTCCAGCGCCAAGGCCGCCAAGGCGTGCGCGGACTCCGGCGGGGGCGCCTGGCCGCGCCAAACGTTGCGGGCGATGGCGCCGGCCAGCCCCATCACGTCGCCGCTGTCGAGCGCCGCGGCGTAGGCGGCGGAGCGGCCGTTGAACGCTTCCCACATCGCGCGCACCCGCTTGCCGACCGTCATGTCGCCCACGCCGATCTCCCGCAGGTTGACGTCCATGTCGGAGAACATCGCGTCGAACACGGCCTGCGCCAATTCCTGCCCTTCCTTGGAAGCGGCGTGCAGCCGGTGCACCACGAGGAACACGTAAAGCCCGATGATGTCGAACCGCCCGTCCAGCGTGTCCGGGACGCCGAGCGTTTCAAAGATGTAGGGATCGCGGGCGGCTCCCACGGCGGCGGTGTAAAGCTCGAACCCGGCGCGCTCATGCCGCTTACGCCCAAGCAAACCCAAGAATGCCATCCGATCCCCATCCGCCGCGTGTCCGGTCCGGCGCCGCCCGGTTGACACAACCCGGCGGGCATGACACCCACCGTCCAGATAGGTTTTCTGCTGGGGCTGATCAATGCGGGCCGGGCGATGCAGGCCCTGGAACCGGCTCCGGCTTCGTTTCTTGGATCATGGACCCGCAATTGCGCCTGCTTCCCGCCCTGTTCCTGTTGGGCTTGTCCGCTTGCAGCGCCATCGACGCGCCGCATCAGTTGCGCGGCAACCGCGTTGATGCCGACACCATCAAGGAGTTGGTGCCGGGCACATCGACCCGGGCCGACGCTACGTCCCTGCTCGGCTCGCCGACCACGAAGGGCAGCTTCGACGACAACACCTGGATCTACATCAGCGAGACCACGCGCACCCGGGTCGGCCGGCTGCCGGGCGTCACGGCGCAGGACGTGACGGTGCTGACGTTCGACCAGGCCGGCGTGCTCCGCGACGTGAAGCATCTGAACCAGGATGACAGCATGGACGTGGCGGTGGTGAGCCGCGCCACGCCGTCTCCGGGCAGCGAGGCATCGTTCCTGCAGCAGTTGCTGGGCAACGTGGGCAAGTTCAGCACGGGCGGGGTGCCGGGCAGCGCCAGGACCACGCCGGGCGGCAGCGGCGCCGTCACCGGGCCGGGGCTGTAGGCTAGAAGTGGCTCCAGCCTGGCCGGTCCAGGCTGATCGCGGCGCCCGCCCCGTCCAAAACCCGCACCTCCGAGCCGGCCTCGAACCGCCCGATCCGGGTTGCCCCGCAACCCTGAGCCGCGGCGGCCAGGGCGTGGGCGTGCCGCGGCGGCACCGCCATCAGCAGCTCGTAATCGTCGCCGCCGGTCAGGCAGGTGTTGAGCCAAGCCTCTCCCGCTGCCCGCGCCGCCGGGGAGCGCGGCACCAGCGCGGCCTCGACCACCGCGCCAAGCCCGGCGGCCCGGCATAGATGGCCCAAGTCCTGCACCAGGCCGTCCGACACGTCCATGCAGGCCGACACGATCCCGTGCAGCGCCAGGCCGAGCCGCGGCTGCGGCAGGCGGTAGCGGTCGGCCAGCCAGCCATCCGGGTCCGGAACCCGGCCCCCAAGCGCCAGCAGGCCGAGCGCCCCGTCGCCGATCGTCCCCGTCACCCACACCTCGTCGCCCGCGGCGGCACCGCGGCGACGCAGCGCGGCGCCGGGCGCGACGTGGCCGATGGCGGTCAAGGACAACGTCATCGGCCCGGGCGTCGCCGTGGTGTCCCCGCCCAGCAGCGTGATGCCGAACCGTGCCTGGTCGCGCGCCAATCCGGACGCGAAAGCCTCCAACCAAGCGTCGCCGGTGTCGCGCGGCGCCGAGATGGTCATCAGGTAGGCCAGGGGCGCCGCCCCCATGGCGGCCAGGTCGGACAGGTTCACCCGCAACAGCTTGGCGCCCACGGTGTCCGCGGGGTCGTCGGGGAGGAAATGCACCCCGGCCACCATGGCATCGGCGGTGAACACCAGCTCGCGCCCCGGCGGCGGCTGCAGCAGGGCCGCGTCGTCCAGCAGGTCGAGCGCCCCCGGGCCGGCCAGCGGCCGGAAGTGCCGGGCGATCAGCCCGAACTCGGCCGGCGCGTCAGGCGGCGGGCGCCCCATCAGTGGGTAGGGGCCGGCTCCGCCGGGAAGTCGCCGGGCCGCAGTTCGCGCGCCAGCCGGTCGAGCATCCCGTTGATCATGCGCGGCTCCTCTCCGGTGAAGAAGCCGTGCGCCACGTCCAAGTACTCGTTGATCACGACGCGGGCGGGCGGGCCGTCGGCCATTGTCAGCTCCGCGCCCCCGGCGCGCAGCAGGGCACGGAGCACCGGGTCCAGCCGCACCATGGGCCATTCCGGCGGCAGGGCGTCGGCGATGAGGGCGTCCAGCCGGTCCTGCTGCAGCACCGCGGAGCGGACGATCTGCTGAAACAGCGGCACGTGCGCGTCGGGCACCCGGCCCTCCTCGAAGCCGCCGCCGCCCAGGTGCTCGGGGCCGGGCATCTCGCCCAGGCGGTGGCGCACGAACTGCTCGATCACCGTTTCCGCCGTCTCGCCGCCCTGCTCGCTTTGGAACAGCGCCTGCACCGCGGCGACGCGGGACGCGGTGCGGGGACGGCTGGGCGGGCGGGCGGGGCGGGGAGAGCGGGCCATCAGGCGGCTCCCATCTGGCGGGCAACGGCGATCTGCCGCAACGCCGCAGACGCCGCTTCCGCGCCCTTGTTGTGGCCGTCCGCGCCGGACCGGGCGACGGCCTGGCCGATGTCGTGCACGGTGAGCAGCCCGGTGCCCATCGCCAAGCCGTACTGCAGCGCGACCTGCATCAGGCCAGACATGCTTTCGCGGCAGATATGGTCGTAATGGTCGGTCTCCCCTCGGACAACGCAGCCCAGCGCGATGAAGCCGTCGAAACGCTGGGTGCCCCGCAGCGCCAGGCGGATCGCCTGGGCCAACTCGAACGCGCCGGCCACGTCCAGGATGTCGTGCGTGGCGCGGGCTTCCGCCAGGATGCGCTCGGCGCCGCGGGTCATGCCATCCACGACCTCCCGGTAGTAAGGCGCGCGCACAATCAGCAGGCGGGGCGGCGCGCCGGGCACGGCCGGGGCCGTGGGCAGGGGCGCGTCGATGGTGCTCATGGAAACGGTCCCTTATTCCGCGGCAGCGTCGGCAATCAACCGATGCTCGACGATGTTCAATCCGTAGCCTTCAAGCCCCACCAGGGTGCGCCGGGTGTTGGACAGCAGGATCATGTCCTTCACGCCCAGGTCGATCAGGATCTGCGCCCCGATGCCGTAATCCCGCAAAACAGGCGTGGGTTGCGCGGCCGTCATCGCGCCCACCCGTTCGGACAGCGCGGTCGGCCTCATGTCGCGGATCAGCACCACGGCGCCCCGGCCCTCCGCCGCGATCATGTGCATCGATGCGTGCAGCGCCGACAAGTGCGGCCCGCCAAGCACGTCGCTCACCAGGTCCAAAGCGTGCACCCGCACCATCGCCGGCTGCGGCCCGCTAAGGTCGCCCTTGGTCAGCACCAAGTGTTCCGCATGATCAAGCGTGTTGGCATACACGCTCATCTTCCATTCCCCGCTCTCGGCGTGCTGGATCGTGCTCTGCTGGACCAGGCGCACCAGGCGCTCGGTGCGGCGGCGGTGGGCGATCAGGTCGGCAATGGTGCCGAGCTTGAGGTTGTGGTGCTGGGCAAAGGCGACGAGGTCCGGCAAGCGGGCCATCGTGCCGTCGTCGTTCATGATCTCGCAGATCACCCCGGCGGGCGTGAGGCCGGCCAGGCGCGCAATGTCCACCGCCGCTTCCGTATGCCCGGCGCGCACCAGCGTGCCGCCTTCCCGCGCCACCAGCGGAAAGACGTGGCCCGGCGTCACGATGCGCTCAGGCCCGGCTTCCGGGTTGATGGCGACGCCGACCGTGAGCGCCCGGTCCGCGGCCGAAATCCCTGTCGTCACCCCGTCCCGCGCCTCGATGGACACGGTGAACGCCGTGTGGTGCCGGGTGCTGTTCGACCGGCTCATCAGCGGCAGGCCAAGCTGCTCCACCCGGGCGCGGGTGAGCGCCAGGCAGATCAGCCCGCGGGCGTGCCGGGCCATGAAGTTGATGGCGTCGGGCGTCGCGAACTGCGCGGGGATCACCAAGTCGCCCTCGTTTTCCCGGTCCTCGTCGTCCACCAGGACGAACATGCGCCCGGCCCGCGCTTCCTCGATCAGCTCGACGGCGCTGCACAGGTAGTCGGACAGGGTTGCAGACTTCATGGAACCTCCGCCAAGCGGGCGACGTAGCGCGCCAGCATGTCAATCTCGATGTGCACGGCGTCGCCGGGCTTGAGCTGCCCCAGCGTGGTCACGTCCCAGGTGTGCGGGATGATGTTGACGCCGAACAGGCTGCCCGCAACCTCGTTCACCGTGAGCGACACGCCGTCGAGCGACACGCTGCCCTTGGCGGCGATGAAGCGGGACAGCTCGCGCGGGGCCTCGACCTGCACGCGCCAGGAGCCGTTTTCCGGCAGCACCGACCGGATTTGGCCCAGCCCGTCCACATGGCCGGACACGATGTGGCCGCCCATTTCGTCGCCCACGCGCAGGGAGCGTTCCAGGTTCATGCGGCTGCCGACGGCCCAGCCGCCCAGCTTGGTCTTGGACAGCGTTTCGCCCGACACGTCCACCGCGAACCAGTCCGGCCCGACCTCAATTGCCGTCAGGCAACAGCCGCCGCAAGCGACCGACGCTCCTACGGCGATGGCGCCGGTGTCGGGCCACGGGGCGCCGATCACCAAGCGCATGTCCTGGCCGCCGCCGAGCGGGCGCAGACTGCGCACCTCGCCGGTGCCGGTCACGATCCCGGTGAACATCAGGCGGCCTTATCAAATTCTGTGAGCATGTCGTCCCCCACCGGCCGCGAGTCCATGCGCCGGAACCGCGGCATCTCGCGCAGCGCCGCCGTGCCGAACGCCTGCGCCGCCGGCCAGCCGTCGCCACCCATCACGCCGGGCGCGTGGAACCAGGCGATGCGGTCCACCAGCCCGGCGCGCAGCAGCCCGCCCGCGACCTGCGCGCCCCCCTCCACCAGCACCCGGGTCAGCCCGGCGGCGCCCAAAGCCTGCATTCCGGCCGCGAGGTCCACGCCGCCCTCCGCGCCCGCGACCTCGATCAATTGCGCGCCGGCCTCGCGCAGCGCCTTGGCCCGGCCCGCATCGGCGTCGGCGCGGTGCAGGAACCAGGTCGGCACGGTTGCCGCGGTCGCCACCACGCGGGCGGTGGTCGGAGTGCGCAGCCGGCTGTCCACCACGACCCGCAGGTCGGGGTTCTTCCGATAGCCGAGGATGCGGCAGGTCAGTTCCGGGTCGTCTGCCAGCACGGTGCCGACGCCGGCCAACACCGCGTCGTGCTGGCCGCGCAGCGCGTGGGCGGCGCGCCGGGCTTCGGGTCCGGTGATCCATTGGCTTTCCCCGGTGCGCGTCGCGATGCGGCCGTCAAGCGTGCTGGCCAGCTTCAACGTCACGCTGGGCCGGCCCAGGCGAACCCGCGTCAGGAACCCGGCCTGCAACGCTTCCGCCTCCTCCGCCATCAATCCGACGGCAACCTCGATCCCCGCCGCTCGCAGCATCGCGACGCCGCGGCCATCCACCCGCGGGTCCGGGTCGCCGCACGCCACGACGGCCCGCGCCACCCCGGCCGCGATCAGGGCATCGGCGCAGGGCGGGGTGCGCCCATGATGGCTGCACGGCTCCAAGGTCACGTAGGCCGTGGCGCCGCGCGCCAAGTCGCCGGCCTGGGCCAGCGCCACGGTTTCTGCATGGGGCCGCCCGCCCGGCGCGGTCCAGCCGCGCCCGACCACCCGGCCGTCCCGCACCAGCACGCACCCGACCGCCGGGTTGGGCCAGGTGTTGCCAAGGCCGCGCCGGGCAAGCGCCAAGGCGGCGCGCATGTGCCCCCTGTCCACTGCGTCCTCGTCGATGGTGCCCACCACATCGCCCATCTGCGCTATGTAGGCTCCTCAAGCGACCCCAGGAAGGCCTCGAAGTCCTTTGCT
Source organism: uncultured Acetobacteraceae bacterium (assembly GCA_964235485.1). GTDB lineage: Bacteria > Pseudomonadota > Alphaproteobacteria > Acetobacterales > Acetobacteraceae > CAHJXG01. The sequence goes on along the minus strand of CAXSAZ010000001.1, from coordinate 203,962 downwards.
TCGCGGAAGTCGCGATACACGCTGGCGAAGCGGACATAGGCCACCGCATCCACCTCCTTCAGCGTTTCCATCACCAGCTCGCCCAACTGCTTGCTTGGGATGTCGTTCTCCCCCGTGGCCTCCAACTGGCGCACGATGCCGTTGACGACGCGCTCCAGCCGCTCCTCCTGCACCGGGCGCTTGCGCAGCGCGATGCGGATGGAGCGGGCCAGCTTTTCCCGGTCGAACGGCACCCGGCGGCCATCGGCCTTCAGCACCGTCAACTCGCGGAGCTGCACGCGCTCGATGGTGGTGAACCGCTGCCCGCAGCCGCCGCAGAACCGCCGGCGGCGGATGGCCGACCCGTCGTCGGTGGGCCGGCTGTCCTTCACCTGCGTGTCGTCGTTGCCGCAGAACGGGCAGCGCATAGCCTGTCAGGGTCCGGCGTGGCCCGACAGCAGGCCCGGATAGATCGGGAAGCGCGCGCACATCGCCTGCACCCGCGCCGCCACGGCCTGCTCCGCCAGGTCGTTGCTGCCGTCATTGGAGCGGGACAGGCCGTCCAGCACCTCGTTGATCATCAAGCCGACTTCCCGGAACTCCGCCGGGCCGAAGCCGCGGGTGGTGGCGGCGGGGGTGCCGAGGCGGATGCCGGAGGTGACGGCGGGCTTGGCCGGGTCGAACGGGATGGCGTTCTTGTTGGCAGTGATGCGGGCGCGCTCCAGGCTCGCTTCCGCCGCCTTGCCGGTCACGCCCTTGGGGCGCAGGTCCACCAGCATCAGGTGGCTGTCCGTGCCGCCGGTCACGATGTCGCAGCCCTGCTCCATCAGCGTTTCCGCCAACATGCGGGCGTTGTCCACCACGGCGCGCTGGTAGGCGCGGAACTCCGGGCGCAGCGCCTCGCCGAAGGCCACGGCCTTGCCGGCGATCACGTGCATCAAGGGACCGCCCTGCAAGCCCGGGAACACCGCCGAGTTGAACTTCTTGCCGAGTTCCCCGTCGTTCGACAGGATCATGCCGCCGCGCGGGCCGCGCAGCGTCTTGTGCGTGGTCGTCGTGACCACATGGGCGTGCGGCAGCGGCGTCGGGTATGCGCCCGCCGCCACCAGCCCGGCGTAATGCGCCATGTCCACCAGGAACCAAGCGCCCACCTCGTCCGCCACCCGGCGGATGCGGGCGAAGTCGATGGCGCGCGGATAGGCCGAGCCGCCGGCGATGATCATGCGCGGCTTTTCCGCCCGGGCCAGGCGCTCCAGTTCCTCGTAATCGAGCAGGCCGTCCTCCTGCCGCACGCCGTACTGGACGGGGCGGAACCACTTGCCCGACAGGTTGGGCGCGGCGCCGTGGGTCAGGTGCCCGCCAGCGGCGAGGCTCATGCCCAGGATGGTATCGCCGGGCTGCAGGAGGGCGAGGAACACCGCCTGGTTGGCCTGCGCGCCGGAATGCGGCTGCACGTTGGCGTAGGCGCAGCCGAACAGGGTCTTGGCCCGGTCGATGGCCAGGGTTTCCGCGCGGTCCACCTCGAAGCAGCCGCCGTAGTAGCGGCGGCCGGGATAGCCCTCCGCATACTTGTTGGTCAGCACCGATCCCTGCGCTTCCAGAACGGCGGCGGAGGCGATGTTCTCGCTGGCGATCAGCTCGATGCCGTCCTGCTGGCGCACCAGCTCGGCGCCGATGGCGGCGGCAAGCTCCGGGTCGGTCTCGGCGAGGCTGGCCGAGAAGAAGCGGGTCAGGCTGGACAGCGGGGTTTGCTCGTTCATGGAATTCCTGTGGGGTCCGGGGCCGCGGCGTCCCTTATATCTAGGGGTTGCCGCCGGTTATATCACGCCTTTTGCACGCAACTCCGCCAACCGCTCCGGCGCCAGGTTCAGGCGGGCGCTCAGCACCTCCTCGGTGTGCTGGCCCAATGTCGGCGCGGCCATGCGGTAGTCGACCGGAGTTTCCGACAAGCGCACCGGGTTGGCGATCACCTGCACGCCATCCGGGTTGGACGGATGCGGCATGGTCAGCACCGCACCGCGCGCCTGCACTTGCGGGTCGGCGAACACCTCCTTGAGCGTGTTGATCGGGCCGCAGCCGATCTTCAGCGCCTCAAGCTCCTCGACCCACTGCGCCGTCGGGCGCTGGCGCAGCACGGGGGCCAAGGTTTCCGTGACCAGATCGCGGTTGCCGACCCGGGCGGCGTTGGTGGCGAAGCGCGGGTCGTCCAGCAGGTGCGACAAGCCGTAATTGTCGCAGAACCGCTTGAACGTCGGGTCGTTGCCGATTGATAGCACGAGAAAGCCGTCCGCCGTCGGGAACACCTGGTACGGCACGATGTTCGGGTGCTGGTTGCCGAGCCGCGCCGGGTTCTCCCCCGTGGCCAGGTAGTTCATGCCCTGGTTCGCCAGCCACGCCACATGCGTGTCCAACATGCCGATGTCGACCTGCTGCCCCTGCCCCGTCGCTTCCCGGTGGCGCAGCGCCGCCAGCACGCCGATGCAGCCATACAGCCCGGCGAACAGGTCGGCGACCGGCACGCCCACCTTTTGCGGCAGGCCGTCCGGCTCGCCCGTCAAGCTCATGATGCCGCCCATCGCCTGGATCAGGCTGTCGTAGCCCGGACGCGGCGCATACGGCCCGGTCTGCCCGAAGCCGGTGATGGAGCAATACACCAGGCCCGGGAACCGTTCGTGCAACTGCTCGTAGCCCAGGCCGTACTTGGCCAGCGCGCCGACCTTGAAGTTCTCTACCAGGATGTCGCTTTGCGCGATCAGCTCCAGCGCGATGGCCTGGCCCTCGGGCTTGGCGATGTCGAGCGTGACCGACCGCTTGTTGCGGTTCACGCCCACGAAGTAGGCGCTTTCCTCCGTGCCCGGCATGAACGGCGGCGCGAAGCCGCGCGTGTCGTCGCCGGCGCCGGGCTTCTCGATCTTGATCACGTCCGCGCCCAGGTCCGCCAGCATCTGCACGCAGGTCGGCCCGGCCAGGACGCGGGACAGATCGAACACGGTCAGGCCCGCGAGCGGGCCGGAGGGTGGGGAGCCAGAGCTTGGAAGGTTGGTCATGCTGGATCGGTCTCCGCGCCCTTGTTCAGGCCCATGGGTGGGTCCATTCTCGGCAAAGCGTTATATGCACCCCGCATCCCGAGGCAAACCCGATGCTCGACCGGCCCCACCCCACCCCGGATGCCCCCACGCTGGATCAGCAGGCGCTGGCGACCGCGCTGTCGGGCAAGCACTTGATCGGCGGGCGCTTCGTGCCCTCGCGTTCGGGCAAGAGCTTCGCCGTGGTGAACCCGGCCACCGGGCTTGAGGTCGCGCACGCGGCGGAGGGCGACGCCGCCGACGTGGAAGCCGCGGTGCGGGACGCGGACGCCGCGCAAAAGGCCTGGGCCAAGGTCCCCGCCCGCAAGCGCGGCGCGGCCGTGGCGCGGTGCGCGGCCCTGCTGCGGGACCACGCGGAGGAACTCGCCCGGCTGATCGCGCTGGAAACCGGCAAGGCGCTGCGCACCGAAAGCCGGGTGGAGGCGCAGGTCGTCGCCGACATCTTCGAGTTCTACGGCGGCCTCGGCGGCGAGTTGAAGGGGGAAACGGTGCCCTTCGCCCCCGACGTGCTGTCCGTCACGGTGCGCGAGCCGCTGGGCGTGGTCGGCGCGATCATCCCGTGGAACGTGCCGATGCTGCTGATGGCGCTGAAGGTGGCGCCGGCCTTGGTCGCCGGCAACACGGTGGTGGTGAAGTCGGCGGAGGAAGCCCCGCTCGCGGTGCTGCGCGTTTGCGAGCTGATGAACCGCGTGCTGCCGCCGGGCTGCTTCAACATGCTGTCGGGTTTCGGGCCGGAGTGCGGCGGTCCGCTGGTGGCGCATCCGCTGGTGCGCAAGGTGACGTTCACCGGCAGCGTCGAGGTTGGGCGCATCGTGTCCAAGGCCGCCGCCGAGAAGCTCGTGCCGGTCACGCTGGAGCTGGGCGGCAAGAGTCCCATGATCGTGTTCGCCGACTGCGACTTCGAGAAAACGGTGATGGGCGCCATCACCTCCATGCGTTTCACCCGGCAAGGCCAAAGCTGCACCGCGGCGAGCCGCATCTACGTGGAGCGCCCGATCTTCCAGCGGTTCGTGGACGCGCTGGCGGCCAAGGTGGACGCCATGGTCATGGGCGACCCGCTGGACGAGGCGACCGACATCGGCACCATCATCAGCCCGGACCAGTTCAAAAAGGTCGAGGGCTTCATCAAGGAGGGCCTGGCGACCTCCGGCGCCACCGGCCGCGCGTGCAGCGCCATGCCGTCCGACCCGGCAATGGAAAAGGGCCTGTTCATCCGGCCCTACATTTTCTCCGACCTGCCGGACGACAGCCGGCTGGTGCAGGAGGAAATCTTCGGCCCCGTCACCTGCGTGTTCCCGTTCGACGATGCGGAAAAAGCCCTGGCGGCGGCCAACGGCACGGAGTACGGACTGGCCGCGTCCTTGTGGACCAACAACCTGCGCGTAGGCCTCGACCTGGCGCATCGGCTGGAGGCCGGGCTGGTGCAGATCAACCAGAACCTGGTGGTGCAGGCCAACCTGTCCTATGGCGGGGTGAAAAGCAGCGGCCTGGGCAAGGAAGCCAGCCTTGAGTCGATGCTTGAGCATTTCATGCACAAAAAGACGATCATGGTGAACTACGGCTGATCCAACGGACGGGGACCGATGCCTAAAACCGACCAGACTATCCCGGCGAGCCTGCAGCCCAAGGCCGCCGAGTACTCCTTTGACCTGGACCATGCGCTGCGCTCCGTCGTGTCGTTGCGCGCGACCGTGCCGGACGATGCGTTCACCGCGTCCACGCTCGGCACCGAGCGGGCGGGCAGCGCCGTGCATATCCGGCCCGGCCTGTTCCTCACCATTGGGTACCTGATCACGGAAGCGGAAACGGTTTGGCTGTCCGCCGCCGATGGGCGCACGGTGGCCGCCTACCCCATGGCGTATGACCAGGACACCGGGTTCGGCGTGGTGCAGGCGCTCGGCAAGCTCGACCTGCCGGTGATGGAGCTGGGCGACAGCGAGAAGGCGCGGGTGGGCGCGCCGGTGATCTTCGCCGCGGCCGGCGGGCGGCGGCAATGCGTGGCGGCGAAGGTGGCCGGGCGGCAGGAGTTCGCGGGCTATTGGGAATACGTGCTGGACGATGCCATCTTCACCGCGCCGTCGCACCCGTTCTGGGGCGGCGCCGGGCTGGTGGGGCAGGACGGGCGGCTGCTGGGCATCGGCTCCCTGGTGCTGCAGCAGGGCCAGGGCGGCAAGCGGCAGGACATGAACATGGTCGTGCCTGTGCAACTGCTGCGCCCCATCCTCGATGACCTGCTGTCCTTTGGCCGGGTCAACCGTCCGGCCCGGCCATGGCTGGGCTTGTATGCAATGGAGGACGATCAGGCGCTGGTGGTCGGCGGCCTCGCGGATAACGGCCCGGCGGACCAGGCCGGGGTGCGGACCGGGGACCGCATCCTGTCGGTGAACGGGGAGGACGTGCCGGACCTTGCGGGGCTGTGGCGCGCCGTTTGGGCGTCCGGCCCGGCCGGCACGCCGGTGCAGATCAGGCTCGGCCGCGGCAGCAAGACCGCCGCCGTCACCGTGACCTCGACCGACCGGGCCAGCCATCTGAAGGCGCCCCGGCTGCACTGAGGGCACGGGCCGGGGGTGCGCGGCGTGCGGGCGTCGCGGCGCGGCGTCGGACGGGTCCTGTTGCGCGTGGCGGCCCGCATCCTCGGGTCGGCGTTCGCGGCGCTGCTTGGGCTGCTCGCCGTGGCCGGCGTGGCGGCGGGCTTGTTCTGGCTGTCCCTGCCGCCCCCCGGCATGGAAGCCCAGGTCCCGGGCCTCGCCGGGCCGGTCGCGGTCAGCATGGACGGCGACGGCATCCCGCGGGTCGCGGCGGGGTCGGACCTCGACGCCGCGGCGGCGCTCGGCTTCGTCCATGCCCGGGACCGGATGTTCCAGATGGAGCTGATGCGCCGGGCCGCGTCCGGGCGCTTGTCGGAGATCGCCGGCCCCGCGACGCTGCGGCTGGACCGGACGATGCGGGTGCTCGGGCTGCGCCGGCGCGCGGAGGCTGACCTGCCGACACTCGATGCCGACACGCGGGCGATGCTGGACGCCTACGCCGCGGGCGTGAACGCCTGGATCGCGGCGCGCGGCCGGCTCGCAGCGCCGGAGTTCATCCCGTTCGGGCCGCCGGAACCCTGGACGGTGGTGGACAGCCTGCTGTGGGGCAAGACCATGGGCCTGTACTTGTCGGGCAACTGGCGGTCCGAGCTGGCGCGGGCGGCGGTGCGGGACCGCCTGCCCGCCGCGCGCATGAAGGAGCTGTGGCCGCCGCAGGACGACACGCCGCGCCCGGATGCCCGCGCCCTGCCCGGCCTGTCCACGCGGCTCGCCACCCTGGTGCCGGACTTCCCGGAGCCGTTCACCTGGCCCAGTTCGGCCAGCAACGAGTGGGCGGTGGACGGCGGGGGAACGACGACCGGCCATCCATTGCTGGCCGGCGACCCGCATCTCGGCTTCAGCCTGCCGGCCATCTGGTATCTGGCGCGGATCGACACGCCAAGCGGGGCGCTGGTCGGCGCCACGGCGCCGGGCGTGCCGTTCCTCGTTATCGGGCATAATGGGCGCGTCGCCTGGACCTTCACCACCACCGGCGCCGACACGCAGGACGTGTTCGTCGAGACCGTGCTCCCGGACGGCCGCTACCAGACGCCGGACGGTCCCCGAGCTTTTATGGAGCATGAGGAACGCATCCGGGTGCGCGGTGCCCCGGACGAGCGCCTCCTTGTTCGGGAAACCCGGCACGGCCCGGTGCTCAGCGACCTTGACGCGCCCGTCGGTCCGGTGCTGGCCGTTGCCATGGCCAACCTCCTGCCCGGGGACAGCACGGCGACCGGGCTGCTGGCGCTGAACCGCGCATCGAACGTGGCGGACGCTGGGCGCGCGTCCGAGATGGTCTCGTCGCCTGTGCAGAACCTGCTTGCGGCGGACCGGACAACCATCGCGCAGTTCACCACGGGCCGCGTGCCGCTCCGGCGCGCCGGCGACGGCACCGTGCCGGTGGACGGCGCGGATGGCGCCCACGACTGGACGGGCTACGCGGGCGGCGCCGCCCTGCCCCGCATTGTGGCGCCTGCGACCGGGCGGCTGGTGAACGCCAACGAGCGCGTGGCCGGGCCGGATTTCCCGGTGTTCATGGGCGCCGAATGGTTCGGCGATTGGCGGGCGCGGCGCATCCGGCAGATGCTGGCGGCGACGGCCAAGCACGACGCGGGAAGCTTCGCCGCCATGCAGGTGGACGCGGTCAGCAGCTTTGCCGTGCAAATCCTGCCGGCGCTGCTGGCCACCCACCCGTCCGACGAGGCGTCCGGGCGCGCCCTGGCCCTGCTGTCCCGTTGGGATGGGGACATGCGGCCCGACTTGCCGCAGCCGCTCATCTTCAACGCTTGGGTCCGACAGTTCGCCTCGGCCATGCTGGCGCGCGCCGCCGTGCCGGCCGCGGCGGCGGGCGGGAGCGCGGACCTGGTGGCCCGGGCGTTGTCGCCGGGCGGCGCGGGCTGGTGCGAGGGCGATTGCGGGCCGATGCTGGCCGAGTCGTTGCAGGCCGCGATGGCCAGCCTCCTCGCCGCCTATGGCCCGACGCCGGACGATTGGCGTTGGGGCCGCGCGCACCAGGCGATTTTCTCGCATCCACTGTTGGGAACGTTGCCCGTGCTCGGCCGGCTCACCACATCGGCGATCATGCAGCCCGGCGATGACACGACGGTTTACCGGGGCAGTATGCGCGGCGACGCCTGGGCCTCGGTGCATGGCGCCGGGTTTCGCGGGGTTTACGACCTGGACGACCTGGACCGCAGCCTGTTCGCCTTGACGCCCGGGCAGTCCGGCAACCCGTTCCGCCGCACGGCGTCCTCCTTGATGGGGCGGTGGCGGGATGGCACATCCATCGTCATCGGCCCCCAACCCGCCGCCACCGCGGATCGCATAGGATTGGTCCCATGAGCGCCTACTCCACCGGACAAGCCCCCATTACACACGTCATGGACGACGCCCCGCTGCTGGAAGGGGTGCTGTTCCGCCGCGTGTGCGCCTGGTTGATCGACCTGCTATTGGTGGGCGGCATCGTGGCGGTGCTGTGGGTGGTGCTGGTCGGCTTCGGGCTGCTGACGCTGGGGTTGGGGCTGCCGCTGCTTGGGCTGCTGCCGGTCGTGCCGCTTGCCTACCATGTCCTGTTCGTCGCAAGCGCGCGCAGCGCCACGCCGGGCCAGGCGATGATGGACCTGTCCGTGCGGCAGGACCAGGATTTGGGCCGGCCGTCGCTGTTGCAGGCGGTCCTGTTCACTGCCGGGCTGTGGCTGACGCTGGGCGCGGGGGTGGTGTGGCTGGGCGCGGCCTTGCTGACCACGCGGCACCGGACCCTGCATGACCTGGTGTCGGGCCTCGTCGTCGTGCGTGCCCGGGCATTGGGCGGGGCGTTGACCGCACCCGCCGATTTCGGGAACATGGGCCGGGGATCCGGATACGCATGACCTACAAGCCGCCGCGCCGACCGCAGTTCTTCTACACCACGGCTCCGCTTCCCTGTCCCTACGTGTCGGGCCGGACCGAGCGCAAGGTGGTGACGGAGATCACCGGGCCGGACGCCGACAACCTGCATGACCGGCTGTCCCGGGCCGGCTTCCGCCGCAGCCACAACATCGCCTACGCCCCGGTCTGCCCGTCCTGCCAGGCCTGCGTGCCGATCCGGATTCCCGTTGCGGCCTTTGTGCCCGACCGCGGCCTGCGCCGCATCATCCGGGCCAACGCGGCGGTGGAGGGCTACAACATGCCCGCCCGCGCCACGGCAGAGCAGTTCCAGTTGTTCCAGCGCTACCAGCAGGCGCGGCACAGCGACGGCGACATGGCGACCATGAGCTTCTACGACTACCGCGCCATGATCGAGGACACGCCCATCGAGACCACCATCACCGAGTTCCGCGGCCCCGGCGAGCGGCTGGTCGGCGGCTGCCTCACCGACCGGCTCGGCGACGGGCTTTCGGCGGTTTACAGCTTCTTCGCCCCGGAGTGCGAAAAGCAGTCGCTCGGCACCTACGCGATCCTGTGGCTGATCGAGCGTGCCCGGGCGCAGAAGCTGCCCTACGTGTACCTGGGCTACTGGGTGCCGGAAAGCCGCAAGATGGCCTACAAGGCCCGGTTCCGCCCGTGCGAAATCCTGGTCCAGGGCACCTGGCGCACGCTGACGGACGGCGAGGCGGGCCTGGCGCCGGGAGTGGCGGCCGACCTGGTGCCGGAGACGGCTGGCTAGAACCGCGCCGACAGCGCCAGCGAGCCGAAGTTGAACAGCCCGCTTTTCTGCCCCTTGAACGACTCGGTTTGCCAGGTCTGCGTGTAGGTCACGCGCACGCCGTAGAGCATCGCCGCCAAGCCGACCTGGAACTCTCCCAGGAACGCCCGCTTATCGACCGAGGGGCCGCGGGCGCGGAACGTGCTGCCGTCCAGGAACACATCGCGGGCGACGCCTTGGCCGTCGGCGCCGGCGAATACGTACCAGGCCAGCGGGCGCGTGGGCGTGTAGGCGTCCGACCCGCTCAGCCCGGGCCGGATGCGCGGCGCCCCGAAATCGCTGCCGAGTCCCTGGCCGAGCCGGACGTTGAAGCCCGCTTGGACGTAGTCCCGGACGGTCCCCACCCCGACCGTGAGCGCCGGCAGCACGTCGGTCTCGACGCCGTAGAACTGCGCGATGGGCAGGCGGTAGGTCCGCTCCGCCAGGAGTTCGATGGCCGGCTCGTCCTTGAGCTGCGACGACCAGCCGCGGTTCTCCCGGTCGCCGATGATGTCGTGGAACCCGTTCTGCACCTGGCGACCCAGCGCCGACGGCCCGACCACGCCGAGCGTCAGCGCCAGCAGGCTCCGGGCATTGTCGCTGTCGTGCAGCAGCCCGAGGGTCGCGTTCAGGTATCCGGCATAGGGCCGGTCCCGCGGGTTCGGCGGGTTGATCTGGGTGTTGCGGGGCGTGAAGATGGATTGGCTGATGTCCAGGCTGATCCGCTGCACCCCGTCGCCCCACACCGCGCGGCCCAAGCCCGCCAGCGCATCCGGAACCGCATCGGTGCCCGACGTGTAGCCGAGCCGCAGCCCGCTCGTGTAGTACCTGTCGGTCGTGCCTTTCTGGGTCGATGCCGAGTCGTTCTCGACTTGGAACGTGAAGATGCCCGTGGGGTCCTCGGCCGGGGCGGCAAGGGCGGGCGCAGCTATCAGTGATGCCGCTGCGAGACCAATCGCGGTGTTCCGAAACATGCTGCGTCCTGGCGTGGTGGCGAGGGCAGAGTATCGGCAAGATGCCGAGGGATGAACCCCTCCGGCAGTGCACAGCGCGTCGTCACGATTTTTAGGGATGGGCTGAGCCGTTTTTGCCATCATCCCCGGCGACAAAGGCTGGGATTGGGGCAGTGGGGCGAACACGGAACGGAAGTACTGTGTATGGCGTCCCGTAGGGGATTCGAACCCCTGTTACCGCCGTGAGAGGGCGGTGTCCTAGGCCTCTAGACGAACAGGACGTGGCCGAGGGGCTAACTAGGGCAGGCGCCGCGGGGAATCAAGCGCCTTTCGCCGTGGTTTTCTGGGCGGCCTTTTGCCGGGCCGCGTCGCGCCGCCCGGTGCGGCACGAGTCGGAGCAGAAGCGGACCTCTTCCCACGACTTCGCCCATTTCTTGCGCCAGGCAAACGGGCGCCCGCAGGCCGCGCACAGCTTGGTCGGCAGGTTCGGCTTCTTGTGCACCATCAGCGGGCCAGCGCCACGTGGCCCAGCACGCGGCCAGACTTCAGGTCCACCAGAACCACGCGGTCGGGGCCGCCGCCCGCAAGCTGCACCGCGATCCGGTCGGCGGCGGCTGAGGTGCCGGCGATGCGCGTGCCGGGCGGCTCATCCAGCATGACTCTGGCAATCGGCGAGGTTGCGGCCGACATACGCCCTGCGATCACGACGGCGAGGCCGATCGTGCCGACGACGATCAGGACCCCCATGACAACCACCGCGATATTCAACACGCGCAACGCTTCCACCCCTTCGGTCCAGCCCTTGCCCGAACCGATCGAGGTCGTCGCCGGCCCGAGCGCGGTCGGGCAGCGGACGGATCGGTTCCTGGCAGACGCCATCGGCACGTTGTCGCGCTCCCGCGTCAAGTCCCTGATGCAGGACGGCGCCGTGCTGCGCGACAACGTGGCCCTGCGCGACCCCGCCGAACCCGTGCGATCCGGCGCAGTCTTCGTCGTACAGCCCCCGGCCGCCGTCGCCGCCCGACCGGAGCCGCAACGCATCCCGTTCGACATCCTGCACGAGGACGCGGACCTCATCGTGCTCGACAAGCCGGCCGGGCTGGTGGTGCACCCGGCGCCGGGCAACGAGGATGGCACGCTGGTCAACGCCCTCCTGGCGCATTGCGGCGACAGCCTGCCCGGCATCGGCGGCGAGCGCCGGCCCGGCATCGTGCACCGGCTCGACAAGGATACCACGGGCATCATGGTGGTCGCCAAGACGGAGCAGGCGCTGGCCAAGCTTTCCGCCGCATTCGCCGCCCGCGACATCGACCGCGCCTACCACGCCCTGGTTTGGGGCATTCCCACGCCGCCCAGCGGCGAGATCGAGGGCGCCATCGGGCGGGACCCGCGGGAACGCAAGCGCATGGCCGTGGTGGCCCGCGGCGGCAAGCCGGCCCTGACCCGGTATCGCACCCGGCGCACCTGGCCGGCGCCCGTCGCCCTCGTCGAGTGCCTGCTGGCGACGGGGCGGACGCATCAGATCCGCGTGCACCTGGCCAGCGCCGGGCATCCCGTGGTGGGCGACCCCGTGTATCTCCGCCGGGTGCCGGCCGCCGCAAAGGCGTTGACCGGCCCCGTGCGCGCCGCCTTGCTGGATTTTCCGCGGCAGGCCCTCCATGCGGCCCGGCTCGGATTCGCCCACCCGCGCACGGGACGACCGCTGCTGTTCGAGCGGCCGGTGCCCGCCGACATGGCGGCGCTGCTGGAGGCGTTGGACCGTTGAGGCGAAAGCGCCGGGCTTTTCTTGACAGGACCTAACAGGTCCTGTATAACCGTGCTACTTGACGTGGCGGGCGTGCCGCGTTGGGGCCTGTCCAGGTGGTCATCGCTTTGGGGTGGTCTCTGGGACGTGATGGTGATCCCCGCGCCTATCTTCAATTCCGCCGCAACCGATTATGTCGCAACGCCGTATAGGGTTGGGACAGATCACCAAGGCGAGAGAGGCCCTATATGGCTGCTGCCATCATCAATGTTGCCCCTGAAGGCAATCTATCGCGATACCTGCAGGAGATCCGCAAGTTCCCGATGCTCGCTCCGGAAGAGGAGCTGGAGTTGTCGCGCCGGTGGCGTGATCACGAGGACATGGGCGCCGCCCATCAGCTCGTCACCTCACATCTGCGTTTGGTCGCCAAGATCGCCATGGGCTACCGCGGCTACGGCCTGCCGGTCGGTGAGCTGATCAGCGAAGGCAACGTCGGCATGATGCAGGCGGTCAAGCGGTTCGACCCGGACCGCGGCTTCCGCTTGGCGACCTACGCGATGTGGTGGATTCGGGCGGCCATCCAGGAATACATCCTGCATAGCTGGTCGCTCGTGAAGATGGGCACCACGGCCGCGCAGAAGAAGCTGTTTTTCAACCTGCGCCGGCTCAAGGGCCAGATGCAGGCCATCGAGGACGGCGATCTGCAGCCGGAGCAGGTGGCGAAGATCGCCCGCATGTTGGCCGTGCCGGAGCAGGACGTGGTCAGCATGAACCGCCGCTTGGCCGCGCCGGACAACAGCCTGAACGCCCCCGTCCGCGCCGACAGCGAGGGCGAGTGGCAGGACTGGCTGGTGGACGAGAGCGACAGCCAGGAAGCTGCGCTCGCCGACCGCGAGGAGTTGAGCGGGCGCAAGGCGCTGCTGAGCGGCGCGTTGAAGACGCTGAACGAGCGCGAGCGGCACATCCTGATCGAGCGGCGGCTCAAGGATAACCCGACGACGCTGGAGGACTTGTCGCAGCAATACGGCATCTCCCGCGAGCGAGTGCGGCAGATCGAGGTCCGCGCCTTTGAGAAGCTGCAAAAGGCCATGAAGACCCAGATCGCCGAGCGCCGCATGGCGACGCAGCAGGCGGCCTGAGCGGCGCCGCCCCGCATTGCTTGCGGGGCGGCCTAGTTCTCGAACGGGTCGCGCATCAGGATGGTGTCGTCCCGCTCTGGGCTGGTGGATAGCAGTGTCACCGGCGTTTCCACCAACTCCTCGATGCGGCGCACGTACTTGATGGCTTGGGCGGGCAGCGCCGCCCAGGACCGTGCGCCGCGGGTTGATCCGGCCCATCCCTCAATCGCCTCGTAGATCGGCTTCGCGGCGGCCTGGGCCGCCTGGCCCGCCGGAAGGTGGTTCAGGCGCTTCCCGTTGATCTCGTAGCCGACGCCGATCTTCAACTCCGCCATGCCGTCCAGCACGTCGAGCTTGGTCAGCGCCAGGCCCTGGATGCCGCCCACCTTGACGGCCTGCCGGACCAGCGCCGCATCGAACCAGCCGCAGCGGCGTGGACGGCCCGTCACCGTGCCGAACTCGTGCCCGCGGGTGCCGAGTTGACGCCCGGTCTCGTCGTGCAGCTCCGTTGGAAACGGCCCGGCGCCCACGCGCGTCGAGTAGGCCTTGGCGATGCCCAGCACGAAGCCGATCACCGCCGGGCCGATCCCTGACCCGGCCGCCGCGGTCGCGGCAATCGTGTTGCTGCTGGTCACGAACGGGTAGGTCCCATGGTCCACATCCAGCATCACGGCCTGCGCGCCCTCGAACAAGATGCGGCGCCCTGCGCGACGCGCTTCATCCAGGCGTTCCCACACCGCCTCGACGTGCGGCAGCAGGCGCGGCGCCAAGCCGAGCAGCAGATCCAGCAATTCCTGCTTCTGCGCCGGCTGCGCGCCGAGGCCGGTCAGCAGCGTGTTGTGATGCAGCAGCAATTCATCCAGCTTGTCGGACAGCACGTCAGGCTCGGCGAGGTCGCAGACGCGGATAGCGCGGCGCGCAACCTTGTCCTCGTAGGCCGGGCCGATGCCGCGGCCGGTGGTGCCGATCTTGCGGTCGCCGCGGGCGGCCTCGCGGGCGCGGTCCAGCGCGCCGTGCACGGGCAGGATCAGGACGGCGTTCTCGGCAATGCGCAGGTTGTCCGGCGTTACGTCCAAGCCTTGGCCGCGCACCCGGTCCATCTCGGCCAGCAACGCCACGGGGTCGATCACGACGCCGTTGCCGATTACCCCGAGTTTGCCGCGCACCAGCCCGCTGGGCAGCAAGGACAATCTGTAGGTCTGGTTGCCGACCACCAGCGTGTGCCCGGCGTTGTGCCCGCCCTGGAAGCGCACCACCACGTCGGCGCGGCTGGCGAGCCAGTCCACCACCTTGCCTTTCCCCTCGTCGCCCCATTGGGCGCCAATCACGGCAACGTTGGGCATTCTTAGCTCTCCGGGAACAGCGGGACGGTAATGCCGTCCCGCAGGATGTGGGTGCAGCCGAGGCGCCGGGCCTCGTCGTCCGGGTCAGGCCCATCCGACAGGGCCGGAAGCGTGGCATAGCCTTCCCCGCGCAGCGCCGCGCCCTGATCACGCGGCGTGTTCCAGGGCAGGTATGCCCGCCGCCGGGTAGGCCGGGGCGGCAGGGCGCGCAGCATCACATCGGGATAAAGCGTGAGGCCAGCCGCCGGCTCGCCGTCCCCGGACACGTAGCGGCCGCCGCGGCCCAACTCCTCATGCCGTCCCGGCGCGAACACGGTCACGCAAACGCCGGTGTGGTAGCGGAAGCCGCGGAACTCGATGGGATCAAGCGTCAGGCGGATGTCGGGCGCCTGGCGCAGGATCGCCTGCACGGTCTGGCTCAGCCGGTCGCACAGCGCCGCGGCCAAGGGCGGGAGCCGGGCCGCCTCCAGCATCTCCAAGGCGGGCGCGACGGGACCTGCGACCAGCAGCAGGTCGGTCAGCAGCCGGGCGAGCGCGCCGCCATGCTCCGCGACGGCGGCGGCATCCTTGCGGTCCAGCGCCCGCGTGAGCGCCAAGCGTGCGGCGCCGGCGATGCCCGCCTCGTCCAGCAAGGTCGGCGCCAACTGCGGCAGCGTCAGGTCGAAGCTGACCCGGCTCATGCCGACCCCGGCCAAAGCCTCCGCGCCGACCAGCACGATCTCCGCATCGGCCGCCGCGCTGTCCACGCCGAGCAGCTCGATGCCGGCCTGCGCCACCTGCCGGTCCGGCGCGATCTGGCTGCCGCGCACCCGTAGGCATTGCCCGGCGTAGGAGAGGCGCAGCGGGCGCGGGTGGGCGGCCAGCCGGGTGGCCGCGATGCGGGCGACCTGGGGCGTCATGTCGGCCCGCACGCCCATCATGCGGTGGGTGTCCGGGTCCATGATGCGGAAGGTCTGGTCCGTCACGGCGGCGCCGGACCCGGCCAGCAGACCATCCTCGAACTCGATCAGCGGCGGCTTCACGCGCCCGTAGCCATGGGCGGAGAAGGTGTCCATCAGAACGGACACGGTCTCGGCCTCGGCTTCCGCCTCGGGCGGCAGCACGTCGCGCAGGCCGGAGGGCAGCAGCGCCGGGTTGGGGGGCGTGTCGTCGGTCATGGGCAGGCCGGTTCTAGCCTAGAATTCCAACGGCGTCGCCTGCATCACCAACGGCAAAGCGCGCACCGCCGCCAGGACGGCATCCGGGATCGGCTGGTCCACGCTGACCAGGCAGATCGCGTCGCCCCCGGTCTCGGCGCGACCGAGGTGGAACGTCGCGATGTTGATGCCGGCATCTGCAAGCGTCGCGCCGAACCGCCCGATAAAGCCGGGGCGGTCCTGGTTGGTGACATACAGCATGGAACGGCCGAAGTCGGCCTCGACCTTGATGCCCTTGATCTCCACCAGCCGCGGGCGGGCGCCGGCGAACAGGGTGCCGGCGACGGAGCGGGCCTGCCGGTCGGTCGCGACCGTCACGCGCACGAGGGTCTGGTACTCGCCCGGCCGGTCATGCACGGTTTCCGCCACGTCCAGGCCCCGCTCCCGGGCGATCACCGGGGCGTTCACCATGTTGACCCCGGCCATCAGCGGCGCGAGCAGCCCCGACAGCAAGGCCGCCGTCATCGGGCGGTGGTTCAGCGGCGCGGCTAAGCCCTCGTACTCGACCGACACGCTGCGCAACACGCCCTCCCCCGCCTCCGTCATCTGCCCGGCGAACAGGCCCAGCAGCCGGCACAGCTCGATATACGGCTTGAGCCGCGGCGCGTCCTCCGCCGAAACGGAGGCCATGTTGATCGCGTTCGACACGGCGCCGGTCAGCAGGAAGTCGCTCATCTGCTCGGCAACCTGCAGCGCGACGTTCTCCTGCGCTTCGGAGGTCGCGGCGCCCAGGTGCGGCGTGCACACCACGTTGTCCAGGGCGAACAGTGGGCTGCTGGTCGCAGGCTCCGTCTCGAACACGTCCAGCGCCGCGCCGGCCACCTGGCCCGACTGGAGCGCGTCCGCCAAGGCTGCCTCGTCGAGCAGGCCGCCGCGGGCGCAGTTCACGATCCGCACGCCCCGCTTGCAGGCGGCGATGGCGTCGCGCCCCAGGATGTTGCGCGTCGCGTCGGTGAGCGGCGTGTGCAGGGTGATCACGTCGGCCCGGGCCAGCAGTTCCGCCAGCTCCACCTTTTCCACGCCCAGGTCGAGCGCCCGCTTCTCCGTCAGGTACGGATCGTAGGCGACCACCCTCATGCGCAGGCCCACCGCCCGCTCCGCCACGATGGAGCCGATGTTGCCGCAGCCGATCAGGCCCAGCGTCTTGGCCGTCAGCTCCACGCCCAGGAAGCGGTTCTTTTCCCATCTGCCCGCGCGGGTGCTGGCCGTCGCTTCCGGGATTTGCCGGGCGAGGGCAAAGATCATGGCAATGGCGTGCTCGGCCGTGGTGATGGCGTTGCCGTTGGGCGTGTTCATCACCACGACGCCGCGGGCGGTCGCGGCCTTCACGTCCACGTTGTCCACCCCGATGCCGGCCCGGCCGACGATGCGCAGCCGGGGCGCCGCATCCAGCAACTCGCGCGTCACCTTGGTGGCGGAGCGGATGGCGAGGCCATCGTAGTCGCCGATGACCGCGCGCAACTCCGCGGGTGCCAGGCCGGGCTGCAGATCGACGGACAGGCCGCGCGCCCGGAAGATCTCGACCGCCGCGGGCGAAAGCTTGTCGCTGATCAGGACGCGGGCGGTCATGCCGGGCGCACTTGGGCATAAGCCCAATCGAGCCAGGGCAGCAGCGCCTCGACGTCGGCGGTCTCGACGGTGGCGCCGCCCCAGATCCGCAGGCCCGGCGGCGCGTCGCGATACGACGCGATGTCGAAGGCAACGCCCTCCTTGTCCAGCAGAGAAGCCAGCCGCTTGGCCACCTTCGCCTGCTCGTCGGGCGTCAGCGCGGTGAACCAGGGGGCAGTGAGGCGCAGGCAGATGGACGTGCAGGACCGGGTTGCCGGGTCGGCGGCGAGGAAATCGGCCCAGGGCGTGCGCTCCACCCAGGCGGCGACGGCGGCAAGGTTTCCCTCGCTGCGCGCGATCAGCGCCGGCAGGCCGCCGACGCCCTCCGCCCAGCGCAGGCCGTCCAGCGCGTCCTCGACGCACAACATGCTGGGCGTGTTGATCGTCTCGCCCCGGAAGATGCCGGCGCTGAGCTTGCCGCCGCTTGTCAGGCGGAACACCTTGGGCAGCGGCCAGGCGGGCTTGTAGCTTTCCAGCCGGGCGACAGCGCGCGGGGACAGGGCCAACATGCCGTGCGCCGCCTCCCCGCCCAGCACCTTCTGCCAGGACCAGGTGACGACATCGAGTTTTTCATACGGCAGCGCCATGGCGAAGGCGGCGGAGGTGGCGTCGCAGATCACCAGCCCTTCGCGGTCCCCCGCGATCCAATCGGCGTGGGGCAGCCGCACGCCGGAAGTCGTGCCGTTCCAGGCCAACACGAGATCGCGGGCGGGATCGACCTGGGCGAGGTCCGGTAGGCTGCCATAGGGCGCCGACAACACCCGGGCGTTGGCGAGCTTGAGCTGCTTCACGACATCGGTGGCCCAAGCCTCGGAAAAACTCTCGAACGCTAGGATATCCACGCCGCGGGCGCCGAGCAGGGACCACATCGCCATCTCGACCGCGCCCGTGTCGGAGCCGGGCACGATGCCGAGCAGCCAGTCCTGTGGCAAGCCCAGGATGGCGCGGGAGCGGTCGATCACCTCTGCCAAGCGCGCCTTCGGCCCGGCCGCACGGTGGCTGCGGGCCAGCAGGGCGCCGGACAGCGCGTCCAGGCTCCAGCCGGGGCGCTTGGCGCAGGGACCGGATGAGAAGTCGGGGTTGGCCGGGCGCAAATGCGGCTTGGCCGCGACCGGCGCGGTGTCGAGTGCGAGCGTCATGTTCGCTCTCCCTTTCAGAAGAGAAGCGTCCCGGTGGGGGGACGTGGCCCGCCGGGAGACTTAATCGCGGGCAGGCACCGCGGCAAGCCGGGCGGGATCGACGGTCACGCCGTGCCCAAGCGGGCCGTGCCCGGCGCCGAACCCAGGTGCGGCCAAGATCGCCGCATGGACGTAAGCGGTGCCGCGCCGCACTGCGTCCGAGAGCGTCATGCCCTGCGCCAGCCCGGCAGCGACCGCGCTGGCCAGCGTGCAGCCGGTGCCGTGAGTGTGGCGCGTGTCCACGCGCGGGCTTTCGATGACCTCAAGCCCGGCGGGGGTCGCCAGGATGTCCTGCACCACCGCCCCGTCCAAGTGCCCGCCTTTCAGCAGCACCGCCGCGGCGCCCAGGTCCAGCAGCGCCTGCGCCGCTCGCCGCGCGGCGGCGTGGTCGTTGATGGAAAGGCCGGTCAGCGCCTCCGCCTCCGGCACGTTGGGCGTCAGCAGGGCCGCGAGCGGAAGCAGGTCGCGGCGCAAGGCGGCAACCGCCGGGTCGTCCAGCAGCCGCGCCCCGCCCTTGGCGACCATCACCGGGTCCACCACCAGGGGGGGGCTGCCACGCCGACGCAGCGCCGCCGCCACCGTCTGCACGACCTCCGCGCTGCCCAGCATCCCGGTTTTCACCGCATCCGCGCCGATGTCGTCCAGCACGGCATCGATCTGCTGGCGGACGAAGTGCGGGGGCACCGGCAGCACGCCGTGTACGCCCAACGTGTTCTGCGCCGTGAGCGCCGTGATCGCGGTCGCGGCGTAGCCGCCCAAGGCCATGATCGCCTTGATGTCCGCCTGGATGCCCGCGCCGCCGCCGGAGTCCGACCCCGCGACGACCAGGACGCGGCCGGCGGGCAGGCCGCTCATGCAGGCTCATGGGTGGCTGCGAGAACCGTGTCGCAAAGCTGGGCGACGATCCGGCTCACCATCGCCTCATCCTCACCCTCCGCCATGACGCGCAGGACCGGCTCGGTGCCGCTCAGGCGCAGCAGCAGGCGCCCGGTCTGGCCCAGTTCGGCCTCCGCATCGGCGACCGCCGCGATCACTTGGGGGTCCTTCAGCGGCGAGCGCCCGGTGAAGCGCACGCTGCGCAGCATCTGCGGCAGCGGGTCGAACAGCTTGCACGCTTCGCTTGCCGGGCGGCCCTGCTGCACCAGCACGGCCAGCACCTGCAGCGCCGCGACCAGGCCGTCGCCCGTCGTCGCGTAGTCCGACAGGATCATGTGGCCGGACTGCTCGCCGCCGACGTTGTTGCCGCTGGCGCGCATACGCTCGGCCACGTAGCGGTCGCCGACCTGGGTGCGATGCAGCGCCACGCCCTCAGATGCCAGGAACCGCTCCAACCCCAGGTTGGACATCACCGTGGCGACCACGCCATCCCCGGTCAGCCGCCCGGCCCGGCCCCAATACTGCGCGATCAAGCCCAGGATCTGATCGCCGTCGATGATCTTGCCGCGCTCGTCGGACAGCAGAAGCCGGTCCGCGTCCCCGTCGAGCGCCAAGCCGAGGTCGGCGCCGTGCTCCAGCACCTTGGAGCACAGGAAGGACGGCACGGTGGAGCCGCAGCCGCTGTTGATGTTGAACCCATCAGGTTCCACCCCCACCGGGATGATGGTGGCGCCGAGTTCCCACAATACGGTCGGCGCCACGCTGTAAGCGGCGCCGTTCGCGCAATCCACGACGATCTTCAGCCCGGTAAGCGTGACGCCGCGGGGGAACGTGCCCTTGGCGGCCTCGATGTAACGCCCGCCGGCGTCGTTCAGCCGGACGGCGCGGCCGAGCTTGGAGGGCGCCGCCAACTGCGCGGACCGGTCCGCCGCCATCAGCATCTCGATGTCCAGCTCCGTCTGGTCCGACAGCTTGAACCCGTCGGGGCCGAACAGCT
The DNA here is from genome assembly GCA_964235485.1 of uncultured Acetobacteraceae bacterium. Taxonomy (GTDB): domain Bacteria; phylum Pseudomonadota; class Alphaproteobacteria; order Acetobacterales; family Acetobacteraceae; genus CAHJXG01. The sequence continues at coordinate 183,653 of CAXSAZ010000001.1, read as the reverse complement.
TGATGCCGTTATCCTCAAAATGGTTGTGCGACGCGGAGATCATCACCCCGAGGTCGGCGCGCAGGCTGCGGGTCAGCATGGCAATGGCAGGCGTCGGCAACGGGCCGACCAGGATCACGTCCATGCCCGCGCCGATGAAGCCCGCGACTAAGGCCGGCTCGATCATGTAGCCCGACAGGCGGGTGTCCTTGCCGATCACGACCTGATGCCGGTGGTTGCCGCGGACGAAGATTAGCCCGGCGGCCTGGCCCAGTTGCAGCGCCGTTTCCGCCGTCATCGGGTCCGCGTTGGCCTTGCCGCGAATGCCGTCCGTGCCGAACAGGCGCCTACTGGTCGTCATGATGTTCCCCAGGTTTTTGAGAGGATCAATAGGTCAGCCGGCCAGCCCCCGCCAGGTCCGAACGGCCTGGACCGTTGCTGCGACATCGTGAACCCGGAGAATGGTCGCGCCCTGTGACAAAGCATACAGGCCCGCAGCGATTGAACCGGCCATGCGCTGTTTTGCGTCCTCCACGCCGCTCAACTGGCCGATGAACCGCTTGCGCGACACCCCGACCACGATCCGGCATCCCAAGCCTAGCAAGATCGGCAAACGTTGCAATAGCAGAATGTTATGCTCGTCCGTCTTGGCAAAGCCGATGCCGGGGTCGATGACGATGCTGGAACGGGCGATGCCTGCGGCCTCCGCCGCGTCGATCCGCGCGGCGAGTTCGGCCATGACCTCCGCCACGACATCGCCATAGGCCGCGTGCGCCATCATCGTGGCCGGCGTGCCCCGCATGTGCATCAGCACTACGGGGCAGCCGCGACGGGCCAGGAGCGCCGCCGCCGCCGGGTCATGGGCCAAGGCCGAAACATCGTTGACGACCGCCGCCCCGGCGTCGAGCGCCGCCGCCATGGTGCCGGCATTCCTCGTATCGACGGAAAGCGGCACGCCGCGGCCAGCAAGCGCCGCGATCACCGGCAGCACGCGGCGCTGTTCCTCCTCGGGCGAAATAGGCACAGCGCCGGGCCGGGTCGATTCACCGCCGATGTCGAGGATGCCGGCGCCTTCCGCGATCATCCGCTGCCCGGCCGCGATGGCCTGGGCCGCATCCATGGCATCGCCGCCATCGCTGAAGCTGTCTGGTGTGACGTTGAGGATGCCCATGACGACCGGGCCGGGGGACAGCCCAGCCCATTCATGGCCCGGAACGTCATGGGAAGTAGTCGCGGATTTCAGCATGGCGGTCATGGAAACGGCCGGCATCAGGTGATGCCGGCCGTTCCAATCAAACCCGCCTAGCCCGGCTGCGGCGCCGGACCAAGCCCGCCGCCAGTGGGCGGCGGCGGCGCTGCCGGGCGCCCGGCCGAGGGCACCGACGCGCGCCGGCTTTCCGCGGCAGGCTCATCGACCACCTTGCGGATGACGGGATCGCCGCGCAGCACGGTGCGGATATCCTCGCCCGACAGCGTTTCATACTCCAGAAGGCCGCGCGCCAAACGGTGCAGTTCTTCCAAACGCTCGGTCAGCAGACTCTTGGCACCACCGTAAGCGTTGTCGATGATCTGCTTGATCTCTGCGTCGATCTCCCGGGCGGTGACTTCGGACACGTTCTTGTTCTGCGTGACCGAGTGGCCCAGGAACACCTCCTGGCTGTTGTCGCCGTAAGCGATCATGCCGAGCTTGTCGCTCATGCCCCACTCGGTGACCATCACGCGGGCGATGTTGGTCGCCTGCTTGATGTCCCCGGCGGCGCCGTTCGACACCTTGTCCGGCCCAAACACCAACTCCTCTGCGACGCGTCCGCCCATCGCCATCTTCATGCGGGCCAGCAGCCGCGCCTTGCTTTCGGACAAGCGGTCGCCTTCCGGCAGGCTCATCACCAGGCCCAGCGCCCGGCCGCGCGGGATGATGGTCGCCTTATGTACCGGGTCGCACTCCGGGTCGTTGATGGCGCACAGGGCATGGCCGGCCTCGTGGTAGGCGGTCATGCGCTTCTCATCCTCGCTCATGACGAGCGACTTCCGCTCCGCGCCCATCATCACCTTGTCCTTGGCGTTCTCGAACTCGGACATCGCCACCACCCGCTTGCCGAGCCGGGCCGCGAGCAGCGCCGCCTCGTTCACCAAGTTGGCGAGGTCCGCGCCAGAGAAGCCCGGTGTGCCGCGGGCAATCACCTTCGGGTCCACGTCGCTGGCCAGCGGCACCTTCCGCATGTGCACGCGGAGGATCTTCTCGCGGCCGTTCACGTCCGGGTTCGGCACCACCACCTGGCGGTCGAACCGGCCGGGACGCAGCAGCGCCGGGTCCAGCACGTCCGGACGGTTGGTCGCGGCGATCAGGATGACGCCCTCGTTGCTCTCGAACCCGTCCATCTCGACGAGCATTTGGTTCAGCGTCTGCTCGCGCTCGTCGTTGCCGCCGCCGAGGCCCGCGCCGCGGTGCCGGCCCACGGCGTCGATCTCGTCGATGAAGATGATGCAGGGGGCGTTCTTCTTGCCCTGCTCGAACATGTCGCGCACGCGGCTGGCGCCGACGCCCACGAACATCTCCACGAAGTCGGAACCCGAGATGGTGAAGAACGGCACGTTGGCCTCGCCGGCGATGGCGCGGGCCAGCAGCGTCTTACCCGTGCCCGGCGGGCCGACCAGCAGCACGCCCTTGGGGATCTTGCCGCCCAGGCGCTGGAATTTCTGCGGATCCTTTAGGAACTCGACGATTTCCTGCAGCTCGGACTTGGCCTCGTCGATGCCGGCCACGTCGTCAAACGTCACGCGGCCCTGCTTCTCCGTCAGCAAACGGGCGCGGGACTTGCCGAAGCCCATGGCCCGGCCGCCACCCGACTGCATCTGGCGCATGAAGAACACCCACACGCCGATCAGCAGCAGCATGGGGAACCAGCTCAGCAAGTAGTGCAGCAGCGGGTTGTCGCTTTCCTCGGGCTTGGCGATCACCCGCACGCCCTTCTCGGTCAGGCGGCTGACCAGCGCCGGGTCTTCGGGCGTGTAGGTCTGAAAGGTGCGCCCGTCCGCCAACTGGCCCGAGACCGTGCGGCCTTGGATTAGCACGTCGCGGACACGTCCCCCATTGACGTCACCGATGAAGTCGGAATAGGCAACCTGGGTCGCCGTGCGTTGCGTGCTTCCGGGCTGGAACAGGTTGAACAGCACCACGAGCAGCAGGGCGATTATGACCCAGAGCGCTAGATTGCGGCCGAAATTGCTCATCATATGATCCTGGCGATCCAGTCATCTCACCCGGGCCTGGGCGCAATCGGAGCGGTCCCGGTATCCTCGTTCCCGGCCCAACATGGGCCGGCGCCGCTTATCAGAACCTCAACATAGTGCGCCGGTGCCGCCTGCACATCCCCACCCGATCAGCCCGGTGCAAAAGGCGCAGGCGCGGCCGGGCGAGGTGGGCAGAACGCGATCGGCACGGCACGGCAGGTATCCGGATCAGGATAGGCTAAACTCGGCACCGCAAACAATCCGTAACTGCACCGGATCGCCGGCAACGTCCGCAGCAGCGCCGCCGGCAGGCCGGACCACCGCCGCAGCCGCGCGGCGTCGCTGCCGAGCGGCCCCAAGGTGCCTTCACGCGGCGGCGCTGCCAGCAGGCGGAACCGGCGGTCCCACACGGCGCCTGCTTGCGCCGGGACCGCGCCGGCCTGGGCCGCCGCTTCCCGCCCAACCAGCCAGCCGCCCGGCGTCGGCAGAACCGCCACGCCGTGCAGGGTGGCCGGGCGCAGCCGTTCGGCCAAGCGCGCCACGGCGGCGGTTCCGGGAGGGTGGCGCGCGCCTGATACGGTCCAGATCAGGGCGGACAGCGCCGCGGCGCTGATGGCCGGCCCGGCGATGGCGGCGACGCCGCCGAGCAACAGGCTGACATGCCGCGCCAGTTCGTCAGCGACGGCGGTCTCCCGCTCGCGCCGCGCCGCGCCGTGCCGCCGCGCTGCTTGGCAAAGCTCCGGCACCGGGGCCGCGTCCCCCCGCGCGAACGCGGCGCGCAGCCTGGCGCGAGGAGTCGCCGGGTCCGTGTTGCTGGGGTCCTCGACCCAGCCTGCCCCGGCCTGGCGCAGGGTCGCGCGCAGCCGGGCCGGCGTCACTGTCAGCAAGGGGCGCAGCAGCCGGACCGTCTCCCCATGCGTCACCGCCGCCATGCCGGCCAGGCCAGCCGGCCCGCTGCCGGCGTCTTGGCGGAGCAGCAAGGTCTCGGCCTGGTCCTGCGCGTGGTGAGCCAGCAGCAGGTCGGTAAGCCCGGCATCCCGGCAGGCCGCCGCCAGGGCGGCGTATCGGGCGGTCCGCGCGCGCTCGGCCAGCGCCGGACCGCGCGCCAGCCCCGAAAGCGGCAGCACGCGGGCGGCAACCCCCAACCCGGCCAGTCGCGCCGCCGTGGAGGCCGCCTCGGCGCCCGATTCGGGTCGCAGGCCGTGATCGACGATCATCGCCGCCGGCCGCCCCCACCCGGCGAGCAGCAATGCCAAAGCCATGCTGTCGGCGCCGCCGGACACGGCCACCGCGACCCGGCGTTCCCGGCCGAACGGCCCGACGGCGGCCATCAGCGCCGCGAACTCCGCCGGGGAGACCGGCTCGTCGTTCAAGGGCAGCCGGATCGGCCGCGCGCCGCGGTGGCGGCGTCCCGCAGGTTCGCGCGGGGTGCGGGGAACTCGGTTCGCAGCTTGTCGAGCGCGGCGCAGGCATTGGCCCGGTCGTTCAACGCGGCCAGGGCGTTCGCCAGGCCCAACAGGGCATCCGGCGCCCGCGACCCCGTGCGCGAACGGTTATAAGCGTCGTCGTAAGCCACCGCGGCGCCCGGGTAGTCGCGCTTGCCCATCAAAGCCTGCGCCAGCAGGAACTGCGCGTCCCCGGCGCGCGGCCCGCCCCTGCCACCGGACAGCACCTCGCGTGCCGCCGCCTCGGCGACGCCGTAGTCGCGCCGGGCCAGGGCGGCGTTGCCCTCCTGCATGGCAAGCTCGGCTGGGCGCCGCCCGGATGGCGCCGGCCCGGCTGCCGAAGCGTCCGGCGATGCCCGCGGACCCGGCCCGCCCGAAGGTCCCGAGTTCTGCAGCCGGAAGTTCAGGTCGGCCACCTGCTTGGACAGGTCGTCCATCTGCCGCCGGGAAGCGTTGGCCTGCTCGTCAAGCTGCCCGCGCAGGCGGCGCACGTCATCTTCAAGCTGCGCCACGCGGTCGAGCAACTGCGCCGCGATCTCGCTGCCGCCGCCATCCCCGCCCCGGCGCACCGGCGGGGGCAGCGCCGGCGCGCCGCGCTGCGCTTGCAGCCCTTGCAGGTCGCGGCGCAGCTCCAGGATCTGGTTCTGCAGCGCAATCGCGTCGCGGCTGTCCAACTGCGCCCAGGCCGGCGCCGCGGCCAGGCCGACCGCCAGCGCGACCAGGGCGGGCGCGAGCCGCATCCGCCTAGCGAACCGACGTCGTCGCATTCCGGTTCTGCGCATACGCCTGATCGTCCGAGCCGAGCGCCGTCGGACGCTCCTTGCCGTAGCTGACCGCCGTGATGCGCGCCGACGCCGTGCCGCGGGCCACCAAGTAGTCGCGGGCGGCATTGGCCCGGCGCTGGCCGAGCGCCAGGTTGTACTCCGTCGTGCCGCGCTCATCGCAGTTGCCGGCCACCTGGACGCCGGACTGCGGATAGCGGGCCAGCCAACTCGCCTGCCGATCCAGCGTGGACCGCGAGTCCCCGTCCAGGGACGAGCTGTCGAGCGAATAGAACACCCGGTCGCCGACGTTGGCGACCAGGTCCTGCTGGCTGCCCGGCGTGACACCGGCCGTGCCGGACGTGGCGCCGGACCCGGTGGCAGCGCCGGTGGTCGTCGCCTTGTCCGCGCAGGCGCCCAGCAGGGCCACGGCCGTGAAAACGCCGATCAGCTTGAACTTCATGGTGCTGCTCTCCTTAGCTATAGACTGGCTGGACCCGGCTGCGAGTCCTGATCGTTCCACTTTCATGCGCGTTACGCTGCCGGCGGATGCGGGTCAAGCACGCCGGCGGCCCGGAACCGGAGTGCCTACCCGGCTCAGGCCAGAAGCGGCGACCAGGCCGGGTCGGAGGCGTCGGTCGGGGTGTTGACCACGCGCTCGTTGAAGCCGGTGATGTCGATGGACACCAGGCGGGAGGAATAGCCGACGCCGCTGCGGTCGCGCGCCGGGGTCTCCCGGTAGAACATCAGCACGCGGCCGTTGGGCGCAAACGTCGGCCCTTCCACGGAGAAGCTTTCCGACAGGATGCGCTCGCCCGACCCGTCCGGGCGCATCACCCCAATCGCAAAGGTGCCGCCGGTCAGCCGGGTGAACGCGATCAGGTCGCCGCGCGGCGACCATACCGGCGTGGCGTAGCGCCCGCGCCCGAAGCTGATGCGCCGCACGCCGCCGCCGCCCGCGTCCATGACGTAAAGCTGCTGGTCGCCGCCGCGGTCCGAGTTGAACACGATCTGCGTGCCGTCCGAGCTGTAGCACGGGCTGGTGTCGATGGCGCCGCCGGTGGTCAGCCGCCGCTCCGGCCCGCCGCCCAGGCCGACCGAGACGATCTCCGACCCGCTGCCGCGGGCGACCGACATGATGATGGTGTTGCCGTCCGGGCTGAAGCGCGGCGCAAACGTCATGCCCTCGTACTCGCCGAGCACACGCTGCGTGTTGGTGCCGAGGTCAAAGGTGTACACCCGCGGCCGGTTGTTCTGGAACGACATGAACACGATCTGGTCGCGCGTCGGGTGGAAGCGGGGTGTCAACGCGAGCCAGGTGCCGTCGGTCAGGAAGCGGTTGCCTTCCCCGTCCTGGTCCATGATCGCGAGCCGCTTCACCCGGCGGTCGCGCGGCCCGCTGCCGGCGACATACGCGATCCGGGTGTCGAAGTAGCCCTTCTCGCCGAGCAGGCGCTCGTAGATCACGTCGCTGATGATGTGCGCGATGCGGCGCCAGTTGGCCGAGGTGGTGGTGTAGGCGGTGCCCTGGATCTGCTGGCCCGGCAGCACGTCCCACAGCCGGAACTCGACCCGCACGTTGGAGCCGCCGCCTTCCGCGCGGCCGGTGACCAGCGCCTGCGCACCGAGCGCCTTCCAGCTTTGGAAATTGGGGGTATCGCCGTCGCTGCCGGCCGGCGCCGCCGGGCTGATCGTGCGGAACAGGCCGGAGCGGCCCAGGTTGTTGGTGATCACGCCGGTCATCTCCGCGCCGAGCGGGATGCCGGCGAAGCTCGGGATGGCGATGGGAATGGGCGCCGCGCGGGCGCGGTCCACGGTGATCTCCGGCTGCTGGTTGCCGCCGCCGATGCCTTGGGCCATGGGGCTGCGCGCCAGCAGCGGCGCGGCGGAAACGGCGGCGCCGGCCAGCAGGCTGCGGCGGGCCAGGAGCAGGCGAGTCGGGTTCATGCAGGCATCTCCGATGCGGGCGGCCGGTCAGGGCCGAAACGTGATTTCAAAGGTACGGTTTTGTCCTTTGAGCTTGTCCGGCAGCGGAAGCTGCGCGCATTGCGGGTCGAGCGCCGCCCGCCGGGCGCGCTCGGCAAAGGCGCGGGCGACGCCGCTGCCGGTGCGGGACGCATCGTTGGCCGCGATGTCCGCCACCCGGATCGTGCCGGTCGGGTCCGTCGTCACCACCAGGCGCACGGACTGCTTGTCGTAGTCGAGCGCGCTCTTGTCGCCGGTCCAGCATTCCCGGAGCTGCTCGCCAATTGCCTGGCGCACCCCGCTGCTGAGCAGCGCGTTGTCGATGCCGGCCGGGCTGCCGCCGCCGGGCGTGCCGGCACGGGGCGGCGATGGGGCGCGCGGCGGTTCCTTGCTGGCCTGCTGGGAGCGCAGCCGGTCCAGCGCGCTTTCCAGCGCCTTGCTGTCGGGCGCGGGGCGGCGGTCCGGGTCGGGCTGGGCTGGGCTGGGCGGCGTCGGGACGGCGGGCGCCGGGCGGGCCGGCGGCGGTATGGGCGGCGCGGGCAACGGCGCGGGAGCGGCCTGCTCCGGCGCGGGCGGCGGTGGCGGCAACGGGGCCGGGACGGGCGGACGCGGCGGGGCTGGCGTGGGCGGCGGTGGAAGCGGTGGCGGCGCGACCGGCGGCTCCGGCGCGGGCGGGGCCGGCACGGGGGCAGGCGGAGTTGGCGTGGAAGCAGGCGCGGGCGTGGGCGCACGTGGGGCCGGGGTGGGCGCGGCCTCGAACTGCACGGTCACAGCCGTTGCTTCGGCGTCCGTTTCCGGCGGCAAGCGGGGCCGCAAGGTCGCGACCACCGCGAACAGCGCCGCGGCATGGAGCAGAAAGGAAAGCGCGCCGCCGCGGCGCAGGGTCGGAGTCATGGCGGCAGCGAGCGGCTTCCGCGCCCCGGGTCCTAGCCGCGGCCTTGGCGGCGGGGGGCGGTGGCGGCCGGGGGTGGGGCGGCGGGCGGCTGGGCGGCGCCGGGCGGCGTCCCGGGCTTGGCAGCAGCCGCCGGGCCGCCGGTCTGCTCCGCCAGCAGCGCCACCTTGGTGAAGCCGCCCTGCGTGATGGTCGCCATCACCTCCAGCACGCGGCCGTAGTTGATGCCCTTGTCGCCCCGCACGAAGATGCGGCGGTCCGTCTTGTTGTCGGACACCGCCTGCAGCTTGCTGACCAGTTCCGGCAAGGTCGCCTCCGCGTCCTGCAGGAAGATCTTGCCCTCCGCGTTCACCGAAACGGTCAGGGGGTCGGCGTCCTGGTTCAGCGGCGCGGCGCTGGTCTTGGGCAGGTCCACCGGCACGCCGGAGGTCATCAGCGGGGCGGCCACCATGAACACGATCAACAGCACCAGCATGACATCCACGAGCGGCGTCACGTTGATCTCGGCGAGCGGCCGGTAGCGGCCCCTGCCCCGCCGGGTGATCGGCCCCGCCATGCTCAGGCCCTTTCTTCGGACTGGCGGGACAGGATGGCGGCGAACTCCGACCCGAAGCCCTCCATGCGGGCGGCGAAGCGGGACAGGTCGTTGCTGAGCTTGTTGTAGGCCAGCACCGCCGGGATCGCCGCCACCAGACCGATGGCGGTGGCGAACAGCGCCTCCGCAATGCCGGGCGCCACCACGGACAGGTTGGTGTTGCGGCTGGTGGCAATCGCCGAGAAGGAGCGCATGATGCCCCACACCGTGCCGAACAAGCCGACGAACGGCGCGGTGGAGCCGACGGAGGCCAGGAACACCATCCAGCGCTCCATGCGGTCCATTTCGCGCTGAATGGTGACGGCCACCGTGCGGTCCACGCGGTCCCGCACGCTGCCGCGGCTCATGTCGGCGCCGGCGACCCGGGCGCTGCGCCGCCATTCGCCCATGGCGGCGCCGAACACGGCGGCCAGGGGATGGGTAGGCTTGACGCCCTCCCCCTCGTACATGTCGTCCAGGCTGCCGCCGGACCAGAACCGGTCCTCGAACCCGTCCGCCGCCCGGTTGGCCCGGCGCAGCGTCACCACCTTCTCGAACACGATGGCCCAAACCCAGACGCTGGCGAGCAGCAGCAGGACCAGCACGGTTTTGACCACCAGGTCCGCTTGCAGGAACAGCCCAACAACCGACATGTCGCCCGTCGCCAGGCCCGCCGCATCCACCGCACGATCCAACTCAGACTCCTTCCGCTTTGCCGGCCAGCGCCGCGCGCCAGCGGTCCGGAATCCGCGCCGGCCGCCCGTCCGCCTGCCGCACGCAGGCGATTTTGATGTCCAGGGTCGCCACGGCCTGCCCGGCGACCTCGAACCGTTGCTGCAGGTTTACGGACGCGCCCCCCATCGCCCATGGGCCTGTGACCACGACGAGTTCCTCATCGAGCCGTGCCGGCCGCAGGTAGCCTATCTCCGCGTGACGCACCACAAAAGATAGCCCGTGCCCGGCAACAAGCTCCGCATGGGGCACGCCGGCCTCCCGCAGCGCCTCCGTCCGGGCGCGCTCGGCGAAGGCCAAATAGCGCGCGTGATAGACGATGCCGCCGGCGTCGGTGTCCTCGTAGTAAACCCGCAAGCACAGGCGATACGTCGTCACTCCGGAGAGGCCGGGTCGGTGGCGTGGTCGCGCAGCAGGTCGAGTTGCGGCTGATTCGTCGGGGGCGCCAGGCCCAAGTGGCGCCACCCCGCCTCTCCCAGCATCCGGCCGCGGCTGGTGCGGAGGACCATGCCTTCCTGAATCAAGTAGGGTTCGATCACGTCTTCCAGCGTGTCGCGCGCTTCCGCCAGGGCGGCGGCCAAGGTTTCGACTCCGACCGGGCCGCCCGCGTGGTGCTCGGCGATGCGGCGCAGGTAGCGGCGGTCCATGGCGTCGAGGCCCAGGCGGTCCACCTCCAGCCGGGTCAGCGCCGCGTCGGCCATCGCGCGGTCCACCGGGTCCTGTCCCGCGACGGTCGCAAAGTCCCGCACCCGGCGCAGTAGGCGCCCGGCGATACGCGGCGTGCCGCGGGACCGGCGCGCGATCTCCGCGGCACCCTCGGCAGTTAGGTTGAAGCCGAGCTTCTCCGCGCCGCGCGCCACGATCAGTTCGAGTTCGGCAAAGGTGTAGAAGATCAGCCGCAGCGGGATGCCGAAGCGGTCGCGCAGCGGCGTCGCCAACAGCCCGGCGCGCGTCGTGGCGCCCACCAAGGTGAACGGCGACAGGTCGATCCGCACGCTGCGCGCCGCCGGGCCTTCCCCGATGATGAGGTCGAGCTGGAAGTCCTCCATCGCGGGATACAGCACCTCCTCGATGGCGGGCTGCAGCCGGTGGATCTCGTCGATGAACAGCACGTCGCGCGGCTGCAGGTTGGTGAGGATGGCGGCGAGGTCGCCGGCGCGCTGGATCACGGGGCCGGAGGTCGCGCGGAACCCCACCCCCAGCTCCCGCGCCACGATCTGCGACAGCGTCGTCTTGCCGAGGCCTGGCGGCCCGTGCAGCAGCACGTGGTCCATCGCCTCCCCCCGGCCGCGGGCGGCCTGGATGAAGATGCGCAGGTTCTCCCGGCTTGCCTTCTGCCCGATGAACTCGGCGAGCGTCTGCGGGCGGAGGCTCGCCTCCCCGGCGTCGTCCTCCCCGCGAACGGGGTCGAGGGTGCGGTCGTCACTCATTTAATGGCCAGCTCCCGAAGGCTGTCGCGGATCACCTGGTCAAGCCCGGCGCCCTCCCCCAGCCCGGCCATGATCCGCACCACGACGGGATACGCCTCCGACCGGCGGTAGCCGATGTTGACCAGGGCAGACAGCGCGTCCGCTTCCGTGCCGCCTTCGGGCGCCGCGGCAGGGATGGCGAAACCGGGTCCGGCCGGCATGGTGCCCGCCTTGTCACGAAGCTCGCTCAGCAGCCGGATCGCCAGCTTGGCGCCGACGCCGGGCGCGCGGGTCAGGCTGGCCCGGTCGCCGGCAGCGATGGCGCCGATCAGGCCATCCGGGGACAGGGCGGACAGGATGCTCAGCGCGACCTTGGCGCCCACGCCCTGGACCGTGAGCAGCAGGCGGAACCATTCGCGCTCCGAGGGCTCGGCGAAGCCGTAAAGGGTGATGGCGTCGTCCCGCACGTGCGTCTCGATCAGCACGCGCGCCACTGCCGGCGCGGGCGGGAGGGCCGAGAGCGTCCGGGTGGAGGCCTGCACCAGGTAGCCCACGCCGTTCACGTCGATGATGCAGCTCCCGGCGTCCAGCGCATCGACCCGGCCATGCAGCAGCGCGATCACGCCATGACCGTGCCGGCGACGACGCGGAGCCGGGTGGCGCGGTGGTGGGCATGGCAGATCGCGACCGCCAGCGCGTCGGCGGCGTCCGCCCGGCGCAGGGTGGCGCCGGGCAGCAAACGGCGGACCATCAGCGCCACCTGCTCCTTGGTGGCGCCCCCGGTGCCGACGACGGCCTGCTTCACGCCCATCGCGCCGTATTCCGAAACCAGGATGCCCGCCATCGCCGGCGCCAGCAGCGCGACCCCACGGGCGTAGCCGAGCTTCAAGGTCGCGGTGCCGTTGCGGTTCACGTAGGTTTCCTCCACCGCCGCCTCGTCCGGACGGTGCTCCCGGAACAGCAGGGTGAGCGCGTCGTGCAGGAATTTCAGCCGGTGCGGCACGCTGTCCGTGTTGTCCGTGGCGATCACGCCGTCCGCCACATGGCGCAGCCGGTTGCCGTGCACGTCGATCACGCCCCAGCCGGTGAAGCGCAGCCCCGGGTCGATCCCCATCAAGCGCGCGCCCGCTCCCATCAGGCCGACAGCGCCTGCAGCACGGCTTCGGGGATCTCGAAGTTGGCGTAAACGTTCTGCACGTCGTCGTTGTCCTCCAGCGCGTCGATCAGCTTGAGCAGGCTGGCGGCGCGCTCCTCGTCGAGCGTGACCGTCGTGCCGGGCCGCCAATCGAGGCGGGCCGCGGCGGGCGGGCCGAACCGGGTTTCCAGGGCGTCGCGCACCGCCTGCCAGTCGTCAGGGGCGCAGGTGACTTCGTGGCCGTCCGGCCCGCTTTCGGCGTTGTCGGCCCCGGCGTCGATGGCGGCCTCCAGCATGGCGTCGGCGGTGGCGGTCTCCGGCGGGTACTGGATGACGCCGAGGCGCGTGAACATGAAGGCGACCGAGTTGGTCTCCCCCAGCGCGCCGCCATGCTTGTTGAACGCGGCACGCACATCGGAGGCAGTGCGGTTGCGGTTGTCGGTCAGCGCTTCCACGATCACGGCGACGCCGGCGGGGCCATAGCCCTCGTAGCGTACATCCACGTAATCCTCGCCGCCCGCGGCGCCGGTCGCCTTTTTGACGGCACGCTCGATGGTGTCGCGCGGCATGTTGGCGCCGCGCGCTTCCGCCATGGCGGTGCGGAGCCGCGGGTTGGCGGCGGGGTCGGGCAAGCCGATGCGAGCGGAGACGGTGATCTCGCGGATCAGCTTGGCGAACTGCCGGGCGCGCCGGGCGTCCTGCGCGCCCTTGCGGTGCATGATGTTCTTGAATTGGCTGTGGCCGGCCATTGGGAAAGTCTTGTTCCATGAACGCGAGGCGTGAGCGTAGCAGTCGGGACGCAGGCTTGAAACCGATTCTGGCCAGGCGGCTCAGATCGGTTCTGATGTGGACAGAACGACTCCTCCTGTGGCACGCCAAGAATGATGAAGTCGGTGCAACGTAATTGATGGTCAGTTCGTCTGAGATCGTCCAGCTCGCCGCCGGGCGCGCGTTTGGATCGAGGCTGGTGACGAACAGCAATCGCGGCCTTATTGCCGAAGCGATTGTTGCCACCGTACTGTGCCCCGAATGGCGCTGGTGCTCAGAGGACTACCATCGCTGCGACTTCACGCACCCCTCTGGCGCGCAGCTTGAGGTGAAGCAGTCCGCAGCATCTCAAAGCTGGACGTCAAAGGCACCCACCGTTGCCCGATGGGATGTCGGGGCGCGCAAGGGATATTGGGAAGGCGAGACATATGTGGCGCGGCCTGGTCGGAATGCCGAGATCTACGTGCTTGCTTGGCACCCAGTCATAGACAGGGAACAAGCGGACCACCGCGATCCCACGCAATGGCAGTTCTTTGTGGTGCAGGCAGACGCATTGCCGCCAGTGAGAACGCTGGGCATGGCCGGCGTAGCGGCCTTGGCAACACCGGTGCGCGTAGGACAGCTCGCCTCAGCGGTATCAAATAGTCTGTCCAACTGTGGTTCGCGCTGACACACCACCCATTCGCCATTTCAAGTGTTCCGACTCGAACTTAGGCTGCCTAATTACCCGGCATCGCCTGCGACAACCTTCCCCCCTGCCGCACCGGCTCCACGCGCACCGCCAGCCCCGTCCGGTCGTCCGTCACCACGAACAACCCGCACACCGTCGCCTCTCCGCCCGCCGGCTGCATCCGCTCGCCCGGCATTTTGGACCAGAACCGGGCGGCAGCGCCCTCTTTGGCCATGCCGATCACGCTGTCGTAGTCGCCGCACATCCCCGCGTCCGATTGGAACGCGGTGCCGCCCGGCAGGATTTGGTGATCAGCCGAGGGGCAATGCGTGTGGGTGCCGACCACGAGCGACACCGCGCCGTCAAAGGAATGGGCATAGGCCATCTTCTCGCTCGTCGCTTCCGCGTGGAAATCCGCCACGATGGCAGAAACGCTGGCGCCCAGCTTGTAACGCGCCAGCAGCTCCGCCGTGCCGCGGAACGGGCAGTCGAGCGCGTCCATGAACAACCGCCCCATGGCGTTCAGCACCAGCGCGCGCCGCCCATCCGCCAGCGCCACGACGAACGACCCGGCGCCCGGCGTGCCCGGCGGGAAGTTCAGCGGCCGAATCACCCGCGGTTCCTGCGCGATGTATGGGATCAGCTCCCGCCGGTCCCAGGAATGGTTGCCAAGCGTGATCACGTCGGCGCCCGCGGCGAACATGGCTTGTGCCATCTCGGGCGCGAGGCCGAAGCCATGGCTGGCATTCTCCCCGTTCACCACCACCAAGTCCGCCAGCAGCGCCGCACGCAGCCGCGGCAGGGTGGCGGCCACGGCGTCCCGGCCGGATCGCCCCACCACGTCGCCCAGAAACAAAATCCGCATGGTCAGTCCTTTGGAAGCATGAGGCCGCGCTCGGTCGCAACGGCTTGGAGCGGGATGTCATGCGCCTCCGCCGCCACGCAATCCACACGCTGCGCCGCAAAGGCGCAGCCGATGGCGACGCGGCCGGGCAGCCCGGCAAGGGTCCGGTCGTAGAAGCCGCCGCCGTAGCCCAAGCGCCGGCACCCGCCGTCAAAGGCGAGCAGCGGCACGAGCAGCAGGTCGGGCACCATGGGTTCGCCGGTCGGCCGAACCGTGCCGAACCGTTCGCGGATCAGCACGTCGCCGGGCCGCCAACGCTGGAAACTCAAGGGGTTGCCGCGCGCCGGCGTCACGGGAAGCACGATCGAATGCCCCCGGCCAGCCAGAGCCAGAAGCAGCGGGCGGATGTCGATTTCCCCGGCCAAGGGCCAGAACCCGGCGATCACCGAGCGGGGCCGGAACCGCCAGCCCGAAAGGCACCATCCCGCCAAGTGCACGCCAAGCGCCCGGTCCTGTCCGGCCCGGACGGCGAAAGCGGCGGCACGTTGCTGCTGCTTGCTGTGGATCATGAAAGGATACGGAGCCACCCTGGCCGTTGGCGTCTCACCCTCCCGAAGCCTGCTTGCGCAGGTGGGCGCCGGTTACCATGACCACGATCACAGCAGTGCCAGCTCCCGAGGGAGTGCTTATTGGCCCCGGGGGTGTAGTGCCTGACGCACCGGGCAGCTCCGCCCAACCTATCTAGTGTCTCTCCAGCGTCGCTGCAATCTCCTCGGCGCGGTCGGCCAGCGCCAACAGGCGGTCGTTGAGCGCGCCGTCCTCCGCCGTGATCGGCCGGGTGCGGCGCAGCGCCGCCATTTCCAGCCTCAAATCGTGCAGCTCGTCCGCCATCAGCAACGCGGCCTGCACCAGCAGGCGCGCTTCGCCGCTTTGGCTGCCGAGCGCCCTGATCCGGTCCACCCGCGACTCGACCTGCTCGGCCATGGCCTGCAAGTGCTGCTCCTGCCCGTCCGCGCAGGCGACGGTGTAGGCGTAGCCGTTGATCTTCACGGTGAGCTGGGCCATGGCCGCAATCCCTTACTTTTCGAGCGCGCTGCGCAGTTGCGCGATCAGGCCGTCGAGCCGGGCGGCGACCTCGGTTGCCACCGGGTCGGGCGCACTGGCTTGCTGGGCGATGCGCGCCAGCGCGGCTTCCAGCCGTTCGGCGGGATGGAGGGTTTGGGCCGGTTGGGTGGTGTTGTCCATGGCTCTGTCCCGGGGCTTCGTTCCGACTTGAACAGAAAGCGTGTAACCGCTTGAACGTCAAGCATGGTGCTTCCCCCGGCTGTTGTCATCCATGGCCTGACGCACGCCCGTGCGGCGCTGGCGTCGGGGCGCGGGGCGACGCTGCTTTCCGCGCCGGGCGCGCCGTCCTACGCCGGCGCGGCCTGGTGGCGCGCCTTGGTTGCCGCGGCGCGGGCCGAGTTCCCGGCGCTCGACCCGCCGGACGTGCTGGACTGCGGGGACGCGCCGGGCCGCGCGCTGGAGGCGCTGAGCCTCGGCTGCCGCATGGTCGTCCTGCGGCCCGGCCCGGCTTTTGCCGAGATCTACGAACGCGCCACGGCGCAGGGCGCCCAGCTGCTCGCGGAGCCGCCGGCCGCGTTGGACTTGAACGAACACGGGGCCTTGCGGCGGCTGGACGCCTGGCTCGGCGTGACAGGCGCGCCGCCATCGGCTAAGCCGCGCGGCAGCGGGCAGCGGTAACCGGGGGCCACCATGGACGTTTCAAAGCCGGGCGCGGAGGACTCGTGCCGGCTTTATCTGGTCACGCCGACCACGGCCGGCCCCGGCTTCGCCGACACGCTCGCCCGGGCGTTGGACGCGGGCGACGTGGCGGCGGTGCAGCTTCGGCTGAAGGAGGCGGAGGACGATGCGTGGCGCCGGGCCATCGACGCGCTGCGCCCGGTCGCGCAGGCCCGCGGCGTCGCGTTCCTGCTGAATGACCGGGCGGATTTGGTGGTCGGCACCGGCTGCGACGGCGCGCATGTCGGGCAGACCGACACCGCGGCGCCCGAAGCGCGCAAGTTGCTGGGCGACGACCTCACGTTGGGCGTTACCTGCCATGACAGCCGGGACCTCGCGATGGAGGCGGGCGAGGCCGGCGCGGACTACGTGGCGTTCGGCGCGTTCTTCCCCACGACAACGAAGGAAGCCCCGACCCGGGCCGATCCGGCGCTGCTCGCCTGGTGGGCCGAGCTGATGGAGCTGCCCTGCGTCGCCATCGGCGGCATCACGGCTGCGAACTGCGCGCCGCTGGTGCAGGCCGGCGCCAGCTTCCTCGCGGTGGTGGGGGCGGTTTGGCAGCACCCGGATGGGCCGGCGGCCGGGGTCCGGGCGATGAACGCCGCCATCGCCGCCGCCCGCTGATCAGCGCCGGCCTATCGGCTGCTCCCCGCGCTGGTACCCCCGCGCGACCCGCTGATCGGGTTCACGTCGGTACTGCTCAACTGCCCGGGGGGACCAGTCGGCCGCAAGCCGCAAGCGGCCACGGCCAGGGCCGCAAGCAGGATGACGAGACGCATGGTCTGGAGGTCCCCTTACCGAGAATGGTTGCCGTCGTTGGTGAAGCCAGGTTCCGCCGGGTTGACCCGGCTGGCCGGACTGGGCTGGATGCCGCCGGTATAAACGCCGTCGCTGCGCTGCCCGCAGGAGACGGGCAGCGCAAACACCACCCCGGCCAGCACCGCCGCGTTGCAGGCGGCGCGCTTGATTGCACCACGCATCGTCGTATTACGCATCCCAGGGCAACGCGATGCGGCGGGCTTCGTTCCGGTCAGCAGGCGTTGCCGCGCAGCGACCAGGCCAGCACGCGGCCATTGCCGACTTCGAACGTGGTTTCGCAGGTCCGGTCGATGATCTCGGACGGAAACCCGGCGTCGTAGCCCAGGCCCAGCCCCGAGCCGAAATAGCCGAAGCCGCCGAAGAACGGCCCGCCCCCGATCACCTCGGACCGCCGCTCGGCATAGGCCAGGAACTTGCGGCCGTCCGTTTCGTAGGTCCGGGACGGCACGCCGAGCTGGCGCACCAGCTCGGCTTCCGGCTGGCCCACCAGCGTCGCCAGGAACGCCGGGCGGTTGAAGGCCGGAGCGCAGCCGGTGAGGGCCGCCGCCAGCAGCAAAGGCAGGATGGGCTTCATACCGCAGGAGTTGGCGGCGCCGCCGTCTGTTTCAATCAGGCAGCCAAAGCACTTGGCCGATGCGGTCGGCGCCGGCGGCCAGCATCGCCAGGCGGTCGAAGCCGAGCGCGATCCCGGACGACGGCGGCATCCCGTGGCGGAGGGCCGCGAGAAGGTCCTCGTCCAGCGGCCAATCCGGGCCGTACAGCGCGTGGCGCCGGGCGCGGTCTTCGGTGAAGCGCGCCCGCTGCTCGGCCGGGTCGGTCAGTTCCTCGAAAGCGTTGGCGAGTTCGGTGCCGCAAACGAACAGCTCGAAGCGCAGCGCCACGCGGCCATCCGCCGGGTCGCGCCGGGCGAGCGCCGCTTGGGCGGCGGGCCAGTGGGTGAGGAAGGTGGGATGCGCCCGGCCCAGATGCGGCTCGACCCGTTCCAGCAGCAGGCGGAAGAACAGGTCCTCCCACGTTTCCCCGGGACGCAGCGCCGCCCCGGCGCTTCGGGCGAGGCCGGAAGCATCGCCCGCGGTACTGAGCACGTCGGCGCCGGCATGGCGGGAGAATGCCTCCGCGACCGTCAGGCGCTCGAAGGCGGCGAGGCTGGTCTCGACCCCGCCGCTCGTCACGACCGGCGGCAGCACGGCGCGGAGCAGGGCCGCGGTTTCGTCCATCAGGCCGTTGAAGTGGAGGCCGGGGCGATACCATTCCAGCATGGTGAACTCGGCGGCGTGGCGGGCGCTGCCCTCGCCGTCGCGCCAAACCCGGGCCAGTTGGAACACCGGGCCGACGCCGGCGGCCAGCAGGCGCTTCATGGCGAACTCGGGGCTGGTGTGCAGCCACAGCGCCCGGCCCGTGCCGTCCGGGCCGTGGACCACGGTACGGAGCGCGCGCAGGTGCACCTCCTCGCCCGGCGTCGGGACGGCATAGGGCGTCTCGACCTCCGTGTAGCCGCGGGCGGCGAAGAAGGCGCGGGTCGCCTGCGTCAGCAGCGCGCGGCGGCGCAGGAACGGCAGGCGGTCGGCCAGGCTGTCGGGGTGCCAGGAGGGCAGCGGCATGGGGGCAGTCTAGCGGGGGCTGTCCGGGACCGCATCGCGGAATCGTGGATGGGAGGCGAGCACCGGGTAGAGTGCGGGACTTGGGGCGACCTGAGCTGCCCGATGCCGGTCCGGTAGGCTGCTTCACAAGCTTTGCGGGCTGCCATTCGGAATGGTTGAGGAGGGTACGGTGCCACGGGCAGCTCGGACAAACGGCTTTAACGAGTTTCAACGCTGCCGGGCGTCGCGGTGGGCAAGCGGGATGAGGCTGCTGCGCGTGTGGGTTCCTGACCCTCATGCCCCTGGGTTCCGGGACGAGGCGCACCGGCAGGCTCTGGTCTTGCGGGGCGCTCCGGAGGAAGCGGACGCCCTCGACTTCGTCGAAGCCGCGGCAGCCTGGGATAGCGCCGTCGGCATCGCGGACTGAGCACGCGGAGGCCGGGTTTGACACCCGGGCCGCCCGGGCTATGTCTCGCTCATGGGAACATTGCCGGAACCCTTGCCCGAGCCGTTCGCGTCCTGGTTCGCCCGGCGCGGCTGGACGCCCCGGCCTCACCAGCTCGCCATGGTCGCGGCGGCGCGGGCCGGGCAGAGCGCCCTGCTGATCGCGCCGACCGGAGGCGGCAAGACGCTTGCCGGGTTCCTGGCGAGCCTGATCGACCTCGCCACGGCGCCGCGCGCCGGGCTGCACACGCTGTATGTCAGCCCGCTCAAGGCGCTGGCCACCGACATCGCCCGCAACCTGCTGGCGCCCGTGGAGGAGATGAACCTTTCCATAGCGGTCGAGACCCGGACCGGCGACACCCCGGCCAACCGACGCAAGCGGCAAAAGGAGCAGCCGCCCCACATCCTGCTGACCACGCCGGAAAGCCTGGCGCTGCTGCTGTCGCAGGCGGACGCGCCGCAGATGTTCGCGGGGCTGTCCACCGTGGTGATCGACGAGGTGCACGCGCTGGCCGGCACCAAGCGGGGCGATCAGCTTGCCTTGTGCCTGGCCCGGCTCGGCGCGCTGGTGCCGGGCCTGC
The DNA here is from genome assembly GCA_964235485.1 of uncultured Acetobacteraceae bacterium. GTDB lineage: Bacteria > Pseudomonadota > Alphaproteobacteria > Acetobacterales > Acetobacteraceae > CAHJXG01. Next base: position 164,042 of record CAXSAZ010000001.1, on the reverse strand, counting down.
GCCGGGTCGGCTTGTCGGCGACGGTCGCGCACCGAGGGGCGCTGCTGGACTACGTGGGCGTGGGCGCCGTGCCGGAGCTGATCGAGGTGGCGGAGCGTGCGCCGCCGGCCCTGTCGATCCTGCTGCCGGACGGCCGGCTGCCGTGGTCGGGGCATATGGGCCTGGGCAGCGCGTCCGCGATCTTGGAGCGCATCGGCGCGCACCGCATGACCATCGTGTTCGTCAACACCCGGGCGCAAGGCGAGCTGCTGTTCCAGGCGCTTTGGAAAATCAACGCGGACACCCTGCCCATCGCGCTGCACCACGGCAGCTTGGACATCGGGCAGCGCCGCAAGGTGGAGGCGGCGATGTCCGCCGGGCAGTTGCGCGCAGTGGTGGCGACCTCCTCGCTCGATCTCGGCATCGACTGGGGCGGCGTTGATTTGGTGATCCAGGTCGGCGCGCCAAAGGGAGTGAGCCGGCTCTTGCAGCGCGTCGGCCGGGCCAACCACCGCATGGACGAGGCGTCGCGCGCCATCCTGGTGCCGGCCAACCGGTTCGAGCTGCTGGAATGCGAGGCCGCCATTGAGGGCGTTGCAGCGCGCGAGCAGGACGGCGACCCGCCGCGGCCCGGCGGACTCGACGTGCTGGCCCAGCACCTTTTGCTGATGGCGGCGGGCGCCCCGTTCCACCCGGACAGGATGTACGACGAGGTGCGCCGCGCCGCGCCCTACGCCGGCCTGCTGCGGGCGGACTTCGACGACGTGCTGCGCTTCGTGGAGGACGGCGGCTACGCGCTCGCGGCCTATGACCGCTACCGCAAGCTGTTCCGCGACGCGGACGGCTTGGTGCACATCCGGGGCGAGCGGATGGCGCGCACCGCGCGGATGAACCTCGGCACCATCGTGGAAGCGCCGCTGCTGAAGGTGCGGCTGGCCGGGCGCGGCGGGGGGGCGCTCGGCGAGGTGGAGGAAAGCTTCGTCAACATGATGGCGCCCGGCGACACCTTCATGTTCGCCGGGCGGCTGCTGCGCTACGTGCGGCTGCGGGAAACCACGGTGGAGGTTGCGGAAGGCGGCGGTGGCGAGCCGATGGTGCCCGCCTATGCCGGGTCCAAATACCCGCTGACCTCGAACCTCGCGGCCCGGGTACGCGCCATGCTGCACGACCCCGCCGCCTGGTCGCACTACCCGCCTCCCGTGCGCGAATGGCTGGGCCTGCAAACCGAGCGGTCGCAACTGCCGGGGACCGATGACCTGCTGGTGGAGACCTTTCCCCGCAACGGCCGCTGGTTCCTGGTTGCCTACTGTTTCGAGGGCCGCAACGCCCACCAAACCCTCGGCATGTTGCTGACCCGGCGCATGGAGCGGTTCGGCTGCGGCCCGCTCGGCTTTGTCGCCACGGACTACGTGATCGCGGTGTGGTCGGCTTACGAACCCCAAGACATCGCTCAACTGTTCGAGCAGGACATGCTGGGCGACGACCTGGAAGCCTGGATGGCGGAAAGCAGCATGTTGCGCCGGACCTTCCGCAACGTCGCCGTGATCGCCGGGCTGATCGAGCGCAACCACCCGGGCCAGGAAAAGAGCCGGCGGCAGGTAACGGTGAACAGCGACCTGATCTACGACGTGCTGCGGCGGCACCAGCCGGACCACGTGCTGCTGCGCGCCACGCGGGCGGACGCGGCGGGCGGGCTGACCGATTTGGGCCGGCTGTCGGGGATGCTCGGGCGGGTGGCGGGCCGGGTGCGGCATGTGCGGCTGTCGCGGGTGTCGCCGCTGGCGGTGCCGGTGCTGCTGGACATCGGGCGGGAAACGGTGCGCACGGCTGGGGACGAGGACGCGCTGCTCGCGGAAACCGAGGCGCTGGTGGCGGAGGCGACCGGCGACGCCCCGTCCAGCACCGCGCCGATGCGGGTGCATCCGGTGCACCGCGCCAACCTGGCAATCCTGCAGCGCAAGCCGCACCGCCAGCGGGCACAATCTGTATGAAGGAGGGGGGCATGACGGCGGCGCCGCTGCACCTCATGGGGGAGCGCCTGATGCTCGATCCCCTGGGCGGCGTGATATGGCCGGCAGCCGGGCTGCTGGCGGTGGCGGACCTGCATTTGGAAAAAGGCTCCGCCTGCGCGGCGCGCGGGCAGTTGGTGCCGCCCTGGGACACCCGGGCGACGCTGGACCGGCTGGCGGCGCTGATGCGGCGGTGGCGCCCGCGCACCGTGGTGGCGCTGGGCGACAGCTTCCACGATGCGCGCGGGTCGCTGCGCATGGCGCCGGGCGACGCGGCGCGGCTGCGGGGCTTGACGGAGACCGCGGCGTTCGTTTGGGTGCTGGGCAACCACGACCCGGCGCCGCCCGACGGGCTGGGCGGCCAGGCCGCCGACGTGTGGACCGCGGGTCCCCTGGTGTTCCGCCACCAGGCCGCGCACGGCGCGCAGGGCGAGTTGTGCGGCCATCACCATCCCAAGGCCAGCATCGCCACCCGCGCCGGCGCCGTGACCCGGCCCTGCTTCGTGGCCGACGCGCGGCGGCTGATGCTGCCGGCCTTGGGCGCCTACACCGGCGGGCTGGACGTGGCGCACCCGGCCATCGCCGGGTTGTTCCCGCGGGGCGGCCGGGCGTTCCTGCTGGGGCAGGACCGGCTGTTCAGCTTCACCCTGGCGCAGGCGGCCGCCCCTGCCCGGCCCCAAGCCCGGCCAGCACCCCGGACCGCCGGCGCTTGAAGCCGTACTATGGACCGGCTGCCTCCATGACCCATTTATGAAGGAGCAGATTTGGGCCTTGTGCCCACGGAGTTGGAGATGAGCAAGGGAACGGGGGGCGGACCGCCTGTCATTGTGTGGTTTCGCCAGGACCTGCGGTTGCAGGACCACGCGGCGCTGCAGGCTGCGCTGGCGGGCGGGCGAGCGGTGCTGCCGGTTTACGTGCTGGACGACGACACCCCGGGCGCCTGGGCGCTGGGCGGCGCGGCGCGCTGGTGGCTGCACGGTAGCCTGGCGTCGCTGGCCGAAAGCCTGGCGGCGCGCGGCGCCAGGCTCGTGCTGCGGCGCGGGCCGTCCGCCGAGGTGCTTCCCGCCTTGGCGCAGGAGGTCGGCGCGGCGGAGGTCCATGCCGGCCGGATGCACGAACCTTGGGCGCGCCAGGCCGAGGCCGACGTGGCCGCGGCGTTGCAGCACGCCGGCGCGGCGCTGCACCTGCACCGCACGGCCACCCTGTTCGACCTGGACAGCATCCGCACCAAGACCGGCGGCACCTACGGCGTTTACACCCCCTTCGCCCGCACCTGCCGGGCGCTCGGCGCGCCGCCTTTGCCCGCCCCGGCGCCTGAGCGCGTCCCCTGCCCCGCCCCGCCCCGCTCGGACCGCCTGGAAGACTGGGGCCTGTTGCCGACCCGTCCCGACTGGGCCGGCGGGTTCCGCGAGACTTGGCAGGTCGGCGAGGCCGCGGCGCATGACCGGCTGGCCGGGTTCCTGGCAAAAGCGGTGCACGGCTATGACACCGGGCGCAACCGGCCGGGCCAGCCCGGCACCAGCATGGTATCGCCGCACCTGCACTGGGGGGAGCTGTCGCCCGGCCAGGTTTGGCACACGGCGCAGCAGGCCGCGCAGGAGACCGGCAAGGGGCTTGAGGTGTTCCTGGGCGAGATCCTGTGGCGGGACTTCTCGGCCTACCTCTTGTGGCACCACCCGCACATGCCGGAGCGTCCGCTCCGCCCGGCCTTCGCCGGCCTGACCGTGCGCGACAACCCGGCTGAGCTGCGCGCGTGGCAGCGCGGCCGGACCGGCATCCCGATCGTCGATGCCGGGATGCGGCAGCTTTGGCGCATCGGCTGGATGCACAACCGCGTCCGCATGATCGCCGCGTCGTTCCTGGTGAAGCAGCTCCTGCTGCCCTGGCAGGCCGGGCAGGCGTATTTCTGGGACACGCTGGTCGATGCCGACCTCGCCAGCAACGCGACGAGCTGGCAATGGATCGCCGGTTGCGGCATCGACAGCCAGCCGTTCTTCCGGGTGTTCAACCCGGTGAGCCAGGGCGAGAAGTTCGACCCAGACGGCGCCTACGTCCGCGCTTGGGTGCCGGAGCTGGCGCGGCTGCCGGACCGGTTCGTGCACGCGCCCTGGTCCGCGCCGCCCGCCGTGTTGGCGGCGGCCGGGGTGGAGCTTGGCCGTAGCTACCCGAACCCCATCGCCGACCTGCCGCAAGCCCGGCAGCGCGCGCTCGACGTGTATCGCGCCACCGTGCGGCGGGCCGCGTGATCCCCGCGGGCGCCCCGCTGCGCGTGGTGGGCGACGTGCATGGGGACATTCGCGCCTTTGCGGCGGCGACGGCCACCGACCGGTTCGTGGTGCAGCTCGGCGACCTCAGCGACCACGGGCCGGACAGCGCGGGCGTGCTGCGGACCATGTTCACGCTGATGGACCAGGGGCGCGGCCTGTTCATCCTCGGCAACCACGACCGCAAGTTGGGCCGCGCGCTGTCCGGCCAGGCGGTGCGTATGGACGCGGCGCTGCAGGCCACGCTGTCGCAGTTGGACGATGCGCTCCGCGAACGCGCGCTGCGCGAGATCAGCCACGCGCCGGCCTGGCTGGCGCATGGCGATATCGCCTTTGTGCACGGCGGCTTCCACCCGGCCATGCTGAGCGAGCCGCCGCCGCCGCCGCTCGGCCGGGTGGACCCGCTGCTGTCCCGCGCCTTGTTCGGGGAAACGACGGGGCGGATGCAGCCGGACGGCTACCCGGAGCGCGTGCTGCGCTGGGTGGACCGCATCCCCGCGGGCTTGACGGTGTATTGCGGCCATGACCAGCGCAGCACGGACGGGCGGCCGTACCGGCGGACGGGATCGTCGGGCGGGCTGGCTGTGTTCCTCGACACCGGGGCTGGCAAGGGCGGGCACCTGTCCTGGATCGACCTGCCGAGCGGCGGCTAGACCGCCTCCCCCGCGTCCACCGCTCGGAGGAACCCCGCCGCCTGGTCCCGAAGCGCGGCGAGGCGGTCCGGGTCCATCTTGGCCAGCGTTTGCACCGGCGCCGCCATGCGCGTGTTCCCGGCGAAGCGCGCGGCGTGCCGGGCGATGAAGTCCCAGTACAGCGCGTTGAACGGGCACGCGCGCTCCCCCACAACGAGCTTCACGTCGTAGTGGCACCCGCGGCAGTAGTCGCTCATGCGGTTGATGTAGGCGCCGGACGCCGCGTAGGGCTTGGACGCCATGATCCCGCCGTCGGCGTGCAGCGCGACGCCGCGCACGTTCGGCATCTCGACCCACTGGTAGGCGTCGGCATAGACGATGAGGTACCATTCATCGACCGCGTCGGGATCGAGGCCGGCCATCAGCGCGAAGTTGCCAGTGATCATCAGGCGCTGGATATGGTGGGCGTAGGCGTGGCGGCGGGTGTCGCCGATGGCCTGGCGCAGGCAGTTCATCCGCGTCTCCGCCGTCCAGAAGAACGCCGGCAGCCGCCGGGTCGCGCCCAGGCTGTTCAGCCGGGCGTAGTCCGGCATCTTGAGCCAGTACACGCCGCGCACGAACTCCCGCCAGCCCAGGATTTGCCGCACGAAGCCCTCCACGGCGTTGAGCGGGGCCACCCCGGTGCGCCAGGCGGCCTCCGCGGCCCGGCACGCTTCCAGCGGGGTGAGCAGCCCGGTGTTCAGCGAGGTGGAAACAACCGCGTGGAACATCGCGCTCTCCCCCGTCACCATCGCGTCCTGCCATTCGCCGAACAGCGGCAGGCGGTTGGCCACGAAGTCCTGCAGCGCCGCGGCGGCGTCCCGGTGCGTCACCGGCAGGGCGAAGCCGTCCACGTCGCCGAAGTGGTCCGGGAACGTGCGCGCCACCAGCGCCATCACCTCTTGCGTGATCTCGTCAGGCTCGAAGCGCGGGACGGCGGGCGGGGCGACGCCCTTCGGCGGCGGCTTGCGGTTCTCGGGGTCATAGTTCCATCGTCCGCCAGCGGGCGCGCCGTCGTCCATCAGGATGTCGTAGCGGCGGCGCATGTCGCGGTAGAACGCTTCCATGCGGAACGCGCCGCGTCCGCGCGCCCAGGCGCGGAACTCCCCAATGCGGCACAGGAAACGGTCGTCGTCGCGGATTTCGGTCGCGACCCCGGACGCCTCGTGCCAGCGGCGCATGTTCTCCGCGAGCCGCCACTCGCCGGCTTCGGTCGCGACCACGGCGGCGGGCCGGTGCCGGGCGACGGCGCGCAGCATCTCCCCGCGCAGGCTGCCGGTGTTGCCGGGGTCGTCGAGCCGGGTGTAATCGACCTGCACCCCACGCGCCCGCAGCGCCCGGGCGAAGTGCCGCATGGCGGACAGCACGAGCACGATCTTCTTCGGGTGGTGCTTCACGTAGGTGCACTCGCCCATCACCTCGGCCATCAGCACGGTGTCCCGCGCGGGATCGAGGTCGCGGAGCGCGCTCAGCCCGGCGCTGCACTGGTCGCCCAGCACCATGCGCAGCGTGCCGCCCGCGGCATCCGTCATCCGTTTCCAACCCGCGCCGCCATGCCCGCTCCCTTACGCACCCGATCCGAGAATGGCGCCGGCCCGGCACGGCGCAAGCCCGCCCACCTGTCCGCTTGCGGGCGGGGCCGGGTGCGGGCAGTCTCCTCCTCATGCGGCAACTCCTCCTGCTTCGACATGCCAAGTCGTCCTGGGACGAACGAGACACCCCCGACCACCAACGGCCGCTCAACCGGCGCGGCTTGGCGGCGGCGGCGGCGATGCGGACCGCGATGCAGGGGCTGGGCCTGGTGCCGGACGTGGTGCTGGTTTCGACATCCCGCCGCACCGTGCAAACGCTGGAAGCGCTTGAGCCGTGGGCCGATACCCCGCTGGTGGACCGGCTCGACAGCCTGTACCTGGCGCCCGCGCCGGTGATGCTGAGGGTGATCCAGGAGGTCGGCGCCACCGCGCGCAGCGTGCTGGTGGTGGGCCACAATCCGGGCGTACATGACCTGGCGATGCTGCTGGTGGGGGCGCAAGCGGCGTCGCTCGACAACCCGGACATCCGCCGCCTGGCAGAGGGCTTCCCCACCGGCGCCCTGGCCGAGTTCACCGTCACCGTTCCCTGGCAGGCCCTCGATGAGGGGGGCGGCCGTTTGGTCCGGTTCCTGTGCCCGCGCGACTTGCCCGGCTTCCGCGGTTGATCACGGCGAAATGACCGAGACCAGCCTGGAGTTCGCACTCAGCCCGGAGGACCTGCCCCGCCTGCTCAAGCTGCCGTTTCTGGCGCGCGCCGGGCGCACCGCCGCGGTGACGACGCTGTGGCATGACACGGCGGATGGCGCGCTGGCCGCACGCGCCTTGTCGCTTTCGGAGCAGCGCGGCCATTGGCGGCTGGAAGCGCTGCGCCCCGCGCCCGACCGGCCCTGGCCGCCCGGCAGCCCGGCCCCACTCGTCGCGGAGGGCGCCCGCCCGGATGACCTCCACCCTTCCCTGGGCGACGGCCTCGCCCCGGTCGCGACGCTGCAAGCGCGCCGCACCGAGTTCGCGCTGCGTCCGCCAGGCCCGAACGACCCCGCCGCGTCCGATCCGGCGCTGGCCAAGCCGGTGCGGGTCATCGTGCTGGACGGACGGGCACGCGGCGTCACGGCGGAGCAGCCGGCGTGCCGGGTGGTGCTGCGCGGCGAACCCGCGCAACTGCGGCCCGCGGCGACCGAGCTTGCCGGCGCCGTCCGGCTTTCGGTGCCGCGGTCCGGCCTCGCGGCGTTCGCCGCCGCGGTTGCCCGCGGGGCCGAGCCTGATCCGCGCCACCTCGGGCCGGCCGCCGCGGCGCCGGGCCAAACGACGAGCGACAGCGCCGCCCTGATCATCGGCCAGCTTTTGGACGCGATGCTGCACTGGGCGGCAAGCGCCGGCGCCGGGGACACGCCCGTGCCGGTGCACCAGATGCGCGTTGCGACCCGGCGGCTGCGGTCCGCGCTCGCCGTTTTCAGGCCGGTCGCGGACTTTCCGGAGCGCAAGCCGTTGGGTGCCGGGCTGCGCGCCACCGCGACCTGCCTGGGCGCCGCACGGGACTGGGACGTGTTCCTCGGCGACACGGCGGAGCGCGCGGTTGCGGCGTTCCCGGACGACGGGCGGTTCCGCGCCCTGCTCGCGGCGGCGCGGCGGCAGCGGCAGGCGGCCTACGCCGAGCTGCGCACCCACCTGGCCGGCGCGGAGTTCCGCGAGCTGCAGATCGGCTTGGCCTGTGCGTCCGTGTTGCGGCCCTGGGAGCGCGAGGCGACGCCCAACCCGCGGCTGCATGAGGACACCGCCGCCTTTGCCGCCGCGGCGCTGGCGCGCCAGATGAAGCGCGTGCGCCACGCCGGACGGGACCTCGCGGCGCTGCCGCTGCCGGCGCTGCATGAGCTGCGCAAGGATTGCAAGCGGCTGCGCTACGCGGCGGAGTTCTTCCTGCCGCTGTTCCCCGAGAAGCCGGCGCGCCGCTTCGTCAAGCGCTTGTCGGCCTTGCAGGAGGAGTTGGGCGCGTTGAACGACGGCGCGACGGCTGCCGGGCTGATGGCGCACCTGGGCCGGGCGGAGCGCAGCCATGCGGCCGGGCTGATGGAGGGGTTCGTCACGGCGGGCGCCGCGGCGGCCCGGGCGCGCATCGGCCACGCCTGGAAGCGGTTCCGCCAAACGGAGCCATTCTGGAACTGAATCAGTCCGTTAAAGCCGCGCGCTGTTCGCGAGGCCCGGGAATTGCTGCGACAGCGAAGGTTGCGTCGCGGGTAATTGCGCCCTTATTTTGCCACCATGCAGGGTTCAGGCGGCGGACTCGGCAGCGCAGGATCGCAGGGCGGCGAATTCCGCCTGGTCAGAACGGGATGACAGCATGAGCACCACGGCAAACGGGTCGGTCACCATGACCCTGGACGGGTCCAACAAATCGTTCTCGCTGCCGCTGCGGCCCGGCACCATCGGCCCGTCGGTGGCCGATGTCAGCAAGCTCTACGGCAACTTAGGAATCTTCACCTACGATCCCGGCTACGGCATGACCGCGTCGTGCGAAAGCAAGATCACCTACATCGACGGCGACGAGGGCGTGCTGCTGCACCGCGGCTACCCGATCGACCAGTTGGCGGAGCATTCCACCTTTCTTGAGGTCGCCCACCTGCTGCTCAACGGCGAGCTGCCGACCGCCGCGGAGCGAAGCGAGTTCGAGCACGGCGTCATGCGCCACACCATGCTGCACGAGCAGATCCGCCGCTTCTACGACGGCTTCCGCCGCGACGCGCATCCCATGGCGGTGCTGTGCGGCGTGGTGGGCGCGCTGTCGGCGTTCTATCACGACAGCCTCGACATCAACGATCCCGAGCACCGCCGCATCAGCGCGTTCCGGCTGATCGCCAAGCTCCCCACCATCGCCGCGTGGGCCTACAAGTACTCCATCGGCCAGCCGTTCATGTATCCGCGCAACGACCTCGGCTATTCCGAGAACTTCCTGTACATGATGAACGCCGTCCCGGCGGAGCCGTATCACGTCAGCCCCGTGCTGGCGCGCGCCATGGACCGCATCTTCATCCTGCACGCCGACCACGAGCAGAACGCTTCGACCAGCACGGTGCGGCTGGCCGGCTCCACCGGCGCCAACCCGTTCGCCTGCATCGCCGCCGGGATCGCCAGCCTGTGGGGGCCGGCGCATGGCGGCGCCAACGAGGCCGTGCTGAAGATGCTCGGCGAGATCGGCCACAAGGACAACATCCCGGCCTTCATCGAGAAGGTGAAGGATAAGGACAGCCACATCCGCCTGATGGGCTTCGGGCACCGGGTTTACAAGAACTACGATCCCCGCGCCAAGATCATGGAGCGCACCTGCCACGAGGTTTTGGCGGAGATGGGCATCAAGGACGACCCGCTGCTTGAACTCGCCATGGAGTTGGAGCGGATCGCGCTGCATGACGACTACTTCATCAGCAAGAAGCTTTACCCGAACGTCGATTTCTATTCGGGCATCATCCTGAAGGCGATGGGCTTCCCGACCAGCATGTTCACCGTGCTGTTCGCGGTGGCCCGCACCGTCGGCTGGATCAGCCAATGGAAGGAAATGATCGAGGATCCGTCCCAGCGCATCGGCCGCCCGCGCCAGGTTTACACCGGCCCGGTGCAGCGGGACTTTGTGCCGCTCGACGCGCGTGGGTGATCAGGGGTGATTAGGGCCGCCCGGCCCCGGCCGGGCGGTCCGCGAGCGCGGCCATGGCGCGGTCCGGCCAGTCGGTGATCAGGCCGTCCACGCCCCAGCCGATCAGCCGCAGCATGTCGGCGCGGGCGTTCACCGTCCAGGGCACGACGAGCAGGCCGAGACCGTGCGCCTCGGCCAGCAGGCCTTCCGTCAGGTCCGTGTGCTCCGGCGTCCAGGTGCCGCCGCCTTCTTTGACGACCGCGTTCGGCACGTCCTCCATGTCCGCGACCTCCCGCCCCAGCCAAAGCGCCGCGTCCGCCACGGTGCGGGCGTCCGTCAGCCAGCCGCGGGCGACGCCGGGCCGGATGCGGCGGGCATGGCGGGGGGCACGCCAATCGAAGGATTGGATGGTGATCCGGTTCAGCGCCGCGGCGGCGCCCGCGACGTGCAGGACACGCTCCACCATCTCCTCCGCGGGCACGGTCCAGCCGGGGTGTGTGGGGATTGATTTCAGCTCGACGTTCCAATGGGTCACATCGTCGAGCGCCAGGACCTGATCGAGCGTCGGGATGCGGGCGCCGTCCCGCGCGGCCTGTTGCGGGAAGCGCTCGGCGTAGTGGGTGCCGGGGCGGATGCGGCCCACGTCGTACTCGGCAAGCTGCGCCAGCGTCAGTTCCCGCAACAGCGGTCCGCGCTCCGGCAGCCAGGCGCCGGCCCGGTCCCGGGTGGTGTCTGGGTTCAGCGCCGGGTCATGGTGGACGACCACGGCGCCGTCGCGCGTCACGCCCACGTCGATTTCAATGGTCCGGAGGCCCAGGGTGATGGCGGCCCGCAGGCCCTCCAAGGTGTTCTCGGGGTGGAGGGCGCGGGCGCCGCGGTGGCCTTGCAGGTCGAACATGCCCACCGTCCTGGCCCCGGCCTGCCCCGGCGTCAAGGCGTTGCATCCGGGCCGGGATCGGGCACACTGGCACCATGAGCGGGGCGGGGCCGGATCGAGTGCTGGGCGTGCTGGGCGGCATGGGGCCGCTGGCCAGCGCGCAGTTCATGCTGCGGCTCACCCTGCTGACCCCGGCGGAGCGCGACCAGGACCACGTGCCGGCAGTGCTGTGGTCCGACCCGCGCGTGCCCGACCGGGTGGCGGCGTGGAGCGGGACCGGGCCGGACGCGCTGCCGATGCTGGTCCGCGGCCTGCGCGGGCTGGCGGCGGCCGGGTGCGGCGCCGTGGCGATCCCGTGCAACACCGCGCATGGCTGGATCGACGGGATGCGCGCGGCGGTGGACTTGCCGATCCTGCACATCGTCGAGGCGGCAGCGGACGACCTGCGGCGACAGGCGGTGCCGAAGGGCCAGGTCGCGGTGATGGGCACCGCCGCCACGCTGGCGATGCAGCTATACCAGGACCGGCTCGCCGCCGCCGGCTGGCCTTGCATCGAGCCGACGGCGGAGGAGATGGCGCGGCTGGTGCTCCCGGCCATCGCCGCCGTGAAGGCCAACCGCGTGACGGACGCTTACGCGCCGCTGGCGGAGGCGGTGCGGGCGCTGCGTGCCCGCGGCGCGCAGGCGGTCGTCCTGGGATGCACGGAGATTCCGCTCGGCCTCCAGGCCGGGCCGCATGGGGAATTGGGCGTGCCGCTGGTGGACACCATCGACGCGCTGGCCCGGGCGTCCATCACCTGGGCGCGCGGCGGCTAGTCGCAGTCGCAGCCGGGCGTGGGGCCGGACTTGGCCTGGACCACATGATGGTCGATCCACTCGGCAACCAGGCGCCGGGCCTCGTTCAGCGAGGATTCGGGATGGTGGATCCGGTACAGCGTGATGCAGGCGCGGAACGAGTCCAGGTCCGCGTTGCCATGCACGCGCAGCTCGCGGTAGGCCGTCACGACGGCGCGCTCACAGCGGCGAGCGATGGTGCTGGTGTCACGGCCCAATGAAAACCCCTATTTGCGACTCTTTCGCAGACGCTGGCGTAATGTAAGAGCAGCCGCGGTCCGGCGCAAGCGCGGCCTACCCGGCCCTTACGATCTCCGCCAGTGCCCGGCCGACCTCGGCGGTGCCGGCCTGGCCGCCCATGTCCCGGGTGCGCGGGCCGCCGTCCCGCAACAGCGTCTCGATGGCGGACACGACCGCCGCCGCGGCGTCGGCCTCCCCCAAGTGCTCCAGCATCATGGCGCCCGACCACACCTGGCCGATGGGGTTGCAGACGTGCTGCCCGGCGATGTCCGGGGCCGAGCCGTGCACCGGCTCGAACATGCTGGGATGCGCGCGCTCCGGGTTGATGTTGGCAGAGGGAGCGATGCCGATGCTGCCGGCCACGGCGGGGCCGAGGTCGCTCAGGATGTCGCCGAACAGGTTGCTGCCGACCACCACGTCGAACCAGTCGGGGTGCTGCACGAAGTGGGCGCACAGGATGTCGATGTGGAACTGGTCGGCGGTGACGCCAGGGTATTGGGCGGCCATGGCGTGGAACCGCTCGTCCCAATAGGGCATGGTGATGGTGATGCCGTTCGACTTGGTGGCCGAGGTGAGCTTGCGGCGCGGCCGGGTGGTCGCGAGGTCGAAGGCGTAGCGCAGGATGCGGTCGGTGCCGGCCCTGGTGAACACGCTCTGCTGGGTGGCGAACTCGCGCTCCGTGCCCTCGAACAGCCGGCCGCCGAGGCTGGAATACTCGCCTTCCGTGTTCTCGCGGACCACGTAGAAGTCGATGTCGGCCTCCGTGCGGCCGGCGAGCGGGGTCTTGGCGCCGGGCATCAGCTTGCACGGGCGGACGTTGGCATACTGGTCGAAGCCGCGGCGGATCGGGATCAGCAGGCCCCACAGCGAAACGTGGTCAGGCACGCCGGGCCAGCCGACCGCGCCCAGGAACACCGCGTCATGCGCCCGGAGCTGGTCGAGGCCGTCCGCCGGCATCATGGCGCCGGTGCGGGCGTAGCGTTCGCAGGACCAGTCGTACTCCGTGGTTCGCAGCGTGAAGCCGAAGCGCGCGGCGGCGGCGTCCAGCACGCGCAGGCCTTCCGGCACCGTTTCCTTGCCGATGCCGTCGCCGGGTATTGCCGCGATCCTGTAGGTCCGGTCCATGTGGGTTGCCTCCCCTGAGCTTTGCGCCAGAATGGACGGTGGACCCGCCGCGGTCTAGGAAGCGCAAGCAAAGATTTCGGGACGGGCCAGATGGCGGCGCAGCACATGACGGATTGGGACCGGGACGCCGCGCTGACCACCGCGCGCATCCTGCTGGAGATCAAGGCGGTGAACTTCCGGCCGGAGGAGCCGTACACCTTCACTTCCGGCTGGAAGTCCCCGGTTTATATCGACTGCCGCAAGATCATCTATTTCCCGCGCGCCCGGGCCAAGGTGTGCGAAATGGCGGCGGAGAAGATTTCGCGTCACGTCGGCTACGAGTCCATCGAGGCCGTGGCGGGCGGCGAGACCGCCGGCATCCCGTTCGCCGCCTGGATCGCCGACCGGCTGATGACGCCCATGGCCTATGTCCGCAAAAAGCCCAAGGGCTTCGGCCGCAACGCGCTGATCGAGGGCGACGTGCCGGAAGGGCTGCGCACCCTGCTGGTCGAGGACCTCACCACCGACGGCGCATCCAAGATCCAGTTCGCCCAGGCGCTGCGCGACGCCGGCGCGCTGGTGAACCATGCGTTCGTCGTGTTCTTCTACGGGGTGTTCCCCGGCAGTTTCCAAAAGCTCGCCGCCATGGACATCACGCTGCATCACCTGTGCAACTGGTGGGACGTGCTGGAAGCGTGCCGCGACCGGCCATACTTTGCGGAGCCGGCCTTGGCCGAGGTGCGGCGCTTCCTGGAGAACCCCGTCGCCTGGTCGGCCGCCCATGGCGGCGTGGCTTCAGCCGAGGAGGCGGCGGAGCGCAAAGCGGCCGGGTAAACCGATTGGTGTTCCAAACCGGGGGCATCGCAGCCTAGAATAGCAGGACCGCCCACAGCAGGTTCCCCCCATGACCCCTCCCCCGTCCGCCGTCCGCGCCAACTCCGCCGCCGGGCGGGACATCGCCCACGCGCTGCACCCCTACACGGACCTCGCGGCCCACCAGGAAGCCGGGCCGATGATCATCAGCCGCGGCGAGGGCGTGCGGGTTTGGGACGAGGCCGGACGCGACTACATCGAGAGCGTCGCCGGGCTGTGGTGCGCCAGCCTCGGCTTCAGCAACGAGCGCCTGGCGCGCGCCGCCTACGACCAGATGCGCAAGCTGCCGTTCTACCACGCCTTCACCGCCAAGTCGCACGAGCCGCTGATCGACCTCAGCGAGATGCTGATCCAGCGCGCGCCGGTGCCGATGAGCAAGGTGTTCCTCGCCAACTCGGGGTCGGAGGCGAACGACAGCGCGGTCAAGATGATCTGGTACTTCAACAACGCCCTGGGCCGGCCCCGGAAGAAGAAGCTGATCGGGCGGCTCAAGGGCTATCACGGCGTCACCGTCGCCGCCTCGTCCCTGACGGGCTTGCCGTATAACCACCGCAGCTTCGACCTGCCGCTGCCGGGCTTCCTGCACACGATGACGCCGCACCATTACCACGGCGCCGAACCCGGCGAGAGTGAGGAAGCCTTTGCCACGCGCTGCGCCGAGGCGCTGGACCAGCTCATCATCGCGGAAGGGCCGGACACCGTGGCCGCGATGTTCGCGGAGCCGATCATGGGCGCCGGCGGCGTGATCGTGCCGCCGCGCACCTATTTCGAGAAGATCCAGGCCGTGCTGCGCCGCCACGACGTGCTGCTGGTGGCGGACGAGGTGATCTGTGGCTTCGGCCGGACCGGCAGCTATTGGGGCAGCCAAACCTTCGGGATCGAGCCGGACATCATCACCTGCGCCAAGGCGCTGTCGGCCGCCTTTCTGCCGATCTCCGCCGTCATGGTGAACGAGCGGGTGTTCGAGGGCCTGGCGCGCGAAAGCCACGAGATCGGCACCTTTGGCCACGGCTACACCTACTCGGGCCATCCGGTGCCGGCCGCTGTCGCCGTGGAGGCGCTGAAGATCTACGACGAGATCAACATCGTCGATCACGTGCAAACCGTGGGCGCGCACCTGCAAGGGGAGCTGCGCCGCCGTTTCGCCGGGCACGAACTGGTGGGCGAGGTCCGCGGCGTCGGCATGATCGCCGCCATGGAGCTGGTGGCGGACCGGGATGCGCGACGCAACTTCGATCCCAAGCAGAAGGTCGTCGCCCGCCTGACCAAGCTGTGCGAGCAGCACGGCGTGATCGCCCGCGGCCTGTCCGGCGATACCCTGGCATTCAGCCCGCCGCTGGTCATGACCGCGGCCGAGGTGGATGAGATGCTGGACCGGATCGAGCCGGCGCTCGACGAGCTGACGGTGCAGTTGCGGCGGGAGCGGCTGACGGTCGTGTAGGCGGTCAGCTCACTCGGCTCACGGTGTAATCCGCGACATCGGCCAGCGCGCGGCGCATCGGGCTGTCCGGGAACACCGCCAGCGCGGCCTTTGCCGTCACGGCGAAGCGGGCGGCGCGGGCCAGGGTCGTGCGGATCGCGCCGGTCCGCTGCACCAGCAGCATGGCGCGGTCGAGGTCGGCATCCGTTTGGCTGCTGGCCTCGATGGTGCGGACCCAGAACTCGCGCGCTTCCGCGTCGCCCGCCTGGTAGGCGGCCAGGACCGGCAGGGTGATCTTGCCTTCCCGGAAATCGTCGCCGACCGTCTTGCCCAGCGTTATCTGGTCGGCCGCATAATCCAGGGCGTCATCCACCAACTGGAACGCCATGCCGAGGCTCATGCCGTAGTCGGCCAACGCCGCCTCTTCCGGCGCAGGCCGCTCGGCCACCACCGCGCCGACCTGGCAGGCGGCGGCGAACAGGGCGGCCGTCTTGCCGCGCACCACGTCGAGGTAACGCTCCTCCGACGTGGACAGGTCGTTCTGCGTCGCAAGCTGCAGCACCTCCCCCTCCGCGATGGTGGCGGCGGCCTGCGACAGGATGGCGAGAACCTTGAGCGACCCGTCCTCGACCATCAGTTGGAAGGCGCGGGCGAACAGGAAATCACCGACCAGGACGGACGCCTGGTTGCCGAACACGGCGTTGGCGCTGGACAGGCCGCGGCGCAGCAGGCTTTCGTCCACCACGTCGTCATGCAGCAGGGTCGCGGTGTGGATGAACTCGACGCAGGCGGCCAAATGGACGTGGCGCGGCCCAGCGTAGCCGCACATCCGCGCCGCCGCAAGCGTCAGCAAGGGCCGCAGCCGCTTGCCGCCCGCGGCGACGATGTGCGCGGCGAGTTGCGGGATCAGCGCCACCGGGCTGTCCATCCGCGCGACGACCGTGCGGTTGCAGGCGGCCAGGTCGGCGCCGACCAGCTTCACCAGTGCCGACAGGGCGTCAGGCGCCGCGGCGCCGCTGATCGGAGGCGCCGGCACTCGATTCGCGATAACGCCCAAGCTGAACTCCCGATTCACCACGCAGGCTCCATGGCCAGCATATCGGCGGCCCAGAAAATGGATCAAGGCGAACAATTCGCTCCCTTGTCTCGCCCGGCGTTGTTGTCCAGCATCCCGCCCCGCCCGTCCAGGCGTCATCGCCGCACACAGCCGAAAGCGTCTCATGCGAACCGTCCTGATTTCCAACGATTTGGTCCGGCTCAGCTTCCTCGCAGCACTTCTGCGGGACGCCGGCATCGAGAGCATCGTGCTCGACGGTCACGTGAGCGCCATCGAGGGCAGCATCGGCGCCATTCCCCGCCGCCTCGCCGTGCTGCCGGAGGACGAGCGCCAGGCATGGCGGGTGCTGAGCGAGGCCGGCGAGACGCGGTGCTGACCACTGACGGGCATCTGCTGGACGGGCGCGTCCGCTACGCGCAGCCGCTCGACGGCTACCGGACGGGGATCGAACCCGTGCTGCTGGCAGCGAGCGTCCCGGCCCGCGCGGGGGAACGGGTGCTGGAAGCCGGAACGGGCGCCGGGGCCGGCCTGTTGTGCTTGGCGGCCCGGGTGCCGGGCGTCGGCGGCGTGGGCGTCGAGGTTGACCCGGCCATGGCCGACCTCGCCCGGCAGAACGTCGCGGCGAACGGCTACGACGGCATTAGCATCGCGACCGCCGACGTCGACGGCTGGCAGGGCGGCGGCTTCGACCACGCTTTCAGCAACCCGCCCTGGCATGACCCGGCGGACACGCTGCCGCCCGGCGCCCGGCGCCGCCTCGCCACGCATGAGGGCACGGTGCCGTTGGAACGGTGGATCGCCGCGTTGCGTGGAGTCGTGCGGCTCGGGGGGTCGTTGACGGTGCTGGTGCCCGCGCGCCAGGCGGCGCGGGCGATGGCGGCGCTGCAGGCCGAAGGGGTCGGGCGGCTGACCCTGTTCCCGCTATGGCCGAAGCCGGGCCGCGATGCCAAGCTGGCGCTGATCCGTGGGCACGCGGCGCAGCGCGGCCCCGGCCGCATCGCCCCGGGCCTGGTGCTGCATGACGCCGACGGCGCGTTCAGCGGCTCGGCGCAATCCCTGCTCCGGGACGGCGCGGCGCTGGTGATCTGAGGCGGCTTACGTCTCGATCGTGGGATGCCGCAAGTGCCACAGGCGTTCATGCGCCGCCACGAGGCCCTCGATGCTGCGGCGGCGGTTGCCGTCGGCGTGCGTCGGACGCCGGGTCAGCATGATCTCGAGGATGTTCAGAAGATGCTCGGCGATCTCCAAGTCGGACGTGTCGCACGCATGGTGAAACGCGACCAGGACCTTGTCCGACAGCCGGCGGGTATGCCGCGGCAGGCCGGTCGGCGTGGTTTCGCGTGCAACGTCGCTGGAGGCGACCAGATCTTCGGCATCGTCTTCAATATCGTGTTCCACATCACGCCCCGTGTTGCCGAATTCAAAAACTACACGATAATGCGAGGGCGTGTCGATTGGTCAATTTGCATCAGCGTACCGATAAAAGTTCGATAGGACCGGCTGATCGCGAAGGAACATGCAGGGCGTGCCCGAACTGGGCGCGAACGCCCATGTTCAAGCACTTCCCACCAAAGTAACGAGCCTTCAATGCTTGCGTGATGATATGATACCAACACGTTTAGACTGTGAGGGGGATCACACCCTGGGGTTGTTCCGACTCGAACACGTTGCTGGCGAACGCCTCTTCCCACGTTCCCAAAGTCGAGGCGCGGCTGTATTCCGTGGACCTGTTCTCAAAAAAGTTGGCGTGCTCGACCGCGTTCAGCATGTCGTCGAGCCAGGGCAGCGGGTTGTCCTCGACGTGGAACAAGGCATTCAGCCCAAGCTGCAAGAGGCGGCGGTCGGCGATGTAGCGGATGTAGCGCTTCACGTCGGGGGCAGCCAGCCCCTCGATCGGCCCCTGCTCGAAGGCGAGGTCGATGAAGGCGTCCTCGTGCTCCACGATAGTCGCGCAGACCTCGTAGATTTCCTGCTTGAGCGCCTCCGTCCAGATCTCCGGGTTCTCCTGCACGAAGGTGCGGAACAGCCGGATGATGGACAGGCAGTGCAGCGTCTCGTCGCGGACCGACCAGGACACGATCTGGCCCATGCCCTTCATCTTGTTGTGCCGGGGGAAGTTCAGCAGGATCGCGAAGGAGGCGAAAAGCTGCAGCCCCTCGGTGAAGGCGCCAAAGGCCGCGAGCGTCTTGGCGATCTCGTGCTTGCTGTCCACCCGGAAGGACTGCATGTAGTCGTACTTGTCCTTCATCTCCTTGTACTTGAGGAAGGCGGTGTACTCGATCTCCGGCATCCCGATGGTGTCGAGCAGGTGGCTGTAGGCAGCGACGTGGATCGTCTCGATGTTGCTGAACGCCGACAGCATCATCAGCACTTCGGTCGGCTTGAACACCTGGCTGTAGTGCTTCATGTAACAGTTGTTCACCTCGACGTCCGCCTGGGTGAAGAAGCGGAAGATCTGGGTCAGCAGGTTCTGCTCGGCCGGCGTCACCGCCTTGTGCCAGTCCTTCACGTCGTCCGCGAGCGGCACCTCCTCCGGCAGCCAGTGCACGCGCTGCTGGGTCAGCCAGGCTTCATAGGCCCACGGGTAGCGGAACGGCTTGTAAACCGGGTTCTCGGTCAGAAGGTCCAGGTGGGGCTTGTCGCCATGGGGTGTCATGCCGTCCATCGGTTGAGTCCTTTCGTTGCGGGGTCGCTCGCAGCCGCTACTGGCAGGCGAGGCATTCCTCGTAGTTGTTTGGCTTGGTGGCGCCGGCCAGCGACATCCGCCCGGCGTCGCTCGGGGCGGCGGTCGCCATCTCGGTCGGGCGCACCACCTTTTCGCTGACGTTGTCCGCGCGTTGGATCGACAGGCTGCGGCAATAGTACAACGACTTCACGCCCCGCTTCCACGCCAGGAAATGGATCTGGTGCAAGTCGCGCTTGTGCACGTCGGCCGGCAGGAACAGGTTCACCGACTGGCTTTGGCAGACATACGGCGTTCGGTCCGCCGCGTGCTCCACCACCCAACGCTGGTCCAGCTCGAACGCGGTGCGATATACCGCCTTTTCCTGCTCGGTCAGGAAATCGAGGTGCTGCACGCTGCCTTTGTTCAGCGTGATGCCCGACCAGATGGCGTCGGTGTCCATGCCCTTGGCGGAGAGCAACTGCTGCAAGTGCCGGTTGCGCACGGTGAAGCTGCCGGACAGGGTTTTCTGCAGGAACACGTTGGCGGCGATCGGCTCGATGCCGGGGCTGGTGCTGCCGGTGATGACGCTGATGCTGGCGGTGGGCGCGATGGCCATCTTGTTGGAGAAACGCTCCATGATGCCGTACTCCTCGGCATCGGGGCACGGCCCCCGCTCCTCCGCCAACATGCGGCTCGCGGCGTCCGCCTGGGCGCGGATGTGCTTGAACATCCGCTTGTTCCACACCTTGGCCACCACGCCCTCGAACGGCACGCTCTGCGCTTGCAAGAAGCTGTGGAAGCCCATCACGCCCAGGCCCACCGAGCGCTCCCGCATCGCCGAGTACTTGGCCCGCTCCATCTCCTCTGGCGCGCGGTCGATGAAGTCCTGCAGCACGTTGTCGAGGAAGCGCATCACGTCCTCGATGAACAGCGGGTGGTCCTTCCACTCCAGCCAGCTTTCCAGATTGAGGGAGGCCAGGCAGCACACGGCGGTGCGCTGCCGCCCGTGGTGGTCGATGCCAGTTGGCAACGTTATTTCACTGCACAAGTTGCTGGTCTTGACTTCAAGCCCGGCCAGCTTCTGCTGCTCCGGCCGCGCGTTGTTCACGTGGTCGGAGAACACGAGGTATGGCTCCCCCGTCTCGATCCGCGCGGTCAGGATGCGTATCCACAGGGCGCGCGCGCTCACCAGCCGCACCATGGCGCCGTCCTTGGGGGAGGTCAGCGCCCATTGCTCGTCCGCCTCGACGGCGCGCATGAACGAGTCCGACACCAGGATGCCGTGGTGCAGGTTGAGCGCCTTGCGGTTCGGGTCGCCGCCGGTCGGGCGGCGCAGCTCGACGAACTCCTCGACTTCCGGGTGCGAGATCGGCAGGTACACCGCGGCCGACCCGCGGCGCAGCGACCCCTGGGAGATCGCCAGCGTCAGGCTGTCCATCACCCGGATGAACGGGATCACCCCGGAGGTCTTGCCGTTCTGCCCGACTTTCTCGCCGATGGAGCGCAGGTTGCCCCAATAGGAGCCGATGCCGCCGCCCTTGGACGCCAGCCATACATTCTCGTTCCACAGGCCGACGATGCCGTCCAGGCTGTCCGACGCCTCGTTTAAGAAACAGCTTATGGGCAAGCCCCGCGTGGTGCCGCCGTTGGACAGCACGGGGGTTGCCGGCATGAACCACATCTGGCTCGCGTAGTCGTAGATGCGCTGCGCGTGCGCCGCGTCGTCGCCGTAGAAGCTGGCCACCCGGGCGAACAGGTCCTGGTAGCTTTCGCCCGGCATTAGGTAGCGGTCGTCCAGCGTCGCGCGCCCGAAATCCGTGAGCAGCCGGTCCCGCGACCGGTCCACCTTTACCTGGTGGCGGCCCTGCATCTGCACTGCGTCGAGCACGGTGACACTCCTGCGTTATTCAGCTTTGGCGACGCAGGCTACAACATCTAGGTGACGAGTCGCAATGCCGACCACTAAGGGTAGTGTTCATGTGCCCGAAGGGAAACACGCAACCGTGACAGCCGCGCCACGGTCCCGGGCGGAGGCCGGCGACTCGGCCATGCGCCCGGCAGTGTCTCAGGCCGCGGCGAGCCAGTCCATTGCCGCATCCACGCCGCCCTTGCCATGCGGCACGCCGTTGATCCGCAGGCTCATCTCCACGGCGCCGAGCGTGCCCAGCACCATCGGCTCGTTCAGGTCGCCCAGGTGCCCGATGCGGAACAGCGCGCCGCCGAGTCGGCCCAGGCCGCCCCCGGTCGAAACGTTGAACCGGTCCAGCGCCGTGCGCCGCACGGTGTCGGCATTGAAGCCCTCCGGCATCAACACGGCCGTGATGCTATCCGACAGGCGGGCCGGGTCGAGGCAATACAGTTGCGGGCCGTCGTTGCCGGACCACACGCGCACGGCCCGGCGCGTGGCCTCGGCCAGGCGGTGGTGACGGGCGACGACCTGCGCCAAGCCCTCCAACTCGATCAGCCGCAGGCTTTCGCGCAGGCCGTAGAACATGGCGGTGGGGATGGTGCCGACGAAGCTGCGCGACGGGCGGCCGAGCATCACCGTCCAGTCGAAGTAATGGCGCGGCAGTCGGGCGGCGGCGTGCGCCTGCATCGCCTTGGACGACGCCGCGGTGAAGCTGAACCCGGCCGGCAGCATGAGGCCCTTCTGGCTGCCGCCCACGGCGGCGTCGATGCCCCATTCCTCCATGTGGAACGGAAGCGAGCCGAGGGACGAGATGGTATCGACCAGCAGCAGCGCCGGGTGGGCAGCCTCGTCGATGGCGGCGCGGATGTCCGGCAGCGGCATCGCGAGGCCCGTCGCCGTTTCGTTGTGCACGGCCAGCACGGCCTTGACCGCGTGCCCGGCGTCGGCCCGCAACGCCGCCGTCACGGCCGCCGGATCGACGCCGCGCCGCCAGTCCGCCGCGACGGTCTGCACCCGCAGGCCGAACTTCTCCGCCATCGCGGCCCAGCCCTCGCTGAACCAGCCGGACTCCAGGACCAGCACGGTGTCGCCGGGCGACAGCAGGTTCACCAGCGTCGCTTCCCACGCGCCGTGGCCGGATGCGGTGTAGAGGAACACCTCGCCCGACGTGCCCAGCACCCGCCTCAGCCCGGCCACGGCGGCGTCGAACACCTCGATGAACTCGGGGTCCATGAAGTCGAGCGAGGGACGGTCCATCGCCCGCAGCACCGAGTCCGGGATGTTGGTCGGCCCCGGGTTGGCGAAGAAATGGCGGCCGGTCTTCCTGGTCATCGTGATCCGCTCCAGTCAGTTAAGCGTTGGGTGCGGCGCGGACACGCTGCGCCGTGCCGCCGGCCGCATCGCACCGCGTCATTCCCATTCAATCGTGCCCGGCGGCTTGCTGGTGATGTCGTAGGTCACGCGGTTGATGCCGCGGACCTCGTTCACGATGCGGGTCGCGGTGCGTGCCAGGAACGCCATGTCGAACGGGTAAACCTCCGCCGTCATGCCGTCCACGCTGATGACGGCGCGCAGCGCGCAGGCGTTGTCGTAGGTGCGGCCGTCGCCCATCACGCCCACGGTGCGCACCGGCAGCAGCACGGCAAAGGCCTGCCAGATCGCGTCGTACAGCCCGGCCGCGCGGATCTCCTCCAGGAACACCGCGTCGGCCCGGCGCAGGATGTCCAGCCGCTCGCGCGTGACGGCGCCGGGGATGCGGATCGCGAGGCCCGGCCCGGGGAACGGGTGGCGGCCCACGATGTGCTCGGGCACGCCCAGCTCGCGGCCGAGTGCCCGCACCTCGTCCTTGAACAGCTCCCGCAGCGGCTCCACCAGCGCCATGCGCATCCGCTCCGGCAGGCCGCCGACGTTGTGGTGCGACTTGATGGTGACGCTCGGGCCGCCGTGGGCGCTGATGCTCTCGATCACGTCGGGATACAGCGTGCCCTGCGCCAGGAAGTCGGCGCCGCCGATGCGGGCGGCTTCCTGCTCGAACACCTCGATGAACACGCGGCCGATGGTCTTGCGCTTGGCCTCGGGGTCGGTCACGCCGTCGAGCTGCGACAGGAACAGGCCGCTCGCGTCGCGGTGCACGAGCTTGATGTTGAACCGGTCGCGGAAAGTCTTAACAACCTCCTCCGCCTCGCCCTGCCGCAGCAGGCCACTATCGACGAAGATGCAGGTCAGTTGGTCGCCTATGGCCTCGTGGATCAGCGCGGCGGCGACCGAGCTATCGACCCCGCCGGACAGGCCGCAGATCACCCGGCCGGCGCCGACCTGGGCGCGGATGCGGGCGATCTGCGCGTCGCGAAAGCCCGCCATGCTCCAACCGCCCGACAGCCCGGCGACGCGATGGGTGAAGTTGTGCAGCAGTTGCCGGCCATGCGGGGTGTGCACGACTTCCGGGTGGAACTGCACGCCGTAGAAGCGGCGGGCGTCGTCGGCGATGGCGGCCAGCGGCGCGCCCTCGCTGCAGGCCACGGCGCGGAAGCCGGGCGGCAGCCGGGTCACCCGGTCGCCGTGGCTCATCCAAACCTGCTCCCGCGCGCCGAGGGTCCAAACGCCGTGGAACAGTTCGCAATCGTCCACGACTTCGGCAAAGGCGGAGCCGAACTCCTGATGGTCGCTGATGCTGACCTCGCCGCCCAACTGCGCACACATCGCCTGCTGGCCGTAGCAGATGCCGAGTACCGGCACGCCGGCGTCGAACACCGTTTGCGGCACGCGGGGGCCGGCGGCCTCCGTGACGCTGGCCGGGCCGCCGGACAGGATAAAGGCGCGGGCACCGAAGGCGGCGATGCGCCCGGGGTCGGCGTCGCCCGGCAGGATCTCGCAATACACCCCGGATTCGCGGACGCGCCGGGCGATCAACTGGGTGAACTGGCTGCCAAAGTCCAGGATCAGCACCCGGTCCTGAACCGGGATCGCGGGGGCGGGCTGGGTCATGGCGCGGGTTGCAGCACGGCGGGGACCGGACGGCAAGCGGCAGGCGTCATGCCTGGGGCGCTCCGGCGAGCAGCGAGTCGATGGGGTCCCATACGAAGGCCACCTGCGGGATCGCGACGCCCGCCACGCGCGTGTCAGACTCCGCGGCCTGGCGCCCGCCCAAACGTTGGTAGAACCAGCGGCTCGGATTGTCGCGCAGCACCCACAGGAACGCGCTGCGGCACCCAGCCGCCTTGAGGTGCGCCGCCCCGGCTGCCAGCAGCCGCCGGCCCAGGCCATGCTCCCGCCAATCGTCGAGCACATACAGCGTCTGCACCTCGCCGTCCGCCAAACCGCGGACGCGGGGACGGCCGACGGTGACGAAGCCGACCACTCCGGCGGAAGCGCCGGGCCGCGCGGCGATGGCGACGTAAACGCCTTGGCCGGCCCGGATCGAAGCGTCGTATTGCGCCGCGTGGCGCGGCGTGGACAGGCGCGTGAGATACCCGCTCGGCAGGATGCCGGCGTAGGCGTTGCGCCAGGCGGTGACGTGCACCGCGCCGATGGACGGGGCGTCGGCGAGAAAGGCGCGACGCACCCGAATCACGCGGCGCGCTCCAGCACCGCCGCGAAGAAGCCGTCCGTGCCGTGGCGCAGCGGGGTCAGCGACAGGTATGGCCCCGGGCCGGGCGCGGGCGTCGGCAAGGTCCAGGCGTCCGGGAGCGGCACGACGGCGAAGCCCGGGGTGCGGGCGAGGAAGTTGTCCACCTGGGCCTCGTTCTCCTCGGTGAGAAGGGAGCAGGTCGCATAGATAAGCCGTCCGCCAGGCTGCACCAGCCGGGCGGCGTCGTCCAGGATCGCCGCCTGCTTCGGCACCAGTTCCTGCAGGTCGAGCGGGCGCAGGCGCAGCCGGGCGTCCGGGTTGCGGCGCCAGGTGCCGGTGCCGGTGCAGGGCGCATCCACCAGCACGCGGTCGAACGCTCCGGCCCGGCGCTTGGCCCACTTGTCGCCGGGCGTGACCAGATGCCGCTCCGCGTTGTGCACCCCGGCCCGGCGCAGCCGGCGCACCGCGCCGTCCAGCCGCGGGGCGGACACGTCGCAAGCGATCAAGTGGCCGCGGTTGCGCATCAGCATGGCCAACGCCAGCGTCTTGCCGCCCGCGCCGGCGCACCAATCGACGACGCGCATCTCGGGCGCCACGCCGACCAGCGCCGCGACGAGCTGGCTGCCCTCGTCCTGGATTTCCACCAGGCCGCCCTGGAATGCCGCGCCGGCCGTGACCGAGCGGCGGCCGTCGATGCGCAGGCCCCAAGGCGAGAGCGGCGTCGGCGCGCTGTCCAGCCCTTCGGCCAGCAGGGCGGCGCGCGCCTCGTCCCGCGTCGTTTTCAGGATGTTCGCCCGCAGGTCGAGCGGCGCCGGGTCGAGGGTCGCGGCCATCTCGGGGGCGAGCCGCTCGCCGAAGCGGGCTTGCAGGTGCGGCAGCAGCCAGTCCGGCACTTCGAGTGCCACGGCCTCCGGCATCTCCGGGTGGTGCAGCGTGTGGCCTTCCAGCGCGCGGGCGGCGTCGGCCTCGATCCGCAGCAGGGGCGCCGGGCCGTACTGGCCGCCGGAATAGGACTGCTTGACGCCGGCGAAGGTCCAGCCTTCCAGCAGCAGGGACGCCGCGACCAGCATCCGCGGCGTGGGCGCGGTCCCGGCCCGTTCCGCCCACCAGGCAAGCCGCCGCCGCGCCCGCAGGACCCGCCACGCTCGGTCCGACACAGCGCGGCGGTCGCCGGAGCCGATGAAGCGCCGCGCCCGGAAAAAGTCGTTCGCCACGGCGTCGGCCGGTCGGCGGGGGAATGCGTCGATCTCGGTCAGCAGCTCAATCGAGGCCGCGAGGCGTGCGGCCGGGGTCACGCCGGCAGGGTCATTTGAGAAGGTTGGGCAAGGCGTCGAGGCCGGAGATCGCCGTCGCCACGCTGCTGAGGCCGTACTCGTCCGGCTGGCCGCGGCGGTTGCACCAGAACACCCGGGCGCCGAACGCCGCCACGGCCTGCGCGTCCCAGGCGTTGGAGGACACAAAGGCGATCTGCGACGGGGCCACGCCAAAGCGCCGGGTCATCAAGGCATAAACCCGCGGGTCCGGCTTGAACACGCCCACGTCCTCGGCGCTCAGCACGGCGTCCAGCAGCGGCGACAAGCCCCCGGCCTGCACGGCGGCGTCCAGCATGGCGGGGTCGCCGTTCGACAGGATCGCCGTTTGCAGGCCCTGGCCGCGCAGGGCTTGCAGCACGGGCGCGGCGTCGGGGTAAGCCGGCAAACGCCGGTAGGTGTCGCGCAGCAGGTCCAGCACCGCCGGGTCAGTGATGCCGTGCCCGGCGGCGACGAAGGCCAAGGCGTCCTGCGTGACCTGCCAAAAGGTGCGGTGGTGGCCGGGTCCCATCAACGAGCGGACCCAGGCGTACTCAAGCTGCTTGCTCCGCCATTCCGCGCTGATCCGTTCCCAATCGGGCGGCAGGCGGTCGGCGTGGCGCTGCATGGCGGCGTGCACGTCGAGCAGAGTGCCGTAGGCGTCGAACACCGCGGCCCGGATGCCGCCCCCGCCGCTTGCAGCCGTGTCACTCATGGCTCCTGCCGGTAGTTCGGCGACTCGCGGGTGATCGCCACGTCGTGCACGTGGCTTTCCCGCAGCCCGGCGCCGGTGATGCGCCGGAACCGGGCGTTGCGTTGCAGCTCGTCGATGGTGGCGCTGCCGGTGTAGCCCATGCCGGCGCGCAGGCCGCCGACCAACTGGTGCACCACGGCCGCGACCGGCCCCTTGTAGCCGACCCGGCCCTCGATCCCCTCCGGCACCAGCTTCAACGTGTCCTTGATCTCCTGCTGGAAATACCGGTCGGCGGAGCCGCGCGCCATGGCGCCGATGCTGCCCATGCCGCGGTAGCTTTTGAAGGAGCGGCCCTGATACAGGAACACCTCGCCCGGCGCTTCCTCCGTCCCCGCCAGCAGGCTGCCGACCATGGCGCAGTCCGCCCCGGCGCCGATGGCCTTGACCAGATCGCCCGAAGTGCGGATGCCCCCGTCGGCGATGGCCGGCACGCCGCGCTCGCGGCAAGCGGCGGCGGTTTCCAGAACGGCGGTGAACTGCGGCACGCCGACGCCGGCGACGACGCGGGTGGTGCAGATGCTGCCGGGTCCGATGCCGATCTTCACGCTGTCGGCGCCCGCGTCGATCAGCGCCAGCGCGCCCTCCGGCGTCGCCACGTTGCCGGCGATGATCTGCACGGCGTTGGACAGCCGCTTGATCTTCTCCACCGACCCCAGCACGCCGGCGGAGTGCCCGTGCGCGGTATCGACCACGATCACGTCGGCCTCCGCCGCCACCAGCGCCTGCGCGCGGGCCAGGCCGTCCTCCCCCACCCCGGTCGCGGCGGCGGCGCGCAGGCGGCCCAGCTCGTCCTTGTTGGACAGCGGATGCGCCTGCGCCTTGTCCATGTCCTTCACAGTGATCAGGCCGATGCAGCGGTAGGCGTCATCGACCACAAGCAGCTTCTCGATCCGGTGCCGGTGCAGCAGGTGCCGCGCCTCCTCCCGGTCCACGTCGGCGGGCACGGTGACGAGGCGCTCCCGGGTCATCAGCTCGTACACGCGCACGCCGGGGTCGGTGGCGAAGCGCACGTCGCGGTTGGTGAGGATGCCGACCAGCCGCCCGGTGTCCCGCTCCACCACGGGGAAGCCGCTGATGTGGTGCTGCGCCATCATCGCCCGGGCTTCCGCGAGCGTCTGGTCGGGGTGGATGGTCAGCGGGTTCACCACCATGCCGGACTCGAACTTCTTGACCCGGCGGACCTGCGCCGCCTGCTCCGCGATGTCGAGGTTCTTGTGGATCACCCCGATGCCGCCGAGCTGCGCCATGACGATGGCCATGGCCCCTTCCGTCACGGTGTCCATGGCCGACGAGATCAGCGGGATGTGCAGGCTGATGGTGCGGGTGAGCTTGGCGCGGGTGCTGACGCTCGCCGGCAGCACTTTGGAATAGGCGGGCACGATCAGCACGTCGTCGAAGGCCAGCGCCTCCTCGATGCGAAGGGACGGGGCGAAGGGTTCGATGGGGTTGCTGTCCGGCGCCATGGTGGGGACCTTTCATCCGCGGGCGGCCCGCCTGCGGGTCCCCATCCTTGGCGGTTTGACATAGGCCCCGGCGGGGGGCGGCGCAAGCGCGGCGTGATCGCCAGCGGGCGTTGAGGCGCGCTCCCTGTTAACCCTCCGCGCGAGGCCGAAACCCGGTCGCCACCACGTACAGCTCGCTCGATTCCTTGCGGCTGGACGGCGGCTTCGCATGGCGGACGCTGGCGAACGACCGTTTCATCTGGTCCAGCATCGCCCGCTCCGACCCGCCCTGGAACACCTTGGCGACGAAGCCGCCGCCGTCAGCCAGCATCTCCAGCGCGAAGTGCAGCGCCAAGTCGGCCAGCCCCATGATGCGCAGGTGGTCGGTCGCGTTGTGCCCGGTGGTATTGGGCGCCATGTCCGACAGCACGAGGTCCGCCTTGCCGCCCAGCAGCGCCGCGAGCTGGCCGGGCATGGCGTCGTCGGTGAAATCACCTTGCAGGATGGTGGCGCCGGGCACCGGGTCCATCGGCAGCAGATCGACGCCTGCCACGACCGCCGCGCCCCGCTTGGCCGCCACCTGGGTCCAGCCGCCCGGCGCAGCGCCTAGGTCCACCACCTTCGCGCCCTTGCCGATCAGGTGGAAGCGGTCGTCCAGCTCGATCAGCTTGAAGGCGGCGCGGGACCGCCAGCCCTGCTCCTTCGCCGCCCGCACGTAGGGATCGTTCAACTGCCGCTGCAGCCACTTCTGCGACGCCGTGGTGCGGCCCCGCGCCGTTTTCAGCGACACCGTGAGGCCGCGGGACGGGCGCGCCCCGGTGCCCTTGGGCGTGTCGCTGCTCATGCCGGCAACGCCGTACGGGAAAATGCCCGGCCGCGCCCGTCCCCCGGCGCGGGCGGGCGGCATGGGTCGCCATGCCGCTGGCGCATCATGCGCAGCAGCATCCCTTCCCGCAGGCCGCGGTCCGCAACGACGACCTCGCTGGCCGGCCAGGTCCGGCGGATCGCCTCGAACACCGCGCAGCCCGGCAGCACGAAGTCCGCCCGCTCCGCGCCCACGCAAGGGTGCAGGGCCAGGCCGTCCCGCCCGAGGCCGCGCAGCACGCTCAACGCGCCGTCCGCCGCCACAGCGCTCAGCACCCGGCCATCGACCAGCGGACGCCGGTAGCGCTGCAACCCCATCGCCACCCCGGTCAGCGTCGTCACCGTGCCGCTGGTGCCCAGCAGCCGCACGCCGCCCATTCGGCCCTCATGCGCGATGCAGTGCACCCGCTCGAACGGCGCGAGCCGGGCGGCAACGTCGTCCACCATGGCACCGAAGCCGTCCGCGGTGAACGCCGCGGCCCCGTAACGCTCGGACAAGTTGACCACGCCGATGGGCAGGCTGTCGTAGCCGATCAGCTCCGGCTTGGCGCCGGGGCCGAGGCGCACCCAGGCCAGCTCGGTCGAGCCGCCGCCGATGTCGAACAGCAGCGCCCGGCGGCCCGCGCCGGTCAGCAGCGTGGCGCAGCTTTCCAGGGCAAGCTCCGCTTCCTCCCGCGCCGAGATCACGTCGAACCGG
This sequence comes from uncultured Acetobacteraceae bacterium, assembly GCA_964235485.1. Classification (GTDB taxonomy): domain Bacteria; phylum Pseudomonadota; class Alphaproteobacteria; order Acetobacterales; family Acetobacteraceae; genus CAHJXG01. The sequence goes on along the minus strand of CAXSAZ010000001.1, from coordinate 134,373 downwards.
ATGCCGGTTTCCGTTCGCACCCGGGCCAGGAACTCGCCGACGTTGGCGGCGCGCCGGCACGCCTCGGTGGCGATGGCCCGCATCGCCCGGATCGGCCGCCGGGCCATGCGGGCGGAGCAGGCGTGCAGCGCGTCGATGGCGCGGTCCATGGCGTGGGCGCTCAGCGTTCCCGTGGTCTGCAGCCCCTCGCCCAGCCGCACGATCCGGCTGAAGCTGTCCAGCACCCGGAAGCCGCTCCCGTCCGGCGCGCCGATCAGCAGGCGGCAGTTGTTGGTGCCGAGATCGAGCGCGGCAAAGGCCGGGCGGCGCGGGTCGCGGTCGCCGCCGTGACTTCGGGCATGGTTGGCTTGCAGCGTATCGACCATCCGGGGTCCCTTCAAAGGTCCCATATGGCGTCAGTGTCCACGCCGTTCGATAGGGGGTGCAAGCTGAATGTTCACAATCGCCTGCGGATGGTTGCTCAGCCCGGGGCGGCATGGTATCTGCCAGGCCGCACCGCGTCGCGGCGTTGGGGGATAGTTTAGCGGTAGAACTTCCGACTCTGACTCGGAAAGCCTTGGTTCGAATCCAGGTCCCCCAGTTCCGCCCCGGTAAGCTCCTGAACAGACAGCGTTTTGTGGTCGGCCCAGCCCGAAAGGCCGTTGCCGTGCCCGTTGTGTTCCCACAATGCTCCCACATCACCCGCAAGCGTGGTATATTCCACTTCCGAAAGAGGTTTCCGGGAAGGCCGCGGGGAGAGGTCACGGTCAGCCTGGCAACCCGGTCCTTCCGGGAAGCCGAGCATCGGGCCGAAACGCTGGCACGGGGGTTCGCTAGGGCGTGGGAGAAGGCGCTGGTGGCAGAAAAGGGCGGCGCGGACCTGGCCGGGGTCCTGCGCGATTGCTTGAAGGAAATGCTGGATCGGGACCTTGAGCGGCGGCTTGAACGGTCGCCGGGGCAGCCTGTCTATGGGCATTGGTGGGAGCCTGGCGACCCCGGGACAGCCGCCGATGCGGACCTTGCAGCGATCCGGGAGGCCCGAGCCAGTGTGGCAGCCGATCTGGCGGAGAACCGCCCCGATGACCTGATGGAAGCCGAAGCGGATGGCTTGCTTGCCCGTCACGGGCTGCCGGGCCATCTGCGGCGGCGCCTGCTTGTCGGGATGCTGGAAGCCGCCATCCGCGGCTGGGACACCATCGAACGGCGGACGCTTGGGACGGAGCCGTTGGTGTTCGGCAACACACCGGACGCCCCTTCCCCGCCCGACACACCGCCGCCGGTCAGCCCTCCCGTTGCTGCCCCACGGCCACCCCCGAAGCCTTTGGCGTCATCCCTTGTGGAGCCGTTCATGGTCCGCCGGGAGAAGGTGGACCGGGCGACGCATCAGGTCATGGGCCAAGAGCGGGGGACGCTGCGCCGCTTCGTGGAAGCTTGCGGAGACCGCCCCGTGAATGAGTATGGCCGGGCGGACGTGACGGGCTTCATGGACACGCTGCGGCGGCTGCCGAACACCTATGGCAAGTCCCCCCGGGACAAGGACCGAAGCCTTGCGGATATCATCGCAGAGGGCGAGGCGAGGAACGCCCCGCGGCTTGTTGACAAAACCGTGAAGCGGCACCTTTCCGCTCTGTCGCAATTCTTTCAGTTCGCCGTGGACACCGGGTATCTGACCGTGGCCGCCCGTGTCGAGATGGTAGAGGATCACCGCTTCCGCGCCGGTCAAGCAGCCCGGGATCAGCGGGGCGAATGGACGGGGGATGACCTGGCGAAGCTGTTTGCATCCCCGGTGTGGTCGGGCAGCGACGAACAATGCCGTAGCCAGCCGGGGCCGGCGATCATCCGGGATGCGAAGTTCTGGTTGCCAATCCTGGCGGTCCACCACGGGGGGCGCTTGGAGGAGTTCGCGGACCTCTACCGGCGGGACGTGGGATACGACAACGGGACGTGGTTCCTCCGCATCACGGAAACGGAAGATCGGCGACTGAAAACGGCTAACGCCGAACGGGTCCTTCCGCTGCACCTGGAATTGGTGAGGCTGGGCTTTCTTGAATACGTCCGGTCAGTGGCCCCGAACCCGGGCGATCCGCTGTTTCCCGACTTGAAGCCGCAAGGGAAGGACCGGAAGCGAGGGCCACGGATTACCCGTTGGTTCGTCGAGTATCGCAGGGCCATCGGCGTGTTCCGTCCTGGCGTCGGGATGCACGCCTTCCGCCACACCGCCAATACCCGGTTGCGCGACGCTATCGCTGGGTTCCAGCAAGAGCGGCACGTCGCCTATCTGATGGGGCACTCGCAAGGCGGCGGCGAAGGGCGGGAGCGTTACGACAAGGGGCCGGGCCTGCACGCCGCAGCGGAGACCTTGGCCTTGCTGCGCTTCCCGGAGTTCGATCTGTCCCACCTGCATACCGCTGGGTCTGCGGGTTTGGCCGCATGATCCCACCGCCCACCTTACCCCCGAACAGATTGGGGGTTGAGGCCCTGCATCCGGGTCTCCCGTCAAATTCAGGGACCCCTGGGTCAAATCAAGGGGTGGCCGGGTCCGCCAGCTTTTCCTCACCCACCACGTAGCTTCCCGTGGCGCGGATCGAAGGCAGGACGGTGCGCGTCACCCAATCCTGGAAGGCGCGGGCTTGGGGCTTGTCCGACCGGAGGATCAGCTTGTAGAGGCCGCTCTCGGAAAGCAGCATGGTGGACGGCGCGGAGGTCCCACAGAATAGCTGTGGGAGCTTCTTTGCCGTCAGGAGCTGTTTCTGATCGGCGTCAATGGGGGCAAGCCACTTATACGTGCCCTTGGCCACATCCATTTCCAGCGCCCGGCATACGTCCGCCGCGACGAACCACGGGGACCCTTCAAGGGTCACGATGCGAATGTTGAAGGAGACGCCGGGGAAACTCGGTTCAGCCGCGGCAAAGTGCACTCACAAGTTATAGACCGGAGAGAGACCTGCGGCGTGTGCCCTGAACCGAAACAGGGATCAACACCAGCGGCCAAGCGGCAGGACAGCCCCCGAAAGTGCACCTGTGAGTTATATACGATGAGGGGCCTTCAAGGCTCGCTATTGCGGTGAGACCAAGCCACGCGCCTTCTTCACGCCACGCAAGCTATAGCCGCCTACGTCAGCAAGCGCCTGATCGGGGAGGTGGTGATGGTGGGACAGCAGCCATCGCATCCGCTCCCGCTTGCCCTTGATCGCCGCGGCGTCTCGCTTGATGCCCTCCCAATCCAGCATCCATAGGATGTCCGGCACCGCGTCAGGATAGAACACGGGGAACACGCTGGACCGGGCTTTGCCGTCCAAGCGGGGGCTGCGGATATGGCCGGGATCAACGTTGTGTCCCAGCCCTGCGCGGAACGCTGCATCCGTCACCAGCCGCCGCCGCTGCCGACCGCCATAAGGGACCAACTCAAGGATGCCGTGATGTTCCATGAGGGCAGCCAACGTTTCCCGATCCACGCCGGCCTGCTTGGCGACTTCCCCTAACGGCAGTCCCGCCTTGTCGCGTTTTGGAAGGGGCCGCCGAAGCTCCCTCATGCGGGCGGCTCGCAAGCCGTGACAGCTTTCCGGCTCGCGACATGGCCCGTCGTCCAGCCCGCCGAAGATCATGGCATGGTATGCCTCTATGACGGCTTCCGGCGGCTCCCGCCAGAGACGCCCCATGATGGTGTCCAGCCGGCGCTTGTCGGGGTCTGGATCGCGGAGGCAGTCAGCAACGGCGAACTTGAGGTGGGTTGTCCCAAGGTGAAGCTGGCTGCACCATGGGGCTGTCACGGTGTTGCCCCCGGGTTCAGGTCCCGCAATGCTTCGTGGAAGCCCCGTCGCTCCGCCTCTTTGGCCGCCGCTTCCGACTTGTCCATTCTGGCGAAGTGCTCGCCAGCGACGCCAAAAGCCTCAACCAGCCATTCCCCAACCAATACGGCAGCCCGGGGCGATGGATCGCGGAACGCCAGCTTGAAGGTCCCTGTCGCTGGGTTCCACCAGCGGCCCCGGTTAGTCTCTACAAGGTGCCTGACCCTACGTCCTAGCTGGACCTTAAAAGATTGTTCGGTCGGGAACAGGCGAGGGTCTGTCTCCCTTAGCAGCCACATGGCTACGGCTGTCCGCCACACGGCTTCCGGCGTGGCTCCCTCAGCTACCCTCACAAGTTCCCCAGCAGCTTCGACGGCCCAACGGCTCATCGGCTGGCCGGTCTCATAGACCGCCAAGGTGGCCCGACACGCCGCTATCAGCCCTTGCCAGCGGCCCGCCAACGCGGCCCATGCCGGCGCATCGGGTCGGATCGCCTGGCGGCGCTTCAGGGCTTTCAGGTAAGACGCAATATGCGCCGCACGGATGGGCTGCTGGGAGGCATCGCCGTGCCGCCGTTGGCGTAGCCGGTGAGAGTTGCAAAGTGTGGTCCATGATGCGGCCATGCGCCCGCCGCCAGGACGGGCACCGCAGCCGGGGATGCTGCACAAGGCAGTTTCCTTTCTGATTGCTGGTTGTGAATGAAAGCCCCCCCGTCGCAAACAGACGCGGAAACGCTGGGCTGCTGAGCGGGCAGGTATCGGGGCCGCGGAGGGCCACGAAGGAAGCCATGAGGCGGCTTCCGGTAGGTGCAGTCAGCTTTGCTTTGAGAGGATGAAACCTTCGCTGGCCGCGCTTGCCGCGGGCCATGATGCGAGACCCCAAAGTGAAGCGGACTGCACCTGGCCTTGGCCTAGAGGATGAAGCCTTCGCTGGCGGCGCTCTCCGCGGGCCATGCTGCCGGCGCTTCCGCCTTGGCGTCCTTCTCTCGCTGCTTGCTGAACCCGTCATCAAAGACAAGGTTCTCCCGTCGCAGGTTCAGGGGGTTGTGGTCGGCATAGCGAATAACCTTGCCCCGGGGCGTGTCGAGGATCAGCCGCGAAACCATGCCCAGGTTTCCCCCGATGCCTGGCAGCACGGTGCGGACATAGACATTGCCCTTGCCATTGCTGTTCAGGAACCAAGGCCCCGTGAAGCCCATGGTCTCTAGGCGGTCGAAGTCCGCTGCGTCCACGATGACGACAGCGCCACCCGTCAACGGGACGTGGACAAGGGCATTGCCGCTGCGGTCTGTGAAACGGTAGGGCCGGCGCTTGTGCTTGCGAGGTGCGATTGCGGGCGTATTCTGAAACGTGTTTGTTGTGAGCATGAGATTGCCTTTCGGGCATGGGTGATTGCGCCGTGCATCCCGATGGGAGCGGCGTTCGCGGTGTGTGATTGTGGTTAGGCATTGCTGCCCGGAATGGTGGGGCAGGGCTGGCACGGCTGCCTGGACAGGCCCGCGCTTGCTCGTGGGGGTGGCTGACTTACATACCGGGCGCTGGCCCTATATGCCTGCGGCACAAGGACTTTGCGGGTCTATTCCCGCTTCCGCTTACACTGTGCTGATAGCGTCGGCATTTGCTCGCGGTCTGGCCTGCCGGCGGTGGAACTGGCGCCGTGGAGGGCATGACTGGCCCATAAGCGCCCGCCGATGCCGCCCCATCTGGCCCGCAACGGAGCGCCTATCGCGGCCCTGATGAAGTGGCCGGGGGAGCTACGGCCTGATGGTGGCGTTCATGGGGCCAGGATGGCACAGCGCCGAATGTCTGATCCCTGCCACGGCTCCTTTCCCCTGCAACTCTCCCCGTCCGTAGGTCATCGGCGACATGAAGGCGACGACTATCCCGGTGGCCGCCGCCCTCGTCTGTCGGCCTGCCGCTTAATCAGTTAAAAAAAGTAGAACATTACGATTTCGATAATCAAACGGATCGCAAGGAGCTTCAGCATAGTGTTTGTGCCTTTTCCGTGAACCCATCCCGTGTGGGTGCATGGCCGATATCTGTTCTAGCCCCACCGTTTTCCAGTCTAAAAAGCCAAGTTAAAGACGAATGATAGGTTAAGGGTATTTGATTTATTGTCGTAATTCCACTTTATGCAGACAATGTTCGTGATTTGGGAAACGGCTGCTCAACTGGCTTGATCTGCCAATTAGTCTGAAGCGGATGCTCGCTTGGCAATAGACCTCATCGGATCAGGATGGCGCAGCGACTACTTGCCATTTCTTGCCATGCTGCCCCTCTCCACCGCCCCATGTGACACAGCAGGCGATGCCCTATCCTCTGCAAACCCCCGTGTTTGCTGGGTTTCGACGGTATCGGCCCCAATCTTGTGACAAAGCGGCCCTGATTGGGCCTTGCCGCGACCCTTGGTGGTGGCTTCCGGCGCTACCAGCGAATGATGCCGAAATACGACAACCAGAAAACGAAGAACGCCGTCACACCGGCCAAGCCAACCAAGGCGTCCAGCCAAGCCTCCCGCCGGGGGTGCAATCGCCGCCGCTCCCTAGCCCGCGCATGGCTCCGCGCAAGCTCTTCCTGGCGGGCCTGCCACTTCGCCAGCCGGGCCGTTTGGTCGGGTGTCAGGGGTGCCGCCGTCCGGCCCTTCCGCGGCCCGCTAGGGGCAGCCGATGCCGCCCCGCCCCATGCCCCCGATGTGCTGCGGCGGCCCGCGGCGCTGCCTTGACGGCTCACTGTGCGGCCTCCCCGGGCGTCGCTGCCAAGGCCCGGTAAACGCTGGCACGGGCCATCCCAAGCGCCTTGGCGATGTCGGACGGAGCCATGCCGTCATCCCGCAACCGCCGGACCTCCGCGGCCTGCCGCATCGCGGTGGGTGCCCGGCCCCGATACTTGCCATCGTCCTTAGCCTTGGCAATGCCTTCGCGCTGGCGTTCGAGCATGATGTCCCGCTCCCACGTCGCCACCGCCGCCAGGATTGTCAGCATGAGCTTGCTTGTCGGGTTGCGGGTGTCCAGGCGTTCGCCTCCCATAGACAGGACCACGAGGCCCACGCCTTTGGCGGTCAGCTTGTCCACGATGCCCAGCAAGTCCGCGGTGCTGCGGGCCAGCCGGTCAGGCTTGGTCACAACCAGCACGTCGCCATCCCGCACGAAGTCCAGGGCCGCCGCCAGCCGGTCCCGCCGGGCCACCGATGACACTTGCTCCGAATAGAGCTTGGCGCACCCTGCCGCGGTCAGGTCCCGCTCTTGGGCAGCAAGCCCGGCGTCCTGATCGGTAGTGCTGGTGCGGGCGTAACCTACAAGCATGGTGTGTCTCCGTTCGTTCTTTGTGAGACAACTATGAGAGACAACGGCCCGAACTGTCAAGAGACAACTCATGTGAGACACATTCGAGCTACGTTAGCGAGACTCAATAGAGCGTGCCCGTGTGAGACGGTTTGAGCATCGTTGCGGGACTGGACAGATGGCAGCACGTCTCTGGTAGGCTTGCCGGGAAAAGCGCGTGTCGCAAGATTAAGGGACGGCCCGAATGGGTGAGGCGAACACGGTGTCCGGGGCAGTTCTTTTTCCAGTGGTGATAGCTGTTTTTTACGTGTGGCAGGTTGTGGCGTGGGTTGCCGCCCGGGGTCGGTGGGAGCGCCTATATGCAGGGGTGCCGCTGTCGCGTCGGCCTCCAAAGCCTCTCTTCATGGGTAGCGTGACTTGGCATCTTGCCTGCCTGCTTCAAAACGGCAACGCCCAGCTTCGGCGGTTGGTGAACCTGTTGGTGGATATGCTTCCTTTTATTGGCAGCGGGGCCTTGCTGATTGCCGTGCTGACGGTGGTGGCCGTGCCTCTCGTTCCAGCTTACGGCCTGCTTGGCGGCTTGCTGGCCGGCGCAGTCGTATTCGCAGGGGTTTCTGTCCCGTTCATCAAGGCGATGGGCCGATTGAGCCGCCCGCCTTCCGCCCCCCAACGCGGCACGTAGCGGCCCGCCTATGGCCCTGGACGGCCCCCCGATGGGGGGAAAGCTGCGGGCGGGGCCCATGAGCTGGGCGAACAGAAATTTTTGCCATTTCTAAAAGTCCCCGTAGGTCCCCTCACGCGGCCTTCGGCGCGCCTTCCTGAACTGCATACGGGGCAGGATCAAACGGACGATTGACCGGGGCCGGCCATGTTCCCACAATGCTCCCACATTCCAACCGCCGAACCACACAGCGTCAATCTGATCCCAGGTTTTCAACCGTAAGGCGAGGGTCCAGGTCCCCCAGCCAAGCCGTTACCACGGGATCGGCTCTCCCTGCTGGTCGTAGAACCCGCCGCTGTGTTCCGCCCCCAACCCGTCCAGCACGGCAAGCAACTCGCCGGCCGCCACTTCGGGGGCGCGAACATCGAGGCCCGTCTTGGCAAAGGGCTGGGACAGCCCCGTGTCCACGGTGCCCGGATGCAGCGCCACGCAGACGCCCGCCGGGTTGTGCCGGCGCAGTTCCACCGCGGCGGTCCGCACCAGTTGGTTGAGCGCGGCCTTGGACGCGCGGTAGCTGTGCCAGCCGCCTAGCCGGTTGTCGCCGATGCTGCCGACGCGGGCGGACAGCGTGGCGAACACGGCCCGGCCCTCGCGCGGGAGCCGCGGGCAGAAATGCTTCATCAGCAGCGCCGGGCCGATGGCGTTGACGGCAAAGGCGTGCGCCATGTGGACAGGGTCGATGTCGCGCCAACTGCGCTCAGGCCGGAAGCGGGCGTCGTGCAGGAAGCCGGTGGCGTCCAGCACGAGGCGGATTTCGCCTTGCGCCGCCGCCCAGGCCGCCGCGGCGGCGACGCTCGGCTCCGACAGCAGGTCGAGCGGCGGGGTGCTGCCGCGGCCGAGGCGCAGGACGCGGCCGTAGCCGCCGCCCGCCTCCAGCGCCGCCGCGAGCGCGCCTCCCAGCCCGCCGCCGGCGCCGATCACCACCGCCACCGTCATGCGCCCGGCGCTACGCCGGCCAGGGCGAAACGCCGACGAGGTGCGCGTGGCCGCCCAGCATCAGCGCGTAGGCCGCAACCCCCGCAACCGGCCGCCACCAGCCCATCTCCTGAACGTTAAGGCTGTTGCGGCCAGCCAGGATGGCGGCGAACGGCACGATGGAGGTCCGGGACGCAAAGGCGTCCCAAGCCTCCGCTCCCAGCGCCCGGCGGCGCTTCGCGTCGATGGACACCGTGCCGGCCACGGCGGTGACCGCCAGCGCCGCGAAGAACAGCAGGGACGCCACGTCGCCGTTGCCGATCAAGTGCAGGCCCGACCACAGCGCCACGCCCACCAGGAACGGGTGCCGGGTGATGCGGACAATGCCCTGCGGCGCGCGGTCCACCAGACCCTCCTGCGCCACCGCGGTCGGGTTCGGCGTGGTGAGGCCGACCACCACCAGCAGGAACGCCGGCAGCATCAGCACGATCATCACCGGCTTCCACCACTGGAGCTGCCCCCAGGTCGGCACGTAGGGCGCGGCCCCATAGGCCGACACCAGCCAGATGATCGCGCCGACCGAGGCGACGGAAAACGCCAGCATGTAGCCGCGCAGCCCGACCGCCGCCACGGCCCGGTTCCGCAAGGCGGTGCCGGACACCCCAAGGTGGATGCCGAGGAAAGCCAAGGCGGCGAGCGCGAGGGAGATCATGCCCGACCCTAGAACGGGAAGGCGGGACGGCAAAGGTCATTCATGCCCGGCCAGCAGCAGCGCGACCAAGGCGGTCCAACCGGTCTGGTGCGCGGCGCCAAGGCCGCGGCCGGTGTCGCCGTCGAAGTACTCGTGGAACAGCACGGCGTCCCCGGGCGGCTCGCCCGGCATCGACGGCCGGCGGCCCTGCGCGTCGGGCAGGAACAGCCGGGCCAAGCGCCCAGACAGCTCGTCCGCCACCTGGCCGAGGTTCCGCCGTTCGCCGGAGCCGGCCGGGCATTCCACCCGGAACTCCGGGCCGTAATAGCGGTGGAACTTCCGCAGGCTGTCGATCAGCAGCATGTTGACCGGCATCCACACCGGACCGCGCCAGTTGGAGTTGCCGCCAAACGACCGCGTGCGGCCATCGCCCGGCACGTACTCGATGGCGAAACGCTCCCCGCCGCGCTCCAGCACGTAAGGCGCGGCCTCATGCGCCTTGGACAACGAGCGGACGCCGTGGGGCGACAGGAACTCGGCCGGGTCCAGCATACGGCGCAGCAATGCCTTCACGCGGTGGCCGCGCAGCAGGGACAGCAATTGGGTTTCGCCCAGGCCCGGCTCGGTCCAGCGGGACACGAGGGCGGCCAACTCCGGGCGGTGGTTCAGCACCCATTGCAGGCGCCGGGCGAAACCCGGCATGGCGGCGGCCTCGCCAGGCTCCAAGACCTCCACCGCGAACAACGGGATCAGGCCGACCATGGACCGGACGCGCAGCCTCTCCGCCGAACCATCCGGCAAGCGCAGCACGTCGAAGTAGAACCCTTCCGCCTCGTCCCAAAGCCCGCCCTCGCCCAGCTTCGCCATGGCTTCGGCGATCAGCAGGAAGTGCTCGAAGAACTTGGTGGCGATGTCTTCGTACACCGGGTTGTCCCGGGCGAGCGTCAGCGCGATGCGCATCAGGTTCAGCGCATACATCGCCATCCAGGCCGTGCCGTCCGCCTGGTCCAGCGTGCCGCCGGTCGGCAGCGGCTTCGAGCGGTCGAACAGGCCGATGTTGTCGAGGCCCAGGAACCCGCTCTGGAACACGTTGCGCCCGTCCGGGTCCTTGCGGTTCACCCACCAGGTGAAGTTGATCATCAGTTTGTGGAACACCCGTTCTAGAAACGCCTGGTCCGGCGTGCCGGTGAGTTCCGCGTCGCGCTGATACACCCGCAAAGCCGCCCAGGCGTGCACCGGCGGGTTCACGTCGCCGAACGCCCACTCGTAGGCCGGCAACTGGCCGTTCGGGTGCATGTACCATTCGCGGGTCAGCAAAACGAGCTGGTCCTTGGCAAACGCCGGGTCCAGCTCGGCAAAGGCGACGGCGTGGAAAGCGAGGTCCCAGGCGGCGTACCAGGGGTACTCCCAACTGTCCGGCATCGACAGCACGTCGGCGTTGTTCAGGTGCCGCCAGTCATGGTTGCGCCCACGCTTGCGGGCGTCGGGCGGCGCGGGCTGCGCCGGGTCGCCGTCGAGCCAGCGCGCCACGTCCAGGTGATACACCTGCTTGGTCCACAGCAGCCCGGCGAAGGCTTGGCGCTGCACCAGCTTGCGCGCGGGGTCGGCGATACCCTGGGACAGCGCCGCGTGGAACTCGTCCGCCTCCGCCCGGCGCGCCCGCATCGCGGCGGTGCCGTCCGGGGCCGGCTCGTTGTCATCGAGGCGCAGCCTGGCCCGCACCTGCACCTGCTCGCCCGGCGGCACCAGGAATTGGGCGTGAGCCGCGCATTTGGTGCCGCTGTCGTCCCGGGACACCGCCGCGTGGTCGCCGCGCACGACGAAATCGTTGATCCCGTCCTTGAACGGCCCGGTGTCCGCCGAGCCGAACAGGCGGCGGGTGTTGGTGTCGTTCTCGCAGAACAGCCAGGGGTAGCCGCCCTCCACCTCGAACCGCCGGGGACGCCAGCCCTTGTGCAAGGCCCGCACCGACCCGTCGGCCGCGAGGCGCAATCCGGGGCGCGGCCCGCCCGCCCAGGACCAGGTGTTGCGCGCCCAGAACTGCGGCAGGATGTGCAGGGGTGCCGCAACGTTGCCGCGGTTCAGCGCCGTGACCTGCATCAGCACGTCGTCCGGCCCGGCCTTGGCATACTCCACCGTGACGTCGAACCAGCCGGCCCCAGGACCGTCGAACACCCCAGTGTCCTCAAGCTCGAACTCCGGCTCATCGAGGCCGCGGGCGCGGTTGCGGTCCAGCAGTTCCCCATAGGGAAACGCCCCCTGCGGGTAGCAGTACAACATCCGCATGTAGGAATGGGTCGGCACCCCGTCGGTGAAGAAGTAACGCTCCTTCACATCCTCCCCATGGTTGCCCTGCCCGTTGGTCAGGCCGAACAGCCGTTCCTTGAGGATGGGATCGCGCCCGTTCCACAAAGCGAGCGCCAGGCACCAGGTCTGCTGGTCGTCGCTGAACCCGGCCAGGCCGTCCTCGCCCCAGCGGTAGGCGCGGCTCCGGGCGTGGTCATGCGGCAGGTAGTCCCAGGCGGTGCCGCCGGGGCTGTAATCCTCCCGCACCGTGCCCCATTGACGGTCGCTGAGGTAGGGTCCCCAGCGGCGCCAGCGGGCGCCGGGTCCGGCGGCGCGCAGGCGGCGGCCCTCGGCCGTGTCGAACAGGCTCACGGCGCCACCAGCCGTTCCGCGCGCAGCAGCTCGCCCAGCGACCACGCCTGGAACGGGCAGCCGCCGGGCGTGTGCGGGGCGTCGCCGTCCGCGACCTCCGAGACATGGCCCAGCCCGGCCTCGTCCAGGTGGGCGCGGAGCGGCGCCAGGAACCGTGCCGCGGCCTCGGCGCGTGCGGCGGCGGCGTTGCCGCGGACGCGGAGCCAAGCCTCGACGAAAGGGCCAATCAGCCAGGGCCAGGCCGTGCCCTGATGGTAAGCGCCGTCCCGCTGCGCCGGGCCGCCGGCGTAGCGGCCGACGTAATCGGGATCGTCCGGCGCCAGGGTGCGCAGGCCCATGGGGGTCAGCAGCCGCGCTTCCACGAGATCGACGACGCCCCGCGCCGCCGGGCCGGACAGCAAAGGGAACGGCAGGCCGCCCACGGCGAAGATCTGGTTCGGGCGGACCCGGCGGTCCACGCGGCCCGGCACGCCGTCGGCATCGACCACATCCGCCAGGCCGCCGCCGTCCGGGTCGGGGAAGCGCCGCAGGAACGACGCCTGCGCCCGGTCCGCGAGCGCGCCCCACGCCGGCCGCCACGCCGCGCCGATCCGCAGGGCATTGATCCACAGCGCCTGCACCTCGACCGGCTTGCCGACCCGCGGCGTCACGACCCAATCGCCGAGCTTCGCGTCCATCCAGGTGAGCTGCTGCCCCGGCTGGCCTGCGCGCAGCAGCCCGTCCGCGTCGGCCGCGATGCCGAACCGTGTGCCGCGGGCGTAGCCCAACAGGATCAGGTCCGCGACGCTCTGCAACGGCACGCGGAACGGCGTGTCCAGGCACGCGCGCAGGAAGTCGTGCACCGCGACGATGAACCACAGTGAGGCATCGACCGAGTTGTACTCCGGCGGCCCGGCATCGTCGGGGAAGCGGTTGGGCAACATGCCCTCGCTGACCAGTTCCGACCAGGCGAGCAGGATCTGCTCCGCTTCGGCAAGCCGGCCGGTGGCCAGCAGCAGGCCGCGCAGCGCGATAAAGGTGTCCCGCCCCCAGTCGGTGAACCACGGGTAGCCCGCGATGATGGTTCTTTCCTCGCCCCGGCCCACGACGTAGGACGGCACGGACCCCAAGGGCGGCGCGTCGCCGCGGCACTCCCGCTCGTCGGCCTCAATCCCCGCCGCGTCCTCCAACGCGGGCACGCCCGACGCCTCGCCCGCCCGCAGGAGGAGCACCGCCGGGCCGGCGGCCAGGTCCCAGGCGAAGATGCCCGGCGTCGCGAGGTCCTCGGTGTCGTCCATGCCGCGGTCCCGCTCAACCGTGTAAAGGAAACGGCGATACCAGTCGGGCGCCGGCGTGTAAGCCGCGTTGGCAGAGGCCGTGACGCGCGGCAGGGCGGCGTAGGGCTGCCAAGCCACCGTCGCGCCGTCCGGGCCTTGCTGAACCGCGCCGTCGAACTGGAACGTCGGGTTCTCGCGGTGCAAGGCGTGGTAATCGCGGCCCGACAGCAGCGGACGGACGCACAGGCGGCAGGTCCCCTGGCCGGCCACCCGGCGCCAGCGCAGCAGCGTCGCGCCGGTTCGGCGGTGCACCAGGACTTCATGGCAAAGCTCGGTCCCGTCCGGCAGGCGTAAGCCCCAAGTGGGCCAGGGCACGGCGGCGAAGGACTCGATCAGCGGGCGCGCATCGTGGTGCACGAGGTCCGGGACATAACGCTGGCTGGTGAGGGGAACCGACCCGCCATCCCCCTCGGCCCACGCCTCGATCCCGTTCACCAGCACCACGCGGCCTGCCGGGGGATGCGTCGCCGCCAGCAGCAGCGCGTGGTAGCGCCGGGTGCGCAAGCCGGACACGGTGCCGGACGCGAAGCCGCCCCGGCCATCGGTTTCCAGCCACTCCGCAAGGAGGTCCAGCCCAGCCATGCCCTGTCCCCCTCGGCCCCGGATCGTACGGGCAAGCGGTCCGGCCTGTCTAGCGCGCGGCCCCGCCCCGGCACGGCACGATGCTGGCCGGCGCGGGCGCCTGGGTGGGCGGGGCGAACACCGCGAGATAGGTCGCGCCGCCCTCCAGCGGGTGGAACGCGACCTGGCGGAAGCCGACGGCGCGCAGCTCGCATTCCAGCAAGGCGGGCGGGGTGCCGTGCCGGGAAGTCACGCGGTCGGCGTCCAGGATCGCGACGCGCCCGCCGGGGCGCAGCGCCGGGAGCAGGTTGACCAACAAGCCGAACGGCTGGTCGATCTCGTGATACATATGGATCAACAGCGCCACATCGACCGAAGCCGGTGGCAAGCGCGGGTCGTGCGCCTCCCCCAGCGCCAGCGTCACGTTGGTCAAGCCCTCCGCCGCGACCCGACGCTGCAGGCCGGCCAGGTAATCCGGCATGATGTCCTCGGCGAACACCCGGCCGGCGGGGCCGACGCGCCGCGACAGCCGAGTCGTGTAGTAACCGGACCCCGCGCCGATGTCCGCCACCGCCATGCCGGGCCGAATGCCGAGCAACTGCATGACATGGGCCGCCTCCCCCACCCGCTCGCGCGTGTCCTCGCTCGACCATTGGTCGGAAACGATGCCGGCGACCGGGCGCTGCGGCTTGGGGAACCGGTCAGCGGGGATGCCCGGCGGCGCGACCTGCTGCGCGGCGGCAGCAGACGCGGCGCACAGCAGCACCACCAGGCCCAGGGAGGCGCGGGCGGTCCGCCCCGCCATTCAGGGCTTCCCTCGGCTTTGGGATTGCGACTGGGTGCCTCCAGCGCTTTGCGACTGGCTGTGGTTCTGCCCATCCTGGGACCCCTGGCCCTGCGACTGGTGCTTCAACGGGCGCCAGTCGCGGAAGAACATGGTGCCGATCAGCTCGCCCAGCTTCGCCAGGTCGCGCTGCATACTGTCCAGGAAGTCGTGCAGCCCGTGCGGCAGCAGCCGCAGCACCGGCTCTCCCAGCGCCACGCGCAAATCCTCGATCCGCTCCAACACCGGCGCGGTGTCGCGCAGGCCGTAGCGGGAACGGAGCGCATTGAAATGCCAGTCCATCTGCTCCACGCACAGCGCGACGCTGCGCGCGAAGGACGTGTCGCCCAGCAGGAACGCGACGACATCCGCCGGCACGAATCCCGCCTGCGCCACCCGGCGGAACCCATGGTAGCCGGCCGCCGCCCGCAACAGCGAGTTCCATTGGGTCAGCTCGACGACCCGACGCTCCTCCATCGTGCCGCGGGCCAGCAGGTGGTACTTGATGTCCAGCAGCCGGGTCGTTTGATCGGCCCGCTCGATCAGCCGGCCCACCTCGTAGAAATGCCAGCCCTGGTCGCGGAAGAACGTGCCTTCCGTGATGCCGGTATGCGCCTGCACGCCCTCCTTGATGCGTCGGCACAGGCGGGACAGCGCGTCACCGTCCAGCTCCCACGGCTCGATGGCCAGCAGGTCGTGGTGGAACACGTTGAGCTGCATCCACATCTCGGTGCTGATCAGCGGGCGCAGGGTGCGCGCGTTGGTGCGGGCGGCCTCGATGCAGGCGGGGATGCCGGTCGGGTTGGTGGGGTCCAGCAGGTAGAACCGCTTGACGTTGGCCGCGTCCATCGTCAAGCCGCGCTCTTGCAACCCGTCGTTATCCGCCATGATGGCAACCAGCGCGGCCCAGGACTCGGCTTCCCGCCCCGGGCTTTCAAACGTCTGCGTCACGTCGATCAGCCGAGCGAGGTTCTCGACCCGCTCGACGTAGCGGGCCATCCAGAACAGGCCCTCCGCGTCGCGGGTCAGCAGCGGCGTGCGGCGCTGGAGGCCGCTCATTCCGCCAGCACCCAGGTGTCCTTGGACCCGCCGCCCTGGGACGAGTTGACGATCAGGCTGCCTTCCTTCAGCGCGACGCGGGACAAGCCGCCGGGCAGCACCCAGGTTTCCCGCCCGGTGATGGCGAAGGGCCGCAGGTCCAGGTGGCGCGGGCGCAGCCCGGCCTCCGTTAAAGTGGGCGCGACGCTGAGCGAGATCATCGGCTGGCTGATCCAGTTGGCGGGGTCAGCGGTCAGTTGGGCGCGGGCGGCGTCAAGCTCCGCCCGGCTGGCCCGCGGGCCGACGGTGATGCCGTAGCCGCCGCTTTCCCCCACCGGCTTGACCACCAGCTTCTCAAGGTTGGCCAGGGTATAGGCCAAGCCTTCCGACTCGCCGCAGATGTGGGTTTCGACGTTCGGCAGGATGGCGTCCTCGTCGAGGTAGTAGCGGATGATGCGCGGCATGTAGGCGTACACCGCCTTGTCGTCCGCGACCCCGGTGCCCACGGCGTTGGCCAGCGTCACATTGCCGCGCCGCCAGGCGCCGATCAGGCCGGGCACGCCCAGCAGGCTGTCGGGGCGGAACACGGTGGGATCCAGGAAGTCGTCGGCGATCCGGCGGTAGATGGCGTGGACCCGGCGCAGCCCGGCCGTGGTGCGCATCCACACCTTGTCGTCCTCCACCGTGAGGTCCGCGCCCTCCACCAGCGGCACGCCCATCTCGCGCGCCAGAAACACGTGTTCGAAATAGGCGGAGTTGTAGATGCCGGGCGACAACAGCACGACCTGCGGGTTGTCGATGCCTTCCGGCGCGATCTCGTCCATGGCGTTGCGCAGCCGGCGGCCGTAGTCATCCACCGGGCGCAGCTTCATGCCGGCCACGAGGTCCGGAAAGGCACGCAGCATCAGGTGCCGGTTCTCGACGACATAGGACACCCCGGACGGCGTGCGGGCGTTGTCCTCCAGCACGGCGAAGCGGCCGTGCTCGTCGCGCACCAGGTCGATGCCGCAGATGTGGACGTAGGTGCCGAAGCGGACGGGAAACCCCTCCATCTCCGGGCGGTAATTGACATTGCCATACACAAGCTCGGGCGGGATCACGCCGTCGCGGGTGATGTGCCGGGTGTTGTAGATGTCGGCCAGGAACAGGTTGAGCGCGCGGACCCGCTGGGCGACGCCGCGCTCCAGCACGGACCATTCCTTGGCGGCGATGATGCGGGGCACGCAGTCGAACGGCAGGATGCGGTCGATGGCGTTGGACTCGGAATACACCGTGAAGGTGATGCCGAGGTTGAACAGGTCGCGCTCCGCCGCCCGCGCCCGCAGGCGCAAGGCTTCAAGGCCGATGGCGCTGATCCGCTCCCGCACCAGCCCCGCCGAGCCGCCGTCGCCGTCGCGGGCGGTGAGTTCGCAGTAATAGGCGCCGGGATCATACGAAGAGAACGGGGTGGCGCTGTTCGGCTGCATTTGGCGATGGGGCTTTCGTGGCAAGCGGCTTCGTATGGCAGCAGTGCTGGGGTCTTGGACGGGCGGCTCACGCTGTTTGTGACATGCCTGTTATGCACACAGCGTGCCGGACCGCAACCTTCATGCCTCCGTCATGGCGGTGACGCCAGGAGCCGGCGCTTGCGTCATTTTTGCAACAGCCGCCGCACCCGGGCGGGCCGCCGCGAATGCTTGTTGCGCTTCCAGGCAAGGGGCGGTTTACCTCGCCTGCCGCGCGACGTGGCCGCGTTCATGCGGCGGAGTCGCCCGAAGATCGAGGAGGTTGTTCATGCGTATGCTTGTGTCCGGGTTGCTTGCCATTGGGTTGACCAGCAACGTCGCCGCGGCGCAATGCGTGCGGCCGGGCGACTACCCTGCCTTCGACGTGACGGCGCTGAAAACAAAGCTGATGGTGACCGCGCTGACCTGCAGCGCCGACGACAAGTACAATGCGTTCATCACGCGATACCGCCCTGAGCTGGCGTCCTATGACAAGGCGCTGAACAGCTTTTTCAGCCGCGCCAACGCCCGGCGTGCCCGCCAGCAGCATGACGACTACATCACCCAGCTCGCCAATACCCAATCGCAGACCGGGCTGAGCCAGGGCAGCCTGTTCTGCCGTTACAACCTCGGCACGTTCGACGAAGTGATGGCGCTGCGCAGCGGGGCCGAGCTGATGGACTTCGCCGCGGGCAAGTCCATCATGCAGCCGGTCGTCACGCCCGAATGCGCGGCAACGCCGGCGGCGGCCACACGCCCGTCGCGGGCGCGCCGCCGCTCCTGACCGGGCCGCAACCTTACGGCCTAACGCAGAACGATCTCGACCCGGCGGTTCTGCGGCTCGCGCACGCCGTCGGCGGTTGGCACCAAGGGCTGGCGCTCGCCGAAGCCTTGGGTGGTGATCAACTCGCGCGCCACGCCGTTGCGCACCAGCTCCTCCGCCACCGCCTGCGCCCGGCGGATCGACAGGGCCATGTTGTAGCGGTCGCTCCCGGACCGGTCGGCATGGCCGGCGACCTCGATCCGCGTCACCTGCACGCGGGTGGAGGCGCTCGCGGCCTCCGCCACGATCTGCCGGGCGCGGGTGGTCAGGTTGGCGCGGTCCCAGTCGAAGAACACCAGGTAGGTACGCGCCGCCTGGGAAACGGCCTCTGCTGGCGCCGGGGCGGGGGGCGCCGGCGGCGGGGGGACGTTGAAGGCATAGCGCAGCCCGAGCAGCAGGCTATGGTTGTAGTTGTCCGTCGTCCGGATTTGGCTGCTGGACACGCTGCCGGGTCCTGACACGGCGCGGCCGAACTCCCGCTCCCCCGCCAATGCGAAGTATCGGTACTCGGCCGTGAGCGAAAGGCCGACCACGGGCGGGATGGGCAAGGACAGCCCGGCAATCGCCTGGTAAGCGAAGCTGTTGTCGGTGCCACCCTGGCTTTCAACGGTGCCGTCCGCGCTGGCCACCCGCAAACGGCGCGCCACGTAGGCATACCCGGCGCCGGCGCCGACGTAAGGGAACACATAGGGGCTGCCGATGTCGAGGTCGAACAGCACGTTGGCCATCGCCCCGTATTTCTGCTCCCGCCCGCCGACCGACCGGGTTGCGGGTCCGGTATTGCGGAACGAATCGGGCCGGTTGTAGCGGTAGTTGCCTTCCAGCTCGACGCGGACACCGTTGCCGAAGCCGTAGCCCAAGCTGCCCACGCCGACGAACCCCGTTTTGAAGCCGACGCGCGAGCCGGTGGGGATCACCGCGTTGTTCGGGAACAGGATGCTCTTGTTGCGCTCGTCCTGCATGAAGTTCCCGCCGCCGCCTGCGCCGATGTAAAGGCCGCTGACCGGCTGGGCGCGTGCCACGCTGTGGAAGGCCGGAACGGCGAGCAAGGTGGCGGCCAGCAGGGTCAGGCGCATCGGCAGCAACTCCGGAAACGGCGAGGGCCGGTCCATGCGCGGACCGGCCCCACCTTCGTTAGCCTTTCAGCAAGCAGTCGTGCCGGTCAGCGCAGCACGATCTCGACGCGGCGGTTCTGCGGCTCGCGCACGCCGTCCGCGGTGGGCACCAGCAGGCGGGTCTCGCCGAAGCCCTGCACCGTGATGGCCTGGCGCGGCACGCCGAGGCGCACGAGTTCAGACGCGACGTTCTGCGCCCGCCGGACCGACAAGCCCTGGTTGTAGCGCGGCGTGCCGGACGTGTCGGTGTAGCCGGACACCTCGATGCGCGTCACCTGCACGCGGGTGGTGGCCTGCGCCGCCTCCGCGATGATCTGGCGCGCACGGTCCGTCAGGTCCGCGCGGTCCCAATCGAAAAACACCAAGTAGGTGCGCGCGACTTCCCGCTGCGGGGCGGCAACCGGCGCCGGCGGCGGCGGCGGCGGGGCGGCGTTGAAGGCATAGCGGATGCCAAGCATCGCGCTGTGGTTATACTCCTCGTTGAACCGGACCACGGCCCGGGTCGCGACGCCCGGCGCGAAGTACTGGTAGTTGTAGTCGCGGTCGCCCGCCATGCCGAAGAAGCGGTACTCGGCCGTAATGGCCAGGCCCGGCACCGACGGGATCGGAACGGCCACGCCGGCGATGCCCTGATAAGCGAAGTTGCCCTGGCCCTGGTTGGTGCGGGCCAGCTCACGGACGCCGCCCGGGAAGCCGGTCAGGCGCACGTTCTGATCCTGCGCCCACGCATAGCCGGCGCCGACGCCGATATACGGGGAAACCGGGAACGGGAGATAGCCGAAGACGTTGGCAAAGCCGAGCACGTTCGGGTCGAAGTCATACAGGACGTTGACCATCCCGGCGTACTTCCGCTCGTCGCCGCCGGCGCTGGTGAAGCCCTGCAGCCCGCCGCCCTTGATGCCGTTGAACTTGTTGGAGCGGTAGCTGCCCTCAACCTCGACTCGCAGGCCGTTGCCGAAGCCGTAGCCGACGCTGAACAGGCCGACAAAGCCGATGTCCGTCTTGATCTTCGTGTCCGAGTTGTTCGTATCCAGCCGGGTCTGCGGAATGCCGGCCTGCGGAAAGCCGACGGACTTGATCTTCTCGTCTTGCAGCCAGTTGGCGCCGGCGCCGGCGCCGATGTACAAGCCGCTGATCGCCTCGGCCTTTGCAGCTATGGGGGCGGCCAGGACGGTCGCGGCCATTAGCGCGCTGCGGAGCTTCATGCTTTCTCTCCTCAAAAACAAACTGCGCGTTCAACGCATCCGGGGGCCTGCGGGACTGTTCCCCCGCCTCTCGGTACACATACCATAGCACCGATGAACGCGAGTGCGATAAGGCGTTGGTACTTTAGCAAGGGTTGTATCTGAAATGCCACATAGGGCTGAGCAGATATACCACACACCGTCGTGAAGACCACGCAGCGCGAACTGCAATCGTTTCAACCTGTTGGTTTCCCTAGACGATGCGCGCCTCGAACGGTGGCAGAAGGTCCGGCGCCTCGAATTCCAGCACCCACAGGTCGGGATCGCGGCCGACCTGCCGGGCCACGTAGGCGTCGGCCGCCTCCTGGTCCACTTGTCCCGGCCCGGTGGCCCGCATCCAGGCGACGTCGCCTTCCCCGGCCCGGACCTGCGACAGCACGCTCAAGCCGTCCCGCCCGCGCAGCACGACCAGCACGCCGCCCGCGTCCGGGTCGCCGCTGCGCAGCACGGCGCCGGGCCGCCCGTCCACGTCGCCCATGCGGAGCGCCATCTGCACCCACAGCTTCGCCTTCACCCGCGCCGTCATGCCGCCCTCCCTTGCCACCATCGACGGAAGCCCATGTGGCCCGCCTCGCGCCCCATCCCAGCAGCGCCGGCTGCTGAAGCACCGCTTGATGACGCCATCCCTTGAAGCCGGCGCGCCGCGCTGCCACAACGGGGAAAGGAGTTTCGCAATGGCTGATCCCAAAACCCTGACCCCGGCGCAGCGCGCATACGAGCAGAAGCGGGCCGCAAAGGCCGGCAAGTCGCTGGAAAGCTGGCTGGACGCGAAGCAGAAGCGCGCCGCCGCCGAAACCAAGGCCGCCGCGCCGCCGCCGAAAAAGAAGCCCGGCCTGATCTCGCGCCTGCTGGACCGCGCGCACAAGCCGCTCTGAGGGGCGTCGCCGCCCACGCGGATTGGAGCGTCGATCCCGGCAAGCGGTGGATGGCGGTCGCGCTGCCAAACGGGGCGGGCTGGGCGCTGCGGGTGGAGCCGGTGGGCGAAGTTTCGACGCTGCTCGCGCGGCTCCGCGCCCAGGCCCGGGATGCCCCAGTTGCGCTGGGCGTCGATTTTCCGATCGGCCTGCCGCGCGCCTACGTCGCCCGCCATCTGGGCGCCGGCCAGACCGTGCCCCCTCGCCCGGGTTTCCCGGCGTTCCTGCGCGGGCTGGCAGACTGGCCGGGCTTTTTTTCCGTGTGCGGCACGCTGGATGAAGTTGGCCCGGCGCGGCCGTTCTACCCCATGCGCGGCGTGCGCGGCATGACTCGGCTGTCGCACGCGCGGGCGCTGGGGCTGGACAGCGCGGCGTCGCGCAAATCGCTTGGCGATTTCGCTGGCTTGTCGCGGGCCTGCGACGCCGCGACCCCGCACCGCCCGGCGGGCGCGCCGCTGTTCTGGACGCTTGGCGCCAACCAGACCGGCAAAGCGGCCATCGCGGCCTGGCGCGACCTGCTGCTGCCGGCGCTGGCCGGGCCGCAGCCGCCGGCGCTGTGGCCGTTCGACGGCGCGCTGCTGCCGTTGCTGGCCGGCGGCGGAACCGTGCTGGCGGAAACCTACCCGGCGGAGGCGATGCGGCAGCTCGGCCTGCGCATGGGTGGCAGCAAGCGGCGCCATGCCGACCGCCTGGCGCTGATGCCGGCCCTGCGCCTGTCCATGACAGCACTATCCGCCACGCCGGACCCGGCGCTCGACCACCTGATGGCCCAGGGCTTCGGCCCCGATGCGGCCGGCGAGGACCGCATGGATTGCGTGCTGGGCTTGCTGTGCGTGCTGCAGGTGCTGGCGGGAGGGCGGCCCGACGCAGCGCCCGACGATCCCTGGATACGGCGCTGGGAAGGCTGGGTGCTGGGCCAGGCCCCGGCCTAACCCGAATACAGCCCGGCTTGCCGCGCCCGCGCCCGAACGGCGGCGACCAGCAGGTCCAACGTCGGCGTCGCCACGCCATGCATCCGCGCGAAGTCGAGCGGCACGCCATACAGCGCGTCGATCTCCATGGGCCGGCCCCCTTCCAGGTCCTGCAGGATGCTCGGCTTGTGGTGCGACTCCGCGCCCTGGGCGATCTGACCCTCGGCGTTCGGCTCGACCGGGCAGCCCATGGCCGCGGCGATAGCGGCGCCCTCCGCCAAGATGCGCCGGGTCGCGTCCCGGCAGGCGTCCTCGGCAAAGAATTGGGCCGGGGCGCAGCCGGTCAGCACCGCGAGCGGCCCGCTGCCGAGGTTCAACAGCAGCTTGGCCCAAACCGCGTCGCGGATTCGGCTGGTCACGTCGATGGCCAGGCCGCCGGCGCGCAGGATGGCGGCCAGCGCTTCCACCTGTTCCGATGGTTGGCCGTTTGGCGTGCCCAGCACGATCCGGCTGCGCGGGTTCTCGACGTGCACCACGCCCGGCTCGGTGATCGTGCAGGCGGAGTACACCACGCCGCCGACCGCCCGCGCCGGGTACACGGCCTCCCGCACCGCGCCGCCGGGATCGAGCTTCGGCAGGCGCCGGTCCTCCTCGGCGCCGCTGACTCCATGGAAATACCACCACGGGATGCCGTTCATGGCGAAGACGACCGCGGTGTCCGGACCCAGCAGCGGGCCGATCCCGGCGGCGACGGAGGGCAGCGACGGCGCCTTCACGGTGACGACCACGACATCCTGGCGCCCCAACCCCTGCGCGTCGGCGCCTACGGCCACGCGGGCGTGGATCTCGCCGTCCGCCGCGTGCACCCGCAGCCCATTCGCCCGCAATGCCGCAAGCTGTGGGCCGCGGGCGACCACGGACACCGCAGCGCCGCCCTTGGCCAGCCGCCCTGCGACGTGGGTGCCGATCGCGCCGGCACCGAACACACAAACCTTCATGGACCTCCTTGCGACCGAGCCGCCGCATCATGCGGGACCCACGCCCCCCACGGCAACTGGACAGCGGCGCGGCCCGACTGTACGGATGCCGCCACGCCCCGCCCTTGCATCCAAGGCCCCCATGACCGAGCCTTCCGCCCCGTCGGCCCCTTCGCCGGGCGCCAGCATCGTTCCCGTGATCCTGTCCGGCGGCACCGGCACCCGGCTGTGGCCGGTGTCGCGCGAAAGCTTCCCCAAGCAGCTTTGGCCGCTGGTGTCCGACCGCACCATGCTGCAGGACACGGCGCGGCGCGGCATGGGGCCGGGCTTCGCGCCGCCCATCGTCGTGTGCAACCACGAGCACCGCTTCCTGATCGCCGAGCAACTGCGCGCCACCGGCATTGCCGACGCCGAGGTCGTGCTGGAGCCGGTTGGCCGCAACTCCGCCCCGGCGATCACCACGGCGGCGCTGCTGGCAGCGGAGGCAAACCCGGACGCCGTGCTGTGGATGATGCCGGCGGACCACGCGATCCAGTGGATGGACGCGCTGTATGACGCTCTGGGCTGCGCCGCCGTGGCTGCCCGCGCCGGGCGCATCGTGACCTTCGGCATGAGGCCGCGCCGCGCGGAAACGGCCTATGGCTACATCGAGGTCGGGCCAGAGCTGGCCGACGCCCCCGGCGTGCACGCCCTGGCGCGCTTCGTGGAGAAGCCCGACGCGGCCACGGCGGCACGGCTCGTGGCGTCGGGCGACTTTCTTTGGAACTCCGGCATGTTCGTGTTCACCGCGGCGACCTTGCTTGCGGAAATGGAGCGCCACGCGCCCGACGTGCTGGCTGCCGTGCGCCGCGCCGTGGAGGCCCGGGTGCGCGACCTTGACTTCACCCGGCTCGACCCGGCCGCCTTTGCCGCCTGCCCAAACATCAGTCTGGACTACGCGGTGGCCGAGCGGACGACGATGGCGGCCGTGGTGCCGGCGGACCTCGGCTGGTCCGACGTGGGAAGCTGGGACGCGCTGTGGGAGCAGTCGGCGAAGGACGCCGCTGGCAACGCCACCGTGGGCGACGTGCTGCTGGAAGGGGCGGACAACTGCTACGTCCGCAGCGACGGCGTACTGACGGCGGTGGTGGGCCTGCAGGACGCCGTGGTGGTGGTCACGGGCGATGCCGTGCTGGCGATGCACCGCGACCGGGCGCAGGACGTGAAGCGCGTGGTGGACCGCCTGCGCGGGGCCGGGCGGCACGAGGCGGTGGCGCACAACCGGATGTACCGGCCCTGGGGCTTCTACGAACGCTTGATCCTCGGCGACCGGTTCCAGGTGAAGCGGATCGTGGTTTCGCCGGGTCACAAGCTGTCCTTGCAAAAGCATTTCCACCGGGCGGAGCACTGGGTCGTGGTCAGCGGCACCGCGCTGGTCACGCGCGACAACGACGAGCTGATGGTGCGGGAGAACGAGAGCATCTATCTGCCGCTCGGCTGCACGCACCGAATGGCCAACCCCGGGCGCATCCCGCTGACGCTGATCGAGGTGCAGTCGGGCAGCTATTTGGGCGAGGACGACATCGTCCGCCTTGAGGACACTTATGGCCGCATGTAGCGCACGCACCAGGCGAGGCATCCCATGCCCAAAGCCCTGATCACCGGCGTCACCGGCCAGGACGGCGCCTACCTCGCCCAGCACCTGCTGGAACGGGGCTACGAGGTCATCGGCCTGATGCGGCGCTCCGCGTCGTCGGACGTGATCGGCGAGCGGCTGCGCTGGCTGGGCGTGCTCGACCACGTGCAGTTGGTGGACGGCAACCTCGTGGACCTGTCGAGCCTGATCCGCATCATGCAGGCGCACAAGCCGGACGAGGTGTACAACCTGGCGGCGCAGAGCTTCGTCGCCGCGTCCTGGCAGCAGCCGCTGCTGACGGGATCGGTCACGGCGCTCGGCGCCGGCAACATCCTGGAAGCGGTGCGCCTGATGCGGCCGGAAGCGCGGTTCTACCAGGCGTCGTCGTCAGAGATGTTCGGCCTGATCCAGGAACCCAAGCAGTCCGAGCGCACGCCGTTCTACCCGCGCAGCCCCTACGGCGTCGCCAAGCTGTATGCCCATTGGATGACGGTGAACTACCGGGAGAGCTTCGGCCTGCACGCCAGCAGCGGCATCCTGTTCAACCACGAAAGCCCGCTGCGCGGCATCGAGTTCGTGACCCGCAAGGTGACGGACGGGGTGGCGCGGATCAAGCTGGGCCTCGCCCACGAGTTGCCGCTCGGCAACCTGGACGCCAAGCGCGACTGGGGCCATGCGCGCGACTACGTGCGGGCCATGCACCTGATGCTGCAGCAGGAGGAGGCGGACGACTACGTGATCGCGACCGGCACCACCACCAGCATACGCGACCTGTGCCGCATCGCCTTTGCCCATGTCGGCCTCCATTACGAGGACCACGTCCGCACCGACCCGCGCTTCATGCGCCCGGCCGAGGTGGATGTGCTGCTGGGCGACGCCGGCAAGGCCCGGCAGCGGCTCGGCTGGGCGCCGGAGGTGCCGCTCGACGCCATGGTGGCGGAGATGGTCGATGCCGACCTCGCCCGGCACCGGGCGCGCATGGCGCGGTAGCCGGTGCCGCCCCGCCGCATCCTGGTTACCGGGGCCGGCGGCTTTGTCGGACGGCACCTGCTGCCGGCGCTACGGACGGCGTTCCCCGGCGCGGCGTTGCTGACCGACCCCTTCGACATCACCGACCCGGCGGCAGCCGACGCGGCAATCGAGGCCGGGCAGCCCGATGCCGTCGTCCACCTGGCCGCCGTCGCCGCCATCCCCGCCGCCCGGTCCGATCCCGGCCGCGCTTGGCAAGTCAACCTCCAGGGCACGCTGAACGTCGCGCGGGCGGTGCTGGCGCGGGCGCCGGGCTGCATCTTGCTGTTCGCGTCCAGCGCCGACATCTACGGCGCGTCGTTCCGGGCGGGCACGCCGCTCGACGAGGGCGCGCTGCCGGCCCCGCTCAACACCTACGGCGCGACCAAGGCGGCGGCCGACCTGGCATTGGGCGCGATGGCGGCGGAGGGCTTGCGCGTCCTGCGCGTGCGCCCGTTCAACCACACAGGCGCGGGCCAGTCCGCCGAGTTCGTGGTCGCGGCCTTTGCTGAGCAGGTCGCCCGCATCGCGGCCGGGCGGCAGCCGCCGGTGCTGCGGGTGGGCGCGCTCGATCCGTTGCGGGACTTCCTGGACGTGCAGGACGTTTGCGCCGGGTATGCGCTGTGCCTGGCCCGGGCGGACGCGCTGGCGCCGGGCACGGTGCTGAACCTGGCGTCGGGACGGCCGCGTCGGGTGGGCGACGTGCTGGCCGGGCTGATGGCAGCGGCGGGCGTGCAGGCGGAGGTCGGGACCGACGCCGGGCGCCTGCGCCCAACCGACATCCCCGTCGCCGCCGGAAACGCCGCGCTGGCCCGGCGCGTGCTGGGATGGGCGCCGGCGATCCCTTGGGAACAAACCCTGGCCGACGTGCTCGCGGATTGGCGGGCGCGGGTGGGGAGCGGATGATGCGGCGTCGCTTGCTGCTTTCATGCGTGCTACTGGGCGCCCCGGCCTGGACCGCGGCGGCTCCCATAGCCGAGTCTTACCTGACTCCCAGCCAGATCGACCTGTTGCGCCTCTTGCCGCCGCCGCCCGCCCAGGGGTCCGCGCAGGCCGCCGCCGAGATGGCCGAGGTTGTGGCGCTCGAAGCCGCCCGCACGCCGGCGCGCGCCGCCCAAGCCCTTGCCGACGTGCCGGAGGGACCGTTCGACATGTTCGGCGCCGTCCTGGGACCGGCGCTCACCCCCGAGCGGTTGCCGCGATTCATCGCGCTGTTCGAGCGCGTGGCCGAAACCGAGGAAATCGCGACCGCCCCGGTCAAGCGCGCCTACGCCCGGCTGCGGCCCTATCAGGCCAACGCCGCCCTGCGCCCGGCCGTCCCGCCGTCGCGCAGCGGCAGCTACCCGTCCGGGCACGCCACGCGCAGCCGGCTGGGCGCGGTCGTGCTGGCCGCGATGCTGCCGGAGCGGCGCGACCAGATCTTCGCCCGCGCCGCGGATTATGCCGAAAGCCGGGTGATCGCCGGGGTGCATTTCCGGTCGGACATCCTGGCGGGCATGGCCGCCGGCTCCGCCATCGCCGCGGTGCTGTTCAACGACCCGGCCTTCGCCGCCGACTTCACCGGGGCACGGCAAGAGCTTCGTGACGCCTTGGGAATGCCATGACGCCTTGCCGCGCGGCGCCGGGGATGGGACACGGCGCGGTGACCAAAGGAAATCTCATGCCTGACCTCACCTTGACCCAAGCCCAAACCATCGTCGCCGCCGCCTTGGCCGAAGCCCGCCGCCTGTCGCTCAAGCCGATGGTGGTCGCCGTGCTGGACGCGCGCGGCGCTTACAAGGCGCTGGCCGCCGAGGACGGCACCAGCCTGAAGCGCGCGGAGATCGCCCACGGCAAGGCGCACGGCGCGCTGTCGCTCGGCATGGGGTCGCGCGCCATCGCCAAGCGCGCGGCCGAGCAGGCATACTTCGTCGCGGCCGTCACCCACGTGGCGGGCGGCGCGCTGGTCCCGGTGCCCGGCGGCATCCTGATCCGCGACGCCGCCGGCGCGCTGCTGGGAGCGGTGGGGCTGTCGGGCGACACGTCTGACAACGACGAGGCCGCGGGCCTGGCGGGGATCGCCGCGGCCGAACTGGCGGCCGATCCCGGCTAAGCCCCGGGACAGCCTCAGTCCTGCCAGGACCGAACGGAGCTACCGCCGAACACCACCTGCTGCCGCATCGCTGGCGTGAACAGTGAAGACAGGCTTTTGGCATCGGGCGCACTCACGGCGTCGAGCGCCGCGCGGTGCTCCGGCGAAAGCGCAACGTCCAGCGCGGCAGCGTTGTCAGACACCTGTTCGGCCCGGCTGACCCCCATCAGCGTGGACGCGATTCCTGGACGGCCGGCCACCCAGGACAGCGCGATGCGGGCCGGGCTTTGGCCGGCCTCGTCGGCCACCCGGCGCAGCGTGTCCACGATCTTCCAGTTGCGCTCAGTGAACAGCGTGTCGCCGAACGGGTTGGCCCCATCGAGCCGCTTGTCGCCGTCCGGACGCGCTTCGCCTTCCATGGCCGCATCGCGCGGCAGCCCGCCCACCCTCGGGCCGGCAGCCTCCACCGCAGCGCGGTCGTACTTGCCGGTCAGCAGGCCATAGGCGAGCGGACTCCACGGCAGGATGCCCATGCCGAACTCCGCCGCCAGCGGCACGTGCTCGTCCTCGATGTCGCGGTTCACCAGCGAGTAGAAGTATTGCAGCGCAATCGGCCCCGGCATCCCGCGCACGGCGGCCAGCGTTGCCAGCTTGGCGACATACCAAGCGGGCGCGTTCGATACGCCCCAATACCGGGTCTTGCCCGTGCGGACGAGTGCCGCCATCGTGTCCAGCAGCTCCTCGGCCGGCGTGACCGAGTCCCACACGTGCAGCCAGAACAGGTCCACATGGTCGGTCCGCAGCCGGCGGAGCGAGCCGTCGAGCGCGGCGTGGAGATGCCTGGCTCCGCTGCCGCCAGCATGAGGCCCCTGGCCCGCCGCGAACCCGGCCTTGGTCGCGATGACGATCTGGTCGCGCAAGCCGCGCTCGGCGATGAAGCCGCCCAGCATCGCCTCGCTGCGCCCGCTTGAATAAACATCGGCCGTATCGACGAAATTGCCGCCCGCCTCCACATAGGCATTGAACACCGCGCGCGAGCCGTCCTCGCCCGATCCCCAGCGGGCGGTGCCGAACGTCATGGTGCCGAGAGCCAGCGGGCTGACGACGAGGCCGGAGCGGCCGAGGGTACGGTAATCGGTGAGGGACATGTCCAATGTTTCCTAACGATTGCTATGGAACAGCTAACGCTTCTTGCTGAGCGGCGTCAATGATTTTATAATGAACGATATGAAAACATCCGCGCCTGCCCCGCGTGCCAAGAAGGGCCGGCCCCTGTCCTTTGACCGCGAGGCCGCGCTGCACCAAGCCATGCTGCTGTTCTGGCGGCACGGCTACGAGGCGACCGCGCTGAGCGATCTGACGGCTGCGATGGGGGTGACGGCGCCAAGCATCTACACGGCGTTCGGCGACAAGAAGCGGCTGTTCCTCGAAGCGGTCGGCCGCTATTTGTCCAGCCCTGTCACGTCCGACTCGATCATCGAAGGGGCCGCCACGGCGGAGGACGCCGCATGGGGCTTGCTGCAGGGGGCTGTGATCGGCTTCACCGGCCTCGAAACGCCGCCGGGCTGCCTGCTTGCCAGTTCGGCCATCAGTTGCTCGGCCGCCGCCGCCGACGTTCAGGGCGGGTTGGCCGCCATCCGGCGCCGGATCGAGGCGCGCCTGAAGGACAAGATCGTCGGGGCCGTCGAGGCCGGCGAGATCGCCGCCGACACCGATGCGGACGCCCTGGCCGGGCACGTGATGGCGGTGATCCAAGGCATGTCCACGCTGGCCCGCGACGGCGCGCCGCGCGAGAAGCTCATGCGCGTGGCTGCAACCGCGATGCTGGCTTGGCCGAAGCAGTCCGCCCGTTGCGCCTCATAAAGATACGCGCCGGTCGCGGAGGCTCCTATCCCAAGACCTCCGCCACGAACGGGTTCGCCCGGCGCTCCACGGCAATGGTCGAGCCGGGGCCGTGGCCGCAGATGAACGACACGTCGTCGCCCAGCGGCAGCAGCTTGCCGCGGATCGACTCCAGCAGCGCGGCCCCGTCGCCGTAGGGGAAGTCGGTCCGCCCGACCGAGCCGCGGAACAGCACGTCCCCCACCAGGGCGAAGCGCGACGCCCGGTCCACGAACACCAGGTGCCCCGGCGTGTGCCCGGGGCAGTGCAGCACGTCGAACCGATGGCTCCCCAGCGTCACCGCGTCACCCTCCCGCAGCCAACGGTCCGGGCGGACGTTGCGCGCGTCCGCCATGCCATAAGCCCGGCCCTGCTCCGCCAGGCCGTCCAGCAAGAAGGCGTCGCGCTCGTCCGGCCCGTCTAGCGGCACGCCCAGCCCTTCACGCAGTTCCGCGGCGCCGCCCGCGTGGTCGATGTGGCCGTGGGTCAGCAGGATGCGCTCCACCGCGAGGCCCAGGGTCGTGACCGCTTCCCGGATGCGCGGCACGTTGCCGCCGGGGTCGATGACCCAGGCTTGCTTGCTGCCGGCATCCCAGAGCAGCGTGCAGTTCTGCTGGAACGGCGTCACCGGGACGATGGCGGCCTGGAGTTCGGCCATAACCGCTACTTCACCGTGGAGAACGCGGTGGGCTGCAGCAGCGAGGACTCGATGTTGGCGACGATCTGCCCGTCCCGCTCGGTGTCCGCGCGCTTGCTGATCCATTCCGGGTCGGACTGGAAGGCGGTCCACTTCGTTTCGCGCTCGGCCAGGCTTTCCCAGGCCAGCAGGTAGGTCAGCTCCTGGTTCGACGGGCCGATCAGCGTGGTCCAGAACCCGGCCGGGCGGATGCCGTGGCGTTCCCAAAGCGCGAGCGTCGTGTTCTCGAACCGGGCCAGCAGGTTGGGCAGCTTGCCCGGCAGGCAGCGGTAAACACGGAGTTCATGGATCATCGGGGTTCTCCACATTTTGGCCGGTTTTCCACAGGATGACGGGGCGGGCCGCATCGGGCAAGCCGCGGCGATGGAAACCGGGCGGCCCGCGTATCGTTGGAGGCGACATGAGCGAAACAAAGCGCCGCCGCCGTTGGCCGTTCGTCCTGGGAGGGATCGTGCTCGCCATGGCCGTGTTCCTGGCGGTGTTCCGCTGGGACTGGCTGATCCCCTTGGTGAACGCGCAAGCGTCCAAGGCGCTGGGGCGCCAGGTCACGGTGACGCACCTGCATGTGCGGCTGGGCCGGGTGCCGCACATCGAGGCCGAGGGCGTCACGGTCGCCAATCCCGCCGACTGGCCCGGCGGCGGCAACTTCGCCACCGCGGACAAGCTCAGCGTCGATATCGACGCCATGGCCTACATCCGGTCCCGCACAGTGGTCATCCCGGACATCGCCGTGAACCACCCCCAAGTGGACGCGCAGCAGTTGGACGACGGCCGGGCGAACTGGACGCTGGCCGGCGGCGGGGGCGGCGGCACGGGTCCCAGTCCGAAGATCGGCAATCTCCGCATCAACGACGGCCACGCGCACGTCGTGATGGCCAAGCTGAAATCCGACTTCAACGTGGACGTGGCCACCAAGGACACGGAAGGCCAGCCCAGCCAGATCGTCGCCTCCGCCAAAGGCACCTACGCCAAGGCCCCTATCGACGCGACGTTCACCGGCGGCGCGTTGCTGTCCCTCCGGGACGAGTCGCAGCCCTATCCAATCAACCTGCAGGTGGCGAACGGGCCGACCAAGATCTCGCTGGTCGGCACGGTCAAGGACCCGCTGTCGTTCGCCGGCGCCGATCTGAAGCTTGACCTGTCCGGGCCGGACATGTCGCTGCTGCTGCCGCTCACCGGGGTCGCCATTCCGAGAACGCCGCCCTACCGGATCACGGGCAGCCTGGACTATGCGGACGGCTCCGTAAGGTTCAACGGCATGAATGGCAAGGTCGGCAGCAGCGACCTCGGGGGCGACATCCAGGTGGACACCAAGCCGCAACGCCCGGTGCTGACCGCCGACCTGCAATCGAAGCGGGTGGACCTCAAGGACCTCGGCGGCTTCATCGGCGCCGATCCGGGCGACGCCAGCAAGGGCACCAAGAAGGCCGCGCCCTCCAACGGCCGGGTGCTGCCGGACGACCCGGTGAACCTGCCGAAGCTGAACGTCGCCGACGTGCATCTAAAATACCACGCCGACCGGATCGAGGGCCGCTCGCAGCCGCTCGACAACATGCGGGCAAACCTCGACATCGTGAACGGCGCGGTGTCGCTGTCGCCGCTGAGCTTCGGCATCGGCCGCGGCCAGATCGTATCGGACATCAAGCTGGCGCAATCGGGCGAGGGCGTCCACGCCAAGACCACCGTGGATTTCCAGCGCGTGGACGTGGACAAGCTCCTCGCCGCCACGGGCGCCGCACGGGGCGCCGGGGCGATCGGCGGGCGCGCGGTGATCGACGGCACCGGGAAGTCGATGGCCGAGATCCTGGCCCACGGCAACGGCGAGCTGAAGCTTTACATGGGGTCTGGCGGCAACGTGAGCGCGCTGCTGGTCGATCTGTCGGGCTTGCAGTTCGGCAACGCCGTGCTGTCGGCGCTCGGCGTGCCGAACCGCGCCACCATTCAATGCCTGATCACCGACTTCGTGCTGCAGCAGGGCATCGTGGACGCGCGCACCTTCGTGCTGGACACCGACGAGGCGCGGGTCGGCGGCAAGGGCAGCATCAACCTGCGGGACGAGTCGTTGAAGCTCGTGCTGGAAACCGAAAGCAAGCATTTCAGCATCGGCTCCCTGCCGGCGCCGGTCGATATCACCGGCACCTTCGCCAAGCCCAGCGTAATGCCGGACCTGGCCGTGGTCGGCGCGCGGGCGGGGGCCGCGGTGGGCTTGGGCATCCTGCTCACGCCGCTTGGCGCCCTGCTGCCGACCATCCAATTGGGCACCGGGGAGGACAACGCCTGCGCCGGGCTGCTGGCCGACGCCAAGGCGCCGCCGCGCGTGCCGCCCCACGCCCCGGCCCGCGCCAAGGCCAAACGCTAACCGTGCCGGCCCGCCCGCCGCCACGCGAGGCTTTGCGCGTTGAGGCCCGGCAGCGCGGCCGGGTTGGCGGCGACGCGCTCGGCCACCGCGACCGCCCGCCGCAACTCGTTGTCGTCCAGGTGGCGGATCGCCGGGCGGCGCACCCGTTGGTGCCAGGGCTGGCCGATGGCATGGTCCAGGCAGACGCGCATGAAGCAATGGTCGAGGTGGATCGGCCAGCCCTCGGCCCGCGCCATGCCCGGCAGCACGCGGCGCGTCAGGTCGAGCCAGCGCGCCACCAACTGCTCCCGCGTCACCGGCGCCGCCCGTGAGCGAGGTGCCGCTCATCCTGACCTTGGCGCTGCACGGGGACGACCAGGCGCGGTTCGAGCGGCTGCGCCAACTCCACTTCCCGTCCGGGCGCAACATGATCCCGGCGCACGTCACCTTGTTCCACCATTTGCCGGGCGAGGAAGTCGCGGCGGTTTCGGAGGCCGTCGCGGCGCGCTGCGCGGCGGCGCCGTTCCCCGTGGCGGTGCCCGGCCTGCGCTTCTTGGGCCGCGGCGTCGCTTATGCCTTGGAGTCGCCCGTGCTGTCTGCCCTGCGGGCCGGCCTCGCCCGGGACTGGGACAGATGGCTGACCCCACAGGACCGCCAAGGCTGGCGCCCGCACGTCACGGTCCAGAACAAGGCCCCGCCCGAGGCAGCGCGGGCGTTGCACGCCAGCCTGCAAGCCGCCTTTACGCCGTTCACCGTGCGGGCGGAGGGCTTGGACCTGTGGCGCTACTTGGGCGGCCCTTGGGAGCTTGTGGGCCGCCATCCGTTCCGCGGCTAACCCTCGTCCAGCGCCGGCGTGCCCGCCGTCACGCCGCCGTCGATCACAAGGGTCTGCCCCGTCATGAAGCGCCCGGACGCCGCCGCCAGGAACACCGCGGCGCCAGCGATCTCGTCGGGTTCGCCGATCCGGCCCAGCGGGGTGCTGAGCGTGCGCTTCTTGAGGTTGGCCGGGTCCTCCCACAGCGCCCGGGCGAAGTCGGTGCGGACCAGGCCGGGCGCGATGCAGTTGGCGCGGATGCCGTGGGCGCCCCATTCCACCGCGAGGTTGCGCACGAGCTGCATGTCCGCCGCCTTGCTCACGCCGTATGCGCCGAGCGTCGCCGATCCGCGCAGCCCGGCGATGGAGGACACCACCGTGACCGACCCGCCCCCGCGCTCCGCCATGCCGGGCAGCACCATGTTGGCCAGCCAATGGTTGCTGCGGATGTTGGTTCCCATGATGCGGTCCCAGGCATCGTCGGGGATGGCGGCCGACGGCCCATAATACGGGTTGACCGCCGCGTTGCAGACCAGCGCATCGACGCGGCCCCATTCAGCGGTCGTGCGGTCCACCAGGGCCTGCAATTCCTCCTTGCGACCGATGTTGCAGGGCACCACCAGGGCCTCCCCGCCGCGGGCGCGTATGCCCTCCGCCACTGCCTCGCAGGCATCCGCCTTGCGGCTGCTCACCACCACCCGGGCGCCGTGCTCGGCCATGCGTTCGGCGATGGCGCGGCCGATGCCCTTGCTGGACCCGGTGATGATCGCGACCTGGCCGGACAGGTCGAACAAGCTTGCCATGGGCGCCTCCGTGCAAACCGGCAGCCTGCCGTCTCGGTCGCGCCGCGGCAAGCCGGCTCCGCGTCCGGCGGGCGTGGCGGCGCCAAGATCGAACTCGAACATTTATGGCATCGAACGCATAATGCTGCCCGCGGCGCCGAGTGCCGCGGCCAAGCTGGAGCGTACCATGGCGCAGTCCGCCGATCCCAATCCGTCCCACCGCCCCGCGCCGGGCGGGAGCCTCGCGCCGTGCTGACCCGGCGGTTGGCGCTCACCGCCGGGGCGGCGGCGCTGCTGGGCGGCGCCGAGCGCGCCCCGGTCGCGGCGCTGCCGCTGTCCCGCCTGGACACGGCGTGGTGGCGCAACCGGCACCAGGAGAAGCTGGCGGAGCTTCGCAGCGGCCGGGTGGACCTCCTGTGGCTGGGGGACAGCATCACGCAGGACTGGGAAAAGCGCGGGCCGCCGGACTGGCAAGACTTCGCCCCGGTTTGGCAGCGTTTCTACGGGGACCGCCACGCGGTCAACCTGGGCTTCCGCGGCGACAACACCGGGCACCTGCTGTGGCGGATGCAGAACGGGGAGCTGGACGGCATCCAGCCGAAGGCGGCGGTGGTGCTGATCGGCGCCAACAACCTGGGCCGGGTCCATTGGAACGCGCCGCAGACGGTGGCCGGCATCGTGGCGGTGGTCGATACCCTGCATCGGCGCACGCCGGGCACGCACGTCCTGCTGCTGGGCATCCTGCCGAGCGTGCGGTCCAAGTACGTGACGAAAACCAGCGAAGCGGTGAACCGTGAACTCGCGCTGCGCTATGCGCCCGGCAGCGAGGCGGACGAGACCGGGACCGGCCGGGTCGTGTTCATGGACCTGGCCCCGTTGTTCCTGCGCGACGGCCAGGTGGACCGGACGCAGTTCTACGACGACCTGCTCGACCCACCGGACCCGCCGCTGCACCCCACGGCGCAGGCCCAGGCGCGCATGGCCGAGGCCATTGAGCCGACCTTGGCGGCGATGCTGGGAGACCGGCCGAAAGCGGGCTGAGCGGGCGGTGGTGCTGTTGGAGGGGATTGAACTCTCGACCTCTCCCTTACCAAGGGAGTGCTCTACCACTGAGCTACAACAGCGCTGACGCCCCTGGCGACGGCCCGTTCCTACGGGTTCGGGCGCGCATACGCAAGCCCTGAGCAGCCAGCCTTGCCGATTTCCTGACCCTACGGGCGCCACTTCCATAATGCGGTCCCATCAAGCCGGACCTAGCCCACCATCCAATCCAGTGGTTTGAACCCCCGACGGGCAACCCAGCCCCTTGCCGACGCGACAGCGGTGCCAAGCCGACAACTTCGGACAAGCTCCTTACGCTTGCGTCCGGAACCCTGCCCATGACCCTGCCACCACGTGCCGAACACCCTGCCACGAACAAATATGTTTTGATAATCAAACAACATTCTGCTAAAAGTTGAGACGAGTTGCATGGTATCAAACGTTCCAGCTTCGGATCGGGCGTGGGCAGGCCTTGGCACAACGTGCCGGACCGCTTGCCGCCCTCTCGGTCCGGGCGGACGTGGTGGTGGAGGTGAGCGTTGGACATCGGGATTGGAGCGCCGGGTTGGCCGTCAACGGACGTGCTGGCGGTGGAAGAGCGGTTCGCCCCGCGCAACACCTCGATGGCTCGCGCCGGCGATGCTGGCATCCGCGTCCGGGTCCTCGTCTCGGGATGGGCATACCGCTACCGCACGCTGCATGACGGCCGCCGGCAAATTCTCGGCGTCCTGCTGCCCGGCGATGCCTTTGGCCTGGAAACCCTGTTCGAGCAGCCGTCGCAGGCTTCGGTCCAGACCTCGACGGCGCTGACCTATTTCGCCCTGTCGTCCACCGACCTGATGAACGCCTTCGACCGCTTGCCGGAGTTCCGCCGGCAGCTTTACCGGCTCGTCCTGGCCGAAAAGGCGACGACGGAGGATTGGCTGGTCCGGCTCGGCCAGTTCGACGCGGAGGAGCGCACCGCCGCGCTGCTGACCTCCTTGCACCGCCGGCTGCAGCAGTGCGGCCTCGCCTCCGAGTCGAGCTTCGTGCTGGAGCTGACGCAGCAGGAGATGGCCGACACGCTGGGCCTGCACGTCATCCACGTCAACCGCGTGCTCGGGCGCCTGCGCGCCCGCAAGCTGCTGTCCACCCGCGGCAAGACCGTCACCCTGCATGACCTTCCGCGGTTGGCGGAGTTGGTGCCGCCGCTGCACCAGCCTGGTTCGTTGCCGCTGCTGGCCCCGGGCGTCCTGACCGCCAACGGCCCGGCGCTTCCCGGCGCTTCCCGTCCGGGGTCCCTGGGCGCTTGACGTTGCGGCAAGGCCGGCATTTCCTTCCTCCATGACCGAGCCGAAGCCGACCGCAGCGCCCGCGCCCCGCGCCGATACCCCGCGCGAGGCCCGGCTGGAGCGTGAGGCCGCCGCGTTACGGGAGAACCTGCGGCGCCGCAAGCAGCAGGCCCGCGCACGGGCCGAGCCAAGCGCGCCGGCGCCCGACCCGGCGCCCCCCGGCGCCGATGGAGGCTAGACGCGACTCCCAACCATCGGGTTAGCTGCGCCCATGCCCGTGATGCCCGACCATTGGATACGCCGCATGGCGCAGGACCACGCCATGATCGAGCCGTTCGTCGAAACCCAGCAACGGGACGGCGTGATCAGCTATGGCCTGTCCAGCTACGGCTACGACGCCCGGGTTGCCGACGAGTTCAAGGTGTTCACCAACGTCGATAGCGCCGTGGTCGATCCCAAGGCGTTCAGCGCCGACAGCTTCGTGAGCCGCACCGGCCCTACCTGCACCATCCCGCCCAACTCCTTCGTGCTGGCCCACACCGTCGAGTATTTCCGCATCCCGCGCGACATCCTGGTGATCTGCCTGGGCAAGAGCACCTATGCCCGCTGCGGCATCATCGTGAACGTGACCCCGCTGGAGCCGGAATGGGAGGGCCAGGTCACCATCGAGATCAGCAACACCACGCCGCTCCCCGCCCGCATCCACGCGCATGAGGGCATCTGCCAGTTCCTGTTCCTGCAAGGGTCCAGCCCGCCCGAGGTCAGCTACGCCGACAAGGCCGGCAAGTACATGCGCCAGCGCGGCGTTTCGCTGCCGCGGTTGTAGGGGGCCGATATGGACCGTATCCGAATCCGCGGCGGCCGGCCGCTGCACGGGGCGCTGCCTATTGGCGGCGCCAAGAACGCAGCCCTGCCGCTGATGACCGCGGGGATGCTGACCGACGACCGCTTGCTGCTCGGCAACGTGCCGCGGCTTGCGGACATCGCTACCATGTCGGCGCTGATCGCGCAGCACGGCGTGGCCGTCGTGCCGGACGGGCGCACGCTGTCCATTGGCGGCCCCATCGGCAACACGGAAGCGCCTTACGAGATCGTGCGCAAGATGCGCGCTTCCATCCTGGTGCTCGGCCCCCTGCTGGCGCGGGTGCGGGAAGCCCGGGTGTCCCTGCCCGGCGGTTGCGCCATTGGCACCCGCCCGGTCGATCTGCACCTCAAGGGATTGGAGCAGATGGGCGCGGTCATCCGGTTGGAAGGCGGCTACGTGCACGCTTCCGCGCCGGGCGGGCTGCGCGGAGCGGTGATCGTGCTGCCCTTCGCCTCCGTGGGCGCCACCGAGAACCTCCTGATGGCCGCGACCCTCGCGGAAGGCCGGACGGAGATCGCGAACGCGGCGCGGGAGCCGGAGATCGGCGACCTCGCCGCCTGTTTGGTCGCCATGGGCGCGCAGATCGACGGCATTGGCTCCGGCACATTGGTGGTGGACGGCGTGCCCCGGCTGCACGGCGCGGCCCACCCCATCGTCGCCGACCGGATCGAGACCGGCACCTACGCCTGCGCCGCCGCCATCACCGGGGGCGAGGTCCGGCTCCTGGGCGGCCAGTTGGCCCATTTGGGCGCGGTGGCCGACGCGCTGCGCAGCGCGGGCGTCGAGATGACGGAGGAGGACGGCGCGCTCCTGGTTCGCCGCCGGGACGGCCTGCGCGGGGCCGACGCGATGACGGAGCCGTATCCGGGCTTTCCCACCGACATGCAGGCGCAGTTCATGGCGCTGATGTCGGTCGCCGAGGGCGCGGCCATGGTAACGGAAACGATCTTCGAGAACCGCTTCATGCACGTGCCCGAGCTGAACCGCATGGGCGCCAACATCAACGTGCATGGCGCCAGCGCCATCGTGCGCGGCGTGCGCCGCTTGTCGGGCGCGCCGGTGATGGCGACGGACCTCCGGGCCTCGGTGTCCCTGGTGCTGGCGGGCTTGGCGGCGCGGGGCGAGACGGTGGTGAACCGGGTGTATCACCTCGACCGCGGCTACGAGGCGCTGGAGCAAAAGCTGGCGGCGTGCGGCGCGGACATAGAACGCATCCCCGGCTGAGGGTTCCGGCCGCCGCCGCCGGGTGCTAGATGGCGGGTGTCCGCATCCGCCCGCCACGGCCAGGAGTCCGCATGACCGCCCCCTTCCCGGCCGCGTCCCTCGCGCCGGAAGCCCAGTTGCCCATCATCCTGGCGCTGCCCAAGGGCCGCATTCTCGGGGAATGCGCGCCCGTGCTGGAGCGGGCCGGGATATGCCCGGCCGCGGACTACGCTGACGAGAACAGCGGGCGGCTGCGCTTCCCGACCGACGACCCGGCGCTCGACATCGTGCGGGTCCGCCCGTTCGATGTCGCGACCTTCGTGGCGTTCGGCGCGGCGCACATCGGCATCTGCGGCGCGGACGTGCTGATGGAGTTCGACTACCCGGAAATCTACGCGCCGCTCGACCTCGGCATCGGGCGGTGCCGGGTCAGCGTGGCGGAGCCGGCGGGGAGCGTGGGCGCCGACGACCCCGCCACCTGGTCCCGCGTCCGCGTCGCGACCAAGTATCCGAACATCGCCCGGCGGCACTACGCGGCGCGCGGGGTGCAGGCGGAGGTCGTGCACCTGAACGGTGCGATGGAGTTGGCGCCGGGCCTCGGCCTGTCCCGCCTGATCGTCGATCTCGTGCAGACC
This sequence comes from uncultured Acetobacteraceae bacterium, assembly GCA_964235485.1. Taxonomy (GTDB): domain Bacteria; phylum Pseudomonadota; class Alphaproteobacteria; order Acetobacterales; family Acetobacteraceae; genus CAHJXG01. Next base: position 94,914 of record CAXSAZ010000001.1, on the reverse strand, counting down.
GGCAACACGCTGCGCGCGAACGGGTTGCAGGAAACCGAGGTGATCGCGCACGTCACCAGCCGGCTGATCGTGAACCGCACCGCGCTGAAGACGCAGCCCGAGGCCGTGGGCGCCTGGATCGCGCGCTTCCGCGCCGCCCAGCTTGCGCCCGGCGCGGCATGAGGCGGCTTTCGACCGCGGACGCCGGGTTCGCCGAGGCGTTCCGCAGCCTGTTGCTGGACCGGGACGCGGCAACGGATGTCGGTGCCGTGGTGGCGGAGATCATCGCCGCCGTGCGCGCCCGCGGCGACGCGGCGCTGTGCGAATACACGGTGGCCTTTGACCGGCAAACGCTGACGCCCGAGACCCTGCGCATCCCGGCGGAGGAGATTGACCAGGCCTCCGCCGGCATCGCCTCGGACCTCGCCGCCGCCCTCGACCTGGCGGCGCGGCGGATCGAGGCGTTCCACCGCGCCCAGATGCCGTCCGACCTGCGAATGCAGGATGAGGCCGGTCTGGTCCTCGGAATGCGCTGGTCGCCGCTCGACGCGGTGGGGCTGTACGTGCCGGGCGGCAAGGCGGCCTATCCCTCCTCGGTGCTGATGAACGCCTTGCCCGCCCGCGTCGCCGGCGTCGGCCGCATCGCCATGTGCGTGCCCTGCCCCGGCGGCGTGCTGAACCCCCTGGTGCTAGCGGCGGCCAAGCGCGCCGGCGTCACCGAGATCTACCGCGTGGGCGGCGCGCAGGCCGTGGCCGCGCTGGCCTATGGCACGGCCAGCATCGCCGCCGTGGACCGCATCGTCGGACCCGGCAACGCCTACGTCGCGGAAGCCAAGCGCCAGGTGTTCGGCCGCGTCGGCATCGACAGCATCGCCGGGCCGTCCGAGGTCGTGATCCTCGCCGACGCCGACAATGACCCCCGGCACGTCGCCGTGGACCTCCTGGCGCAGGCCGAGCATGACGAGGCCGCGCAAAGCATCCTGATCACCACGGACGCCGCCTTCGCCGACGCCGTCGCCCGTGCCGTGGAGGCGGAGTTGCCGACCCTGGCGCGGCGCGCCATCGCCGGGGCAAGCTGGCGGGACCACGGCGCCGCCATCGTCGTCCGCGACTGGGAAGAGGCGGCGGCGCTGACCAACGACCTCGCGCCCGAGCACCTGCAGATCATGGTGGCCGACCCCGCGGCGCTGTTCGGGCGCATCCGCCATGCCGGGGCGGCGTTCCTGGGCCGCCACTGCCCGGAAGCCGTCGGCGACTACGTGGCCGGCCCCAACCATGTCCTGCCGACCGGGCGGACCGCGCGCTTCGCTTCGGGCCTGTCGGTGTTCGATTTCCTGAAGCGCACCACATGGGTGGAAGCCGACCGCGCCGCCCTTGGCGAGATCGGCCCGGCGGCGGTGGCGCTGGCGGAGTCCGAAGGGTTGCAGGCACACGCCCGCAGCGTCGCGTTGCGGCTCGGCCAAGGCCCGAGTCCTTGACCGGCCTGCCCAGCGTGAGCACATCCCGCCTCGAAATCAAACGCAAGTCTTTTTGAAGTTCAAGGAAGCTGATGTCCAAAGAAGACATGATCGAATTTAGCGGCACGGTGCTGGAGCTGTTGCCCAATGCCATGTTCCGCGTGAAGCTCGACAACGAGCACAGCATCCTGGCGCACACGTCGGGCAAAATGCGCAAGAACCGCATCCGCGTTCTGGCGGGCGACCGGGTGAACGTCGAGATGACGCCCTACGACCTGTCCAAGGGCCGGATCACATTCCGTTTCAAGTAGCCCGGCCGGCGCCGCGCCACTGACCGAGGCGGCAATGGCGCACCCGGAGTCCGCGCCGCTCATCCTAGCCTCCGCCAGCCCGCGCCGGCTCGCGCTTCTGGCGCAGATCGGTATCACCCCCGACCGCATCGCGGCCCCGGACATCGACGAAACGCCGCGCCGGGACGAGGCGCCGCGCCGCTACGCCGAGCGTATGGCGCTGGAAAAGGCGGCCCGGATGGTGGAACCCGGCGCCTTCGTGCTTGCGGCCGACACCGTTGTGGCGCTCGGCAGCCGCATCATGCCCAAGGCGGCGGACGCGGAGGACGTGCGCGCCTGCATGGCCCTGCTGTCCGGGCGGCGCCACCATGTGCTGACGGCGCTCGTCCTGGTCGGGCCGGACGGGCGGGTCGGCCAGCGCCTATCCGACAGCGTCGTCGCGTTCTCCCGCCTGGCGCCCGCGCAGCTCGACGCCTACGCCGCCTGCGGCGAGGGCGTGGGCAAGGCCGGCGGCTATGCCATCCAGGGCCGCGCGGCCGGGTTCGCCCGCTTCCTGTCCGGCAGCTACAGCGGCGTGGTCGGCCTGCCGCTGTTCGAGGTGGCGCAATTGCTGCGCGGGCGCGGCTACCCCGTGCCGTGAACGCGCGCATCCTGGTCGCGTGCAGCCCCGGCGAGCTGCGGGTGGCGGCGGTGCAGGATGGGGCGCTGATCGACTACGCGCTGTGGCGGCCGGGCCGCCCGGACGGGGTGGGCGACTTGTGCCGTGGCCGCGTCGTCGCCCGCGTGCCCGCCATGGCCGGCGCATTCGTGGCCTTGCCGGACGCCGAGGGTTTCCTGCCGGACAGCGAGGGCGCGGATGCGGTATCGGACGGCATGGTGGTGGCCGTGCGGATCACCCGGTCGGCCCAGGGCGGCAAGGGGCCGCGCCTCAGCGCCCGCGTCAGTGACGCCGAGCGCGCTCTGGCCGGCGCCGGGCCGCCGGCGCTGCTGGCCCGCGGACCCGGCGCCGTGGAACGGCTGGCCGCCCTGCACCCGGCGGCGCCCATACGGATCGACGATCCCGGCGCCGCTGCGGCGCTTCGAGTGGCACTAGGCGAGCGGATCACGGTTGGGACCGTGCTGGATGACGTGCTGGCCGGCGCCATCGACGCGCTGGCCGACCCCGGCGTGGGTCTGCCCGGCGGGGTGCGCGCCAGCATCCATCCCACGCCCGCCTTGGTCGCCATCGACGTGGACGCCGCCAGCGCCAGCGCCGACCGGCGGTCGAAGCACGCCGCGCAGATGGCGGCCAACCGCGCGGCGCTGCCCGCCCTGGCCCGGCAAATCCGGCTGCGCAACCTGTCCGGCGCCATTGTGGTCGATGTGGCTGGGCTGGGCGTGCGGCAGCGGGCTGCGCTGGCGCCGGACTTCGCGCAGGCCCTGGCCGGCGATCCCCTCCGGCCGCGCTTTCTCGGGTTCTCGGCCTTGGGCCTGGCGGAGATCATGCGCCCCCGCGTCCATCCGCCGCTGCACGAACTGCTGAGCGGCCCGCACGCCGCGGGCTTGTCGGCGTTGCGGACCGTCATGCAGGCCGCTGCCGCCGAGCCTGCGGCGGCGTTCCGGCTGCGCGCCGCCCCGGATGTCGCGGCGGCTTTGGCGGAGGACCCGGCTGCCTTGCCCGACCTTGCGCGGCGCACCGGGCGTCCCTTGATTGTAGCGTCCGACCCGACCCTGCCGCCGGGCCACACCGTGATTGAAAGGACAGCCCGTGCCTGACGCCCCCGCGCCTCGCGCATCATCGCCGAAGCCAGCATCGCCCTGCCCGATTTGCGGCAAGCCCGTCCCGGTCGGGGGCGCCGCGGCGGCCCGGGTGCGCCCGTTCTGCTCCGCCCGCTGCGCCGATGTGGACTTGGGCCGCTGGTTCGGCGGCGCCTACGCGATCCCCGGCCCGCCGCCGGAGCTGGACGAGGACCTGCCGGACAGCAGCGCCGGGCAGGCCGACGCCCGATATAGCGGCTGAGCCGCCAACCGGGCTTGATCCGCGGCACCGGCTGAGGTAGCAAGCTGCTCCGTCGGAACCGCGTATGTCCGGCCGAGGCCCAGGTAGCTCAGTTGGTAGAGCATGCGACTGAAAATCGCAGTGTCGGTGGTTCGACTCCGCCCCTGGGCACCACCCTCTTGATGAATGCGTTGACGCCCCGCCCGCATCAAGCCACCGGCAGCCTCAACGCCGCCTCAGTGCCGACCAGCAGCTCAGCCAGGCGCAGCCGTTCCATGCGGGTAAGCGTGCTGCTGGTGGACGCGCAGGCGCCCGCGGCAGTCCGGCCCAACAGCTTGTCATAGGCCGCCCCGGCGCCGAACCGGCGCCCCGCCATGGCCAGCCGCCGCAGCCCGCGCGCGTCGCTCTCAAGCCTGGCCACCGCCGCGTCGTCCATCTCGGCGCCGGTTGCGGCCAGCTTGGGCAGGAAGTCCTGGTCCAACGCTTGAAGCAGGCGGCTTTGACAGGCCTCGTTCGCCTGGTCCCGGATGCGCTGCGCATGGACGCGCAGGCCCGGCCGGGCATCGGGCGCATCAACCGCATCGAGCAGCGCCGCGACGTGTGCGGCCTGGAACGACGCGGCGGCCAGCCCGGAAGAAGGGAGCACGCTTGCCAGGACGTGCTGTGCCCGGTCCAGGGTCTGGATCACCGCCGGGTCAATCGGCACGCACGGCATCGCCATGGCTGCCAGCAGCGCGGCAGCGGCGGTCGCGCCATCCGCCAGCAGGATCGCGAGGACGACGCCGAACCCGGCCGGGTGGGCCGCCTGGGTCGCTTGCAGGATGTCGTTGACGGCCGGCGCGGGGTCGGAAGCGCCGGCGTCCCGTGTCCAGCGGACCAAAGGAACCGCCTGGTGCAGCACCGCCGCGATGTTGGCCCGGATTTCAGGATAGCAGCTTTCGGGCAGTCCGGTCTCGGTGCCCCAGCCCGGCGGGATTGGCAAATGCGCGACCACCTTTGCGCCCATCGGCCACAAGGACGCGCCGACCTGGTTGGTGAGCGTGTGCTCCTTTCCGTCCCGCCCGGCGATGCTCGCCTGGAGCGACGTCGCGACCGTGCCCAACTGCCCGATCACCGCATGGCCGATGATGGCCAGGGCCGTCCGCGGCACGGCGGGAATGCCCGGGCGCCAGCGCGGGCCGGTCACGATCACCGGGTCCAGCGGGCGGAACAGCAGGCGGGTGATCGACAATGGCCGCAACGGCTCGATGGCCGCCAGCCGGGCGCGCAGCGGAGCGATCAGTGCATCCGCCGCGCCGCGCACCGGCATCGCGTCCACGAGCGCCACGACCTGGGCGAGCTGCTCGTCCGCAGCGCCGCGCAGCTTGCGCTGCACTTCGGCGACCGGGCGGACGGCGGGGGCTGATTGGAACATCTCAGGCGGCCATGGCGCGGAACCGCTCGTTCCGAGCGATCAAGTCGAGCGCGCCAGGCCCGGAGCGCCCATCGCGGCTCAGGCCCGCCATGGGGCGGAGGGCTTGGCTCGCTTCGGCGTCGATGGACTCGCCGATCCAGTCGCCGGCCTCGTTCGGCAGCACCACCAGCATTTGGCCGATCTCAAGAAGTGCCGCACGCCGGGCAGCGACGCCGGACGCCGCGCCCCAGAGCAGGCATGGCAAGCTCCAGCCGTCGAGCACCCAGGCCGGGCGGCCGAACACGGCGGCCAAACCGTCGGGCTGGGCGCGCCATTCGGCCAGCAGGCTTTCGGCATCGGCCGCCCGTTCCCGCGCGGCGCGCAGCACGTGCTCGGCGCAGCGGATCGTGAGGTCCGCCATGCCGCAGGCCATCGACGCGGACCCGGCATCGTCGGCGCCCATCCGCAGCCAGCCCGCAAGCTCCGCCCGCATCGCCTTGAGCTGGCCCAGGCGCACCGGGATGTCGGCCCGGTCGGCATGGAGGCCGACGCCGATCTCGTCCACGATGCCCGCCAAGCCCGCGACCTCTGCCGCGCTGGCCTGCGCCCTGGTTTGCGCGGCCAGGGCGTAGAGCAGGTAATGGTTGGTCGCCTGCTGCGACTCGGCCTCTGCCTGCATCGCCTTGACGGCTGCGGCGTGCGCGGCACGGCCCGCTGCGCCCGTGGCCGCGACCCGGCGGGCGGCGGCGCGGATGACCCCCGGGGTGATCGACCCGGCCTTCGAGGCGAGGATGGCGTCGTGCAGCATACCGTCGTGCAGCGTGGGGTTGCACATGTCGCGCAGCCCGGACCACGGCACGACGTAGATGCCGCGCCCGCCGGATGGGTTGGGCACCAGCAGCACCAGCTCATGCCGCGCATCGTGCCGCACCCGCGCGCCGGCCAGCGCCGGGGTGGTGAACGGCACGCTCACGCCTCGCTCCCAAAAGGTGGCGGACTGGTGCAACGGGATTGGAGCCGGGATGTCCATGCTGTGCGGTCCTGAAGGCTGGACGCGAGTTTAGCCTGGACCGGTAAACGCCGGGTAAATGGGCGCCGGCGGCGCGTCGTCGAAGCTGGGGCGTCCCGTCAGGTGCCGCCAATGGTGCCACAGCAGCCGGGCCGCCAAGGCGCGGCTCGGACGCCAGGCCTCGGCCAGCAGGCGCAGCGCCTTCGGGTCCGGACGGCGCGGCAGGCCCAGGATGTCGGCCGCGGCGCCCGCCAACGCGATGTCCCCGGCCGGGAACACGTCCTGGCGCTGCAGCGCGAACAGCAGGTAAACCTCGGCGGTCCAGGGACCCAGGCCGCGGACGGCGGTGATCGCGGCGACCGCATCGGGGTCCGGAAGCCGCGCCAGCGCCTCCGCCGAAAGCTGCCCGGCGGCAAAGGCCGTGGCGAGCGACCGCGCATGTGCCACCTTGGGCCGGGACAGCCCGGCGCCGCGCAGGATGGCCTCGTCCGCCGCCAGCAGCCCATCCGGCTGCAGCAGGCGCGGATGCGCCTCGATCCGCCGCCAGATCGCAAGCGCCGCCTGATTGCTGATCTGCTGCCCGACCACGATCTGCAGCAGCCCGGCGAACCCGCCGCCGCGGACGCGCCAGGGCAGCGGTCCCGCCGCGGCCTCGATGCGCGCCAGCCGCGGATCGCTGGCCACGAGCGCGTCTAGCGCGGCGCGCATCGCGGCGGGCGGGTGCGGAAACCCGGTCAGCGCGGCGGCGCGGCGTGGCGCGGGATCACCGGGTTTGGCAACGGACCAGCGGGTTGGGAAAGTCGGCGCAGCCGGGAAAGGTGATCTCGTTCTCCCCCCGGCGCTGCACGTGCAGCTCATCCGGCGAGCTGCACCCGAAGCCGACCGCGCGCCCCGTGCCAGGGTCCAGCAGGCTGGACCCGCCGCCCGGCGCCGCGGCGAACCGGAACTCGGCCCCCTGCGACGAGTTGCGCGCCGTCTCGATCTCGCGCTGCGTCAGCATCTGCTCGGTCAGGGTGGCGCGGAGCACGAGGTCGCGGGTGAAGATCACCACCGGCTGCGACAAGCAGGCCTGGTTGGAATACCCGCTCGGCACCGGGAAGATCCCGCCGGTCCAGGTGCCGAACAGCCAGGCGTGCGGCGGCAGGGCATTGCCCTGGGCCGCAACGGGGGTGGCGCCGGGCGCCGCGGCCAAGGCGAGCGACAACACGGCGGCGAGTTGGGCGGAGCGGCGCATCATGGAAGGGTCCCGTCTTGAAAGGTCCACAAATCCTAACGGCAGGACGGGCGAGGAGGAAGCCGCGGGATTTGCGGCGGGCGGCGCGGCGTGGCATGGCAGGCCCATTGTATCAGGAACCGCCATGCTCCGCCGCTTCTACGACCGCGTGCTCGCCTTGGCCGCCGACCGGCGCGCGCCGGCGTGGCTGGCGCTGATCAGCTTTGCCGAAAGCAGCTTCTTCCCCGTCCCGCCCGATGCGCTGCTGGTGCCCATGGCGCTGGCCCGGCCGGAGCGGGCGTTTCGCCTCGCGCTGATCTGCACCCTCGCCAGCGTGGCCGGCGGCGCGCTGGGCTACCTGATCGGCTACGCGCTGTATGACCAGGTGGCGGCGCCGCTGATCCGCTTCTATCATTACGAGGACGCGGCCCAGGCGTTCGTGGACAAGTTCAACCAGTACGGGCTGTGGGTCATCCTGATCAAGGGCCTGACGCCGATCCCTTACAAGATCGTCACCATCACCTCCGGCCTCGCGCACTTCAACTTCGGCGTGTTCATGGCCGCCAGCCTGCTGACCCGCGGCGCGCGATTCTTCCTGGTCGCCGTGCTGATCCGGCAGTTCGGCGAGCCCGTCCGCGCGTTCATCGAGCGCCGGCTGACCCTGGTGACGAGCCTGACCGCGGCGGGGATCGTAGGCGGGTTCCTGCTGCTGCGCTTCATCTGACCAGCACGGCGCGGATTTCGTCCAGGATCGCCGGGTCGTCGATGGTGGGCGGCGCCGGGGCGTCGTTCCCGTTGGCGAGCTTGCGGATGCTGCCCCGGAGGATCTTGCCGGACCGGGTCTTGGGCAGGCGCGCGACCACGCGGGCGTCCTTGAACGCCGCCACCGGCCCGATCCGCTCGCGGACCAGCGCCACCAATTCCTCTGCAACCGCGGCGGGGTCCCGCTCCGCGCCGGCTTTCAGCACAACAAGGCCGAGCGGCACCTGCCCTTTCAGCGCGTCCGCCGCGCCCACCACGGCGCATTCCGCCACGTCCGGGTGGCTGGCCAGCACTTCCTCCATCGCGCCGGTGCTCAAGCGGTGGCCGGCGACGTTGATCACGTCGTCCGTGCGGCCCATCACCCACACGTCGCCGTCCCGGTCCACCTGCCCCGCGTCGCCGGTGCGATACCAGCCGGGGTAGTCCTGCAGGTAAGCCGCCCGGAACCCCTCCGGGTTGCGCCACAGCGTCGGCGCGCAGCCCGGCGGCAGCGGCAGGCGGATCGCCAGGTTGCCGGCCTCGCCCAGCGGCAGGAGGGCGCCGCCGTCGTCCAGCGCGCGCACGTCGTAGCCGGGGCACGGACGGCCGCCGGCGCCGGGCTTGAAGGGAAACAGGCCGTAGCCGCGGAACCCGGCGGTGATCGGCCAGCCGGTCTCGGTCTGCCACCAATGGTCCACCACGGGCCGGCCCAGCTTGCCCGCGATCCACGTCGCGGTCGGCGGGTCGCACCGTTCCCCGGCCAGGAACAACGCATCGAGGCGGCTGAGGTCGTGCTGCGCCATGTGCCGCCCGTCCGGGTCCTGCTGCTTGATGGCACGCAGCGCCGTAGGCGCGGTGAACAGCACGCGCACGCCGTGCTGGGCGCAGACGCGCCAGAACGCGCCGGGGTCGGGCGTGCCGACCGGCTTGCCTTCGTACAAGACCGTCGTGCAGCCGGCGAGCAGCGGCGCATAAACGATGTAGCTGTGGCCGACCACCCAGCCCACGTCGCTGGCGCACCAGTACACGTCGCCGGCCTCCGCGCCGTAGATCATCCGCATCGACGCCCGCAGCGCCACGGCGTAGCCGCCGGAGTCGCGAACCACGCCCTTGGGCTTGCCCGTGGTGCCGGAGGTGTAAAGGATGTAGAGCGGGTCGGTGGCCCGGACCGGGACGGGCGGGTGCGGCGCCGCGGCGACCTCCGCCTCCGTGAAGTCGTGGTCGCGGCCGGGCGTCATGGCGGCGGCCAGCATCGGGCGCTGCAGGATCAGGCAGGCGTCGGGTTTGTGCGCGCTGAACGCGATGGCGGCGTCCAGCAGCGGCTTGTAGGCGACGACGCGCCCCGGCTCCAGCCCGCAGGACGCGGAAACAATGGCCCGCGGCTCGGCGTCCTCGATGCGCTTGGCCAACTCGGCCGCGGCGAAGCCCCCGAACACGACGGAATGCACCGCGCCGAGCCGGGCGCAGGCGAGCATGGCGATCACCGCTTCCGGCACCATCGGCATGTAGATCACCACGCGGTCGCCGACGCCGACGCCCAAGGCCGCGAGCGCCCCGGCCACGCGGGCGACCCGGCCGCGCAGCTCGGCATAGGTGTATGTCTGGACGTGCCCGGCCATGGGGCTGTCCCAGATCAGCGCGGCCTGTTTGCCGTGCCCGGCGTCCACATGGCGGTCCAGGCAGTTCTCCGAAACATTGAGCATCCCGCCCGCGAACCATTGGCCGGCGACGCCGAGGTCCGGGTCGAACACCCGGTCCCAGCGCCGAGTCCAATCAATGCCTTCCGCCGCCTCTGCCCACCACGCCTCGGGGTCGGCCTGCCAGCTTGCATAGGCGGCGGGGTAGGTGCTGGTCGGTTCGGTCTCGGTCATGATGGACGCGCCTGCCTCTTGCTGATGTGCGTGCGGCGCTTTGGGGGCGTCGCCAGTTCAGGGATCGGTATCCCGCGCCGATGATGTCGCAAGCGGGGCCGCGCGTCTTGACGGAACGCAGCGTTTTCAGGCCCGGGATCGCGGTTTGCGGCAAATTCACCCGCGCGCCGGGCCGGAGGCGATGGCAAGATGCCGGCCATGACCCCTCGCCCGCTCGGACCGTCCGTCGATCCCACACCACGCCCCTTGCCGGCGCGCATCATCTTGCGCGGGCAGTCCGTAGTGCTCGAACCGCTGCACCGGCGCCATGCCGAGGAACTGTGGCAAGCGGCGCAGCAGGACCCGGCTGCGGAGGAAAGCTGGGACTACCTGAGCTACGGCCCGTTCCCTTCGGGCGAGGCGATGGCCGCCTTCGTAGCCGGGTTCGCCAGCACGCATGACCCGATGGCCTGGGCGGTGCGCCCAGTGGCAACCGGCGCCGTGTCGGGCTGGCTCACGCTCATGGACATCCAGCCGACGCACGCGGCGGTCGAATTGGGCCACATCTGGTTCGCGCCACGGATGCAGCGTACCCGTGCGGCCACGGAAGCGATGTTTCTGCTTCTGCGGCTCGCGGCTGACGACCTCGGCTACCGCCGGCTGGTCTGGAAATGCAACCCGCTGAACGCGCCATCCTGCCGGGCGGCAGAGCGGCTGGGCTTCAGGTATGAGGGCACGCTACGAGCGCACCGCGTCACAAAGGGGCGGCTGCGGGACACGTCATACTTCAGCATCGTGAGCAGCGAATGGCCGCCCTGCCGCGATGCGCTGCTGGCCTGGCTGGACCCGGCGAACTTCGCCCCGGACGGCACGGCGCGGCGGGGCTTGGCCGAGATCAGGGCCGGCCTTGCCGCCGCGCCCTGAGCGCCGGGCTGGTCAGTTGACCTGCACCGCCTGCACCGCGCTCTCCAACTCGGCGAAGCTCGGCATGTGCTGGTTCGGCGCCATCTTGCGCCCGGTTTCCACGCTGACCTGCGGGGCGTTGCCGTGCAGGTGCGCGACCAGCACGGCGCGGATCACCTCGAAGTACTTGCTTTCCTCCTCGACGACCCCTTTCAGCCGGGCCGCGAACGGTCCCACCATGCCGTAGGCCAGCAGCACGCCCAGGAAGGTCCCCACCAGCGCGCCGCCGATCATGGCGCCCAGCACCGCCGGCGGCTCGTTGATGTGCGACATGGTCTTGATCACGCCCAGCACCGCCGCGACGATGCCGAGCGCCGGCAGGCCGTCCGCCATGTTCTGCAGCGCGTGGGCGCCGTGCAGCTCCTCGTGCAGGGTCTTCTTCAGCTCGCGGCCCATCAGGTCCTCGATCTGGTGCGGGTCATCCGCGTTCATGCCGATCATGCGCAGGTAGTCGCAGATCATGTCGGTCGCATGATGGTTGGCCAGGATGCGCGGGAACTTCTGGAAGGCGCTGCTTTCCTTGGGGTTCTCGATGTGCGGCTCCAGCGCCATGGGGCCTTTGGTGCTGGCCAGGCGGGAGAACAGGAACAGCAGGCTCAGCAGCTCGATGTAGTGCGGCTTGGTGAACGACGCGCCGCTTATGACCTTCTTGAAGCCGCCCAGCGTGTGCTTCACGTCGTGCATGGAGTTCGACATGAGGAAGGTGCCGATCGCCGCGCCGCCGATGGCCATCATCTCGAACGGCATCGCATGGATCAATGGCTCCAGGCTGCCGCCGGCGAGCATGTAGCTGCCGAACACGCAGGCCAGCATGAAGACGAGTCCGCCAATGGTCAGCATGGCTCAGCGTCCCCCGGCCGCGGGCCGGTCCCGCAACACCAGCACGGCGATGCGGCGGTTCGCCGCCGCCAACGGCTCGGCCGGCAGCAGCGGGTCGCGGTCGGCATGGCCCGCCACGCTTCGGATTCGCCCTTCCGGCAGGCCGGCGTCGGTCAGCAGCCGGCGCGTGGCGTTGGCCCGCTCCGCCGAAAGGTCCCAGTTGCTGCGGTCCGCGCCGCGGTAGGGCGTGGCGTCGGTGTGGCCTTCGATGGCGATGGGCTGGGTGAGGCGCAGCAGCACCGGGGCGACCTTGGCCATCAGGGACCGGGCGCGGTCGTTCAGCGCGGCGGCTCCGAAGCCGAACATCGGCTGGCGGTCCTCGTCCAGGATCTGGATGCGCAGGCCCTCGGGCGTGAGGTCGATGGCGAGCTGCTTCGCCAAGCCCGCGAGCGCCGGGTCCGAGCGGACGGCCTCGCGGATCTGCTCCGCCGCCCGCTCAAAGGCGGCGCGTTCACGCTGCTCGCGCTCGGCCTCGGCCGCCGGGTCCTTGGCGGCGGGGGGTGCCTTCCAGGCTGCCGGCGGGTGGGCCGCGTCGGGTGATTCGGTCGTCTGGACATAGGGCGCCTGCGCCGCCGCGACGCCATCCTGCGCCACGGTGAGCAGCGACGGCCCGCCGGTGCGCGGCTTCGACGGCGCCGCGTCGTCCTCCTCGCTGTCTTCCGGTCCCATGATCGGGCGGGTCGGGCCGGGCGTGACCTGGACCGCGCCGCGGTCCGAGGCCAACGCCCCGTCCACGTTGGGCGTCAGCCCGCCGAACGGCGCGCCAAAGCCGGACGTGCTGCTCGACGTGATGCTGCTGGGGCTGAAGTAATCGGCCAGGCCAGACCGCTGCTCCTGCGTGGTGGCATTGAGCAGCCACATCAGCAGGAAGAACGCCATCATGGCCGTCACGAAGTCGGCGTAGGCCACCTTCCACGCGCCGCCGTGATGCCCGCCCTCGACCACCTCCTCCTTACGGATGATGATCGTCGCCTTGGCTTTTTTCGTGCCGCTCATGCCCAACCTCGCCGATGTGGCGGCAAGATGCGGCAGAAGGCTTAATCCTTCGCTAATGCGGGATGGTTCAGCCCGCCGCCAAGGCCCGCGCGAACACCGCCGGGTCCACGTTGCCGCCGCTCAGCACCGCGCCTACCACGCGCCCGCGGGCGTCGAACCGGCCGGACAGCAGGGCTGCCAGGCACACGGCGCCGCCGGGTTCCACGACCAGCTTTAAATGGGTGAAGGCGAAGGCAATGGCCGCCAGCACCTCGGCGTCCGTCACCGTGATGCCGCCCGCGAGCCGGGTGCGGTTCACCGCGAAGGTCAGCTCCCCCGGCGTCTTGGCGAGCAGGGCGTCGCACAGTTCCGACGCGCCCGGCGGGTTGCCCACCCGCTCGCCGGCGCGCAGCGAGCGCCCGGTGTCGTCCGATCCCTCCGGCTCCACCGCGATGATCTCGACGCCGGGCCGCACGCCTTCGGCCGCCAGTGCCCACCCGGCGATCAGGCCGCCGCCGCCGGTGCAGACCAGCAGCGAGTCGATGGGCAACCCGCCCGCATCCTCGAACAGTTCCAGCGCCGCCGTGCCCTGACCGGCGACCACGTGGGGATGGTCGAAGGGCGGGATCAGCGAGGCGCCGGTGCGCTCGACGTATTGCCGGGTCAGCGCTTCCCGGTCGTCGGTCGCGCGGTGGTAGTGCACGATCTCGGCCCCCCAGCGCCGGGTGCTGTCGATCTTCACCTGCGGCGCGTCGGCCGGCATGAAGATCGTGGCGGCGGCGCCGATGGACTGCGCGGCGCAGGCCAGCGCCTGGCCGTGATTGCCGGAGGAATGCGTCACCACGCCGGCCCGGCGCTGGGTTTCCGTGAGCTGCAAGGCGGCGTTGGTCGCGCCGCGCAGCTTGAAGCTGCCGGTCTTTTGCAGGACCTCGGCCTTGAGCAGCACGGTGCCGCCGGTCAGCTCGTCCAGCCGCGGGTTGCGCAGCACCGGGGTGCGCACGACGCGCCCGGCGATCCGCCGCGCCGCGGCGGCCACGTCGTCATGGGTTGGAAGCTGCATCGTGCCCTTCTCCGTGCGGCAGGCGGGCGAACAGGGCGCCTGGCCGCTGCGTGACACGATAAACGCGGAACCGCTCGGCCTCCACCCCGTCCGGGGCGCTGCCGCGGGTGCGGACCACCTGGCCGACCTGCTGGGCCGTCGCCCAATAGGCCGGGTCCGGCGGCTCGGACCGGCGCTGGCTCACCAGCAGCAGGCCCGGCCCCGCGTCGTCGCTGGTTCGCGGCAGGCGGAACAGCGCCCAGCGGTCCTCCGCCCCCAGCACCGGCACGCCCGGCGGCGCGCGCCAGGCGAGCAGGCTGGCGACGCCGTACGCTTCGGACGCGACCCAGCCCGCGCCCTGCTCCCGCCGCATCGCTTGGAGGTCGCGGGACACCCCGTCCCAGCCGCCGAGCCGGATCAGGATCGGGTCCAGCCGCCGCGGCAGCGGGAACGGCGACGCGGCGCTTTGCACATAAACCAGCGCCGTGACCGCCAAGCCGAGCGCCACCGCGGGCCGCCACAAGCGCCAGCCCAGCCCGGCGGCGCAGACCGCAGCGGCGGGATACACGATGGCCGGCCAGTTCGCCTGCACCCGGTCCCCAATCGCGTGCTGCACGAACACCAGCAAGCCCGGCACGGTGAGCGCCGCGAGCAAGGAGGACGCCGGGTCCCGCCCGGCCGCGCGGCGGACGGCAACCCACACCCCGGCTGACAGCAACACGAACACCAAGGGCGTCGCCAGGCCCGCCTGCCCGCCCAGCAGTTCCGACAGGTGGCGCAGCGCCGCGCCGGGGTTCCAATCGCCGGTCCGCCCGCCCTGCTTGGCGAAGCTGGCCCAGCCGTGCTCCGCGTTCCACAGCACCACCGGCGCGAACACCGCCGCCGCCAGGGCGCCGCCCAGCCAAAGATAGGCGTTGCGGAACCAGCGGCGCAGCCCGGGCACCCACAGGAGCCACAACACGATGCCGACGCCCAGGAAGCCGCCGGTGTACTTGCTCGCCGCGGCGCACCCGGCGAACACGCCCACCGCGAGCCACCACCGCCCATCGCCGGACCGCAGCAGCCGCGCCAGCGCCCACATCGCCGCCGCCCAGAACAGCAGCAGCGGCGTATCGGGCGTCATCGTCACCGCCCCCGCCCCGACCAGCAGCGTGCCGTTCAGCAGCGCCGCCGCGGGCAGGCCCAGATGCCGCCCGGGACACAGCAGCTCCGCCGTCCGCGCCACCAGCACCGAGCCGAGGGCGGCGGACAGCGGCGCGCCCAGCCGCACGCCCAGAGCGTTCTCGCCCGCAAGGAAGGTGCCCGCCCGGATCCACAGCGCCACCATCGGCGGATGGTCGAGAAAGCCCGGCGCCAGCGCGTGCGACCACACCCAATAATACGCCTCGTCCTCCGACAACGGCGTCGCCGCCGCGACGAGGAGGCGGGTCAGGGTCAGGACAAGCAGGGCCGCCAGCGCCATGCGACTCCGATCCGCCGGCGGCGCTGGCGCGTGGAGCCGGGCTGTGCCATCGTCCGCGACAACGGTTGCGCTGCGCGACGAAGCGCGATTTTCATACACGGCTGGAGTGTTCCCATGATCTCGTTCATCGGCGCCATCATCATCGGCGGCCTTGCCGGGTTGGTTGCCAAGTTCCTGACGCCGGGCCGCGACCCCGGCGGCTTCATCATCACCATCCTGCTCGGCATTGCCGGCGCGATGGTGGCGACCTTTCTGGGCCAGGCGCTGGGCTGGTATCGGCCGGGCCAGTCGGCCGGGTTCATCGGGGCGGTGGTCGGCGCGGTCGTCATCCTGCTGGCTTACCGCATGATTGCCCGCCCGCGGACGTAATGACCAAACGGTCGGCGGCCCGCTACAAGGGCACGCCGGCCAGGCTGCGGCTGGTGCGGATCGTTTGCAAGGTCTGCACCCGGCTCACGGAGGGCGCGCCGGTCAAACGCCGGGTCAGCGCGTTCTCGTGCGCGGTGTCCCGCGCCACCAGGCGCAGCAGGAAGTCGCCGCCGCCGCGGATCATGTGGCATTCCCGGACCTCGGGCCATTCCGCCACTTCTGCCTCGAACGCCGACAACACCGTTTCCTTTTGGCTGTCCAGCCCGATCAGCGCGAAGAACACGATCTCCCATCCCAGGCGGGCCGGGTCGGTGTCGGCGTGGTAGCCGCGGATGATGCCGGCCTCCTCCAGCCGGCGGACCCGGCGCAGGCAGGGGGGGGCCGTGATGTCGGCGCGCCGGGCCAGCTCGACATTGGTCATGCGTCCGTCCACCTGAAGCTCGGCCAGGATGCGCCGGTCGATCTCGTCCAGTTCCGCCATGTCGTCGCCATCAAGCTTCATAAGCCGGCTCATCTCCCATGCCACGCAATAATATTACGAAAAGACTGGCCTGAACACCCGCACGCGCGGCGTGGCTTGCGTGGCGCGCCGCGCTTGCCGATATGATCGGATCAGCAAAGGAAGCGCGCATGTCGCAGACGATCCATACCCAAGTCCTGATCATCGGCGCCGGGCCGGCCGGCTACACGGCGGCGATCTACGCGGCGCGCGGCGGGCTGGACCCGGTGCTGGTGTCCGGCCTGCAGCCCGGCGGCCAGTTGATGATCACCACGGACGTGGAGAACTACCCCGGGTTCGAGAGCGCCATCCAAGGCCCGTGGCTGATGGAGCAAATGGCCAAGCAGGCCGAGCACGTCGGCGCGCGGATGGTCAGCGACCTGCTGATGAGCGTCGATTTCTCGCGCCGTCCGTTTCGCTGCGTGGGCGACTCCGGCGACGTTTACCTTGCCGAGACCGTGGTGATCGCGACCGGGGCGCAGGCGCGTTGGCTGGGCTTGCCGTCGGAGAAGCGGCTGCAAGGCGCGGGCGTGTCGGCCTGCGCGACCTGCGACGGGTTCTTCTACCGCGGCAAGCAAGTCGCGGTGATCGGCGGCGGCAACACCGCGGTGGAGGAGGCGCTTTACCTGACCCACCATGCCGACAAGGTGACGCTGGTGCACCGGCGGGACAGCCTGCGCGCCGAGAAGATCCTGCAGCGCCGCTTGTTCGCCCATCCCAAGATCGCCGTGCTGTGGAACAGCGCGGTGGAGGACGTCACCGGCGGCGGCCAGCCCGAGGTCGTGACCGGCCTCACGCTGCGCCACACGCAGAGCGGCGCGTTGAGCCACCTGCCGGTGGATGGCGTGTTCATCGCCATCGGCCACACGCCCAATACGGTGATCTTCCGTGGGCAGGTCGAGTTGGACGAGGAGGGTTATGTGGTGACCAAGCCGGGCCTGACCCAGACCTCCGTGCCCGGCGTGTTCGCAGCCGGGGACGTGCAGGACAAGCATTGGCGCCAGGCGATCACCGCGGCGGGGACCGGGTGCATTGCGGCGTTGGAGGCGGAGAGGTTCCTGGCGTTGCAACAGCAGCCGGCGGCGCAGGCTGCGGAGTAGTTTGGGAGTTATCCTGAATCGAACATTGGCTTGCGGGCGCAACGGGACGAAAGACAGCGCAGGTTTAATCCTGTCGCTTCATGGTGGTGTGACCGGAATGCCGCTTAGGCGCGTTCCCGAACGCGCGAACCGCTTGTCAAAGGTCAGAAACCGTTCGCATCCGGCCGCAGCCGCTAAATGGAGTGCATCGGCGAAGTCCATGCCCGCCTCGGCCCAGTCCAAGGCCCTGGCGACCAGCCCGGCATCCTCGACCGAAACACCCGGAAGCCCGGCAAAGGCACGGAGCGCTGGGATGATCTGCTTCGACGCCAGGCCGTAAACCCCGCGCAGCACCCATTCCACTTCCAGCAACACGGTTTTTGATACAAAGACCGGCGTTTGGCCGATCACACCGCGAGCCCTAGCCGCCTGCGCCGGGTCGTCACCGGTCAAGTAGCGGACGATGATGTTAGTATCGACCCCGTGCATACCGGCGCTTGGCCTCCGTCGCTATCCCCGCCTCCATCTCTTCAATCGACTTCGGACTGCCCTTGGCGGGGAGGCTGCCGAAAACGTCCTCCGGCCGGGTTGGCGCGAAGGCGGTCGCCAACGGCTTCAGGAGCACGCCGTCAGCCGTATGCTCCACAGCCAAACGAGTCCCGGCGCCCCATTGCAGTTGGTCGCGGATCGCTTTGGGCAGGATCACCTGCCCCTTGGTCGATATGGTGGTCGTGAGGTCAGGCGCAGCCATACCCGTCCTTGTGTAAGACGATGGTAAGATGGAAGGTTGGCCATGTGAATGCAAGCTGACCCGGGCTTGCCGGCATCACCCGAACACGTTCTGACAATGATCTCCCCTTTGTGCAGCCTGACTCTGACCCGGCCTCACCCAAGCTTCCGTGCCCGGCATGCTGGCTGCTGGCAACGTGCAAGACAAGCATTGGCGCTAGGCGATCACCGTGGCCGGAACCGGGTGCATTGCTGCATTGGAGACGGAGAAGTTTTTGACGTTGCAACAGCAGGCGGCGAAGTGGCCAAAGGCCGCCGCTTAAGCAGCTAACTGTCTGCCGAGACTTGGTTAAGTGGACAGCTTGTTTTGTTTACCTCCATAGTATGACGGACGACGCTTTTCCACAAAGGCTGCCACTCCCTCCCGCGCATCATGGGTCGGCACGATGCAGGCGAAGGCCGCTTCCTCGATTGCCAGCCCGTCGTCTATGGACGCATCCATGCCGCGATGGATCGCTGCAAGGGCCGCCGCAAGCGTCAGCGGCGGCTTTGCGGCAAGCTCCGCCGCCAGGGACAGGGCGGCGCCGAGCAGGTCGGGGCCGGGCAGGACGCGGTTGACCAGGCCGAGCCGGGCGGCTTCGGCGGCATCGAAGGTCCGCCCAGTCAGGATCAGTTCCGTCGCGGCCTTCCGGCCGACGTTCCGGGGCAGGCGCTGGGTGCCGCCGAAGGTCGGGATGATGCCGATGTTGATCTCCGCCTTGGAGAAGGTGGCCGTGTCCGCCGCGAGCGCGATGTGGGTGGCCTCAACCAACTCGCATCCGCCGCCGAAAGCCAACCCGTTCACCGCGGCGATGACCGGCTTGGGAAACGACTCTACGCGGCGCGTCATCCGGTGGCCCGGCCGCATGAAGTGCGCGACCGCCTCGGCCGGGCCTGCCTCCATGTGACGCTGGAACGCGGCGATGTCCGCCCCGGCGCTGAAGGCGCGGCCCTCGCCCGTGACGACGACGGCGCGCACGGCCGGGTCCAGCTCGATGCCATCCAGGGCGGCGACGATAGCGGCCAGCAACTCGTTGTCGAGGGCGTTCAGCTTCCCGGGCCGGTTGAGCGTCAGCAACGCCACCTGGCCTTTGGTCGCCACGGTCAAAACGTCGGTCATGGTCCAGCCTTCCTTCTCCTTCATCGCGGCAGCAGGCTAGGCGCCGCCGCCCGGCATGTATATTCACTGGCCGGTATACATGCGGGAGGCCGCCAATGGAGACCACGACACGCGAGCGCATCGTGACCGCGGCCGGCAAGCTGTTCTACGGCGAAGGCATCAGGGCGGTGAGCATGGATGCCGTGGCCGAGAAGGCCGGCGTGACCAAGCGGACGCTGTATTACCATTTCACGAGTAAGGACGACCTGGTTGCCGCCTACCTCCACGGCCGCGACCAACCGAACCTCGCCCTGTTCCAGCAATGGTTCGCCGGCACCGAAGGCGGGCTGGCCGAAAAGACACGCGGCATCTTCACCAACCTGGCCCGGTCCGCCCGACATCCGAAGTGGAAGGGGTGCGGCTTCCTCCGCACCACGGCGGAGCTTGCGAACATGCCCGGACACCCGGCGGTGACAGTGGGCGCGGCCCACAAGAAAAGGATCGAGGGCTGGTTGCACGAGGTGTTCGAGACCGAGGGCATCAGGTGCGGGTTGCCGCTGGCCCGGCAGGTCATGCTGCTCATGGACGGGTCATTCGCCATCGCCCTGCTCCACCGCGATCCCTCCTACATGGAGGATGCAGGAGAAGCGGCATACTCCCTGGTCAAGGCGGCGTTCACCTCTTGACGCATGGGAGTCCGCTCCCGCCAGCATCCAAACCACCCCACAACCAATAGCCACTCGCCCGTCTTCCGGTTTAGGCTATCGGAGAATCCCGCGCCGCGTCGGCACCGGGTCGATTGGGAGCGGGCAAGGGCATGGATTGGGATAAGCTGCGCGTCTTCCATGCCGTTGCGGAGGCCGGCAGCTTCACCCATGCCGGCGAAACGCTGAACCTCAGCCAATCCGCGGTGTCCCGCCAAATCTCCGCGCTGGAAGACGCGCTGCAGGTGCCGCTGTTCCACCGCCACGCCCGCGGCCTGATCCTGACCGAGCAGGGGGAAAGCCTGAACCGCACGGTGCGGGAAGTGTTCGCGAAGCTCGCGATGACCGAGGCGCTGCTCACCGAAAGCAAGGAAAAGCCGGCCGGGCGGCTCAAGGTGACGACCACCGTGGGCTTCGGCTCCACCTGGCTCGCGCCGCGGCTGCAAGGCTTCCTCGACATGTATCCCGACGTGACGATGACCCTGCTGCTCGACGACACCGACCTCGACCTCGCAATGCGGGAGGCCGACGTAGCCATCCGGATGCACCCGCCGAAGCAGCCGGACCTGGTGCAGCGGCACCTGATGCAGATCCAATGGCTGGTGGTGGCTCACCCGGACTACCTCGCCCGGCACGGCACGCCGGCCCGGCCGGAGGAGCTGGACGACCACAAGATTATCCTGTTCGGCGACTACCGCCCGCCGGTGCCCGACATCGACTGGCTGGCGGAGGCCGGGCGTCGCGCCGGGCAGCCGCGCCGGGCGCTGCTGGAGGTCAACAGCCTGCACGCGATGGCGCTGGCGATCCGCTCCGGCATGGGTATCGGCGTGTTGCCGGACTGGATGACCGGCGACCTCGACGGGCTGACCCGGCTGCTGCCGGACCTCAAGGCGCCGAAGGTCGAAGTGTACTTCGTGTATCCGGAGGAGCTGCGCAACTCAAAGCGCGTGGCGGTGTTCCGGGACTTCCTGCTGGCCCGGCTCCAGGAGCTGCATTAGCCGGACAGCGGCATCCCGGCCGCTCGCGAACGCACCGCCGACCGTGCCGGCCAGCCCGTCGGTGCGGCACGCCTCGCCGGCGAACAGCAGGCGCTCCGCCGGGAAGGCCGCTTCCAGCACGCCCCGCATCCCGGCCTGGCCCGGCGGCGCGTAAGCGTAGGCGCCGCGCGCGAACGGGTCCGTGGCCCAGCCAGTCACCACGGCACCGTCCGCCAGCCGGGCGCCGCCGCCCAGCATGGCGCGCAACTCGTCCCGGGCCAACGCCTCTGCCGCGGCGGGGTCGCCCGCCAAGGCCCAGGCAGCCCGCCCGCCGATGAAGCCGATGACGTGCTCCATGTCCCCCGGCCAGGCGATGAACACCATGTTGGCCTGCCCGCCCGCCATCTGCCGCGCGAGGCTGGTTTCCGGCGGCAGCCCAAGCCGGTCCGACCCGGCCGCGGGCAGCGCCACCTTGGACAGCAGCCCCATCGGCAGCCCGGCAACCGCGGCCTGCACGGAATGCGGCAAGGCCGGCGTGAAGCGGATCGCGCCCGACGCCAGCACGCCGGTCGAGGCAGTCACGATGCAGGCCGCGGCGCGGACGGTCCCGCGTGAAGTCTCCACCCGCACGCCGGCCGCACCGTCCCAGGCGATGGCGGTCACGGGCGTGTTCAGCTCGACATCGGCCGCGAGGCGCCGGGCAACGAAAGCGCCCAGGCCGCCACGCACGGACAGGTTGGGACCGTCCAGCCGGTTGCGGTGCCAGTCCCGCAGGCTCAGCGCGTCCGCGTCGGCGGCGGCGATGATCGCGCCCTCCCAGCCCGCAACCGTCGCGGCCCAGGGATCGTCCCGCATCGGCGCCATCGCCTCGGCGAGGCTGCAATCCTCTCCATCCAGCGCCGGGGCCACAACCGCGTCGAGGCGGTCCCAAGCGGCATCGTAGGCGGCCTGCTCACCGGCGTCGGCGGAGCGGCCGGCGACGAACAGGCGCTCGGTCCGGGCCGTGTCGGAGTTGGTCAGCGTGTCCTCGCCCGGGCGGGCGAAGGCGGTCAACGGGTTGCGCTGGGCCGCGTGCAGCCAGGACGCGCCCTGATCGAATGCCGCGTGGTTGAGCACCGCCGGGCACGAGGTGTAGGCCCGCCCACCGATGCGGCCGGACGCTTCCAGCAGCACGACCGGCACGCCATGCCGGCGCAGGTGGAGCGCCGCCGCCAACCCGGCCGCTCCCGCCCCGATCACCGCCACCCCGTCATCCCGTAACGCGCTCATTGGGCAGCCCGGGCTGGGGCACGCTTGAGACGGATTCGCTTTTTGGGGGTCAGCATTGGAGAAACCGATACCATTTCGCCGCCTTCGCGCCAACGGCGGACATTCGGAAGCCGCGTCGCGCGCCTGTCGGCAGGCGTTCCGCAGTGCTATGGTCGCCCCGGCTGCGCGCGAGGCTTCAATGGCCGACTTCTTCAGGGACTTTGAACTGACGACCATCCGCGTGGGCGACGGCGCGCTCCGGCTGCGCCGCGGCGGCTTCGGCCCGCCTTTGCTGCTGCTGCACGGCAACCCACAGACCCATGCCATGTGGCACGCCGTCGCTCCGGCTTTGGCGGAACGGTTCACCTTGGTCTGCCCGGACCTGCGCGGCTACGGCGGCAGCTTCAAGCCCGGCCCCACCGCCGACCACGCGCCCTATGCCAAGGCGGCCATGGCGCGCGACATGGCGGAGCTGATGGCGACGCTCGGGCACGAGCGGTTCGGCGTGGTCAGCCACGACCGCGGCGCGCGGGTGGCGCACCGCCTGGCCATCGACCACCCCGGCCGCGTGCAGTCCCTCGCGGTCATGGACATCGTGCCCACGGTGGAACACTTCGAGCGCACCGACATGGCGTTCGCGCTCGGCTACTACCATTGGTTTTGGTTCGCCCAGCCGCATCCCTTTCCGGAGGAGCTGATCAATGCGGCGCCGGAGGTCTGGTTCCACAAGCACGTCTCGCGGGAGCCGAAGCCGCCGGGCTTCTTCCGGGAAGAAGCCTTGGCCGACTATCTTGCCGCCATACGGCGCCCCGACACCATCACCGGCATGTGCGAGGACTACCGCGCCGCCGCTTCCATCGACCTGGAACACGACCGCGCCAGCCGGGCGGAGAAGCGCCGGGTCGAGTGCCCGATGCTGGTGCTGTGGGGAGCCAAGGGCTACATCGGCAAATGGTACGACCCCCTGGCGATCTGGCGCGAGTACTGCAATGCGGAGGTCGCCGGCGCCGCCGTGGACAGCGGGCATTACCTGGCCGAGGAAGCGCCGAAGGAGGTTCTGGCGCACCTACACGGCTTCCTGTCCTAAATCGAGAGGCTGCCATGTCCAATGAATCTCTCCTGCTCCGCCAGGACCACGATGGGATTGCCTCCCTGACGCTGAACCGCCCAGCCGCGCGCAATGCGCTGTCCGTGCCCTTGATGACGGCGCTGGAAGCGGCGCTGGCCGACATCGACGCCGATCCCGCCATCCGGGTCGCGGTGATCGCCGGGGCCGGGCCGGCGTTCTGCGCCGGGCATGACTTGCGGGAACTGCGCGGCCTGCCGCGGGACGCCCATGCGGCGCTGTTCGCCCAATGCTCTCGCCTGATGCAGCGGATCGTCGGGCTGCGCGTGCCGGTGATCGCCCGGGTGCATGGCATCGCCACCGCGGCCGGGTGCCAGCTCGTGGCAAGCTGCGACCTGGCGGTGGCGGCGGACACCGCGCGGTTCGCGACGCCCGGCGTCAACATCGGCCTGTTCTGCTCGACGCCCATGGTGGCGCTGTCCCGCGCCGTGGGCCGCAAGGCCGCCATGGAGATGCTGCTGACCGGCGACATGCTGGACGCGCCCCGGGCGGCGGCGCTCGGCCTGGTCAACCACGCGGTGCCGGAAGGGGCGCTCGATGACGCCGTGCGGGCGCTGGCGCAGAAGATCGCGTCCAAAAGCCCGGTGACGGTGGGCCTGGGCAAGCCCGCGTTCTACGCGCAGGCCGAGATGCCGCTGGCCGACGCCTACGACTACGCCGCCAGCGTCATGGTGCGCAACATGGCGGAGCGGGATGCGCATGAAGGGATTGATGCGTTCCTGGAAAAGCGGGCGCCGGTTTGGGGATCGTAAGCCTGGGATGCGCTGCGCCGGCAAACACGCCACCGTAGCAGCCAACGCCGCACGCCGCAGATGGACGGGGCAGCGCCTTCCGTCCAGGGCCTGTTTCGGCCTGAGCCTTCACGGCTGCTCGCTTCCGAAATCCACGTCTTCATAAAGGGCCGCCAAGGGCAGCGAGAGTTCGAGATCGGGGATCGAGAGGCTCTCGCCCGGCTCGCGCAGCACGGCGGCACGGCGTCGGTCAAACTGCCCCTGATCGTCCCGGCTGTAGACCATCACGCGCATCTGGTCTTGGAAGATCAGGACATAGTGGCGGATCGTGGGCGTCGCGTCGTAGTCGTCAAACTTTTCGTTCAAGTCGATCCAAGAGGTACTACGCGATAGCACCTCGAACACGACGACAGGCTCCTGGGCTTGAAGCGTATCAGCTCTGCTTTTTCCGCAGTCAACGAGCGCATCCGGGTAGCGCCCGTTTCCAGTGCCGGTCTGCACTTTCAGGTCCGGCCCTTGCAGGCGGCAGCGGTTGCCGCGCAGCCGTTCGCGCAATTCTCCACGAAGGTTGTTGCAAATGGTGTCGTGCTGCCGAGTGCCGCCGGTCATCGCGCGCACTTCGCCGTTCACCAACTCGTATTTGGCGGGCTGCGTCGTCTCCCAGGCGAGATATTCGGGCCAAGACATCAGCCTACGTTTTGTTTCAGCCATCGCCGGTGTCCTCCTGTCAGTAAGGTGTGTCACGGGACGTAAGACGTAAAGGGCACGGCTCGAAGCGAGGCCAAAGCGTCCTCCTCCCATCAACCCGATACCCTTTTATAAAACAGCGTGGTCGCCTCCGGGCGGCCCGCGGCGTCCAGGCTGTAGCCCGGGATCACCCCGGCCTCCGTCCAGCCGAGCCGGCGATACAGCCGCTCCCCCGCCCCACCCGTGAACGTGTCGAGCGTCAGCAACGTGCGCCCGGCTTCCCGGGCCGCGGCCTCCGCCGCCAGCATGAGGCTCCGCCCGAGGCCGTGGCGGCGCGCGTCGGGATGGACCAGCATCTTGCAGATTTCGGCCCGGTGCGGCTGGTTCTGCGGCGTGTCGAGCTGCACCCGCACCGTGCCGGACAGCACGCCCCCGGCCCAGGCCGCGAGCAGGATGCACCGCCCGGCCGCAACCCCCTGCGCCACGCCGCGCATGTACTCCCGCGCCGCGTCGAGCGGCAGCGGCGGCAGGAACGACACTGACGCGCCACCCTCGACGCAGGCCACCAGGATTTCGGCCAGCCGCCGCTCCGCCGAGGCCGCGCCCGCGGCGGAAAGCGCCTGCACCCCGTCCAGCGGCTTGGCGTAGCCGAACTCGAGCGAGTGGGAAATGTCGTCCAACGCACGGACCGGCCCGTCCCGCACCCAGCTTTGCTTTTCGTAGAACCGATGTGCCCGGGTGAACCGCGTGTCGGACCACAGCAGCAAGCGGGACGCCCCGGCAGACGCCGCATGGGCCTCCGCAGTCAGCAGCAGGCGCTGCCCGAGGCCCGACCCATGGGCGTCCGGGTGGACATAGAGCTTCTTCAGCTCCCATGCGCCGCCCTCCCCTGGCAGGATCGCCGCCATGCCGAGGACGGTGCCCCCGTCCTCCGCCGTCCACAGCGCCCCGCCGCGCCCGGCGCAGTACGAGGCAAACGCGAAAAGCTCCTGCTCCTCGTGCTCCGTGTCCAGGACGCAGCCGGGGTAGTCGGACCAGCACCGGCCGATCAGGGCGATGAAGCCCTCCGCGTCGCCGTCCCGGCCCGGCCTCAGCAGCACGGGCACCGGGTCAGCGCAGCCCGGCGCAGAACACGGCGATGCGGCGGCACGCCTCGGCGAGTGAGGCGTCGTCGGTCGCGTAGCTGATGCGGACATAGGGCGACATGCCGAAGGCGGCGCCGTGCACCACGGCCACGTGCTGCTCGTCCAGCAGGGCCAGGGCGAAATCCTCGTCCGTGCCGAGGCGGGTGCCCGCGGCCGTCGTCTTGCCGAGGCAGCCGGCCACGTTGGGATACAGGTAGAACGCGCCTTCCGGACGGTGGCAGGCGATGCCGGGCGCCTCGCTCAGCGCGTCGAGCACCAGGTCGCGGCGGCGGCGGTAGGCGGCGACCATGCGCGGCACCGCGTCCTGCGGCCCGTCCAGCGCGGCGGCGGCGGCGGCCTGGCCGACGGTGGACACGCCGGCAGCGACGTGGCCCTGAATGCTCGTCATCGCCCGGATCAGGCCGCGCGGCCCGGCGCCGAAGCCGATGCGCCAGCCGGTCATCGCGTAGGTCTTGGACACGCCGCTGACCGTCAGCACCCGGTCGCGCAGCCGTGGCGCCACCGCGGCCATGGTGCTGCGCTCGCCGTCGTACAACAGGTGCTCGTACATGTCGTCCGACAGGATCCAGACGTGCGGGTGGCGCAGCATGACCTCGGCCAGCGCCGCAAGCTCGTCCCGCGTGGCGGCGGCGCCGGTCGGGTTGTTGGGGAAGTTCAGCAGCAGCCACTTGGTGCGCGGGGTGATCGCCGCTTCCAAGTCGTCCGGGCGCAGCTTGAAGCCGTTGTTCTGCGGGCAGCTCACCGCCACCGGCTCGCCGCCGATCACGCGGGTCATCAAGGGGTAGGCGCCCCAGTACGGCGCGGGGATGACCACCTCGTCGCCGTCGTCCAGCGTCGCCATCAGGGCGTTGAAGATGACCTGCTTGCCGCCGTTGCCGACAACGATTTCGTCGAGCGCGAACTCCAGGCCGGAGTCGCGCTGGAACTTGCGCTGGATCGCTTGCTTCAGCGCGGGCTGGCCGTCCTGCGGCGGATATTTGGTGTCGCCGCGCAGGCCCGCTTGGCGCGCGGCCTCGATGGCGTGCGGCGGGCTGTCGAAGTCAGGCTCGCCAATGGTCAGCGCGATGACCTCGATGCCCTGCGCCCGCATCGCCCGCGCCTTGGCCGTCATGGCGACGGTGGCCGCGACCGGCGCCCGGCGCAGCCGCTGCGCGAATTCCGGCATGGATCAGCGCAGCCCCTCGCAGAAGTGCTGGATGCGCTCGCAGGCGCGGGTCAGGCTTTCCGTGTCGGTCGCGTAGCTGATGCGGAAATGGCCGGGATACATGAACGCCGCGCCATGCACCGCGGCGACGCCTTCCTCCTGCAGCAGCGCGGTGACGAAGCTCTCATCATCCTTGATGACGGCGCCGCCGCGGCTGGTCTTGCCGATGCAGCCGTGCACGCTGGGGAACACGTAGAACGCGCCCTCCGGCGAATGGCAGTTCAC
This sequence comes from uncultured Acetobacteraceae bacterium, assembly GCA_964235485.1. Classification (GTDB taxonomy): domain Bacteria; phylum Pseudomonadota; class Alphaproteobacteria; order Acetobacterales; family Acetobacteraceae; genus CAHJXG01. The sequence continues at coordinate 67,825 of CAXSAZ010000001.1, read as the reverse complement.
GCCCGGCGCCTGGTTCAGCATGGACACCACCAGGTCGCGCCGGGTCTTGTAGGTGGCGATCATCTCGTCGATGAAGCCCTGCGGACCCGTCAGCGCCTCGACGGCCGCGGCCTGGCTGACGCTGCTGGTGTTGGACGTGCTCTGCGATTGCAGCTTGTCCATCGCCTTGACCAGCCGCACGGGCGCACCCGCGAAGCCGATGCGCCAGCCGGTCATGGCATAGGCCTTGCTGCACCCGTTCATCGTCACCGTGCGGTCGCGCAGCCGCGGCTCGACCTGCACCACCGTCGCTGCCTTGAAGCCGTCATAGACCAGCTTCTCATAGATGTCGTCGGTGAACACCCACACGTCGGGATGGCGCAGCAGCACGTCGCAGATCGGGCGCAGCTCCTCCGCCGAGTAGGCGGCGCCCGTGGGGTTGCACGGGCTGTTCAGCATGAACCACTTGGTCCGGGGCGTGATCGCCGCTTCCAAGTCCTCCGCGCGCAGCTTGAAGCCGTTGTTCTGGCCGCAAGGCACGAACACCGGCGTGCCGTCCGCGAGCGACACGATGTCGGGGTAGCTGACCCAGCACGGCGTGGGGATCACCGCCTCGTCGCCGGGGTTCATGGTCGCGACCATGGCGTTGAAGATCACCTGCTTGCCGCCAGTCGAAATGATGATCTCGTCCGCGTTGTAGTCGAGGCCGCTGTCCCGCTTGAACTTGTCGGCGACCGCCTGGCGCAGCGCGCGGGTCCCGGCCACGTCCGTGTACTTGGTGTCGCCCCCCTGGATGGCGCGGATCGCCGCGTCCTTCACGTTCTGCGGGGTGTCGAAATCCGGCTCCCCGGCCGACAGGCTGATGATGTTCCGCCCTTCGGCCTTGAGCGCCCGCGCCTTGGTGGTGATGGCGATGGTTTGGCTCGGGCTGATCCGGTCCAGGCGTTCGGCGATGAGGGACATCGAAATCCACCAGTTTCTGCGACCGCCGGACCTTATGCCCCTGCCCGCCCCGGCACAACCGCGCGCCCGGCTTTTTGTTGCAAAATCCAAGCGCCGCCCAGGGCCAACGACACCACGGCGAGGATCACCGTCGCCAGCGCGTTCAGCTCCGGCGTGACGCCCAGGCGCAGCGCGGAGAACACCACCATCGGCAGCGTGCTGGCGCCCGGCCCCGACACAAAGGTCGCCACCACCAGGTCATCCAGCGACAAGGTGAATGCCAGCAGCCAGCCGGACAGCAGCGCCGGGCCGAGCAGCGGCAGCGTCACCAGGGCGAACGCCGTCCAGGGCGACGCGCCGAGGTCCATCGCCGCGTCCTCCAACTCCGACCCGGCGTCAGCAAGCCGTGCCTCGATCACCACGGCGACATAGGACAGGCTGACCGAGATGTGCGCCAGCGTGATGGTCAGCGCCCCGCGCCCGGCGGGCCAGCCGACCGCCTGCTCCATCTGCACGAACAGCAGCAGCAGCGACAGCCCCACCAACACGTCCGGCAGCACCAGCCGCGCGGACAACAAGGCGGCGAACGCGCCCCGGCCCCGGAACCGCCCGAACCGCGCCAAAGCATACCCGGCCAGCGTGCCGAGCACGGTAGCCCCCGTCGCCGACAAGGCCGCGATGCGGAGCGACAGCAGCGCCGCCTCGATCAGCTTGTCGTCCGCCCACAAGGCCGCATACCAGCGCAGCGAGAAGCCCGACAGCACGGTGGTGAGCCGGTTCGGGTTGAAGCTCGTCGCCACCAGCAGCAGCACCGGCACGTACAGAAAGGCGTAGCCGAACAGCAGGCAGAGATTGAGCAGCCAGCCCCGCCTCATAGACCTCGCCTCATTGGCGCGCCCGCAGCGCCACCATGGGCAGCAGCAGCGCCAGCAGCAGCGCGTTCGCCACCGTCGCCGCCATGGGCCAGTCGCGGTTGGAGAAGAACTCGTTCCACAGCGCCCGCCCGATGGTCTGCGCGCCGGGGCCGCCCAACAGCTCCGGGATCACGTACTCGCCCATTGCCGGGATGAACACGAGGGCGAGGCCGGCGACGATGCCGGGTACGGACAGCGGCAGGGTGACGGTGCGGAAGGTGGTCCAAGGGCCGGCGCCGAGGTCGGCCGCGGCCTCCTCCAACGCCGGGTCGCGGCGGGACAGGCGGGCGTAGAGCGGCAGGATCATGAACGGCAGGTAAGCGTAGGTCACGCCGACATACATCGCGAAGTCGGTGTAAAGCAGGCGCAATGCCGGCAGGCCCACAGCTTGCAGCCCGGCGTTGATCCAGCCCTCGTCGCGCAGCAGCCCGATCCAGGCGGTGATGCGGAGCAGGAACCCGGTCCAGAACGGCAGCATGACGCCCAGCAGCAGCAAGGAGCGCCAACGCTCCGGCGCGCGCGCGATGGCCAGCGCCATGGGGTAGCCGATCAGCAGGCACAGCACGGACGACACCCCGGCCACCGCCAGGCTCTTCAGCGCGGCGTCTAGGTAGAAGGCGTCCTCGGTCAGCAGCGCGTAGTTGGCCGGGTCCAGCGATTGCAGCAATGGCGTGTAGGGCGGCACGCCGGGGATGGAGGAGGAGAACGACAACGCCGCCACGATCACCACCGGCAGCGCCACGAACAGCAGCAGCCAAAACCAGACCGGCGCCAGCACGGCGGAACGGTTCATTCGGGCAGCAGCACGCACGCCTCGGGCGGCCAGGACACCGCGACGGCGCTCCCCGGCGCGAGCAGCCCGGCGCCGATCCCGTCTGCCAGCGGCTGCGACACCAGCAGGGTCGCGCCGCTTTGCAGCCGCACCTGATGGTCCACCGTGCCGCCGCGGTAGGCGCTGTCCGTCACCGTGCCCGGCGCCGTGTTCACGCCGTGAACAGCACCTGGGGCCGCGCCCGGCGGTGTGCTGAGATGCTGCGCCGCCGGCGCAAGGCGCAGCCGTTCCGGCCGCAGCGCCACGTGCAACGCGCTGCCGACCGCGACGGGCGCGGGACCCGAAGCCTGCGCCGGGCCGATGCCGTCGAGGTCCAGCACCGCCGCCGGCCCGGCGGTCCGCACGGTGCCGGGCAGGATGTTGGCTGCACCCATGAACGCCGCGACGAACCGGCTGGCCGGGCGCTCATAAATCTCGGCCGGCGTGCCGACCTGCGCCAAGCGCCCCTGATGCAGCAGACCGATCCGGCTCGCCACCGCCAACGCCTCGTCCTGGTCGTGCGTCACCAGCACGAAGGTGGTCCCGGTTTCCCGCTGCACGCGCAGCAGCTCCTGCCGGGTCTGCTCGCGGAGCGAGCGGTCCAGCGCCGACAACGGCTCATCCAGCAGCAGCAGCCGCGGGCGCGGGGCGAGCGCGCGGGCCAGCGCCACCCGCTGCCGCTGCCCGCCCGACAGCGCGTCCGGCCGGCGCCCGGCGAACTCGCCGAGCCGCACCAAGTCGAGCAAGGACGAAACCCGGCGCGCGGTTTCCGCCCGCGGCACCCCTTGGCGGCGCAGGCCGAAGCCCACGTTGTCCGCCACGGTCATGTGCGGGAACAGCGCGTATGACTGGAAGGTGGTGTTCACCGGGCGGCGGTGCGGCGGAAGCGCCGTGATGTCCTGGCCCGCCAGCAGGATGCGCCCCGCCGCCGGCTGGATGAAGCCGCCCAGCGCCCGCAGCAGGGTCGTCTTGCCGGAACCGGAACCGCCGAGCAGCACGAACATCTCGCCGCTGTCGATGGCCAAGTCCAGCCGGTCCAGCGCGACGGCCGGGCCGTAGCGGACGGTGAGGCCCGCGATCTCCAGCTCCGCCAACCCGTCAGCGCCCGGCCTTGAACCGCGCCCACATCCGCGTGCGCTGCCGGTCCGCCGATTGCGGCGTGGCGCGGACGGTGAAGAAGCGGGGCGATGCCGTGTCGGGATACACGTCCGGGTCGTCCCGCACCTCCGGCGCGATCAGGGGACGGCTGGCCGGCACGGCGTTGGGGTAGTGCACCTGGTTGGTGATCGCGGCCATCACGTCGGGCTGCAGCAGGAAGTTGATGAACTGCATGGCCTCCGCCGGGTGCGGCGCGTCGGCGGGGACGGCGAGCATGTCGAAGGTGAGCGCCGCGAACTCCTTGGGCGCGACGTAGCGGACCGCCTGCTGCCCGGCCTCCTTGGCCCGCGCGGACGCCTGGATCACGTCGCCGGAATAGGTCATCGCGAGGCAAGTCTGCCCGCCCGCCAACGCCTCCACTGCGCCACCCGACGCGAAGGTGCGGATATACGGGCGGATCGCCATCAGGGTGCGCTCCACGTCGGCGAGGTCCTTGGGATCGGTGCTTTCGGGGTTGCGGCCGAGGTATTTCAGCACGCTCGGGATGGTATCGATGGCGCTGTCCATCACGGTGATGCCGCAGCCCGCGAGCTTCTTCGCGTGCTCGGGCTTGAGCAGCAGGTCCCAACTGTCGGTCGGCGCGCCGGGGTCCAGCGCCTGGATGCGCTCGGGGATCATGCCCAAGCCGACCGTGCCCCACAGGTAAATCGCGCCGTGCTGGTTGCCCGGATCGGACACCTGCACCCGCTGCATCAGCTTCGGATCGAGGTTCGACCAGTTCGGGATCTTGGCCCGGTCGAGCGGCCGTAGCGCCTTGGCGGCGATCAGGCGGGAAAAGGTCGGCTCGGCGGTGGGCACCACGATGTCGTAGCCGGAATTGCCCGCCAGCAGCTTGCCTTCCAGCGTTTCCAGACTGTCATACACGTCGTAGCGCACCTTGATGCCGGTCTCGTTCGTGAACCGCTCCAGCACCTTGGGGTCGATGTAGTCGGTCCAGTTGTAAACGTTCAGCACGCGGTCCTGCGCCAGCGCCGCCTGCCCCGACAGCAGCAGCAGAACCGGAACAAGCCATCGCACCCAACCCATCGCAGCATCCTTCCCGACCGTTCCGCGAACCAAAGCAGGCTTGCATGGCTTATGCCACGCAAGCCTGCTTTGGTCTCTTCTCAAAACGCATCATCCTACCGGCGAAGCGTGACGCGCTCCACCGGATGATGCTTAGCCAGTGCGCGGCGCGATTGAAAGATGGGCGGGCGCGCCAAGATATCAGGAATGTGCGGCAGGTACCTCGCCACGACATCGCCGGACGAACTCCGCCGCATCTTCGCGACCGAGAACGACACGCCGAACTGGCAACCGACCTGGAACATGGCGCCGACCCAGAACGGCCCGGTGGTGCGTCGGCACCCTGACGGGGCGCGGCAACTGGACCTGTTGCGCTGGGGCCTGCTGCCGCATTGGGCGCGCGGCGACCCAAAGAAGATCCGGCAGCCGATCAACGCCCGCGCCGAGACGGTGGCGACCCTGCCCACCTTCCGCGACGCCTTTGCCCGGCGCCGCTGCATCGTTCCCATCGACGGCTTCTACGAATGGCAGGCGACGCCCGCCGGCAAGCAGCCCCACGCCATTGCCCGCGCCGACGGGCGCATCATGGCGCTGGCTGGCATCTGGGAAGGCTGGCGCGGCCCGGACGGAGAGGCCATCCGCACCTACGCCGTGGTCACGACCACCGCCGCGGACGCGCTCGGCCACCTGCACGAGCGTATGCCGGTGATCCTGGAAGAAGCGGACTGGCCCGCTTGGCTCGGCGAAGCGCCGGGCGACCCGGCGGCGCTGCTGCGGCCCTCAGCGGCGCCGTTGCGCGTGTGGCCGGTGTCGAGCCGAGTCAACAGCGTGCGCAACAACGGGCCAGAACTGATCGAGCCTCTGGCGCCCGCGCACACGGAGGTTGCGGCGACTCCGGTCGCTGCGGATACGATGTCGCAATGACTATGGAGGGTCGGATGGCAGGGCTGACGGGCCTGCGCTGGGGTCCGGCGTCGAAAGGGGCGGCGCGGCAACTCGTCGTCTTGTGCCACGGCGTCGGCGCCGACTCGCACGACCTGATCGACCTCGCGCCGGCCTGGTGCCACGCCCTGCCCGACGCGGTGTTCGCGGCGCCGGACGCGCCGGAGCCGTACGACGAGGCTCCCACCGGCCGTCAATGGTTCAGCTTGCGCGACCGCACGCCGGCGATACTGGACGCAGGCGCCCGCCGGGCGGCGCCGCGCTTGCTGGCGTATATCGACGCGGAGTTGGAGCGGGCCGGCCTCCCGCTCGATGCGATGGCGATGGCCGGGTTCAGCCAAGGCGCCATGATGGTGCTGCACGCGGGCCTGCGCCGGCCGGTGCCGCCGCGCGGCATCCTGGCCTATTCCGGCGCGCTGCTCGACACGCCGGAGCTTGCGGCGGAGTGCATCGGACACCCTCCGGTGCTGTTGGTACATGGCGAGCAGGACGAGGTTGTGCCATTCGCCCGCGGCCCCGCGGCGGAGGCGGCGCTGACGCGGCTGGGCCTCCCCGTGCAAACGCTGTGGTGCCCGGCGTTGGGGCACGGCATCGACGAGGCTGGGCTATCAGCCGGGGCGCTGTTCCTGCAGCGTTTGTTCGCGTGACGAAGCGGTGACAAGCGCCGGTGCGGCTTGCCGTGCGAGTTGCTGGTGGGATAACGTGACCAAGCTTGGCGGCGCACACCATCTGGCAGCCTGTCCCTCGGTGCTGACCCCAGATGTTGCGTCCGTGTTTTAGGAGCGCGCTTTGCCCGACGGAGGTTTGCACTACCCGGCGCTGGTTCTCAATGCTGATTTCCGGCCGCTTTCGTATTTCCCATTATCAGTGTGGAGTTGGCAGGACGCGGTGAAGGCCGTGTTCCTCGACCGCGTGTCGGTGCTGAGCGAGTACGAGGACGAGGTGCACTCGCCCTCCATGTCCATGCGCCTGCCGAGCGTCATCGCGCTGAAAGACTACATCCCAGCAGCGCGCAAGCCGGCCTTCACCCGGTTCAACGTGTTCCTGCGCGACGCCTTCAGTTGCCAGTACTGCGGCGACCGCTACCCCACGCACGACCTCACCTTCGACCACGTGGTGCCGCGCAGCCGCGGCGGGCGCACGACCTGGGAGAACGTCGTCACCGCCTGCGGCGGCTGCAACCTGCGCAAGGGCAACAAGCTGCCGCGCGAGTGCCACATGCACCCGCGCTTGAAGCCCACCCAGCCCTCGACATGGGAATTGCAGGAGAACGGCCGGGCCTTCCCGCCGAACTACCTGCACGAAAGCTGGCGCGACTACCTGTATTGGGACAGCGAACTCGAAAGCTGACGCCGCGCCCCGGTGGCCGGGGCGCGGCGCGGGCCCTCAGCGGGACGCTTGGTAAAGCTTGGTCGCGATCTCGAACATTTCCTCGGGCGCGTATTCCGGGCTGAACGCCGCCGCCTGGCCCGTGAGGTCGTGGATCTTGCCGCCTTCCGGATGCCCATCGACGACCTCAAGCTCGCCCGGCGGGTCGCCCGGCAACGCCTGTTCGCCACGGCCCCAGATGCCCGACATTTCCTTGTAGTCGTCCGGGCTGAAACGGTACAGCCGGCGGTGCGACCCTTCGGCCAGGTACTTCTGGCATTCGGGAATCTTATCGAGGTTGATGTTCGGCGTCGGCAGCATCTTCTCGATTGCGACGCCGGTAAGCTGCTTCAGCGCCAGCGCATAGGCATGGGCGTGCACGGACCCGCGGACCAGCAGGTAGCCGCAAACCTCGCGCCCGGTCGCTTCCGTCATGGTCTCATACACCCGGAGCTTGTGGATGCGCGCGCCGCATTCCAGGTGGAAGTTGTGCAGCAGGTCGAACACCACGTTCCCCGTGGTGGTCACCATGTCCATGTTCCAAGACGCGGCGTTGCTGTTCATCGGCATGGCGCCGCCGCCGTTCGCCAGGAACGACCCGGCCAGCCGGATATCCTGCATCCCCGAGAACGGCGCGTCGGTGATGTCGGCCCCGCCCTTCTCGTTCGCCGGCAGGTCCGGCCCGGCGTTCAGCATCGACACGCCGTTGGACACCAGCTCGACATGGCCCAGCTCCTCCGCCGTGATGGCGGCGACCAGGCTGTAGAACGGGCGCAGCTTCGACTTGCTGCGGAAGTTGAAGCTTTGGAACATGTAGTTGCCGAGCGTGGACATCTCGCCATACTTGCCGCCCAGCAGTTCCTGCAGTGCCGCCGCGGCGTTCGGGTCCTGCTTCTTCGGCGCCGGAAGCTCGGCCTGCAGCTTGTCAATTCGTAGGAACATCGTCGGTATCTCCGTCGAGTGTGCGGCATGTGCCGACCAACCAACGGACGCCCCACGCCCGGGTTGCGATGAACTTCCCGTTGGCGCCGCGGCTTATACCCGCTCGCTCACCGCGATGGCCGCCTTGCAGCCCGCCTTGATCACGGCGGACATCAAGCGATAGGCCGGCGCTTGCTCGGCCTCGTGCTCCAACCCGATGTCGCGGTGTTCCTGCTCCTCGGCACGGAACCGCTCGATGGTGGCGCGGAGCGGCGCTTCCTCCTCGCCGAGCGACGCCGCCTGGGCCGCGTAATGCTCGTCGATGGCCTCCTCCACCGCCACCGTGCAGGCCATCGCCGCCCGGTCCCCCAGCGCCGCCGTCACGACGCCCAGTGCGTAGCCCGCGACGTGCCACACCGGCAGCAGCGCCGTGGGCCGCACCCGGCGGCTGCGGATCAGCCCAGTGAAGGTGTCGAGGTGGTGCTGCTCCTGGTTCTTCATGTGCCGGATCAGGTCGCCCTTGGGGCCGCGGCCCATGATCCGGAGCTGGCCCTCGTAGATGCGGGCCGCGCCGTACTCGCCGGCGTGATCCACGCGGATGATGCGCTCCACCGTGTCACGAGGGGTGGGATCGCCGGGCAAAGGCGCCCGGGCATCGGGTGTCGTGGTGTCGCTCATGCCGCGCCTTTCTGCTTTCGGACGGAGATGGCGAGGAACCCGGCCAGCGCCAGGGCAAGCCCGAGGTTCATCGCCGCCATCGAGACCGGCAGGCCCGGCAGCAGAAAGGCCGGCTCGTCGCAGGGCTTGCTCACGGTCGCCGGCATCCGGGCTAGGCGCTCGGCGATGCTGCCGCCGCCCAGCGTCGGCGCGGCGCATTCCGGCAGTGGGCTGGGCCACCAATGCTGCTCCACCCCGACATGCACCGCCGCAAGCGCCGCCCCGGACAGCGCCGCGACCGCCGCCGCCGCCAAGGCCCAGCGCGCCGCCCGACGCGGCAGCGCCAGCGCCAGCAGGCCGAGCGCAATCGCCACGCGGTAGGGCCAGCGCTCCCACAAGCACAGCGCGCAGGGCACGAGGCCCAGCCAACGCTCGGACGCCAACGCGCCGCCGAGCGCTGCGGCGGAGGCCAGGATCGTGGCCCATGCGGCGGCGCGGGCATCAAGCAGGGTGCGGGGTGGGGTCATCGCCGCGATATGGCGCGGAAGCCCCTTGGAGCAATCGCGCCCGCGCCGTACCGTGCCGCCTTCCGCATGGGGAGGACAACGATGCGCAAGCTTTTGGGCCGGGCCAATTCCAGCAACGTCATGAAGGCCGTTTGGCTGCTGGAAGAGTTGGGCCTACCGTATGAGCGCACGGACGTGGGCGGCCCGTTCGGCGGCGCCGACACGCCGGAGTACCGCGCTTTGAACCCGAACGGCGTGGTGCCCACGCTGGTGGAGGACGATTTTGTGCTGTGGGAAAGCAACGCGGTGATCCGCTATTTATGCGCGGCGAACGCGCCGGGCCATGCGATGTGGCCGGACGATTTGCGGGCGCGCGGGAGCATCGACCGCTGGATGGATTGGCAGCAGACCACGCTGAACCGGCCGCAATCGACGGTGTTCCAGGGCTTGGTCCGCATTGCGCCGGAGCGGCGCGACAAGGCCGCCATCGCCGCCGCGACCGCCGAGGTTGGGCGGTGCTGGACCTTGCTCGACGGCATCCTGTCGAAAGTGCCTTACGTCGCGGGGCCGGTGTTCACGCTGGCGGATATTGCGTTGGGTGTGCACGTGCACCGCTGGTTTTCTTTCGACCTGGCCCGGCCGTCGCAGCCGCATCTGCGGGAATGGTATGAGCGGCTGCTGGCGCGGGCGGCTTATCAGAAGCATGTCGCGCGGCCGATGAGCTGATGCTTGGCTTTTGTGTTGCGGCAGCCGTTGATGAAAGGCAGATCTCCGGCACCAAATTTTAGAAGAAGCAAGTGTCCGTTAAACCAAGCCCAGGCGGACACTCTCCGCTGACGGCCCGCTCTCGGCTCGTTGCACACATAGGGCAAGTCGCTCTAACTCACGTCATGCTCGCCATCAGACCATTCAAGGTCGCTGACCTCGACGCGCTTTACGCAATCTCTCTCGCAACTGGCCACGAGGGGGGTGACGCGTCCCATCTCTACAAGGACGGGAGGCTCTTGGGGCACATCTACGCTGCACCTTACGCTCTGCTGGAGCCGAACTTCGCGCTCGTTGTGGACGATGACTATGGGGTCGCCGGATTTGCGGTTGGCACGCCGGACACGGCTGCCTGGCTTCGGAGACTGGAGAGCGAGTGGTGGCCGTCCCTTCGCGCCATCTACGAAGATCCGGGCGATATCCCGTTGCCAGAATGGTCCGCCGATCAGCGACGCGCCCTCATGATCTATCATCCTGTTTCACCACCAGAACAGATCATTGAGCGATACCCAGCCCACCTCCACCTCAACTTAGCACCTCGCATCCAGGGACGGGGCGTTGGCCGCCGCCTCTTCGCCAAGTGGATGGCCGAGGCAGCCAGGCACGGTGTGACGGCAACCCATGTCGGCGCCAACCGAGCCAATCACCGAGCCATCGAATTCTGGTCGCGGCAGGGCTTCACGCCCTTGCGGAACCCGAACGGTAGTTCGGCAAGGACGATGTGGATGGTTCGCTTCTAGGTCCGCTCCCCAATCCGATGCGGCCCCTACTGTTGACCGGCGCAGCACAAGATGGCTGTCCGTCTAACCACCAATGAACGGCCACGCCAACTCTGTCCGTCAACTTTAAGCCTCTTACGGCAAGGCGGACATTTTGATTGCTGGACGGGAAAACGGACATGCCTTGCCTTCCAAGCTTCTGCCATTCTCCGGAAGAATTGAAGCCATTCACCATCCAAGGCCGTCCATCAGACTCCCCCCTCCCCATGCCGTCGCGCCTCGATCTCCTCCAGATCAAGCTCGGCCTCCAACGTATGCAGCACGGAGTCGTGGACCTCGCCCGTCCGGTGCAGCCGCAGCACCTCCTCGCGCCCGGCCGCCACCGCCGCCAGCACCGCCGCGAAGTGCGCCCGCTTCTCGCCGATCAGCGTGTCAGCCGCCTCGCTGAACCGGGCGGCAGCGCGGGCGCGGTAGCCGTACTGCTCCACCAGGCGCGGGTGCCGGTGGGCGCCGTCCTCGCCCAGGGAATGCCGCTCAATCGCGAGGAGCTGCGCCCGGGCCATGCGCGCCCGGGCTTCGGCCTCCAGCAGCGCAGTGCTTTGCTTCGCCTTGAACTCGCCCAAGCGGAACGCGCGGACCAGCGGCGCCAGGGTCGCGCCCTGCACCAGCACCGTCACCAGGATCACCAGGAACGTCGTCGCCAGGATGAAGTCGCGGCCGGGGAACGGGTCCGGCAGCGACAGCGCCGCCGCCAGGCTCACCACGCCCCGCATCCCGGCCCAACCCATCACGAACGGCACCGCGGGCGGCGGATACGGGTCCCGCCGCCGCAGCCACGGCAGCAGCAGACGCGGCAAGTAGGTGGCCGGAAACACCCAAACGAACCGGCTCAGCACCGTCGCAAGCACGATGGCGCCCGCCGCGGGCAGCAGCGCCAGGACCGGCTCCGAGCCGCTGCCCAGCCGGGTCAGCACGCCGCGGAGCGACAGGCCGATCAGGATGAACACGAGCGACTCCAGCACGAACTCGACGACGCCCCACACGGCCCGCGCTTGAATCCGGGTGGCGGCGCTCAGGATGGCGTGCTGCCGCCAGCCCACCACCAGCCCGCACGCCACGGTGGACAGCACGCCCGAAACGTGGATTGCCTCACCGCCGATGTAGGACGCCCAAGCCGCGAGCAGACTGGCGATGATCTCAAGCCGCGGCTCCCGCAGCCGCGCGATCAGGGTTGTCGCCGCCAGGCCGAACGCAACGCCCGCCGCGACGCCGCCGACCGCGAGCAGGCCGAACGACAGCGCCGCCTCGCCCGCGTCGAACAGTCCGGTCAGCCCGGCCGCCACCGCGAAGCGGAACAGCACGAGGCCCGTCGCGTCGTTCACCAGGCTTTCCCCTTCCAGCAGCACCACCATGCGCCGCGGCAGCTTCACCTGGGTCAGCACCGCCTTGGCGGCCACGGCGTCGGGGGGCGAAACGATGGCGCCCAGCGCGAAGCAGGCCGCCCACGGCAGGGACGGCATGGCCCAGTGCGCGACGACGCCCACAACCGCCGTGGTGAACGCCACCGCGCCCACCGCGAGCTGCAGGATGATGCGCAAATCGGCGCGGAAGTCCCGCCAGGAGGTGAAGAACGCGCTGCTCATCAGCAGCGGCGGCAGGAACAGCACCAAGGCAAGGTCGGGATCAAGCTCGATGTCCGGCACGTTCGGGATCAGCGCCAGCACGATCCCGCCGAGGATCAGCGCCGCGGCCGGCGGCAGGCGCAGGCGCCGGGCCAGCAGCTCAAGGCCGACAATGGCGGCCAGCAGCAGCAGGATCAGCTCGAATCGAGCGACGGGGGTGGTCACGACACGTAGCCGCCGAGTTGGTCGGCCGCCGCCTCCGCCGCCGGGCGCTCGCCAGGCGGGCCGAAGCCGCCGCCGCCGGAGGTTTGGAGCCGGATGCGGTCGCCCCGGCGCAGGCGCAGGTTGCCGACCTTGGACGGGAGCGTCGTTTCCGCCCCGTCGCGGATCAGCAGCAGCCGGCCCGGCGCGCCCGGCTGCCCGCCATCGAGGCCATAAGGGCGCGACTTGAAGCGTTCGAGGTTGGCGGTGAACACCGCTTCCTCGCACTCCACCCGCCATTCCCGCACGAGGCCCAGCCCGCCGCGCCGCCGCCCGGCGCCCCCGCTGTCCGGCAGCAGCGCGTATTCGGTGACGGTCAGGGGCACCTCGCTTTCGATCATCTCCGCCGGGATGTTGGCGTTGTTATGCATCCCGTGGGAATAGGCGCTCAGCCCATCCCCCAGCGGGTGCGCGCCGCCGCCGCCGACCTCGATCTCCACCAGCACGGACCGGGCAGCGGCGGCGTCAATCGTTTGGAAGGTGCAAACATAGCTCGCGCCGTAGTACGCCGCAGGGATGCGGCCCGGCACCGCTTGGTGCAGCGCGCCCAGCAGCGTGGTGGCCAAGCGGTGCGACACCACGATGCGGTTGGCCACCGGCGCCGGGTGCCGGGCGTTGACGACCAGGCCCTCCGGCGCCACCACGCGCACCGGGCGGGCGCAGCCGGCGTTGGCCGGGATCGGCTGGTCCGCGCAGGCCAGCACGGCATACATCACCGCGGACCCCGAGGAGGCCAGCGTCGCGTTCACCGGCCCCAGCGCCTGCTGCCCGCAGCCCGACAGGTCCACCACCATCTCCTCCCCGGCCACCGTGACGGCGGCATGGATGCGGATCGGCTGATCCGACAGGCCGTCGTCGTCGATGGCGTCCTCGAACTCGTAGGTGCCGTCCGGGATGCGCCCGATCATGGCGCGCATCGCCCGTTCGGAGCCGTCCAGGATTTGCGCGCAGGCCGCCACCACCCGGTCCGCGCCGTAGCGGGCGCAGAGCCGCCGCAGGTTCGCCTCCCCCACCGCGAGCGACGCCATCTGCGCCTGCAGGTCGCCCCACAGCATGTCGGGGCGGCGGACGTTCTGCCGCATCACGGCCAGCACTTCCCGGTTCAGCACGCCGCCTTGCACCAGGCGGAGCGGCGGGATGCGCAGCCCTTCCTGGAACACCTCCGTCGCGGTGGCGCCATAGCTCCCGGCGGCGATGCCGCCCATGTCGAGGTGGTGGCACAGCGTGCCCACGACCGCGACGCGCCGCCCGTCCGCGAACACCGGGCGGAAGGCCAGGATGTCCGGGATGTGCTGGCCGCCGCAATACGGGTCGTTGGTGATCACCACGTCGCCCTCGCCCCATTCCTCCAAGGGCAGGTACCCGCGCAGCACCTCCTGCAGCCCGGCGCCCATCGAGTTCAGGTGCTGCGGGATGCGCGCGGACTGCGCGACGTTGTGGCCCGCCGCGTCGAACACCGCGGTGGAGTAGTCCAGCAACTCCCGCACCACCGTGGAACGGCTGGTGCGCCAGATGGTCACGTCCATCTCCGCCGCCGCGGCGGTCAGGGCATGGCGCATGATCTCCAGTTCGACGGGTCCGAGCGGCGTCATGCCACCTCCTTGGGCGCGCCCCGCCGGGCGATCAGCGCGCCGTGCGGGCCGGGTTCGCCGGTCCAGCCTTCGGTGAGCAGCACGGTGGTGTAATCCTCCTCGATCAGCAGCGGTCCCGGCATCGGCCCGGCAACCTCGTTTCGGTGCACAACCGCCACGTCCCGCCAGCCGCCGAGGAACACCGGGCGGCGGTGCGGGGCGCGTCCCCCGGCCCCGGCGGCGGGTCCGGTCCCGCCGGCCCGCGGCGCGTCCAGGCGGCCCGTGGCCGTCAGCCGGAGGGTGACGATATCGACGGGATCACCCGGGTTCGCATAGGAGAACCGCTGCCAGTGCATGTCATGGAACGCCGCGACCGCCGCTTGCAGCCCGGCCTCGTCTGGCACCCCGTCCCATGGCACCACCAGCTCGAACGCCTGGCCGCGGTAGCGCATGTCGGCGGCGAGGCCGAGCGCCTGCCGGTCCCGTTCCACGCCATCGGCGTCCAGCAGCGCCCGGCCCTGCTTCCGTAGCCCGGCGGCGGCCTCTGCCAGCGCCGGCAGGCTCGCCGGGTGTGCCGGCAACAGGCGGCTGCTCGCCAGGTCGTGCACGATGTCCGACGCCAGGATGCCACCGGCGGAGAAGGTGCTGGCATCGGCCGGGAACACGACCTGCGTGATGCCCAACTCGTCCGCGACCTCGACCGCGTGCAGCCCGCCGGCGCCGCCGAACGACAGGAGAGAAAAGCCGCGGGGGTCCAGCCCCTTCTCGAACAGGCTCAGCCGGATCGCGGCGGCAAGGCTCGTGTTGGCGAGCGCGACGACCCCCGCCGCCGCCTGGTCGGGATCGAGGCCCAGCTTCGTCCCCACCTCCGTTGCCAGCGCCGCCCGCGCCGCGCCCGCGTCGAGCGGCAGCCTGCCGCCCAGGAAATACCCGGCGTCCAGCCGCCCGAGCAAGAGGTTCGCGTCGGTGACGGTGGGACGCAGGCCGCCGCGCCCGTAGCAGGCCGGGCCGGGCCGGGCGCCTGCGCTGTGCGGCCCGACGCTGAACCGCCCCGCCTCATCGACCGCGGCAACCGAGCCGCCGCCCGAGCCGACCGTGCGGATTTCCACCATCGGCAGGCGCACCGGCAGGCCATCGACCTCGCCCTGCATGGCCTGCGTGACCCGGCCGCCATCCACCACGCACACGTCGAAGCTGGTGCCGCCCATGTCGATGCCGACCACGCTGTGGAGGCCCAGCGCCGCGGCGGTGCGGCTGGCTGCCAGCGCCCCGCCGCTCGGCCCGGACAGCAGCAGACGCACCGGCTGCGCCGCGGCGACGGCGGCGCTGCACACGCCGCCGTTGGACTGCACGAGCAGCAGCCGGGCCAGGAGGCCGCGCTCCGCCATGCGCCGCTCCAGCCGCAGGAGGTAGCCGCGCACCACCGGCACCAGCAGGGCGTTGAGCACGGTTGTCGAGGTGCGCTCGTATTCCCGGATTTCCGCGCTGACGTCGGAGGAGATGCTGACCGGGAGATCGGGGCACGCGCGCCCGATGGCGTCGCGCAGCGCCTGCTCGTGCGCCGGGTTGGTGGTTGCGTGCAGCAGGCTGATGGCGACCGTCTCGGCGCGCATCTCCCGGATCGCCGCCACCGCTCCATCCAGCGCCGCCGGGGACAAGGCGCGCTCGACGCTGCCATCGGCGCGCATCCGCTCGGCGACGCCCAGGCGGCGCTCCCGCGGGATCAGCGGCTCGGCGCGCTGCTGGCGCAGGCCGTAGATGTCGCGCCGGGCGTGGCGGCCGATCTCCAGCACGTCGCGGAACCCTTCGGTCGCCAGCAGCACCCCGCGGGGCAGCTTGCGCTCCAGCACGGCGTTGGTGGCGATGGTGGTGCCGTGCAGCAAGAGGCCGACATCCGCTAGGGCGAAGCCGAACCGGGCCGCCGCCTCGTCGATGCCGGCCATCAGGCCGACGGAGGGGTCCTCCGGCGTGGTCGGCGTCTTCACGCTGCCGGACCGCCCGGTGCGCGCGTCGAACACCTGCAGGTCGGTGAAGGTGCCGCCGATGTCGATGCCCAGCCGTACTGCCATGCCGTCCCCTGCGATGCCGACCGCGCCGCGGCGCGGCGGGTCTGGTCAAGCTTCGCAGGAACGAGGCGGCTTGGACACTCCGCCGCACGGCCAGGCCCGGCGGCAGAGTGTTAAGTTTTTCGACGGCGACCGTGGGCGCCGGCCGCCGGGCTTCTAGTGCCGAGCTTTCAGGTACGAGGACGGCGGCGCACGATGCCGACGCCGACCAGGCCGACGCCCAGGATGGCGAGGCTGACCGGCTCAGGCACCTGGGAGATGGACACGGCGGTCAACAGCGTCGATGCGCCGCTGTTCGACCCCGCGGTGTTGGCGAAGCTGATCGTGACAAAGGTGTTGGCCGCAACGAAGGTGTCGGACTGGATGGGCGTGAACGCCGTGCGGAAGGTGCCGAGAGGATCGACAGGGGTGAGCGTGGTCGGCGCGAGCACCTGCTGGCTGCCGGCGCTGATCGTCAGGGTCGGGTTAGCTCCCACCCGCGCACGGGCGTTCGCGCCGACGGAGATGCGGTAAGTCCGCCCGGCGACGAAGCCTTGGACGACCTGGCTCAGCGAGCTGCTGGCGCCCGAAAGGAAGCCCACGATGGAGTTGCCGCCGGCGAAGCCGTTGTCGTACTGGCCCGTATCGGCATCGCTGTTGGATGCGTAGTTGGTCGGCGTCCAGTTCGACACAAAGAATTTGTTGCCGCCATTGTACTGCGTATTGGCGGCAGTGTCGGCTTGGGTGAAGTTCGGGTTGAGCACGATCGGGTCGGCGGCGGCCGGCGCGGAGGCCAGGGCCACGGCCAAAGCCGCGGCCAAGCCGGACGATGATGCTTTTTGCAGGAGCACGATGATCGCCTTTCTGAAACGTAACGATCACGTAGCAACCGGCGTGCCAATGCCTAACGCATTGTAAACACATGCGCTGATGAAAAGCTTGCAGCCTGCATGTAAAGCGGCTCGACACTTTGCCGCCCCCGCCCGGGCGGCAAAGCCTCAGCGCGAAGGGCTTCCCAGCACCGCGTCGCAGTTGAAGCGCCCGGCCATCAGGCAGTCTTCGACCCGCGCCTTGTCGCGCAGATGCTGGATCAGGAACAGGCCGGCCACCACCACCAGCAAGGCCACGGCCAGGCCGGCCAGGCTGGCCGTCAGCCGGTTCTCCTCGGCCGCCTCGTCCCTGCCCGCCTTTCTGATCACCCGAACCGCACCCGGCGCACGAGCTGCCTCCCTGACGGCCGCCGCCTCCCCCCTGGCCGCGCCGGCGCCGATGCGGCAGTGTAGGCCATGACCGGGGCGTGCTGGCAAGCAGCCAACGTCCAAGGAACCAAAATGCCCGAAGCCGCCCGCTCGCCCGCCATGCGTCACCTCGCCGCCGCGGACCCGGCCTTTGCCGCGCTGATCGCCCGCATCGGCCCCCCCACCGCGGCGCCGACCCCGCGCGAACCCTACGAGGCGCTGGTCCGCGCCATCGCGCACCAGCAGTTGCACGGCCGCGCCGCCCAGGCCATCCTCGCCCGCCTTGCAGCACTTCACCCCAGCCCCGGCTTCCCGCCGCCGGACCAACTCGCGGCGACGCCGGAGGAGGCGCTGCGCGCTTGCGGCTTTTCCGGCAGCAAGATCGCCGCCATACGCGACATCTGCGCCCATGCCGTGCGTGGCACGGTGCCCAGCCTGCAAGACGCCGCCATCTTGTCGGACGAGGAGCTGATCCGCCGGCTGGTCGCCATACGCGGGGTCGGCCGCTGGACGGTGGAGATGCTGCTGATCGCGACGCTGGGCCGCCCGGACGTGCTGCCGGTGGATGACTTCGGCGTGCGGGAAGGCTGGCGGCGCATCAAGCAATTGCCGGCCCAGCCGCGCCCGAAGGAGCTGGCCGCAGTCGGGGAAGCCTGGGCGCCCTGGCGCTCAACCGCCGCCTGGTACCTGTGGCGCGCCGCGGACGAGGGCAAGGCGATCAAGCAGTCGAACTGAACGGGCGGTCGAGGAACGCCTGCGCGATGGCGACAAAAGCGTCCGGCGCGTCCGCGTGCAGCCAATGCCCGGCGCCCTTCAGCGCCATGAACTGGGCGGCGGGGAACAGCGCGCGGACCGCCGGCCGGTGTTCCGGCCGCACGTAATCGGACCGCTCGCCGCGCAGCATCAGCACCGGCCCGGGATAGGGAGCATCGGGCGGCGCGTCCCAGCCCTCGATGCCGGGCAGGGCCGCCGCGATCTCCGGCAGCCCGATGCGCCAAGCGGCGTCCGGGCCGAGCCGCAGGTTCTGCAGCAGGAAGCCGCGCACCGCCGGGTCCGGCACGGCGGGCGCCAGCGCGGCATCGGCCGCCCCCCGCGTCAGCCCGGGGCCGACCGGCACGGCCAGCATGGCATCGGCGATGCCGCGGAACGCCGGGTCGTAACGGACCGGCGCGATGTCGGCCACCAATAGCCGGCTGACCCGCTCCGGCCGCAGCAGCGCCGCCTGCATCGCCACCTTGCCGCCCATGGAATGGCCGACCAGCGCCGCCTGTGTCACGCCCAGGGCCTTGAGGCTGTCCAGCACGTCCTCCGCCATGGCGGCGTAGGACATGTCGGGATCATGCGGGCTGACGCCGTGGTTGCGCAGGTCGAACGCGATCACCCGGCGCGTGTCGGCAAGCCGCCGCTGGATCATGGCGAAGTTGCCGGCCGCGCCGAACAGCCCGTGCAGCAGCGCCACGGGCGGCCCGGCGCCGCGGTCCGCCCCGGCCTCGACCGAATGCAGGATCATGGCGCGCGCCGGCCCGGCACGGCCGCAACGGCGCCGGCGCCCAGGATCAGGACCGACCCGGCAACCACGTCCGCCGTCAACGGCTCGTGCAGCCACGCCGCCGCGATCAGCAGGCCGACCGCGGGCGCCGCCAGGAAGCCGATGGACGCCACCACCAGCGGCAGCGCCACCGTCGCCTGCATCGTGCACCAGGTGCCGACCGGCGCCGCGACCAGCCCGATGCCGAGCAGCGCCGCGACCGCCGGCGCGGTCCAGGTGCCCGGCGCGTGCAGGGTGGCGAGCGGCAGCAAGGCAAAGCTCGCCAGCCCGAACGCCCAGGGCAGCAGTTCCAGCATGGTCAAGCGGGGCGGCCAGCGCCGCACGACCGCCATGGTCATGGCCCAGCACCCGGCCGCGCCGAGCAGCAGCGCGTGCCCCAGCAGCAAACCTGGCGCCGACCAGTCGATGGCCCAGGGGCCGCTCAGCACCACCACACCCACCGTCGCCAGCCCGGCTGCCATCCACCGCCGGGGCGAAATCGCCTCGCCCAGCACCAGGACGGACAGCGGCACGGTCCAGACCAGGGTGGCGTTGGACAAGATGGTGGTCCGCCCGGCCGGCACCCAAGCCACCGCCGCGTGCGCCAGCGCGAAGAACCCGGCCAGTTGCAGCAGCCCGAGCGCCAGCAGCGCCGGCATGTCGCGCCGCGCCGGCCGGCGCAGCCGGCCCAACGCTCCCAGCACCACCGTCGCCGCCGTCGCCGAAAGCCCAGCCCGGCCCAGCGCGAACCAGAACGGCGCAGCGCCCTCCAGCAGCGCGTAGCGGGTGATTGGCCAGCTCGACCCGAGCAGCAGCACCGCGCCCCCCAACTGAACCAGCGCGGAGGCCGGGATGCGGGTCAAGCGGCGGTCCCGACGAGGCGCGCATACAGCGCCGGGTCGGTCGCGCTTTCCGTGCTGAAGGCCAGCACGCGGCTGTCGGGGCCGAGTGCCAGGGCCGTGCGCGCCGCCGGGTCGCCCGCCGCCAGCAGCAGGCCCGCAAGGCCCGCCGCCCCCGACTCGCCGGACACGATGCCTTCCCGCGCCAGCCGCCGCATCGCGTCCACCGCCGCCTCGTCCGGAATGGCGAGGAACGCCGCCGTGGCGCGGTCGAGCTCCTGCCAGGCGATCAGGCTCGGCTCGCCGCACGCCAGGCCGGCCATGACCGTGTCGAGATCGCCAGCGGCCGGCGTGGGCGCCCCCGCCGCCGCGCTGGCCAGCAGGCAGGCGGCGCGCTCCGGCTCGACGACGATCAGGCTCGGCGCCGGGTCGAGCCGGGTGCGTACTGACACGGACACCGCCGCGGCGACGCCGCCCACGCCGCCCTGGATGAAGACGTGGGTGGGCGGCGGACCCGGCCATTGGTCCAGCGCCTCCTCCGCCATCACGCGGTAGCCCTGCATGACGTCGCGCGGGATTTCGGTGTAGCCCGGCCAGGACGTGTCGGACACGACGAACCAGCCCTGCCGCTCCGCCTCCGCCGCCGCCGCGCGCACCGCGTCGTCGTCCCTGCCGGGCACGACGTGGATCGCGGCGCCGTAGTGGGCGATGGCGTCGATGCGCCCTTGGCTGACCCCCTCGTGCACGAAGATGGCGCAGGCCGCGCCGAACCGCTGTGCGCCCCAGGCGACGCTGCGGCCGTGGTTGCCGTCCGTGGCGCAGGCAACGGTGATGTTCCGCGTGTCCGCGGCGTAGCGCCCGGCGAACAGGTCCGCCGTCGTGGCCGACAGCGCCGCGCCGCGCCGGGCCAGCTCCGCGGACAGCACGCCGGCCACGGCGTAGGCGCCGCCCAGCGCCTTGAAGCTGCCGAGGCCGAAGCGCCCGGACTCGTCCTTTATATGGAGCGCCGCGATGCGGGCCTCCGCCGCGATTCCGGGCAGGGCATGAAGCGGGGTAGGCGCGTAGCCCGGCCAAGCCGAAATGTCCGCCCGCGCACGCCGGAACCCTCCCTGGGGCAGCACCACGATGCCCGGGACGCCCCGGCGCGGGTTGGGCAGGCAGCGGAACGGCGAGGAATCGGCCATGCCAGCACAATTGCGCGGGCGGCGGGCGGCGGCTAGTGCTCGGCGGACCAATAATGGGGGAACGCCATGCACATCACCATCCTGGGCGGCGCCGGGTTCCTGGGCCGCAAGCTGGCCGCCCGGCTGGCGGCGGAGGGCGCATTGGGTGGACGCCCGGTGAGCAGCCTGACGCTGTTCGACCTCCAGGCCCCGCCCCCGCCCACGAGCGCCCCCTTCCCGGTGCACAGCCTGGCCGGCGACCTGGCCGAGCTGCCCGCGGCGGCGGTCCCGCCCGGCACGGAGGTGGTGTTCCACCTCGCCGCCGTGGTGAGCGCCGCGGCGGAAGCGGATTACGAGCTGGGCCGCCGGGTCAACATGCGCGGCACGGACGCGGTGATCGACGCCTGCCGCCGCCTGGCCATGCCGACCCGCGTGGTGTTCACCAGCTCGGTCGCGAGCTTCAGCGGCGGGCAGGGTGCGGTGCTCGGGGATGATGCGCGGCAGGTGCCGGCCAACAGCTACGGCGCGCAGAAGGCGGCGGCGGAGCTGTTCCTCGCCGACGCCAGCCGTCGGGGGATGCTCGACGCCGTGCTGATCCGGCTGCCCACGGTGGTCGTGCGCCCGGGCCGGCCCAACAAGGCCGCCAGCAGCTTCGTGAGCAGCATCCTGCGCGAGCCGCTGCTGGGCTTGCCGGCCACCTTGCCCGTGCCGGACGACTTTGCGGTGTGGATTTGCAGCCCCCGGCGCGCCGTCGATTGGCTGCTGCACGCGGCGGCGATGGACACGGGGCCGATGGGCCTCGACCGCGGCGTGAACCCGCCGGGCATGAGCGCGACCGTGAACGAGATGCTGCAAGCCCTGGACAGCGTGCGGCCCGGCGCGTCCGCCCTGGTGGAGCGTCGCCCCGACCCGGCAATCGCCGCCATTGTCGGCGGCTGGCCCGCGGCGTTCCACCCGGTCCGCGCCCCCGCTTTGGGCTTCGCGCCCCATGAAAGCCTGGCCGAGCTGGTCCAAGCCTTCGTCGATGACGACCTAGAAAACACACAACGCGAACGAAATGCAGGGTAATTGTCGAAACGATACAAAGGAGCGGCTTTTTCCCGCTCAGCCTGGTTGAAGCCGTGGCAAGGTGGTCGCAGTAATGGGTGAGCCTCGCCCGGCTTGGGCGGGTTTCCGCACCTTTTGTCCCGTTTGGCCCTCGCGATGTCCCCTCCTCCCAGCAGCACTGGCCTCGCCGGTCCGAACGCCGCGGCGGGCCTGCGCGCCCGGCGGGAGCGGCGACCGATCTCCGACGTGGTGGCGCACGTCCCGCAAACGCTCCGCGCCCTGGTCCGGGCGGACGAGATCTGGCTGGTGGTGTTGTCGGCCTTTGTGGGCCTGGGCGCCGGGCTGGTCGTGGTCGCGATGGAAACGGTCGCGCAGGCGATGCACCGGGCGCTTTACAACCTGGGACCGGGCGAGTTCCTGTCCGCCATGCCCACCATCGAGACCCTGCGCGCCCTTTTGGTGCCGAGCCTCGGCGGGCTGGCCCTGGGCGTTGCCGGCTTGGCGCTGGCCCGCTGGCTGCCGCGCCGGACCATCGACCCCATCGAAGCCAACGCGCTGTATGGCGGCCGGATGTCCCTGGTGGACAGCGTGGTCGTGGTGGGCCAGACCGTGTGGTCGAACGGCGTCGGCGCGTCGGTGGGGCTGGAGGCCGGCTTTGCGCAGATCGGCTCGGCCATGGCGTCCTGGCTGGGCCGGGCGTTCCGGGTGCGGCGGACGGACCTGCGGCTCTTGGTGGGCTGTGGTGCTGCGGGCGCCATCGCCGCCGCGTTCAACGCGCCCTTGGCCGGCGCGTTCTATGCATTCGAGCTGGTGATCGGCACCTACTCGCTCACCACGCTGGCGCCCGTGGTGATGTCGGCGATCTGCGCGGTGTCCGTGATGCGCGTCCTGGTCGGCCCCGGCGTCGGCTTCGACATCCGGGTGCCCACGGTGATCGAGACGGTGGACTACGTGCCGATCTTGGCGCTCGGCATGTTGTGCGCGCTGGGCGGCGTCGCCCTGATGCGCGGCGTCACGCTGGTCGAAGGGCTGTTCCGCCGTAGCCGGATGCCGGGCTGGACCCGCCCGGCGCTGGGCGGCCTCGCGGTGGGCGCCATGGCGCTGCTGTCCCCGGCGGTGCTGTCGTCCGGCCATTCGGCGCTGCGGGTGGCGCTCGATGCGCCCTACAGCCTGCAGCAGATCGGGCTGCTGATTCTCCTAAAGGCAATCGCCTCCGCCATCAGCATCGGCTCCGGGTTTCGCGGCGGGCTGTTCTTTGCTTCGCTGTTCCTGGGCGCGTTGGTGGGCAAGCTGTTCGCCGGCGCGCTGGCCTTGGTGACGGCCGTGCAGGCGCTGCCGGCGGTGATCTGCGCGCTGGTGGGCATGAGCGCGCTGGCGGTGGCGGTGGTGGGCGGGCCGCTGACCATGGCGTTCCTGGCGCTGGAAAGCACGGGGTCGCTGCCCATGACCATTGCCGTGCTGGCTGCGAGCGTCGTGTCCGCCATCACGGTGCGCCGCACCTTCGGCTACAGCTTCGCGACCTGGCGCTTCCACCTGCGCGGCGAGGCGATCCGCAGCGCCGTCGATATCGGCTGGATGCGCAGCCTGACGGTGGGGCGGATGATGCGGCGCGAGTACCGCCGGGTGCCGATCGACATGACCTTGGCGGCGTTCCGGCGGGAGTTCGTGCTGGGTTCGGTCGCCCGCGTCGTCGCGGTGGACGCGGCGGACCGCTACGCCGGCATCCTCGCGACCTCCGAGGGCCACGCCGCGCCGGAGGGTGCGACCAAGCTGTCCGACGTGGTGCACCACCGCAAAACCGTGCTGCTGCCGCAGATGACGATCAAGGAAGCGGTGCACATGTTTGAAACGGCGGAAAGCGACGAGCTGGCCGTGGTGGACAGCGCGGAGAATATGCGGGTCATTGGCGTGCTGACCGAGCAGTATGCGCTGCGCCGCTACAGCGAGGAGTTGGAGAAGCGGCGGCGTGAGCTGTCGGGGGAGTAGCGCCGGCAGCCGCATAGGGAGCAGTCTGGGCGTCCAATGACCATAACCCAAGCCGAAGCGGCAGCCTGTTGGGAAGCGAACGCCGAGACCTGGACGCGCCACGCGCGGGCCGGGTTCGACGTGTATCGCGACCGGGTGAACACACCTGCCTTCCTGGCCATGCTGCCGCCCGTGGCCGGGCTGCACGGCCTTGACATCGGCTGCGGGGAAGGCGGCAACACGCGCGAGGTCGCCCGGCGCGGTGCACGCATGACGGCGCTCGACATGTCGCCCACCTTCCTGCGCCACGCGCGCGAGGCGGAAGCGTCCGAACCGCTCGGCATCGAGTATGTCCACGCCGACGCGGCCCGCCTGCCCTTTGCCGATGGGGCGTTCGACTTCGCGACTGCCTTCATGTCGCTGATGGACATGCCCGACCAGGCGGCGGCTTTGGCCGAAGTCTGCCGGGTGCTGCGGCCGGGCGGCTTCCTGCAGTTCTCCATCCTGCACCCCTGCTTCGTGCCGCCGCACCGGCGCGTGCTGCGCGAGGCGGACGGCACCACGGTGCGCGCGGTCGAGGTGGGCGGCTATTTCGACAACATCGACGGACGGGTGGACCGATGGTGGTTCGGCCCCGCATCGCAGGAAGAGCGTGCCCGCGTCCCGCCGTTCCAGGAACCCCGCTTCCACCGCACGCTGAGCACCTGGATCAACCTGGTCGTTGCGAGCGGCTTCGTGCCGGAGCGCCTGGGCGAGCCGTGCGCCGACGACGCCACCGTAGCAGCGGTGCCCGCCGTTGCCGATACGCGCGTGGCACCGCTTTTCCTGCATGTGCGCTGCCGCAGGCCGGTTGCCGGAGAACTGCGCCGCTGAGGTCGGCTCCAACCCGTAGGGCGCATGAGCGAAGCGTCATGCGCCGGCGTGCGGTCCTACGTAGCCGGCGGAGGGCGCTGACGCTTTTCCGCCCTACAAGAGCTGCTACGCGATGCGACCGTGGCAGTGCTTGTACTTCTTCCCCGACCCGCACGGGCACGGCGCGTTGCGCGGCGTGTCGCGCCAGGTGGCGGGATCGGCCGGGTCGATGACCGCCGCGGCCTGGGCGCCGCCGAGCGCCATGCGCGGGCGCTCCGCTTCCAGCACGTCGCCGCCGGCGTAGGGGGCGCTGGCCGCCGGGTCCGAGTATTGCAGCGACTGCGGCGGCGGTGGTTGGAATGCCGGCTCGGGCGGGGCTTCCGGACCCAACTCCACCCGGGCGAGCATGGCCGTCACCCGCTCCTTCAACTCGTCCAGCATGGCGTTGAACATGCCGAACGCCTCGCTCTTGTACTCGTTGAGCGGGTCCCGCTGGCCATAAGCGCGCAACCCGATGCCTTGGCGCAAATGGTCCAGCGCCAGCAGATGCTCCTTCCACACGGCGTCGAGCGTCTGCAGCAAAAGGCTCTTCTCGACGTAGCGCATCAAATCCGGGCCGAGAGCCGCGGCCTTGGCCGCCATGTGCGCCGCCGAGGCCTGCTCGATCCGCTCGCGGATGCCGGTCTCATCGATGCCCTCTTCCCGGCCCCATTCGGCCACCGGCAGGTCGAGGGCCAGCAGACGGCGCAGGTCGTCGGCCAGCGCATCGGTTTCCCATTGCTCGGCGTAGGCCTTCTCCGGAATGCGTCGGGCGACGAGGTTGGCGATGACCTCCGCGCGCATCTCTCCCACCGTCTCCGACACGTCGTCCGCGCGCATGAACTCGCGGCGCTGCGCATACACCTCGCGCCGCTGGTTGTTCATCACATCGTCGTATTTCAGCACGTTCTTGCGGGTGTCGAAGTTGCGCGCCTCGACCTTCTTCTGCGCCTTTTCCAGGGCCTTGTTGATCCAAGGGTGCACGATGGCCTCCCCGGGCTTGAGGCCAAGCTTCTGCAGCATCCCGCCCATGCGGTCCGACCCGAAGATGCGCATCAGGTCATCCTCAAGGCTCAGGAAGAACCGGCTGGCGCCGGGGTCGCCCTGGCGGCCGGAGCGTCCGCGCAACTGGTTGTCGATGCGCCGGCTTTCGTGCCGCTCCGTGCCGATCACCAAGAGGCCGCCCGACGCCTTGACCGCACCGTGGTTGGCCGCGACCTCCTGGCGTATCCTGTCCTCCAGCGCCGGAAGCGCGTCCGAATCGGCGTCGCCGGCCTCCAGCTTGACGCGCATCTCGGCGTTGCCGCCGAGCTTGATGTCGGTGCCGCGCCCGGCCATGTTGGTAGCGATGGTGATGGCGCCGGGCGCGCCGGCCTGGGCGACGATGCTGGCCTCCTGCTCGTGGAAGCGCGCGTTGAGCACGGCGTGCGGCACCTTCTTGCGGGTCAGAAGCTCGCTGATGACCTCGCTTTTTTCGATGCTGGTGGTGCCGACCAGCACCGGCTGGCCCTGGACGCGCGCTTCCTCGATCAGGGCGGCGACGGCGTCGTACTTCTCGGCCGCCGAGCGGTACACCTCGTCGTCGGCGTCCTTGCGCGTCACCGGCACGTTGGTCGGGATTTCGAGCACTTCGAGCTTGTAGATCTCGGCGAACTCGTCCGCTTCCGTCAGCGCCGTGCCGGTCATGCCGGCGAGCTTGGGATACAAGCGGAAGTAGTTCTGGAAGGTGATGCTGGCGAGCGTCTGGTTCTCCGGCTGCACCGTGACGCCTTCCTTGGCCTCCAGCGCCTGGTGCAGGCCCTCCGAATAGCGGCGGCCCTCCATCATGCGCCCGGTGAACTCGTCGATCAGCACCACCTTGTCGTCGCGCACGATGTAGTCCACGTCGCGCGCGAACAGCGTGTTGGCGCGCAAGGATTGCTGGACGTGGTGGATCACCGACACGTTGAAGATGTCGTACAGGTTGCCCTCGGTGATGATCCCGGCGTCGCGCAGCATCTGCTCCACACGCTCCGACCCGTCCTCCGTGAGCGTCACGGTCTTGAACTTCTCGTCCTTGTCGTAGGTAGAAGCGTCCTTCACCAGTTCCCGCACGACCAGGTTCACGGTGCGATACAGGTCGCTGCTGTCCTCCGCCGGGCCGGAGATGATGAGCGGGGTGCGCGCTTCGTCGATCAGAATGCTGTCCACCTCGTCCACGATGGCGTAGCTGAAATCGCGCTGCGCCATGTCGTCCAGGCGGTACTTCATGTTGTCGCGCAGGTAGTCGAAGCCGAACTCGTTGTTGGTGCCGTACGTGATGTCGGCGGCGTAGGCGGCCCGGCGCTCGTCGTCGTTCAGCCCATGCACGATCACGCCCGTGGTCAGCCCCAGGAAGCCGTAAACCCGGCCCATCCACTCGCTATCGCGCGTCGCCAGGTAGTCGTTCACCGTAACGACATGGACGCCCTTGCCCGCCAGCGCGTTCAGGTACACCGGCAGCGTCGCCACCAGCGTCTTGCCCTCGCCCGTCTTCATCTCGGCGATCTTGCCGTCGTGCAGCACCATGCCGCCGATCATCTGCACGTCGAAGTGACGCTGGCCCAGCACGCGCTTCGCCGCTTCCCGCACCGCCGCGTAGGCTTCGGGCAGCAGGTCGTCGAGCGTGGTGCCGCCGGCCAGCCGCTCGCGGAACTCGGCGGTCTTGGCCCTGAGCGCCGCGTCCGACAGCGCGGCCATCGCCGGCTCGTGCGCGTTGATCTGCGGCACCCGGCGTTGGTAGCCCTTGAGCGAGCGGTCGTTGGCGGAACCGAAGACGGCCCGGGCAATGCTGGCGAACATGGTAGGCCCTCGGGTGGCGCGGCCGGGTCGCAGGGGCCGGGCACGATTGGGTTGGAGGCAAGGCTCAGATAGGACCCGGGCCGGCCAGGGTCAACGACCGTTGCCCGACCGCCACGGCCCGCGCCTTGTCCCACCCTGGCGCTTCGGGCATTGTCCGCCCGTCTGAATGCTCTGTCCGAGGTTTTCCATGCGCCGTCCGAGCCTGTTCGCCACCACTGCCGCCCTCGCGTTGAGCATTGCCGGCCTTGCGCTTGCGCAGGCTCCGAAGCCGCCCGCCGCGGCTGCCCCCGCAGCCCCGGCCGCCGCGCGCCCGGTGCCCGCGCCGGGCCAAGCGTCCGCCCCGGCGGCCGATCCCGTGGTCGCCCGCGTCGGCACGGACGAGATCCACGCTTCCGAGCTGTCGGACGCCGCCAAGGCGCTGCCGGAGGAGCTGCGCGGGATGCCGCCCACGGCGCTCTACCCGATGCTGCTGGACCAGTTGATCGACCGCCATGTCGTGGTGCTCGCCGCGAAGAAGGAAGGGCTGGACCGCGACCCCTCAGTGCAGCGCATGGTCGCCCGCGCCACCGACAGCGCGCTGCAGAACGCCCTGCTGACCCGGGAAATCGCACCGACGCTGACGGAGGACGCGATCAAGGCCCGCTACGAGCGCGACTTCGCCGGCAAGCCCGGGGAAACCGAGGTCCACGCCCGCCACATCCTGGTCGCCGACGAGGAAACCGCGAAAAAGGTCATCGCCGAGCTGAACGGCGGCGCGGACTTCGCGGAGCTTGCGAAGAAGTACAGCACCGACCCCGGCGCGCAGAGCGGCGGCGACCTGGGCTTCTTCAAGAAAGGCGACATGCTGCCGGAGTTCTCCGAGGTCGCCTTTGCGCTCAAAGCCGGGCAAACAACGCAAACGCCGGTCAAGACCCGGTTTGGCTGGCACGTGATCCAGGTGCAGGAGGTCCGCAACGCGCCGCCGCCCAGCCTGGAGCAGGTGCACGACGAGATCCGGCAAACGCTGATCCAGGAAGGCGTGAGCCGCGTGCTGGCCCAGGCCAAGACCGGCCTGCCCATCGAGAAGTTCAACGTGGACGGCTCGCCGGTGACGCCGGCGGCCGGCGCCCTGCCCTCCCCCGCCCCTACTACCCCTGCCCCAACCCCCGCCAAATAGTGGCGCTGCCCACCAGCCCGCTCGCGGTGCCGATGCCGGAGCTGCCGCCGCTCGCCGGCGTGCGGCTCGGCTCGGCGGAGGCCGGCATCCGCTACGCCGGGCGCACCGACCTGGTGATGGCGGCGCTGCCGGAGGGCACGGCGGCCGCCGGCGTGTTCACCCGCAACCGCTGCCCCGGCGCGCCCGTGGACTGGTGCCGGGCGGCGCTGGCGCATGGCCGGGCGCGGGCGCTGGTGGTGAACGCCGGCAACGCCAACGTGTTCACCGGGCGCGCCGGGGTGGAAGCGGTGGACGCGACGGCGGAGGCGGCGGCCGGCCTGCTCGGCTGCCGGGCGCACGAGGTGTTCGTCGCCAGCACCGGCGTGATCGGCGAGGTGCTGCCCCACGCCAAGCTGATCGCCGCCCTGCCCAAGCTTCATGCGTCCTTGGCGGAGGACGGCTGGATGGCCGCGGCGCGCGGCATCATGACAACCGACACCTTTCCCAAGGCCGCGACGCGCACGGCGTCCATCGACGGTAGCCCGGTCCGCATCATCGGCATCGCCAAGGGCAGCGGCATGGTGGCGCCCGACATGGCGACCATGCTGGCCTTCGTGTTCACGGACGCGAAGCTGCCCGCCGGGCTGCTACAGGACATGCTGGCCCGCGGGGTGAAGCGCAGCTTCAACTGCACCACGGTGGATAGCGACACCTCCACCAGCGACACCGTGCTGCTGTTCGCCACCGGGCAGGCGGCGCACGCGGCGGTGGGCCGGCACGACAAGCACCTCGTCCGCGACTTCCGCGACGCGCTGGACGCCGTGCTGCTGGATTTGGCGCTGCAGGTGGTCCGCGACGGCGAAGGGGCGCAGAAACTGGTGCGCATCGACGTGACGGGCGCGGTCAGCAACAAGTCCGCCCGGCGCGTGGCGCTCGCCATCGCCAACTCGCCCTTGGTCAAGACCGCCATCGCCGGGGAGGACGCGAACTGGGGCCGCATCGTCATGGCGGTGGGCAAGGCGGGCGAGCCGGCGGACCGCGACAAGCTCTCGGTCGGCGTGGGCGGCACCTGGATGGCACGCGATGGCGGCGTGGCGCCGGGCTACGACGAAGCGCCGGTGGTGGCGCACATGAAGGGGCGCGAGATCGGCATCGCCGTGGACCTCGGCCTCGGCAAGGGCGTGGGCACCGCCTGGACCTGCGACCTCACCCATGGCTACATCGACATCAATGGCAGCTACCGGAGCTAAGGGCACGTCGGCAGCGGCGCGCCTGGCCGGGCGCGGCTGATGGCGCTGTCCTTGATGCCCGACGAGCCGCCTTTCGCCCCGCTCGCGACCGAGCGGCTGACGCTGCGCCCGCTGCGCCCCGCCGATGCGGAGGAGCTGCACCGCCTGGTGAACGACTGGGCGGTGGTCCGCATGTTGTCCCGCCTGCCCTTCCCCTACCCGCGGCAGTTGACGGACGAGTGGATCGCCTCGACCCGCCAGCAGATCGCCGACGGCACCGGCTACCACCTGGCGATCACGGGGGAGGAAGCCGGGCAGGAGATGATCGTGGGCTGCATCGGCTTGCGCCTCGACATGACGCCGCGGACGGGCAACCTGGGATATT
This sequence comes from uncultured Acetobacteraceae bacterium, assembly GCA_964235485.1. Lineage (GTDB taxonomy): Bacteria > Pseudomonadota > Alphaproteobacteria > Acetobacterales > Acetobacteraceae > CAHJXG01. The sequence goes on along the minus strand of CAXSAZ010000001.1, from coordinate 37,399 downwards.
GGGTGGGGCGCCGCTTCTGGGGCCACGGCGTCGCGACGGAGGCCGCCGGGCGGCTGTCGCGCTGGGCGCTGGCCAACCTGGACCTCGACCGGCTGGAGGCGCATGTCGCCGAGGACAATACAGCTTCCGCCGCCGTGCTGCGCCGCATCGGCTTCCGCATGACCGGGACCGGGCGGGAGCGGTTCCTGGCCCGCGGCGGCGAGCATCCGGTGCTGCGGTTCCAGGCGACGCGCGACGATTTCGCCCCGCGCACGCCGCTGCGCGACCAGTTGTCGCCCGCGTCGCCGCAACGGACACCCGCCCCGAAGCCACCTGAAAGCCCGGCCGCGGCGGACCGGCCGGTGGTGCTGGTCGCCGCCTGCGCGCTGATCGACGGGGATGGCCGCGTCCTGCTGGCCCGGCGTCCGGAAGGCAAGCCGATGGCCGGGCTGTGGGAGTTCCCCGGCGGCAAGCTCGGCCCCAACGAGACGCCAGAGGCCGGGCTGATCCGCGAGCTGCGGGAGGAGCTGGGCATCGAGGTGACGGAAAGCTGCCTCGCCCCTTTCGCCTTCGCCAGCCACGCTTATGACGGGTTCCATTTGCTGATGCCGCTGTTTTTGTGCCGCCGCTGGGCCGGGCAGCCGACCGGGCAGGAGGGTCAGGCGCTCGCCTGGGTGCGCCCGGCGAAGCTCGCAGACTACCCGATGCCGCCCGCCGACAAGCCGCTGATCCCCTTGCTCCGCGATTTCCTGTAGGTCCCTATGCCCAACCCCATCGCCTGCCTGCTCGTCATCGGCAACGAGGTCCTGTCGGGCCGCACGCAGGACCTCAACATCCAGTTCATCGCGAAGGGCCTCGGCGCGGTCGGCATCCCGTTGCGCGAGGTGCGGGTGATTCCCGACGTGCGCGACACCATTATCACGGTCGTGAACGAGTGCCGCGCCCGGTTCGACCACGTGTTCACCACCGGCGGCATCGGCCCCACCCACGACGACATCACCAGCGAGTGCGTCGCCGCCGCCTTCGGCGTGCCGTGGGAGCCGCACCCGGAAGCCTGGGCGCGTATGGAGCGGCACTACGAACCCGGCCAGTTCAACGCCGCCCGGCAGCGCATGGCGACCATGCCGCGTGGCGCCGTGCTGATCGACAACGCAGTGTCCATTGCGCCCGGCTTCACCATTGGCAACGTGCACGTCATGGCCGGCGTGCCGCGCATCATGCAATCGATGTTTGCGGCCCTGGCGCCGACCTTGCAGGGCGGCGTGCCCGTGCAGTCCCGCGCGGTGCACGCGGCCGGGCTGCTGGAAGGTGCCATCGCCGAGGGGCTGAGCGCCATCCAGGACCGCTACCCGGCGCTCGACCTGGGCAGCTACCCGTATTACCGCCTGGACGGCAACGGCGTGGCGCTGGTGGCCAAGGGAACGGACGCGGCGGCGCTGGACGCTTGCATCACCGCCGTCACGGCGCTGGTCGAGGCCCAGGGCAAGACGCCGGTGCCGGGAGAGCCGGCGGTCTGATGAATTAACCCCTGGATGGGGGAATTGTAGAACGAAGCCACTGCCTCCGGGGCTATTCTTGGCATGGCAATGCTATTTCCCCCGTCACGTTGCACCGCGCGGAGAGAGTTGTTTTCTATGGGGTCAAGAGTTCTCGGAGCTTGACCAGGATGCCCGCCCCCATCGTATCACCTTCCGCGCCGCCGGCACGCCGCCAAGCCCGTGCGCTGCCGGCCATCTCGGCCGACTGGCTCGCGACCTTCGCGGCGCTGGCGTTGGCTGCGCTGGCCTGGTCCGGCCTGCTGCCCCACATCGGCTGGTAGGCGTGAGCGGCGCCACCCTGGGCGGGACCCGCGCGGTTCCGTTGATCGAACGCGCGGCCACGCTGCTGCCCGGCCTCGGGCTGCTGTTCGCGGTGGGTTACGCGGGCAAGCTCACGGAACAGGCGCTGACCGCCTGGGGCAAGTCGCACCATGTCGTGCTGCCCAATATCGAATATGTGCTGTGGGCCATCCTGTATGGCCTGGTCATCGCCAACCTCCTCGGCGTGCCCCGCATCTTCCGCGCCGGCGTCGCGACCTACGAGTTCTGGCTCAAGCTCGGCATCGTGCTGCTCGGCGTGCGCTTCCTGCTCGGCGACGTGCTGCGCCTGGGCGGCGCGTCCCTGGTGCTGGTGGCGCTTGAGCTTGCGCTGTCCATCGGCATCATGACCTGGCTCGGCACCCGGTTCGGGCTGCGGCCGAAGCTGGTGAGCCTGTTGGCCATCGGCTCCTCCATCTGCGGCGTGTCGGCCATCATCGCCGCCCGGGGCGCCATCCGGGCGGAGGACGAGGACGTGTCCCTCGCCATCGCCGCCATCCTGCTCTTGGGCGCGCTCAGCCTCGTGCTGTTCCCCGTCGTGGGCCACTTGGCGGGCATGAGCGACCACGCCTACGGCCTGTGGGCCGGCCTCGCCATCGACAACACGGCGGAGGCGACCGCGGCCGGCGCCATGGTGTCCGAGGAGGCCGCGCGTTACGCCGTGCTGGCCAAGACCACGCGCAACGCCGCCATCGGCTTCGTGGTGCTGGGCTACGCGCTGTATTGGGCGGCGCGCGGCGAAGGCGTGCGGGTCGGCAACAAGGCGGCGTTCCTGTGGGCCAAGTTCCCCAAGTTCGTCCTCGGCTTCTTGGCGGTATCGCTGCTGGCGACCTTCGGGGCGTTCAGCAAGGCGGACACGGCCGATCTCGCCGCGCTGTCCCGTTGGGCGTTCCTGCTTACCTTTGCGGGCGTCGGGCTGTCCACCGACCTGCGCAAGCTTCAGGCGCTCGGCTGGCGCCCGCTCGCCGTCGCGGCCGGCGGCATGGCGGGCATCGCCGTGCTGACCTTTGCCTTTGTATGGACCGCCGATTGGAGTGGCTGGCTATGACCTCCCCCGCACGCCTGCCCACCAACGCCCCGTTCCCGCCCGACGCCATCGCCGCGCTGAACCGGGTCATCGAGCACACCAACCCGACCCAGCGCAGTTGGTTGGCCGGGTTCCTGGCGGGCTACGAGGCCGCCAGCGGCGCCCCGGCCACGGCCCCCGTCGCTGCGCCCGCGGTGCGCCCGGCGCTGACGATCCTGTTCGCGACCGAGTCCGGCAACTCCGAAGCCCTGGCCCGCAAGGCCGGCAAGGACGCTTCCCGCCTGGGCTTCGCGCCGCGCGTGCTGGACGCCGCGGAGGCGACGCCCTCGGACCTGGCCCGCACGGAGCGGCTGCTGGTGATCGCCGCCACCTGGGGCGAGGGCGAAGCACCGGCCCGCGCCACCGACTTCATGGCGGCGCTGATGGCCGACAGCGCGCCGCGCATGGACAAAGTGAACTTCGCCGTGCTGGCGCTGGGCGACCGCGCCTACGCGCAGTTCTGCGCGACCGGCCATGCCATTGACGAGCGTTTGGCCGCGCTGGGCGGGCATCGCGCAGCCTCCTTGCTGGAATGCGACCTCGATTACGACGCGCCCGCCGCCGCCTGGCTCGGCACCACCCTGCCTGCCCTGCGCGGCGCGGAGCCGGAGCCGAGCGTCATCCACGTCGATTTCGGGGCCGTGGGCGGCGAGACGCGCGAGTACAGTAAAAGCAACCCGTTCCAGGCCGAGATCACTGACCTGGTGAACCTGAACTCCAGCCGCTCGGCCAAGCAGACCTTCCACGTTGAATTGTCGCTCGCCGGGTCCGGGCTGACCTACCTGCCCGGCGACGCCATCGGCGTGGCGCCGGAGAACGACCCGGCCGTGGTCGAGGCGGTGCTGGACGCCGCCGGGCTGGCCGGCGACACGGCATTGCACGCGGCGCTGGCGTCCAAGCATGACGTGACGACGCTTTCGGGGCACGTGGTGCGCAGCTTCGCCGAACTCACCGGCGACCCGAGCATCAAGGACCTAGCCGGCGACCCGGAGCGGTTGGCCGACTTCCTGCCCGGGCGTCACGTCGTCGATCTGCTGACCGCTTTTCCGAACAAGCTGACGTCCTCGCAGCTCACGAGGCTGCTGCGCCCCTTGCCGCCGCGGCTCTATTCCGTGGCATCCAGCCAGGCCATGGTGGGCGAGGAAGCGCACCTGCTGGTGAGCGCGGTGCGCTACCAGACGCATGGGCAGGACCGTGCGGGCGTCGCCTCCACCCACATCGCGGACCGGCGCCGGGTGGGCGACCATCTCGGCATCCACGTCAAGGCCAACCCGCACTTCCGCCTGCCGTCCGACCCGGCGGCGCCCATCATCATGATCGGGCCGGGCACCGGCGTCGCGCCGTTCCGCGCTTTCATGCAAGAGCGCGACGCCGCCGGCATCACGGGCAAAAGCTGGCTGTTCTTTGGCGACCAGCGTTACACGCACGATTTCCTGTACCAGCTTGAATGGCAGGACCTGATCGAGCGCGGCGTGCTGGGCCGGATCGACGTGGCGTTCTCCCGCGACCAGGACGCCAAGGTCTATGTGCAGCATCGAATGTGGGAAGCACGGCAGGACCTCCATCGTTGGATCGAGGACGGGGCCACGCTCTACGTTTGCGGCGACCAGACCCGCATGGCGCGCGACGTGCACGCGGCGCTGTGCGACATCATCGCCGAGGGCGCCGGGGTCGCGGCGGACGCCGCCGAGGAACGCCTGGCCGCCATGAAGAAGCAGGGCCGCTACCTGCTCGATGTCTATTAACGGAGGCTGTTCATGCCCGACACCAACCTGCCGCCGCTGTCCAAGACCCCCGCGCTTTCAAAGAACGAGGGCATCAAGGCCCGCAGCCGCGCGCTGCGCGGCACCATCGCCGAGGGCATGGGCAACATCGTCACCGGCGCTTTGGCCGAGGACGACACGCAACTGACGAAGTTCCACGGCTTCTACCAGCAAGACGACCGCGACCTGCGAGCGGAGCGCGGGCGCAAGCGCATGGAGCCGGCCATCAGCTTCATGGCCCGCCTCCGCATCCCCGGCGGGCGCGTCAGCCCCCAGCAATGGCTGCAACTGAACGAGATCGCGCGGGAGCGGGCCAACGGCACCATCCGCCTCACCACCCGGCAAACGATCCAGTTCCACGGCATCATCAAGGGCAACCTGCGCCCTGCGCTGTCCGCCGTGAACGACGCGCTGCTCGACACCATCGCGGCTTGCGGCGACGTGAACCGCAACGTCATGTGCACCCCCAACCCGCACGCCAGCCCGGCGCACGCGGAGGCTTTGGCGCTGGCCAAGCGGCTCAGCGACGACCTGCTGCCGAAAACCCGCGCCTGGCATGAGCTGTGGGTCGGCGAGGAGCGCGTGGCCGGCGGCGAGCCGGAAGAGGAGCCGCTGTACGGCCCCACCTACTTGCCGCGAAAGTTCAAGATGGCCATCGCCGTGCCGCCGCAGAACGACGTGGACGTGTTCGCGCACGACCTGGGCTTCATCAGCATCGAGCGGGACGGCGCGGTGATCGGCTACGACGTGTCGGTGGGCGGCGGCATGGGCATGACCCATGGCGAAACCGACACCTTCCCGCGCACGGGCGACGTGATCGGCTTCTGCACGCCGGAGGAGGCGGTGGCGGTAGGCGACGCGGTGATCCGGGCGCAGCGCGACCATGGCGACCGAAGCGTCCGCAAGCACGCCCGGCTGAAATACACCATCGAGCGCATGGGCGTGGACGCTTTCCGGGCGGAGGTCGAGCGGCATCTGGGCCACCCGCTCGCCCCCGCGCATGGCGCGTCGTTCACCGGCACCGGGGACCATCTGGGTTGGTCGCAGTCGCCGGACGGGACGTGGCAGTATTGCCTGTTCATCGAGAACGGCCGGGTGCAGGACCTGCCGGACCGCCGCCTACTGTCGGGCCTGCGCGCGGTCGCCAACGTGCACCGGGGCGAGTTCGTGATGACCGCGAACCACAACCTGATCGTCGCCGGCATCGCGCCGGAGGACAAGGCGGGCATCGCGGCGCTTCTGTTGCAGTATGGGCTGGAGCAGGGCGCGTCGGCGTTGCGGCTGGCGTCCATGGCCTGCGTGGCGCTGCCGACCTGCGGGTTGGCCCTGTCGGAAAGCGAGCGTTACTTGCCGGGCCTGATCACCAAGCTGGACACGGTGATGGAGGACGCCGGGCTGCGCGACCAGCCCATCGTGCTGCGCATGACCGGCTGCCCGAACGGCTGCGCGCGGCCGTACTTGGCGGAGATCGCCATGGTCGGGCGGGGGCCGGGGCGCTACAACCTGTATCTCGGCGCGGCGCCGGACGGCACCCGGCTGAACAAGCTGTATCGCCGGGACGTGGATGAGACGGCGATCCTGGAGGCGCTCACGCCGCTGCTGCACGAGTATGCGGCGGGGCGGGAAGCCGGGGAACGGTTCGGCGATTGGGTGATCCGCGCCGGGCACATCCAGGCGACCACGGCGGGGAACCGGTTCCATGAGGATTTGGCGGAGGCGTTGGTGGCTTAAGGCGCGATTACCCCGCCCCTGAACCAGGATTTTGGAGGCGTGGAGCGTGCCTCTCCGGAACTGCTTGCCAACATCAAACGGCACGGCCGCACGGTCATGGTGGCTAAATTTGGCTCGGAAGAGCTACGTTATCTCGACTACATGGGGGCTGAAGCCAACGTTGGGGGACCGGATATGACCCATATTCTCGTAAGAGAAGACCCGGGCAAAGCGGCCGTGCTGGAGGAGTTCCTGCACGGCACGCAATCCAGGCTAGGCATCATCGACAGGTTAGGCCAGGCAGGGGCAGAGCATCATGTCAAAGATTTCATGATCCGGCATCGGGTCATGCTGGATCTAAGTGACGAGGACGTGGGCATTTTGCAGAGGCTGCGAGACCGCGATCTGGCGGCTATGAAGGGAGAGGGCTGACCATGACGTTCAGCTTGGTAGTCAAGCAGGTCTTTAACTTTTCTGACGGCCGCACCGTCCTGGCCGGCCTCGTCGAGGGCGATGCATCCCTGATTCGGCCTGGTCGCTATGGTCTGTATCGCGGAGATGAGTTGGTGCGCGAGGTCGAGGTGGAGGGTGAGATGCTTCCGAAGACAAGCCACACCGCCCGTCCTGATCGGGCCGTTTCCATTACCGGACAGCTCGGCTTGGCATCCGGGGAACCGCAGGAGCAGCTAACACTTGCCTCCCTTGGTTGATGCATCTCGGGCCTAAAGCCTCCTGACCGGCAGCGACCAGGCCAGCAGCAGCCCGGTCGCGCTGAACGAGGCGATGCACAGGAACGCCGCGCGGAACGCCGACCCGATCTCGTCCGCTGCCAGGGCGCGCCGGGCCGGGTCAACGCCGTCGAGCACCGCCGGGCCGCGCTCGACGATCTCGGCGAACAGCCCGGCGGTCGCCGGGTCGGTCGCGGCGAGCCAGGCGAACAAGACCGCACCGACCAGCGCCGTGCCCAGCGCCGCGCCGATGGACCGGGAGAACTGCACCGACGCCGACGCCGCGCCCAGGTTGCTCGGCCCGGCCACCATCTGCACCGTGGTCTGCACCACTGGCATGGTGGTGCCGAGCGACATGGACAGCAGAAGGAACACCGCCGGCAGCCCCGCCGTCGGCAACGCCTCGGCGCCCAGCGCCAAGAACACCAGGCACCCGGTCACGGACACGAGGCCAAAGGACGGGAACACCGCGGTCCGCCCGGTCCGCGCGATCATCCGTCCGGTCAGCAAGGAGCCGAACGCCAGCCCGGCGGTGAGCGGCAGCAGCAGCAGCCCTACCCGGCCCGGCGGCGCCCCGCGCACCACCTGCAAGTAGATCGGCATAAAGGTCACGCAGGACACCACGGTGGCGCCGACGCAGGCGCCCATCGCGTCCGCGCGCCAGATCGCGGGCAAGCGCAGCAGCGCCACGGGAATCAGCGGGGTGGCCGTCCGCCGCTCCTGCCGCAGCAGCAGGAACAGCGACGCCGCCGCCAGCGCCACCAGCCCGGCCACGCCCGGCACGGCCGCGGCGGAGATGCGCTGCCCCTGCTCCAGCGCCACCAGCAGCGGCACGACGAAGCCGGAGAACAGGGCCAGCCCCAGCCAGTCGAACCGGAAATGCCCTCGCGGCGGCGCGCGGTTCGGCAGCCGCACCGCCAGCACGGCCGCGAGCAGGCCCAGCGGCACGTTGATCAGGAACACCGACTGCCAGCCGAGATGCTGCGTCAGCCAGCCGCCCGCCACCGGCCCGAAGGTGGAGGAGGTCATGAAGATGGAGGCAAGGTAGCCCTGGTAGCGCCCCCGCTCCCGCGGCGGCACGGTTTCGCCCACCAGCGCCTGCGAAAGCGTCATCAGCCCGCCACCGCCAAAGCCCTGCAGCACCCGCGCGGCCACGAGCCACAGCAGCGTGGGCGCGGCGGCGCAGCCAATGGAGGCCGCGATGAACACGCCCAAAGCCAGGAACAGCAGCCGCTTGCGCCCCAGCACGTCGCCCAGCCGGCCATACACCGGGGCGGCGATGGTGGTCGCCATCAGGTAGGACACGACCACCCAGGAAATCCGCTCCACGTCGCCCAGCGTGCCGGCGATGGCGGGCAAGGCGGTGGCCACGATGGTGGCGTCCACCGCCGCCATGAACATCGGCAGGCAGATGGAAGGGAACACCCGCATGAACAGGCCGCGGGTGGATTGGCCCTCCGTCGGGTCGGGCGTTGCGGGCGGTGCGGGGGCCAGGTCTTGGGAAAGCGGGGTGTCAGGGGGCATGGACGCCCGTCAGCCTAGACCGCCCGGCGGGCGCTGACCACCGCCGCCGCGGTCACGCCGGAAGCTCGCGGCCCATGGCGAGGAACTTCTCGCGCCGCCGGGCTTGCAGCGTGGCGGCGTCGAGCGGCAGCAGCGCGGCCAGCGCGTCCCCCACCGCGGCGCCGACGCTCGCGACCGTCTCAGCCGGCATCCGGTGGGCGCCGCCGATCGGCTCCGGCACGATGGCGTCGATGATGCGCAACGCGTGCAGGTCGGTCGCGGTGAGGCGCAGCGCCTCCGCCGCCACGGACGCCTGCGCCGCGTCGCGCCACAGGATGCTGGCGCAGCCCTCCGGCGAGATCACGGAATACACGGCGTGCTCCAGCATCAGCACCCGGTCCCCGGTGGCGAGCGCGATGGCGCCGCCCGAGCCGCCCTCGCCGATGATCGTGGCGACGATGGGCACGGGGGCCAGCAGGCAGGCCTCGATGGAGCGGGCGATGGCCTCGGCCTGGCCGCGCGCTTCCGCGTCGATGCCGGGGAAGGCGCCGGCGGTGTCCACGAAGGTCAGCAGCGGCAAGCCGAAGCGCCCGGCCAGCTCGATCAGCCGACGCGCCTTGCGGTAGCCCTCCGGCCGGGCCATGCCGAAGTTGTGAGCGACGCGGGTGTCCGTGTCCGACCCGCGCTCGGTGCCCAGCACGACGACGGAACGCCCCCCGAACCGCCCGAGGCCGCCGACCACGGCCGCGTCGTCGGCAAAGGCCCGGTCGCCTGCCAAGGGCGTGAACTCGGTGAGCAGGCCGTGGATGTAGTCCAGCGCATGCGGGCGCTCCGGATGGCGGGCGACCTGGGTTTTCTGCCAAGCGGTCAGCTTGGCATAGGTCGCGCGGAGCTGCTTGTCCGCCTTGTCGGCCAGGCGTTGCACCTCCTCCTCGATGTTGATGCCGCCCGGCTCCTGGGTCCGCCGCAGCTCCTCGATGCTGCGCTCAAGCTCGGCGACGGGTTTCTCGAAGTCTAGAAAGTGACGCATCGGCGGGGGCTTACCCTCCTTGCCACCGTTACGCCAGGGGATGGTGCAGGGCGACGAGCTGTTGCAGCCGTTCCGCCAGCACATGGGTGTAGATTTGCGTACTGGCGATGTCGGCGTGGCCGAGCAGGGTTTGCAGGCTGCGCAGGTCGGCGCCGCCGGCCAGCATGTGGCTGGCGAAGCTGTGGCGCAGCACGTGCGGGCTGACGCGGGCCGGGTCGAGGCCAGCCGCCAGCGCCGCCTGCTTCAGCAGCAGCGCGAAGCCCTGCCGGGTCATCGGCTGGCGCGGGTCGCGCCCAGGGAACAGCCATTTGCCCTCGGTCGCGGCGCCGAGCGCCATCGCCGCGTCCCGGGCGCGGTCGGACAGCAGCACCATGCGCTCCCGCCCGCCCTTGCCGCGCACGATCAGCGTTTCGGATGCGGCCGCCAGCACGGCGCGCGGCAGGCCCAGCAGTTCCGACACGCGCAGCCCCGTGGAGTACAGGATTTCGAGGGCCGCGCGTCCCAGGAGGCCGGGCACGCCGGGCCGGGCCGCGGCGGCGGCCAGCAACGCATCGACCTCCGCCGGCGCCAGGTATTTGGGCAGGGTGGCAGGCAGGCGCGGCGCGTCCAGACGCTGGGTCGGGTCATCCGGGCGGGCGCCGTCCTGCAAGAGGAATCGGTGGAAGCTCCGCAGGCAGGACAGCCGCCGCGCCGCCGTCCGGGCGGCCACGGCGCCGTGCAGCGACCGCATGTAGGCGTGCAGCGTGTCCTCGCTCGCAGCGCCCGGGCGCTCGCCCCGGGAGGCCGCGTAAGCCGCAAAGGCGTCGAGGTCGGCGCGGTAGGCGGCAAGGGTATTGCGCGCGGCCCCGCGCTCGGCGGCCAGCATCTCCAGGAACGCCTCGACCTGCCGGTCCATGCCCCAAGCCAGCTCAGCGTCAGCGCGGCGGGAAGCGGTCGTTCGGCAGGACGCGCTGCACCTGCTCGGTGCGCGGCTCCGGCGGAAAGGTCCCGAGCAGCAGGCCGCCCACCACGACCACCAGCAGGACGGCGACGACGATCAGCAAAACCCGGTTCATGTCCGTACCTTATAAGGCCATTTTTGGCCGCATCGTTAATTCCTGTGCTAACCTCCGCCGTTATGACGCGCAACATCGCGCTCGGCAGGTCCGGGCTGAATGCCGCCCGCGCCGGGTCCCCCCGCACCGCATCTGCGATCCGGCGCCTTCCGCCCCAGCTCGCCGGGCGGAGCATCGTGCTGGTCGGCTTGATGGGCGCCGGCAAGACCAGCGTCGGCCGCCGCATGGCCGCCCGCCTCGGCCTGCCGTTCCGCGACTCCGACGCGGAGATCGAGCTGGCCGCCGGGTGCAGCATCGCCGAGCTGTTCAGCCGCTACGGCGAGCGCGACTTCCGCGACGGGGAGCGCCGGGTGATCCGCCGGCTGCTGGGCGGCGGCCCACTGGTCCTGGCGACCGGCGGCGGCGCGTTCATGGACGCCCAAACCCGCGGCGCGATCCGGGAGGGCGCCGTCTCGGTCTGGCTGCGCTGCCGGCTTCCCACTCTGCTACGCCGGGTCGCCGCCCGCAGCCACCGCCCGCTTTTGAACACCGGCGACCCGGCGGAAATCCTTGGCCGATTGATGGAGCAGCGCCATCCTATCTATGCCGAGGCCGACATCACCGTCGATTGCGGCGATGAACCGCTGGAGTACACCATGAGCAAGGTTTTGCAGGCGCTCGACGATTGGCGCGAGCCGCGGCGGCTGCCGGTGGCGCTGAGCGCCGCGTCGTACGAGGTCGTGATCGGGGATGGCCTCCTCGCTCGCGCCGGGGCGCTGATGGCGCCGGTGATCCCGCAGCGCCGGGCCGTGGTGGTGACGGACGAGAACGTGGCGGCCCTGCACCTGCCGGCGCTGTTGGACGGCTTGGCGCAGGCCGGGATCGCGGCGCAGCAGATCGTCGTGCCGCCGGGCGAGGCGTCCAAGAGCATGGCGAGCTATGCGGGCGTCGTGGAAGGTCTGCTGGACGCGGGCGTCGAGCGGCGGACCACGGTGATCGCCTTGGGCGGCGGCGTGATCGGCGACCTCGCGGGCTTCGCCGCCGCGACCACCTTGCGCGGCCTGCCCTTCGTCCAGGTGCCGACGACGCTGCTGGCCCAGGTGGACAGCAGCGTCGGCGGCAAGACTGGGATCAACATGGCGCACGGCAAGAACCTGGTCGGCGCCTTCCACCAGCCGCGCCTGGTGCTGGCCGACACCGGGACGCTGGGCACGCTGAACGGGCGCGAGCTGCGGGCTGGCTATGCGGAGGTGGTGAAGGCCGGGCTGATCGGCGACGCCGGGTTCTTCGCGTGGTGCGAGGAGCATGGCCCGGCACTGGCCCGCGGCGACCGGGACGTGCAGGCCGAAGCCATCCTGCGCGCCTGCGCCTTCAAGGCCGCCGTGGTGGGCGACGACGAGCGGGAGGAGCGCCCGGCAGACGGACGCGCCCTGCTGAACCTCGGTCACACCTTCGGGCACGCGCTGGAAGCGGAGGTCGGCTACGGCGGCGCGCTGCTGCATGGGGAGGGGGTGGCGATTGGCCTGGGCCTCGCGTTCCGGCTGTCGGCGCGGCTGGGCTTGTGCGCGCCGGGCGACGCGGCCCGGGTGGAGGCGCACCTCGCCGCCGTGGGCCTGCCGAGCGAGATCGCCATGCTGAACCGCCGCTTCTCCGCCGCGCGCCTGATCGCCCACATGCGCCGCGACAAGAAGATGCGTGACGGCGCGCTGCATTTCGTGCTGGCCCGGGGGATCGGGCGGGCGTTCACCAGCTCGGACGTGCCGGCCGGGGTGGTCACGGACCTGCTGCGGGCGGAGGGGTGCGAGGCGTAGCCCTCCCCCGCTACGAGGCCGGCGGCGAGGGCTGCACCGTGACGGCGAAGGTCATGCCGACGGCATTCGGCTGCAACGTGATGCTGAAGCTGTCCGGCCCGGCGTAGCCGGGCTGCGGAACGTAGGAGATTTCCGCCTGCCGCCGGCCGCCGATCAAGGCCGCCGTCGCGCGGCCATGGGCGGGCTGGCCCGTCACCAAGGCCGCGTTGAGCGCGATCTGCAAAGCGGGGTTGAGCAGCGTGATTGTGCAGGCTTGCCCGGTGTTGCCGATTGTCATCTCGGCCGGCACCGACCTGAGATCCAGGAGGAAGAACTTCTTCACCTGGCACGGCCCGCTCACGGTTTGCGGCTGCAGCGCGCCCTGGTCGTTCCTGGCCAGGCCGGCGCAGGACGCGCACCACAGCGGGAGCAGCAGCAGGATCGGGCGGCCCATGCGGGCGGCCATCGCCATCAGTTGCCCCGCATGTAGCGGATGATGTCAACGAGGCCGTTCAAGGACACTGGCATCACCAACATGCAGAACGCCAGGAGCACGATGATCCAGGTCGCGGTGTTGTCGTTGGGCGTTCCGCGGCCTGGTGGCCCGTCCCGTTCTGGAAAATCCGTGCCGTCGAAAGGCATGCGTTCCCCCTTTTTGGTCCGCGAGCGTGGGCTTACCACTGACCTAAAGCGTCAGAAGCTTGCTGTCCATCAGGTCGCGTGCCGGGTACCGGCCCGGTCATTCCCGACTCAGCAGGCCCAGCACCGCCAGCGCAAACGACCCCGGCGCTTCCTGCGGCAGGTTGTGCCCGACGCCCGGCACTACCTGGCGTGTGTAGGGTCCGGTGAAATGGCGGGCGTCCCCCTCCGATTGTGGCGCTGGCCCCACGCCGTCGTCGTTGCCATGCAACACGACCGTCGGCACGGTGATGGCAGGGCGCTGCGCCAATCGCTGCTCGACCGCGGCGAGCGCCGGGTCGCCCGGCGCGAGGCCGAAGCGGTGGCGGTAGGAGTGCGCGACGATATCCACGAAATCCGGATTGTCGAAGGAAGCCGCGGTCCGCTCGAAGGTCGCATCGTCGAACGCCCAGCTTGGCGACCACAGCCGCCATAGTAGCCGGCAGAACGCCCGGCGGTCCGCCGCAAGCCCGGCCCGGCCGCGCTCCGAGTGCAGGTAGTATTGGTACCAATCCCGGCGTTCCTGTTCCGGCACGTCCGGTTTGGCGGAGGCAGCGATATCTTGGATGTTAAAGCCGGCGACCGACACCAGGCCGCGCGCCCGCTCCGGCCACAGTGCCGCGACGATGCAAGCCGCCCGCCCGCCCCAGTCATAGCCCCCCAGCACTGCTGGCCCCAACGCCAGCGCGTCCAGCAGCTCCAGCAGGTCAGCCCCCAACGCCGCCTGCTCGCCGGAGCGCGGCGTGTCGTCCGACAGGAACCGCGTCGGCCCGAAGCCGCGCAGAAAAGGCACAACCACCCGGCACCCCGCCTGCGCCAGCGCCGGGGCCACGGCGTCGAACGCCCGGATGTCGTAGGGGAACCCATGCAGCAGCACGACGGGAGGGCCATCGGGCGGCCCCGCTTCCTCGTAGGCAATTCGCAGGGTGGCCGTCTCCACAAACTCCATCGCACCCTCTCCCGCCAAGCCGCCCGCCTGTAGAACAAGCGCCAGCATCGCAGCGCCTTCGGCCTCTTGCCACCATCCAAACGGCTCACCGTCCCGGCCGTTCCACCATGATCGGCGACCTTGCGGCGTTGGCGCGGGCCGGCCCGTGCGCACATGCTGCTTTTTTCAGCATACGCCTAAAACAACACCGACTGACTGGTCAGTGCGTGTGGCAGAAGCCCGCGTGCCCCTGGCATATCGCTTGCTCTCCCCCGGGGACCACACGGGACAGCGCCATCCATGACCCATCCCACTTGCCGTTGCAGCGGCGCGCACCTGAACTGCGACGCGCCGGAGGCGCTCGCCGCCGCCGCCGTGCGGGTCGCGGCCGAGCGGGCGGCGTTCGGCGGCGAGGCCGGGCGGCGGCGCGTCATCGCCGCCCTGGGCGCGGGCGTCTTGGCGGCGGCCATGGACCGGGTGCTGCCGGTGTTCCGCGCGCAGGACGCGATGGCCGAGGCCGCGGCGCAGCCCGCGGGCGCCCCGGAGAAGAAAGACCTCAAGATCGGCTTCATCGGCATCACCTGCGCGACCCCGATCATCATGGCGGCGCCGATGGGTTTCTACGCCCGCAACGGCCTCAGCGTGGAGGTCGTGCGCACCGCCGGCTGGGCGGTGGTGCGCGACAAGTCGCTGAACGGCGAGTACGACGCGTCGCACATGCTCAGCCCGATGCCGCTGGCGATCTCCATGGGCGCCGGGTCGAACCCGATCCCATGGAGCGTGGCCGCCATCGAGAACATCAACGGCCAGGCGATCACGCTGGCCAACAAGCACAAGGAGCGGCGCGATCCCCGGGACTGGCGCGGCTTCAAGCTTGGCATCCCGTTCGACTACTCGATGCACGCCTACCTGCTGCGCTACTACCTGGCGGAGGCCGGGCTCGACCCCGACCGCGACGTGCAGCTCCGTTTGGTGCCGCCGCCGGAGATGGTGGCCAACCTGCGGGCGGAGAACATCGACGGCTTCCTCGGGCCGGACCCGTTCAACCAGCGCGCGGTGTATGACGGGGTGGGCTTCATCCACCTGCTGACGCGGGAGCTGTGGGACGGCCATCCCTGCTGCGCCTTCGCCGTGCCGCGCCGCATGGTGACGGACGCGCCGAACACCTACCAGGCGCTGCTGCGCTCGGTGATCGAGGCGACGGCCCATGCCAACAAGGCGGAGAACCGCAAGGAGATCGCGGGCGTGATCGCCGGGCAGAACTACCTGAACCAGCCCGTGACGGTGGTGGAGCAGGCGCTGACCGGCACCTACGCCGACGGCCTCGGCAGCGTGAAGCGGCAGCCGGACCGGGTGAGCTTCGAGCCGTTCCCCTATCAAAGCATGGCGCTGTGGATCATGACGCAGATGAAGCGGTGGGGGCAGGTGCGCGGCGACATACGCTGGCGGGACGTGGCGGAGCAGGTTTACTTGGCGACCGACGCCGGGGCGAAGATGCGCGACCTGGGCCTCACGCCGCCCACCAGCGCCTACCGGACGCACAGCATCATGGGCAAGACCTTCGACCCGGCCGATCCCGACGGCTACGTTTCAAGCTTCGCGATCCGGCGGGCCTGATGGCGTTGCGCCTCCGCTCCGCTTTGCTGCTGCTGCTGATCCTCGCGGCCGCCCTGGGCGCCTGGCAGGTCGCCGCGACGCCCGCCGCGCCCACCGGCCCGGCGCTCGACCCCGAATACGCCAAGCTGCTCGGCACCGCGGCGCAGGGCGGCCAGCAGACGCCCATGCCGCGTCCGTCCGACATTGCGGAGCGCGCCTGGCATCTGCTGCGCGACCCGTTCTACGTGCACGGCGCGAACGACCAGGGCATCGGCATCCAGCTCGGCTGGTCGCTCTTGCGGGTGCTGACGGGGTTCGGCCTGGCGGCGCTCGTCGCGATCCCGCTCGGCTTCCTGATCGGCATGAGTCCCGTGCTGCACGGCGCGCTCGACCCCATTATCCAGGTGCTGCGCCCGGTCAGCCCGCTCGCCTGGATGCCGTTGGCGCTCTACACCATCCGGGACAGCGGCGCCTCGGCCATCTTCGTCATCTTCATCTGCGCGATTTGGCCGATGCTGCTGAACACCTCCTTCGGCGTGGCGTCCGTGCGGCGGGAATGGCTGAACGTGGCCCGCACGCTGGAGGCGGGTCCGTGGCGCACCGCGCTGGCCGTGATCCTGCCCGCCGCCGCGCCCACCATCATGACGGGGGCGCGCATCAGCATCGGCATCGCCTGGCTGGTGATCGTGGCCGCCGAGATGCTGGTGGGCGGCACCGGCATCGGCTATTTCGTGTGGAACCAATGGAACAACCTTGCCATCGCCGACATCGTGGTGGCGATCCTGGTGATCGGCCTGGTGGGCATGGCGCTCGACCAGTTGCTCGGCCGCGCCGCCCGGGCCGTCGCGTGGCAGGAGTAGCGCCGTGCCGCGCCCCTGGCTGAGCGTCGAGGGCATCGCCCGGCGCTACGGCGCCCGCCCGGTGTTCCAAGACCTGTGGTTCGGCGTGGAGCGCGGCGAGTTCGTGGCGTTGATCGGCCATTCCGGCTGCGGCAAGACCACGATCCTCAACATCCTGGCCGGGCTGGAAGCGCCGGACGCCGGCGCGATCCTGATGGATGGGCGGGAGGTGTCCGGCCCGGCGCTGGACCGCGCGGTGATATTTCAGTCGCACGCGCTGCTGCCCTGGCTTTCGGCGCTGGGCAACGTTGCTTTCGCCGTGCGCAGCCGTCATCGGGACTGGCCGCGCGGCCGGGTGCAGGACCACGCGCGCCGGGTGCTGGACCTGGTGGGCTTGGCGGAGGCGGCGGGGCGGAAGCCCGCGGAGCTGTCGGGCGGCATGAAGCAGCGGGTCGGCATCGCCCGGGCGCTCGCCATCGAGCCGTCCTTGCTGCTGATGGACGAGCCGTTCAGCGCGCTCGACGCGCTGACCCGGGGCACCCTGCAGGATGAGGTGCTTCGGCTCGTGTCCGACGCCGGGCAGACCGCGTTCATGATCACGCACGACGTGGACGAGGCGATCCTGCTGGCCGACCGCATCCTCTTGATGACCAACGGCCCCGACGCGCGGGTGGCGGAGGTCGTGGTCAACACCCTGCCCCGGCCGCGCGACCGGCAGACGATCCACCGCACGCCAGGCCACCACGCGCTGCGCAACCACATCGTGGATTTCCTGGTCGCCCGGTCCCGGGTCCTGGCCGGCAGCAGGCCGGAGGGCTGGGACGGCCGCCGGGTGCCGGAGGTCCGCCCTGCCGCTTCACCTATCGAGGAGACCATCAGTTGAACGACGCGAAGACCGCCCTGGGCCTGAAGATCCGCGCCATCAAGAAGCAGAAGGGCTGGACCTGGGCGGAGGTCGCCGGGAAGCTCGGCTACGCCCCCGTGTGGACCTGCGCCGCCTGTTTGGGCCAGATGAGCATGACGCCGGAAACGGCGGAGAAGGCTGCGACCCTGTTCGGCTTGTCGGAGGAGGAGGCTGCGCTGCTGGCGGAGGCACCGTATCGCGGCTCGCTGCCTACCGCCGTGCCGACCGACCCGTTGATCTACCGGTTCTATGAGTTGGTGTCGGTGTACGGCACGACGTGGAAGGAGATGATCCACGAGGAGTTCGGCGACGGCATTATGAGCGCCATCGACTTCGACATGACGCTGGAACGGCAGCCCGACCAGAAGGGCGACCGGGTGAAGATGACCATGTCGGGGAAGTTTCTGCCGTATAAGCGGTATTGAGCGGCTCCGCAGCCTGGATTGCCAGGCCACGCTGAGCATCGTATCTGGAGGTGCAGGGCATGACCCCGGCGCGTGCCAGGGTGGAACATCCATGCCATGCAGGGACGCTCGAATTGGGCCTTGATGCCGCGGTGCGCTGCCGATGTTGGGAGGATGGGCTTTGCACGCCTACCCGCTTGGCGCCGCACATCTACGTCGATGCCGCAAGCAACATTTTAGCCATCAACCTCTCTTGGGAGCTGTTCGAGAAAGAAATCCGGGAATTCGATCAATGGGTCGAAAGCGCCTGCGCCCATCCCGGAATGGATCAGGCAGGCGAATGGATCAGCAATTGGCCCGGAGTGCGTTGTTTTCAAAATGCGCTCTGCACCGCTGGCAGGGACAGGTTTCGCCCTCTTTTGTCTGAAATACCCAACAACAATGGCGGACTGACCTCCCCTGAAGCAGCGCGGAACTGCTTGAAGGAGCTTAAGCATTTTGAGTCCCTCGACACATTTGGCCAACACGTTGAACTGATTGATAGCGAGACGGGTCGCGTGATCGCGGCCCGCGTTGAAGCCTATGATGGATGGTTCGCGACACACGGCAGAACCGGATACACGTTCAGCCTTGAAGCCGATGGCTGCTTGCAGATCGGTCACGATCAACTGGGAATTGTGTTCCGCTCCAAGGAGTTTGAGCAAGTCAAGGAAGCGGAAAGGCGGTTTGTCTATACCGATCTAGCAACCGGCGCCCGATGCGTTTGCCCGGACGGGCTGCAGGATGACGAAACGTCCAAGTATCCAACGAAACTGAAGGGCGTTGTCGGTTCTGACAGCGCCGCCAGATACGCCCATGAAATCGCAGCACTCCGGCGAGTTTTCTCAGCCGCTATCGAGGTCAACCACCCGGTCTCTTGGAGTTAGGCCGCGTTCTCAGTCTTTATGCGGGCAAGTTCCTGTCTTTAAGGAGCGTTGAACAGGCCTGGCAGGCTGGATTGCCAAGGCCAGGACAATAGAAAGGTAAAGAGCAACGTGAATGCTGTTGGCGAGACTCCTTGCGCACTGGCGGGTCACGGTCAGGGCTGACTCCTATGCCGCCTGCTCCGAGTCCGGGTCAGCCATCTCCAACGCGCGGGTGGCAAGCGTAACCGTGCGCGGGATCGGCCTTTCGCCCTGCTCATAGTAGGCGACCATGCGGCGACTGAGGCCAAGTGCCCGGGCCGCCCCGTCCAGGGTATAGGCTTTGCGTTCCCGCCAAGCGCGGAACGCCTCGGCTGTCAGGGTTTCCCCGGACTGCTCCCGCGCCAAGCGCCACAGCGTGTCTGCCGCCATGTCGATCTCAGACTGACGCTCCGCGTCTGGCTCAGACTGACGCCCTGCGTCTGTCTCGTCGGTCCAAGCCACGTCCGTCCCATGCTCGCCCACGCGGACCCGGCGAAACAGCGCCCGGTCCTCGCGCAGCGGGGCATACACGCGGAGGGCGCCGACAAGGCCAGACACGTCCACCAGGCTCTCGCCGCCGTGTTGCCAGGATACCCGCAGGGTCAGAGGTGCCTTGCCCGGCGCGACATCGGCGACGCGCGGCAGCGTTCTTTTCGGCATGGCGACCCCCTTTGTTAACCCCGTTCGTTCAACTCGGCCCACTTCAGCGCCAACGCTTCCCTACGCTCGGCCGCCCACGCCATCGCCGCAGCGCTCTGAACCGGTCGGGCCTCGCCTGCGATCACCGCCAAGTCCGAAATCCGCACCAAGACTTGGAAGTTCGGCCCAACGACGCGGAAGTGCGGCGGCCGGTGGTCGTCGGCATACATGCGCAAGCTGACGGCGCCGAAGCGTTGCAGAGTTGGCACTCAATGACGATCCCAGCCCATAGTGCAATCATTGCACCGCAAACGACCTAAAAAGCACAAGCGCGTTGACGCTCACAATCGCGGCAAGCTTGCCGGATAGCCGACATAGCTTCCGGCCCGCCGTGGATCGTCAAAGGCGATGGAAGTTGAGAATGTCCTCAAGCTCGGCTTGTGCTTGGACGCTGTAGATCAGGGCCGGAGTCAAGGGGTTATATTATTCTCGGCTTCCGCCAGCCGGCCGTCAAAACGCCGGGTGGGTTCCGCATCGGCAATCCTTCGTGGATCGTCTGCCGCTTCCTTGATCTTGGCGCGGATTGCATCGAGGCGCTACTCCTTCTCGATGCGCCGATCCTGCCAAAGCCGCATGGCTTCTCGGATGACTTCGCTGTTTGAGGAGTAAGCCCCGGCCGCAACCTGGTTGCGGATCATCTGCGCCATGTCGGCGGGCAAAGTGATGCTGAGTTTTTCAGCGTTCATACCGTCCTCCTGGTAGGATAAAGTAGCATGGAGTCCCACCATGCGCCAAAGGTAACTGGAGCTTCCTTCTCCTCGCCAAACTCTCGTTATTATCGTGCTCCTTGTGCGGCCTGAGCGCCCGTTCCGGGTCCCAGCCCTGCAGTTCAGCACCGTCGAAGCGCCCCAAAACCAACCCTCAGCGTCGCTGCCCCCGCAACGCCACCAGCAGCAGCGTGCCCAAAGCCGCGATGTCGAACAGCCCAATCGGCACCCGGCGCGCGGCGGAATGGGCGATCACCGCCTGCACCGGCGAAGGCGGCGGCACCGCCGGGGCGGCGCTTGTCGCCACCTTCGCGGCGAAAGCCTCGGCGCTGCCGTGGTGGCTCGCCCAGACCTTGGTGAACTCCGCCCCCAGCAGGAAGATCTGCGACGAGTAGTAGATCCACAGCAGCACGACCACGAGCGCCCCCGCTGCGCCGTAGCTGCTCGCGACCGAACTGCTGCCGATATACAGCCCGATCAGCGTCTTGCCGACCGTGAACAGGAACGCCGTCGTCAGCGCGCCCACCGCCACGTCCTTCCAACGCAGTTGGCGGTCCGGCAGGATCTTGTAGATCGCCGCGAACAGCGCCGAAACCATCAGGAACGACACCACGAAGTTGGCGAGATGCAGCAGCGCCTCGGCCCCCGGGACGACGCGGTTCAAGGTGCTGCCCAGCGCCGTCAAGGCCGCGCTCACCACCAGCGACACCAGCAGCAGGAAACCGAGCGTCGCCACCAGTCCCAGGCTCGCCGCCCGCGCCTTCAGGATGCCGGTCACGCCGCTCGGCCCCTGCGCCTTCCAGATCACGTTCAGCGACGCCTGCATCTCGCCGAACACGCCGGTCGCTGTTACCAGCAGGGTGACGATGCCGATGGCCGTGGCCCAGATGCCGCTCGTCTTGTTGCCGGCGCTGGCGATCATGGCCTGCACCGCTTCCGCCGCCTGGTCGCCCATCATGCCGCGGAGCTGCCCGACCATGGCGCCCTGCGCCGCCTCCTCACCGAAGACCAGCCCGGCAATCGCGATGCAGATCACCAGCACCGGGGCGATGGAGAAGATCGTGTAGTAGGCGATGGCCGCCCCACGGCTCAGCGCCTCGTCCTCGATGTAGGCGGCCACGGTTTCCTGCAGCATCGACCAAATCCTGCCCAGCATGGCGCCATCAACCCCGCTTGGGCGCCGCGGCCCCATGCCCCGGCTGCCGTTCAGGACCGGCAACGATCATGCCAGCCAACGGCAGGCTACCTCGCCCCGCCCGGCGCCACCAGCGGGCAGCCGCCCTCCGCCAGCGGCCGGAACGCCAGGTCGGGCGGGATGGTGGACACCAAGGTGTAAAGGTCCCAGCGCGAGGCGGACTCCGCCTTGGTTTTCACGCGGAACACATACATCGCGTGCACCGCCCGGCCGTCCGGGCGCACCGTGACGGTGCCGAACAGCGGGTCCTCGATGGGCGCGCGGCGCATTGCCTCGACCACGCGCTCCCCCTCGACCGTGCCGGCGAGCTTGGCCGCGCGCAGAAAGGCCAGGACGGAGGAATAAACGCCGGCCTGGTTCTCGGTCGGCACGCGGCCGGGCATCCGCTCGGCGAAGCGCCGGGCAAAGGCGCGGCTGGCGTCGTTGAGGTCCCAATAGAACGCCTCTGTCAGCAGCAAACCCTGCGCCGCTTCCGTCCCCAGCGCGTCCACGTCGGTGATCTGGGTGAACAGCCCGGCCAGCGTCGCGGTCCGCGTCACGCCGAACTCGGCCGCCTGCTTGGCCGCGTTGATGAAGTCGAGGCCCGTGGAGGCAAAGGCGATCACCTTCGCCCCGGACGACTGCGCTTGCAGCAAGTACGACGAGAAGTCCGTCGTGCCCAACGGGTGCCGGACCGACCCGGCGACCGTGCCGCCCAG
Organism: uncultured Acetobacteraceae bacterium; assembly: GCA_964235485.1. Lineage (GTDB taxonomy): Bacteria > Pseudomonadota > Alphaproteobacteria > Acetobacterales > Acetobacteraceae > CAHJXG01. The sequence continues at coordinate 15,348 of CAXSAZ010000001.1, read as the reverse complement.
GCGGGCCAGCGCCTCCGCCGTGTCCCGCTCCAGCGCCGCGCCCAAGGCGTAGTCGAAGCCCACGAAAAAGAACGGCCCCACGTCCTTCAGCGCCCGCGCCGCGCTGTTGCCGAAGGCCCAGGTGTCGAAGGTCCACTGCACCGTGGTCGGCGCGCAGAACTTGCCCGTGAGGTCCGACGTGCCGACATTGGTGGCGACGAAGGTCCGGTGCCGCTGCCGCAGCACGTCGTTGACCGCAAGGGCCACCGACGAGTTCACCGCGTCCGCCACCGCCGCCACGCCCTCCCGGTCCACCCAGGACCGCACGATGGCGCTGCCGATGTCCGGCTTGTTCTGGTGGTCGCCATAAACGATCTCGACGCGCTGGTCCGGCGCTTCGCGCATGAAGTCCTCGGCCGCGAGCTGCGCCGCCACGACCGACCCGCGGCCGGACTGATCGCCGAACGGGCCGGACTGGTCGTTCAGCACGCCGATCTTGAGGGGGTTGGGAAGCTGGGCCCAGGCTGCTTGCGAGGCCAGCAGCGCCGCGGCAAGCAGCGATCCGAGTGTCAAGCGCATGGCGACAGTTCCTTCCCGGCGCTTGGCAGGCGCCCCGCCGGCCTTATACCCGAAGGCGCTCGGGAATCGACAAGCCAAGCTGGTTCGGCACGTCCCACACCTCCCGCACCGACCGCAACGGGCGGAACCCGGCGCGCAGGTAGCCCGGCAGCGCCCGCGGGTGGTCGGCGGTGCAGGTGTTCACCGTCACCGCCCGCGCGCCCTCGGCAAACGCCGCGTCAACCGCCGCGCGTAGGAACGCGGTGCCGAGGCCCAGCCCGGTCGCCCACGGCATCAGGCCGAAGTAGCTGAGGTTGACCGCCGGGTGCTGCCGCCGGTCCAGCTCGAAGAACCCGGCGGGCTCGCCGCCCCGGTAGAGCACGGTGACGGACACCGCCGGGTTGCGCAGCAGGCCTTCCAGCACCGCATCGGACAGCGAGCGGCGCAGCCACCACAAATAAGGGCCGCCCACCGTGCCATAGAGGTAACGGTAGAACGGCACGGTGCAGGCCGCGAGCGTCACCAGGCTGCACCCGTCCGGCAGCCGCCGGGGCGGATCGGTCGGGCGCTGGTCCATGCGGAGAAAGGTGACGGTGACGACCGCCCGGCTGGTCGGCTGCACGCCGGAGGCCCCGCTCAATCGTCCAGGAAGCTGCGCAGCTTGCGGCTGCGGCTCGGGTGCTTGAGCTTGCGCAGCGCCTTGGCCTCGATCTGGCGGATGCGCTCGCGGGTCACGTTGAACTGCTGGCCGACCTCTTCCAACGTGTGGTCGGTGTTCATGCCGATGCCGAAGCGCATACGCAGCACCCGCTCCTCGCGGGGGGTCAGGCTGCTCAGCACGCGCGTGGTCGCTTCCCGCAGGTTGGCCTGGATCGCGGCGTCGAGCGGGATCACCGCCGCCTTGTCCTCGATGAAGTCGCCGAGGTGGCTGTCCTCCTCGTCGCCGATGGGCGTCTCCAGGCTGATCGGCTCCTTGGCGATCTTCAGCACCTTGCGCACCTTTTCCAGGGGCATCCCGAGCTTTTCCGCAAGCTCCTCCGGCGCCGGCTCGCGCCCGATCTCGTGCAGCATCTGCCGGCTGGTGCGGACCAGCTTGTTGATGGTCTCGATCATGTGCACGGGGATGCGGATGGTGCGGGCCTGGTCGGCGATGGACCGGGTGATCGCCTGCCGGATCCACCACGTCGCGTAGGTGCTGAACTTGTAGCCGCGGCGATACTCGAACTTATCGACCGCCTTCATCAGCCCGATGTTGCCCTCCTGGATCAGATCCAGGAACTGCAGCCCGCGGTTGGTGTACTTCTTGGCGATGGAAATCACCAGGCGCAGGTTCGCCTCGATCATCTCCTTCTTGGCCCGCGCGCTGTCCCGCTCCCCGCGGCTTACCGTGGCATAAACCCGGCGGAATTCGCTAATCGGCAGCCCGGCTTCGGACGCCACCACGCCGATCTTGGCGCGGACTTCCTGGATGCCGTCGTTATGCCGGGCGACGAACGCCTTCCACTGCTTGCCCGGCAACGCCCCGACGCGCTCCAGCCAGTTCGGGTCCAGCTCGTAGCCGCGATACTCGCGCAGGAACTCTTCGCGCCCGACCTTGGCCGCCTCCGCCATGCGCAGCAACTGGCCTTCCAGCCCGTTCAGCCGTTGGCTGATCTGCTTGAGCTGGACCACCAGCTCCTCGATCCGGTTGTTGTGCAGCCGGACCTGCTCGACCCGGCCGACCAGCTCGTCCCGCTGCTTCTCGTAGGTGTGCTCGGACCGGAGGTTCATCTCCTCGCCGGAGGTGATCGTTTCCAGCCGCTTGGCCTGCACCTTGTGCAGCTTCTTATAAAGGCCCTCGATCTCCTCGAAGTTCGCCAGCACCTCGGGCTTCAGCTTTTCCTCAAGCGCGGACAGCGACATGCCGGGACCCTCGCCCTCCGCGTCCTCGTCCATATCCTCGGCCGGCTCGAACGCTTCCGCGACGGCCTCAGCCTCGGCCGGCTCGCCGCCGGCAGCCTCCTTGGGGCCGCCCTGCGTCGCTTCCAGATCCACGATGTCGCGCAGCAACATGCGCCCGGCCTTGAGGCTCTCGTGCCAGGTGATGATGGCGCGGAAGGTCAGCGGGCTTTCGCACAGCCCGCCGATCATCATGTCGCGCCCGGCCTCGATGCGCTTGGCAATGGCGATCTCGCCCTCGCGCGACAGCAGCTCGACGCTGCCCATCTCGCGCAGGTACATCCGCACCGGGTCGTCGGTGCGGCCGAGGTTCGCTTCATCGACGTTGCCGGTCGGCTCGTCGACGTCCTTCTCGTCCTCGCCATCGGCCTTGTCGGCCTTGGCCGGGGCTTCCGGGTCCTCGGCCTCCTCGCTCTCGACGACCTGGATGCCCATCTCGCTGAGCATCGCCATCACGTCCTCGATCTGCTCCGAGCTGTTCTGGTCGGAGGGCAGCACGGCGTTCAGCTCGTCGAAGGTGATGTAGCCGCGCTCCCGGCCGCGGGCGATCAGGCGCTTGACGGCGACCGCGTTGGTGTCGAGCAGCGTGGTGTCGCCGTCCTGGTCGGCGGGCGCTGCGTCGGCGGTCGCGGCTTGCTTGGTCGCCATGGATTAGGACACTCCATAAATGCGTGCGGCGCGGCGTCCCGCGCGGCACATCAGGGTTCAGCCTCCGTGCCCTCGTTGGGCACGAGCAACGCTTCGCGGGCGTTGCAAAGCGCGATCAGGCGGCGCTGCGCTGCCTCGTCATTGGGCCGGTCTTTGAAGGCCCGGCTTGCCGCCGCCACCTCCTCGTCCAGCCGCGAACGGTGCATCAGTCCGAAAATATGCCACCAGCCGGCCTCCGCCTCCGCGGGCATGGCGTCGGCGTGGGCACAGGCCGGCAAACGATAGGGCACCGACGCCAGGGCCTGGGCCGCCTCTTCCATTGCACCAGATGCGTGGAGGTGGGACAGCAAGGCTGCGGAATCAAGCACGTTTCGCTCGCAAGCGTGCAGGATCGCGTCGCGCAGCCTTGACATGGCGGGCGAAAGCTCAAGGGCCGCGAACGCTTCCTCGGTGTCGCGCAGCAGGTCCGGGTGGCGCAGCAGGATCGCCACGAGGCAGCGCCCGCGCTCGGCCTGCGTCGCGTCCAAGGTGGACGGCGTGCGCGCCGGCCGGGCTTCCCGCGGCGCGGCCTGGCCGGGGCGCTTGCGGCTGGCGTAGAACCGGTCCAGCAGGACACGGCGGTACTCGGCGGCGAGCGAGCGGTCGGCGATGCGTCCCGCGGCAGCGACCAGCCGGGCGCGCAGCGCCGCCCGCTGCTCCGGCGTGTCGCCGCCGCCCTGCTCGCGTACGAGGTCGAACAGCGCCTCCGACAACGGGCGCGCGCCCTCCAGCACGGCCTGGAACGCCGCCGGGCCGCGCTTGCCGATCAGCGTGTCGGGGTCCTCGCCGCCCGGCAGCGCCGCGAGCCGCAAGGTGCGCTCGGGCGTCAGCAGCGGCAGGCACAGCTCGGCCGCGCGGGCGGCGGCGCGGGCGCCCGCGGCGTCGCCGTCGAAGCACAGCACCGGGTCGGGCGACAAGCGCCACAGTTCTTCCAACTGCTCCTCGGTCAACGCGGTGCCGAGCGGCGCCACCGCGCCCACGAACCCCGCCCCGTGCAGCGCGATCACGTCCATGTAGCCTTCGGCCACCACCAGACGCTGCCCGGTCCGCAACCCGGCGCGCGCCAGGTCCAGCGCATACAGGTTGCGCTTCTTGGAGAATACAGGGCTTTCCGGCCCGTTGATGTATTTCGGCTTGGCGTCACCCAGCGTGCGCCCGCCGAAGCTCACCAGCCGCCCGCGGCGGTCGCGGATCGGAAAGGTGACGCGGTTCCAATACAGCTCGCGCGACGTGCCGTCCTCGGCGTCCCGCAGCAGGCCGGCTTCCGCCATGCGGTCGCGCCCGACGCCGGCGCGCGCCAGCTCAGCCGGGAGAGCGCCGCGCCCATCGCCGCTCCAGCCCAGGCCGAACCGGGCGATCAACTCGGGCGGCAGGCCGCGACGCCGCAGGTAATCGAGCGCCGCCGCCCCCTCCGGCTCGTGCAGGCGGCGGGTGAAGCTCGTCTGCGCCAAGTCCAGGACGCCGTGCAGGTCCAGGCGCTGCCGTTCCGCTTCCACGGCGCGGGGCGAGGCTTTCGGCACCTCCAGCCCGGCCTCGCCTGCCAGCCGTTCCACGGCCTCGGGGAAGCCGGCGCCCTCGCTCTGCATGACGAAGCTGATGGCGTCGCCATGCGCGCCGCAGCCGAAGCAATGGAAATGGTCGTCATACACGTGGAAGCTCGGCGACTTCTCGCCGTGGAAGGGGCAGCAGCCCTTCCAGTTGCGGCCCGACTTCGTCAGCTTGACCCGACGCCCGATCAGCGCCGTGAGCGGCGTGCGCGCCCGCAGCTCGTCCAAAAAGGCTGGCGGCAGCGGCATCAGGCGGACAAACGCGCTCGCACCAGCGGCCCGGCCCGGCCCATGTCCAGCGCCGCGCCGTGCGCCGCCTTCAACGCCGCCATCACCCGGCCCATGTCCTTGGGCGAGGCCGCGCCCGTTTCCGCCACCGCGGCCTCCACCGCCGCCGCAAGGTCGGCGTCGCCCATCTGCTGCGGCAGGAAGCCTTCGATTACCGCGATCTCCGCTTCCTCCTTGGCGGCCAGCTCCGGCCGGTTGCCTTGGCGATACAACTCGACGGACTCGCGCCGGGACTTCACCATGCCGCGCAGCATGGACTGCACGTCCTCGTCGGGGATGGCGGCCACGCCTTTGGGCCGGGCGGCGATGTCGAGGTCTTTCAGCCGGGCAAGGATCATGCGCAGCGTGGAGGTGCGCGCGGCGTCCCCGGCCCGCATGGACGTTTTCAACCCCTCGCTGAACATCTCGCGCAATGCCATCGTTTCGGTCCAGTGCTGTTGCCGATGTTTATATAGAATGCTGGGTTGCCAAGGAGAAGTTTGCTCGGAAAAATTCTCCGGCGCATTTTCTGCCCGTGTTGCTTTGGTAAGTTTTTTCCCATACGGTGCGGCCATGGCCAGCATCGACGAGATCATCGACCGGCTTGGCGGACCCGACGCCGCGGCCCGGCTCACCGGCGTGGGCACGGAGGCGGTCCGCAAGTGGCGGCAGTCCCGCGCCGTTCCGAGCAAGCACTGGGCCGCGGTGATCGCCGCGACCGGGCTGCCGCTTTCTGCCCTGTCGGGCGTCCCAACGGAGGAGGCCTCCATGCCCGAACCCACCCCTGCCGCGGTTGAGACGCCCCATGGCGCCACCGCCGCCCTCGTGCTGGCGGACGGCACGGTGTTCTGGGGCCGCGGCTTCGGCGCGCATACGCATGGAGCCGGGGCGCGCGTCGGCGAGGTATGCTTCAACACCGGCATGAGCGGCTACCAGGAAACCCTGACCGACCCGTCCTATGCCGGCCAGATCATCACCTTCACCTTTCCGCACATCGGCAACACCGGCTGCAACGCCGAGGATCTGGAAGCGGCCACCATTGCCGCCCTGGGCTTGGTGGTGCAGCAGGACGTGACGGAGCCGAGCAACTGGCGCTCGACCCAGGGGCTTGACGCTTGGCTGCGTTCCTGCGGCGTGCCCGGCATTGCCGGGGTGGACACACGGGCGCTGACGATCCGCATCCGGGACGCGGGCGCGCCGCACGGCGTGATCGCGCATCCCGCCGACGGCCGTTTCGACGTTGCGGCGCTGCAGGCGCAGGCGCGGGACTGGCCGGGGCTGGAAGGCTTGGACCTCGCGAAGCAGGTGAGCTGCACGCAGACTTACACATGGGAGGAAGGCACCTGGGCCTGGCCGGACCGCCACGACGCGCCGCCGCCGCGGCACCACGTCGTGGCCGTGGATTACGGCGCCAAGCGCAACATCCTGCGCAGCCTCGCCGCCGCTGGGTGCCGGGTCACGGTGGTGCCGGCGACGGCCAGTGCCGAGGACATCCTGCGCCACGCCCCGGACGGTGTGTTCCTGTCGAACGGCCCCGGCGACCCGGCTGCGACCGCCGCCTACGCCGTGCCGGCGATCCAGGGCGTCTTGGACCGCGGCGTGCCGCTGTTCGGCATCTGCCTGGGTCATCAACTGCTCGCCTTGGCCCTGGGCGGGCGCACCTACAAGCTGGACCGCGGCCACCGCGGGGCGAACCAGCCGGTGAAAGACTTGGCGACCGGGCGCGTCGAGATCACCGCGCAGAACCACGGCTTCGCGGTGGAGGACAGCAGCCTGCCGCCGGGCGTGCGCGTCACCCATGTCAGCCTGTTCGACGGCAGCAACGAGGGCATCGCCTGCGAGGACCGCCGGGCGTTCAGCGTGCAGTATCACCCCGAAGCCAGCCCTGGCCCGGCAGATAGCCAGCACTTGTTCCGGCGGTTCGTGGCGATGATGGATGGTGGTTAGAAGGAGTTTACCAGTTTATATGCCTAATGAAGCATAATTAGGTAAACTCTTTTATATGGATCCGATTCGCAATCCCTATGTGCCCGGTGCCGGAACGCCGCCCCCTGAACTGACGGGACGCGACGCTATCCTTGACCGCGCCCGGATCACGCTGGCCCGCACCAAGCTGGGGCGGTTCTCGAAGAGCTTTATCGCTGTTGGATTGCGTGGGGTCGGCAAGACCGTTCTGCTGTCCCGGATCAAGAGGCTGGCGGAAGAGACTGAATACCGCACCTGCGCCATCGAGGCACACGATCAGAAACCGCTTCCCGACCTGCTTGTTCCCCATCTTCGGCGAACATTGCTCGAACTGGACCGGCTCGGCGCGTTGGATGAAAAGGTGAAGCGCGGTCTTCGCGTACTGAAAAGTTTTATGTCGGCGCTGACGGTCAAGGTCGGCCATGCGGAGCTGCGCCTCGACATCGACGGCGAGGTCGGTTCGGCCGATAGCGGCGACATCGAGACCGATCTGCCCGACCTGCTCGTGGCCGTGGGCCGTGCCGCCGCTTCCCGCGGGACTGCCATCGCGTTGCTGATCGACGAAATCCAGTATCTTTCAGAAAAGGACATGAGCGCCCTGATCATGGGTCTGCACAGGGTTGCCCAGGACTCCTTGCCCATTGTGATGATCGGCGCAGGGCTGCCCCAAGTGGTTGGGCTGACCGGGCGGTCAAAATCCTACGCCGAGCGCTTGTTCGACTTCCCGCCAGTCAATGCGCTTGAGCCGCCCGATGCGAAGCTGGCATTGACCGAACCGGCGCGGCAGGAGCTTGTCACCTTCTCCGTCGCGGCCCTCGACCGCATCGTGTCGCTGACCAAGGGCTACCCATACTTCCTCCAGGAATGGGGCTATCACACGTGGAACCACGCGAGCCGCAGCCCGATCACGGAAGGCGACGTCGATGGGGCAAGCCCGGCTGCCTTGCGGGCGTTGGACGAAAGCTTCTTCCGGGTGCGCCTGGACCGGCTGACCCCGCGTGAGCGAGACTATTTGCGGGCAATGGCGGAGCTGGGCGGTGGCCCTCACCGCTCCGGCGATGTCGCGCAGGTCCTGGGCATCAACGTCACAACGGCCGGGCCGCTGCGTGCGGGCCTGATTGTCAAAGGGATGATCTTCAGCCCAGCCCACGGCGACACGGCATTCACCGTGCCGCTGTTTGACGAGTTCATGCGGCGCACCATTCCTGATCTTCCGCCCCGTCCCCGTCGCACTGCAGCCCGCGAGTAGCCATGCCCAAACGCACCGACATCCATTCCATCCTCATCATCGGCGCCGGCCCCATCGTGATCGGCCAAGCCTGTGAGTTCGACTATTCTGGAGCGCAGGCCTGCAAGGCGTTGCGGGCGGAGGGCTACCGGGTGATCCTGGTCAACTCCAACCCGGCCACCATCATGACCGATCCGGGCCTGGCGGACGCGACCTACATCGAGCCGATCACGCCGGACATCGTGGAAAAGATCATCATCCGCGAAAAGCCGGACGCGCTGCTGCCGACCATGGGCGGGCAAACGGCGCTGAACACGGCGATGCGGCTCCATGCCAGCGGCGCGCTGGCCCGGCACGGCGTCGAGCTGATCGGCGCCAAGGCCGACGTGATCGACCGGGCGGAGGACCGGCTCAAGTTCCGCGACGCCATGGACGAGATCGGCCTCGAAAGCCCGCGCAGCGCCATCGCGCACAGCATGGCCGAAGCCCGCGAAGCCCTGGCCACCACCGGGCTGCCCGCGGTGATCCGCCCGAGCTTCACCCTGGCCGGCACCGGCGGCGGCATCGCCTACAACCGCGAGGAGTTCGAGCAGATCGTCGCCTCCGGCCTCGACGCCAGCCCCACGGACGAGGTGCTGATCGAGGAAAGCGTGCTCGGCTGGAAGGAGTACGAGATGGAGGTCGTGCGCGACAGCGCCGACAACTGCATCATCGTCTGCGCCATCGAGAACGTCGATCCCATGGGCGTCCACACCGGGGATAGCGTGACGGTCGCCCCGGCGCTCACGCTGACCGACAAGGAATACCAGGTCATGCGCGACGCCAGCATCGCCTGTTTGCGCAAGATCGGCGTCGATACCGGCGGCTCCAACGTGCAGTTCGCGGTGAACCCGGCGGATGGGCGGCTGGTGGTGATCGAGATGAATCCGCGGGTATCGCGCTCCTCCGCGCTCGCGTCCAAGGCGACGGGGTTCCCCATCGCCAAGGTCGCGGCCAAGCTCGCGGTCGGCTACACGCTGGACGAGTTGGCCAACGACATCACCCGCACGACGCCCGCGAGCTTCGAGCCGACCATCGACTATGTGGTCGTGAAGATCCCCCGGTTCACCTTTGAAAAATTCCCCGGCACCCCTGCCCTGCTGACCACCAGCATGAAATCGGTGGGCGAGGCTATGGCCATCGGGCGCAGCTTCGCGGAAGCCTTGCAGAAGGGCCTGCGCAGCATGGAAACCGGGTTCAGTGGCCTCGATTCGGTGGAGCCGCCCGGCGACGGCGGGCACGATGCGTTCCGCGCCGCGCTGTCCACCCCGCGGCCGGACCGGCTGCTGATGGCGGCGCAGGCGCTGCGGGCGGGGCTGTCGGTGGAGGACATCCACGACGCCTGCAAATTCGATCCTTGGTTCCTTCGCCAGTTGGAGCGCATCGTGCAGGCGGAGCGCGGGGTCGCGGCGTCCGGGCTGCCGGGCGAGGCCACGGGGATGCGGCGGCTCAAGGCGATGGGCTTCTCCGACATCCGCCTCGCGGAGCTGGCCGGCAGCACGGCGGAAGCGGTCGCCGCCGCCCGCGCCCGGCTCGGCGTGCAGCCGGTATACAAGCGCATCGACACCTGCGCCGCGGAGTTCGCGTCGGCCACGCCCTACATGTACTCGACCTACGAAGGCGGCTTCGGCCAGCCCTCCTGCGAGAGCCAGCCCACGGACCGCAAGAAGGTCGTGATCCTCGGCGGCGGGCCGAACCGGATCGGCCAGGGCATCGAGTTCGACTACTGCTGCGTCCACGCCGCCTACGCGCTGCGCGACGCCGGGTTCGAGACGGTGATGGTCAACTGCAACCCGGAAACGGTGAGCACCGACTACGACACCTCCGACCGGCTGTACTTCGAGCCGCTGACCGCGGAAGAGGTCATCGCCCTGGTGCGCAAGGAGCAGGAACGGGGCGAGGTCCTGGGCTGCATCGTGCAGTATGGCGGGCAAACGCCGCTCAAGCTCAGCCAGGCGCTGTCCGCCGCCGGCATTCCCATCCTGGGCACCAGCGCCGACGCCATCGACATCGCCGAGGACCGGGAACGGTTCCAGGTCCTGCTGCAGCGCCTCGGCCTGCGCCAGCCGGAGAACGGCACCGCGCGCTCGGCGGCGGAGGCGGAGGCGATTGCCGAGCGCGTCGGCTACCCCGTGGTGATCCGCCCGTCCTACGTGCTGGGCGGGCGGGCCATGGAGATCGTGCATGAGCGCGCCGGGCTGCACCGCTACATGCGCGAAGCGGTGCGGGTGTCCGGCGACAACCCGGTGCTGATCGACCGCTACCTCAACGACGCCATCGAGGTGGACGTGGACTGCATCTCGGACGGCCAGACCGTGTATGTCGCGGGCGTCATGGAACACATCGAGGAGGCCGGCATCCATTCCGGCGACAGCGCCTGCTCGCTCCCGCCGTACTCGCTGTCGCCCTCCACGGTGACGGAACTCAAGGCGCAAACGGAGGAGATGGCCCGCGCGCTCGGCGTGGTCGGGCTGATGAACGTGCAATACGCGATCAAGGACGGCGTGGTGTTCGTGCTGGAAGTGAACCCACGGGCGTCGCGCACCGTGCCCTTCGTGGCCAAGGCGACGGGCGTGCCGGTCGCCAAGATCGGCGCCCGCGTGATGGCCGGCGCCCGGCTCAGCGAGTTCCGCCTCGACGACCAGGCCATCGCGCCCCACGTCGCGGTGAAGGAGGCGGTGTTCCCCTTTGCCCGCTTCGTGGGCGTCGATACCATCCTGGGGCCGGAGATGAAATCGACCGGCGAGGTCATGGGGCTGGACGCCAGCTTCGAGCGCGCCTTTGCCAAGTCGCAGCTCGGCGCAGGCGTCAAGCTGCCGGACGCCGGCACGGCGTTCCTGTCGGTGCGGGAAGGCGACAAGGTGGGCCTCGTGCCCATGGCCCGGCGGCTCACCGACATGGGGTTCTCGATCCTGGCCACCCGCGGCACGGCGGCGCGCATCCGCGACGCGGGGCTGGCAGTGCGGGTGGTGAACAAGGTGCTGGAAGGGCGCCCGCACTGCGTGGACGCGATCCGCTCCGGCGAGGTGCAGTTGGTCATCAACACCGCCGGGTCCGCGCAGTCGGTGACGGACAGCTTCGACATCCGGCGCAGCGCGCTGTTGCACGGGGTGCCGCATTACACCACCATCGCCGGCGCACGGGCGGCGGTGCACGCCATTGCGGCGCTCAAGGCGGGGACGCTTGAAGTCGCACCGCTCCAGTCTTACTTCCGCGGATCATTTTAGAGTGGTCGCGGCCACTCGAACTTAAACCACGGGACGGCGCATTTTGCAGAAGTTTCCCATGACCGCGCCCGGCTTGCTCCGGCTGGAAGAAGAGTTGCGCCACCTGAAATCGGTGGAGCGCCCGTCGATCATCCGCGCCATCGCCGAAGCGCGCAGCCACGGCGACCTGAGCGAGAACGCGGAGTACCACGCGGCGCGCGAACGCCAGTCCTTTATCGAGGGCCGGGTGATCGAGCTGGAGGAGATCGTGTCAGCGGCAGAGGTGATCGACCCGAGCAGCCTGTCCGGCGACCAGGTGAAGTTCGGCGCGCATGTCAAGCTGGTGGACGAGGAAACCGACAAGGAAGCCACCTACCAGATCGTCGGCGTGCACGAGGCGGACATCAAGCAGGCGCGGCTCAGCATCTCGTCCCCTTTGGCCAAGGCGCTGATCGGCAAGAAGATCGGCGACACCGTGTCCGTGCCGGCGCCGGGCGGGGACCGCACGTACGAGATCTTGGAAGTTCAGTACATTTAAGCATCGTTTCGTGCTAGGGTGCCGCCCATGATCGGGTTGGCGGACATCGAGGCGGCGGCCGGGCGCATCGCCGGGAAGATCCTGCGCACCCCGGCGCTGCCGTCCCACGCGGTCAGCCGCGCGACCGGGGCGCGGGTGACGCTGAAGCTGGAGAACTTGCAAGCCATCGGCTCCTTCAAGGAGCGGGGCGCTGCGAACCGCTTGGCCCTGCTGACCGAAGCCGAGCGCCGGGCCGGCGTCGTCGCCATGTCCGCCGGCAACCATGCCCAGGCGGTGGCGCGCCATGCCTCCCTGCTCGGCATCCGCGCTACCATCGTCATGCCGGTGTTCACGCCCTCCACCAAGGTGATGCGCACCCGCGGCTGGGGCGCCGAGGTCGTGCTGCACGGGGAGAACCTGCTCGAAGCCTCGCGCCACGCGCACATGCTGGCGGAACGCGACGGCCTGGTGTTCGTCCACCCCTACGACGATCCGGCGGTGATGGCCGGCCAGGGCACGCTGGCGCTGGAGTTCCTGCAGGACGCGCCGGATTTGGACGTGCTGGTGATCCCGGTGGGCGGGGGCGGCATGATCTCCGGCTGCGCCGCGGCGGCCGTCGCCCTGCGCCCCGGTATCGAGGTGATCGGGGTGGAGGTCGCGGCCTACGCCTCGGTCAGCCAGACGCTGGCCGGGGAGACCGTGCAGACCGGCGGCGCCACCATCGCGGAGGGCATCGCCGTGCACACGCCCGGCGCGCACTGCCTGGAAGTGATCCGCGCCCACGTGTCCGACGTGCTGGTGGTGCCGGAGCGGGTGGTGGAGGACGCCATCGCGTTGCTGGCGGAGGGTGCCAAGCAGGTGGCGGAGGGCGCCGGTGCCGCCGGGGTCGCGGCGCTGCTGGCGCACCCGGCGCGGTTTGCCGGGCGCCGGGTGGGCATCCCGGTATGCGGCGGCAACATCGACGGACGGATTCTCGCCAACGTCTTGCTGCGCGGCCTGCTGCGCGACGGGCGGCTGCTGCGGCTCACCATGGCGATCCCCGACCGGCCCGGCGTGCTTGCCGACATCGCCGGGCGCATCGGCGGGTCCGGCGGCAACATCATCGAGGTCATCCACCAGCGCCTGTTCGACGCGCCCAGCGTGCAGGCGGCGGAGTTGGAGCTGATGATCGAGGCGCGCGACCCGGCCCATGCCGACGCCATCGTGCAGTCGTTGGCCGGCACCTACGTGGTGCGAAGGGCGTAGCGAGCCGGGGCGTAGCGGCGGGCGGCGGCGCGTGGTAGGACCCCGCGCCATGCCAGACAGCCCGTTTCTCATCGAGGCCGCGGCCCGCGGCTTCATCCACCAGACGACGGACGAGGCCGCGCTCGATGCGGCGCTGCGCACCGGGCCGACTACGGGCTACATCGGCTTCGACTGCACCGCGGACAGCCTGCATGTCGGCAGCCTCGTGCAGATCATGCTGCTGCGCCTGATGCAGCGGCACGGCCATCGCCCGGTGGTGCTGATGGGCGGCGGCACCACGCGCGTCGGCGACCCCTCGGGCAAGGACGAGGCGCGGCAGATGCTGTCCGACGCGCAGATCGCCGCCAACATGACGGGCATCCGCGGCTGCATTTCCCCCTATGTGCGCTTCGGCGACGGCCCGGCCGATGCCGTGGTGCTGAACAACGCCGAGTGGCTGGATGGCCTCAGCTATATCGGGGTGCTGCGCGACGTGGGGCCGCATTTCACCGTCAACCGGATGCTGACCTTCGACAGCGTACGCCTGCGGCTGGACCGGGAGCAGCCGCTGACCTTCCTCGAATTCAACTACATGATCCTGCAAAGCTTCGACTTCCGCGAACTGCACCGGCGTCACGGCGTGGTGCTGCAGATGGGCGGGTCGGACCAGTGGGGCAACATCGTCTCGGGCGTGGAGCTGGTGCGGCGGACGGAGGGGCGGCAGGTGTTCGGCCTGACCACGCCGCTGATCACCACGAGCAGCGGCGCGAAAATGGGCAAGACCGCCCGCGGCGCGGTGTGGCTCGCGGCCGGGCGGCTGTCGCCCTACGATTATTGGCAGTTCTGGCGTAACACGGAGGACGGCGACGTGGGGCGGTTCCTGCGCTTGTTCACCGACGTGCCGCTCGATGAGATCGCGCGATTGGAGACGCTGCCGGGCGCGGGGATCAACGAGGCGAAGAAGGTGCTGGCGACGGAAGCGGCCGCCCTGCTGCACGGGCGCGAGGCGGCGGATGCAGCGGCGGAGACGGCGCGACGGGCGTTCGAGGAGGGCGTGGCCGCGGACACGCTGCCGACGCATTGGGTGGCCGGGGCGGACCTTGCGGTGGGGATCGCGGCGATCCGGCTGTTTGCCGATAGCGGGTTGGCTTTGAGCCTGGGGGAAGCGCGGCGGCTGATCCGCGGCGGGGGCGCGCGGGTGAACGACGTTGTGCTCAAGGATGAGGCAGCGGTGGTGACGGAGGGCGACCTACGGGAGGGGGCGGTGAAGCTGTCGGCCGGCAAGAAGCAGCATCGGTTGGTGCGGGTTGCTTGATGGTCCGCGCGTCGTGCCACTGCGGCGCTGTATGCTTGGACGTTGCCGTTCCGCCAACGGAAGTCACCGAATGCAACTGCTCGATCCGCCGCTGCTACGGGGTGCTATGGGTTTACTACTTGCCGAGCCAGGTGCGCCTGGTGCCCGCCGGCGCGGCCACGGACACCTACATATGGTACGACCGGTCCATCGCGTTTCACCGTTGTCGAAGCTGCGGCTGCGTTACGCACTGGGCGGCCACGGCTCCCGGGCGCAACCGCATGGGCGTGAACGCCAGGTTGCTGGAGCCGGAGGTTTTGGTGCGGGCGCGGGTGCGACACCTCGACGGTGCCGGCACGGAGAGGTACGTCGATTGACCCTTGAACGAGTAGCAGGTTTGTAATTTGTAGGCTTGCTTGCGTTCTCAGGCCGCAAAGGCAAGACCGGTTTGGATAATTATGTTGATTGAGAAAAGGACAAACGCGATCTGCCGCAACATGCGCCTGGTAAGCTCCCTACGCTCTGAAATAAGTAGAGTATTCTCTGATTTCGAGGTATAGCGAGATATGGAATTTTCTATTACTTTTCCTGTTACGTGGATAAATCCGAGAAGAAAAATTCCACATATAAAAACAAGCAACTCAGATTTGATAAGCGTCAGTGTTTCACCTGATCTAGCTTGTAAATATACTTGTAAGGCAACCAAAAGAATTGCTCCAAAGAAAAGCATGTAAGAGAGGAAGGAGCTGACATGATTTATAATGCGCTCAGGCAAGGAAATTGGAAAATTCTTTGAGGCTTGTAGCCGTACCTCATTATCGACTATTTCGAGGCCATAATATTTTGGTATCTGCTCAACCCAGGTAGGTGACGGCCTGCCCGCGTAGGGTTTGCTGGAT